>CAWBHD010000022.1:0-12148 GCA_963788605.1 uncultured Acidobacteriota bacterium | reverse complement strand
TGGATAGATAAATGTACTTTGAAACCTGCACAAACCTGCACATTTTTAAAATTGGCTAATTTTTTTTTTTTTTTTTTTTTTTTTTTTTTTTTTTTTTCTTTCTTTCTTTCTTTCTTCCTTCCTTCCTTCCTTCCTTTCTTTCTTCCTTCCTTCCCTTCCTTCCCTTCCCTCCTCTGCCTGCCCTGCTGGTGGCCGGGCCCTGCCCGTGCCTTTCCATGCTCTGGCTTTGAGCGGTGCCCTTGCTTTGTAGGTGGCCTGGGGTCCTGGCTTGGGTGCGCTGCTGAGTGAGCCGGTTACCTGGTCTCTCTGCCGCCGGCACTCTAATCTTGGAGATGTAATGGTTCCTGGGCCACTGCTGATTTAAACGCTGCTTCCCAGCAGCTTGAAAGGTATGGGTGCCCTGGCCAACCGACACCTGCGTGACTGGTGGGCACTGGGATCTACCTGCCTATCGCGCGGAGGACACCCCGCCAACAGCAGGCCCGCTAGACTGACGAATACAACCGCTACCACTCTGGCACGCACTCTGGTCACACCATCCTCCTGGGACTCGGCGATGCAAGTTAGAAACCCGAACCGCTGCGGGAAGTTGCTTCATCCCTGCATAGTGCAGGATCGCAGAGAAACCTTCTCCCATCCAGATCATCAATATAGAGGGACAATCTCATGACGATCTTCGAACACATCAAACACCTTTTTTCCTACGACGAGTGGGCCAACCGGGAGGTTCTGGCGGCGCTTCAAGCCGTCGACGCTCCGCCCGTTCGTTCGGTAAATCTGCTGGGTCACATCGCTTCCGCCGAAAGGCTATGGCTGCAACGCTTGCTGGTCCAAGAGCAGACCTTGCCGGTGTGGCCGATTTTCACCATCGCGCAGTGCAAGCTCGAAGTCGAGCAGTTGCCGGGCCTTTGGCAAAACTATCTGGCATCAATCGGCGAAGCTGGACTTTCGCAGACACTGGCCTACAAGAACACCAAGGGCGAACCCTTCACCAGCCAGAAGCAGGATATCCTGCTGCACGTGATCACGCATTCCGCCTATCACCGCGGCCAGATTGCCGCCGACATGCGCGCTGCTGGATTCACTCCGGCTTACACCGACTTCATTCATGGAGTGCGGCAGGGGTTTGTGGATTAGGGAAATTCCGATCAGGTAAGAATTTTCAACGGAGGCCTTGGTGTACCTTCGTGTCCTTCGTGGTTCAAGCATTTGAACTTCGTCGCCACCAAAGGACACGAAGCGCACAAAGGAACGTCCGCGCCCTGGCAACTTAATCAGCCACGAAATAAAGCTCCGTGGTCAGGGCGGCAACGAAAAACACAATCAAGGGGAACATCAAGTATATCCGGCTATTCCACCAGTAATGTCCGCCCAACGCCAGCAACAATACCGGCGCCAGAAACAACGACGCGCACGCCACAGCGACCGATGCGGCGCGAATATTCCCAACTCCAGTTTCGGACAGCCAGTCCATGGCGAGCAGGAGTGGAAGCAGCAGCAAAGTCATATCGGGGAAGTGTGCCGAGGGGGACGCAGCCAGCGCCACGGCAACATATACAGCAAAGACCAAGCCGTTCTTTCGCGTCACAGGTAGAGTCCGCGCTGCTGTCGCCGCAACTAGAAAAAGCAACGCCGCCCCAACCGCCGCGTAGACCCACGAATGTGGCGCCCAGCCCGTTCCTGCCAGAAATCCCCGGAAATTGACCATCAGTGCCGGGTTCGGTGCACCGGGTCCACCCTGCGTGTCAATTGCATGCACGAACCGGAAGTAGGTCGGAAGTCCGCCCCAGCCGGTTACAAGCGCAGAAATGAAAGCCAGGATTGCGCAGCCCAGCCCCAGGCCTGCGCTCACGCGCAACTTCCGCGAAACCAGTAATAGAGGCAGCAGAACGATTAGATATTGAAACTTGATGGCCGCCAGCGCCAGCACCAGCCCAGTCGCCCAGTCCATTTTCTTGTGCATCAACAAATAGGACAGGCTTATGATCAGCAACAACAATATGGAATCTTGTCCCAGGCTAAGTGCAATCAGCACGGGAAGAAAGAAGAACCCCAGCAAGCCCAGGTAGGGCCTGCGAGCCACCAGAGGGATGCAGGGCATCAAGAGCAGCGGCAACAACGCCAACATGGCAACATTGACCATCGTCCACACCACAAAGGCGTGTTCGATACTCAGAAATGTCAGGGGAGCCAGGGCAAGCGCTTCAAACGCGGGGTGCAGGAAATGTTCCGATGACTCTCGCCCCAGAACCGACCGCAAAGCTGCAGCCTGAGTTTGCGGCTGGTAGAGATTCGCGCCATCTCCGCTGCGCACAATCAATGCGCCCGCATAGAAGTTCACAAAGTCAGCATTTTCAATCTCAGCAAGGTGAGTGACGGGGACCAGAGCGAGTCCCACAATGCCCGCCAGGAGCAAGGCGCTCACAATGACAATCCCCTTTTTCATAATGGTAGCGCTACCAGTGGTTCACCCTCGGTATATCACTTTCCCGATCAATCGCGCCTCGATCCTGCAAGCCGGTGCAGCTTGCGATGGTTTCGTGTCGAACAAGCGAAAGCAGTCCGCGTCGGGTAGGGGTCGCATAGTCCGGTACTTGGATGAGAACCGGACAGGTCTACAATGTGGGCGGTGAAGCAAGCCCCGAGAGTTCCGCCTGGCCACATCCTGTTTTTAATTCTTTCACTGCTGGGGGCATTCGGAATCTGGCATTGGTCAGGCACCATCCTCGTTCCCTTCTACACGGCGGCGGCCACTGAAAAAGGGAGGCCTATTGGGAATAACTCGGATCTTTATCCGCTGTGGTTGGGTACTCGCGAACTGCTGCTGCACCACCGCGATCCCTACAGCCCCGAAGTAACCCGGGAGATCCAAGTCGGATTCTATGGGCGCGCACTCACGCCGCGAGATCTCTCCGATCCTACTGACCAGCAGGCTTTTGTATATCCGCTGCCAATCGTATTCCTGCTCGCGCCGACCATCGAAATGCCGTTTTCATCCGTTCAGGAGATTTTTCGCTGGCTCTTGCTATTGTGTGTGGCGTGCAGCGTTCCTTTGTGGATGCGCGCCATCGAATTCCGTCCAGGCTTGCTGCTGATGGTTTCTGGCATGCTGCTTGCCACGAGCAGCTTCGCCGCAGTGCACGAGTATGTGCAACAGAATCTGACTGCGCTGGTTCTGTTATTCGTGGCTGCCGCCGCAGCCACGGCGGTTCAACATCGCCTCGTCCTGAGCGGATGCTTGCTTTCGCTCTCGACGATCAAACCGCAGCTTTCGGGATTCGCCATCCTCTGGTTTCTTCTGTGGGCCTGCTCTGATTGGAAAGAACGGAAGCGCCTGGCATGGGGTTTTCTTGCTGGTATGGTGACTCTCCTGGCAGCGGCCGAGTGTCTCGCCCCTTATTGGATAGCAGGGTTCATGGGGGCAGTATTCAAATACCAAAACTACGGGACAGACCGCACCATAGCGCAGACTCTTCTTCCCTCCGTACTTGCAGACTTGGTGAACATAGCCATGGTTGTTGCCCTCAGCTATGTATGCTGGCATTCACGACGCGCTTCCGCTGGTTCGCTGCAATTCTCGTGGGCGCTGGCATGGATCGCGGCCGTCACACTCGCGATCATTCCAAAACTAGCCCCCCACTACCATCTTCTGCTCATCCCGGTGCTACTCATGATGCTGGCCCAGCGGCGGACAATCTGGAAGATGGGCGCAATCCCGCGGATTTTGACAACTGCAACCTTCGCATGCCAGTTGTGGCAATGGGGAACTGCATCAGCGCTTTCGCTGCTCTCACTAACAATTCCGCCCGCCCGCCTCCGATTCGCGGCGGAACTTCCTCTGTATACCCTATATGCCCTCCCCGTGCTCGCCCTTCTCGCGGTAGTTGCATCCACCACATCGATGCCGGCAGCGCACAGCCCGGTGGCGACGCACAACTGACAACATCCGCGCCACGTGCTATTTTCTGGGTACACGGACGGGGAACCTATGAAGAGGCATCTCGGTTTTTGTTTGTTGCTTTTGGCGGGCGCTTGCCACTCCATGGCTGCCGACTCCGACGTCGATCCGCTCCCCGATCCCATCTCCAATAACGCCGTAGCCATGCTCAAAGTCCGCGGTCAGATCTTGCTCTTTTCTTTCATGGGAATCGGTCCCAAGAAGACCTCGGACGCCATCACCAATACCGCCTTCTCCCTGGATGCAAAGGAAGGGAAGTGGTCCGCGATCCATCCTGTACCCGGCACTGCCGGCAGGGTTGGCGCCGTGGCCGCCGGGGTGCGGGATCACCTGCTCCTGTTCGGTGGCTACGTGCTGGAAGGGCACAGTGCGATGACCGTCCCCGACGTTGGCATCTACCATCCCGACACCGACCACTGGTTTCGTGGGGCTGACCTTCCCCTGCCTGTGGGCGACGCCGTGGCCGGGGTCTATGACGACCGCTACGTTTATCTTATCGGCGGCCGCGCGAACCAGAGCGCGGTTAATAACGTCCAGTTGTACGACGCCGAAAAGAACAAGTGGTCCGAAGCCACACCAATTCCCGGGACACCCGTCTTCGGCCATGCCGGAGCCCTCGTCGACGACACCATCATTTATGTCGATGGAGCTGGCAAGAACCCCTCAGCAGGCTCCCCTGCATACGTCGCCTCCGATGAATGCTGGATGGGCAAGATCGACCATCACGACCGCACCAAAATTGCATGGACCAGGTTGCCCAATCACCCCGGCGTGGCGCGTTACCGCATCGCTGCTGGTGGCTCCGAGAAAGACCAGAAAATCTATTTTGCCGGCGGCTCCTCCAATCCTTACGACTTTAACGGCATCGGCTACGATGGCAAGCCATCTGAACCCTCTCCCGTAACCTTCGACTTCAACCTGCACACCGGCAAATGGGAAACCATCGACGAGAACACTCCCGATCCAACCATGGATCATCGCGGATTGCTCGTCACCCGCGAGGGTCTGGTTCTGATCGGAGGCATGGAAAAAGGCCAGAAAGTCACCGACCGGGTCACCTTGTTATCAAAACAACCGAAAGCAAAGTAAACGTATTTGCGGCGCGGACCGCGAGCCCAGAATCAACAATCCCAACCACTTCTCAGCGATATTGTTGTAGACTGCCGAGAAAGCCACCAAACGGTTATCCGGGCTGCCCCCACAGCCGGCCGAGGACGCGCGGACTTTATGGATCGAAAAGACGCGAATGCTGATAAGAAAAACCTAAGCGATAGCCCTCGCCCGGGGAAAAAGCCGTATCAAAAACCTGAGTTCCGCTTCGAGCGCGTTTTCGAGACCATGGCCCTATCCTGTGGCAAGGTCAGCCCCACCGAATTTCAGTGCCGTTTCAATCGCAAGAGTTCGTAGCTTCCGCCCATGCCAGTCACGACCGAGATTCGCGAGGAGAACAAACTCGATCTGGCGGCCGAAGTTCTTAGAGGCGGCGGAGCCATACGCCTGCAGGCCCTCGGAACCAGCATGCTGCCATCAATCTGGCCCGGCGATATTCTGAGCATAGAGAGCACGTCTGGCGAAGAGGCTGTTCCCGGCGACATCGTGCTGGTCCAGCGTGACCCCCGTTTCTTTATCCACCGTCTGATCGAGAAGCACAGCTCGCACTGGACTACGCGCGGCGACTCAATGCCGCAAAACGATGAGCCAGTCGCTGCATCCCAAGTGCTGGGCAAGGTGTCGGCCATTCAAAGGATCAACGGGACACTCATTCCAGTCCCGCGACTACGTCCGGTACATCGGGCATTTGCAGCAGCGTTATGCCACTGGGACTCATTCCGAAACCTCGTCCTCCGCTGCCGCAGCATCCTGGTAGCGCCGCCGTCCCGGCGGCGTCTCCGCTCCCACTGGCAACAGCAATATTCGCCTTGCCCCAACCGGCAAAACGCCCGCGTTGCCAGAACCTCAATGACCCTCGCCTCCCAGGCTGCGCCAAGTGCCACCATCGCCATCGAGATCGGCGGCATGGCCATTGCTCTCCGCACCCAAGACCCCACCTTTCGCCAGTTGCTCGAAAATCGCTACACAGGATTCATAAAGTCCCGCGCCACTCCCGAATACGAGTTCGACATTGACCTGTTCGAACCGCAGGAAACAACGCACGCTGACGAGGATGTCCAGGTAACGCTGCAGAACGGCCAATGGCTACTGCAGCGCGGCGACTTCCGCGCCCGCTGGGACGCCACCGCAGGTCACGGCCACATTCGCCAATCCCGCAACCCGTACGCCATCGACTCCGTGCTGCGCATCGTTCACACTCTCATCCTGGCCAAGCAGGGGGGATTTCTCGTGCACGCCGCCAGCGCCATTCGCAACCGCCGCGCGTTCCTGTTCGCAGGCGTATCCGGCGCGGGCAAGACTACGATTTCCCGCTTAGCGCCGCTCGATGCCACCTTGCTCACCGATGAGATTTCTTACGTGCGACGTGACGGCGACCAGTACCGGGCCTGCGGAACGCCCTTTGCCGGAGAGTTAGCCAGAGTAGGTGAGAACCTGTCCGCGCCCTTGAGCGCACTCTTCCTCCTGGAGAAAGGCCCGGAGAATCGGATCGAGCCCGTCCCAACATCTGAGGCCATCCGGCTGCTCATGAGAAATATCCTGTTCTTTGCCGAAGATGCGGAACTGGTAAATCTGGTTTTCCGTTCCGCCTGCGAGTTTGTAGAACGGGTTCCCATCCGCCGGTTGATATTTGTTCCGGACAAGAAAGTCTGGGAGATAATTGGTTTGCCCATGTAGGCGGGGGCGTTCACCCCCGTGCAGGATCATTGAAGAGAGTTGCGGTTGGTCGGAGTGTTCTGGCCGCTGGAGAGAACGTCATCGCAGAAACATACATCGCGCGAAGCTCCGCCATCGCCGCCCGCCTCGTCGGCGGTGAAATGATGATCATGTCAGCAACGGACTCGACCTTCTTCACCCTCAACGAAGTTGCTACCGCCATCTGGCAGGCTGCTGACGGTCGCACCCCAGTGTCCGATATCGTGACCAGCAAGATTTGCCCGGAGTTCGACGTCGATCCAGCCCAGGCTGGCCGCGATGCCGAACAGTTCATCCACGAACTTTCCCAACACGGCATCCTCCTGGTCTCGGACCAGCCCATCGCCCCGCCGGAGACACCATGAGCCTTCTCGCCGAGATGAATCAGAAAGCGCTCGGGCTCGGCATTCCCATCAGCGTGCATCTCGACATTACCTATCGCTGCAACGAGCGCTGCGTTCATTGCTATCTCGATCACGACGATCAAGGCGAGATGACCACGGAAGAAATTCGCGATATTCTCAATCAGCTTTCAGATGCCGGAGTTTTCTTCCTTACCCTTAGCGGCGGGGAAGTCCTCATGCGCCGCGATTTCTTCGAGATTGTGGAGCACGCGCGCCGCCTGCTGTTCAACGTCAAGCTGAAAACCAACGGTGTGATGATCCGCGAAGCTGAGGCCCGGCGCATCCGCCAACTCGGCGTTGAACAGATCCAGATCAGCGTCTACTCCCACCGCCCGGAAGTACACGACGCAATCACCAAATTGCCGGGATCGCTGAAGCGCACCGTCGAAGCCATCCGCTTTCTCAAATCGCAAGGCCTCAAAGTCGTGATCGCCAACGTCCTCATGGCCAGCAATCGGTTCGATAACGCCGGAGTGATGGCCTTGGCAAAAGAGCTCGGAGTTTCTTACACCCTCGACCCCACCATCACCCCGAAAATGGATGGAGACCGGTCGATCCTCACGCTGCGAATGCCGGGTTCCGAACTCAAGCAACTCTTTCACAACCAGGAACTCGTCGGCAACGTCGAGGAATTCTGCGCCCCGCCGCCCCCGCCCGGTGACGACATCATCGACGGCCTCCCTTGCAGCGCCGGCCACACCGCCTGCTACATTTCTCCCTATGGTGACGTCTTCCCCTGCGTGCAGTTCCCATTGCCCAGCGGCAACGTCCGCCAGCAGAAGTTTCTCGACATCTGGCGTCACTCGTCACAGTTGGAACGAAGTGCGCTCGATCCGTGCCCGCGACCTCCCCACCTGCTCGACCTGCGCCCACGTTGGAACCTGCACCCGCTGCCCCGGCCTCGCCTACATGGAAGGAAATATGCGTGGCCCATCGACCGCCGATTGTGAAAAGTCTTTTCAGAGGACAGGCATCGCAACCGCAAACATGCTGGCACTCAGCCGCGCAAATTCCACCGGCCCGCTAATCCAAATCCAATTACCCGCGTAACCAGGAAAATCCTGACGTGCTCCTCAACTCCGAGTGACGTGTAGAGCGGACACTCCTGTCCGCTGCCGTTGACTTGGCAGCAAGACGCCGGACGGCTAGATGGCCATCGGTCGCGTGTCCGAAAAGAAATGACGCTGAAAGTAGAACGCCACATTGACCAACGCCACCATCACTGGCACTTCCACCAGAGGCCCAATCACGGCCGCGAATGCGGCTCCAGAGTTGATGCCAAATACCGAAACTGCGACAGCGATAGCCAACTCAAAATTGTTGGAGGCCGCCGTAAACGCCAGGGTCGTGCTCTTGGAATAGTCCGCTCCCACCTTCTTGCCCATATAAAAAGACACCAGGAACATCAGGACGAAGTAAATCAACAAGGGCACGGCGATGCGCAACACGTCCAGGGGCAGACGAACAATGTACCCACCCTTCAGCGAAAACATCACCACAATCGTGAACAGCAGAGCAATCAGCGTCAGCGGGCTTACCCGGGGAATGAAATTCCGGTCGTACCATTCGCGCCCTTTGGAACCGATCAGTGCCACGCGAGTCAGAAATCCGGCGAGAAACGGGATCCCCAGATAAATAAATACACTCTTGGCGATCTCCGCCATCGATACATCGACAACGGCGCCCCGAAGTCCGAGCTTGGCGGGAAGAACCGTGATGAAGATCCAGGCATAGAAAGAGTAGAAGAATACTTGGAACAGAGAATTGAAGGCCACCAGGCCAGCCGCATATTCCGTATCGCCTCCCGCCAGTTCGTTCCAGACGATCACCATCGCAATGCAGCGAGCCAGACCGATCATGATCAATCCAGCCATATATTCCGGGTATCCGCGCAGGAAGACGATGGCCAGAACGAACATCAGAATGGGCCCAACGATCCAGTTCTGTGCGAGAGAAAGGCCCAAAACTTTCTTGTTGCGGAAGACCTGGTGCAAGTTCTCATATTGCACCTTGGTGAACGGTGGATACATCATCAGAATCAATCCCGCGGCAATCGGGATGGAAGTCGTACCGATATTGAAGCGATTCAAAAACGGTATAACTCCGGGCACGCGCCATCCCAGCGCCACGCCTGCGACCATGGCGGCGAAGATCCACGCCGTCAGATAGCGGTCTAGAACACCGAGACGGCCAGTTGTTCTCATTTGCTCTCCCTATTCGGTCGTGACGGGCGTCGTTGCCTTGCCGATGCTGTCGAGCTCCCTCTTGAGAGTAAGGCCATCGAGACTCTTAAGTGGAAGCGAGAGAAATAGACTGATCCTGCGATCCAGGATAAAAAACGCTTCACGAAACGCTCGGTCTATCTCCGCTTTGCTCCCACGAACTGCCGCTGGGTCTGGAACGCCCCAATGAGCAGTTACCGGCTGTCCCGGCCAGACTGGGCAAACCTCCCTGGCGGCGTTGTCGCAAACTGTGAACACAAAATCGAGCTTCGGAGAGCCCGGCAGAGAGAACTCATCCCAAGCCTTGCTGCGCAGACTCGCGGTTGGAAGATGCGCCACCTCGAGCTGTCTCAGGGCTTCGGATCGAACCGTGCCAGAGGGATGGCTTCCGGCGCTGTAGCCGGTGAAATTGGGCCGGCCTTTGAAATTCAGAATCGCCTCGGCCATGATCGAGCGCGCGGAATTGCCCGTGCACAGAAACAAAACGTTGTAGTGTCTTTCCATGCCTGGCATCTCCCTAGCTGCAACAGGTCGGTCCGCAACATGTCTTCGCTCCCGGGCCCACGGGTTTGACCGCCCGTATGAAGGCGCTCATGAACTTGCCGTCTACCTGGGCCGCAATCGCATCCACATCGATGTCCTGATCGGATAGAAACTCGCGAGCGTCGTCTATGTGATAAATCCTGGTTGGTTCGATCTCGATCTTCTCGAAGCCGGCAGCCGCGAGCTTGCCCCGGTATTCGTTCTCTTCGAGAGCCCCCGCAACGCACCCCACCCAGAGCAATACGCTCTTGCGAATCTCGGAAGGCATCTCGCCACGAGTCACCACATCGGATACCGCAAACCGCCCCCCGGGTTTCAAAACACGCAGAGCCTCCCGGAGCACCCGGTCCTTGTCCGCGGAAAGGTTGATCACGCAGTTAGAAATAATGACATCCACGGAGTTGTCGGGCAGCGGGATGTGTTCAATCTCACCTTTCAGGAACTCGACATTCTCAACTCCGGCTGTGCGCTTGTTCTGGTTCGCCAGCGCCAGCATTTCGTCCGTCATGTCCAGGCCGTAGGCTTTGCCGGTGGGGCCGACCCGCCTTGCCGACAGCAACACATCAATGCCGCCGCCCGAACCAAGATCCAGAACCGTTTCGCCGGTATTCAGTTCGGCCAGAGCCGTGGGATTCCCGCAGCCGAGCGATGCCAGCAATGCTCCTTCGGGAATCTGCTGCGCCTGGGATCGATCATAAAGATTGGACGTGATCGGGTCGCACCCGCTCCCCGGGGCCGCTCCACAACACGAACTACCGCCGCTCCCTACACGCAACGCTGCTTGTCCATATCTCTCCTTCACAACATCTTTAATGTCAGGGCTGTTCATCGGACTCCCTCCTACCTGCAAAGTTGAACGATCTCTTCGGATTTCACCGCTTGGTTTCGAGTACAGCACTCCGCGTACAGAAACTGGAGCAGTTCCTGAAGCGCTTCAGCATTCGCTGTATAACGCAGGAAGGTGCTTTCTCTGCGCACCTTGACCAGGCCTTCCGCCTTAAGCTTGTCGAGGTGATGCGACAGCGTCGAGTTTGGAATGTCGAGCTCTTCCTGAATCTCGCCGACTACCAGGCCCTGCGGATGGGCGGACAGCAACAACTGCATGATCCGCAGTCGCGGCTCCGTCCCCATGGCGGAAAACATGTCAGCGTACCTGGCAACTTGCTCGGAGGATTTCTTCGATCCATCTGTTCCTGTCATATTTCGATAGTTGCAGAAATATGGATAGATGTCAAGTGTCAACTCCGCCCGGTCACGTCGGTCACCATGTGCGAACCCGGATGGTCACGTTTGGTTACGAAAGTAAGAGTTCATATTCCCAAAATGTGAGCGAAGATAAGAATGGCGTGATGCGCGTATCCTGACCCATTAGCGAAGATGTGCGCCCGGCGAGGATTCCATGAAACCTATGAACCAGAATAAGAATGTGCGCCCAAGTCAGCCGACGGAATTATCCCTCGCCCTCGTCTGCGTGGCCGTGATGCTATTGTCGGCGGCCGGCCGCTTGCAAGCCCAAGCCCCCGCTGAAGGGCATGTTGGTGTCCCACTCGACTGGAGCACTCGCCATATTCTGTTCACCAATGGCGGCACTCCCCAAGCCAGGGTCAAGGCGTCTCAGGACATACGCAACTGGATCAACTGGAATCAGCGAAGCGCATTCCTCTATCGCGGACCCGCCTATCGGCCCATGCGCCCCCGCAAGCCGGGCAGAGTGGACTGGGCCATGTCGCTCGGCCCGGGCAATGGCACTCCGGTCACGGGCGGAATGGCGGTCGGCGAGAGCCCCGCCAAATACAGTTTCAGCGCCAACGGAACTTACAGTTGCGCCAACGATTTCGCCGTTTACACGATTGGGGCCTCGCCCACGACGACCCAGGCCAATCTTGTAGCCTTTAACAATCTCTACACCGGAACCGCCTCATCTTCATGTCCTTTCGGTCCGCAGACGCCGCCCACGACGGACTACACTCAGCCGACTTTCATGTGGTCGTACGCCCTGGGTTCCTCTGCCTCGTTTCTTTCTCCCACGCTTTCACTGGACGGACTCAAGGTCTCCTTCATCGAAAACGGAAACCCGGCTCTGTTCGATGTCGTCACTCCCACCGCCGGGCAGGGTACCGACGCTACCCATCCCGTGGTGATAAAAAACGCCGGGTCTTCCCTGGTGCGGCTGGACTACACCAACTCGGGGGTAGCCGGATGCAAGAGCAGCGCCG
>CAWBHD010000021.1:0-208172 GCA_963788605.1 uncultured Acidobacteriota bacterium | reverse complement strand
AAATTCTTCGACCCTCACGGACGAAATGCGCAATGCACCTGAATTGGTGCAAAAACATGTTAAAGCCGAAATCTTGTCAAGCCCCCTGAGGAGCCCGATTGCCCGCAAGTTGTTGTGCACAAGGCGAATATATTCGGGATTAGGCATTTGACGCAAGATTAGCACGCGGAGTACCATTCCGCGTATGAACCGAACAGAAGAGTGGTATGAGTCAAAGAAAGGCATTGGGTCGGCTGTGCTTGGTGCAATCTATTTTGTTCTAGATCATTGGGGTCGAGGCGAAGCGGCCATTGATATTTACCATACACTGCCTAGTTGGGCGGTAGAACTGTCGCCATGGATAGCACCTTTATTATTTTTGTTGGCTGTGCTGTTTTTTGAGATACAACGACGAAAGCAGATCGAATCCCCCAAAGGCAAACGATCTAAGAAATGGAAATTAGCTGCGTATGGCGCATCAATTTCTGTGCTGCTGTTAGCAGCAATACTAATAATTAGAATTCCTAATGTTCGGGTGTATGCGTTGGATCGGGGATTGGAGACGTTACAGGAATCGATCCTGCCACAGAAGTTGTGCTCAGGGTCAAAGTAACTAACAGTGGCCCACCCACGACGTTAACTAATTGGCGGATGTCGCTTACGCTTCCAAGTGGTCACAAAAAGGCCGGTGTCATAAGTAGCGGGAATATAACGGCGCGTCTGAGGGGCGGATCGATGTTCAGTAAATATGGTCCTTCTGATTACATTCAAGAGAAAACCTCTCAAACCGTGATGGAAACTGGACGCACTGAATATGGAGTAATCGCGTCGATGTTTCCGGGTCTTAAGTCGGAATTGGTTGACTCTCCCGGAACTATCATAGTCCTTAGCTGCGAGGACGTTAAAGAGAGAACTTATTCCACCAAATATTTGGTTCCAGAAGAAGCCGATGTGTTTGTAACTAACGAGAGCGGCGGAAAGTAATTTGAGGTTGCTAAGGAGGATTGGATGAGCTATCGAACGCGAGACATAGCAGCGCCTTTATGAATGGTTTCCCGCGGTTCCTCTTGAGATTGATGATCTTCAGGGAAGGTAAAGGAGTCTTGTCGCTTGTCGCAACGGGTTCCCGCTTTAGACTTTTCCATCTATCAATGAAAAGGGACACAATTGCTATCAAGGCCGCTACTGCTACGCAAACGAGCAACTGCAATGTTTGAATCATGCTCGTACCCTCTCTACTAAGATGCCCATAGCCAAGAATGAGACTCCCGTTAGAAGCACTTTGATGAGCGTTCGCCACTGTACGCCGTGCGGCTCGAAAAGCTGGTATAGGGGGGCGAATACCGAAGACCAGGGTTCCAGCCTCGCGTAAGGCGTACCCTGCCATTTTTGCTGTCGATTCCTTATCCGACAAGATTACCTCAGTGCTACAGGACAAGGCTTTATACCACAATAGCTTATGCTGCTTTGGTCAATTCTTTGTATTCGATATTGTCGGAGTGAATCAACTTGAGCATCGTGTCACGAAACAGAAACGGGTTCTTACGATTGTTAAAACGCCAAGTCATTTCATCGAGATAAGCGGCCAGATGCTTTGCAGTCACACTATGCCATGTTCCAACGATCCCGCGCTTCAGGAGCGTGAATGCGGACTCCACCGTGTTCGTGTGAATGTCTCCATCAACGTAGACTGCGCTGTGGTTGACCGTTCGTGCTTATCGCCTGTGATGCAGCCGCTATCTTGAGTGCCCAAGGATAGGAGGGGAATTCATCCGTCATAACTACGTCTACGTCGTCGCGAAGTTCTCTCTGATGTACCGAGCCAATGTGCCGCTCTTGGCGTCGTCGGCGTGGAAGAAACGCAGATCGCCGCCGCGTTGACGAATACCTATAACTACCTCCTCTGCTTTCTTCCGGCATAGACGCCCCTTCCGATCTTCCTTCCGCCAATCTACGTCTCGTCCATCTCGACGGTGCCCCCCAACTTCACAAGCGGTTGCGCGTCGGACATTGCGTGTCGGATTCGATGGCAGAGATACCACGCGGTCCGGTAGTAGACTCCCAGCATCCGCTTGAGTTGGTTCGCACACATTCCCTTGCGCGATTGGCAGATCAGGTACGTCGCGAGAAACCACTTCGTCAGCGGCAAGTGCGTGTCGTGGAAAATCGTGCCAGCGGTGACCGAGAACTGATAGCGGCATGAATCGCAATCGAACTGATCACGCTTCAGGATGGACGAAATACGCTGGCCTTGGCACTTCGGACAGCGCACACCATCACGCCAGCGCAGGTGCTCAAGGTAATTGCGGCACTTCTGGTCATCGGGGAATCGTTCAACAAGTTCGCAGAGGTCAATTGCTTCAACCATAGGTCACCATGCCCAAGAAAAGAAACACCCGATGGAAATGACAGACGAGGAAGCACTGAAGCACCTCTTTCATCCAGAACATCGTGAAGGCCGTACAAAGGCACGTAAAGGGCCAAACGAAGCCAGGGAAGAAATAGAAGCCAAAGTGATAACCATAAATTGAATAGTACAGGACTATCAACCTTGTGTCAAGTGCATAATTTCGAATATATTTTCGCAAAGTTGGCGTGTTTACCCTATTCAAGTAGCTATCATAAAAGTATCAGGTAGTTGCTAGTGGCTGGTGGCTAGCAAAGATCAATGGCAGCGGACAGGAGTGTCCGCTCTACACAATTCCAACGGAATGCAGCGCGGCCTCGATGGCCGCGTTTTCTATTTGCGGGCAAGTCTTATTGGCGAACTACGGAGAGCTATGACTAACGACTGGGGTAGCGCGATCAAAGGGTGCAAGGAACGCGGGGAGTGGGCCGAGCTTTGTTTCATGGCGCGGGCTGCGGGGCAAGGACTGCGGGTGTCGAAGCCTTATGGGGACTCGGCTAGCTACGATGTGGGAGTGGAGTGTGTAGCTCCGAAGCGCGACGGGCGGATTCTGCGGGTACAGGTGAAGTCCACGGTCTATAAGAGGCGGGGGGAGGGTTATAGCTTGAATGTGATGGGGCCGCAGCGGGAGCGGTATCCGAGCGGAGTGGTGGACTTTTTTGCGGTTTATCTGATTCCGATTGATGCCTGGTACATCATTCCGTACGAGTTGATGGGGCGGACGAATTGCTCGTTGCATTTCACGCCGGATAGCAAGCGGCATAAGTATGCTTCTTATCGAGAGGCTTGGCATCTGCTACGCGGGGAGGGGAAGGCGCGGGCCCCTTCGGCGATGGTCAAGTGAGCCGGCTGTTCGGGTTTTGTAACAAGAAATACTTTCTTGTTGCGCGGGATTGCTTTTGGTGTACAAGGGTTCGGCACAGACTGGGGCCCTTTGCTAACTGCTCTCCCCCATTTTCGGTTGTGAGGGGCCCCGCAGTTTCCGCGATTGTCCGACGCCGATTATCCGACGAGGTTCGGAGCTATAATCTGGGGCATCGGAGGAACTTCGTATGCGTGCGTCCTTCCTTTTTTTCCTGGCTGCCTTGCTGTGCGGACTGGTCTCGGTGTGCGTGGCTGGCGAGCAGTCGCGGCAGGTTTCGTCCTCACGGTTCGATCGCGCGGCGGGGATTGTTCATCCCGATGAGGTCAGGTTGGCGTTGGATGATCCCGCAGTCGTCGAGCGTCTCCGGCGTGATGTCGCGCAGGACGACGATGTGACCTGCTACACCGTGCAGAGCTATCGAGTGAAGCGGCAGAGCCCGGACTCGGATGCGGTCGAGCCGGTCGGATATTCGACTTGTGCGCGGGCATCGAAGTATGGCGTGAAGAAGACTCAGAATCCAAAGTTGCCTTTGCAGTAGCCGATCCCACAACTAAGACGCTCAGGAGCAGAACTATGTCAACCGTAGCTCAAGGGGAAAGCCGAAAGCCGAGTCCGATTCCGCCGGGATATCGTACGGTCACGCCGTACCTGGTCGCGCAGGACGCGCCCGGGCTGATCGAGTTCGTGAAGCAGACATTCGGGGCGGAGGAAACCTTTCGCACGATCGGCGGCGCCGGTGGAATCCATGCAGAAGTCCGCCTGGACCACTCCATGTTGATGATTGGTGGAGGCGGGCCTGGGCTGTCCTGGCGAGGAGAACCCCGGCGGGCGGCGTTGCACGTTTATGTGAAGGATGCGGATGCGGTGTACAAGCGGGCGCTGGAGGCTGGTGGTACATCGATCGATGCGCCGGCGGATCAGAAGTATGGAGAGCGCAGCGCGAGCGTGAAGGATGCGTTTGGAAATTACTGGTACATCGCGACGGCGAAGGGCGAGCATTACATTCCCAAGGGACTGCATAGCGTGAACATTTATTTGCATCTGGTGAGTGCGCCGCCGGTGATCGAGTTCCTGAAGCAAGGTTTGGGCGGGGAAGAACTGGCGCGGTATGCGTCGCGATGGCGTGGTTCGTCATGCGCAGGTGAGGATTGGGGACTCGGTAGTGGAAATGGGAGAGGCGCACGGGCCGTATCAGGCGATGCCGAGCATGGTCTATATGTATGTGCCGGATGTGGATGGGCTCTACAAGCGGGCGCTCGCGGCCGGGGCGACGTCGATTTCAGCGCCCGCGGACCAGTCTTACGGAGATCGCACGGCGGGCGTGAAAGATGGGTTCGGCAATCAGTGGTATATCGCCACCCACGTCAAGGATGTGGCGGCTTAGAATTGGCTAGAATCTGTCGAATGGTGGCGACGGATGCTCCCGTGCAGCGTGCCACCACATTTTCAATGTGCTCCTTTGTGACGGTGCCGGGAACCGGCTCTTCGAGTCTGAATTTCTCTTGCAGCAGGCGCAGGTGCTCACGTTCCTTCTGCTCCTCTTCCGAGTAGAAGCGAGCCTTTTCGAATTCGTGATTCGCAATGGCTCCTTCCATGCGTCGCACAATGAAGGTGATGCGCTTGTGCAATTCCGCGACCGCTTCCGGCAGCTTGACGTGACGTAGTCCCATACCCGCCCCGGCCTCGTCGATGAGGTCTACGGCCTTGCCGGGCAGTTCTCGTCCGCGGATGCACGCGCTGGAATAATTGACGGCGGAGGTGAGTGCATCCTCGGTGTACGTGACCCCGTGAAACTTCTCGTACTCCTGCTTGATCCCGAGCAGAACCTTAACAGCATCGGCTTCAGTGGCTGGCGCCACATCGACTGCCTGAAAGTACTGCTCCAGCCAGCGGTGGTGTTCGATTGCATCAGCGTAGCCGGCAGGAGTGGCAGTGCTGATGACCTGAATCTGGCCGCTCGCCAGCAGGGGCTTGAGTATCCCGGCGATATTACTCGATCCCTCTTCTGAGAGGAAGGGAGTATGCAAGTCTTCGACGAAAAAGATTGCGCCTTCCCCTGTCAAGGTTCTTCGGAACTTCTCAGGTGAGGCACGATCCCCCTGGGTGGCAGCAGCGAGGGAAAGATCGATGGCCAGGAGGGGCCTCCCCTCCAGGACTGGGGGAACGGTGCCATCAGCAATTCGCCGGGCCATGCCGGTGATAATGGTTTTCTTGCCAACCCCTGGCCTGCCCACCAACACTGGATTCTTTCTGGTGCGGCGACAGAGGATGTACATGACCCGTTCGAGTTCACCGTCTCGTCCGATAAGTGGCTCGATCTGATCCACGGCCCGGATGAAATCTCCGCTGAACTGAGCAGGAATTGGAGGGTGTGTGTCACTCGCACGGGAAGGCACTTTGTGTGGAAACTGGCTTAACTGTTCGCGGACCCGCTGGAGATGGACTCCACGGTCATGCAGCAGCTTTGCAGCAAAACACTTTTCTTGCCGCAGCAGGCCGAGCAGGAGGTGTTCCGACCCAATGTGTTGGTGGGACAACTGATCGGCCTCTTCGGCTGCATAGGCCAGGACACGTTTGCCTTCATCGCTGAGTGGCAAGTCGACGGATGTCGAAACCTTCTCCCGGACGGTTGTGTGTTGCTCGATCTCTGTGCGGACGTCTTCCGTCGCTCTAAAAGAACCGAGGAAACGGCTGGTGAGGGCCTTGTCTTCGCGGAGCAGTCCCAGCAGGAGATGTTCGGGCTCGATAAGTGGGCTGCCGAATTGGCTGGCTTCGTAGCGTGCGAAGAAAATAACTCGACGCGCATTTTCGGTATATCTCTCGAACATGAATTTGCCGATTCCCTTGCGTGCCCGCCTATTCCCTTACAAAGCTTGTGGGTGACGATTTTACTCCGAGCAGGGATCGTAAGCAGCAAGATTGAGGGCGGCGATATCCCGTCATCGCAGACGAGTGTCCCGCAGTATCGGCGCCGGGATGCTACTGCATCAGGCGCTTGAGGGCGGTGCGGGCTTCGCCGATTTGGGGCAGGCTAGTTTGGGATGGCTGGAAGTGGGAGAGGAATTCCTGGTATTCGTTGATGGATTGATCGCGCTTGCCAGTGGCCTCGTAGAGTTGGCCGAGGTAGTAGTGGGAGAGAATGCCAAACACGGGAAATCGATCGGTCATGACCTGACCGTTCGCCAACGAGCGCTCGCGCATTAAGACGTTGCGAAACTCGGCTTCAGCCGGGGAATAGTCATGGTTGAGCAGAAGGGCGCGGGCTTTGAGGAACATGACGACGGGGGTAATGAACTCGGGGATGGTGGCGGCATGAGTCAGGGCCGATTGTCCATTTCCGCCATGCACGGCGGCAGCAACTTCATTGATCGTCTGTCGAACTTCAATGGCTCGAGGCGCGACCCAGGGATGGCTGGAGGCGAATCGCTGCAAGCTTTGCTGCGCGGCGGACGGGTTTCCCGCCATGGTTTGCAGGAAGGCGACCGCTAGCAACTCTTCCCCGTCGATCTTTTGTTGCTGGGCAAAGGCGAGAGCGGAAGGACCCTGCCCCAACAGGACAGAGAGTGCAGCCAGTTGCTGCAAGAAACTCTCAGCGGCCTCACCCTGGCCCGCATGCCCCAAGCTGAAGGACCGCCTTGCGGTAGCTACTGAGCGCGCCTTCAAAGTTGCCTTCCGTCTGTTCCAACTGGGCCTCGAATCCCGGGACATAAAGGCGCAGGAGGGGAGTGGTGCGTTGGGCGAACTGTTGGAAGGCGGCTTTGGCCATGTCGGGCTTCTTCTGGTCGGTGTAGACGATGGCCAGCTTGAGGTATTCGGCGTAATCGCCGAAGTCGGGTTTCAGGTCGAGCACTTTACGGTAAGCGGCGACGGCTTCGTCGTCCCGGCCTGCCATGAAGAGAATGTCGCCGCGACTGTCGAGTGGATTGGGATCGCCGGGACGAATCGCCATATAGGCATCATTGGCGTTCAGCGCACTGCTGAAATCACCCCAATTGGCGAATTCGTAGGATTGAAGGTTAAGGAGATCTTCGTTCTTCGGGTCCAGTGCGAGTCCCTGGCGGAAGACATCCAGCGATTGATCCCGTTTTCCTAAGGCGGAGAGGGTGGCGCCCAGGATGCCTCGTTCATTTCCCTCGCGCGGGAACTCGGACACCAGGGTTTGACGGGCGGCAGCCTCAGCCTCCTGATCGCGCGAGCGTCCGGCTTTCAATACCTGCAACGACAATTGGTCGAAACGGGGCAGTCGCGCCTGCATTTGATCGACTTTGATCGCAAGCTCGTTGCTGCGTCGCAGATCACCCTGAAAGAAGTACTGATCCGCCAGACGCAGGTAGGCCAGGGCGAACTGCGGGTCCAGGCGGACTGCTTCTTCCAACTCGCGGATAGCCTCGGTAGTAAGAAAGCGGCGGGCATAGTCGATGCCTAGTTGGTAGTGGCGGTAAGCTTCTACATTGGAGGTGGAAGCCTGCTCGATCTCCGGCGCTTTTTGCGGCAGTTCAGAAGCAGGCAGGAAGCTGCCGGCAATGCTTCCGGTGAGCCGGTCCACCATCCCGAAGATGCTCTGGACATCCTGCCCTTCGAGTTTATCGGAGAAGAGAATCTGGCCGGTGCTGGTGTCCTGAGCGCGGACGTCGAGGCGGAGTTGAGTGGGGCCGATCTTCAACAGGGCCCCGGTGATGTAGGCATCGGCGCCGGCGTCGCGGGCGACTTTCTGGGCCTGGGCGGGATCGAGAGACTTGCCATCTTTGTTGGCACGTTGCACTGCGCTCATCACGCGCTCGGTGGAGAGCACGTCGAGACCCTTCACCTGGGCGAGGTTCGTGGTGAGCATGTCGGTGAGGCCGTTGTCGAGCCAGTTGAGGGACGGGTCCTGCGAGAGGTTGGAGAAGTACAGGACAGCAATGGCTTTGTGTTCCGCAGTACCGGCAGGATGAGCGGATCGGCCGCGGAAGAACCAGAAACCTGCGATCGCGGCGATAACCAGCACTGCAATAGCGGAAGCGGTCAACCATGTGCTTTTCCGGAGCGGGACCGCGGTCGTCACTTCACTCACGGGCGCGGGCGCGGCCAGGTTGCGTGAAGAAGACCCGGTCGCCTTTGCGGCGGGAGCATTCGCCGATTCCGCCGGTGGGGTAGCGCTGACTGACGGAGAAGGCAGCGGAACAGTTTCGATAATCGCGCTTCTGCCGGATTCGGTGTCGCGCTTTAGCCTCTGAAGATCTGTCCGCATGTCGGCGGCGTGTTGATAGCGCAGGTTGCGGTCTTTCTCGAGCGCCTTGCTGATGATTTCTTCGAGCTTCTGAGGAAGATCAGGATTGAGCCGGACCGGGGCCACGGGGGCCTTGCGCAGGATCGATTCGAAGATCGCCGCGGTGCTGTCGCCACGAAACGGGAGCGTGCCGGTGGCCATTTCGTAAAGCACGACGCCAAACGAAAACAGGTCGGTACGGGCGTCCAGTTCCTTGGCTCGCGCTTGCTCCGGCGACATATATGCGACTGTGCCAAGTGTGCTGCCGGGGCTGGTGAGATGCGGTTCGCTGAAGGCGGTCGCGCTGGCTTCGACGGCTTCGGCTTTGCGGGCGACGACCTTGGCCAAGCCGAAGTCCAGGACCTTGGCGAGGCCTCGCTTGGTAATGAAAATGTTAGCCGGTTTAATGTCGCGATGGATGATGCCTTCGCCGTGAGCGTTGTCGAGCGCGTCAGCGACGGAGATGGCGACTTCGAGCAACTGGTCGAGTTCCCAGGGACGACCGATGATTGAGTGTTTCAGGGTCTGGCCATCGAGGAACTCCATGGCGATGAAGGGTAGGCCCTCATGTTGTCCGATTTCATAGATGGTGCAGATGTTGGGATGGTTCAGGGCTGATGCGGCCTGAGCTTCGCGCTGGAAGCGGTCTAATGCCTGACGATCTTTGGTCAGGTCTTCGGGCAGGAATTTCAACGCGACAAAGCGGCGAAGAGTTGTGTCTTCGGCTTTGTAGACGACACCCATGCCGCCGCCGCCGAGCTTGTCCACAATGCGGTAGTGCGAGATGGTTTCGCCGATCATGCAGGTTGCAACGTCATGAGGGCCCGTGAAAGCCAACCCAAAATATCAGTTATGCAACGTCAGTGCCACCTAATTGAGTGAAAAGTGGTTGGGGGATATGCCAAGGCTGTTTGAACGAGTTGTGGTGCGGATAAACCTGCAAAAAAGGGGCGAGCGTTTGAAGTTTTGACGGGCATGGCTGCCCAGCCGTGCCCATGTGTTCGGAAACGATGTACGGCGCGGCTTGAAGCCGCGCCCTTTCAAAGCTGCAGTCGCGCATTTCGGACCAAACTGCGCGGGTCAGGAGTCGGATCGGGTTTTGAGGTAAGCGACGACAAACAGAATGCCGAGCAGGGAATCGGTCCCGGCGAAGACGAGGTCGGATGGGTGCATGCGCCCTTGCTGGACGAGGATGAAGACAGCCGTGGTGTAGCTGAACTTTTCAAACATTGCAGGAATCATGAGCGGCCGATGGCGCACCGGGTCCCGGGCGATAAAGAAAAATACAATCTGCCAGGCCAGCGCGGTTCCCACGAAGCCATAGAAGAATCCCGGATGCGTGATCGCCGGCGGGTCCATGCGGCTGATCAGGTCGAACATGAAGTAGAGCGGAGTGATGACCAGCACGCCCCAAATGGCGGCGATCCAAAAGACGATCTTGGCGAATCTCATGGCTACCTCTGAATTGCTCTTGAGTGTTCAAAATTCTATAGGAGGCGTGGCGGTTAGGAAATATCCAGGTTCAGCGGAGAGTCGAAGCATATCGAATGGGATGGTTTCCGAAGGGCGCACTGTGCGTTCCTTATTTTGTTCGCACAGTGCGCCTCGGCTTGATCCGAACCTCAGTGAAAGATGTTCAACGCATTTTCGATATCGTCGACGAAGTAGATACCCTGGCCGGCCACAGCGGTGAGCCCGAACAAGGCGCCAGCTCCGGGTGGATTGCCCATATTGTCGAGCAACACCTTCCTGATTTGACGCCCATGGTGTCCATCCACCTTGGTTTCGACCAGAAAGCCATCTCCGCCGTTTACGGACAAGATGTTGCCGTTGGGGGCAATCGCCAGTCCAAGGGGAACGTTAAAAGTACCACCCTTTGAGATTGTCGCGCCCTCTCCAGCCGAGGTGTTGCGTTGCAAGGGATTGTCGATGGCGACGATACGGTTGTTGAGGCTGTCGGCAACATAAAGCACCTGGTTGTGACCGTGGTCATGGCCGTCGTTGCCGCTCAGCGCAACACCGGTCGGACCGATCACCAGTGCTCCGGGATCAGTGCGTTCGGCGAAACCGGACCCGACCACCGTCATCTGCTGCAGGCTGGGCATCCCACTGCGAGGGATATTCAGATCCACACGCAGAACGGTGCCTTGATTCACGACGCTGCCTCCGCCCGCGACGGTGCCATTCAAAACGTTGGTGACGAAAAGACTGGCGTTGTTGCCGCGATCGAATGCAGTCATGTCCCAGGGACCGTTGATCAGCGAACCGAAGAAGGTTTCGACGGCCTGGCCGGAGCTGTTCAACACCAGGAGACATCCGGCTTGCGCGGTGGCGGCGGTTCCATCGGTCGTGGGTAAACTGCCAACGATCACCCATCCCGCGCGTAGCGCAACCAGAGCGGTGGTCAGGCCAATTCCACCCGGGCAGGGGCCGGGTAAGTTGTTGGCATCAATTTGGGCAAACAGCGAGACGGCGCCACTTGGAGAGATCTGGACGATGGTCGTGCCAGTTCCCTGCAGGTTCTGACTATTGTTGAAGTTGCTGACCAGAATGCTTCCTTTGGTCAGCGAACCCGTGGTGGTGGGTACGCGGGCGACGCCATAAGGATTGATATCGCCGTTACTGGGAATGGTGGAGGCGACGGTGGAGATAGTTCCCGCTTGCGCACTGGCCAGTGCGAGCGCCACCACCGGAATCGCCCAGAGCAACTGAGTAAGTTTTCTCATTGGTTTTCCTCCTGGTTTAGCAAGACATTCCTGGACCAGAAACTGTGATCGTGGGAGCAACTGAAGCCTCGCGGCTCCTGGGAGAGGAAATCTTATGAGGTTCAGGAACTACGACTGTCAATAGTTTGTCAAAACTATGTCATTTCGCGGGTACAACGGCGGAAACAGCGGGGGATCGTGGCATCGATCGACGGGCCGTTTCCGCGGGTCTAGAGGCGCTCATCGCGAACCAGCTAAGTGCGCGGCTGACGGGGATTCAGGTGAGGCTTATTGTCATTGCCTGTCCTGCGATACGAAGAGGCTCGATAACTTACGTCCGGGCACCCCGGTTTTTCAGGAGCGGGCCTTAGAGTAGCGGAAGCATCCGGTCAGATGGTCGTTCACCATGCCGACGGCTTGCATGAAGGCATAGCAGATGGTGGTGCCGACGAAAGAGAATCCACGTTTCTTCAAGTCCTTGCTCATGGCGTCGGATTCGGGTGTGCTGGCGGGGACTTGCTTGGGCGAGCGCCAGGAGTTGAGGAGAGGAGATCCACCGGTGAATTGCCAGATGTAAGTATCGAACGAGCCGAACTCTTTTTGGACTTTGAGGAATGCTTTGGCATTGGTGACGGCGGCTGCGACTTTCAGGCGGTTGCGAATGATGCCGGGATTATTCATCAGACTTTGAGTCTTGCGGGAATCGTAGCGTGCAATCTTTCCTGGATCGAAGCGGTTGAAGGCGGCGCGATAGTTTTCCCGCTTTTTCAGAATGGTATCCCAGCTCAGCCCGGCCTGGGCGGCTTCGAGCAGGAGGAATTCAAAAAGGGTGGCATCGTCGTGAGCGGGTACGCCCCATTCCTCATCGTGGTAGCGGATAGAGAGATCGTTGCGGGCCCAGGGGCAGCGGATGAGAGCTACGGGCGTTGAGTTCATGGGTTAGCGGTCATCAGGCGGCGGCTGAACCTGCAAGCTCGGCTCCGCGGGACAGCCCCTTCGCGGCTGTCCCCACGTGAGCAAAGAGCTACTTCAGCGATTTTGGATCGGATTTGTTTTTGGGAGACTTCTGGTTCAGGAGTGCAACCAGTTCCGCGGCGCAAGGTGGATTCTTTACCTTCCCACCACGGATGATGTCTCTTGCGCTTAGCTTTTGTCCGTACAGTTTCTCGTTGGCGCTGCCATCAGACCGTAGAGTGGAACCCTCGAGTGAGACTCCGGCAAACAATCCTTTGTTGCGGGAATAGGAGAGGATCTCGGCGGTCATGACTACGTCGGTCGCGGTCTCTGCGGTGCGGCCTTTGGGGCCGGCGGCGGCGGAGGCGTCAGCACCCAGCTTGACTTTGCTGCTCAACAGGGAGCGCGCTCCTGCAGGATTCATCACCAGGAGAACGAAATCCGTGGCCTGGCCACCTAACTGGAAACCGATGCTGGCGCCTTCGAGGGCGTACATCGCGGGCGGTCCCCAGGGTCCGGTGTAGGAAATTCCGCCGCGGCAAATCATGACGCCGCGGCCATAGCTGCCGCCGATTCCGAATGCGCCCTTCAGCACCGAAGGCAAAACAATGATGCATTCGGCCTTGTCGAGCAGGTCTTGTGGTATGTCGTCGGGGATGTTGAGGATTTCCTTTAGAACGTGGCCGGACTGTTCAACCCGGTCCTGTTCTTTGCCGCTATCAGCGAGGGCGGGCAGGATAAGGGCGCAAACCAGGAACGGTGTAAGTAGGGCCTTCATGGAATCTCCTTTATTGGTGGTGGATGTTGCTATTCTACCCTTTGTCGCCCCCCTGAGATGCAAGGGGAGGGTTTTGGAGTTGTCACTCAGGGGCCACCTAAGTTGAAGAGACTGCGAGCTGTTGTCCATGACCAAACGAGTGCTCCCTTTGTAACTTGCCACGGGGGCCGGAGTCCCCTACATTCCCAATGAGTAAAACCAGCGTCTGCCGGGTTCTTCGGCCCGTTGCGTGCATCTATCAAGATGTAAGACGTTTAGAACCAAGGGACTGGTTCAGTAAGCCGGGACAGGACGTGGAATGAAGTACACAGTGAAGTATTTTTTGCTCGCGGGGTTGCTTCCAGTGGTGGCCGGGTTACCGGTGCGGGCGCAGGTCAGTTACCTGGCGCCAGCCAGCGCCGTGGTGGCACCGGAAGCTTCCAGTCCTGATTCCGACGATCCCGTTCTGACCATCAAGAAGCGGGTGGACGAAGTCAACGTGTTGTTCATTGCGACGGACAAACGCGGCAAATTCGTGCGCAACCTGGACCAGAAAGACTTCGCAATTCTCGACGATCATAAGCCGCCGCAGTCGATTGTGAACTTCCGCCGCGAAACCGATTTGCCCATACAACTTGGGCTCTTGATCGATACCAGCGGATCGGTGCATGGCCGCTTCGACTTTGAACAGGATGCCGCGGCTGGTTTTCTGCAAAAGACCATCCGCCCGGATTTCGACAAGGCTTTCGTGGTTGGTTTCAACGCGCACAGTCAGGTGATGCAGGACTTCACCGACAACCCGACCCTGTTGTCGGCGGCGGTGCGCAGGCTGCACGACGGTGGAGGGACGGCGATGTACGATGCCATCTATCGGGCGTGCCACGAGAAGTTGATTAAGGATCACCAGGACCGTCCGTCGCGGCGGGCGATCATCGTGGTGAGCGATGGTGAGGATAATCAGAGCGAGTTCAGCGAGTCGCAGGCTATCGAAATGGCGCAGCGCGCGGAGGTCATCATTTATGCCATTTCAACCGATGACAGCGGCCTGATCCTGCGAGGGGATAAAGCTCTGCAGCGCCTGGCGGATGCGACTGGCGGCCGGGCATTCTTTCCGTTCAAGATGAAGGACATCAAGAATTCATTTGCGGCCATTGAAGACGAGCTGCGGAGCCAGTACATAATCTCGTACCACCCGGCGGACTTCGAGGCCGACGGACGCTATCGTCCTATTGAAATTACCGCCTTCAAGAAGGATCTCCAGGTGCGCGCTCGCCGGGGCTACTACGCGCCGCGGCAGTAGGTTATTGGTTCCACTGATGAAGTCACCTGAACCCCCTTGTTTTTCTCCAGATAGAGTGGGCCGCGGAGGGCTTATTGGAAGATAGCTCGACGATGCTACAATTCAGAGAGTGGGAGCGGATTTTTCTGTACGAATTTCCGCAAGGCCAGCCGGTGCGGTCGTTCTCATGTCAGGTGGACCATTGAAGCCGAAGTTTCTATTCTGGGTGAGCGTGAGCTTGTGTTGCTGGCTGGTGGGGCCCGCATTTGGCAAGCAGCGGCACACCGCTAAACATCCGGAGAAGCAAGAGGTTACGGTCCAACCGGTCTCGCCTGTGGTTCCGCCCACATTAGCAGAAATGCCTGCAACGCCTCCTCAAGTCTCGTTTCAAGGTGGGCAGCTGACCATTACGGCGCAGAACTCTACCTTGGGCGACATCCTGAAAGCGGTCCGGACGCAGACGAATGCAAACATCGATGTTCCAGGTAACGCGCCGGAGCGCGTGGTAGGACATTTCGGACCAGGCCCAGCGCGGGACGTGTTGAGCACGCTGCTTAACGGGTCGCACTTCAATTACGTGCTGCTGGGTTCGCCAACCGATCCGAATGCCCTGGATCGGGTGATCCTGTTGGCCAAGTCAGGTGGCGTGGCGGATAGCCAGCCCCAGGCTCCGAGCCAGGAAGCAACCGCCTTCAGGCCGACGGCCATACCTATGGCTGCTCCTGGGGGAAACACCGTCACCGTCGAAGGACAGGATGCTCAGGACGACGGTTCCGATGATTCTGCTGACTCTTCCGACGATTCGCAAGACGATACCACCGACCAGGCCGAAGATACCACCGACGATCAGCAAACCGTCGACGAGCAGCAATCGCAGCAACAGCAGGATGGGCAGCCGAACATCAAGACCCCGGAACAGCTTCTGCAGCAATTGCAGCAGCGGCAGCAGCAGCTTCAGCAACAGGGAGGACAGCCCGGACCTCCGGGTCTCCCGACTCCGGGCCAACCTGGCATGCCTCCTGGACCGCCGCACAACTAGGCAACGGCGCGCACAATCTCCTGCGCCTGGTGCAGGCCTTTCTTGCAATCCCAGTTGAACTTATTTCAGACGGGCGAGAGAAGGATTCTGGCTGGCCGGGATCCGCACCGCGGCCCGGGAAATGAGCTAGTCTCCGCCGGCGTGGGCAGCGCGAGCATGGCTGGGTGCGAGCACAGGTTTTTGCGCAACGCGTTGCGGCGACTGGTTAGCGAAAGTGCGAAGAATGGCGATGACGGAGCCGTAGGCAGACAGAATTCCAACTGCCAGTACCGTAACTACGGTGAAAGAGAGAATGAAAACACTCAATAGACTGCCCAAGTTTCCTGCCTTTGCACGAATTACCCAGCCGTAGATCTGAACCTGTTCGGGGGTTCTTCCCGATACTGTTGCGTTCTCTGAATCTACCCGCGTTGACGCTTGCTGCTGTTAGCAAATAAGATACGTGAGTAGAGCTGCGCACCTCCACTTTCCAACATCTCTGTGAGCGCGTCCACGTTACGGAAGGGCACTGAAGGGCATCACTTTCGCGGTTTATGGCCATTACCAAGATTTCGGTGCGCGGGGCGCGCCAGCATAACCTCAAGAACATCGACGTCGAAATCCCCCGTGACAGCTTGACGGTAATCACCGGCTTGAGTGGATCGGGCAAGTCCTCGCTGGCCTTTGACACCATCTACGCGGAGGGCCAGCGGCGCTATGTGGAGACGCTTTCGGCCTACGCCCGGCAGTTTCTGGATCAGATGGAACGGCCGGATGTGGATGCCATTGACGGGCTCAGTCCCGCGATCTCGATCGAACAGAAAACCACCAGCCGGAGCCCGCGTTCGACGGTCGGTACGATTACCGAGATCTACGATTATCTTCGTCTTTTATTCTCCTCGATTGGGGTGCCGCATTGTCCCAAATGCGGGCGGGCCATCAGCCGTCAATCAGCCGATCAAATTGTCCAGCGGGTGATGGCACTCACGCCGGAAGACCGCGTCATGGTATTGGCGCCGATTGTTCGCGGGCGCAAAGGTGAATTCAAGAAAGAGATGGAGAAGCTGGTACAGCACGGTTTCACTCGGGCGAGAGTGGATGGCGAACTGGTGAACCTTGAGGATGACCTCGCGCTCGATAAGCGGAAAAACCACACCATCGAGGTGGTGATCGATCGCTTGCTGGTGAAGCCGGGGATTCAGCACCGGCTCGAGCTTTCCGTCGGACTGGCGATGAAGTTGGCGGGAGGCCTGGTGCAGGTGGCGGTCGTGGGCGGAGACGAACAGCTCTACTCGGAGCGGCTGGCATGTCCGGATTGCGGCATCAACGTGCCACAACTGGAGCCGCGGTCGTTCTCGTTCAACAGCTCCTACGGCGCGTGCCCTGACTGCCACGGGCTGGGCAGCCGCTATGATTTTGACCCTGCGAAAGTGATCGTGGACTGGTCGAAACCATTGCTTGATGGAGGATTGGGGCCGGGGTCAGCGTCGCAAAACCTGATCCACATGCTGCAAATTGCGGCCACCGCACATGGTTTGGATCTGAGCATACCCTTCGAAAAATTTCCCGAGAAAGTGCAGAACCTGCTGTTGTTCGGCGAAGCGGGCAAGGGGGGCAAGACCGGGTTCGGCGGAATTCTGGCGTATCTGAAACGGGTGTTGGAGGAGTCCACTTCCGAGGGCTACCGCGATTTCCTGCTGGATTACATGTCCGCGACGGAATGTCCCGCGTGCCGGGGGCAGCGATTGCGTCCGGAAAGTCTGGCGGTGAAAGTGAACGGACTGTCGATCGCGGACTTCACCGGGCTGCCGGTTTCGCGCTCGCTGGAACTGGCGAGAAAGATCCAGCTGACGGGACGCGAGGCAGCGATTGCGGGCCGCGTGGTGCATGAGATTGTCGAACGGCTGCAGTTTTTGAATGCCGTGGGGCTGGGCTATATCTCGCTCGACCGCTCGGCGGCCACGCTTTCCGGAGGCGAAGGGCAGCGCATTCGCCTGGCCACACAGATCGGATCGAAACTGAGGGGCGTACTGTATGTCCTCGACGAGCCTTCGATCGGATTGCATCACCGCGACAATGCCCGGTTGCTGAAGGCGCTCGAAGAACTGCGCGATCTGGGCAATACCGTGCTGGTGGTCGAGCATGATGAAGAGACCATCCGGCGGGCTGACTACGTGATTGATCTGGGCCCTGGGGCAGGGCGGCATGGAGGAGAACTCGTAGCTCACGGGACCCCGCAGGAAATCATGGAGGTTCCAGGTTCGCTCACCGGAGCCTATATCTCGGGCAGGGTGCAGATCGAGATGCGGCCCGAGCGCCGGCAGACGAGCGACACGGGCATCACCATCCTGGGTGCGCGTGAAAACAACTTGAAGAATCTTGATGTCACCTTTCCGCTGGGCGTCATCACCGTGGTGACGGGCGTCTCCGGGTCAGGGAAATCCACGCTGGTGAATGACATTCTCTATCGCTCGCTGGCAAAGACGCTGTATCGGTCGAGAGAAGAGGCTGGGGCGCACAAAGGAATTACAGGGGCGGAGAATATCGACAAAGTCATTCGCATCGATCAATCGCCGATTGGGCGGACGCCGCGCTCGAATCCCGCAACTTACACGGGAGTGTTTGCGCAGATTCGGGATCTTTATGCCATGCTGCCCGAGTCGCGGGAACGCGGCTATAAGCCGGGAAGATTTTCCTTCAACGTAGCGGGCGGGCGTTGCGAGGCCTGCCAAGGGGAAGGACAGCGTCGCATTGAAATGAGTTTCCTCCCCGATGTGTATGTGCTGTGCGAAGGCTGCGGCGGCCGGCGCTACAACCATGAAACTCTGGCGGTGAGGTACAAGGGGTACTCCATCGCGGACCTGCTCGAAATGCCGGCTTCGGACGCTTTGCCGATTCTCGAAAACATTCCTCAGGTGAAGCAGAAGCTGCAGACGCTGGTGGATGTGGGCCTGGGATACATTCATCTGGGTCAATCGGCGGTGACGCTCTCCGGCGGCGAGGCGCAGCGCATCAAACTGGCGCGCGAGTTGAGCAAGCGGCAGACCGGAAAAACTCTATACTTGCTGGACGAGCCCACGACCGGCCTGCACTTCGACGACGTCAAGAAGTTGCTGGACGTGCTGCACCGCCTTACCGACCTGGGAAACATGGTGGTGATTATCGAGCACAATCTGGATGTAATCCGCAACGCCGACTGGATCATCGACCTCGGGCCCGAGGGCGGAGAGGAAGGTGGAAGGCTGGTGGCTCAGGGCACTCCCGAGCAAGTCGCGCGCAACAAGAAGTCCTACACCGGGCAGGCGTTGGCGCAGTATTTCAGTGGAAAGGAAAAGCGGTTTTCCACGGCGGAGTTGCTGGCTTGATCCAGCGCAGGGAGTACGGCCGAGGGATCACGCAGCTGAGGGCGTGAGTTCGTACACAACGCCGTAGCCGCCTGCCGCGGTTGTGCCGTAGAGATGTTTGTAGTCCTGCCTGCGCCCGTATTTCGTTCCGCCTTGTTAAACTTCCAAGATGGACCATAGAGGTCGGCTGAAGACGTTAGCGGAGGTATTTGAACGCGAGCACCTGGACGGGTTGCTGGTCATGCATCTTCCCAACATCCGATACCTTTGCGGGTTTACCGGAACGTCGGGTGTTCTTGTAGTCAGCGAAACGAGAAGCGTATTTTTTACCGATGGACGCTACACCGAGCAGGCTCGAGCCGAGGTTCACGGGGCCCGGGTAGTGATCGCGCGCAAACCGCCGCTGGCCGCTGCCGCCGAGTGGTTGATGGAGAATGCTGCCCGGCTTGCCCGCAAAAAGCCACGCCGGTTGGGGATTGAGAGCGAGCACCTCACGGTCGCTCAGCGGACGCAACTGACGGGATGGTTGCGCTCTGGTTTTCGGTTGCGGGAGACGCGCGGGCTGGTGGAACGGGCTCGCATGGTCAAGGATGCGGATGAGATTGCGCTTCTGCGGAAAGCGGTGGCCTTGGGGGCGAGACTGTTTGAGCGGGCGCTTGAAGTCATCCGTCCGGGGGTGAAAGAGAGTGAAGTGGCGGCGGAGATGGAGTATCTCGCCCGGCGAAGCGGGGCGGGAGAGATGTCTTTTCCTACGATCATCGCAGCGGGAAAGCGCTCGGCTTTGCCGCACGGGCGGGCCTCGCAGGCAGCAATTCCGGCGCGGGGATTCGTAGTCTGCGACTTCGGTGTTATACTCTCGGGCTACTGTTCTGACAGGACGCGCACGGTCCACGTGGGTCGTCCCACAAGCGAGGCGCGTACCCTGTATGGGGCGGTGCGCGAAGCTCAAGCCGCCGCGATTGAGACGGTGAAGGCTGGCGTGGGCGTTGGTGAAGTCGATCAGGCTGCGCGCAAAATATTGCAGGATCGACGATTAGCGAGACACTTTACGCACTCGACCGGGCATGGTGTAGGCTTGGAGATTCACGAGCCTCCACGCATCGCGGCGGGGCAGGCAGAAATCCTCCGACCGGGGATGGTGATTACCATCGAGCCTGGCGTTTACATCGCAGGGAGCGGGGGCGTGCGGATTGAAGACATGGTTGTCGTAACAGAACGCGGGTGCGAAGTCCTGACGCCCACTAGCAAGGAACTTATTACGATCTGAAAGTTGGCTATTCTTAAGTTTTAGCCGGGTACGAAGAGACACCCGGCCTCTCAGGTTGGCGCGAGAGAATCAGCAGGAAGAAGTCCCACCGCAAATCATGAACCAGAAAGAACTGAAGGAACTCATTGAGTTCTTAATTGAAAAGGATATTGCCGAGTTTGAGTTGGAACGCGGCGATGTGAAGGTGCGGATCAAGCGCGGCGCCGAGCACGTGGTCGCGCCGTCTGCTCCGGTGACCCACTTTGCCGTGCACACGGGAACAGCCCCAGTAGCGGAGACATCCGCAGTGCCGGCGGCGGCCGCGACTCCCGCCGAGAGTGCTGCTCCCGCCGCGCCCGCGCCCGAGGCAGGATTGCATACGGTGCGCTCGCCCATTGTCGGGACATTCTATGAGTGTCCTTCGCCAGGATCGCCGCCATTTGTGAAGCCGGGAGACACCGTCGAAGTCGGGCAGGTTCTCTGTATCGTCGAGGCCATGAAGCTGATGAATGAGATTGAGGCGGACGTGGCTGGCGAGATTGTGAAGAAGCTGGTGGCTAATGGCCAGCCGATTGAGTATGGGCAGGAATTGTTTGTGATCCGGCCGCGAGGGTGAGGTCGGGATTCGAATGATGGGGCGCGCTGAGCGCGCCTTTTTGTGTCCCCACACTGACTTCTGATGTTCAATAAAATTCTCATTGCGAACCGGGGCGAGATTGCGCTGCGGGTGATTTGCGCGTGCAAAGAGCTGGGCATCCGCACGGTGGCGATTTACAGCGAGGCCGACCGGCACTCGCTGCACGTCAAGTTTGCCGACGAAGCGATCTGCATCGGTCCTCCACAACTGGCGCAAAGCTATCTCAACATTCCGGCGGTGATTAGCGCGGCCGAAATCACGAATGTGGACGCCATCCATCCCGGATATGGGCTGTTGGCGGAGAACGCGAACTTCGCCGAAGTCTCCGAGACCAGCAATATCAAATTCATCGGGCCGCCCCCCGAGGTCACGCGGCTCATGGGAGAAAAAGAGAAAGCCCGGGCGGCGATGAAGAAAGCGGGCGTGCCCATTTTGCCGGGCTCCGATGGGATTCTCGCCAGCGACGGCGAAGCCATGGAGTGGGCGCGGCAAGTCGGGTTTCCGGTGATCATTAAAGCGTCGGCGGGAGGCGGCGGGCGAGGCATGCGCATCGTCCGCAGCGAAGAAGAACTTCCGGGGCTGTTCAAAGCGGCGCAATCGGAAGCGGCGGCCGCCTTCGGCAATGGCGATCTCTATATGGAGAAGTTCATCGAGCGGCCACGCCACATCGAGTTCCAGATTCTGGCCGACCAATATGGCAATGTGGTGAGCCTGGGCGAACGTGAATGTTCTATTCAACGGCGCCACCAGAAACTCCTGGAAGAGTCTCCTTCGACGCAAGTGTCGCCTGATCTCCGCGCTCAGATTGGGCAGGTTTTGTCCAAGACACTCTCCGAAATCGGATACGTAAATGCCGGAACCATTGAGTTCCTCATGGACGAAGACCGGCGCTTGTACTTCATCGAGATGAACACGCGCATCCAGGTAGAGCATCCGGTCACGGAGATGGTCACCGATGTGGATTTGGTAAAGAGCCAGATCCTTTTGGCTGCTGGTGAGCGCCTCGAGAATGTTTTGCAAGGCCCGATCGTGCATCGCGGACATGCCATTGAGTGCCGCATCAACGCCGAACATCCGGAAAAATTCACGCCTTCGGCGGGGAAGATTACCGCGTTCAACCCTCCGGGCGGCACCGGGGTGCGCATCGACACTGCGGCCTATGCAGAAGGAGTGATTCCACCTTACTACGACTCGCTCATTGCGAAGCTGATCGTACGTGGGAAAGACCGGGCCGAGGCGGTTTCTCGCATGGCACGCGCGCTGGAAATGTTCATCGTGGAAGGCATATTTACGACCATTCCCCTACATCGGCGGATTCTGGCCGATCCAGATTTCCGCGCGGGGAATTTCGATACGACATTTATTGAGAGATTCCTGGCGAAGAGTGGCAAAGAAAAGCCAGGTTCTTGAAAAGCCAGTTCCAGGTTGTCGGTTCTCGGTTCTCGAATCATGCTACCCCGCCTTTACGCCATTCTTGACAGCTCTCTGTTCCTGGATAGGGATGTTTTGTTTTCGACCGCGGAAGAACTCCAGGCGGGCGGCGTCACCCTGCTGCAATATCGCGACAAGAGCGGCAATGCGCGTCAAATGCTGGAACAGGCGCGGGAGTTGAAACGCCGGCTCGGCAATTCCGTCAAACTGATCATGAATGACCGCGCAGATATCGGTTTAGCGGCAGGATTTGACGGGGTTCACGTGGGCCAGGAGGATTTGTCAGTGGGAGGCGCTAGGAAAGTGGTCGGCGAGAGTCTGTGGGTGGGCGTTTCCACCCACACTCCCGAGCAGGTTAAGGAAGCCGACAAGACCTCGGCGAACTATGTCGCGATCGGGCCGGTATTTGCGACGGCCAGCAAGCTCAATCCTGACCCGGTTGTCGGGCTCAAGGGTGTGCGCGAAGCGAGGGCGTTGACGCGAAAACCCCTGGTGGCCATTGGAGGCATTAACCGTGCCAATTGCCGGTCGGTGATCGAGGCTGGGGCGGACTCGGTTGCGGTAATATCCGACCTGATGCGGGAGCCGAGGAAGGCAGCAGAGGACTTTTTGCGCATCTTAGGATAGAGTAGCGCTCGCGGGCGAGGGCGCCCGCACCACACGAATCTTTAGGAGCCCTTTGGGTATCGACACCAAGCGATCGGGGACGGTTGCCAGCGACTGGGAAATCCACCGCCAGCAGGACAAAGAACTGGTAAAGGGCCTCGGTCTGACCAGCGCGACCATGCTGGTGATGGGCTCGATGATCGGGTCCGGCATATTCATTGTTTCGGCTGAGATTTCCCGGGAAGTGAATTCTCCGGCGCTGCTGATTGCGGCCTGGCTGGTCACGGGCTTCATGACCATCGTCGGAGCGTTGAGCTACGGCGAACTGGCGGCCATGATGCCGCGCGCCGGAGGCCAGTACGTTTACTTGCGCGAGGCCCTCGGCCCGCTGTGGGGATTTCTGTACGGGTGGACACTGTTCCTGGTGATTCAGACCGGAACGATCGCTGCCGTGGGCGTTGCCTTCGGCAAATTTCTCGGTATTTTTGTTCCATCCATTTCTTCCTCGAACTGGATTCTGCATTTTTGGAAAGTGCCGCCGATTCATGTTGGGCCCATGGTGCTCGGCAACATGGATGTAGGGCTGAACACGCAGAACCTGGTGGCGATTCTGGTGGTGATCGCGCTCTCGGTGATCAACATTTTCGGATTGAAGACCGGGGCGCTGATTCAGAATGTTTTCACTTTCGCCAAAGTCTCGGCCCTGCTGGGTCTCGGATTGCTGGGCCTGTTCATTGGACGGAACGCACAGGCGCTAGCCGCCAATTTCCACGGAAACTTCTGGAACAATGCCGGACTGGGCTCGCAACACCCAGTGCAGGTAGGAGTCGGCGGCCCGATAGTTTTGGTGGGGACGCTGACAATTCTGGCCGTGGCGCAGGTGGGGTCGCTATTTTCGGCCGACGCCTGGAACAACGTGACCTTTACCGCCGGCGAAGTGAAAAATCCGAATCGTAATTTGCCTTTGTCTCTGGCCCTGGGCACGGGAGTCGTCATCGCGCTTTACTCGCGCTGCAATTTCGTCTACCTGAATGTGCTGCCGCTGGATGGCATTGCCAACGGAGCGACCATCCTGGAGCGCGGAATCAAGTACGCCACCGAAGATCGCGTCGGCACGGCTGTGATGACTCAGATGTTCGGGTCCGCGGGTGGTCCGCTGATGGCCTTCGCCATTCTGCTTTCCAGCTTCGGCTGCAATAACGGGCTGATTCTGGCGGGCGCGCGGGTTTACTACGCAATGGCCAAGGACGGTCTATTTTTCCGCAGCGTCGCCAAACTGCATCCTACTTACAAGACTCCAGCCGTCTCGCTCATGGTGCAGATGGTTTGGACCTGTGTGCTTTGCGTGTCCGGAAGCTACGGGCAGTTGCTGGACTACATCATTTTTGCGGTGCTGGTGTTCTACATCCTGACGATTTTCGGGATTGTTCGTGCTGCGCCGCACCCACCCCGATGCGGAGCGGCCCTATCGAGCGATTGGTTATCCGGTGCTGCCCGCGATTTATATTGTGATGGCCTTGTTCATCGATGTCGTACTATTGCGCTACAAGCCGCAATACACGTGGCCGGGATTGATCATCGTGTTGCTGGGAATTCCGGTGTATTTCTTGTGGTCACGAGCGTCGCCGGCTCAGCCCTGACGTCAGCTTAAGCGAAGGAGAAACCAAACGGATGGCAAATCTGCTGGCTACCAAGCCGCTGAACCTGCTGATGGAGGAATCCCGGGAGACGGGTGAGCACAGCCTGAAGCGAACCCTGGGCGTTTTCCAACTTACCGCGCTGGGGGTGGGCGCGATCATCGGCGCGGGCATTTTTGTCATGGTCGGGCTGGGAGCGCAGTACGCCGGTCCGGGACTCACTCTGTCGTTCGTTCTGTCCGGGTTGGGGTGCGCATTTGCCGGCCTCTGCTATGCCGAGTTTGCAGCCATGATTCCGCTGGCCGGCAGCGCCTACACCTACGCCTACGCCACGCTGGGCGAGTTGCTGGCCTGGATCATCGGCTGGGACCTGACGCTCGAATATGCCATGGGCGCGAGCACAGTGTCTTCGGGCTGGTCGAACCACTTCATCGAGCTGCTGAATATATTCCACATTCAAGATGCCGCTCTGGCTGGCCTACGATCACTGGACTGCGCTGAAAACCGCGGAAGATGTCATTGCCGCGCCAAATGGCGCAGGCTTCGGACTCCTCGCTGGTGCCGGGCACGCAGGCGTTCCTCGACAAGGTAACTGCGATCGTCAGCGCACAGTCTCCCGAGTTGCTGCAGCGGGCGCACGATTTGCTGGGCGCGCCGCACTTGTTTGGCTATGAAGTCGGATTGAACCTGCCGGCTTTTCTCATCGCGCTGGTGATCACGGCGGTTCTGACGATCGGCATCAAGGAGAGCGCGAGGTTCAACACCGGGATCGTTGTGGTCAAAGTCTCGGTCGTACTGTTCGTGATTGCGCTGGGTTCCCGCTACATCAACTCCAGCAACTGGGGTACCGACTGGAGTTCGTTTGCGCCCCACGGTTTCGCGGGAATCGGAGCAGGCGCCGCGTACATATTCTTCGCCTACATCGGCTTCGATGCGGTTTCGACCACGGCCCAGGAGGCCAAGAATCCGCAACGGGATCTGCCCGATCGGCATGATCGCATCACTGGCGATCTGCACCGTCTTATATATTGCCGTGGCGGGCGTGCTGACGGGGATGGTGCGTTGGCAACAAATTAACATCGAGGCGCCGGTGGCGCGCGCATTTCTGGATCGTGGCTTAACCACAGCGTCCCATATTATTACGGTGGGCGCTCTGGCGGGGCTGACGAGCGTGATGCTGGTGATGCTGCTTGGGCAGACGCGCGTGCTCTATGCGATGGCCAATGACGGCCTTCTGCCGAAGAAATTCTTTGCGGCTATTCATCCTAAATTCCGCACGCCCTGGAAGAACACAATCCTCGTGGGCTTTCTGGCGGCGATTGTTGGCAGCCTGACTCCGATCGAAGATATCGGCAGGATGGTGAACATTGGCACGCTTGCTGGCCTTCGTGATCGTATCGCTTTCCGTCCTGGTTTTGCGTCACACGAATCCCGGTCAAGCGCGGCCGTTCCGCACGCCGTGGGTACCTTTGATCCCGGTTCTCGGCGTTATCTCGAACGGCTACATGATGTACAAACTGGGCTGGGTCAACTGGGCGCGATTGATTATCTGGCTGGTGATCGGGCTGGTGGTCTACTTCAGCTATGGGCAGAAGCACAGCCGGGTGCAGGCTCTGGAAGCGGCTAAGGGAGGGCGGACCGGGGCTGACTGATATTCTTGATGGGTTATTTGAAGGCCTCTCAAGCAACAGAGAGGCCTTTTCCTTTGAGGAGTTTCCCTAAACGTTCGCTTCACGGCCAAACGACCGAATATACGGAGAGGATTCGGTACGGGCCGGGTTCGCATTTGACGAAGTGTCCGCCACTGATATTTCTTTCAGCATCTTCAAAAGATTCTAATAGGCAGTGCTCGTTGGTTCGCAATTCCTCTGCAAGCGAGTTACATGAAAGAGGAGAACATTCTGGCCTCCGACCGACCATGAAGGTTACCACGTCAAAACCCTCGAGTTGCTTATTGGGAGGAATCTGAATGTTGGTTGGAAACACTGGATCGGGGGCAAACGATCGCCAGATCTTGCCGTCAAACTCTTTTTCGTAAGCTTCGTAGTAGAAGAGTGACGTACCGGTGAGATCGATCGAGTTCTCCTGGGAAACGGCGCGAATGACATCCGCGGAATCGAAGAGCCAATAACCGTTGTACTTCCAGAAATCAATATAATCGGCGAAGTCTTCCGAGTTGCATCCGCTGACGGAGTAAAGGTCGATGACGGTGGGCGCTTTCAGCCAGTCAGGCTTCTTGCAAACGTGTTTTGCCATGTAGCCAACCGGTATCATCGTGGCCTCAGTTTACGCTGACTTGCTTATTTATGAGATCGAGTGAGCCTCCGAGGGATTAAGATCAGAACGCCATTACCATGAAAATTGTCACTGCCGCCGAGATGCGGGAGATTGATCGCGTCACCAGCCAGCGCTTCGGCGTGCCTTCGCTCACGCTCATGGAGAATGCCGGGACGGCCGTCGCTGAGTTTGTAGTCTGCCGATATCCGTCCGCCGAGCGCATCGGCGTGATCTGCGGCAAGGGCAACAATGGAGGAGACGGCTTCGTGGCGGTGCGAAAACTGAAAGCCGCTGGCAGGGAGGTGCGAGTTGTTCTGCTGGCAGAGTCGTCGGAACTGCGGGGCGATGCGGCTGAAATGTTCAGCAAGCTTCCCGTGACGCCGGTGATTGTTCGATCAGCCGAGGAGCTGAGAGGGGAACAGGCGCGGGCAGTATTTGAATCCGAAGTTCTGCTCGATGCGATTCTGGGTACCGGCTTCAAGCCGCCCGTCAGCGGGTTGTATGCCGAAGCGATCCGGTTGCTGAATGCGAGTTCTGCGCCGGTGGTTGCGGTGGATATTCCTTCTGGCGCCGATGCTGATGTGATGGGTGAGCAGGCCGGCGCGGTGGCGCGTGCAGACGCCGTGGTGACTTTCACTGCGCCGCGTCCGGCACACATCTTCGGAAGGCTGACCGACGGGCCAACTCTCATTGCGCCGATCGGATCGCCGGACGAGTCCGTCGTCTCTTCGTTGCAGCTGAATCTGATTACTGCCCGCGAGATCGCGTCTCTCATTGGCCCACGGCCACTTGCAGCGAACAAAGGAAACTTTGGACATGTGCTGGTGATCGGAGGCTCCGTAGGGAAGGCAGGCGCGGCCGCGATGGCTGGGATGGCGGCGCTGCGATCTGGTGCAGGATTGTCGACCGTGGCCACGCCGAAGTCGGTGCTCGCCACCGTGGCGGGGTTTTATCCTGAAGTCATGACTGAGCCGCTCGACGAAACGGACGCTGGCAGTATCTCGACTCGCAATCTGGCCGGCGGACGGATGGACACCCTGATCAAAGGTAAGACGGTTCTGGCGATTGGGCCTGGGGTCTCCCGCAATCCCGAGACCGTTGATTTTGTGCGCAGCGTGGTGGTGAGCTGTAAGACCGCCCTGGTTCTGGATGCCGATGGCCTAAACGCCTTCGAAGGCCGAGCCAGCGAACTCAATGGTAAAGGACGCAGCCTGGTGATCACGCCTCATCCTGGCGAAATGGCGCGTCTCGCGGGATCGACCGTCGCTGCAGTGCAACGCGACCGCATCAACGTCGCTCGCACCTTCGCCCGCGAACATGAATTGATCGTGGTGCTGAAGGGCCATCGAACGCTGATCGCGCAGCCCGACGGGACGATTTGGGTGAACACCACCGGAAACCCGGGCATGGCTACCGGAGGCACGGGCGACATCCTGACGGGCATGGTGGCCGGTTTGATCGCGCAAAATCCTGAACACATTGCGGAAGCAGTGATTGCTGCAGTTCATCTCCACGGCCTTGCCGGGGACGTGGCGCGCGAGAGCATGGGCGAGCATTCGCTGGTCGCGACGGATCTGGTGAAAGCCTTGCCCGAGGCGCTTCGCCGGGTAAGAGGATCTGCCGCAAGCTCAAAGGTGGAAATATTCGGTTGATGCGTTCTTTGCACGCAGAGAGAATTGAACAAATGAAAACCACCTGGATTGTTGCCATCTTGCTGATAACGATGTTTCTCGTCGGACCGCGTTCGATCTGGTGTCAGACGAATGACCTCCCAGATCAGCTTAACTCGGCATACAAAGACAAGACGTTGCTGCTGAGGAACTTCTATAGCGGAAACAGTCTTGCTTACGACGAGAATGGCGCAATGCTGCGGGCAGGCAGCCCTGGGCCGTGGACCTTGGCGGGCGTGGAAATCAAGGGTATCGGCATCACCGAACACGGAATCGAGATTGTCGCGAATCGAATGGGTACGCTATTTAAAGATGGCAAGCCGGACGCCGTCAAGATCGGCACTCTGAAAATCCAAGTGTCAAGAGGCGGAGCGAATAACGACACCAAAGCCGCGATTGACCTAGTACTCGCCAAGATTTTCATTGACCCAGCGGAAGACTTACGGCCCTTGCTGCCGGAATTTTGGAGGTACTATTTTTCGGGAGAAGATTTGCAATCAAGGTCTGCAGCCTGGCAGGCAACCCTGGAGAAAAGCCCGTTGAAATCTAAGGATTTCTCCGCCGGCAAGTCGACCGCTCTGCATATCGATTACGCGCCCGATCCCGGGTACAGCAAGGAGGCCGAGTCCCGGCACATCGAGGGGACGTCCTCTCTGAGCGCTCTGATTGACGCCTCGGGCACGCCCGTGAACGTAGCGATAATGCAGCCATTGGGGATGGGACTGGATGAACAAGCGGTCGCGACACTAAAGCGGTGGCGCTTCAAGCCCGCGACCTTAGACGGCAAGGCAATCCCGGCCCACATAAACATCGAAATTACCTTCAGGTGCTGTCCGTAGAAACACTTCGTATGAGGACTTCTCCGAACACGCCAGCTATCTAATTGCTAATTAGGAACTTAAACTGGAATTTGTTGCGCAACGTCCTGGAATCCGGACAAAGGCTTCCGTAATCTGCCCCGCATTACCCCGCCGTGGCATAGTGGTTCTGGCATGACACACTTCCCCCAACCCCACCCTCAAAACCGGGCGCAGCGAGTTCAATTTGGCAGTACAATCCCCGTGGTCATCAAACTGGATGACGGGCGGAGCGCGCGCGCGAAGCTGCAAACCATCTCCGAGACCGGTGGCATGTTGCGCTTGGCCGGGGCTCTCGAGCAGGGCAATCTGGTCGAGGTCACCATCGAGACGGCATCGGGTGCTGTAAAGGCCATGGCGGAGATCCTGCAGGCGACGCACAAATCCCGCGACGGAATTCTTCAGCCCTTTCGCTTCATCGCGCTCGAAGACAACGATCACCGCACCCTACGCAACGCCCTCGATGCACGCGTAGATCGCGACTTCCTCGGACTGCGCTCGCCCCAGTGGGTTGCGCCCAAAAGATAGTTCCAAGAACAAAATTTCATGCTGAGCGTAGAAACAGATTCGCGGCAGCGAAGCTGTTTCGCCGTCGACGCATCGCTACCCGGAGTTTGCTGCCGGGGTAGGGATTCCTCGCTGCGCTCGGAATGACAGCCTGGACGGTGGCCAGCCTTTCGCCGTCGACGCATCGCTACCCGGAGTTTGCTGCCGGGGTAGGGATTCCTCGCTGCGCTCGGAATGACAGTGGGATGGTGCTCAGTCTTGCGCCCGCTTCGCGGTTGGCGGCTGAACTCTCGCTATACTGGTTTCCATCCCTATGGAGACGCGAGAATTCATCACCCAATCGCCGGAGGAGACAGTCGCACTGGGGCGGACGTTGGCCGCGATGCTCGCGCCGCCGAAGCTGGTCGTGCTGCGCGGTGACCTGGGAGCGGGCAAGACCACGCTCGTCAAAGGCATCGCAGAAGGCTTCCACGCCGCCTCGGAAGAGGATGTTACCAGCCCTACCTTTACGTTGATCCACGAATACCGCGGGCCGGAAGCAACTCTCTATCACATCGATTTGTATCGGGTGGATACGCCACGACAGCTTGAGACTTTGGGGCTCGATGACCTCATCGGCGACAACAGCATTCTGCTGATCGAGTGGGGGGAGAAGTTCGCGCGTTTCGAACGCGAGCGGGATGTGGAGATTGCGCTAGATCGAATAGGAGAGAACGAACGGCGAGTGCGGATCAGCAGCCTTCGGTAAGAGCCTTCACCACAGAGTCACAAAGACACAGAGAAACTCCAAATGTTTTCTCTGTGACTCTGTGGTGAAGATTGTTTTCTAAAACCCCATGATGTTGTAGCCGCAATCCACGTAGATGACTTCGCCGGTGATGCCGGAACTGGCGTCGGATGCCAGGAAAACTCCAGTCGCTCCGACTTCGCTCACATCCACGTTGCGCTGCAGCGGAGCACGTTCGGCGTGGGACTTCAGCATGTCGCCCAAACCGGAGATGCCGCGCGCGGCCAGGGTCTTGATCGGTCCGGCGGAAATCGCGTTCACGCGAATCTTCTTTCTGCCCAGATCGTAAGCCAGATAACGCACAGTGCACTCGAGCGCGGCTTTGGCCACGCCCATCACGTTGTAGTGAGGCACGACTTTTTCCGCGCCGTAATAGGTCATGGTGATGATGCTGCCGCCGTCTTCCATGAGCGGGGCCGCGGCGCGCGCCACCGCGATCAGCGAGTAGACGCTGACATCGTGTGCGACGCGAAAACCTTCGCGCGTGGTATTGACGAAATCGCCTTTGAGTTCCTCGGCAGGAGCAAAAGCCACGCTGTGCACCAGAACGTGCAGCTTGCCGTAGCGTTCCTTGAGTTGCTCGAAGAGGCGGGCGATCTCGGCGTCATCGCGAGACGTCGCACATGAATCCTTCAGCGCCGGGCAGGGAAAGAATCAGATCTCTGGCTTCCTGTTCCAGTCGTTCGTTCTGATAGGTGATGGCGAGCTTGGCGCCGGCGCTGTGCAGTCCCTGTGCGATGGACCAGGCGATGCTGCGTTTATTGGCGACTCCAAAAACAACCGCTACCCGACCTTCGAGGCTGGAGGACATGCATGTCTCCTGATGAAGAAAAAGAATACCAGAACAGCTGTTCACCACAGAGACACAGAGTCACAGAGAAAATCGTACTTTTCCAAAATCAAAAAACAAATCAAGTTTCCCCTGTGTCTCTGTGGTGAACCGACTTTTATTCTGTTGTGCCGACCTCGACCGGTCTGGCGGCCGCCACCGGCCAGCTGGCGCTGACAAAGGCGACTGCGTACACCAGGCCAATAATAGAGAATCCCGCGACCAGACTGACCTGTGCCACTGCGCCCACCAATAGCGCCAGACAGATCTGCATCGCCGTCCCGGCAAAATAGAACGTGTTCTGCACGCGTCCCATGAAATGCTGCGGTACCTGCTTCCATCAGGCTGGTATTGATGGCGACGCCGCTGACTCCGCGTGCCGAGCCCATGACAGCGTAGATCAGAACGGCAACCGCGAGCACGGGAGAAAGTGGGGCAAAAATCATGCTGATGGTCAGCAATCCCATGGAGATCGCAATCGAACGCCGTGCGCCCAAACCCGCGATCAGCCAGGGCGCGTAAAGGGCGCTCATGAACGCGCCTGTACCCCATCCGGCATTGAGCCAGCCGTAACCTACGGCGCCGGCGTGAAATACTTTGTCACTCAGCGGAGGCGTGACCACAACTCCGGTCATCATGGCGGCCAGAAACAGTGCCCAACTCACTCCGAGGAGGACTAAGCTTCGGTTTGCCGCGAAGAAACTGGATACCTTCGCGCATCTCGCGTATGAAACGTTCGACGGCGGTTTCCGCGGCGACGATGTCAGCACGCAACTCCGCGGGACGAGGAACCACGTGGCGTCCCTTGCGCACCGCGAAATAGCAGAGAAACGAAACCACGTAGGTGGAGAAGTCGATGAGCAGAACTCCGCCGAGACCGATGCGGTTGTAGACGAATCCGACGATGGAGCCGGCAATCAGCCAGCCTCCCTGGATTCCCGCCAGCAGAAAAGTGTTGGCGTGGACGAACTCTTCTCCGGGAGTCAGTTCCTGAATCAGAGCGGTGATGGTCGGCCAGAACATCCAGAAGCCAGCCGCCACCAGCGTGTTCATCAGGTAGAGTTCCCAGAGCTTCGCCTTACCCATGAAGGCGAGAATGGAGACAGTGAGAATAATAATGGCGCGCAAGGCGTCGAGCCACATGACCAGACGACGGCGGTCTTCGCGATCGATGATTACGCCAGTGAACGGGAGCATCAACATGGCCGGGATAGTTTGCAGGACGGCAAACGTCCCCAGAGCCATTTCTGAATGCGTGGCCTGCAGGATGTACCAGGCAACGGCGGCCGCGTTCATGCCGCTGCCCAACATCGAAATGACGTTGGCGGCAAAAACGAAGCGCAGCGCGCGTTTCTGCAGAATGGACCGCATGATTTAATTTAAATGAAAAATGGACGGCCAACAATTCGCGCAGCCATGGTCAATTTCACGTCACAGCAGGCAAAACCAATAACCACAAAGGACACGAAGGTTCACAAAGGTTTTGGTCGGAGACTTTCTTTGTGAAACTTTGTGTCCTTTGTGGTTAAGGCCGTTGACTTTCTTGTAGCTTTGGAATGGACGGTTTTCCGATCTCTGAAATGACAAACACAATTAAGATCAGCAACTCAGGCTCGATAGGATGCCGATAGCGCGCGCCGGGATAAAAGAAGTAATAGATTGCGGGATAAACCAGCATCAGCCACAAGAACAGCCAGGCTCCGGGAATGTTCTTTCGAACAGCCCTCCCGAGTCCCCAGATTGCCAGCACCGACGAGGCGAGGAAGAGCGAGTTCCCGAAATCGACCGGAGCCTTGCTGTTGGTGGCCTTGGGCGTGTTGTTCCAATAATAGAAAAATCTCTTGAGGCTGATCACAGCAAATCGACCAGGGTGTTCGTGGATCCATTGGTACGCCATGCGCTTGCTTCGCTCTTCGTAAGCGAGTTCTCCCAGACGGGTGTATGTCTCCAGTTCGGCTTGATTCAGGTTGGGCTGCATGTATGCCATGAGGCGGCCGTCGGCGTAGGGGCCGTTCCCCAGGCGAAGTTCGTAGCCGAAATCGTTGCGGACGAAGATGAGCTTCCCAAACGTCAGGTAATTCCGGGTCAGCCATGGCGTCAGGCAGACAAAGAACAGCGTCGATGCCAAGGCGACTCCGGCGATCGATGGCAGGTCACGCTGCCTTCGCCGATGCCATGTCCACAGGCCTGAGAAGGGCAGGAACGACAGCATTGAAGGATTCGATAGGCCAGCCAGCCCCCAGAGCACGCCGAACACCGCCCAACCCGTCCAGCCTGCCCAGTCTTCCAGTTCCAGCGTTACTAGAAAAATGAGGCTCAACAGGAGCGGCGCGAGAGTCGTATCCCACACCCAGTGAACCGACCAGTACATAGCATAGGGAAGCAGGGCCCAGGTCCAACCCGACCATACGGCGACTTTCTCGCCCATGGTCTTTCGTGCAATCAAAAAGATCGGAATGCAGGTTAATGCGGTGAGCAGGCTGTTGAACGACAGCAACACCCAGGCGGAAGCGTCGGAGTAAATTCCAAACAGCTTGAACACTCCGCCAATCAGATATGGATAGATGGGGGGTTCCCACGCAGTCGGCCCGGTCGAACCGCCATAGGGGTTGCTGAAGCCCTGGCCAAGCGCGATGGACTGGCCAATGCGTCCCATCTCCCAGCCAAAGCCGAAATGGTTGTCGTCTGGCCGAAAGCGGTAGAAGTGAAATATCCCGATAGCGGCGATGTGCAGACTGAAGGAGATCAAGACCATCCAAAACAAGCGGGTGCGGGCTTTAGAGGGCGTTGGCATCTAGCGGATAAGGCGGCGCGCAGGGTGAATACAGTGAAAGCGGCCAGGGATTTCACCAATCAAGTGCACCAGGGCCGTGGCCGGTAGGTTGAAGCGTGAAGACTGATCCTGGATCAATGTCCCACCAGTTCAGTGGAGAGCAGGTTGGCCTTGACGGCAAGATTGTGGGCTCGCTGCACGTCATTGTCTTTCGCTGCCTTGTCGGCTTGTTCCATGTAGCTCTTGATTTGCTTCACAGTATCCTGCTGGTTGGGGTTGAGTTGCCGTCCCGAGATCTGTTTTAGATCCGCGCCGGTTTTCGTCAAGAGCTGGTTGGTGAGTTCGACCTGGTGGTCAGTCTGTTGCTTGCTCAGGCCCGACAGATCCACGGTTGGCTCGTCCACACCCCCGTCTCGCACAACCTTCTTAGTGGGGGTTGTCGTGGATGCGCTTGCAGGCGTAACCGTTTTGTGGGATCGGCGATGCTTTCCGGTTGTGGCTCCGGTGGAATTCGCCGGCTTGCAATCTGGCGTCGCCGTCGGATTCGGTTGCGATTTCTCCGGACACGGGGATGCCGCTGGCGGCTGGACGGGCGCGGTAGAGCGATCCTGAACATCGGCTTTCGGTTGGGCTGGCGAACTCTGCGTGGACGAGTTGCTCGGCTGATCTTGCGCCTGGGTCGACTGCCCGATCGCCATTGCATCAATGGAGGGAACTATCCTGGCGTCCGACCAAGGCAACAGGCACATTCCGAGAATGAAGGCTAGAAACATATTCTGTTGTTTGATTCACTGCGCCACACCATTCGAACCTGATTGATCGAATGACTCGTAAATTCTATCGCCGAACGGTGGTTGCCGTATTCTCACCCGGGATGGAGAACCCGGCGGAAGATCAAAAGTCGCGATTCGCTTCGGCCGGAAATCTACTCCAAAGCCAAGATCAAGAGTTGCGAGTTATCAAACTGGGTGGGACGGCCTCGCCCACATGGTATTCGGTTCGCGGTGCTACCGCCGGTAGTCGGAGGCGGAACGTTGTTCCGTGTCCTTCCACAGTTTCGAAGTCAATCGAGCCGTCGTGCCATTGCAGAGCCTGGTAAGTTTGGGCCAAGCCGATCCCGCTGCCGCCTTTTTTAGTGGTGAAGTACAGCTCGAAAATTTTCTCCTGAAGGTCATGGGGGATGCCTGCCCCTTGGTCCCGAATCTCGGTGATGACGGTATCCTGTTCCCGCCGGGCAGCGATGGTCAAGTCTCCACCCTGCGGCATCGCTTGTACTCCATTGAGCACGACATTCAAGATAGCTAACTTCATCAAGTCGAGATCCACTTTCACGCCCAGTGGCTCAGCTCCAAGCGTGCGCGTAACGGTCACACCGTGTTGCTCAGCGTCAGGAGTCGCTTGCATGATGACATCATCGAGCAGTTCGCGCAGGTCGATCTCCTCGAGATGCAAATCGCGCGGCCGGGTGAAGTCCACCAGTATCTGGACTACGCGATCGAGACGATGAATCTCATTGCCGATAATGTCCATGTGGCGGCGCGTATCCGGATCGATTTGCTGCAGCTTGGTCTGCAGCAATTGCAAATGGAGCACAATCGCGTTGATGGGATTCTTGACTTCATGGGCAACGCCGCGGGTGGTGCGGCCGCTGGCGGACATCTGGCGTGATATTTCGATCTCATCCTGAATGCGCCGCACCGACTCGGCATCGCGCAGAGTCAGAAGCGCGCCAATCGGGGAGCCTCGCTCCTGAATAAAATCAAGAGAGACCTGCACCATCTTTCCGCTTGAAGATTCCACTTCGCGTTGAGCGATGGGATGCCGCAGTTGAAAGCCGTCAAGCACCAACCCTCCGAGGGAGGAGCCCTGGGAGAAAATTTCCTTCACCGTGCGACCCAGCAATTCACGCCGGGGGCGGCCGAGGAATCGTTCCACGGAAGCGCTTACCAGGACGACTCGTGAATCGCGCGTGAACAGCATCAGGCCATCCTGCAGATTGCCCATGATCTGGTCCACGTTGTCTTTCAGCGCAGAGAAAATTTCCTTGGCATCGCGCATCTGGCGGCCGAGATGAGCGATTTTCAGAGTTACTAGGCCATACTCGTCGTGACCGGCGTCCTCTTCGATGACAGCGTCGGCTTCCCCAGCCGTGACGCTATCCAGACTGCGGTTGATGCGTTCGAGAGGCCCCAAAGCGATATGCGACAGTCCCGCGGCCAGTAGCAGGGATAAGAAAATCGAGATGCCAGAAAAGATCACGGCATGTTGCAACCGCGGTACAAGTTCCTGTTTGAGAAATAAGGACGAGACCCCAACCCGGACCATGCCGAAAGGCTGATCGTTGAGCCGCAGGGGCATACTGACGTCGTAAATCGCCTGTGGACTCAGAGCCAATCGGAGTTGCTGGCGGAACTTGGCGTCCTGCACTGTCTGAAAGTCGGGGCGAGGGATGATCGTCTTGCCGATCAGTCCAGAATTGGTGTGAAGGATAGCTTTGCCATCGGCATCGAGGATGGCGACATCGTAGATCATTGTCCAGTTGCCCAGTGCCGACTCCAGCATGGTATTCAGATCGAGGTCGGTGGCAAGATAGTCGGTGATCGCCCGCCGTAATTTCTCCGGATTGCTGGTGTCCACGTGTGTACTGGTGAAGTCCGGGATTTCGGCCGAGGCGACATGCGCGAGTTCCGAATTTACGTAATTCGCGGCGTCATGGGCAAACGCAACTCGTTGGCGCAGGATGTAGGAAACATAGATATAGGAAAAAGAACACACTAATGCCGCCACCATAAAGGTAATGGCAAGCACGAGTTGGGTTTTGCGCCGCATACTTCAGTTAAAGAGCTTGCACTGTCCCGAACGCCGGCTATTCATCCTTGAGCAAAGCCGCATCGGCCGCGGCGCTCCCGTATTCCTTGAGCTTATTATGCAGGGTTTTCAGGCTGATGCCGAGAATCTCTGCCGCCCGCGTCTTGTTGTTGCTGGTGGATTCGATAGTCTTCAGAATCAGCAATCGCTCCGCTTCCTCCACGGTTGTCCCCACGCCCAGGTGCACCGCATCGGGATCCTCGGATGAGGTGCGAATCGTGGTCTGGCCGAATCCGGGAGGCAGATGCTTGGTTTCAATTACCGCGCCCTCGCAGACGATCACGGCGCGTTCCAGAGCATTGCGCAACTCGCGGACATTTCCCGGCCAGGAATAACTCTGGAACAGATTCAGGACGGCTTCGCTAACCACAGCCACCTTGCGTCCGTGCTTGGCGCTCATATCTTTGAGGAGCGAATCCACCAGCGCCGGGATGTCATCCTTGTGATCGCGCAACGGAGGCATATGAATGTTGAAAACATTCAACCGGTAATAAAGATCATTGCGCAACTCCCCGCGAGCCACCGCCTCCTCGGGCACCTTGTTGGTGGCGGCGAGCACGCGGACGTCCACGGTTGTTTCTACTTTGCTGCCCAACCGGCGCAGCTTTCGATCTTCCAGAACGCGCAGCAGTTTTGCCTGGGTACCGACCGGCATTTCGCCGATCTCGTCCAACAACAATGTCCCGCCTTCCGCCAGCTCAAAGCAGCCCGTGCGACGTTCCAGCGCCCCCGTGAACGCGCCGCGCTCATGTCCAAAGATCTCGCTCTCAATCAGGGTTTCTGGAATGGCTGCGCAGTTAATGGGAACGAACGGCTTATTTCGGCGGGGGCTAAGTTCATGGATGGTGCGGGCGACCAACTCCTTGCCTGTGCCGCTGGCGCCAGTGATCAACACCGAAGCCGTGCTCGGCGCCACCATTTCAATCAGGCGGAAGGTTTCCTGCATCTTCCTTGAAGCTCCTACCAGACTTCCCAGGGATCCGGCATCCCGCAGTTTGCGGCGGGTGACTTCAAGTTCGACGCGGACTCCCAGGAGCGCGGTGGCATTCTGCAGGATGGTGCGCAACCGGTCGGTGTCGATTGGCTTGGTGATGTAGTCGTACGCGCCCATTCGCATGGCCTGCACCGCACTGTCAATCGTTCCCTGAGCGGTCACCACAATCACCGCAATGGTTTTGGTGTCGTCCGCGATCCGCTCCAGCAATTCCAGACCACCCATGCGCGGCATCTTGAGATCGGTCACCACGATGGCAGGCGACCAGGCCGAGACCTTTTCGAAACCCTCGGCGCCGTCCCTGGCGGTCTCAGCCCGGTAGCCCCACGAGGAGATCAGTTCCGCCAGCCCCGTGCGCTCGTTCTCCTCGTCTTCAACTATTAGGACCTTTTCCTGGCTCATAGACTCCGGCTCATGCCTCGGCCCATTGGCAACGAGGCTGCAAGAGCCATTATTGAGGCTTGCGGCCATTGGCGCAAGCCGGATGCTGCTTTCGGCGAGCGTCGCCGAACCGGCGAAGGCCAAAATTTCTTGGTGCTGACGCCACTGGGAAAGCCGTTTGCTGGACGCAACCCATTGCCTTTCAGTAAAATATCCCCTCTGATGTCTTAGATTTTAGAAAACCTGTACTAGCGTGCAAACATCTACAAGCTTTCAGGAAATGCTAGCGTTCTTAGCAAATACCATGCGGCGGGATTCCCAACCTTGAACGTGGGCATGGTTACAGAAATAAGACTTTAGATCAGAATCTTGGAGGACGATATGCCGTTTCATCCCAGGAACAGTTGGCGAGCGCTGGTTGCCAGTCTCTTGTTGACCCTCACCGTATTTCTGCTTTCGGCTGTGACATTGGCTCAGGATGTAGAAACCCCGAAGTTCGATATCTTTGCCGGATATCAGTGGCTCCATCCCGGCGGCACCGTCCCCGCAGTGCCCCCGAACTTCAATAGTCCAACGCCGTTCAAGATTCCAGATATGTCGGCCGGTTTTGGCACGGCCTTAACCTACAACTGGAACCGTTACCTGGGGTTAGAAGGCGACTTTGGATACAACTGGGATAACTCCGAAACCACGCTCTCGGCTGGACCCAAGCTAACATTTCGAACTGAGGCAGCGAACTATTTCCTGCACACTCTATTGAGTTACAACCGGCTTGAGGTCGACGGCTTGCCCACCGGCAATGGTATCGGGGCGATTCTGGGCGGCGGAATGGATCTGCGCCTCACCCGGAAGATCTATTGGCGGGTATTCGAGGCAGACTACGTCTGGGCGCGGCAAAATTATTCTGACGTGGTGTCGCCTTCCTTCCCTGATCTCCGCCGTGTTTCGCTTGATGGAGTAAGGCTGCGCACCGGCCTGGTGTTCAACTTTGCCTATCCGGACCTGGTTCCGCCTGCCGCGAATTGCTCCGTTCAACCCAACGAAGTCATGGTGGGAGAGCCCATCACCGCCACGGCTACCCCCGCCAACTTCAATCCGAAACACACGCTGAACTATGAATGGACTGGCACCGGAGGAAAAGTTGCTGGCAAGGATAACACCGCGAGCATCGACACCAACGGGGTTGCCGGCGGCAATTACACCGTAACCGCGCACATTACGGATCCCAAAAAGAAGAAGGGCGGAGAGGCCACCTGCACCGCGAACTACACGGTGAAAGAGCCGCCCAAGAATCCGCCAACACTTTCTTGCTCGGCCAACCCCAGCTCGCTGCAGGCGGGTGGAAGCTCAACCATCACCTGTACCTGCACCAGCCCGGATAATGTCCCAGTTACGGTTGGCGGTTGGACCGCTAGCAGCGGCACTGTCTCGGGCAATGGCAACACCGCGACCCTGAATACGACGGGAGCGTCCGCCGGTCCAATTACGGTGAGCGCCACCTGTACCGATTCTCGCGGCCTGACTTCTCCAACGGCTACCACGCAGGTGACAGTCGAGAATCCGCCACCACCACCGCCGCAAGCCAGCAAACTGGCCGATTGCGATTTCGAGAACATGGCCAAGATTGGCAAGCCGTGGCGCGTGGATAACGAGTGCAAGGGCAAACTGGACGACGTTGCCAAGAACCTGCAACAGAACGCAGACAACAAGCTGGTCATCGTAGGCAACGCCGAACCGACCGAAAAGCGCAAGAATCTGGCGGCTGAACGCGCCGTCAATTCGAAGGCCTATCTCACGGGTGGCGAAGCCAAGCTGGGAATTGATCCCAGCCGCATCGAGACCCGCACTGGCAGTGCCGGCACCAAGACCGCCGAGTACTGGATCGTTCCCGCTGGTGGAACGTTCTCAGGCGACGGCACGCAGCCTGTGGATGAGTCGGCAGTGCAACCGGTTCCGGATCATCCGCACGCCGCACCCAAGAAGAAGGCAAAGCCCGCGGCTCAGCAGTAAAACGAAGGCTAAGTCTAGGCACGAACGACCGGTCGAGTTGCAATGCTCGACCGGTTTTTTTTGCAGGGGATGGGCTCCCGCCAGCCCAGCGGAATCGTGAGCCGGGGTAGCTAGATTGGCCAGCATTTTGCCTCTCGGAGTAGACTTAGGGGGTGAAGTACATGCCTAGTCAAAGAAACGGCGTAGTCACTAGTGACCCCGACATTCTCGGAGGCACGCCTGTCTTTCGCGGAACGCGCGTCCCCTTTCAGGCTTTGTTGGACTATTTGGAAGGTGGACAAACTCTGGATGAGTTCCTCGAAGATTTCCCCACCGTGAGTCGCGAGATGGCAGTTCGTGCTCTGGAACACGCAAAGTCCCTCGTCGTCAGCCAACTTCAATGAAACTGCTCCTGGATGAATGTCTTCCAAGAAAATTCAAGAATCATTTACCAGGACATGAGTGCCACACCGTTCCAGAATCAGGTTGGGCAGGAAAGAAGAACGGAGAACTGCTGTTTCTGGCGGAGAAATCTGGCTTTGAGGCTTTTCTGACGCTGGACCGGGGATTGGAGTACGAGCAGAACCTGGAGGGACGCCAAATCGCTGTCATCCTTGTAGCCGCCAAGTCCAGCCGCCTAAGCGATCTTCTGCCTCAAACACCGGCCATTCTCACTGCTCTTCGCGAAGTCCGTGGTGGTCAGCATGTCCGTGTCACTTCCTGAACCGTCACACCGCGGTGGCTACTTGCGAATCGACTACTTTCATGAAATTCATGATCGTCTGAATTACCATTTCATCGCCGATCGCAGTATTAATCATGGCGTGATACATCGAGCGGTTTGGCCACTCCACGCCAAAATACTTCTCGATGAAATCGGCCCGTTCGCGGTCGATCGTATCCACTAGCTCTTCGGCTTCCTTTGGACCTTTGCCGCGCGATAACAACCGTCGCACTTTTTCTTCTCTGGGAGCATAAAGAAACACCCGCAGCGTATCCTGGCGGTCTCTCAGAAAATGTTGAGATCCTCTTCCGACCATGACGCAATTGCCGGTTTCCGCCGCGCGCAGAACCACCCGCTCCGTAAACTTGATGATGCATTCACTATCGACCAGGTTCAGTTTGTGCGCATTGATGCTTCCCTCGTAGCTTCCCCGCAAGAACGATTTGAAAAGCCGGTAGTAGAGCGGATCGTTTCGCTCTTCTCGACACTCAACCTCCGCCTTGGGACAATTTGCCAGGCGGGCGATCTCCTCCGTCAGCAGTTGGTCCCAAAGCTTCCAACCAAGATGCTCCGCAAGTTGCTGCGCGATCTCGCCGCCGCCGCATCCGTACTCCCGTTCAATTGTGATGATTCTGATCATGGTGTACTCCCCTGATTCTACCGCTCAACCCGCCGCCAACTCCGCCCCGCCGCCCGGCTGATTCCTCTTCAAAATGAAAGACAAAAAGAACATGATTGCCGCTCCCACGCAAAGCACCATAAAGGTATCGATGTACGCCAAGGTGCCGGCCTGCGCTTGGAGCGACCGGTAAATCCTGGCGTAAGCTCCCATCTGCGCTTCATGAGCACTCAGGCCGGAGTGGGCAAGGTGCTGGGCAAGGCCATTTGCAGAATTGTTGAAAGACGGGTTCCCATTCCGCGTGTATTCAATCAGCCTTGACTGATGAAACTGCGAACGCCGCGCTATCAGCGTGGTGACCAGCGAGGTCCCGACACTGCTGCCCATATTGCGCATGAAATTCACGATCCCGGCTACCGCATTGTTCTTTTCCGGCGCGATTCCGATATACGCCACCAGCGTGATCGGTACGAACAGGAAACCCAGGCCAATCACCTGGGCGATGCGCAGCCAGACTGCGGCGCTGAAGCTGATCTGCAAGTCGATCCGCTTCGTGGAATAGAACATCGCGATGGACAGAGCCATCCAGCCGAAGGCGATTAAGCGGCGAGCCTGGACCTTGGTCGTCAGTTGGCCCATGATTGGCATCTCAAACAGCAGAACCACGCCTCCAGCCGAAAGGGCAAGCCCTGCCAGTTCGGAAGTGTAGCCCAACAGCGTCTGCAGGAACTGCGGCATCAGCACCAGACTGCTGAACAACATGATTCCCAGGGTGAACATCATCAGGCTCGCGCTGGCGAAGTTAAAGCTCTTGAACATGCGGACGTCGATGATCGGCGCTTTTTGGCGCCACTCCCAGATCACCAGCGAGATCAGGCATACGGTCGCGACGACGACTAGAGTCGTGATAAAGCGCGACCCGAACCAATCATCTTCCTGGCCCTTGTCGAGCAGCACCTGCAACGCGCCGATGCCGAGCGTCAGGAGAGCGATGCCGATGTAATCCAACTTGACCCCGGCCGCCTTGAGCCGGCTCAAATAGGGCGGGTCTTCGACAAAGCGCCGTACCAGAAACCAGGTGAGGAGGCCGACCGGAAGATTGATGAAGAAAATCCACCGCCAGGAATAGTTGAAGGTGATCCATCCGCCCAGGGTCGGACCGATGGTGGGTGCCATGATCGCCGTAATGCCATACAGCGCGAATGCCAAGCCTCGCTGATGTGGAGGGAAAGTGTCGGCCAGGATGGCCTGCGCCATGGGCTGCAGTCCGCCGCCACCCGCGCCTTGCAGCACTCGAAAGAAAAGAAGAAGGCCGAGACTCGGCGCCATCGCGCAGAGCAGTGAACTCACGGTAAAGACAGTCAGGCAAGCCATGAAAAAGCGCTTGCGCCCTAGCGCACCGGCGAGCCAGCCGCTGATCGGCAGGACAATGGCGTTCGACACCAGATATGAGGTCAGGACCCAGGTGCTTTGATCGTTGCTGGCCCCCAGATTACCGGCCATGTACGGCAGTGCCACATTGGCGATGCTGGTGTCGAGAACCTCCATGAACGCCGCCATCGCCACAACTACCGCGATCAGCCAGGGGTTGAACCTCGGCCGCCAGATGTCCTGCTCGCTCGCGATAGAGGACGTCGAACTCATTTGAGATACACGTCCGGAACTACGTTCATGCCGGGCCGAAGCTGATGGTCGCGGTTTTCTCCCGGTTCTAGAACGATTTTCACCGGAATCCTTTGCACGATCTTGACGTAGTTGCCCGTGGCATTTTCCGGCGGAAGCAGGCTGAATAGCGGACCGGTGGCTCCAGCGATGCTGTCCACATGACCCTTGAAGGTTCGGCCGCTCGAGTCCACATGGACTTCCGCTTTCTGTCCAACTCGCATGCGCCTGAGCTGGGTCTCCTTGAAATTCGCCGTGATCCAGACATCATCGAGCGGCACTACGGTGAGCAGTTGCTGGCCGGGTTGAACATTCAACCCGACCACGACGCTCTTGTTTACCTGGCCGCTGACCGGCGCGACGATTTTGGTGTATGCGAGGTTCAACTGGGCCTGTTCGAGAGCGGCTTGTTTTTGTCTCACATCGGCGATTGCTGCGCGAGCCCGCGCCTGGCTTGACGAGACTTGCTGGGGCCCGGTCTCCGCGGACTTCTGATTCGCTTGCGACTCCGCCAGTCGGCTTCGCGCCTGCTGTACGGATTGTTGAACCGCGTCCTCGTTGGCATGGGCTGCAGCTACTGATGCGGTGCTGGCTGTGGCGGCAGCCAGTGCCTGATCGTAAACCTGGGCGGATACTTCTCCTTTATCCACAAGAGTCTTGTAGCGGTGGAGATCGTCCTGCGCTTTCACATCGTTCGCCTCTGCCTGTTCCAACTGCGCATGAGCTGCGGTGAGCTGTTTTTCGGCGGCGATGATGCCTGCGTTTGAGTTCTCCACATCCGATGTCGTGAATTTCAGTTGGCTCGAAGTGCTTACTGAGGTGATCGGAACTGTAATATTCAGTGATTGTGCGGTTGCTTCGGCGTTGGCGAGGTTGGCTTGTGCTTGCGTGACCGCAATCTCGTAGTCTTTCGGATCGATCTCTACCAGCACTGTTCCTTTCTGCACGTACTGGTTGTCGTCGACGTTGACCTTAATCACGTAACCGGAAATGCGCGCGCTGACTGGATAGAGATGAACATCGACCTGGGCATCGTCGGTCGATTCATAGCTGTTCAGATAGCGCCACAAGAACACTCCGCATACCACCAGCACCAGGACGACAATCACAATCAGAAGCTTTCTGCGGCTGCGGGAGCGCGTGTATCCGCTCGGCGCGCGCGGTGCGGACACTGGGTCCTGTGAGGTCCGCGAGCCAGTCCCAGCCTCGCTGCTCGGGCGCACCGCACTGGATGGGTTTTCTTCTGGCATGGTTATTTTCCTTTGAAGTATTCCTTGACGCCTTCTTCAGCCGTGCCCAGCGCACGGGCCAGAGAAATTTTGGCGTAATTATAGTTGTAGAGGCTGGCGATGTATTGCTCATTGGCGCTGGCGACAGCCTGCTGCGATTGCACGACTTCGACCGTATCCGTGACCCCGGCGCTGAAGCGATCACGCGATTGGGTCAGCGTCGCCTCAGCCAGTTCGATGTTGCTGCGCGCCACCTCGACCAGTTCGGCCGACGACTGCAGATTCAGCAACGCGGTGCGAACGTCGGAATCGATCTCCCCGCGCAGGTTTGCCAGGCGCTCCCGGCTTTCGGTGAGCCGGGCGTCGGCCTGTAAAATCTGGCCGTGAACACTGTCTGCCCTGAAATATTGGAATCGACAGCGTTCCGCGCACGTCGAAAACCTGCGTCTCGGTCGAAGGATGCGATCCCGCAGCCCCATAGTCGCCGTTAAAGGACAGTGACGGAAAATATCCGGCCACTGCGGCCTTCCGCGAAAATTCCGCGGCTCGTACTTCTGCCATTGCTGCCTGGTAATCCGAACGCGAGGCATAAGCGCGTTGCAGCGCCGCATCTAGACTAATGTCCTCGAATTGCTGGTACAGCGCTTTGTCGGTCAATTCGAATTCCTGCCCGGGAGCCAGTCCGATCACACGGGCTACGGCCAGCCTCTGAATTGCAAGATCATTCTTGGCTTGAATCAACTGCTGCTGGCGACTCTGCAACTCGACCTTTGCCCGCAGGCCGTCGATCGCCGGCGACGTGCCTGCGCTCACCTGGTCCGACGCCTGGCTGTAAACCGCCTGCGCCGTCTTAACTTGCGCTTCCGCAGTTTCGAGCGCGAGCCTCGTCGGCAATTGCCTGCAGGTAGCTGTAGCCAACCGCCAGCACTACCAGGTCGCGGGCGTCTTTATAAGTGTGTTCGGAGGCCTTCAAACTCTGTCCTGCGGCGCGCGCGTTGTTGATCGATTTCCAGTCAAACAGCGACTGCGTCACATTCACGCGCGCATCGAAGTAAGAAAATGGACCTACCGACGCCGGGATGTTGAGTCCCGGAAAACGGAACGCAAAGCCAAATTCAGCCAGGTTAATTTGCGAGACATTTATATAGGGAGACGCCGTAACGTGCGGCAGAAGTTCGCTCAATTGCTGCCAACGCTGTCCGCGCGCCGAGCGGATCTCGGCGTTTGAAAGCAGCACTCCGAGATTCTGCTTCAATCCAAGATCGATCGCGTCCTGCAGCGAAATCGCCATGACGCCGGGAACCGGCTTCGATGCCACACTGCCCGCGAATGGACTCGACCCTGAGGGATTGGGGGGCGTCCCATTTTGTGCAGCCATCTTTCCCGCAGCCAGTAATATAGCTGCCGCCAGGAACAAGGATCTCCGTCGGCCTGCAGATCCGGGTCTCCGGGCGAATCCAGAAGCGTCTGGCTGATCGGTATTAGCCATGGGGGGAAATTATAACGAGGTTTCCAGATTTGAGGCCATCGCACTCCGTCGGTTTGATGATGCCGCGCTCGGCTTCGAGGATGCCTTCTTGTCCTGGGAGGCACGATGCGAATCCTTGGAGGTGCAAGAGGAGCGCTGAGATTGCTTCGCGAGTCCGGGAAAGTAGGCTCCAGTTCCGTGTTTTTCAAGGTATAATCGTTGCGCTTCGGATGGGAAGGTCTTCATGGGGCGTCCTCGCTTCGCTCTTGCTTTCGTGGTCGTGGTTGGCAGCATTCTCTCCGCTCAGACCAATCCAGTGCCGTTCATCAGCCAGCCCCTGGTGCCGGAAACTGTCGCACCTGGCAGCAATGGATTCACGCTAACCGTCCATGGCGCAGGATTCGCCCCCAGCGCAGTGGTGGAGTGGAATGGATCGGTGCGACAAACCGTGGTTCTTTCTAATGCCTTGTTGCAAGCGACCATCAAGGCTTCAGACGTTGCTGCGACGAGTTCGAATCGCGTAACTGTGGTCAACATGGATAGTCACAGTGAGACCTCAGATGTCGCTTATTTCATGGTGCGGGACCCAGCGCCCAGCGTTGCTCTGATACCGTCCCAAACCTTCTCTGCAACGGGACTCGTTGCCGACGGTGATTTTAACAACGACGGCAAACTGGATGTTGTTGTGTGCAACTCAGGAAATCGAGGACTCCTGTTGGTCATTGACACCTATTTGGGGCAGGGAAAGCTCAAATTCCAAGAGCCGATTGAGACGAGAATTAAGGGCCAGTTTAATCAGATTGAGATACTACCGGGCGACTTTAACAGAGACCATAAGCTTGACTTGGCCATCCGGTTCAAGGGCCACGCCCAGTGGCAATTCGCGATTTTGTTTGGGGATGGTAAGGGCAAGTTTACATTGGGCCCCAGTACGGATGATTTCTTGGGTGGAAGCATATTCGCTGCGGGAGATGTTAACGGAGACGGGAACCTTGATCTTCTGACTACATACTTTGATGAGGAGTCCAACGGCACCGGCGTGATCGTGTGGTTCGGTAAGGGGGACGGTACATTCCCATCTAGGAACGGCATAGGGTTTGCTTCGGGTGGCCTGCCTGGTACGCCCACTGTCGGAGATTTCAATGAGGATGGAAATCTTGATCTGGCCGTCGTTGACGTCAGTGCGAGTGCCGTTCTTATAGGCATCAACAACGGGGGTGGGATCTTCGGAAGACCTGTCAGCTACCCGGTAACTTCTGGGCGCTCTCTCGTAGCTGCGGACATCAACGGCGATGGGCACTTGGATTTAGTCACGGATACTGGCGCGATTCTCCTGGGCAAAGGGGATGGGACATTTACAAACGGAGAAAATGCGGCGTCAGGAGGCAGCCTGCTCGTGGACTTCAATGGCGACGGCAAGTTGGACTGGGTCTTGCCAGGCAGCCCCACGTCAGTGCTTTTGGGAAATGGCGACGGGACTTTTCAGGCCGCTCCCATTCTCACAGCATACGGATTCAACTCGGGCAAGGGCACCGCAACCGGCGCATTCCGGCCTGATGGTCGTTTCGATTTGGTTGGCTCTGGCAGTTTGTTTTGGCAGGCACCAGCTGATCTTTATCCGAGAAGTATCGATTTCGGTCCGCAGAACGTAGGTACCAAGAGCACACCCCAAACGGCCACTCTGGTCAACGCAGACGCGCTACCTCTCCCAGTGACCGGTATTACCATCGTAGGGAAAAATCCTAAGAACTTCTCTCAAACAAACAATTGCCCCACCAACATCCCTGTGGGCGGGAGCTGTCAAATCCAGATCACGTTTGCGCCCAAGAGTCTGGGCGATAAATCGGCGTCGCTCAGCGTTGGCTACACCGGCCCGGGCAGTCCACAATCCGTGGCGCTGAGCGGCACTGGCGTCGGCACCACGAGCGTTTCCCTGACGCCGCCTAAGCTAGCTTTTGCGACTCGAATGGTGAACACCACGAGCGCAGCGCAAACCGCAACCTTGGCCAACACCGGATCAGAAGACGTTACCGTGTCGAATATCTCAACCGCTCTGCCGTTCAGCCAGACCAATGACTGCCCCCCGACTCTGACTGTGGGCCAGAGCTGCCAGATTCAAGTGACATTTGCCCCCACAAGCATTGGCCAGGCGAATGGGACTTTATCGGTCACAGACAGTGCACCCGACAGTCCACAGACCGTGGCTCTTTCTGGGATCGGCACCAAGATCACCTTTTCGCCAATCGGAATCACATTCGGGAACCAGAAGGTGGGCACCTCTAGCGATCCCGTACCGGTCACCTTGAGCAACCAGGGGACGGTGACGCTGAATATTTCGCAGATCAAGATTGGCGGAACCAATCCCGGCGACTTCTCGCAGGCGAATGACTGCGGCACCAGTGTCCCGGCGGGAGGCAAGTGCACCATTCAGGTGACCTTCACCCCGAAGCAAAAAGGACAACGCTCGGCAAAGCTCCAGGTCTTTGACGATGTTGAGCCCAGCCCGCAGGAGATGGCTTTGGGCGGGACGGGAACCTAAAGCCGCTCTACGTCTTTATACGTCCGGCGAGCGCCGGCGCTCGCAGCTTCCATTGGCGTCCAGCCAATCGAGCAGAGAGCGAACGCTGGCACGGGCCAGAGCGATCGAGCAGTCAGCAGCTCCATAGTAAAGATTGATGGTGTCGCCGTCCGGGTCCATCGTGTATCCGCAGGGGAACACAACATCGTCGACGTCGCCGTGACGCTCGTAGTCGGCCTCCGGCCCAAATATCCACGAATCCCCTCGCAGCAAACACTTGGCTGGATTCTCGAGGTCAAAGAGGGCCAGGCCGAGCCGATACAGACAGCCCGAAGGCGTGTGCCGCACTCCGTGATAGAACACCAGCCACCCTCTGGAAGTCTCGATCGGCGGCGGGGACAAACCAATCTTGTTTGCGTCCCACCAGGCGCCGCGGCGTGCCTCCAGCATAAGCCTGTGCCTGCCCCAATAGCGCAGGTCGGGGGAGTAGGAAATCCACATGTGTGCGCCGAGGGGCGTCATCGGCCGATGAATAAGCGCCCAGCATCCATCGATTCTCCGAGGTAGCAGCGCCGAGTCTTTGTCGTCCGGCGACATAATGACGCCATATCGCTCGAAGTTTCGGAAATCTTTGGTCAGAGCTAGCGACACTCCGGGACCGCCGCGCGAATAGGACGTGTAAGTGACGACATACTGTTGCAGTTCGGGCACGAAAGTGATGCGAGGATCCTCAATGCCCCAGACCTCCTCCGGATACTCATCGGGGCTAGGCATTAAGGTCGGTTCGCTATCGATTTGCCAATTGTCCACTCCGTTTCGAGATCGAGCGGCGCACAAATGGGACAGCCCCCGCCGGTCTTCGACGCGGCAAAGCAGCAGGGTTGATCCGTCGGCCAGCAGTGTCGCGCCTGCATTGAACACACTATTGATGGGATATGGCCAATCCTTGGCCGACAACAGCGGGTTGGCAGGATGGCGAAGAAGCAGCGGTTCGTGGCGAGTTGTTGTGGCGACGCTCATAGGTGTTTACTCAGCTGGCTGACCAGAATCTAGTTCGTTGAAGCATCGAACAACTCAGTGCTTGGCTCAGGATTTCCAAGTTCGGGCAACGAGCGCATTTCCAACAGTGCCATTAGATACGACAAGCGTTGATTCTGCTCCCTGATTCTGATTAGCACGTTCAGGATGCAGGCCGTCCCGGCATCCGCCAGTGACGGAATCATAAAGAGGAAGCTGCAGATCGTTGTCGCCCAGGAACCAGTTGAAAGCTGACCAGGCCTCGCTGCGCCAACGGCTATCCCCGGTGACACGGTAGGCTTGCAAACAGGCAGAAACCGCGCCCGCTGCTTCAATGGGCTGTTGGTCGAAGCGCGCCTTTTCACCACCCTGGCGATAGAAGCCTTGCGATCCGATCGGCACAAAATGGCCATTGATTTCGTCATGCTGCGTTTCTATCAGCCAATCCAGTGCTTCAAGACCGGCAGAAACCATGCGTTGGTCCGCGCAGGCTGAACCCACTTGCAGCATGGCTTGGGGCAATCTTGCGTTACCGTACGCCAGAATGTTCTCAAACCATTTCCAGTCCGGGCGTCGGATCGACTCATACATATCCAGCAATCTTCGTGCCAAGGCGAATCGTACTCGCTGGGCGTCCCGGTCTCCAGGATACGAACAGAGATACTCTTGAATTCCGAGCAGGGCGTAGGCGCAGGCGCGAGGGCTGTAGAACTCAATCACTGCCGGAAGCGAGAACTCGAACAAACGTCCGGCAGCGCCTCTCAACCCGTGATTTGTGGATCGAGCCAAGAGAGTTCCAAGAGCCCACAACGCGCGGCCGTGAGAATCTTCCGATCCCTGATCTTCCATCCAGCGGCGGTCGTAGCCGAGGAAGTTTCGGAATCTCTTCTTTTCGGGATTGAAAGCGTGCTCCAGAAATGCTATGTACCGGAAGGGCCAATCCGGATTGGCTGATCCGGCTTCTCCGAGTTGGTCCAGCATTACCGTGCATATGAGGGCGCGTGCGTTGTCGTCTGTGGTGTATCCCTCGGCCCGGTTGGGAATAGTGAAGATCGCATGCTGCAGTATCCCGGTGTCATCGGTCAGCGCATTGACGTGATTGAGTTTCAACTCGGGTAGCTGATTCAGCGATTTCTCGGTCATGCGGGCAGAGAACTGAACCTGCGGACTTTCCATGCGGTCGCTGCGCACCCGCACAAAACTCTCCATGTAACCCTGCGCTACCCTCTTCCAGACCATCTCCCGCGCGAACAGGTAAGCGCGTTTGCGCATGGCATGGCGTATCGCGGGCGTGTCCAGGAGTTCGACCGTCTTTTCTGCGATAGCGGCAGGATTCTGGAACGGCACCAGAGCACCGCGGCGGTCGTCTAACAATTCGATTGCGTGCCAGTACGGAGTAGAAATGATAGCCTTTCCTGCGCCCAAGGCATAAGCCAGCGTGCCGGACACTACCTGCGCCTCGTGGCGGTAAGGAGTGATGTAAATATCCGCGGAACCGATAAACTCAACCATCTCCTCCGGACTGACGAAGCGGTTGTGGAAGATTACCTGCGGTTCCACTCCCACTTCCTTCGCCAAAGCTTTCAGGTGGTCTCGATACTTGTCACCCTCACGGCGAAGAATGTGCGGGTGGGTCGCGCCTGCGACGATGTAGACAACGTTTTTGTGCTTAGACAAAATCTGTGGCAAGGCTTGAATAACGTTTTCGATTCCCTTGTTCGGCGACAGCAGGCCGAATGTGAGCAGGACTGCTTTTCCTTCCACGCCGAAACGGTCCTTGTAGAAATTGGGATCCAGGAATGGGAGGTCCGGAACCCCATGGGGCACCATGTCGATCTTGCTGCCGGGCACCTTGAAAACTTCTTGCAGCAACTGTGACGACAGCTGGCTCATGACAATGAGGCGATCCGAAAGTTCCGCAATCTCTTCCATAACCAACGACTGGTGGGGATTCGGCTCGCGGAGGACAGTGTGCAGAGTGGTCACCACAGGCATCTTCAAACCGCGTAGCAGATGCAGGATATGGCTCCCGGCCTTCCCGCCGAAGATTCCATACTCATGTTGCAGGCAGACCATATCGATATTGTTGAAGTTCAAGAACTCAGCGGCTTCCTCATACGATCTCAAATCGTCCTGCGCGAGCGACCATCGCACGCGGGCAGGGTAGTCGTATCCTTGTTCGGTGTCGTTTACGGGCAGGGCCAACAAGCGAGCGGTTCCGTACTCCGCGGATATGGCCGCACACAGGTCGGTGGTAAACGTAGCAATCCCACACTGTCGCGGCAGATAGTTCCCGATCACCGCGATCCGGCTGGGCAGAGAAGGCTTGGATTGTGATCGCGGTCGAGCCACCGAAGCCTCCCGTACCCGGGGGCGCAGGCCGACTAGTTCTAATATTCCCTTGGGGAGTACTGCGTTTGGTAATGACATTAGTCCCTAGTTTGCCGAGAACGGCTGTTGATAATGGAGGTCAGTGTTCTAATAAGCCCGATGCAATCACCGGGTTTAGTCGGAGGCCACGTTGGCTCTGGTTGCCTTCGGTTGCGGGCCTGGTGTCTCGTTCACCGGTAAAACTTGCCTCTTGTGAGTATTCAACGAAAGTGGAGTTGCGGACTGGTCAAAATTGATCACATATGACTCAGGCGGACACCTGGAGACGAAAATACCGAAATAGGGCAACAAGAAAGGCCGAACCTCGTGCGTCCGGCCGTGTGCGTTCAAGTTTAGGAAGTAGGGCAGTCGTGAGGGTCTGAATGTCGGCACTGTCAATCGACGCTAACCCATGACTACCCTGTCAAGCATGTCGAATAGTACATTGCCCAAAATGGGAGAACTGTTCAAAATTGCACAGTCATGAAGAAACTCGGAACCTAAACTAGCGTTGTTCGTGACCAGACGCGGTGCACCGGGACTCCGCTGAATGACGACGCAGCGGTCCCGCTATTACGAGCAAGGGCTCGAACGCAAAGGATTAATTTATGACCGCTCAAATAGTGAGCCTGCAGGTGACTGCGAGCATACCGATTGACTGCGACTTCTGGTCGGAAGACGATGGCTGGAAGGGAATGTGTAAAGGTGCGTCGGTTACCGTCCATGGCACTAGCTTCGAAGATGCCAAGAAGAACATGGCAACCGAATTACAAGCGTACGTCGAAAGAATCCTCCGTGAACATCCCAAGAAGGGGGCGCGTCGGATTGCCTGATCTTTCAAGACCCCCAGAGGTTGAAGTCCAGCAGATTCCGAACTCGGGAGCAAGTTCTCGACGGTTCTGGCACTTCTCTACTCGCCTCGATTTCTCTCGGCTTACAAGTGGCCACGTTGAATCGTCATGACCTGATTTGCATTGTGTTGCCCCAACGTCGGCAGCCGCATAATTACTGCAAACACGGCTCGCAGCTTGCGCTGCGAGCCGTCTCTGGTTGAAACCACCGATTTCCCTACTGTCGTGCTTCAGGATGATCTTGTTTCTGGGGTTGATGGACACCCTGTGCATGGGCTTCAGTTTGTGGTCGGGCAGCAGCCTCCGGATGAGCCTGACCCTGAGGCGCACTCGCTGGTCGATCCGCTGCGCTCGGCCCCGGCTTATTTTCTGGACGTGGTGCCGCTTGCTTCGGTGCCTGAGCGTGCGGTGCATTTTCAGGCCGAGGAGTGGTCGTCCGAGCGGTTTCTGGACGAGGCGTATTCTCCGGACGCGGCGCTGCCTGCTTCGGTGCCTGAGCGTGCGGTGCATTTTCAGGCCGAGGAGTGGTCGTCCGAGCGGTTTCTGGACGAGGCGTATTCTCCGGGCGCGGCGCTGCCTGCTTCGGTGCCTGAGCGTGCGGTGCATTTTCAGGCCGAGGAGTGGTTGTCCGAGCAGTCTCTGGACGAGGCGTATTCTCCGGATGTGTTGTGCTGCCCGCCTTCGAAGCGTTTGGAGGACGAGGCACATCATTGTGCGCAGCTGGAGTGCTACGATCGGCGCTGCCAGGTTGAGGAACGTTGTTCGCAGAATGAGGGGCTGACGTACTCGGCGACGGCTTCGCTGCTGCCCGATTGGCCACAGGCGTTACCGCCTCTTTGGCCGGCACCGCAGCGCGGTCGTTAAATGCTCCCGGCCGTGGAGTTGCCGCAACGGGCGGCTTGCCATGGTTCACCGAGGCCCGCAGTTCTGGATTATCGCGGGCCGCCTGCACGTGTTGGGTCTGAGCCGCGACTGGCGCCATATGTCTCTCTCTCGCTGCGGCTTCCTCTTGAGGCCTTGGACGGGCGTTGACACCGCCGTTCCCGCCGTTGTAACTGACCCGGTTCACGTTCGTATTGTTGATCACCGTGGTGTTGTAAGTGTTGTGGATATTGGTGACGTTGACGTTGTTCACCGAGCGGTTGTAGTAAAAGTGTCCCCGGTCCCAGCGTCCGCCGTCGTAGCCGTGGCCGAAGTAGCCGTAGCCGTAACTGATCCCGCCATAAAATCCGACGTGCGGCCCCCAATAGCCTTCATTGAAAGCATATCCGCCGTGGCCCCAACCCCAATAACCCGGGGTCCACAGGAAGCCGACTTGGGGAGCCATTACCCATGTTCCGGGCACCCAGTAGTAACCCTCTGGGCTGTAAGCCCAGTATCCGGGGGTCCAGATATATCCCTCACCGGGAACTGGCGGCTGCTCGTACACAGGTAACGCAGGCGGGGGGATTGTAATAGATATGCCGATTTGCGCGAACGATGCTGCCGACATGGCCAGCACTACGAGCGCGAACAACAGCGAACGAATGGATGGAATGATACGCATTGTACTTCCTCTTGCCCGTTGATCCTTGGCCTGCCCGGTGATGCTCTACTGCTTCGGGTTGCGTGGATTAAGGGGCACGATTTCCGGACGAAACGCACTGACAATTTGGTCTCGCTCGCAAATGTTTCTGCTATGACCTTCTCATTTTGTATCCGTTCAAGTCTGGTCAATAGCGCTCAGTTCGAGAGGCGAAGGTATCGCATGGTCATCACAATCGCCGTCGACGGCAAGCGAACACGCAAGAATGTTGAAGTTCTGATGTGAGAGATGTTCACAATTGACCAGTTTGTTGGCGAGCGACGATGCATGATGAGACTATGAGAGCCAAGCTGGAACCAGCCCTTGCCGTTCGTTGCCCCACTTGTGGCGCTAAGCCGGGGGAAAAGTGCGAGCTTGGCACTGGCCAACCCCGCACCGAGCCGCATGGAAATCGCCGGCGTCTCGTGGTTTCGAAGGGGTAAAATCCACTCACTGAAATGACGAACCGTTCAACTTGTGGCGGGCTCTACGTCGCGCTGCGATGTCAGCCGCTCTTCCGCGCCATCGAGGTAGCAACTGGGTTGGATATGGCGTGAGTGCGCTGATACGACGCTGTAGGGCACGCCTAGAAATCGCTTGGCAACGATTCCAGTTATCTCCAGGCAATTGAAGGTCTGCGGCCTCAGTTTCTGCAGCATGCGCTCCACCGCATTCCGGACATTCTTTGCCCCGGCCGCGCCGAAGAATGTTGTCTTGACCTCTGCAGCCATGAAGAAGAAGTTCCATCCTGCGGCATGGATTTTGCTATCCAGACCGATGACATCGAGAGCCTGCAGCACTCCCCACTTCGCTGCGTAGGGTTCACTGTGCAGGCCAAGAAACTGCGTCATGACGGGACGACCCTCGATCAGAATAGTGCCGACTTGAATGGCTGGTGGCATGGGACCCTCTGGAGCTTCAGACCGCCTCAATTCGCTTCGACGAGGCCTTTATAGGCTCTCTCACCTCGCTTTCAATTACTGTGCAAAATGGCTCACAATGGAGGTTCGCTGTCGGTATCTGGGTTAGGCATGATTTGTGCCAACCGATCAGTTTTAGGAATAGAATAGGGTTAATGAGTCCTGCCACAGTAGTTAAGAAGAAGCGCGTATTCGATCCCAAAACCTTCCTGGCAACCATTGGCGCGGGCAGGAAGAATATGGCTATTGGCAAGAAGGAAGGGATCTTTGCCCAGGGGGACGACGCCGATGCCGTCTTCTATATCCAGACCGGCAAAGTGAAGCTCACGGTGGTATCCAAGACCGGAAGAGAAGCGACCATAGGCATGTTGGGGGAAGGAAATTTCTTTGGTGAAGGCGCGTTGGCAGGCCAGGCTCTGCGTATGGGATCCGCTTCTGCCATGACGGATTGCGATCTTCTGCGGATCGACAAAAAGGCCATGATTGAAGCACTTCATCGCGAACATGCGTTTTCTGATGTGTTCGTGGCCTATTTGCTGGCACGGAATATCCGCTATGAAGAGGATTTGGTTGACCAGCTGTTTAATTCCAGTGAAAAGCGGCTTGCCCGCGTCCTCCTGCTGCTGGCTCATTTTGGCAAAGAGGGAGTGCCCGAAACCGTTGTCCCCAAAATAAGTCAGGAAACCCTGGCGGAAATGGTCGGCACCACCCGTTCGCGAGTAAGTTTTTTCATGAACCGGTTCCGAAAGCTCGGCTTCATTCATTACGCCGGCGGTATCGAAGGCGGATTGCAGGTCCACAGCTCGCTCCTCAATATCGTTCTGCACGACTAGGTTAGGAACTCCTCTCCCCGCCCGAAATAACCGCATGTTCCTGATTGAAAGGTGTGCCCCCGTCAGCCGATGGCCTTTCCCTTCGGTAACTTGAAAGACCCTGGTTACCCTGTCAATCTTGCCCCGGACGGATCTTATTCCGACGGGGGCAAACCGCTTTATGATTTCAGGATCGAAGTACGGTATTAACTGTAAACTTCTTTTGTTTGTGATACTTGCGCTGTGTTGCGCCAGTGCGGCATGGGCTGGGCAATGGACCGCGTTGGGACCGGACGGGGGCGATGTTCGCAGCCTGGCTTACGATCCCCAGAACCCGGATCACATTTACCTCGGCACCAGCACCGGTACTCTTTTCACGTCTACCGATGGTGGCCATAACTGGACCAGATTTGCCCACCTGGGCAGCGGGGACGACTACGTAATCGACCATCTCGCGATCGATCCGCAGAGCCCCAGCAAGATGTATGCAGCCGCCTGGAGCGTGGAGAATCAGCGATCTGGCGACTTGTTCCAATCTGACGACGCGGGAAAGACCTGGGAAACCATTCCCTACATGCATGGCAAGTCGATACGCGCCATGGCCCTCGCGCCCTCTGATTCAAAGACTCTGGTCGCGGGCGCTCTCGATGGCGTCTTCCGTAGCAGCGATGGCGGCAAGAACTGGCAGAGGATTTCGGCCTCCAGCCAGGACATCCACAACATTGAATCCATCGCCGTGGATCCCAAGGATCCGAATGTGGTCTATGCCGGTACGTGGCATCTGGCCTGGAAGACCAGCGATGGCGGCGCTACGTGGCACCACATCAACAAAGGCATGATTGAGGACTCCGATGTGTTCTCGATCATCGTGGATTCGTCGAATCCTTCGGTAGTATTCGCCAGCGCCTGCTCCGGCATTTATAAGAGCCAGGCCGCGGGCGAGTCCTTCCAGAAAATTCAAGGCATTCCTTTCTCCGCGCGGCGCACCCGGGTTTTGAAGCAGGATCCAAGCAATCCCGCGATTGTTTATGCCGGAACCACGGAAGGCCTGTGGAAGACAACTGACGCGGGCAAGACCTGGAACCGCGTGACCAATCCCGATGTGGTTGTGAACGATGTGATGGTCGATCCGCGCCACTCTGAGCGGGTCATGCTGGCGACTGATCGTGCTGGCGTGTTAGCCAGCGATGATGGCGCGCAGAGCTTCATGGCCTCCAATCACGGATACGCTCACCGCTATGTCACTTCGATGCTTGCGGACAAGCACGATCCCAACACTCTGTTTGTGGGCGTGGTAAACGACCGCGAACTGGGCGGCGTATTTGTTTCGCACGACGCTGGACAACACTGGCAGCAGAAAAGTAAGGGTCTGGACGGCCGCGATGTGTTCGCGCTCGCGCAGGCCGGCAACGGCGATCTGGTGGCGGGCACGAACCGCGGCATGTTCATGCTGGTCCACAATGGCAGTGAGTGGAGTCCGATCAACAACGTCATTAACCGGACAACTTCGCATTCTGCGAAGAAGGGAACCATGTCGGCGAAGACCGAAGTTCACTCCGTCTTGACGGCGCGAGTAAGCGAGATCGAGATCACGCCCACGACCTGGATGGCTGCGACCTCCGCCGGACTGTTCACCAGTTCCAACCAGGGCAAGAGTTGGAGTGGCGGCGCAGTCATGGGTAAACAGGATTTCGTCTCCATTCAATCCAACGGAAACGTGATTGCGCTTGCGACTCGCAGCAATGTCCTGGTTTCGAAGGACAACGGTGCGACCTGGCAGGATTCCAGTCTGTCATCGTCCGTGACTGGCATTCGGGGCATCACCATCACCGCCGACGGGCAGATCCTGGTGGCCGCGCGTGAAGGCGCTTTCCGCAGCCCCAACGCGGGAGCCGGCTGGGAGCACATGCAGAATGGCCTTCCGGACAAGAACATCAGCTCAATCACCTACGACGAGAACGGCAAGCGTCTGCTGGCTACCAGCACGGAAACTGGCGTTGTGTTCGAGAGCGCCGATGCCGGCCATACCTGGACACGCGGGCCTGACACGGGATACCCGTTGCGCCACATCAGCGTGGTGCACGGCCGCTTCCTGGGGTCCACTCCATTTGACGGAGTCGTAATCCAGCCAGAGAACGAGGACCACAGCGCATCGGTGGGAGTAGCCACTCGACGCACCAACTGATCGACCAGCAACGTCGAAGAACCAAAGGGGGGTCGGCCTCAGCCGGTCCTCCTTCTTTTTTTGCCGCATTAGGCGCTACGAACCTGATTTTTCGCGCTCGCGCCGCCATCCGAGATTTGGACTTGTCTGAGATCCAGACAAAACGCGATTTGTCTTGACATTCATCGGGGCAGGCAGACAATCGATTTAGAGTCTTGATCTTGGTGTCGACCATCTCCTGACCAAGGCTGTGGAATGGATTATTGGCTTTTGCTCGGTTTCATGCTTGCCGGTGGCAGTGTCGGGGCATTGCTGGCGGCGGCTGTTTATCGAACCGAGTTGAAGCGAGTTAAGGCCGAACTGCAAACAGATTCCGGCAGTTTGCACGACCGATCGCAGATTGCTCCCGACCCAAAGGACCGAGAACATGAATGGAGATTTGCGTGAGTTTCGCACACGCAAGTCCGTTTCCATGGTGGCGATGCTGGAAAAGCGCCGCTCCCATTTTGCCCGTCGGTTCTGGTTGTGCGTACTCCGGGAAAAATATGACCATACTTTTGATCGAAGACAGCAAACTGTTACGGATCGCGAATACCAGAGCCCTCGTCAAGGCCGGCTTCGAAGTGATCAGTGCCGGCGACGGAGAGGCGGGCTTGCGCAGCGCCCGGGAGACCCTTCCGGATCTCATCCTGCTTGACATGCTATTGCCTAAGATAACGGGGCTCGATGTGCTGAAGGATCTCAAGAACGACGCGCGGACAAGAGGCATTCCCGTCATCGTACTGAGCGGACTTTCTCAAGCCAATGAGGCGAAGCTTATGAAGGAAGGCGCCGCGGCATTTTTCGAGAAATCAGAAAGGACGCTGGATAACGATTCCGCGGACCTGATCGAAGCGGTCAGGGGCGTCTTAGCCAGCGCCGGCAAGTAGGCAGCGCGGCATGCCACTACAACCAGTTTCGGAGGAAATTGGCAGCGCGCGGAATAGGAAAAACTTGAACAAGGAACTTACCTGGAATGAGTAACGCGAACGCAGCCGCAACCGCGCCTTCTGCATCCATCGGAAGTGCGCTGCTCGTGTCGAATGATGCGGGCACCATCAAACAACTCAGCGCATCAATGAAACAACTGGCGATGGTCCCGGAAGTGTCCGTGGAGGTCGGGGCAGCCCTGAGCCTTCTGAGCCAGCGAAAATTCGAGGCGGTCATCGTCGATCTCCAACTCGGAGGTCCGGCCAGGTCTGTCCTGGAAAAAGTACGGCATTCGCCTTCGAATCGAACCGCCGTGATCTTCGCGATCAGCGACAGTGATGAAGAAACCGCGGGTGCGTTCAAGGACGGTTCCAATTTTGTGTTGCGCCGCCCTCTTTCTCCGGCTTCGGTTGACCGGAGTTTGAAGGTTGCCTATGGCTTGATCGTACGGGAGCGCCGCCGCTACTTCCGCTGCCCAGTCGAGATTCCCGTGGCGATTTACGGTGAGGGGATTACCGCCGTTCAGGGCAAGACATCGAACATCAGCGAAGGCGGGGTGGCAATCAATACTTCGCTTGCACTCAAACCCGGCGTCCAGGTAAAGGTGAAATTTACGCTTCCGGACCGTGAAATCCAGTTCGAGGCTGAGTCCACGGTCTGCTGGTCCAGGCAAGGGTACCTGGGATTTCAGTTCACGTCTCTTTCTCCCCAGTTAACCTCCGAATTGCAGGAGTGGCTGTCCCGGCGGTTGGAGGAAACTATTCCTGAGTCCGTTGCGGACAAGTTCCGAAGCCTTGAACCTCAGGGCCCACAGGTTCCCAGCTCCAGCGTAAGTGACTTAACGCGGAATTTGAATGCCGCAATGGAGAATCAAAACTGGGTTGCCCTGTATCGTGCCGCGGTATCAGAACCAGATGTGGAGAAAAGGTTGGCAAAGATCGCACTGGCGGAACAAAGCATGAAGCAGCGGAGCACGGGACTCGGCGCCTCGGGCCCGGAAGCCGCAGAAGAGCGGCAGAGATTGAGCGACGCCCTCGAAAATCTTCGCCAGTTGAAGGCAGGTGCACGCTGAAGGGGCCGCTTAGAGATGCGTCGTTCATTCCCAAGGTGGCGCCCCAACCGCCTGGATCGCTGACATCCGAGTAAACGAGATGAGCAACAAGAAAATAGCCGTGAAACTGCTGGTGATAGACGATTCTCCCCAGAACGTCGAGCTCATCGTCGAAGCTTTGACCCAGAAGGGCGTTCAGATCCTCACCGCCGGCGATCCCGAAGCGGGGTTCGAAATCTTCCTGCAGGCTCGCCCTCAGATCGTACTCGTTGACCTGGTCATGCCCAAAATGAGCGGTATGGAATTGCTGACCCGAATCGCAGCCGCTGATCCGGGCACGGATGTCATTTTGATGACCGGACATTACTCCGCTGAATCCGCTGTCGAGGCAATCCAGAAGGGAGCATGCGACTTCCTGACCAAGCCGCTTGACCTGGAGAAGCTTCGCAACAGGATCAGGGCACTGCTTGAGGACGCCGAGAAACGGCAGCAGGCTTTTCAATTGGACTTGGCACTGGTCGACGCTTTTCAGTTCGAAGGAATGATCGGTCGCAGCCCCCTTATCCTGGAAACGTTTGCCAGAATTCGCCGCGTTGCCCCGCACTTTCAGACTCTTCTGGTCTCCGGGGCAACCGGTACTGGCAAAGAGTTGGTGGCTCGAGCTCTCCATCATCTGAGCCCGAGGGCTACGGGACCATTTGTGGTTTGCAACTGCTCGGCGCTGGTCGAGACCCTTCTGGAGAGCGAGCTCTTTGGCTACGTGCGCGGGGCCTTCACTGGCGCTACTCAGGACAAGACCGGCATTTTCGAACAGGCTAACGGCGGTACCGTGTTTCTGGACGAAATTGGAGAATTGTCTCCTCCCGCGCAAGCCAAACTACTTCGTGTGCTCCAGCAACGCGAGGTGCAGCGCGTCGGCTCGCCCACGCCTCACGCTGTGGACGTTCGCGTCATAGGGGCTACCAATCGCCAGCTCCGCTCGATGGTGGCGGACGGACAGTTCCGGGATGATCTGTATTACAGATTGTCGATGGTGGAAATTTCCCTTCCAAGACTAGTGGACAGAAAAGAAGATTTGCCGCTGTTGCAGAAGTACTTCGTGGAAAGGTTTGCCAAACAGTACGGCAAGCAAATCCGTGGGATAACGCGACGGGCCCAGTTGCGAATGGCCGCCTACTCCTGGCCGGGAAACATACGCGAGCTGGAAAATGTTATTGGGAATGCTGCCATGATGACTCAAGGCAGCACCATCGATGTGGACGACCTCCCCGAACTGTTAAAGAGCACGGCGCACATGGGGAGTGGCGCAGACGACGAAATGCTGTCCCTGCACGAATTGCAGAACCGTCATCTGGCCAGAGTGTTGGAGAAAGTGGGGGGGAACAAGGCGCGTGCCGCAGAGATCCTTGGAATCAGCAGGACGACCATTTACGAGATGATTGCCAAGATGAACGAGATCCCGCCCGACGAAGAACCTGGGAGCAAGGCCCTGGGTGCTAATAAGTGAGAGTCCCGGGATTTTCGAGAGTTTCCTGTCAGCTCCGCTCGACCCCTGCAGTGTCCGGGATCTGAACACCCAATCCGCCGTTACTACGGTTGGCAAGCCCTGCCGGGCGGTGAATTGCGTCGCGGCGTATCTCTGTATATATATAAAAACAATATAGTTATATAGGGCGTCCTGGTCGGAGTTCCATTTTGGCACTCGCCCTGCACTATCGACAAGTGTGAGGCATGCAATGAAACCGACAACGACATCTTCGAAATTCTTACCGGTAGCTACCAGGAATCTGCTATCGAGCTTCGCCCTAGCCATCGTATTCCTGCTTTCAGCTGTAAGCACAACGGTGGCGACGTCCTCGTTAGCGTCATCGGGCCGGGAGCCGGTCAGCCGCACCAGCGTTGAGCTTCGAATCGGCGGAATCCCGTCTGATGGGATCGTCTGCTTCGAACTGAACCTGACCTCGGTCACCGCAATTGCCAGTAACGGCAGCGCGACCACGCTGGTTTCGAAGCCCCTCACGGTAGAAATCATGCACCTGGCCGGCGATAGCGAACCGGTGGTGCTCAGCAGCCTTGCGACGGGCCAATACACCGATGTTGTGATCGCGGCGAACGGCTCCAAGGTAACCTCTCTGGACCGTGCGAGTGGTCTCCTGATAACCAGGCAGACAGCGACCACTTACAACACAACCATCCACTTCCAACCAGCATTAACCGTAGACGGAAACCCGGTAGTGCTCAATCTGCAGGTGAATCCGGCAAGTGTCGTGAATACGACCGGAACGGCGAATAATGGCATCAGGAACAACGCGCAGATGTTTCGCGTTATCGCCACTCGATCCAATACATTGCTGCGGGGAAAAATTGCCAAAGTCGCGGCCGACCGGATGGTGGGCTCGGTGAGCGGAATTTATGGAAACTTCTTCACTTTGATCAACGGGCAGACTGGCGCGGCATTGATGCTGAAAGTCGACAACAACACCCAGTTCCACAATGCCAGTTTGTCCACGCTGCATGGGATGATCGTGGCGGTGCGGAGCCAGTCTGACAAAACTGGGTTTCTGTTGGCCACTGATATCGAGGCGCTCGAGAACGCCCGCGGCGCGGTCATCGACGGCGTTGCGACTGGTTACATCCCGGACTCCAACCTGGTGACTCTGGCTTCACAAGACGGTTCTGGATCTGGAATGAAGAGCACGATCGTAGCCTCGGGAATCTCTGTTGACCCGGTTGAGAACCCGACCTACCTCATCGACGCCCGCGATGTGGATATGACCGGACTGGATTCGCTGCAGTTTGACGCTTCCAGCCTGACGCTTGGTCAGCATCTGCGAGTGCAGTCGATGAGGGCGGTCCAGCGCGACTCCAACGGCAACGCGGCCCGCGTTATTCCTGAGACCGTGAAGCTCGAACCTCAGACCCTTACCGGTACCGTCACAAATTATCAGCCGGGGACAACGCCTGGTACCTTCACCTTCGACCTGGCGTTCGCCACCGACGCTTCCATGAATGTCATTAATCCCTTCTTCTACACCATGCATGTATACCAACAACGCGGGACCAACATGCAGAGCCTGCCCGCCGGCATCGGCAACGGCACGACCGTGCGGGTGTGGGGACTTGTTTTCTATAGCCCGCTTCCGCAGAACAGCAGCAGCATCAAAGCAATGCGCGGAAACGTGGAACGTTTTCTGGTCCGCGCTCAGAGAGAACCAGCCTTCATCATGGTTGCCGGCCGAATCAGTGGGAACCAGTAATTCACCAAGCCTCATCGTCTACCCTCCCCCCGCCCAGGAACCCCTTCCCGCAGCGATAACTTACGTAACTAGCTCCGGCCTTCTTCTTGTGCGAGCCTTGGTGTACATGCGCCGATCAGTGAGGTAAGGATTTTGCCGTCCAAATCGCCCATTGCCGGAACCATCCTGGTTGCCGACGACCAATCCTCGAACCGAGAGTTGTTGGAAGAGCTTCTTACAACCCAGGGGTTCACGGTCGTGACCGCATCCGACGGCGTGAGCGCGCTTGAAGAGCTGTCCAGAATCCACGCCGACCTGGTGCTGCTGGACATCATGATGCCCGGACTGAATGGCTTCGAGGTGTGCGCGAGAATCAAGAACAACCCGGAGACTTACTTAATACCGGTGGTCCTGATTACCGCACTGTCCGACAAGCAGGATCGGATCGAAGGCATTAAAGCTGGAGCAGATGATTTTCTGACCCGCCCGGTGGATCGTACCGAACTGCTGGCTCGCGTGCGATCGCTGTTGACTCTGAAACACCGCACCGACGAACTGGAGCGGGCTGAATCGGTTCTGTTCTCCCTCGCGCGCAGCATTGAAGGCAAAGATCCCTATACTCACGGCCATTGTGAACGCCTGTCGGAGTATTCGGCTCGCTTAGGCGAACACGTGGGGCTGAAAGAAGATGAAATTACCGCTCTTCGTCGTGCGGGTGTGGTGCACGACATCGGAAAAGTTGCTGTCCCTGACGCGATTCTGTTGAAGCCTGGCCGCTTGACCGAGGAGGAATGGAAACTGGTACGGGAACACCCAGGGGTAGGCGAACGCATCTGTGCCCCGCTGAGGTCGTTCCGCCTGGTGCTTCCGATCATCCGCCATCATCACGAAAAGCTCGATGGCTCGGGTTATCCCGATGGACTTCGAGGCCATGCAATTCCCATTGCCGCCAGGGTGTTGCAAATTGTCGATGTGTTCGACGCTTTGACCACGGAGCGGCCGTACAAGCGTGCGTTCCCCGTTGACGATGCGCTTCGCATCATGCAGGAAGAAGTGGCGAAGGGGTGGTGGGATCCCCGGATCTTCGAGCAATTCGAGAGCCTGGTGAGGAATTCCACGGGCGACGTCCTATCCAAAGGTGCTGCGCGTGGACGCTAGCCGCCGGAGCATACACTCGGCAATGAACGACTCAAGCACGAGGCCGGAGTCCGCATGCTGACGCTCGCCAGAGTTGGGAAATGGGTATCAAGAGGACGATGGCGACTGTATCCGCTTTTCATGCTCTTGATGGTGCTGCCAATCGCGTTTTTCGCCTATTCCGTTGGGCAGGTACTAGGGCACTATACCGAAACCCATGCGGTGACCGAGAGCACCCAGATTGCACGCGTGTCGGCTACGCTGGTTGAGGAACACTTTCGCCACAGCACCGCGTTCCTTGAATCGATCGCAACCCGTCCGTCTTTTCGCCGGGCCTGGGAGGATCGAGATCTGAAAATGCTGGAATCGAATCTGGAACAAGCGCATGGCTTGCGTCCGGATTTCTCCTTTGTCAGCCTGTATGACCTGGACGGCACACTGCGCGCCATCTACCCACCGCACCAAAGTATCGTCAATCAAAACTTTTCCTATCGCGACTGGTACAAGGGCACGGCCAGCCACTGGAACCCTTACATCTCCGAGGTCTATCAAACTGCGGTTGAGCCGTATCAACTGGTTGTGGCGATTGTCGTTCCGGTAAAAGATCAGGCGGGCAAACCGATCGGCATTCTCATGGCTCCCTGCACACTCGATACCATGAGCCGGGAGTTGGTGGGGACCAAACTCGACGGTGGATGGACGATCTCTCTAGTAGACCAGCATGGCCATTTATCGGCCCGGCCGAACATCGATTCTTATGCTCCTCCGATCGACCTGAATGGTTATGAACCGGTCAGGCAACTGCGCTCCGCTCAGGCTGGAGACGGAACATTCGTCCGCGATGGCAAGAGCTTCTTTGCCCGATACGAACCAGTGGGTGAATACGGTTGGGGAGTTCTCGTGGAGCAGCCGGCGACTGTTTTACAGCAAGGCGTTCTTGCCGTACAACGGCGCGTGTGGCTCCTCGGCTTGGTATTTGTTGTGGTGGGCCTGGCAGTGAGCACCTTTATGGGGTCGCTCTATTCCCGGCTGGAGATTGGCAACCGGTTTATCGACCTGTCGGTCGACATGTTTTGTATTGCTGGTTTCGACGGTTTCTTCAAGGCCGTCAACCCATCTTTTGAACGGACCCTGGGCTTTGCCGCCAAGGAACTGCTTGCCCAGCCTTACGTGGAGTTCATTCACCCGGAAGACCGTCCGGCTACTGTGGCCGAAGCGGTTCGCCTGGAGAACCGGGAAATTACTTTTGCGTTTGAGAACCGTTACCTCTGCAAGGACGGATCGTATAAGTGGCTTTTGTGGAATGCCGTGTCCGTGCCCCAACGGAAGCTTATCTACGCTGTAGCGCGCGACATCACCGAACACAAGAAGTCGCAGCAGCAAATCGAGCGGCAGAACCGGGAACTCGAACTCCGCAACCGCGAAGTCGAGCGCGCAACCCATCTGAAAAGCAAATTCCTGGCCAATATGAGCCATGAGTTGCGAACACCGCTGAATGCGATCGTGGGTTTTTCGGATCTCCTGGCCGACGGCACTCCGGGAGATCTCAACGAGAAGCAAAAGCGGTTTGTCAACCACATCAAGAAAGGCTCCGCGCATCTCTTGCAGTTGATCAATGACATTCTGGATCTCTCGAAAATCGAAGCTGGGCAGCTGGAAATCCGATGCGGAGACTTCCAGATCAAGGATGCGCTTCCCGAGGTCCTCTCTACCGTCTGCCCGTTGGCGATGGCAAAAAATATTCAGGTTCACTATCAGGTGGAAACGAGTCAGCCGGTCTATGCCGACCGAGTCCGCTTCAAGCAAATCCTGTACAACCTGCTCAGCAACGCGGTGAAATTCACCCCTAGGGATGGACAGATCAACATCGATTGTGTGGAGAGAAAAACCTTCATTTCCATTACGGTTGCCGATACCGGGATAGGCATCCGCGCGGAAGACCAGCAATGCGTGTTCGACGAATTCCGGCAACTCGAGGGAAGTCAGAAGGAGGCTCATCAGGGGACAGGATTGGGCCTCGCCATCACCAAACGTCTGGTCGAACAACAGGGCGGGGTAATCTCTCTGGAGAGCGAGTTGGGGAAAGGCAGCCGATTTACGTTTACTCTTCCGACCGGGTCCAAGGAAGCAAACACAGTACAAACTGGAAAACCTCCCGAGACTGCGATTGCGGTAAGTGCAGGGCGCGAGAAACCACTAGTGCTGATCGCCGATGACGAAGCTCCCGCGCGTGAGCTTCTCGCCAGCTACCTGGAGCCGGAGTACCAGATTGCGATGGCTGATTCTGGACCTGAAGCCGTCAGGAAGGCTCAACTACTGCTGCCGGACGCCATCACCCTGGATGTGCTGATGCCGGGTGGGAGCGGATTTGAAACCTTAGTGGCACTGAGGAAAACACCAGAAACCGCGAGCATTCCTATCATCATCGTTTCCATCGTGGATCAGAAGCGCGTAGGTTTTGCCTTGGGCGCAGCTGACTATCTCATCAAGCCGATTCGTAAGCCGGTGCTGTTGGAAACCATCCGCAAGCATGTTCCGTTTCAGAGTGATGACGATCAGTCCATTCTGCTGGTTGACGATGACCCTCGAACCCTGGAGTTGTTGGAGGAAACGTTGCGGTCAGCGGGATACGAGACTCAGAGCGTGCGAAGTGGCGCGCGGGCGTTGGAAGTACTGTCGTCCAAACTTGTAAGCGCGGTCTTGCTCGATCTGCTGATGCCCGGTATGGACGGTTTCCAGGTCATCCGTCACGTGCGGCAAGAACCGACTTTGAAAGACCTGCCAATTCTGGTCATGACGGCCAAGAGCCTGAGCTCAGATGAGCTTGCGCTTCTCAGCCGGGACACTCAAGCGCTGCTGCAAAAAAATGGTTCCTGGCAGCAACAGCTCATCGTCGAGGTGGGAAAGGTAGTGCGCGGCCGTACGCTGGCGAAATCCGCGGGACAGTCATGATCAAGGTTCTCATCGCCGAGGATAATGCCACCAACCGCGAATTGCTCCACGAGTTGCTTGAGGCGCGTGGCTTCGCCGTGGACGAAGCCTGCGACGGCCAAGTCGCGCTGCAAATGATCGAACAAACCCGCCCAGACATATTGTTGCTTGACATCGGTATGCCCATATTGGATGGCTTTGCCGTAGTGCGCAGAATCCGGGAGAATCCTAGCCTGGCTACACTGCCCGTACTGGCCGTCACTGCATATGCCATGCAGGGCGACCGGGAAAAGATTCTCAATTCCGGGTTTGATGGCTACCTGTCGAAGCCGATCGATGCGGTTGCGCTGGTGGAAGAGATGAAGCGTCTCCTGCTCAAGGAAGAAAATCGAAGCACCCCGCCGGACCAACCACAGGACAGTCATGGGTGCGGGAAAGTACAGTCAGCGAAAGCGGCAGGCGCTGGCAAGTAAGAGGGAGCTACAATTTTCGTTTGAGTCACGGCGGCGATCTATTCCTCTACTGCAGCGATGAATTCCCGGATCGCCTGCTCGGTTTGCGTGTTCACTTCGGTAAATTGGATCCCTTGCCGCTTCTCCTTAGCCCAGACTACAGTGCCGGCCACCTCGATGGTCACATCTGAAACCGGCAATCGGAAAGACAATCCCACTATCTCTCCTGTACGCAGGTTGCCAGTTTCAACCTGAATTCCTCCCTGGCTGAGGTTCCAAGTCACGCCTTGTATCTTTCGGGAACCCACGCTGCAACTCACTTCGGTCTGCAGCGGTACCCGAATGTGCCGTCGCCGATTCTCAAACAGTCCCCCGCGGACGGTCCGAAACAAACTGCCCAACTTCTGCCGGTCTATGGGCTTCTGAATAAAGAATGTGGCTCCGAGAGTAAATGCGGTTTGCATGGTTTGCCGGTCGTCCCGTCCAGTCACAATAATGATTGGCGTGGATTTGTTCCAGGAGGACTTGCGGATCAGACGTGCAAGATCGAAGCCATGCAGATGCGGCATTTCCAGATCCAGGAAGATGCCATCAAAACGCTCCTGATTGACCAGGAGGGCCGCTTGTTCGCTATCGCTGATCGGACGAACCTCAGCTTGCAGAGACGTGAAGACCTCGGTCATCAACTCCAGGCTGGGAATGTCATCTTCTACGACCAGGAGTTTTAGCGATGCCATGCGGGGAGACCCACCCTTCGGGTCGAAAGTATACACCCGGGAAAACCTGCTGCGGCAGTTTCACATTCCACCGACACCGCAAAGCCCGTCGCATCCGTCGCCGAAAAGAAGAAAGGGTCCACGCGTTGTGCGCGGACCCATTGAGCTTGCCTGAAGTGACGATCGTCTCCTACTGACAGGTAGGAAACTTGAGCGATGCCACCCGAGTGTGGAAAGTGATTGCGTTATTCGCGGCAGTTTTTGGAATGTACTGGTTCACATACCAGAAAGTGCAGTCATCCGACGGATCGACGACCATGCTGCTGTAGTCTCCCCAACGGCTGGCATCAGTCGCGGATCCTTTTGCGGTGAAGATCCGGGCCACGCTTTCCATGGTGTTCGGAGCATCGCTGGGTACCCTGCCGGTGAAAGACACTGACGGATGAACCGTAGTGGCGTTGGATTCGCTGAAGCCGAGAGCCATGTCCCCCACTTTGTCCATGGCGATGCTGCCCATCCACAGTGAATTGCCAACATGAGTGACCGTGCCCTGCTGAAAAACCTTGGGGGTGCCGTTGGGATCTCGGATTTCATACCATCGCTCGCCGGACACCGCCTTGCTGGTGGTTACCGAATGACTGCCAACCAGGGTTTCGTGGTCGCCAAAATTCCGATAGGCAAGCCGGAACATGAAGCGGTCCCCGAGCGAATCCAACTGGCGAGTGGTACCTGGCTGCGGGATGCAATTCCCGCTGTTGCCACAAGCCAGCGAGTAGGCCTTGACCTTAATGCTGACAGGCCCGGTGAACTTGGAATTCTTGGGAGTGGCGAAGTCCACGTGGAAACGGTAGAGGTGCAGGGAAGTCGAATCGGCGAGATCAACAAAAAAATTGGGCTCGCCCGAGGGAGGCGATGTCGCGCCGTCCAGGTTCGAAGGCAGGAATCCAAACTCGTTGGCATTCTGGAAGCAGATGACTTTTGCTTTCTTCCCGGCCAGCATGGCGGCGCGATCGTAAGCACAGGCATCCGCAGCGATAAAAGTGCTCGGGCTAAACAAGTTGTAAGAGGCGTAGTAGGCGTCGGGCCAAACCCCGAGCTTGTCATAGTCGTTGAATATGCTGGTTCCGAAAGTGTAGGCGTAGCGATGGTACTTGCCGGTGGCATCGGAACTCTCCGAGACCGCAATGCATTCGTTGCCGGTGGTGAAACTGCTGTCGGCGGCAATCTGGCTGATGATCCAGCGGTTTGCCATCTGGTCGTACATCACTACGGGATCGGTCCAGAAGAATGTTTGTCCTTGCCCGCACAGTCCCGGCATGCCGGTGAAGATGGCGCTAATCTGCTGTGGGCCGAACACCGACTTTCCCGTCGTCTTGTCGAAAACCTGCCATGCCGTGTTGATGGTTTCGACGATCTGGGTGGCGCCCGCCGCGAGATTGTCATCGGAAGGGATTCCTTCCAGGGACTGCCCATTGGCCGAATTTGGAATGCCTTCGAAGTTAAGTCCGATCTTGGCGGAGACGGGCGGCGCAAGTTCGGTCTCCTGCTCTGCCAGGTCTTTTACTGCTGCCGTCGCCCCGGAGAGAATCCGGCGGGGCCGCGGGTGCTCGAACTCGCGCGGCCGCGGGCCGTGCGGCACCGCCATTGAATACTCACCAACCGGCAACGAAGTGTCGTGATAGCTCTCATCGATGACCTGTGGGTGGCTCGGCGCCAGCTTCTTGGCGGAAAGATAACCGGGAAGTCCCAAGCTACTTAGCAGGAATACTACCGTAGCTAGTAAGTTCACTTTCATCTTCATACTTCCTCCTCGATATTGAACGCAGAAATCATAGATGGAATTGCGGCGGGAGCGGACGGCACCACAGTCTCACAGGCTGGGGCTTGATAAGTTTGATCTGGCAGCGGCTCCCCGTCAAGATGAAAGAACTTGCAACCTGCGGGTTTTCATGGCTTAACACGACTTAATTGTATTGTTGGAGAGTGGTCCGGGCACCGGGGCTAGCGGTTTGCCAGCAAAGAAACATCGCGAGACTTTAAGGCTAGTCGCTTCCAGTCGGTCCGCTCCCCACCGCCAGCTATTTCCCTCCCTCAGCACCAAGCGCGAATGAAAGCGCTACCGCGCAAAATTTACATCCGCTGCAACCCAGGGCTGTCTCTAAACTGCTGATACCGAGCTGTTCAGATGGCACCTCCCTTGCGACTTGTTAGTCATGGCGTGCGCGAGCAGGATGCGATTATGAAGATTTGGCGTCAGGCCAGCCGTCTGACTCTCATTCTCGCCCTGGGTGCCACCGGATGCTCCCGGCAGCTGGCCGTTCCGGGCCCAACGGCCGGGTCCGGGGCAGGCAGCGGCCAACTTCCTTTCGATCGCGTCTCTGATAGCGCTGGGGTTTCCCCCACCGACAGCTTCGTCCCCGACGGAGTTCCAGCCGGCACCGAGGTCACGATCCGTTTGGGTGCGCCGTTGTCCAGCGCAGATGCCCGGGCCGGAGACTCTTTCGAGGCGATGTTGGACGAATCCGTTATAGTTTCCGGCAAGCTGGTCGCGGCCCGAGGTGTCCCCGTGACTGGAAGTATCGTGGACAGCAGGGGTTCCGCAAGCTCCAATCCAGGTTATCTGCGGATGACACTGGTCTCGATCACGTTGAACGGAAAACCCATTCGCCTCGAGACGTCCAGCATTTTCACCAAGGGCGGGTCGTACCAGAAACGCAGAGCAGCCAACTTGAACATTCCGCCAGACGGCAGGGGTTCGGAACCCGAGTCGCTGGCGGAATCTGCAGGCGAGAGCGCGATGTCCTCCGCCGCCAGCGGGGGCGATGTAAGGTTTTCCACAGGGCACCGGTTTACCTTTCGAGTGATTCAGCCTTTCCATCCATAGCGCTAAAGCAGTCATGAGCTTGCCGCTTCACGTTGCGCGACTAAGAGTTCGCGCCCATCTCATCCTCCAATTCTGTTTGTAACCGGAGTCTGCGAGTTGCTGTTCAACTATCACAGCGCTCGCGGCGAAGCCCACCTAGACTTCCCAAATGAGGACTTGCAAACTACGCCTGAGTTGTTGAAGGGCCTCGAAATGGATAAATGCCACCTATGAACGCAATCGCACAACTTCAGTTGAAGCATGAAGGATCCTCCGACGGCCTGCAAACCGAACAGCAGTTGTTGGATGCCCAGAAGATGGAGGCCATCGGCCGTTTGGTGGGCGGCGTTGCCCACGATTTCAATAACCTGCTGACCGGGATGGTGCTTTGCAGCGAATTGATTTTGGCCGGTTTGGATCAGGACAGCCGGCTACGGCGCTTCGCGGAGGAAATCCGCTCGGCCGGTGAGCAGGGCGTTGGACTGATCCAACAGTTGATGGCAGTGGCGCGGCAGCAGGCCGTTAAGCCCTGCCTGCTTTGCCTGAATGATGCGGTTGCTGAAGTGCGTAGCCTGCTGGCGCGCCTGATTGGCGAAAACATCCAACTCGTTCCTGACTTGGCGAACGATCTGGGCATGGTCAAGATGGATCCGGCTCAGGTTCAGCAGATCATCTTGAATCTGGTGTTGAACGCGCGCGATGCGATGCCCGACGGTGGCCGCGTCACCCTGACCACCAGAAACTGTGACCAGCCCGGGCCAAAACGGGAAGGCGGACAAGACCCAGACCGCATTTCCTGGGTCCAGTTCGCCGTCAGCGATACGGGTTGTGGCATGGACGAAGAAACCCGTGCCCGCCTTTTCGAGCCCTTCTTTACCACCAAAAAGCCGGGAAAGGGAAATGGGTTGGGTCTGGCTACGGTGTATCGCATCGTAACTCACCAGGGCGGGACCATAGAGGTTGAGAGTGAGAGCGCAAGAGGCACGCGAGTGGTGGTGCATCTCCCCAGAGTTGAAAGCCCGTTCCAACCATCCAAGGTCAACGCCGAGGACGACGTCAGCCCCGCCCCCAGTCAGACCGTTCGAGGACCGAGTAGAGGTAAGACCGGAAGAGGAAAATCCCGATGACCAGCGCTGCCGCCCATGCCCTTAATCCGCCGCAACTCGAAACCCCCAATCTGCTGAATCTGGTGATCGTCGACGACGAACGCGCAGTTCGCGACGTCTGCCGCGAAGTCGCGCAGTCCCTGGGTTTCAACGCACTGGTTGCGGAATCGGCCGAACACACCTACCGCCTGCTGGAGACCCAAGCCATCGATGTGGTTCTGCTTGATCTGAAACTGCCCGGCGCGGGAGGCTTAGAGGCGCTGCGCGAAATCAAGCAGCGACGCCCCGATACCGAGGTTGTAGTGGTGACCGGTTACGGTACCGTGCAATCGGCGGTGCAGGCCATGAAAAACGGCGCGTACGACTACATGACCAAGCCCTTCACCCTGGATGAACTCAGGCTTCTGCTGGCAAGGGTTGCGGCGCACCTGAGATCGAAAAGCGAGAATCGCATGTTGCGCGAGAAGATCAAATCGAAGCTCGGGTTTGGCACTATCGTAGGGCGCGCGCCGGAGATGGAGAAGCTCTATCGAATGATTGCCAAAGCTGCACTGAGCAACCATCCGGTGTTGATTCTGGGAGAAAGCGGAACCGGAAAGGAGATGGTGGCGCGATCCATTCACTTCTCGGGACCGGTCCGCGACAAGCCGTTCATTCCCGTGGACTGCGGCTCGCTGGTTCCCACATTGATCGAAAGTGAACTGTTCGGCTACGTGCGCGGCGCTTTTACCGGCGCAGTGCAGGCGAAGGAGGGATTGCTGGCCATGGCCGAGGGGGGCACTGTCTTCCTCGATGAAATCGGAGAATTACCCGTCGATCTCCAGGCCAAACTGCTGCGCGCCATCCAGGAAAAGGAAATTCGTCCCGTGGGCAGCACTCGCCGCGTTACCATCAACGTGCGAATCCTGGCGGCAACCAACCGCGATCTGGAAGCGGCGGTGGCGCAGGGAACTTTCCGTCGCGACCTGTACTTTCGCCTGAATGTGCTGAACCTGCGCATTCCCGCTCTGCACGAGAGGCGGCAAGACATTCCGGTGCTCGCGACATATTTTCTGGATCGGACGTCGCGAGAATCTGGACAGGAGCGGACCCTCAGTGACGACGCCATGAAAGCACTGCTGGCCTACGACTGGCCCGGCAATGTGCGCGAACTGGAGAACTGTCTGCAGCGGGCCTGTGCCATGAACAGCGGCCCCGAAATCCAGGCCTTGGACTTGCCCAGCGCCATCCACGGCGGCAACGGCCATGCTGCGCTCGATGCCGACGGCCCAGCGAAGATCATACCCATCTCGGAAATGGAGAGAAAAACGATTCTCAACACCATTACACAGCTCAATGGGGACAAACTGCTTGCCGCAAGGCTGTTGGGCATCGGCAAGACCACGCTCTATCGCAAATTAAAGGAGTACGACCTCGAAGCCTAGGCCAGGACGCAGGCGCGGTGTTGCCTTCAATCCGAGACAGAACTGCCCGGCGCTACCGGTTCGATACGACCCAAATCCGGACGTCACTTCCCGCTACGGAACGCGCATCGGTCGCGGCGTTCGCGCAACCCGCCTGCAATCAAAGGCAAAGCTCTGGTCATTTACGTGCATTGTGCAGAGCATGATTCTGCTGATTACCTCCATGGCAAGAGCTCAGGAGTGCGCCAAGGCGTTGCAGGAAGTCACGGCCGAGCCCGTCCAGGTCGCGGCTACCTTGCACGAAGCATTGGCGCAATTGCAGGCCCACGAATTTTCCGCCGTGGTTCTCGATCAATTGTTGCTGGACGCGGAGCCCGACGATGTTGACACGATTGTGAAGCACATGGGAACCGCCGTTCCCGTTTTTTCGAACTTTGCTATCAGTGGTATCGAACGCGTGTCGCGTGAACTCCGTTCCGCGCTGCACCGGCGCAAACGAGAATTGCTGGTTGCCCGGCAAGAGGCACAGCAGTCTTTGCGAAAGGAACTGAACGACACCATCACAGCCTTGCTGCTCTCTTGTGAGATGGCACTCGACGTACCCAATCTTCCGCTGTTTGCCGAGACCAAGATGCGAGCCGTGGATACTCTGGCAAAGGAGATGCTCGCCAAGCTCAGATGACGGCTGGAAATAAAAAAGGGCAGTCACTTGACTGCCCTTCGTTAGGTTGCAGGTTCGTTTAACGTCTCGCTATGGCAGTGGAACCTTGGCAAAATCCACGTCCTGCACGTGCGTGCCGCCAATCGAACGTCGGCCGTCCGTCCAAGTCACGTAGGCATTCCCGTCCAGAGCCGTGTTGTAGTCGTAATCACCTGCGTAACAGGAGACAACGCCTGGATCCTGCTGTGTGGGCTCCGCGATCACGGCCGTGCTGATGGCGAACTCCGCCAGCCATGAGGCGCCGTTGGTGCTCGACTGACGTCCCACGCGCTCATATTTGCATCCCGGATCCGATACGCTGGTGCAGACGCTGCTGGCCTTGCGACGATCGTACCAGGAGACCGTTACTTTGCCATTCAGTTCGGCGGACAGTGAAGGCATCCACTGGGTCTTGAACTTAGCGTCCTTATCAGTATTTAGCTTCTTGGCTTTGGACCAAGTCTTGCCGTTGTCGAGGGAACGTACGTAAAAGATGTCCCCGGTGTCGCCGTTCGTGCCCTTTCCGGCATAGGCGTAGTGAACCACGCCGTTCGGGCCAACTCCCGGCTCGCCCCAGCCCATGTGCCGCCAGATCGGATTGACTTGGGCGAAGTACGAGTTACTGGTGCAGAGCGCATCACCGGGCGGGTTGAATCGCGCACCCATTGTGCTTGAAGTCCAGGTAACGCCACCGTCCAGCGATTTATACATGATGTTCTGGCGGCTGCTCAGACTTCCGCCGCCCTCATCCATGCCGGCAACGAACACGGTGCTGTTGCTGCCCTCGAACCTCGTGGCGCCCACCGGAGAGCCGGTGATCTGTACGTCGCGAATGAACGGGCTACCATTGTTGAGTCGTACTGCAGCACTCCACTTGGTTCCGTCGTCGGAGTATACGACGGAAGTATCTCCGCCGGCGCTGAAGTCGTTCCAGGAAATGTACATACGACCGTACTTGCCGCTGCTCGGTTCGTTGTCCACCCACATCGACTCGCGGTCGTCGCCGCCGCCGTTATGGGCGCAGGCTCCTGCGGTCCAAGTCTTGCTATCGTTGGAGGTCCACAGGCCGATGCCTTGACCACCGCATCCCGTGACCAGGTCGCCTGCAAACCACTTACCTAACTTCGCGTTGAAGACGACGATCGGGTCGCCAAAATTGCTGCCATGGCCCGTCGCAAAGGGTGGCGGTTGAATTTCCTTGAAGTGAGCGCCTGCATCGACGGAGTAGGACGCACCCGAATAGCTGTTGTACGTGGGATTGTGGTCGTTATAGTTGACCACGATGGTCTGGTCGTCGGGGCTGGCCCATGCCATGCTTTCGCTCTTGGTGCAGCTCGATGAACTGGTGCACTTCCGGTTGCTGGCCCGGATGTTCGGGGGAGCAGGTGGCTGGCTCTTGGCGTCCGCCGGTTGTCCTCCATGCGCGATCCCGCACTCGATCAGAACTCGGCCGGCGCGCATGTTTTCTTGCTTCAAAATTCCCAAGTCGCGAATCTGCGAACAATCGACGCCTACCGACGTCATTTGAGCCTGGGCGGTCGTCGGTTGAAGGGCGAGCGATCCCAGAGCAGAATCGAAACCGTAAAATACCAGAACGTTTTGCTTCTGTCGGACATCTTCATTGGTTCTCTCCTATTTTTCCTGCTGATTTTCGAGCCTTAGAGGGTGGGTTGGAGACAGGCTGCTGCGCGCCAGGGACAGGAGCCACCGCTGTCCCAAAATACTCTTCGTCCATCCAGATACCAGAACTCTTTTTCAGACCTTCCAACATCGCTTGCATCTTTTCGCCTTGCAGGCGCTGTTCGATTGTTGAGGACACTTCACTGAGCGGTTGCCGTTTACGCTTGACGAGTTGAAGCAGGATAAGAGAGTCCGGCGTATCTTCGACCTCGGACCATGCGCCATCCTTCCGCAGAGCGAACGCCACCTTCTCCATTTGCGGCGGCAACTGTCCACGCGGAAAAGTGAGAGGTTGCGCGTCAAGCATGCCATTGTCAGAATCCTTGAAGCCCTCCAACAATTTTGTCAGGTCGCCTCCCGTGGAGTCAGCGTGAAGAATCGCGTCGGCGCGAGCTCTGGCATCCTGCGGACTCAAGCCGCGTTGACCTGGGGTGCCTTCGCGCAGCTTCCAAATAAAGAGCCTGCGAATTTCCACTTCGTCATAGTCGGACAGGTGGGCGGAGTAATATTGGCTGATTTCTTCGGACGTGGGCCGAGCCCGGCTCATCATGCGTGCGAATTGAGCATCAGACAGTATCTGCAGGCGATCGACTGCCAACTGGCGGCTGACCTCGGGCGAGGTGTCGAGATGGTTGGCAATGGCCTGTTGGGAAAGCATGAGCACCGACGCGTAGTCGTCACCCAGCTTGCGACGATCCTTGTCAACGGAGTCTGCCTTGTCGGGGTCACCTTCGGGCTCGATATCGCCGATTCTGGACTCAAATTCTGATTCGGTGACTTGTGTGTTTCCAACCCTGAGAATCACGCGGTCCGTCGGGACGGAAGACTTGACCGGCGAGGCAGCAGCGCCGGATACGTTTGCGGGGCCTGGGGTGTGAGATTCTTGTGCGTAGCCGGCGCTAGCCAGAAATCCCGCCACTAAGAAGCAAGAAACTATTCGTTCCCTAATCAATCCCGACTCTCCCAAATCTGTGCAAGTCGTTGTTGAGCGGAATCCCATGAAGCTTCAGATTCCCACAACCAAACCTCGGTATTCGCCAGCCGTTATTGCAAACTCGTCGCGACCTGTTCTCAATTCGTCGGGGGCAGACGAAAACGATGACAAGAGAGTCGAGGTACCTGGCAGTACTACACGCAGTAGTACGTTGGCGGCTAACTGTAGTTCATGACAATGACAACTGTCAATGTGCAAACTTCTGCACTCCGGCGAGGGAGTTCAAGTCATTAATATCAATTGAACTAGCCTGCGTTTTCGGACATCTGCTCCAACCCCTCGTCTGGCTTGGTTTCCAGCATGAAGGCCAGCACCTCCTGGGGAACGGGGTTATTCCAGACAGGAGCGAAGGACTGACGATGGAGGGGAGAGGGACCGTGCTGGCGCAGGGCCGCGAGGTGGTGAGGGGTGCTGTATCCCTTGTTCAAAGCCAGTCCATAGACGGGGAAGACCGGGTCCCAGTCGCGGATCATGCGATCGCGTTCGACCTTGGCCAGAATCGATGCGGCAGCGATAGAAGCCGACAGTGCGTCACCGTGGATAATTGCTTGCTGAGGTAGATCGCAATCCAGGCGCATCGCATCGATCAGCAAGTGGTCGGCGCCAGGTTCGAGGCGTATGGCCGCCTCCCGCATGGCGACTCTTGACGCCTGGTAGATGTTGATCTGATCGATGCGGGCCGCGTCGACGGCCGCGATGGCCCATGCGATGGCGTGTTCGCGGATTCTCTCCGCCAGCACCTCGCGTCGCTCTGGCAAGCAGCAACTTAGAGTCGCGCAGGCCTCGAATGCGATAACTGGGATCGAGGATCACGGCGGCGGCGACGACCGGCCCGAACAGAGAACCGCGGCCGACTTCGTCCACGCCCGCGATCAGCCGCGCACCCGATTGCCATGCCATCTTTTCAAACTTCATCGTGCAATGCAGTCGCTTCAGCAGACGAAGCTTGGCGGCGGCGGGAGAGAGCTTTTTATCGGGAGCGAATTTGAGTGTGGCCGACACGTCCGGCGGATCAGGAGATCAAGCTGAATGCATCTTCGCCGAGCCGGGGGCTGTGGTGCAAGGTGGAAATGTCGCACCGCGAAACTTCTTACTCATGCCGCAATGCGTTCACGGGATTCACTCGTGCCGCGCGAATTGCGGGAATGTATCCTGCGACTAGCGAGACCGCCCCGAGAACGCAAATCGCCACGGCAACCGTCGGCAGATCGAATGCCCGCAGTCCGTAAAGCTGGCTTGCGACCAGGCGCGTAGCAGCGATCGTAGCAATTACTCCGGCGACAATACCAACGGCAATCATCGTGCTTGTTTCCCGCAGGATCATGGCAACGACTCTGGTCTTGTCCGCGCCGAGCGCCATGCGTATACCGATTTCGTTGGTGCGTCGCGCCACCCCATAGGATAAACACCCCGTAGAGACCAATCGCAGCCAGCACTAATGCGATCACTCCAAAAATGGTGCACAGCCGCGCGATCATGCGGGTGGGCGCGTTGAAGCCATCGATCAGGTCGCCGAGGGAGTCAGCGGTAGTGATTGGCAGATTCGCGTCGATGCCGAGAATGGTCTTGCGGACCGCATTCACCATTTGCTCAGGTTTGCCAGTAGTGCGAATGCTGAAGTATATGGAGGGAACGATGCCGCCAAGACTATGTTCGACGGGAACATAGAATCGGAAAGGCACGTCCTCGCGCAAACTGTGATCGCGGGCATCTCTGGTGACGCCCACAATTTCCATGGTGGATTTTTGATAGCCAAATGCTTGTGTGATGTGTCTACCGACGGGATTGCGGTTCACGAAGAAGTGCTTGGCAAATGCTTCATTGATCACGCAAACCGGCGGGGAAGACCCTGTATCCTGCAGGTTGAATTCTCTCCCGAGCAGCAAGGGAACGCCGAGGGTTGAAAAATACCCGGGACTGATCCGGTCAAACGCCGACCCGCGATCGTCGTCGGAGCTGGGGGTGAATCCTTCCACTTCAATCTCGTCGCCGGAATCAGTTCCGTTGAATATTCCATTTTCCGAGTAGGCCAGGCCGCTTACTCCCGGCAACACGCGCAGGCGATCCGCGATGTCACGATAAAGATCTGCCAGGCGGGCATCCTTGTAGCCTGCAGTCAAGCCATTGACTCGTACCAGCAACAAATTGTCCTTGGGATAGCCGAGTTGCACTGATTGCAGATTCCACAGTGTCCGCAGGAACAGGCCAGCGCCCACCACCAGCAGGAGCGAAATCCCCACTTGTGCGATCACAAGCCATTTCTGAAAAGTGAGCCGCCTGCCGGAATTGGTGACGCCGCGGCCCGCTTCCTTGAGAGAGTCGCTGAGACTGATGCGCGTACTCTGAACGGCGGGCGCAAGTCCAAAGAGCACACCGGTGAGAACGGTGACGCCGGCAGTAAAGGCGAGCACGCCGAAGTCGAGGCCGGTTGGCATAGTCAACGGAGTGCTCGATCCGGACAGCATGATTGCGAGCATCCGTGACGCGGCGCCCGCAACCAGCAAACCCACAAACCCGCTGACCGCCGACAACAGGAGGCTCTCCGTCAGGAATTGCCGGATCAATCGGCTGCGGGATGCGCCAATGGAAAGCCGTATTCCGACTTCCTTCGCACGCGCGGTCGCACGCGCCAGAACAGATTTGCCACATTGGCGCAGGCGATCAACAGCACCAGCCCGCCACCGCCAATAAGACCAGCAATTGCCGGGAAAACACATCGCGCCCGACGAATGCGCCAGTGCGCGCGTCGCGAACGACGATGTGCTGATCAAGTGCCTGCTTGTCGGAGTTCCGGTCGAAGCGTTGTCGGATACCCGGTCTCGATGATTCCGCGGAAAAGGACATCGACCTCAGCCTGCACCCGGCCTGAGTGACGCCGGGCTTCAATCGGCCAATAACTCGCAGCCACATCGCTTTCGCGATTTCCTTGCTCAAGTCTTCGTGCAGCCAGTCGCGTCCGGGCTTTGCCATGGGCTCCATCATCGTCGGGAGCCAAAGAGCCGGGTTTTCGCCGACTGTCTCCCCGCGAAACCCGGGCGGGGCGACACCGATCACGGTATACGTGGTTCCGTACAAGCTGATGGGGGTGCCGAGAACCCCGGTATTTCCTCCGAAGCGCCTCTGCCAGTAGTCGTAGCTGAGCACCGCATACGGATCCTGCCCTGCGCCCTTAGCGTCCTGCTGCGTAAAGAAACGGCCTATCGCGGGCTCGACGCCCAAGACGGAGAAGAAGTTTTCACTCACCAGCTTTCCGGGAGCTTCTTCCAGTGGGCTTCCGATGATCCTTACCTGCCACCGGTTCAAGCCGACCTCCGCCGCGCACAGTCCGGACATGGTTGTGGTGCGATCGCGCAGTTGCGCGAACTCGGGATAGCTCAGAACCGTGCGTACACCGGACTCCATTCCGATGCCACCACCGCCGGTATCGGGATCAGTCAGCGTCACCAGTTCGCGTGGGTTGCGCACCGGCAGTGCTTTGAGCAGCGCCGCATTCATTACGCTGAAGATAGCGGTGTTCGCACCTATGCCGAGCGCCAGCGACAGAACCGCAACCAGCGTAAACACGGGATTGTGCGCTAACTGCCGCAGAGCAAAGCGAAGGTCTTGCAGTAGAGTTTGCATTGGCACAGGTTCGGCTGGCACCGATTTCGCACTTCGACTGCCGAAGCGGTTGTGCACAACTCATTGCAGCGGCGATGGTTATCCGGCTATCGTCGGCAAGCTAGCCGGGAAAGTGTCCGAATTCATACTCCGCCGTTCAGAAGCGGACAGTCGCAATAATAGTTTCCCCTCAGGGATATCAAGCCGACTGACCGGATGACCGTGGATCGCTGAAGCCCGTCGTCCGCTTACTTCGTGGCTGCGGCCGCCGTTGGATGCTCGCGCTCGACGTCCTTCAGGCGGGCGGCCTTGCCGCGCAGCGCGCGCAGGTAGTACAGCTTGGCGCGCCGAACCTTGGAGGAACGGACTAATTCCACTTTGTCGATTACGCGGGAGCTCTCCGGAAAGATACGCTCGACGCCCTGGCCGAAGCTGATCTTGCGCACGGTGAAACTGGCCTGGGGGCCTCGGGATCGAGAGATGACGACGCCTTCGAAGGCCTGCACACGTTCTTTGTCGCCTTCCTTGATCTTGACGTGTACGCGGACAGAGTCGCCCGGAACGAATTTTGGAAGCTCGGTGCGCTTCGTCTTGGCCAGCAGTTTTTCAATAATCAGGTTCGACATAATCTTGTCCTCGCTCTAAAGATGTAGGCGCTGGCGTCCTCGCCCTTGCTGCGCCCACCTGAAATCCACAACTCAGTCACAGTTTCCCTAACAATTTCTTATCTTCGTCGCTGAGGGCCGCCTTTTCCAAAAGATCAGGCCGATTGCGCAGCGTCTTTTCAAGAGCAGTGCGTCTGCGCCAGCGTCGTATTTCCTCATGATTGCCCGACGCCAGCACCTCAGGAACTCCCATTCCCCGAAAGTCCGCGGGACGGGTGTAGTGCGGGTAATCCAGCAATCCACCAGAAGTGCACGTCGAACTCGGACCATTCGCTGCCTGCGTCGATGAAAACGTGGTGAACGATTCCTGTTGCGTTGAGGCCTCGTTGCCAACCGCGCCGGGAATCAGACGCGTGATGCAATCCACAATCACCGCCGCACCCAGTTCGCCACCGCTCAGGACATAGTCGCCGATGGACAACTCGCGATCGGCCAGATATTGGCCGACGCGCTCGTCCACGCCTTCGTAGCGTCCGCAGATCATCACGATTCGTTCCAGCCCGGCGAGTTCGTTGGCCACGCTCTGATCGAATCGCTGGCCCTGCGCGGAGAGCAACACCACGCTCTGGCCAGCTTCGCCACGCTTCTCTCGCGACGCCATATTCAGCGCTTCAATACATTCAAAGATCGGTTCCGGCTTCAGCACCATGCCTTCGCCGCCGCCGAAGGGGCGGTCATCCACGGTCTTGTGGCGATCGTGCGCAAATGCCCGCAGATCGTGGACTTCGATTGTCGCCAGACCGGCTTCCCGGGCCCGGCGGATAATCCCGTGATCCAGCGGTCCGCGAAAAAAGTCGGGAAAGATCGTGACAATGTCGATCTTCATCGCGGAACCAGATCAAAAGCATCAACCACAGAGGACACGAAGGTTCACAAAGGAAGTCATGCTTCGTTTCTCTTTCTGCTTGCCTGTTGCTCTTTTTCTTCCCTCGTCAGCGGCGCACTCAGTTCGAGCATGCCTTCCGGCAGTTGCATATGTATCTGCTTGCGCTCGAAGTCCACGCTTGTCAGATACGCCTCGGCGTAGGGAATCTCGTACCGCTTGTTTCCCGCACCGACAACCAGTAACGGCGCTTCGCCCGTGCCGAACTGAATGTCTTCAATCCTGCCAATCTCACTGCCGCGGTCGAACACCACGCAACCGACTAAATCGCTGACGTAATTCCATCCTGATGCAAGCTGTGCCCGCTCACTGCGCGGTACCTGCAATTCAGAGCCAATCAGCAACTCGGCGTCGGACATCGAATCAACGCCCGCGAACTTCAGAACCAAGTAACCCTTGTGAGGCCAGAGTTCTTCAATCTTCAACTCCCGCCGGCTGTCATTCTTGGCTAGCGCCGACAGCTCTAACCCCGCTCTGAAGCGGTTAGGAACATCACTGTGCACCTCGACCGCTACTTCGCCATGGCGCCCCTGCGTTTTCAACACGCGGGCCAGGGTGATGAATTCGCCGCCGATTCCTGACTCTGCTATTCCAGGATCTCCAATGTGTAACGCTTGTGCAATCGGATTCCGGCAGCGCCGATCAGCGCACGCAGAGCGCGGGCGACGCGGCCCTTGCTTCCAATCACTTTGCCAACATCATTCGGACCTACCTTCAGTTCGAGCACGTCGCCATCGAGCTGAGTTACCGAAACCTGATCGGGTTCCTCGACCAGCGATTTCGCGATCTGCTCGACTAAGGCTCGCACGTCCGCGCTTTGCTCGCTCATATGCGGTTCCTATCGGTAGGCTGGGATCTTCTACTGGTACGCGCGCCAAAATCAGGCGACGGGGACGGCGCTGGCTCTGGCTGGCTTGGACACGATCTTGCCAACCCGGTCCGACATCTTGGCGCCCTTGGATACCCAGTAATCAATGCGCTCGCGCTTAAGTTCGATGCTGGCAGGCTCGGTGCGGGGATTGTACGTTCCCACCACCTCGACCGGCCGGCCATTGCGCGCTCGTTCCTTTTCGATCACTACCACGCGATATTGCGGTTGTTTACGCGCACCGGTGCGCGACAGACGAATCATTAACACAGAACTTTGTTTCCTTTCCTAGTCCTTCTGGCAGGGGTAAGACAAACTGTTATTTTTGCAGAAGTTGGCAGGATTAGCAAGGGCCAGACTTTTCTACCTGGGATGAAGCAGATTGAAGACACGCGCTGAACAAAAAACGCAATCCCCACGTACCTTATGCCAGCGGTTTCGTCTTTGAGTATAGCAAGGGAGATTTGCCCCTTGCACCGTGGGTTCGAATCGGTTCGCCCGGCTCAATTTTGGGAAGGTGACATGGACTTCGTCAAAGATCTCAGCGTTGGAATCAGAAGCTTACGCAAGGACTATTCGTTCACCCTGGTGGCCGTGCTCACACTCGCTGTGGCGATAGGCGCCAATAGTTCAATCTGTAGCCTGATTAATGCGATCCTGCTTCGTCCGCTGCCTTATCAGAATCCGAATCGCATTGTGCGCCTGTGGGAGGCTCGTGATGCATTCACGGGCAGTGTCTCCTGGCCAAATCTGCAAGATTGGCGGCAGCAGAATACTTCTTTCGAAGCCCTGGCGGCGATTAACCAGAACGTAAATCTGACGCTGCGAACTGGAGCGACTCCTGAGCATTTATCAGGCGCTGCCGTGTCCTCGGAGTTTTTTAAGGTTCTGGGCGTTCAGCCGCTCCTGGGGCGTGTCTTTTTACCGGGTGAAGATCAACCCGGCTCCGGGAACCTGGTCATTCTGAGTGAAGGACTCTGGCGTGGCCAGTTCGGTTCCAATCCCAATGTTATCGGGCAATCGGTCACTCTGGACGGTGAGCCCCACAGCGTCATTGCTGTCATGCCTGCGTATGTGCAATTCCCGGCACCTGATACTCAAGCCTGGATCCCGCTGGTGGTTCCACCCGCGCTGGCAAACGAACGCGGCAGCCACATGTATGAAGTGATCGGCCGGCTTAAACCGCAAGCTTCGCTCGGGGATGCTCAACGGGAGATGGAACTGATCGCGCGTCGCATAGCGCAACAATACCCTGATGTCCAGGCCGGGCGCTCGGTTCGTATTTCTGGCCTACAGGAGCAACTGGTGAGCAACACTCGCCCCGCTCTGTTGGCACTATTTGGCGCGGTCGGCTTTGTTCTCCTGATCGCCTGCGCCAACGTTGCCAACCTGCTGCTCGCCCGGGCCACGGGTCGTCGGCGGGAAACCGCGATACGCACGGCGCTCGGCGCATCCCGCGCCCGACTGCTGCGTGAATTTCTAACCGAAAGCATTCTCATCGCTGTGCTCGCTGGAATCATCGGTATCGCCCTGTCCAAAATCGGAATGACAGCTCTGGTGGCCTGGGCCGGTCCCTATCTGCCGCGAGCGCAGGAAGTGACCCTGGATTGGCGGGTGCTGCTGTTCTCCTTCGTCATATCCATCCTGACCGGTGTGCTTTGCGGGATTATTCCTGGCCTGCAGTCGTCCAAGGGCGACATTCAGCTGGCGCTTAAGCAAGGAGGCACATCTGCGGGTAGCCCGCAATCGAATTGGGCGACTGGCCTGCTGGCGATTGGCGAGATTGCCGCAGCGATTGTGTTACTGATCGGCGCAGGGCTGCTCATGAAGACGGTCTTGCGGCTGCAGCAAGTGGACCCCGGCTTTCAGGTGCAGAATGTCGTGACCATGAAGCTTTCGCTGTCAAAAGATGCTTACAAGCCAGATGCCGCAGCCCGTTTCTATACCGAATCTGCGGCACCGCGTCGCAGCAGTTGCCTGAGCGTGCAAGCGGCCGGTCTCATCAACTTGTTGCCGGTCGAGGCGTGGGGCTACAACGGACCCTCTGCATATCGAGGGATTGCCCCGCTTCGTCAACGATCCGGTATGGGCGACTGAAATACGGTTCGTGAGCCCCAGGCTATTTCCACGCGCTTCAACATCCCGCTGGATACGCGGGCGAGAGCTCTCCGAGAGCGATCTCGGCCATGGCGGACAGTCCGCCATGATCAATGAGAAATTCGCTCAAATGATTTCTCAGTATGGAGATCCTATAGGCAAGCGCATATTGGACGAGTTCGATGGATGGCCAGGCAATCGCGATTGTTGGAGTGGTCGGAAACGTTCGCCAAGCGGGATTAGACGCCCCTGCCCGTCCCGAGGTTTATTTCCTGAATGACACTTCCGGCGCGGTCGCAAACGACATGAACCTGGTGGTTCGGACCGCCGGCGATCCTGAGGCGCTGATCAGCGCCATTCGCCACGAACTCGTCTCGCAGGACGCCAATCAGACTGTCTACGATGTGAAAAGCATGCAGACCGTCGTGGACAGTTCCATGTCCAGCCGCCGATTTACTCGAACTTTGATCATGATTTTTGCTCTTCTGGGAACGCTTCCTCGCGGTGGTTGGGGTCTACAGCGTCCTATCGTACCTGGTGACGCAACACACCCGTGAGATCGGAATTCGGCTTGCCTTGGGTGCGCAGCGTTTCGATGTTGTGGGACTGGTGCTGAAGCAAGGCGCTGTGGTTGGCTTGCTGGGCCTGGCGACTCGGCAGTGATCGGCGCATTCGGCCTCACCCGCTGGTTATCCACGCTGTTGTTTGGCGTAAAGAGCTACGATGCACTCACCTTTGTCGGCGCCTCGTTGTTGCTGTTTTTCGTAGTGCTGGTTGCTTCGTATGTGCCGGCGCGGCGGACTGCGCGTGTGGATCCGATGGTAGCTCTACGCCAGGACTAGAATCGTGAAGATATTTCCCAAGACTGAAGATGGGGTTCCACCGTCATCAAGAAACCCCCATGACGGCCAGACCGCCACGGCTTCCGGCGCCGGATCGCGGCGCGAGCGGGTAGTGCCGTTCGCATGCTCGATCTCTCTTCCGCGGTGCGCGCCGCGAGTTCGGTGGAAAGCCTTTATGAATCGCTGATCGACGCTGTTGCACGAGCGTTTTCGACTCCCGCGGTCTCGCTTTTCGTTCGCGACGACGATAACGGAAATTTTCCCTGCCGCGTCTCTACCGTTCTTCCTCGCGACCCGACATCGGCAGCGAACGGTCACCTGACTCTTTCATCCGATTCCTTTGTTATTCGCCGCTTGAAAAATCTGAGCTCTCCCTTGCAACTGGACGCTGCTGAATTGGACGCGTGGAAGGAAGCACTCACCGATGCTCCTCGTCCAGGTTCTTGAGAAACGCATGCAGGAAAACGATGTCCTGCTGCAGACCCGTTCGTCTCTTTTGGTTCAGCTCAGAACCAAGGGCGATTTGCTGGGCGTCCTCTCGCTGGGAAAACGCCAGCCTCACCGTTCCAGTCCGGAAGATCGGGAAATGTTGGACAGTGTGGCCGGGCAGCTGGCTTTGGTGATCGAGAACACGAAGCTCTTGCAGCGCCTGGTCGAGCACGAGCGTTTGCGGGCCGAGTTGCTGTGGCTGCGGAAGTTCAACGGAATTTGCTTCCGGCCACAGGCTTGACGCTGCACGGAATCGACCTCCGTGGCTTCTGCCAGCCTGCGTCGCAAGTGGGTGGCGACTACTTCGACTACGTTCCACTGGGAGGCAGCCGCGTTGGCATCTGCATTGCCGATGTCGCTGGCAAGGGCATTTCCGCAGCTTTACTGATGTCGGTGGTGCAGGCTTCGCTGCGCGGTCAACTGTTTGGTATTCAGGAACGAGTTCCGGTAAGCAACGTAGTCACTATGTTGAATCGCCTCATCTGCGCTTCGGTTACCACCGCGCGATATGTGACTTGCTTTTACGGTCAACTCGATGCTGCCGATGGCTCGTTCCGCTTCGTGAATGCCGGACACAATCCACCCCTGCTCCTGCGCCGATCCGCTCCACAGGCTCAAGAGGCGGGTGCAGGCGCGGTCTTCGATAACCTGTCTCGCGGTGGCGTTGTCCTCGGCTTGTTTCCCGATAGTAGTTTCGAGGAAGGCGAAGTGTTGCTTCGCTCCGGCGATGTTCTGGTGGCCTACACCGACGGAGTAACCGAGGCCATGAACGTGCGGCAAGAAGAGTTCTCCGAGGACCGCCTGCGCGCGGCGATTGTTGACGCCTCTGGTCAGAGCGCCCAGGAAATCCTGAACACATTGTCGCCCGCGTGTCAGAGTGGTCGAAAGGCGCGCCTCAGCATGATGACATCACGGTCGTCGTACTGAAGATGGATTGACAATCAGTCCGATTTCGCCAGCTGCGAAGGTGGGTGTTCGCGGGGGCATCTCGAATGCGCTCTCGATGCCGGTCAAGGAATCAAAACCGCCGCTCCGTCGATAGCGTCGCACTTAACGGCGGCCAATGCTTCATTTGCCTGATCGAGGGGGAACTCCGTGATCTTGGGGCGAAGGCTAATTTCGGAAGCAAGTTGGAGAAAGTCCCGGGCATCCGAGCGCGTCATATTAGTGACGCTGCGAATCTGGCGTTCGCCCCAGAGCAGACGGTCATAATCAAACTCGGGAATGTGGTCCAGGTGAATTGCGTTGATCGCAACCACACCGCCTTTTCGCAGGCTGCCTAGAGCGGCGATGACCACTTCCCCGCTGGGCGCAAATGTCACGGAGCGATCCAGTTCGACCGGCGGTTTCTCGGTTTCGTTCCCGACCCAAGTCGCGCCGAGCGATTCTGCCAGCTGGCGATGCGAAGCTCCTCGCGTCGAAACATATACTTCGCATTTCCAGGCCCGCAGAACCGCGATTGCCAGATGTGCTGATGCCCCGAAACCGAACAGTCCCACGCGATCGCCAGGTTCCACCCCCGCGACGCGAAGACTGCGAAAGCCAATAATACCGGCGCACAAGAGCGGAGCGGCATGCAAATCGTCAAGAGCTTGGGGAAGAGGAAACACAAAATCCGTCCGCGCGGTGGCGTATTCGGCATAGCCTCCGTCCACGGTGTAGCCGGTGAAGGTGGGCGAATCGCAAAGGTTTTCGAGGCCGTGCCGGCAGTACCAACAATTTCCGTCGATGCCGCCGATCCACGAAACACCGACGCGAGACCCGACCGGAAGCTCCGCGTTAGCTCCCTCCACGACTTCGCCGACAATCTGGTGGCCAGGAATTAGTTTCTTATTGCGCGCGGGGAGTTCGCCTTCAACGATGTGCAGGTCGGTTCGGCAGACGCCGCAGGCGCGCACCCGTAGAAGAACCTCGCCGACTTTTGCCTGAGGTTGAGGAACTTGTTCAATTTGGAGAGGACGCCTCGAAATGTCCTGCGGTGAGGTCAGGATCGCGGCTTTCATTCACCTTCCCTCGCAACGTGAACTAGATCAAAGTCGACGAAGAATCTCAATTGGCTCGGGACGCTCGGTGTAGTCAGCGTTTACCGAGGCGTAAAGTACAGAGCCATTGCGGTTCAGGATGTAAGTTGCCGGAACAGGAAGTTCCCAGCTCTGATCCCCGTTGGTGAACGGCAGGTTAATGAAAACCTTCCGATAGAGGGTCTGCTGATAGTCGGGCACGCGGTAAACCAGTCCAAACTGGCGAGCGACCTGATTGCCGGGATCGCTGAGCAGCGGAAACCGCAGTTTGTGCTAATCCGCCATGAAGAATGACTGCTGCACGGTCTGGGGCGAAATCGCGACCAGCGAGGCCTGAGCCTGTTCGATCCGCGGCAGGATTTGGTTCATGGCTTCCAGTTGCCCGACGCAGAAAGGACACCAGCGGCCGCGAAAGAAGCAGATGATGAGACGTCCACGGTTCAGCAACTCAGTCGAAGACACCTGCTTGCCGTCGTGATCGTCGAGCGTGAAGTCCGGAGCGTTTGTGTCCGCCGAAAGCGCGTGGCTGACGAGCCCTTGCTCTCTGAGTTCCGCGATGACGCGAGCGTGGACGGCCTGAGTTTCCGGCAGAACGTACTTGGCAATCAGCTTCTTGCGCTCGGCGAATTGCTCGCGGAGCGAGCGCGTGTCTTCAACTAGGACTGCTTCGTCGAGAGATCGCCATTTCATGGGAGCAGCTTTCCAGCTCTCATTCCTACATTCCCGGGAACTTCATGCCCGCCAACTTGCGGCCGAAGCTGGCTTTACCCATCTGCTTAAACATTTTGCGCATCTGGGCGTATTGGCGTAGCAGATTGTTTACTTCCTGCACGCTGGTGCCAGAGCCGCGCGAGATGCGCTTGCGCCGGCTGCCGTTAATTACTTCGTGGTGCAGGCGCTCATGCACGGTCATGGAATTGATGATGGCCTCGACGCGGTTTATCTGTTTTTCATCGACTTTATCCGCGTGCTTCTGTAATCCAGCGAAGGGACCGATGCTGGGCAACATGCCCATAATGCTCTGGATCGATCCCATCTTTCTTACTTGGCGGAGTTGGTCGCGGAAATCTTCCAGTGAGAAGCCGTCGCCGGCGAGCGCTCGGCTGGCCATCTCCTGCGCCTTTTTCTTGTCGACATTCTGCTCGGCCTTTTCGAGGAGGGAGAGAATGTCGCCCATCCCGAGAATGCGGGACACGATGCGGTCGGGATGGAACGGCTCCAGCGCGTCGTACTTTTCCCCGACGCCGATAAACTTGATCGGCTGGCCGGTGACCTGGCGGATGGAAAGCGCCGCTCCACCACGAGCATCGCCATCCATTTTCGTTAGCACGACACCGGTCAACGAGAGCTTCTTGTGGAACTCATCCGCGGAATTGACCGCGTCCTGGCCGGTCATGGCATCGGCGACGAACAGGATCTCCTGCGGATTGAGCATTCGCTTGAGCGATTGCATCTCTTCCATCAACTGGTCGTCGATGTGAAGGCGGCCTGCAGTGTCGACGATCAGTACATCGCAGCCAGTGTTGATGGCTTCGCGCCGCGCTTCCTTGGCCAGCCGCTCAACCGTCGCAGTGTTGGCTTCGACATTCGCGCCTTCGTAGATATTTGCTTTGATCGCTTGCGCCACAACCTTGAGCTGCTCGCGCGCCGCCGGGCGGTAAACGTCCACGGAGACCAGCAAGGGACGATGCCCGCCATTCTTCAACCAGTTCGCCAGTTTGCCCGAAGTTGTGGTTTTGCCGGAACCCTGCAGTCCCGCCATGAGCACCACGGTTGGGGGCTGCGAGGCAAACTTCAATCGCGCGGTATCACGGCCGAGGGTTTCGATCAGCTCGTCCCGCAGAATCTTGATGACCTGCTCACCCGGGGAAAACGCCGTCTCAACCTGCTGACCGACAGCCTTTTCTTGAATGTGGTCGATGAGCTGCTTTACGACTTTGAAGTTGACGTCGGCTTCAAGCAGAGCGAGACGGATCTCGCGCAGCGCCTCCTGAATATTCTCTTCATTGAGGACAGCCTGGCCGCGCAGGGTCTTGAACGCACGCTGAAGTTTTTCTGAAAGATTCTCGAACATAGCGACAGGATTCTATTCTAGCAGTCGCCGAGATGTCCGACTTGGAAACAGCAGGTCTGGGCCGAACAATCAACCTCGCACTCCGGCTAGGGCGTGGTTCCAAATACAGCGAAAGCATTTTCGGTTCCATCGGAATAGAGCGTCCAGACATTGCCGGTGTCGGCGGAGATAAACGCGATTGGTCCAATGTTAAAATACCAGACAAACTCCCACCCGTTGTATCCCCTTTTTGATTCCTGGTTGGTGCGGCCGACGACCCAATACTGCGTCCCTCCCTTGATTCTGACGCCCTTCTGACTTGTTACCTTTACCAGTTTGCAGCATTCGCCGACGGCGGGAAGGTTCCTGACATTCCAATGCTCGAGTATCTTTCCGGGCAATCCGTTCCGATCAGAGTAAAGAGCGACGACTGCTCTATTTGCTCCCGAGCCCTGGTAAGTGAGTGCGATCTCAATTTCTTTTACGGTAGCATTGGTTTTCGGAATGAAGGGATCCGCAACCCACTGGTATTGGTGGGTCGCTGGGTTGTTGGGACCTTCGACGAGTAAGCCATTCGTGTCATCGTAAGTATTCGTCTTTGGTCCGAGATTGCTGAACAATCGCTTGAGGCCCGCTGGCGGCGGGTCCGCCTCGCGAACTATTGCAGAAACTTTGGCAACAGACATCTGTGGAGAGCGTTGGGCATCTTGGGCGGCCAGCGCACTACAGACAAAAGACAAGATGGCAAGGCAGTATCGTGCTCGCGAGTGTGTTTTCATTTGGCTCGGTGTCGATCGAAACGCCAAAGATAATATCGCAAGTCCGGTTCTTGCCGGGACAAGATGCGAGAGCGCAGCATGAGTGCAGCGAAAACGGGGACCAATCCCGGGTTACGAGAGTCGAGCGGCTGAGCCGAGGATGATCAAAGCAGCCGCCGCAACTTGTGCGAATTGTTTTTCAACCCAATTCAGGACGATCACCAGCGACGAGATAGATCCTCGGAAAACACATCCTTAGCAGCAATTACCGTGTTGCAGTGGATTGTGACGGTGTCTTCGACTCGCCGAGCATAGCCGCCGGCAAAGTCACCATCACCGGGATATCGCGGGTACGGGCGACACGAAAGACAAGTTCGTCGCGGCGTTTCAGGCCTTCGATGGTCAGCGCCAGGCCTCCAAGTTGATCTTCGCGGTAGGGGTCGGCGCCCGCGATGTAGCAGATCAACTCCGGGTCGAACTGGCGCAGGCCGGAGCTGAGGGCGTTGTCGAGCCAGGCCAGGTAATCGTCGTCGCCGATGCCGTCGGGCAGGTCGACATCGATCGAAGACGGCGGCTTCCACATCGGATAGTTATTTTCCTGGTGAAGTGAAATAGTGAAGACATCGCCGGCGTGGGCATTGCGCACCTTCGCCGGCACAGTGGGGTTCAGCACAGAAGCTGAGGTCGAAGGCAGTGGCCCCGTCGGAACGCGCATCCGGCAAAAATTGCAGCCGTACCGTTGCCTTGATGGACGTCGCAGTCCACGGTCATGGCGCGGGTGATCTTGTCATCGCGCTGCATGCGGCGGATGGCGACCGCCACGTCATGAATCATGCAGAAGCCCTCGCCGTGGTCGGGAAAGGCGTGGTGGAATCCGCCGCCGATGTTGAAGGCGACTCGATCCTTCAGGGCATATTCGGCGGCCAGAATCGAACCGCCGGCCGCCAGCCAGAAAGCGTGGACCAAGTTCGGGTGAATAGGGAATCTCCATTTCCAGCTCTTCGCGCGCGGACAGCGTTCCCGTCTTCAACTTCTGCACATACTGAGGGGTGTGCACCAGAAGCATGTCCTGATCGGATGCGGGTTGTGGAGTGACGAAGTCGGAAGCCTCGGCGACTCCCGTCTCCAGCAGCCGTCTCGTGAATCCGCCGATATTTCTGAGCGGGAAAGACGTGTGCGCCGATTGGGAGGTAATAGTCGTCGCTATAGATCAGCTTGAACGGGAGCATGGCGGATCTTGACGGTCTCCATGATACTCGCAACTTCCGTCTGCCTTCCTTCGTGAACCTTTGTGTCCTTTGTGGTTAATGAAGTCAAATGCTTTAACCACAAAGGACACAAAGGAACTGGGCACCCAGCCCACATTAGAGGCCAGGCAGCAACGTCTTCTGTGTGATGCCTTCGCCCTCCGTGATCGTATAGATAAAATCTGCGGGCATGTCGTGCAGGGTCTCGACTCTGCCGCTCGGCCACTTGATTTCGACTTCGTCCATCTTGGTTTCACTACCCAGGCCAAAGTGCAGGCGTGGATCGTTCTGCGAAAGATAGCTGCCCCCGCCGCGCACTTCGCTGAACTGCACCAGTTTGCCGGCTCTTACCGTCACTCGCGCGCCAATTGCCATTTTGTTGCTCTTCGTGCCGATCAGCTTGAACAGCACACGATGATTCTTACTTTCCGTCCCTGATTCAATAGCAGGGTTGGCGGCTCACCCGTATTCATCACGACGATGTCAATATTCCCGTCGTTATTGAGATCGCCAAAAGCCGCTCCCCGGCGTGATGCATCCGGTATTCCGACAGCACGCTGGAAACATCTTCGAAAGTGCCATCGCGATGGTTGCGGAACAGCAGCATGGGCTCGCGATAGCGGGGCAGCGCCGCGAACCTGGTCCATCTGCGGATACACGTGGCCGTTGGCGACGAACAGATCCAGCCAGCCGTCGTTGTCCATATCGAAGAATCCAGTTCCCCAGCCCACCGGGTTATACGTGGGCTGCGCGAGTTTGGCGGCGTAGCTTACGTCGGAGAATCCCTGCGCGCCCAGATTGCGATACAGCGCTGTCGGGCTGCTCGGTAAAGTTGGTGACGAACATGGAGAGACGGCCTTCGTGCAGATAGTCGCTCCAGTCCACGCCCATCGATCCACTGTTCCGAACCATCGCCACTGACGGCTGCTCCTGAGAGCATGCCGACTTCTTCGAACGTGCCGTCGTGCTTGTTGTGGTAGAGATAGTTCGGCCCGGAATCGTTGGCCACGTACAGGTCAGGCCAGCCGTCGTTGTCGTAGTCTCCCCAGATCACGCCCAGGCCGTAGTACTTGTTGGGATCATCGACGCCGGCCTTTTTAGAGACTTCCTCGAATGTTCCGTCGCCGCGATTGTGAAACAGCAAATCGGATTCGCCGAGCATGCCCCACGGTCCGCACTGCACGGGGATTCCCTTGAAGCTGCAATTCTTCTCGTTCTTGCCGAAGTCGGGCAGATTGTTCGACGTCGAAGTGCACGTAGCGTGACACGAACAAGTCGACGTTCCCGTCACGATCGTAATCCCCCCAGGCGGCGCCGGTGCTGAATCCGCCCGCCGCCACTCCGGCCTTGTCGGTCACATCTTCAAACTTGCAGTTGCCCGAGATTGTGATAGAGAGCGTTGCCGCCGTAGCCGGTCACGTAGATATCGGGCAAGCCGTCGTTGTCGTAGTCGGCGACGGCTACTCCCATGCCCCAGCCTTTGCGCGTAAGTCCGGCGGACTTGGTGATGTCGGTGAATTTGAAGCCATCGTCCTGGTGGTAGAGCGTGATCATGGGATCGCCGCCGGCTTTGATAGCGATCCACCGTCGATCCGTTCACCGTGATGATGTCGAGCTTGCCGTCGTTGTCGCAGTCGATCAATCCGGCGCCTCCGCTCATCGATTCCACGATGTAATGCTTCTCGGGAGAAGAAATGTGGGAGACGATCAGGCCAACCTGTTTGGCAACGTCTTCGAACTTTGGGAGCGGAGTCCTTACGGGATTTGTCTGCGCGGTTGCAAAGAAAGAAACGAACAGCAAGCAGAACGATGTACGCATGGTGTCGAGTGCGACGATTATAGTTCAGAGGCCGCGGAAGGATAAGGCTCTCGCCACGTAGAATTTCTTTGTGTCCCTTTGTTTCCTTTGTGGTTCTGACTTTTGAACTTCATTAACCACAAAGGACACGAAGGTACACAAAGGAAGAAGACCGTGGCGCTGGTTAGTCCGCCGGGACTGGCGCGGGTTGAGCTGAGGGTTCTCGTCCTCGTTCGCGCCATCCTTCGATGATCAGGTACAACACCGGGATGAAGAAGAGATTCAGGACGGTCGACATAATCATTCCGCCGAATACGGTGGTTCCCACGGAGTGGCGTCCTTCCTGGCCTGCGCCATGCGCAACCATGAGCGGTACCACGCCCAGGATGAATGCGAACGATGTCATGAGGATTGGGCGCAGACGAATCCTGGCGGCCTCTACTGTGGCTTCTATCAGCGGCATTCCGCGCTCTCGCAATTGTTCCGCGAATTCGACGATCAGAATCGCATTCTTGCTGGACAATCCGATCAGCATGACCAGGCCGATCTGGCAATAGACATCGTTTTGCAAGCCGCGCAGCGCTTGACGCGCCGAGCGCTCCCAGCAATGCCATCGGTACCGCCAGCAACACGATGAAGGGCAGCACGAAGCTTTCGTATTGAGCCGACAGCGTCAGATACACGACCAGAACTCCCAGACCGAACAATATGACCGTGGTTCGGCCCGATGCCAGTTCTTCGAGCGAAAGCCCCGTCCATTCGTAGGTGAAGCCTTGAGGCAAGACTTTCTTGCTCAACTCCTCCATGGCCGCAATGGCCTGTCCGGAACTGTAACCCGAGCCCGGCGAGCCATCGATCTCCGCCGAGCGGAAGAGATTGTAATGGCTGATTACCTGCGGGGTCGTAGTCTGGGTGATGGTGGCGAGGTTCTCGAGCGGAATCATGGCTCCACTATCTGAGCGCACGTAGTACTGCTTCATATCCTTGGCTTGGGAGCGGAACTGCTTGTCGGCCTGAATATAAACGCGGTAGGAGCGGTTGTTGAAGTCGAAATCGTTAACGTAGGCCGAGCCCATGTACACGCCCAGGGTGTCCGTAATCTGCTGCAGGGGGATGTGCAGGCTCTTGGCCTTCTCGCGGTCAATGGTCACCAGAAACTGCGGATCGCTGGCGGTGTAACTGCTGAACAATCCGGTCAGGTCTTTGCGGGAATTACCTTCGCGCGTCATGCCCTGGGTTGCATTGGCCAATTCTTCCAGGGTGTGCGAACCCTGGTCCTGCACTTCAAATTGGAAACCGCCGAACTGGCCGAGACCCTGGATCGCGGGCGGCAAAAAGCAAAGTATCTGCGCTCCGGTAATCTGGGAAACCGATGCGCGTAGGCGGTTCACAACCGCGTTCGCGGAATGCTCGCTTCCTTTGCGTTGCGAGTATCCGGTCAACCCGGCGTAAATGATTCCGCGGTTGGGAGCGCCGTTGCCGGTGATGGCGAAGAGGTTTTTGACTTCCGGCATGGCGCGCATGATGGCGCTCACCTGGTCCTCGATGTGCCGGACGTAGTCCGCAGATGCGCCGGGCGGGGCCTGGATGATGACCGGGAAATAACCTTGATCCTCGTCCGGGACGAAGCCCTTGGGCACATGCTGGAAAATCACGAAGGTGAGGCCTAATCCCGCCAGAAACAGAATCACAGCGGCCAGCCGGAATCGGAGGAATGCGTGCAGAGAACGCCGGTATCCCTCGGTGACGCCGGCGATTACTTTGTCCACTCGCCGGAAGAACCAGCCTTTCTTTCCGTGCTGGCGGCCGAGCAGCATTGCGGAAAGTGATGGTGTGAGGGTGAGCGCGTTGAACGCGGAAATTGAAATCGAAAACGCGATGGTCAGCGCGAATTGCCGAAATAGAATGCCCGTGGTTCCGGGAAAAAACGCGACCGGGACGAATACCGCAACCAGCACCAGGGAGGTCGCAATGACGGCGCCGGCGACTTCTCCCATGGCAACCGACGCTGCTTTGCGCGGATCGTGCTCGCCTTCCTGCAGGTGGCGTTCGATGTTTTCGATGACCACGATGGCATCGTCGACTACCAGTCCGGTGGCCAGGGTGATGCCGAACAGAGTCAACGTGTTGATCGAGAATCCCAGCAGTTTTACGAAGGCAAATGTTCCGATCAACGAGACCGGGATCGTCACCGAGGGAATAATCGTGCTGCGCCAGTCTTCCAGAAAGATGAAGATTACAAGGATGACCAGGCCTACCGCTTCGATCAGGGTGATCAAGACGTCTCGAATCGACTCACCCACGGCTTCGGTAGTGTCGAAGGCGTTCTCGTAGACCATTCCGGGAGGGAAATGCTTCGAGAGGCGGTCCAATTCCACCAGCGCGCGGCGATCCACATCCAGGGCATTCGCAGTTGAGAGCTGCAGGATCGCAATCCCCACCGCAGGATGGCCGTTGTAGATGAGGTCAGAGCCGTAGTCCTCGGCTCCCAATTCTGCCCGGCCCACATCCTTGAGCCGGACCAGGGTTCCGTCGTTGTTTGCTTTGAGGATGATATTTTCAAATTCTGCCGGCTCGCTCAGCCGCCCGATGGCACGCACGCTGATCTGAAACTGCTGTCCGACCTTGATCGGAGGCTGTCCGACCTGGCCGGCAGCGACCTCGACGTTCTGCTCCTGCAGCGCGCTCACCATGTCGGAAGCCGTGAGGCCGCGGCTGGCCATGCGCACGGGATCGAGCCACAGCCGCATCGAGTACTTGCGCTCGCCGAAAATGATGACATCGGCAACTCCTGGCACTCGTTTCAACGTGTCCTTCACATACACGTCCAGATAGTTGCTCATGAACAGCGGATCGTAACGGTCGTCCGCGGAGTACACGCCGGCCCCAAACACAAAGTCGCTGGAGGATTTGGTGATGGTGATGCCGGTGGCTTTGACAGCGTTAGGGAGACGTCCCTGGGCCGTGTTCACCCGATTCTGAATGTCCACGGCAGCCAGATCCGGATCGCGATTAAGCTCGAAGGTCGCGGTGATCGAACTCGATCCGTCATTCCCGCTGTCGGAGGTCATGTACTTCATCCCTTGTGCGCCGTTGATCTGCTGCTCCAGAGGGATGGTGACCGCGGATTCGACAGTTTGCGCGCTTGCGCCCACGTATCCGCTGCTTACATTGACTTGTGGCGGCGCGAGATTGGGGAATTGGGCGATCGGCAGGGTGGGAATCACGACCGCGCCCGCGAGAATGATCAGCAGAGCGCAGACTGTGGCAAACACTGGCCGTCGTATGAAGAAGTCAACGAACATGACAGATCCAGAAATGTAGCTTCAGGCCCAGGCTCGCGGAGCCTGAAGCCCGACGACTATCGCTGCGGCGATACGGTGGCGCCATCGACCAGGAACTGAACTCCCGAAACGATGATCTTGTCGCCAGGCTTGATACCGTCCAGCACTACGTAGTCATTCCCAGTCATCTCGCCCACCCGAAGCGGCTTCTGATGGGCCACCAGTTTGCCGTTCTGGTCTTCCGCCACATAGACGAAATACTGCCCGCCAACCCGCGATACGGCCACTACTGGAACGACCGGCCCCTGATGGGTTCCCCAAATCACCCGAGCGCGGATGAACTGCAAATTGCGAAGCTTGTCCTCGTTATTGGCGATGCGGGACTTGATCAGCACGGTCTGGGTCGTATTGTCCACTTGCGGCGAGATGAAAGTGATTCGGCTGTCCGCCAATACATCGCCGTTCCCGTTCACAATCTGTACTGGCATGTTCATCTTGAGCAGTTGCGAACGCTCGATAGGGATGTAGACGTAGGCTTCCAGGCTGCCAGGCTTATCCACGCTGGTCAGCATGGTGGTCGTGGTGACGCGGTCGCCCACGTGCACTGGAACATCGCCCACGATTCCGGTTGACGGAGCGGTCACGCGATAGTAGTGGAGTTGTACCTGCTGCTCTTGCACTTGCGCGTCCATCGACTTCAATTGTGCTTGTGCCGTATCGAGGGCTGATTTTGCCTGGTCCAGTTCTTGCCTGGAGACGACTCCGGCCGCAGCCAGGGAACTGATCCGGTCATACTGTTGCTGGGCATAGGCCAGGTTGGCTTCCTGAGCTGCGCGGCCGTGCTCCTGACTGTTGACTGTGGCCTGCTGTTTCGTGGGATCAATCTGCATCAGGACCGCGCCGGGCGAAACCCGGTCGCCGGAGTGCACACGGATCTCGGTGATCTGACCTTCGACTTGCGGCATGATGACGGCCGAGTCCCGCGACTTCAGAGTGGCAACGTATTCCGTGGTGTCGCTGATCGGCACGGCTTGCGCGACCAGGATTTTCACCGGGACAGCCGGATCTGCCTGCGGCTGAGCGCCCTTTACGGAATCCCCGCTGCACGCGGTGGCGAGCGCGATCAGCAACAAAGCAGCCGAAAGCGCGAGGCTTGAGGCCAAACCGGGGGTGAATCCGGCACAATCCTTCGACCTGAAAAGCGTTTGCTGCACTCTCGTACCCTAACACTTAAGCTTCACATCGGCCAATACTTACCCGGAGGTTAGCCAACCCAGGGGTGGATTTTGAACCGTCACCGTTAGACTCAAAATTGGTAGAAAAGTTATCGCGCTGAAGCCGGCCCTGAACCCGTCGTTTTCGACACTGGATAACACGTAACTATATGGTTACATAAACCGCATGTCAAGAGGCTCAAGCACCGCGGCCGTGCGGCAGGCTTCGCCTCTGCTACATTATTTGAGCCATGAAACCTGTTCGCAGCTTCGCCAGCGATAACAATGCGGGCGTTCATCCTAAGATGTTGCAAGCCATTGCCGCAGTCAACCAGGGGCACGTGGTCGGGTACGGAGACGACTCATTCACCCAGGCGGCGGTCCGCAAGTTCAAGCAGCATTTCGGCTCGGATATTGAAGTCTTCATCGTGTTCAACGGGACAGCGGCGAACTGCCTGAGCCTGAAGGCGATGACCGAGTCCTACCAGGCTGTGATTTGCTCGGCGGGCGCCCATATCTATACCGACGAATGCGGCGCGCCGGAGAAGTTTACCGGCTGCAAACTGATTCCGATTCCTACCGTCGACGGCAAGCTCACCGTCGAGTCTGTCCGCCATGCCTATCACGGGATTGGCGATCAGCATCACGTGCAGCCGCGAGTGATTTCCATTACTCAGGCTAGTGAACTGGGCACGGTTTATACGCCGCGCGAGGTCCGCGATCTGGCTGGCTTTGCTCATGAGCGCAAGATGCTCTTGCACATGGACGGCGCCCGGATTTCGAACGCAGCCGTGAGCCTGGGCTTGACCTTGCGTCAGGCTACACGGGACTTGGGTGTGGACGTTCTGTCATTCGGCGGAACCAAGAACGGGGCGATGGGCGCGGAGGCAGTCGTCTTCTTCGACAAGAAGCTGAGCCGCGAGTTTCTCTATCTTCGCAAACAGGGAATGCAGTTGGCGTCGAAGATGCGCTTCATTTCAGCTCAACTTGACGCGTTGCTCTCGAACGATTTGTGGCGGAAGAATGCGCAGCACGCCAACCGGATGGCTGCGTTGCTGCAAAAAGAAATCAGCAAGATCCGTAGAGTCAGGATTATTTACAAAGTCGAAGCCAACGGAGTGTTTGCCCAAATTCCGCGCTCGGCGATCGCCAAGCTACAGAAGCGTTATTTCTTCTATGTGTGGGATGAGGAGAAGTCTCTGGTGCGCTGGATGTGCTCGTTCGACACCACGGAAAAGGATGTGAAGGCGTTTGCCAGGTTCGTTGCGGAAACGATCGCGAGGTAGCGGTTCACGTCGCTTTCGGTGGCGAGGAACTCAATGGAAGAGAGCGTATCATCGCCGATTCCACCGGTATGAATCTCTTGCTTTTTCAACTCTCTTCCACTTAAATTGAGCCGCATGCCCCCGTGTGTCAACACTTGTCTCAATCAGGAGAAGTCATGAGTTGGATGCCGCGTAGGTTTATCTTGGTCGCTTTTGCGATTCTGTGCGTCGCGGGGTTGCCCAGTTGTGGCCGCGATCAGGAGTTGACAGGCATCACCATCCAACCCGCGACCGAAACTTTTGGTGACTCAAACACTCCAGTAAACCTTGACGCAGGGCTAAACGTTCAACTTCGAGCTTTGGGAACCTACATTCATCCTCCGGTGACCAAGGATATTACCGGTCAAGTTACATGGGCGGCGAATGACACACAGATGGTGACGGTGACCCCGGGGGGACTGCTGACTGCCACTGGTCTAGTGTGTGGGAATTCCCTGGTGGCGGCGACCGTTACGACCAACAAGGTCGGCACTCTATCATCATCGGGCGCAATCATCACTGGCTATATGACCGCAAACGTAGTGTGCTTTACGGGCGGAGGAGGTGGTTCGGGGCCGATCCTCACGGTAAACTTCGCGGGCGCCGGCTCTGGCACCGTAACGAGTTCGCCTGTCGGCCTTGGTTGTGCAAGCACCTGCAGCACATCCTTCCCGACTGGGACGACGGTCACATTGACGGCTGTGGGCACCAATGGTTCCACGATTGGGGGTTGGACGGGTTGCGACAGCGGCGGATCCGGTTCGGTGTGTATCGTGAACAACTTGACCGCCAACCGAGCTGTTACGATAACCTTTAACTGATGCCGGCAGCCATTGCCTAAAGTTCGTTCAATAATTTCTTCAGGGTTGCTTTGTGCTTGTCCGTCTTTTCTCGCTTTTTCTTGCGGTCGGGAACGACCCGAGACGTGGGAGGCATCCCAATGTGCGTCCGGGCCATCGTCTTCACCGCTTCGACTGCGGTAAACCGCTTTGGTTTCTTCTTCTTTGATGCCATGAGGTTTGCAACTTAGAGTGTAGCGAGGAATACGCTCGGAATGTGCAATAATTCTACCTAGGCTTGAGGGCGCGTTTCCTATCGCCCGGGCCCGAAAATCGACGACCTGACATCCGACTATGGAAGAGCGCGAGTTTTTCGACGAACGTCCGGAAAAGAAGATGGCGACGCTGAACTGTCCTCATTGCCAGCAGGCCGCCGAGTACGAAATCAACTGGCTGGTGCGCACCAAGAAAAACCAGCTTGCCGGCCGTGCCGACGAACGCGACCGCGCCCGCTTCGCCAAAGCACGAACCTACATGATACGAAGAGACGACATGATGGCCTGCAAGAACATGCGCTGCCGCAAGCGCTTCGAAATCTCCGGAGTGCAGTCGGTGGTGTTCACCGACTAGCGCTCAATTTTTTCCTGCTACGATTTCCTCTCCCGCGCGGCGTTCGTTTATACTAGTGAGTTTCCCATGGCTGGTTGATGGTTTCTGGAGAGACGTTGCGACGTCTCAGCGTCCCACCCTCCGAATCAGCCGGGAACGAGGAGCCTTCGCTTGAAGATTCTGGTTTGCATGAAACAGGTGCCGCAGAAGGATGCACCCCTGAAGCTGAACGAGTCCGGCGCCTGGATTCGCGAAGATGTTTCCTACGAAGTCAACGAGCCCGACGCCTATGCGCTGGAAGAGGCATTGCGACAGAAAGAGAAACACGGAGGCGAAGTTGTCGTCATTACCTCCGGTCCGCCGCGAGCCCAGCAGGTCCTGCGGGAAGCTCTGGCGAAAGGCGCCGATCGCGCCATTCACCTTGAAGACAACGCGTTCGTCGGTTTGGATGCCCTGAACACTGCGCGAGCGTTTGCGGCCGCGATCAAGGAAGAAACATTCGACCTGATCTTCACCGGGTTGCAGTCCGATGACTACGGCTATGCGCAGACTGGAGTGGTGCTGGCGGAACTGCTGGGCTGGCCGCACGCCACCATCATCATGCAGATTGAGAAAAACGATGCCGGGATTCGGGTGAAACGGGAACTCGAAGCCGGCTTCTTCCAGTTTGTCGATATGCCGCTGCCCGCTGTGCTGACGATCCAGTCCGGCATCAATAAGTTACGATATGCCACGCTGATCGGCATCAAGCAGGCCAAGAACAAGCCGCTGCGCAAGGTCGCGATGGCGGACGTGCAGTCGGCCGTGAGTGCGAATTTGCAGAAGATCGAGCGGCTGTATGTCCCGCAGAAAACCAAGAACACGGAGTTCCTGGAAGGTCCGCCCGGCGAAGTTGCCAAGAAGTTGGTGGACAAACTGCGCAACGAAGTGCGGGTGCTGTAGAGCTGGAAGCCAGGAGCGAGAAGCTAAGAGCTGATTATGTCTGACACAATTTTGGTCGTTGTCGAACAACGCGAAGGAAAACTGAACCGCGTCTCCTGGGAGACAGTTACCGCCGGCCAGTCGCTGGCGGCTGAGACTGGTTGGACACTCGAAGCGGCAGTCGTTGGCAGCGGCGTAGCCAATTTCGCCAGCGAAGTTGCCGCCAAGAAAGTCGCGAAGGTCTACGCGGTTGAATCGCCCAAGCTTGAACCTTACACTCCGGACGCTTTTTCGGCAGCGCTCAAGCAATTCATCGAATCGAAACAGCCCAAGCTGGTGCTGATGCCGCACACCTATCAAGTGCGCGATTTCATTCCTAAGCTCGCCACTGCCATGGGACGAACCGCCATCAGCGACTGCATAGGCTACAAGAAAGACGGCGGCAAGCTGTTCTTTACTCGTCAGATGTTTCAGGGCAAGCTTGCGGCGGATGTCAGTTTCACATGTGATGCGCCCTGGTTCGTCACTTTTCAGAACGGAGCATTTCGCGGGGACAAGGCTGAGGCAGGAGCCAGCGCCGCTCCGGTTGAGACAGTGAATGTGCAGATTGCCGACGGGGTCATCCGCAACCAGCCGCAGGAAGTTTTCAAAGAAGCCAAGCAGGCGGTTGACCTTACGCAAGCCGAGGTGATCGTCTCCGTCGGGCGTGGAATCAAAGAGCAAAAGAATATCGAGCTGGCCAAGCAGCTCGCCGAAGCCCTTGGGGGAGAACTGGCGGCTTCACGCCCCATCTGCGACTCCGGTTGGCTGCCTATGGATCGGCAAATTGGTTCCTCGGGCCAGACGGTCGCGCCCAAGCTGTATCTGGCGCTCGGCATCAGTGGCGCCATTCAGCACATTGTCGGGATGAAGGGCTCGCGCACCATCATTGCGATCAATAAAGACTCAGAAGCACCGATCTTCGAAATCGCCGACTTCGCTGTGGTAGGAAATCTGTTCGACATCGTACCGCCGCTGATTGAAGAAGTGAAGAAGGCAAAGGCGGGGGGATAGATCGGCCTTATCCCGCTTGTATTGGCCGGGTTTCGATGGCGTACTTGTGAATTGACTAGTTTGTTGACCATAGATAGAATAGTGGTCATGAATGATGTTTCGATCTCCGAGTTTAAAGCCAAGTGTCTTGGCCTGATTGAACGGGTGCACAAAACGCGCCAGCCTCTTCGGATCACGCGTCATGGCCGCCCGGTTGCGGAAGTCATTCCGGCCGGACCCAACCGCAAGCGAAAGTTTTTGGGAGACATGATCGGAACCGCTGAAATCGTGGGCGACATCGTTGCCCCAGTCATCGATCTGGAAGACATTGAGGCCTACCGCGATTGAACCTGCTTCTCGACACTCATATCTGGATCTGGAGCAAATTGGATCCGAAGCGGATAGGAAAAGGTGCAGCGCGAGAGTTGTCGAACCACGACAACGATCTGTGGCTGTCTCCAGTCAGTGTTTGGGAAGCTCTCGCGCTGATGCAAAAAGGCCGCATTCGTGTGGCGGACCCGTTGGCCTGGGTCGAGCGCGCTGCGGATCAACTACGAGAAGCGCCGTTAACTCAGGAAATTGTTCGGACTGGTTTCGCGCTGTCCTTGCCTCATGCAGATCCGGCGGACCGATTCCTGGCGGCTACCGCCAAGGTACTGAAGTTAACTTTGGTGACGGCGGACCAGAGGTTGCTCGGCTTGGGCGAGATAGCCAGTCTGGCGAACCGCTAAGGAATCCTATGCTGATTTTCCGCAAACCTATCGAAGGTATCGAACGTCCGCAGATGCCCGCTGACGTTGTCATCGTCGGCGGCGGGCCTGCCGGCATGGCCTGCGCGCTGCGTCTGTCGCAGCTCATCGACAGCACAATTCGCAGCATCCCGACTCGCAGTTAAGCAAAGAAAACATCTACGTCCTCGAGAAAGCTCGCGAGGTTGGCCAGCACTCTTTGTCGGGCGCGCTGCTCGACCCGCGATCGATGCGTGAACTGCTTCCTGGCTTCGAGAAAGAGGCTCCGCTCGACGCCGAGGTCACCAAGGAAGCGGTTTACTTCCTCACGGAGAAAGGCAAGTTCAAGTTTCCCATCACGCCGCCGCCACTGCGCGATCACGGCAACTACGTCATCTCGCTGAATCGCTTTGTGAAGTGGCTGGGCGGCAAGGTCGAAGAGACCGGGATCACGATCTTCACCGGCTTCGCGGGCTCAGAATTGCTGTTTGATGGCAACCGCGTCACCGGGGTCCGCACCGACGACAAAGGCGTGGATAAAGAGGGCCATCAGAAATCCAACTTCGAGCCGGGATACGATCTGCAGGCCAAAGTTGTGATCCTCGCGGAAGGGACCCGAGGCTCACTGACCAAACAACTGATCACAAAATTCGATCTCGCGAAGAACACCAACCCGCAGACTTATGGACAAGGCATAAAAGAATTGTGGGAAGTGCCCTCCGGCCGCATCGCTCCCGGAGAAGTCATCTACACAATGGGTTGGCCACTCACGACGAAAGAGTATGGCGGCGCCTGGATCTACGGTGGGAAGGACAACATCGTCTCGCTCGGATTCGTCACCGGCCTCGATTATCCGGACCCCCGTCTTGATCCGCAACACGTGTTGCAGGATTTCAAGCAGCATCCGTTTGTGGCGAAGCTGCTCGAAGGTGGCAAGATGATTCGCTATGGCGCGAAGTCGCTGCCTTATGGCGGGTGGTGGGCCATTCCCCCGGTCGCGGGCGACGGTTGGATGATTCTCGGAGACTCCGCCGGTTTTCTGAACTCGCAGCGCCTCAAGGGAATCCATCTGGCCATCAAGAGTGGAATGCTGGCGGCTGAAACTGCTTTTGAGGCGCTGAAGACCGATGATTTCTCTGCCTCTGCGTTGGGTGGTTTCCAGAAGAAAGTCGAAGCCAGCTGGATCAAAGACGAGCTGTGGAAAGTCCGTAACTTCCACCAGGGATTCGAGCACGGATTATTCGCAGGCCTGTTCCACGCCGGAGTGCAACAATTTACCGGGGGCCGTGGTCTCCGAAATCGTTATGCCGGAACTGCGGGCCATCAGCACATGAAGAGACTGGCCGACCTGCCCGCCGACGGCGGCAACGAAGCGCATCTGCTCGGCCCCGCCAAAGGCGATGGCAAGCTTACCTTCGACAAGCTCACAGACCTTTATCATTCGGGCACAAAGCATGAAGAAGATCAGCCGGCGCATCTTGTCATTCACGATACCAACATCTGCAACACGCGCTGCGTAAAGGAATTCGGTAACCCATGCTTCAATTTCTGCCCCGCCAACGTTTACGAGATGGTGGATGACGCCGAACAGCCGAATGGCAAGCGCATCAGCCTGAATCCCTCGAATTGCGTACACTGCAAGACCTGTGACATCGCCGATCCGTATCAAATCATCACGTGGGTCCCGCCCGAAGGCGGCGGTGGGCCGAACTACGATGGCATGTGACGTTAGATGGAATAACCAAAAGGAACTCTCAAGCATGAAACTTACTTCACGAGTCGCATTCTTGTGTGCCGCTCTGCTTTGCGCTTTCAGTCTCTTCGCTCAGGACGATGCTCCCACGGACGCCGAGGGTTGCAAAGACTCGTCTTTGATTACCCGCATGCCGGGCAGCACCATCCACAGCTGCGAAAATAAGGAGTTCGAGCAAGCGAAGTTTCCGGTCAGCAAGGACAGTGACGGCAACGCCGTCGAAAAGACCTTCGAGGGCGAATATCATTACTGGGATTACGGCACGCGCGAGGGCGTGAGCGAGATCCAGGTCTTCCGCAATTTTGAAACGGCGCTCAAGCAGGGCGGATTTACGGTGGTGTACGAAGACTCCCCTGGCGTCATTACGGCTCACAAGGGCGATACATGGTACTGGCTCCAGAACAGTGGTTCGTACTATTACCAGACGATACTCACGGTGAAGTCGATGACGCAGGAAGTGACCGCCGATGCCTCAAGCCTCGCCGATGAACTCAATAAGTCGGGGCACGTGGCCGTGTACGGGATTCACTTCGAGACAGGGAAAGCCGCAATCCTGCCCGACTCAGAGAGTATCTTGAGCGAGATCGCGAAGATGCTGCAGCAAAATCCGGGAGTGAAATTGAGCGTGGAGGGGCACACTGACAACGTTGGCTCTGCGGCCAGCAACCAGATACTCTCAGAAAAGCGCGCCCAGGCGGTGGTCGCCTGGCTTACCACGCATGGCGTGGATAGCGCGCGGCTCAAGGCTAAAGGCTGGGGACAAACCAAGCCAGTAGCGGATAATGGGACAGACGATGGGCGCGCGAAAAACCGGCGCGTGGAACTGGTAAAACAATCCTAAGCGGTCGTTAGTCGTTGGTCGTTTGCAAGAAGCTCCAGCGACAACCTGGCCAACGACCAACGACTATCGACCAAGACCGTGATCCTTACCGACAAATTCGGCCGCCCCATCACCGATCTCCGTATTTCGATTACGGATCGCTGCAACTACAAGTGTGTCTATTGCCGGACTGGCAACGAAGGTGCGCTGTACGGAGATCTGCCTTTTGCCGACTACCAGCGCATGGCCCGAATACTGGCGGCGCTAGGGATCAAGAAAATCCGTCTGACTGGCGGTGAGCCGCTGCTTCGCAACGGCGTGGTCGATTTCGTGCGCGAGTTGGCTAAGCTGCGCTCGACTGACGGCGAAGAACTCGACCTCGCGATGACCACCAATGGGCATCTGCTGGCTGAGATGGCGCAACCCCTCAAGGACGCTGGCCTGAATCGTGTCACGGTCAGCATGGACGCGGTCGATCCCGATCGCTTCACTCGCATTACGCGCGTGCCCAACGGATATGACCACGTACTGGCCGGGATACGGGCCTCCCGGCGTGCAGGCCTTTGGCCGGTCAAGGTCAATTGCGTCCTCATGCGCGGGTTCAATGAGGACCAGATCATTCCCTTCGGGATGTTTGCCCGTGAAGAAGGCGTCATCGTTCGCTTTATCGAATTCATGCCTCTGGAAGAGGGCCGAACTTGGTCGCCCGCGACTGTGGTTACGTTGGACGAAATAGTAGACCGCATGGCCGAGTACCGGCCGCTGGTAGAAATCCCTCACGCGCGCAGCGAGACTGCGCGACGGTATCACTTCGATGATGGCATCGGTGAGATTGGAATCATCGCGCCCGTGTCGCATCCTTTCTGCGGACACTGCAGCCGCATCCGCATCACGTCCGACGGCAAAATCCGCACTTGCCTGTTTTCGGTTTGGGATCACGATTTGCATGAGTTGATGCGCCGCGGATCTTCCGATGAAGAGTTGGAAAACTTCATCCGCGGCGTGGTGCAGAGAAAAGAAGAGCGCCACCACATCGGTGAACCGGACTTCGTGCCGGCGTCGAGGACGATGGTGCATATCGGCGGATAGGTGTCCACTGCCCCACAAGGAGCGCAGCCGCCCGATTTCCTTTGTGAACCTTCGTGTCCTTTGTGGTTCAAGCATTTCGTCCGGGCAGCCCGAGAGTTGTAAAGTAATATCACTGCAAGTGAAATCCACGGCCTTACTGCTGATGATCCTGACGGCGCTGGGAGCGGTTTCCGCCCAGAATTTACCGCCAGAATCGACGGCGACAACCTCCTACCTGGGTTTTGATCGCAACAATTATCCCGGCGACCAGAACTTGGAAGTTCTTCGCCAGACGTTTTCCTACACAGGTTTCTGGCTTAACCATCCGCCTAGCGCAAAGACCAATACGTGGAGCGGTAAACGAAAGACCTTGCAAGCAGCGGGATTCGGATTCCTGGTGCTGTTCAACGGGAGGCTGTTCAAAGAGTTGAAGTCGGTTTCGTACGCGAGCAAACTCGGCAAGTCGGATGCACGCGCAGCCGTGGTGGCGGCGCGGCGAGAAGGCTTTCCGTCCGCAACCGTGATCTTCCTCGATCAAGAACAGGGCGGCCGAATGCTTCCGGAACAAAAAGCCTATATCTATGCCTGGGTGGATGCGATCGTCGCGGGCGGCTTCCAGGCTGGTATTTATTGTTCCGGCATCTCAGCCGAAAAAGAAGGTGGCGAGAATATCGTCACCGCCGATGATATCCGCCGGAACGCGGGCGCAAGAAAGATCGCTTACTGGATCACGAACGATGCCTGTCCGCCTTCGCCCGGGTGTGGATTTCCTAAGAAGCCGCCCAGTCCCACTGACAGCGGCATCCCCTTCGCCGACGTGTGGCAGTTTGCCCAGTCGCCGCGCAGACCCGAGGTTGCCGCCAGTTGTCCAGCAAACTACAACCCCGATGGAAACTGTTATCCCCCGGCGATCAGCGTCGCGCAACATCTGCACATTGACGTAAACACAGCGACGACGCCGGACCCGTCGCGTGGCAGGACTCGCTAACCTTCGTCATCCAGTCCAGAAAATGCAGCCGCGGTGATAAGATTCCGCACCATGAGGCCGCTTCCCAAGCAGATTCTCGTCTATCTCGCGCTGGTCTTCACCTTCAGCAGCCTGCCGGAGTACCTCATGATCCACACCGGCCACGTCGGCGCCGGAAAAGGACTGGCGGTCAGGCTGGTGATGTGGTGCCCGGCGTTTGCCGCGCTGGCGACGTGCGGGCTCTTTCGGATTGATGTGGCAACCCTGGGTTGGAATTGGAGGCCGTCAAAATATCAGGCTTGGTCTTACTTCATTCCTATTGTTTATGCCTTGCCGGTGTACATTGCGACCTGGGCGCTGATTCCCGACTCATTCGCATTCTCGGCTTTTGCCGCTCCGTTAGCAGACGCGTTCGGATTCCCGCAGTCGCCACGCGCTGCCACCCTTCTACTGGCGTTACCCTGCTATGCGACGGTGGGCGTTATTGGCAGCATGGCGCACGCGCTGGGCGAAGAGATCGGTTGGCGGGGGTTTCTGCTTCCACGACTGGTGCAACAAACGGGTTTCACCTGGGGATGCCTGTTGAGCGGTTGCATCTGGGCAATGTGGCATTATCCGGGGCTGCTGTTTGCTGACTACAACTCCGGTACCCAGCCAGCGTTTGCTCTGGTTTGTTTCACGCTAATGGTGATCGCGGATAGTTACATCCTGGGTTGGCTCCGGCTGAAGTCGGGGAGTCTGTGGACGGCTGTAGTGCTCCATGCCAGCCACAATCTCTTTATCCAGGCGATTTTTGACGCGATTACTGCACCTGTTGGGCGGGCCCTCTACATCACCACCGAGTTTGGTGTGGGAATGGTGCTAACCGTGGGTGCTTGTGCCCTTTATTTCTGGACTAGACGGAAGGAGGTATCAGCGGTTGTCTTGCCGCAGTGAAACTCGGTGGCGGCAGACAGACTCAACGCGCAAGTTGCGTTTTGCCCCTCAAACAGGGCACAATAACCCCAGATACTCAGTAACTTGCGGTGGTTACTTTGGTCGCTCGAAAAAGGCGACGCTTTCCGCCCCGGCTGAGCATCTTAACTATTGTGAAGAGTTAGTGGCTTCAACATCCCCGCCGGTTGGGCGCGGCGTAGTTTCAAACGACGCGTAGTGAATCGGCTGGAGCCGCTGGAAGCTTTCAACATCCCCGTTCCGGATCGAGGGTTGCCTTTGCGGAGTAGCCGCAGCAGCATTCGCATTCGGGGCTGAAGGCAGACATGACAATGACAACCGCATCACCAGTTTGCAGTTTGGAAGACTATCTCGTCCTGCCCGATCACACCATGGACGACCGCATCGCCGCCGCCCGCGAGGCTTTGGGCCGCGAATGCGTCATTCTCGGCCATCATTATCAACGCGACGAGGTGATTCGCTTCGCCGACTATCGCGGCGACTCGTATAAGCTGGCGCAAGAGGCCGCGCATGCCGGCGGCAAGTACATCGTCTTCTGCGGTGTGCATTTCATGGCGGAAAGCGCCGACATCCTGAGCCGCCCCGGCCAGGTGACAATCCTGCCCGATATGAACGCCGGCTGCTCCATGGCCGACATGGCGGAAATTACCCAGGTGGAGAATTGCTGGGAGCAACTCATCGCCGCCGGATTGACCTCCGACGCGGGCGACAGCATCACGCCGATTACCTACATGAATTCCACAGCGGCGATCAAAGCCTTCTGCGGCGAGCGTGGTGGAGTAGTTTGCACATCCTCCAATGCCCCCGGCGCTTTCAAGTGGGGCTTGGCAAAGACTCCCAAACTTCTATTTCTCCCTGACCAACATCTCGGCCGCAACACCGGTTTCAACCTTGGCATTCCCCTGAACGAAATGGTGGTCTGGGATCCGTATCTGCTTAACGGCGGCCTGACTCCCGACCGGTTGCGCGCCGCGAAAGTGATTCTCTGGAAGGGTCACTGCTCCGTTCACCAGCGCTTCTTGCCGGAGCACGTGGACAACGTCCGCGCCAAATATCCCGGCATCCAAGTGATTGCGCATCCCGAGTGCCGCTGGGAGGTCTGCCAGAAGGCCGATGGCATCGGATCGACCGAGGGACTATTGAAGATCATCCGCAACTCAGCGCCGGGGACCATGTTTGCCGTGGGCACGGAAATACATCTGGTCAATCGCATGGGCAAAGAATTCGCCGCGGAAGGGAAGAAAGTCATCACCCTCGACGACTCCGGATGCCTGTGCACGACCATGTTCCGCATCTCGCCCCAACATCTGTGCTGGGTGCTGGAAAACCTGGTCGAAGGCAACGTCGTGAACCAGATCAAAGTCAAGGATGACGTAAAACACTGGGCGAAGGTCGCGCTGGACAGAATGCTGGAGATTCAATAAGCAAGTGTGGCGCGGGCGCCCTCGCCCGCGAAGGGTGTTGGCAAGAATCAGGTGTTTCTTGCCAAGTGATCGACAACTCAACGACCCTCCACAAAATGAATTAAAATAGATCCATACTCCTATGGCCGACCGAACTTTTACCCTGGAAGAAGCCCAATCTCTCCTGCCGGTGCTGGAGTCGCTGCTCCGCACCGCCATTGACGGCAAGAAGCTGATCGATGCCGTAGACACTGAACTCCAGGACCTAGCCCACCGCGTTTTTCTCCGCGGCGGACTGCTGGTCAATGTGGTGCATATGGCGCGCCGCAAGGCCGAGCGCGAGAAAGCCATTCCAAGGGTGAAAGATGCTCTCTCCGAAATCGATGCCACCGGCGTCCAGGTCAAAGATCTCGATATCGGATTGCTCGACTTCCCTTGCAAAGTCGAAGGCCAGATCGTGCTGCTGTGCTGGAAGCTGGGAGAGCAGGGAATTACGCACTGGCACGACACCAGCGAAGGCTTCGCCGGACGAAAGCCTATCGATGAGAAGATCATCAAGGCGAAGAAGACGAATTGAAGATGGCAATTGGCATTTAGCACTCAGCACTCGGCTGCTGAATGCTAAGTACTGGTCTTTTAAATTTAACCCGCAACTCTCACCCTCCATTAGCGTTCTTAGCTTTGACGCATCGTTAGCAGGACAGGTACCGCCGTGCATGTGGGAATGCTCGGGCTGGAATTTTCTCTGCTACAATTTATCTGCGCCGCTGCTGAACGGTCGCGACAGGCGATCCCGAGGGCTTTCCTAACATGTTGAGCGGTAAGAAGAAACTTCAACTCGTGGCTGCATTTGGGACCTTCTTCCTGTTCGTCTTGGGAGTGGGCTGCAGCGGTTTTTTCGTCGATCCGACCCTGACTTCCATAGCCGTGGGTCCGACGGCGACGATCCAACAGGGTACAACGGTGCAGGAGAGCGCCATTGGGACGTACAACGACGGGACCACGAAAACGCTCGGTTCCGGTGTGCAATGGAGCAGTAGTGACGCGGCTGCGGCTAGCGTGAACACTTCAGGATTGGTAACCGCTAACGCCCCCGGCAGCGCAACCATCACTGCAGCTTTTCAGGCGACCAGCGGTACTTCGAGCATCACCATCAACCTTGGAAACGTGACCGCCCTCAAGATATCCCCACCGGGTAGCACGCAAATTCACTCGAATGGTGGAAGCGCAGAGTTCTTCGCCTATGCCACTGTGACCGGAGAGAGCAGCCCCGTTGACGTCTCGGCAAACACAACCTGGACGTTGTCCAATACTACTGACTTCCAGCTACAACAGGGAGACCCGGTAACGGTCACGACGCTAACCAATACCCTTGGTGCACAGTCCACGCTTTCGGCAAGCTACTCCAGCACCAACACCGTCGCGGCGGTCCCCGTCACGCTCACCATCATTCAATAGCGCGCTACCATGTCTGACATTCGCTGTATCGGCATTTGTACCGGAGGCGGAGACGCCCCCGGTTTGAATGCGGTCATCCGCGCCGCTGTCAAGGCCGCAATCCTCAAGTACAAGTGGACCGTCATCGGCATTCCCGATGGCTTTGATGGCCTGATCTGGCCGGAAAAGTCACGCCCCCTCACTCTCAAAGACGTCAGCGGAATCCTGCCCCGCGGCGGCACCATCCTGGGTACGACCAATCGCGGCAATCCTTTCCACTACTGCTCCAACGAGAACGGTGTGGAAGTGGTTCGCGATATTTCCGACGAAGTCATCGCCAACTCGCGCAAGTTGGGAATCGATGCCGTCATCAGCATTGGCGGCGATGGCTCGCAGAAAATCGCGCTGGAGCTTTTCCGGAAGGGTATGAACATCGTGGGCGTGCCCAAGACTATCGACAACGACCTATCGGCCACCGAGGTTACGTTCGGATTCGACACCGCGCTGGTGACTGCGACCGACGCGGTCGACAAGATTCACACCACCGCCGAGTCGCATCATCGCATCATGGTGGTGGAAGTCATGGGGCGGGACGCCGGTTGGATCGCGTTGGAAGCCGGAATCGCCGGCGGCGCCCACGTCATCCTGATTCCTGAGATTCCCTTCACCATCCAGAAGGTCTGCGAGCATGTGGCCCTGCGCGAACGCTATGGCAAGCACTTCACTATTGTGGTGGTAGCAGAGGGAATTCAAGCGCCGCCGGAACTGAAGGAAAATCGCCGGGCTGGGTCGGTCGGAAATGTGGTGGGCAATGCCATTGCCGTCCGCACCCGCAAGGACGTGCGGATCAGCGTATTGGGGCACATCCAGCGCGGCGGTTCGCCCACTCCGTTCGACCGCATCCTGGCCACTCGTTTCGGCGTGGCCGCAGTTGACCTGATCGCGCAGGGAAAATTCGGCAAGATGGTCTGCCTGCACAATACTCGAATCGAAGCGGTGAATATCGCCGATGCCGTCGGTCAACTGAAAACCGTGGATCCTCACGGTCAAATCGTCAATACCGCCCGCGCCATCGGGATCAGCTTCGGCGATTAAAGACGATCGTCACCGAGGTGTTTTGCCGGTGAACCCTCGTGTCCTTTGTAGTTATCGCCTTCTCTACACCAAACCAATAACCACAAAGGACACGAGGATCACAAAGGAATTCTGTCTCTTGGGGGAATCTCTCAGATTTGAGTCGACCCTGCGCTATATTGTTTTGTGACCCCTGTGAAAACAAGTTGGCGATCCCCGTGGGTGCTGCTCTCGCTGGTGCCGGTGCTGCTGCTCTGCGCTTGCGGCCGCGGGAGAGGCCGGGCGCAGGAGACCGCATACGTCTCCGTGCCGCAGGCTATTCTTCGCGATCGGGTCGCTGCCGTCTACAGCAAGACGGGTGTGGTGAAAAATGGCGATCGCGTTCAGATATTCGAGCGCGACCGGCGCTTTGCCCGAGTCCGAACCGCCAGCGGCGTGGAAGGCTGGATAGAGCAGCGCAATCTGGTTACGCAGTCGGTATACGACGGATTTCAGAAGCTGGCACAGCAGCAACAGAATTCCCCTGTCCAAGCTATCGGCACGACCCGCAACGATACGAATATCCATCTTGATCCCGGCCGCGAGACCGATCATCTCTATCAACTGAATCAGGGATTCAAAGTTTCCATCCTGAAGCGCGCCATAGCCGAGAAGACCGTGCCGGGTGCGGCGGCCAAACCCGCGATCGCAAGCAAGAACGAACTCGCCAAAGGTGCCGCGCCCGTCATGGAAGACTGGTGGCTCATCCGCGATCCCGACGGGCACGTCGGGTGGGTGCTGGCGCGCATGGTGGATCTGGATGTGCCCCTCGAGATTGCCCAGTACGCCGAGGGCCAGCGGTTGGTCGCATTCTTTGTGCTCGACCAGGTAGCCGATGGCGACAAGAAAGTCCCGGAGTATCTGGTAGTGCTCACCGAGCCCAAGGATGGCATGCCCTTTGACTACAACCAGGTCCGCGTCTTCACCTGGGATGTCCGACGGCATCGTTATGAAACCGCCTATCGTGAGCACAATCTGAATGGAGTCTTACCGGTAACGATTTCGCAGGAAACTTTTGACAAAGAAGGCACCCTGCCGGTATTCGTCCTGCAGGTAAAAGACGATAACGGCAACCTGAGCCAGCGAAAGTACAAAATGCACACGCCGATGGTGCGTCGCGTGCTGGCGCCCGGAGAGCAAAAGGAGCCCTCTGCGCCGAGGAAAAAGCCTCACCGCCACTAGCGGTCGTTGCGATGATTTCCAAGCCACTCGATAGGGAGATCAGCGTGTGAAGTTTTCACGAACGGTAGGAGCAGAACCTACTCCGCGCTTGTCGGATCGAGAAGCCGACGCACCGCGGAGACGCGATTGGCGGGAAGGCCTACGCGTCTGGCGTGTTCCTGGATGGCCGCCTCATCCGGAGCGAGATAGATGCAGTAAACCTTGTCGCCGGTTATGTAGCTATGGAGCCATTGAATCTCGGGACCCATTTCTTTCAGAACCTTGACCGATTTTTGGGAGAGTTCCCGCAATTGGGCGTCGGATAGATTTCCTGCTCCCGGAACTTCGCGTTCGATAACGAATTTTGGCATGACCATCCCTTCTGATGTGCACAGATGCTAGCATGCGAATGGAGTGGCTTCAAGACGGCCCGCCCGAAGCTGCCCCGGTCATTTCCAAGGGCCAGGAAAAAAGTTAGAAAGGTTTGCCATGGATCTTCGATCGCTGCAAAAGCCGCTAAAAGAGAAATACCGCAATGACCCCAATGCTTCGCTTATTACTCTGCGCGCGAAAGGCGGCCAGACGGATGTTCCGGTGACATGCTCGGTCGATCTCGGACGAGCCATCTATCAGGCCGAGGCCCACAAGGGAGTCGGTGGCGCCGGTACCGGTGCCTGTTCCGGTGATCTTCTGCTTGGGGCTCTGGCAGCCTGCGCCCAGATCACCTGTCAGATGGTGGCTACGGCCATGGGTATAGCGACGGAGCGCATTGGGGTAACGGTGGAGGGGGATCTGGATCTTCGAGGCACTCTTGGCATCGCCAAAGACGTGCCCGTCGGCTTTGAGAGCATTCGACTTCATTTTGATGTTGTTGCGCCCGGCGCAACCCCCGAACAACTGCGCGGATTGCGAGAGAAAACGGAACAGTATTGCGTAGTGATGCAAACCCTGGCGCGGCCACCGAAGCTGCAGGCCGAGTGGCCAGGATTGAAAACACCGTGATTAAGATGTCAGAAAAAGTCCGGGACTTACGAGTAGAACTCCGCAATGCTCTCCACCACGCATTTCTGCTCAGCTTCGGTCAATTCCGCAGACATAGGAAGTGCCAGTACCTCGGCGGCGGCCCGCTCTGATTCCGGCAATTCCCCCGCGCCATACCCAAGGTAGGCAAAGCAAGGTTGGAGATGCAACGGGAGAGGGTAGTAGATCTCCGTGCCGATTTTCTTGTCACTAAGAAACTTGCGAAGCTCATCGCGGCGGCAAGCGCGGATCACGTACTGATGAAAGATGTGAAAGGCATGCGGGGAAGTCTGCAGCGGCCTGACAGCCTTGGTCGATAGTAGACCAGCATCGGCCAGCAAGCGATCATAGGTTGTCGCGTGTTGCCGGCGTTGCTGGTTCCAGGCTTCGAGATGCGGCAGCTTGATTCGAAGGATGGCGGCCTGGATCGCGTCCATGCGGCAGTTCCAGCCGAGTTCTTCGTGATGGTAGCGGCGAGGGCTGCCATGATTGCGCAGATCCCGCATGTGCTGGGCCATCGCGATGTCACTGGTGGTCACCATTCCCGCGTCTCCGTAAGCACTCAGATTCTTGGTGGGATAAAAGCTGAAAGCGGCAGCCGCGCCGAGTGCTCCAGCAGGTCGGCCTCGCCATTTTCCTCCGATGGCCTGCGCCGCATCTTCGACGATGGAGAGATGGAATTCGTCAGCGACTTTCTGCAATCCATCCATATCAGCGCACTGACCGTAAAGATGTACTGGCAGCAGGGCTCGAATTTTGTAAGGTCCTCCTGCTCGCAGGCGATCCTCGACGCACTTCGGATCCACATTGAGCGTGTTGGCGTCCACGTCCACCAGCACAGGCCGGGCCCCCGCGCGCACGATAGCGCTCGCCGAAGCAAAAAAGCTGAATGCAGTGGTGATCACGGCGTCGCCGGGTCTTACACCGGCGCCCAGCAATGCCAGCCAGAGCGCGTCCGTACCAGATGCGCAGCCCACAGCCGCGCCGGCGCCGGTGAAGGCCGCTACTTCGCGCTCGAGGGCTTCGACTTCCGCGCCCAAAACGAATTGCTGCGACGCGCACACCCGCTCCACCGCAGCCAGTACTTCCTCGCGAATCTGTCGGTATTGCCGATGCAGATCCAGTAAGGGGATGGAATCAAACTTCTTGGCCGGATGTCGAGCCTTTCGCGGTTTTTCTGTTGAAGACTGAGTCACGGAAGAAGCGATTCTAACACTCAGCCAGCAATGGAGGCCGAGCGCCCCCGCCCGACGGCCTTGAACGCTGGACTCCCCTCAATCACCCTGCTGCTTTTGAATCCGTGGCAACTCGGGGAGCGGCAAGTCGTTGTCCATGGCTGTCCGCCATTGGGCGAGGGACTGCAACAGTGGCGTCAACTCGAATTGCTCAAAACTCCCCGCCGGCTCCCCCAGATTTCTCACTGCGCGTTCCAACACCGACCGCATCCCCACTCGGTTGCCCGTGGAATAGTGGTGGAAGGCGACGGCCACCTGAACCAGTCCCTGGAGAAACTTCTTATTCTCGGGCGGGGCAGCGCGCCAGACGTCTTCGAGAGCTTCGTGAGCATCGAAGAACTTGCCATGGTTGAACAGGCTGATTCCCTGCAGATACGGATCGGAATCCACACCTCATTCTGGCACGAAGGGAATCGTCATGCACACGTAACCTCGGATGCCCTCGTCCGGGCTGGCAGAAAAAAACCTCGCGACGGGCGCGAGGTTCAGAGAGAAATCCAGAAGTCTACCGGCCGAACATCACGTAGTGATAGCTGGTGGCCATGAAAAACAGCAACGGCACCGAGAGAAAGAAATTCGTTCGCGACGCCAGGAATGCCTGACGGGCCAAAACGGCGGCGTTCGCTGGCGGAGTTCCGGCCAGAGTTCCCTGGATAATCTTCTTCTGGTTGGGCCAGATGATTCCCCAGACGTTGAACAACATAACAATGCCAAAGCCGCCACCGACGCCGATCGAGAGGACGTGGTTGTCGTCCTGGCCGACAGGCGTGTAGTTCAGAAACAACCACGCTGCCGCGATCACAACCACTGCGGTAATCGCACCTAGAACATACCCGCTCGGAGCTCTCTTGATCACAAAATTGAGAATCCCCCAGGCCACAATCCAGACCAGCAGAAACAATCCAATCGTGCTCCAGGGACTGACTCCCATTCTGTCAGCATCCGGGCCAACGTAGATTTGTGCCCAATACCAGAAGCCGACGAAGACCGTAAGCAGCGCGCTCCAGCGGAACCAGTTCAGCGCGGGCAGGGTCAGATACTGAAACACCTTCGGTTTCATGCCTGCGTCCACCTGCTTCATGAACGGGACGTTGACCAGGTTGAAAAAGTAAAGCAATCCGATCCATGTGATACCGGCGATGAAATGAAACCAGCGCAGAATCAGCGCCAGCGCTTCTGTGCCAGTGTGAGTAGGCATTACCCAAAAGGCTGCGAAAGCAATCATATGTTGCATCGTTGTTCCTCCGCCATCAGTGAAGTGCGAGGCCCCCGGCGCCCTAAGGCTGATGGGCGCACGGCAAGATTCACGAGCGCTGGCTCGTTCCAGCAGATCTCGGTTGCGAACCCTGAAAATCCACTTCTGGTTCGCGTTTTTCCGGCAGCGCAGGAATGTTTGCACTTTGTTGTGTTTATGTCAACCGGTTCAACGAGCCCCTACACGAAAGGTTGCTTGAAAAGTAGTGACTGAGGCCGTATTGTACGGAGAGTCGCTTAGGGTGCGCAGGCATCGCAGAATCGGTGCTGACGCATCCCGGGCTTCCCCCCGTTTCTCAATGCTGCGTGGCAAGCGGCCTTGAGGAAAATGACCCGATGCAGTTCAGAAAGCTTTCGCGGTTGAGAAAGCTAAGGAGATCGGCATGGAAAATAAGCCGGCGCAGAACATTCAGGATACCTTCCTCAACACCGCCCGCAAAGAACGATTGAATATCACCATTTACCTGCTCAGCGGCGTCAAGCTCACCGGGCGCATCCGTTCGTTCGACAAATACTCGGTCGTGCTTGAGACCAACAATCAGGAGCAGTTGATCTTCAAGCATGCGATTTCAACCGTGGCGATGGGAAGGGTGGCTCACGGCCACAGCGACAAACCCGCCATGGTGCCAGCTCCAAGTCCCGTTGCTGAGCCTGGTCCGGCGCCGAGCGCGTCTGGCACGGACGGATAGGCAGCGTCGCTTTGAGCGGTTCAGAGCCCAGAGTGTCAAACAAGGCAGTACGCACGCGGCGCGCCTCGATTTCGACGGGTGGCGGTCGTGGTGTGACCGAGCGCGCCTTTCTGGTCGGGATCGACTACCACGTGCGCTCGCGCCCTGCTAATGCGTTAAAGGGCGGGCTGACCAGCGGCGCACAGGCGGCGCGAGACGGCGCTACCGGCGTGCCCGGAGGCTCAAAAGCCCCCAGAATTCCCGAGTTCAGCGCGGAAGAGTCGCTCGATGAGTTGCGTTCTCTGGCCACCAGCGCGGGCGCGCAAATTGCCGGGGAATTCCTGCAACACCGCGACAAGCCTGATCCCGCCACATTGATCGGAAAAGGCAAGCTCGAAGAGATCGCAGGCGCCGCCGCCTCGGTTTCTGCCGATCTCCTTCTGTTTGATCACGACCTCACCGCGTCCCAGCAGCGCAATATCGAGAAGGTCGTCAACATACGGGTGATTGATCGTACCCAGCTCATCCTCGACATTTTCGCCAAACACGCCCGCACCCGTGAAGGCCAGTTGCAAGTAGAACTGGCGCAACTCGAATACATGTTGCCGCGGCTTGGCGGACGCGGCATAGAGATGTCGCAACTGGGAGGTGGCATCGGCACCCGCGGCCCCGGCGAAACCCAACTCGAGACCGACCGCCGGAAAATCTACCGCCGCATCCGGCACGTCAAGGAACAAATAGAAAATGTTCGCCGCATTCGGACCCAACAGCGCCAGCGTCGCGAATCGGTTCCAGTGGCGCTGATCGCTCTGGTGGGCTACACCAACGCGGGAAAATCCACACTGTTCAATGCCCTGACCAGTGCAGCCGTGCTCGAATCGCCGAAAATGTTCGCAACCTTGGATCCGACGATTCGAGGCGTCACGCTACCCTCGCGCCGCCAGGTGCTGCTCTCCGACACCGTGGGATTCATTCGCAACCTGCCGCACACCCTGGTCTCCGCCTTTCGTGCCACCTTGGAAGAAGTGCAGCGCTCGGCACTCATCCTGCACGTTTCCGATGCCGGCAGCCCGCTCTCCGCTGAGCAGGATGCACAAGTGGAGAAAGTGCTGAAAGAACTGGAAGCAGAAGGCAAGCCGCGCCTGCGAGTGATGAACAAGATTGACCTGCTCCCGCCCAAGCAGCGCGACAGCCTGCGCGACGGCGCCAATACGGTTCACGTCTCAGCCGCCAAAGGTATCGGCATGAGCACACTTCTCGACCGCATTGATCAGGCGCTTCAGGGAGACGCTCTGAGCCGCATGCATCTGCGCGTCCCGCAAAAGGAAGGGAAAACGCTCGCGATGCTCGAAGCGCGAGCCCGAATTTATTCGCGCAAGTATAAGGACGGATTGGTGGAGTTGGAAGTCGAAGCGCCGGAGTCGGTGGCAAGACGGGTAAGGGAGTTCGTGTCGAAGTAGATCGCACAGCTCAGACTGAGTGCATTTCGCGGATCGGGCACGCCGCCCAACGACCGTCGGCCCACGACTAACGACCAAAACTTAAATGGGCCGGCAACCAAGAAGCGGTGACAGTCCTTGGCTATCGGCCCACTCGACCCTGAATTGGATCGGAGGTGATACTTCCATGCTAGACCCCTCACCCGAGAAGTCAAGCGTTCTTTCCTTAAATTCAGCATAAGACTTGACAATCGGCTGAAAATAGGTTCCACACACCACCTCCCGTCTCTTTCTGGGACAGCAACCGCGTTGACACTAAGCCTTGCAGGATGTTAGGTTTGATGGTTTCTTAAGCCCTCATTCGCTCAAAAATTTTTCACGCCCAGGATTATGGACGAGACGCTCAGACAAGTAGGGGAATTACTGCTCGGATCGATTCCGACCATTGTCTTCCTGGTCCTGTTGTATGCGATCTACACCGTCCTTGTTCACAAGCCCCTGGTCAAGGTGTTGGCCGAGCGGCGTGGCAAGACCGAGGGAGCGGTTGAGAAGGCGCGCGCCGACATTGCCGCCTCCGAGGCGCGAACTGCAGAGTACGAGCAGCGGCTCCGCGAAGCCCGCATGACCGTTTTCAAGAATCAGGAAGCCCGCCGCCAGCAGGCATTGCAGGTACGTGCCGCAGCCGTCGCTGAGGCGCGCAACAAGGCCCAGGCTCAGATCGAACAGGCGCGCACCGCCATCGAGCAAGATAAAGTGACGGCACAAGCCGGCCTGCAGGCGGAGAGCGGCAAGCTGGCGGCGGAAATCATTCGAATCGTTTTACAGTCTGGAGTAACCCCATCTCCAGCAGGCGGTGCCCGATGAGATTAGCCTCCGGGCATATGGAATTGGGAAGCGCACCACTTCAGTCGCGCCCTACGATGGGAAGAAACCTCCGCGCTTCACTTTTGCCGATTTTCATATTCCTGCTGCTGGTTTCGTTCGCCCTAACCGGACAGGCCGCCACCCAAACCGCACACTTCGCGACCGTGTCTTATCAGCAATCGGACGCCAACTCCGGTGGGAAAACTTCGCTGAGCCAGCAACTGGTGAAGGAATCCCGTGAAGCCGCTGGCGAGGACGATGAATCCCAATTCAAACACTCTCCACCGGTTCGCTTCGTAGCGAAACTCACCGGGTTGGATCTGGAGCACGCCTACTGGCTGTGCGTGCTGCTGAATTTTGTGGTGATCGCCGCTGCAATTTTATGGCTCTCGAAGAAGAATCTGCCGGGCGTTTTCCGCGATCGCACCGCGTCCATCCAGAAGGCAATGGAAGAGGCGCGAAAGGCCAGTGAAGATGCTAATCGCCGCCTCGCCGAAATTGAATCGCGGCTCTCGAAGCTGGATATGGAAATCGGCGGAATGCGCACCGCTGCGGAGAAAGAAGCCGCGGCTGAAGAACTGAGGATCAAAGCTGCAGCCGAGGAAGACGCCCGTAAAATCGTGGAGTCAGCGGAGCAGGAAATCGCGGCGGCGGCCAAGTCGGCTCGTCGCGAGCTAACCGCGTATGCCGCCGACCTCGCAGTATCGTTGGCGAAGAAACAGATTGTCGTGGATGCTGCAACCGATCAAGCCCTGTTACGCAGTTTTGCCCAACAGCTTTCGACCAACGGCGGCGAGACTTCGAAAGGCGGACGATAGAGCATGGCTTCGGTGACCAATACCTACGCGCGCGCCTTCGCGGATGTGGTCTTCAGCGGCCGTCTTGATCCAGACAAGACTCTGCAGGAAGCGCAAGCCGTTGCCCATTTGGTGGCCGGAAGCAGGGAACTCCGGGAGGTATGGGAAACTCCGTCAATCACGGCCGAGCAGAAGCGTGCGGTACTCGATGCCATCGTCAAGCGCGAGGGAATTTCACCCACCGTTAGAAATTTCGTAGCCGTGCTGATCGACCATCGCCGCATAAGCTTTCTGGGGCCGATCGTGAAACAGTTTGAGCAGGAACTGAATCAGCGCATGGGATTCACCGAAGCGGAAATTACCAGCGCCCGCGAGCTTGATCCGTCCGACCGGCGTAACCTGGAAGCTCGCATGGAAACTTTAACCGGAAAGAAAGTCCGGGCACGCTACTCGCGTGATGGGTCCCTGCTCGGCGGCGCCATCGTGAAGGTCGGCAGCACGATCTACGACGGCTCGGTGAAGGGACAGTTGGAGAGGATAAAACAAGTACTCAGCGCCTAGCTGCTAGCTCAGAGAGCTAAGAGCTAGAAGCCAGGAGCTAGAAGCAGACTTTATGGCCCAAATCAAAGCAAACGAGATCACACAACTGATCCGGCAACAAATCGAGAACTACGAATCCAAGATTGCGGTGGACGAAGTCGGCACCGTCGTCACCCTGGGCGACGGTATTGCCCGCGTCCACGGCCTCGACAAAGTCATGGCCGGAGAACTGCTTGCCTTCCCTCACGACGTCGCCGGCATCGCCATGAACCTGGAAGAAGACCAGGTCGGCGTCGTGCTCCTCGGCGAGTACACCGAGATTAAGGAAGGAGACGAAGTCAAACGCACCGGCCGCATCATGAGCGTGCCGGTCGGCGACGCACTGATCGGCCGCGTAGTGAATTCGCTCGGCCAGCCCATCGACGACAAAGGCCCCATCGCCACCGACAAGTTCATCGCCCTGGAACGCCTCGCGCCCGGAGTCATCGACCGGCAACCGGTTCGCGAGCCCATGGCTACCGGGTTGAAGGCCATCGACAGCATGATCCCGATCGGCCGAGGCCAGCGCGAATTGATCATCGGCGACCGCCAGACCGGTAAAACCGCCGTCGCTCTCGACACCATCATCAACAACAAAGGCAACAATCTCATCTGTATTTACAACGCCATCGGACAGAAGCGGTCTTCCATCGCGCAGGTGGTGAAGATTCTCACCGACTACGGCGCCATGGATTACACCATCGTGGTGGCGGCCTCCGCCTCCGAACCCGCGCCCATGCAGTACATCTCCCCGTATGCGGCCTGCGCGATGGGCGAATATTTCCGCGACAACGGAAAGCACGCGTTGGTGATCTACGACGATCTCTCGAAGCACGCGGCGTCGTATCGCGAAATCTCCCTGCTGTTGCGGCGTCCGCCAGGCCGCGAAGCCTATCCCGGAGACGTTTTCTATCTTCACTCCCGCCTCCTGGAGCGCGCCGCCAAAGTGAGCGACAAGAATGGCGGAGGCTCACTTACCGCGTTGCCCATCATCGAAACCCAGGCGGGCGACGTTTCCGCGTACATTCCGACCAACGTCATTTCCATCACCGACGGCCAGATCTTCCTCGAAACCGATCTGTTCAACAGTGGCGTCCGTCCCGCAGTCAACGTGGGCATTTCGGTAAGCCGCGTGGGCGGCAGCGCTCAGATCAAGGCCATGCGGCAAGTGGCTGGAAGCATGAAGCTAGAACTCGCGCAATACCGCGAGCTCGCAGCCTTTGCCCAGTTCGGCAGCGATCTCGACAAAGCCACCCAGAACCAGCTCAATCGCGGACAGCGCCTGGTCGAAGTCCTGAAGCAAAAGCAATTCTCCCCGCTGCCCTTCTCTAAACAGATTCTGATCATCTTTGCCGGCACCAGCGGTTTTCTCGACGACCTCCCGGTAGACCAGGTCCGCGACTTCGAAGCCGAGCTCTACAAATATGTGGACGCCACGAATCCCGGCCTCCTTCGCACTATCATGGAAAAGAAGATTCTCGACGACAACCTCAAAGCCGAAATGAGCAAGACCATCAAAGAATGCAAAGAAACATTCGTGACAGAAAGGCAACCGGTAGCGAAGTAAGCCAACGACCGACGACTAACGACCAACGACCGAACCAATGGCTAACATCCTCGATATCCGGCGCCGTATCCGCAGCGTCACCAACACGCGGCAGATCACCAAGGCCATGAAAATGGTTTCGGCAGCCAAACTGCGCCGCGCCCAGGAGCGTGCCCTGGCAGCCCGTCCTTATGCGCAGATGTTGACCAACGTGTTGAAGTCGCTGGTGTCACGAGCCGAAATTTACGATCCCGAAACCGGCGAGCCCAAACATCCCCTGCTCGCACAGCGTCCGGAAAACAACGTTCTGCTGATCGTGGTCACCGGAGACAAAGGTCTCGCCGGCGCCTTCAATACCAACATTCTGAAAGCAGCGACCCGTTTCCTCGAGTCGAAGTCGGGTAAGAATGTGGAAATCGAAGCCATCGGTCGTAAAGGCCGCGACTTTCTGCGCCGCCGGTACGTGAGTGCGAGTCCGAGAACCGTCGAGTCCAAGGAATCCCCGCGGACGACCATCGTCGGCGAACACGTCGGAGTGCTGAGTAAAGTTGAATACGCGATGGTCTCCGAAATGGCGCAACGCGCGATCGCCCGTTACGCAAATTGCGAAATTGATTCGGTGTATGTCCTCTTCAACGAATTCAAGTCGGTGATCTCGCAGCGTCTGATCGTGGAAAGAGTGTTGCCGATCGAGCAAATCGGCGAAATCAGCGTGGCCCAAGCCGAGGAAATGGGTCAGAAAGAAAGAGAGCGGGCCCTCGAAGCGGCGAAACAAGCTGGTGTCAGCCTTCGCCCGCCGGATACCCGAGACGTGGACGCAGCCGCCGCCAAGTTCGCCACGGCCCCTGTGGACTACATCTACGAACAGCCTGCCGAAGTGCTGTTTCAGTCGCTGTTGCCGAAATATGTGGTCATCCAGGTATTTCGCGCGCTGCTGGAATCGGTGGCAGCGGAACACGCGGCCCGCATGACCGCCATGGACGCAGCCACCATCAACGCAACCGACATGATCGACTCGCTGACCCTGGCCATGAACCGCGCCCGTCAAGCGAAGATCACCAAAGAGATTATCGAGATCGTAAGCGGCGCAGCCGCCGCAGGTTAAAAACGGCAGTTGGTACCAGGAAATTAGCCTTGGCATCGTTATGCGCTAGACGGACTAAGTGCTAAGTGCGGAATGCTAGAGAGAGAAACATCTATGCCAGAAAACGTTGGACACGTAATTCAAATCGCCGGGCCCGCCGTGGACGTGCAGTTCGCCCCCGCCACCCTGCCGCCGATCTATCAGGCGCTTCGCATTGTGAGCGACGGCTTCACCGTCCCCTCGCCCATCAATGTCGTGGTCGAAGTGCAGCAGCACCTGGGCGAAGGCCGCGTCCGCTGCGTCGCCATGGAAGCCACCGAGGGCATGGTTCGCGGCATGAAAGCCATCGACCAGGGCGGACCGATCTCCGTCCCCGTCGGCCGCGGCACGCTCGGACGCGTGATGAACGTGATCGGCCAGCCCGTCGACCAACTCGGCCCTATCGCGCACACCCAGACCATGCCGATCCATCGCCCGGCCCCGCTGTTCGACGAACAAGCGACCACGGCCGAGATGTTTGAAACCGGCGTCAAGGTCATCGATCTCATTCAGCCATTCCTGAGAGGCGGCAAAATCGGCTTGTTCGGTGGTGCCGGCGTGGGCAAGACCGTTGTCATCATGGAACTCATCAACAACGTCGCCAAGCAGCACGGCGGATTCTCCGTCTTTGCCGGCGTCGGCGAGCGTACCCGCGAAGGCAACGACCTGTGGCTGGAAATGACCGAGTCCGGCGTAATCAAGCCGGGCGATCCCGAGCATTCCAAAGCAGCATTGATCTATGGCCAGATGACCGAGCCGCCCGGAGCCCGTCTGCGCGTAGCTCTGACCGGACTCACGGTCGCCGAATATTTCCGCGATGTCGAGGGCGCCGACACCCTGCTCTTCATCGACAACATCTTCCGCTTCACCCAGGCCGGCTCCGAAGTTTCCGCTCTGCTAGGCCGTATGCCAAGCGCAGTGGGCTACCAGCCTAATCTCGCGACTGAGATGGGCGAACTTCAGGAGCGAATTACTTCCACCAAGAAAGGATCAGTCACATCCGTGCAGGCGATCTACGTCCCTGCCGACGACTTGACCGATCCCGCCCCGGCAACGACCTTTGCCCACCTCGACGCCACCACGGTGCTTTCACGCGCGTTGACGGAAATCGGAATCTATCCCGCCGTCGATCCGCTGGCTTCCACCTCGCGCATTCTCGATCCCCGCATCGTCGGACAGGAACATTACGACGTCGCGCAAGCCGTGAAGAAGACCCTGCAAAGCTACAAAGACCTGCAGGACATCATCGCGATTCTGGGCATCGACGAACTCAGCGAAGACCAGAAAGTAACGGTTGCGCGAGCCCGCAAGATTCAACGATTCCTCTCGCAACCGTTCCACGTTGCCGAACAATTCACGGGAGCACCCGGCCGCTACGTGAAAGTGGCCGACACGGTCAAAGGCTTCAAAGAGATCAACGAAGGCAAGTACGACGATATTCCAGAACAGGCCTTCTACATGAAAGGCGAGATCGCCGAAGTGCTGGAAGCAGCCGAGAAGCTGAAAGCAGTAGCATAGGGCGTCGTTGGTCGTTAGTCGTTGGTCGTTCGCAAAACCAACGAATGACGGCTAACGACCGAGGGCCAACGACGAACGACTGATGGCAGACACTTTCCAACTCGAAATCGTCACCCCGGAGAAGATGGTCGTCCGCGACGTCGCGGAAGAGATGCAGATTCCCGGCAAGGACGGCTATCTGGGCATTCTGCCGGGGCACGCCCCGCTGATCACCGAACTCGCCGTCGGCGAGATCACCTATCGCAAAGACAATTACACGCACCACCTGTCGGTCGCCTGGGGCTTCGCCGAGGTCCTGCCCAACAAGGTCACCATCCTCGCCGAGACCGCCGAGCGCGCCGAAGAAATCGACGCCAGACGTGCCCAGGAAGCCAAACAGCGCGCGGAGTTGCATCTCACCGCTTGCAACACCGAAGAAGATTTCAACCGCACCGCCGGCGACTTGCAGCGTGCAGAAACCCGCCTCGAAGTAGCCACCAAGAAAAAATAGAGATCGTGTGGGGCGGACACTCCTGTCCGCCGCCTTTGAGGTTGATCCTCACGGAATCCACACGGGTGCCCCACATCTCGCGCTTTCGAGATGTGGGTTGCTGGCCGACTCCCTCTTATCCCGATGCACGACAACTTGGCAGCCCCATCACTTCCGCTCTCTCCGCCTCATCAGGTTCCACGCTTCGATGTAGCGGTGATATTTCTGCTTCTTGTCGTGTGGGGCCAAACGGATGTTGCTGGCCAGCCGCAGCACCACCGCCGCTGGCAGAATGTACCACACGTCCTCTGGCACCACGTAGAGAGCGAAGAAATCAACCTCCTCCAATCGGTAGTACGCGATCCCGGTTCTTTTCAGCGTGCAGACGAACCCCTCGTCGCCATGCGCGGCGCTGGTCGATTTCACCTGCACCCGCCGGAAGCGTCCGTCGTTTTCGACCGACACATCGTACCGGGTCGAGTCTCCGAAAGGCTTGGAGACGTTGAACCCCTGCGCCGCCGCGCGCGTCATGAACAGCAGTTCCACCCATTCGCCACGCTGCTTGTAAGTCTTGAAATTTCCCGGACTTGTCATTTCACTCAGCCTCAACCACAGATTTTTGCAGCAAAGAAAAGGCGCGACCCGTGGGCCGCGCCTGAGTTATTCGTTATCTTCTTATTATATCACACAGAAATACAAAACCCCGCCAACTTTGCAGAAATATATTTGCCGGGCCTGCATAGACATACCCCGATTCCTGCAATTTCTACCTGTCGATAAGAAAATCGCCATAATCAAACGGCTGTCTATCACCCCCAAGCCGCTGTCATCCTGAGCATCGCGAAGGATCCATGCAACCTGCCCGCACCAGCAAACTCCCGGTTTGTTGTGAAGGGGCAGGCTTGAGCCGAACCACCAAGCCGCCGGTTGCCCCACGTCTCGCGCTTTTCGAGATGTGGGTGCCAACAGCGCCTGCCTCGCTCTCCGCATTTCTCCATAACCAATCCCGATAGCTCCCATAAATACTTTCAATTTCCGTGAACCTGTTTCCACAGGTACAGTGAGCCCAGATTTGCTTCTGTGGGGAGGATGGATGTTCACTGCGAAGTTCACAACGAAGACTCGGTTTGCCTGGCTCGGTCTCTTCGTGCTGGTGCTGCTTACCGCCGCCCCGCTGGTTCTCGCGCAAACTGCGGGGACATCGAGTGCCACCTCCGAAACCGCACAACTCGCAAAACTCGAGCAGCAAGTCGCCGACGCCAAGGGTTCCGCCGACAACGCATGGATGCTGACCAGTTCCGCGCTCGTCCTCATGATGACTGGCCCAGGCCTGGCGCTCTTCTATGGCGGCCTCGTTCGAAAGAAGAACGTACTCAGCACCATGATGCAGAGCTTCGCCATGATGGCCATCATCACCGTGCTGTGGGCGCTGTGCGGCTACAGCCTGTCGTTTGGCGACGGCGGCAGTTTCATCGGCCACTTGCACAACGTGTTCCTGCGCGGCGTCGGAGCGCAGCCTGATGCGGCCTATGCCGCCACCATTCCGCAGCAAACATTCATGATTTATCAGTTGATGTTTGCCGTCATCACTCCCGCGCTCATCACCGGCGCGTTCGCCGAGCGGATGAAGTTCAGTTCCATGGCCCTGTTCATGGTTGTGTGGTCGTTGCTCGTGTATGACCCCATGGCCCACATGGTTTGGGGAAAGGGCGGGCTGCTGAATGCCGCGCTGGGTGGAGCTTACCCGACGCTCGACTTCGCCGGCGGAACCGTCGTGCACATCACTTCGGGAGTCTCGGCGTTGGTTTGTGCGCTGTATTTGGGCCATCGGCGTTGGCTATCCCAAAGAGCCGATGCCGCCGCACAGTGTCGTGCTCAGTTTCATCGGTGCCTGCTTGTTGTGGGTGGGATGGTTTGGCTTCAACGCGGGCAGCGCGCTGGCTTCTAACAGTTTGGCGACCAGCGCCTTCGTCGCAACGCACTTCGCGGCTGCGGCTGCAGTGCTCGGATGGAGCGGCGCGGAATGGCTGCGCAACGGAAAACCCAGCGCCCTGGGCGCGATCTCTGGAGGTGTTGCGGGGCTGGTAGCGATCACTCCAGCCGCCGGTTTTGTCGGTCCCATGCCGGCTCTGGCCATCGGACTCATTGCCGGAGTCGTCTGCTACCACATGGTCGCAACCGTCAAGGTATGGTTCGGCTACGATGACTCTCTCGATGCTTTCGGTGTCCACGGCGCAGGCGGCACTTTAGGTGCCCTGCTGACTGGAGTGTTCGCATCCAGCGCCATCAACCCAATCTTCAAAACCGCCCAAGGGACCCCTCTGCCTTCGGGACTGCTCGAAGGCAATGCCCATCAACTGACTAATCAACTGGTAGGGATCGGAGTAGCCTGGGCGCTCGCGATCATCGGCACTCTGGCCGCTCTCAAGATTGTTGATCTGACCCTCGGCTTGCGAGTCGAAGAAGGGCACGAAATCCAGGGATTGGATCTTTCCCAGCACGGAGAAGAAGGCTACTGCTGGGACCTCCCGGCCTACGACGCCGCTGGCGACTAGAAGACAATCCCGACACATCTGACTTCAGGCCGCCCCGAGGTATGAGTCTCTTTGACGAGTCAGACTGAGACCCTAAAGCGCGGGACTCCGTGGTAACATTTTGACCGTGTCCATCACTGATACCAGCCTATCGGTGCAAGCCGTCCAACTCCAAGTTCAGCGCGCGATGCCAGGGGAGCGGCGTCTGCTCATTGCGCTGGAAATGAGCCTGTTTGCACGAGAATTGGCCAAGGAACGGGTGCGGCGAGAGCATCCGGAGTGGCCGGAACCGCATGTGGCACGAGAACTCATTAGGCTGGCATTTCTGCCGGAACCACTGCCAGCGCGGCTGCGATGAGCACCCCGCAAGTCTTCCAAAGAATCACGGCTGCGCTCGATCAATCTGGCATTGCATACATGCTTTCCGGATCGTTCGCCAGCGCTTACTACGGCGCTCCACGGTCAACCCAGGACATCGACCTCGTCATCGCAGCCACTCCGTCGCAGTTGCAGGCATTCATCCAAAGTCTGCCGAGCGATGAATACTACGCTGACTTGTATGCGGCCCTCGAAGCTCACCGGCGGCAGTCTCTATTCAACGTGATTGACCTTGCCACAGGTTGGAAGATCGACCTGATCATCCAAAAATCCCGAGCCTTCAGCCAAGAGGAGTTCAACCGCCGCCAACTGATCAACTTGGAAGATCTCCCTCTGTTTGTGGCAAGTGCCGAGGACGTAGTCGTCGCGAAGCTCGAATGGTCGAAGCTGGCGCAATCGCAGAGGCACATCGAGGACGTGGCGGGAATATTGAGGATGCGATGGGAATCACTGGACCTGAGCTATGTGGAAAAGTGGGTCGTTGAATTAGGGCTAAAGACGGAATGGAACCATGCTCGGGGCGCGGCTGGCATCTCAGAGTTGAAATGACGTACGGCACGGCTGTTTCTACCCGATCAGCGCCAGCAGTTCCACACGGCATGCTATAATTTTGAATCTCGGTCGCTGCTCTGGCCGACGGAGGACAGTATCGATAAACGTTTTATCCGCACGAACGAACGTATTCGAGCGCGTGAAATCCGCGTGATTGGGGACGAAGGCGAACAAATTGGCGTTATGCCTCCCTTTGAAGCGCTCAAGATGGCCCGCGAAAAAAACTTGGACTTGGTTGAGATTTCGCCCACCGCGACTCCTCCCGTATGCCGCATCATGGACTACGGAAAATTCCTGTACCAGCAGGAAAAGAAGGAACGCGAAGCCAAAAAGCATCAGAAGACGATCACGGTCAAAGAAGTAAAGTTCCGCATCAACGTCGACGACCATGATTACGAGACCAAGAAGAATCACGTGCTGCGTTTTCTGGACGAAGGCGACAAGGTCAAGGCTACGATTTTTTTCCGCGGCCGGGAGATGACCCGCACCAACTTGGGCCGTCAGATTCTGGAACGCCTGATCAAAGACGTAGAAAGCCAAAGCATCGTAGAGTTCCGCCCCCGCCAAGAAGGTAACACTTTGCACGCGATCTTGGCGCCTAAGAAGGATGCGGGGCAGAAGCCGCATGTGGCGCCGCCGGCCCAGAAGAGCGCGGGACAGGCGTAGATGTAAAGATCCAAGCACTTGGTATCGGTGGATCAGCAAAATGCCAAGTGCTAATTGCCGATTTTTGAGGACTTATGCCAAAGTTGAAAACACATAAAGGCGCTGCCAAGCGCTTCAAGAAAACTGCAAGCGGAAAAGTGAAGCGCGGGCATTCGCATTTGCGCCACATGCTGACTTCCAAGTCGCACAAACGCAAAAAGAAGCTGGGCCACTCCGTTCTGGTCAGCGATGCGGATACGCCCAAAATCAAGCGGATGATTCCGTACTAGAGTAAGTTTGTGTGGTAGCGGGCGACTCGCCCGCTTTGTGGGCTGCGAATCCTTGGGATTCAGCGGCTCCCGGCGTGTGAAGAGGTGATACAGACTGCTTTCAGTCTCCTACCTCCAGCCGCCGTAAATCGAAATGAAAAAGGAGCACTTCAATGCCTCGTGTAAAACGTGGTACCAAGCGGCGCGCCAAGCGCAAAAAGATATTAGACCGCGCAAGTGGTTACTTCCTTACAAAATCCAAACTGTACCGGTCAGCCAAAGAGGCCGTCGAACGCGGGCTCAAGTTTGCCTACTCCGGGCGCAAACAGCGCAAGCGGCAGTTTCGCTCGTTGTGGATCGTGCGCATCGGCGCCGCCGCCAAACTGAACGGGATGAGCTACAACACCGTTCATCCACGGTCTGAAGAAGGCTGGGGTGGAACTGGATCGCAAGATCCTGGCGGATTTGGCGGTCAAGGATGCGCCTGCGTTTACGAGCCTAGCCGCGCAGGCGAAGGCTGCTCTCAGCGCTGCGGCTTAGGTCTTTAGCAGTCAGCCCATTCAGATTTCGCAACAAGAAAGCGTGTCATCCTGAGCGCGGTGGGTGCGGTGCGAAGCGCGGCAGCCACGAAGTCGAGGGACCCCGCAGATGCGGGAAGCGACCAAGGCTCCGGAAGGGTATTCGCACCATCCCTTGGCTGGACTGCTAGAACTCCCTGAATCGGCATGGCGGGAACTGGCGTACGCGAGGTCCTTCGACTACGTTGCCGTCGCTTTGCGACGGCAACTGCGCTCAGGATGACAGGGTTTTGATATGAGTCCCAAGAAAAAATCAGCGTATAGCGTTCCGAAGCTTAAGGACTTTTCGGCGACGGCGCTTGGGAAAGCCGCAAAGGATCTGCTCTCGGCGCTTGCGGAGGAGTCTAAGGCGGTCGGCACTGAGGCGGAGTGGAAGGAATTCCGCGATCGCTGGATGGCGCGTACAAACGGTATCCTCACTCAGATTAATACCGAATGGCTGAAAGCCGCGCCGAAGGATGCGAAGCGCGACGTCGGACAGTGCGTCAACGAACTTAAAGCCAAAGTCGAGCAGACAGTCGATGCAACTTGATCGCATCCCGAGCGGAGCCCACTCGAAAAGCCAGACCGCTGGGCAGTTGAAGTCGGGATTCCGGCATCACGCCTCGCATTGAACGTCCCGGCGACAACCTCGACATCACCCTTCCTGGCACCCGCCGTCCTCTCGGGGCGGAGCATCCCGTCATCAAGACGATGAACGAGATCGTCGGGGTGTTTCGCAATCTCGGGTATTCGGTCGAGGAAGGACCGGAGATTGAGACGGACTACTACAATTTCGAGGCTTTGAATTTTCCTCCCAATCATCCGGCGCGGGATACGCAGGATACGCTGTTCATTGCCAATCAGGAATCGAAGCCGCAGCGCGAGCGGTTGCTGCTGCGCACCCACACTTCGCCGGTGCAGATTCGCACCATGGAAAAGATGAAGCCGCCGGTGCGCGTGGTTTGCCCCGGGAAAGTGCATCGCAATGATGCGCTGGACGCTACGCACTCGCCGATTTTTCATCAGGTCGAGGGGCTGGCGGTGGATACGAACATTACGTTTTGCGATCTGAAGGGCACGCTCGATCATGCCATGAAGGCGCTGTTTGGATCGAGTGTGAAGACGCGGTTTTATCCGTCGTTTTTTCCTTTCACCGAGCCCAGCGCGGATGTGCAGATCAGCTGCATTTTCTGCGGAGGCAAGGGGTATCGCGATGGTGGGCCCTGCCGGAACTGCAAGGCCAGCGGGTGGATCGAGTTGCTGGGGTGTGGGATGGTGGATCCGAATGTCTACGGGTTTGTCGACTACGATCCGAAAAAAGTCAGCGGGTTTGCGTTTGGCATGGGCGTGGAACGGATTGCGATTCTGAAGTATGGCGTGGACGACATTCAGTTGTTTTTCAATGGCGATGTTAGATTCTTGAAGCAGTTTGCGTAAGACCATTACCACAGAGTCACAGAGACACAGAGAAGGCTTTTTCTTTCTGTGTCTCAGTGACTCTGTGGTAAAGCCCACAAGTGGAGGCTAGGAGCCAGCAGCCTGTCATGAAGATTTCTCCTCAATGGTTGCGCGATTTCGTTGACCTGGACGTCAACTACCATCAACTTGCTGACGATTTGACTTTGGCGGGGATCGCGGTCGAGTCGGTTAGTGGCGAGGGTGATGCTGCGATCTTCGAAATGGACGATCACGACCAATCGTCCTGACGCGATGAATCATTACGGCGTGGCGCGAGAATGTTCTGCGATTTATGATCTGCCGCTGAAGCCGATCGAGCCTCAACTGCCGGGAGCCCCAGCGGCTAAAGCCGGTTCTTCGGCGGCTCGTAGCGGCACGACTGAAGCCGTGCCCTTCCCAATCGAGATTCAGGACGAACAAGGATGTGCGCGGTTCACTGCCCGCGTCATTCGAAACGTGGCCATCAAGGCTTCGCCTGCGAAGATCGTGCAACGACTGGCACTGCTGGATCAGCGGCCTATCAATAATGCCGTGGATGCGACCAACTACACGCTGTGGGAGATGGGCAAACCGACGCATGTGTTCGATCTTGATTTGCTCGAAGGCGGGAAGATCGTGGTGCGGCGGGCGCGGGACGGCGAAAAACTGAAGACACTCGATGGAGTCGAACGCAAGCTGACTTCCGAGGACCTGGTGGTTGCCGATGCGAAGAAGCCGGTCGGATTGGCGGGTACGATGGGCGGCTTCGACACCATGATTACGGAGAAGACGCGCAACGTCCTGATCGAATCGGCGTGGTGGGATCCGGTGACAGTTCGCAAGATGTCGCGGCGGCACGGGCTGCATACCGATGCGTCGCATCGCTTCGAGCGCGGCGCGGACTATCGAGTCCACGGTTCTTTCCTGTAATCGCGTGGCGGAACTTATTCTGCAGTCGGGTGGGGGTGAACTAGTCGGCGCCCCGGTTGACGTGATCGCGCGTCCGTTAGATCTCGCGCCGATCGCTTTGCATGTCTCCGAAGTGCGTCGCATTCTCGGCGAGAAGCTGGAGGCGGCAGAAATTCTGCGTATTCTGCGGCGGCTGGGTTTCGAGTTGATCCCGGAACCGGGTGAAGAACCTCGAGTTCACGGTGCAGATTCCGAGCTGGCGGCTGGATGTAGAACGTGAGATCGATGTGATCGAAGAGATTGCGCGCCTTCATGGCTACGACAAGTTCCCCAATACGCTGCCGGCTTATGTCTGGATCGGTGGTCGAGCAGCCCGATGCGGAAAAGGACCAGCGGCTGCGGACTTCGCTGCTGGCGCTGGGCTACGACGAAACTATTTCGCTGACATTTATCTCCCATGCGGATGCGGAACAATTCTCGGCGGTGCCAGTGATTGAATTAGCCAATCCGCTGAGCGAGGAAGCTTCGGTGATGCGCACCTCGATGGTGCCGGGCATGCTGAACATGCTGGCCTACAATCTGAATCGGGACAGCAACGACCTTCGCTTGTTTGAGGCAGGGAATGTGTTCCAGGCGGCAGGCGAGAAAACGGCCGAATTCAGGCGTATTTGCCTGGGCGCGACCGGCAACGCGCTGCCTGCGAGTGTTCATCAGCCAGCCAGGGCAATGTCGTTCTTCGATCTCAAGGGCGATGTAGAAAGTTTGATTGGGATTTTCCAGCACCGTGACCTCGAGTACAAGGCGAATGCCGCAGAGTATTACCATCCGGGGCGTTCCGCGTGCGCGGTTATGGACGGGGAAGTCGTGGCTCAGTTCGGGCAGGTCCATCCCGAGATGGCTGCGGGACGCAAGCTGAAGCGAGATATCTTTGTCGGCGAGATTTATCTCGACCGGTTGGTCAAGCGCGGGTTGCGTGCCGTTCGGTATGAGGCGTTGCCGCGATATCCGGCGGTGGAACGCGACTTTTCTTTTGTGTTTGACGATTCGGTTGAGTTCGCAAAGATGGAGAAGGCGATTACGGGATTGGGTTTGGGCGAGTTGCGAAGTTTCGTTCCGGTCGAGATCTTTCGAGGGGGGGCGATCCCGGTGGGCAAGTATTCTTTGCTGCTTCGGGCCACGTTTCAATCTGGGGAGCGGACCTTGCGCGAGGATGAAGTTGCACGATGGTCGGGGGAGATCGTTAAAGCGCTCGAAAGTTTGGGCGGGACTTTGCGGAGTTCGTAGCCAGCCCAGCCTGCGGGATGGTCTTGGTGGGTCTGCGGTGCAGTTTCTCGCAGCAGTCCTGGTTGAAATTCCCTTTTACATTTCTCTGGGTTCCGGCCGTGCTGGGTCCTTCGACTCCGCAGATCCTCCGCTGCGCGGAGAATCTGCTCCGCTCAGGATGACAATTTGTTGAGGTGGCGAGCCTCGCTTTGGTCGGCCGGGCTGTCCCCACGTGGTTCTCGCTGGTGATTCTGTTTCCTTGCTGTGCTAGTCTGACCGAACTATGGCTGATGTGGTGGTCCAACCGAAGCATTTCCTCAGCGACAAAGTTGAACACTTTACGGAGTCCGTCATTCGCGAGATGACGCGGCAGGCGATGCTGCATGGGGCGGTAAACCTGGCGCAGGGCTTTCCGGATTTTTCTGCTCCGGCAGAGATCAAGCGGGCTGCGCAAGAAGCGGTTGCGGCGGATGTGAATCAGTATGCGATCACCTGGGGCGCGAAGAGTCTGCGGAATGCGATAGCGCGGCAGATGCAGGAGTGGCAGGGGATTGCGGTCGATCCGGAGACTCAGATCACGGTTTGCTGCGGCTCGACCGAAGCGATGATTTCGACGCTGCTGGCGGTGTGCAACAAGGGCGACGAAGTGGTGATCTTCGAGCCGTTTTACGAAAACTACGGGCCGGACGCGGTGCTGTCGGGTGCGAAGCCGGTGTTCGTGAAACTGCGCCCGCCAAGCACCGCGGACGGCGAGTGGACCTTCGACGAGGGCGAACTGCGGGCGGCATTTCACCATCAGACCAAAGCGATCATTCTTAATACTCCAAACAATCCGACCGGTAAGGTGTTCACGCGGGCGCGAACTCGAACTGATTCGCGATCTGTGCGTTGAGTTCAACGTTCTCGCCATCACCGACGAAATCTACGAGCACATTCTTTACGACGGCACGCAGCACATTTCGATGGCGAGCCTCGACGGAATGAGCGAGCGAACGGTTACGATCAACGGCCTGTCGAAGAGCTACAGCGTGACGGGATGGCGCGTGGGGTGGGCAGTGGGTCCACCGGCGATCACGAATGCGATTCGCAAAGTTCACGATTTTCTAACGGTGGGGGCGCCGGCGCCTCTGCAGGAAGCGGGTGCGGTTGCTCTGGGGCTGCCGCGCGCCTATTACGAAAACCTTGCGAATGGATACCGGGCGCGGCGGGATCGTCTGATGCCTGCGTTAACGGAGGCTGGATTCCGTTGCTTTCGTCCGCGTGGAGCGTATTACGTGATGACCGATATCGGCGGGTTCGGATTCGCGGATGATTTGGTGTTCACCAGGCATCTGGTGAAGGAGATTGGAGTGGCGGCGGTTCCCGGGTCTAGTTTCTACAATGATCCGCGGGATGGCGCAAAGCAGGTGAGGTTTGCGTTCTGCAAGCGGGATGAGACGCTGGATGAGGCTGGGAGAAAGTTGAGGAAGCTGAGAGGCTAGGGATGGTTGCTTGCGATTTGGTGCGAACTCCCTGGGGCCAATTTTGCGGGAATTGAAGGGTAGGGATCCTTCGACTCCGCAACTGATTCGCTTTGCGAATCAGTTGCTGCGCTCAGGATGACAGACTCACACAAATGACAGACTCGCGCAAAGACGATAGTTCCTCCACAGGGTTGTGCGATATACTGCGCTGAAGATCGAAATCCTTCGGAGAAGAAGTGCAATCATGGTGGTGAGAATGGCAGAAGAGGTATCGGCGCAGGTTCCTTCCGACGATTTTCAGGCGCTCGAACAAAAGATCTATCGCACTATTGAAATGTACAAAGCGGCGCGCGACGCGCGATCGGTTGCGGAACGCGATGCGCAGCGCTTACGTGACCAACTGGAGGAGCGGGAAGAAGAGGTCGAGGGTCTTCGCCGCGAAATGGTGCAGTTGCGGCGGGAGCGCGAAGAGATTCGCGGCCGCGTCGAGAAGATGCTGGCGCAGATCGACGTGCTTGCGGAAGAGCAGGCTGCCAGCTGAAACTGTTGGATTCGATTCAGCGGCGAAGGGGAGCAGGATAGGTTATGGCGAGTGCTACGAAACAGCCGGCGACAAAGAATGCTGGCGACAACAGCGTGCGCGTGGAGATTTTCGATCAGGCTTATAATCTGCGCGGGTCGGATGCGGAGTACATTGTAAAACTGGCCGAGTACGTGGATGCCAAGATGCGGGCGGTCTCCGAGCAGACTCACACCGTGGACACGGCGCGATTGGCGGTGCTGGCGGCGCTCAATATTGCCGATGAGTATCATCTACTGAAGCGGAATCAGGATGGTGGCACTGTGGACTATTTGAAGCGGGCGCATCATCTGGCGGATGCGCTGGATGAAGTGCTGGAGGAGAAGCGGCGGGTGGGATAGTGTCAAACCCCTGTAATCGATTTGCGGTCGTCCTACGTGGTCTGTTCCCCTTACGAAAGTTGCTGGCAAATCGAGTGCCAACTATTTGAGCCGTCCCCCTTGCCAAGTGGACGGGATTTCCCTAGGATTCGGATTGAAAGCCGACCTGCGAAGTTGGTGATGGTGGTAACCGATTTTTGAACCAACACCGAATGAACGGGGGCCTGACTCGTAAATTAGATCCGGTGTGCAACGCTCCGCCATGCGGAGATGCCTAAAGGGTCGCGGCGGGTTCCCACTGTCTAACGACGGGTTCATTCTCGGCCTACCACACGGCTAGGTGGGTCGGCTTGCTTCTACTCTCGCATTTCCCTGTTACACTTGACCTGTTACTAATTCCCAGCGCACCGCATCTAAATAACCGTGTTTCCCCGACTCTTCCATATTGGCAACTTCAGTTTGCCGACCTACGGACTGCTGGTCTCACTGGGCGTGCTGCTCGGCATGTGGATCAGCGTGCGCAATTCGGAGAAGCAGGGAATCAACGGGGACGATGCGTGGAATCTGGGCATTCTGGTGGTGCTGTGTGGAATTCTTGGCGCCAAAATTCTTTACATCGTAAATGACTGGAGTAATTACGCCGCGCATCCGGGAGAAATTTTCAGTTTTGGGACTCTGCAGGCGGGCGGGGTATTTTCTGGGGGATTGATTGGCGCGTTTGCCGCTGCGGCCTGGTACATCCGGAAACATCGGATGCCGGCGCTATCCACGTGTGACGCGTTCGCGCCCGGGTTGGCGTTTGGACATGCGCTGGGGCGAGTAGGTTGTTTTGCCGCCGGTTGCTGCTATGGCAAACCGACAAATCATTTCTGGGGCGTAACTTTTACTAATCCGATCGCCAACGCCTGGACTGGCACGCCGCTGGGGCACCCCCTGGAGCCCACGCAACTGTTCGAATCAGCCGTCGAGCTGGCCAATTTTTTTATTCTGATGTGGCTTTTCAAGAGGAAGAAATTTGATGGCCAGGTGATTGCGGCCTATTTCTTCCTTTACGGCGTGGCGCGCTATTTTCTCGAATTTCTGCGCGACGATCCCGGGAGGGGATCGGTGCTCGGTGGAATCATGACCGGGACACAGTTGATTTCGATTGGGCTGGTCGTGACCGGCGGGCTGATCTGGTGGCTGCGGCCGGGGTTTAAGGCGATCCCGGCGCAGGCTGCGCGGTAGATCCCAGAATCTGTTGACCACAGAGACACAGAGGCACAGAGAAATTCGTTTTCTGTCGGACTCGTGTCGGACGCGGTATCCTTAAGCTGTTAGTTTTCTAGCCGTGGATACATTTCCCAAACATCTCATTGCGACGACAGAGGATGCCGGCAAGCGGTTGGATCAGTTCCTGGTCAGCCAGATTGCCGAGAGCAGCCGTGCGCGCGTCCAGCAATTGATCCAACAGGAAAAAGTATTGGTCAATGACGAGGCGGCGAAGGCGTCTTTGCGATTGCGAGGCGGGGAACGAATTGCGATTCTCGGCGATGTGAAGTCACCGCCGTTGCGAGCGATGGCGGAAGACATTCCGCTGGACATCGTCTATGAGGACGATGACCTGGCCGTGGTAAACAAAGCTGCGGGGATGATGGTTCATGCGGGGGCGGGGGCGACGGAGGATGAACGCAACCTCGGCACCCTGGTAAATGCGTTACTGCACCGGTTCGGACAGCTATCGGCCGTGGGCGGAGAGTTGCGGCCGGGTATCGTGCACCGGCTGGACAAAGCTACCAGCGGGTTGATCGTGGTGGCGAAGAACGATGGAGCCCATCGCAAATTGGCCGCGCAGTTTGCCCGGCGGGTAGTCAAGAAGACTTATATTGCACTGGTGCATGGCTGGATGAAGCAGGATCGGGGGACGATCAGCAGCAGCATCAGCCGGGATCGGGTGCGGCGGACCCGGATGACCACGAAGCGGTCGGGGGGACGAGAAGCGGTGACCCACTACACGGTGCAGAAGTGGATCGATTCGAAGTATGGAAAGTTCACTCTGCTGGAACTGCGGATCGACACCGGGCGGACGCATCAGATCCGGGTGCATCTGAGTTCGCTGAGGCATCCGGTGGTTGGCGATACTCTTTATGGGGCGCCGCGTGAGATGAGTGGGAAGAATGAAGCGGGTATTTCGCTGCCCCGAAATTTTCTGCATGCGGCGGCGTTGCAGTTGCAGCATCCCAGGAGCGGTGTCGTGCTATCGTTTGCGCGGCCTCTACCGGAAGAGTTGCAAGGCTTTCTGGAGACGATCGGATCAAGGTGAAGCCTGGGTGGCAGAGGATTTCAATCCGGACGAAGTGTCCGGACTACGTGTGCATTGCCAAATGTGGTTAGGAACGCAAAACACCGGGGAGTCGTGCCTTTGAAAACTTTGAATGCTGTTCTTGTGGTGCTGATGGAATGCCTCTTCGTGCTGACCGCCTGTACTGCGCAGACCATCCAGGTGGACAAGACGCCGGCGCATTCGACGAACCGCTTTGTGCCCAGCGAGACCTTGGGAGCCGGTATCGACCGGATTCCGGGGGAAGCGATCGACAAGGGGCTGACTAATCCTGCGCTTGAACAGGTGTTGGCGTCGGGATGGCAGACGGTCAGCTACCGGCAAAATACCGAGCTTACGATGGAGGCCTGGCACTGGAATCCGAATGGAACTTGGAGCGATCCCAGCGGCAAGGGATACTTCACGGGCTCGTCGGCTCCGGCTGATCCGATTCGTTATTCCTACGGATACTCACTGCCACATCGCGGAACCACGCGCAACGATGGCACCGGGAACGGCGGTTTCTCGCGGCTTACAGACGGTGATCTGAATACTTATTGGAAGAGCAGCCCCTATCTGACGCAACGCTTTACTGGGGAAAGCGATACCATTCATCCGCAGTGGGTGATCCTTGATCTTGCGCAAAGTCAGATGGTCAATAGTATTCGCATTGTGTGGGCGAATCCGTTTGCGACTCACTACCTGGTGCAGTACTGGACGGGAGAGGATGCGATCCGCTCGCAAACCAAGGGAGTATGGCAGACGTTTCCGCATGGCGTGGTTACGGCGGGAAAAGGCGGGACTGAAACTCTGCGGTTGTCCGAGAGCGCGATTCCGGTTCACTTCTTGCGCATTTTGATGACAGATTCGTCGAATACATGCGATTCTCACCAGTCGGCGGATACAAAACTCGCTGACCCCAGGAACTGCGTGGGCTACGCGATCAGCGAGCTCTATCTCGGAACGACCACGGCGGATGGAGCGTTCCACGATGTTCTGCGGCACACGCCGGACCAGGAGCAGACCGCCACCTATTGCTCTTCCGTGGATCCCTGGCACCAGCCGTCCGATCTGCGGTCCACCAAACAGGCGCAAGTAGGATTCGACTTCTTCTACACCAGCGGCATTACGCGCGGGCTGCCGGCGATGGTGCCGGTCGCGATGCTATACGAAACACCGGAGAACTCCGCCGCCGAGATTACGTATCTCAAGAAACGAAACTATCCGATTTCGTATGTTGAAATGGGCGAGGAGTCGGACGGGCAATTCATGCTGCCCGAGGACTACGGCGCACTCTATCTCCAGTGGGCGACGGTACTACACCGTATCGACCCCGCGTTGAAGCTCGGCGGACCCTCTTTTGAAGGAGTGAGCAAGGACATTGAAGTCTGGCCTGACGCGAACGGCAGGGTCTCCTGGGTGGCGCGTTTCCTGGACTACCTGAAGCAACATGGCCGGATGAATGATCTTGCGTTCTTCTCATTCGAGCACTATCCCTATGACGGCTGCAAGACTCCCTGGGGCACTCTCTATGACGAGCCCGACCTGATCAGCCACATTATGCAAGTCTGGCGAGACGATGGTGTGCCGGCCAACCTCCCGATGCTGGTCACCGAATCGAATCTATCTTCCGCCCCCAGCGAGACCTATATGGACATGTTCGCGGGGGTTTGGCTGGCGGACTATGTGGGGTCGTTCCTGAATTCAGGTGGAAATGGAATTTACTATTTCCACTATTCTCCATTGCAGATGGAACATGGCTGCAACGATTCTCCGGGAACGTTTGGCATGTTTACGGTTGACGCCGATTACAAAATTGAACAGCCCCTTTCGCAGTTCTTTACCTCGCAACTGATCAATCTGGAGTGGGTGCAGCCAGGTTCCGGGGAGCATCGCATGTTTCCGGCAAAAAGTGACGTTGATGATGGCGCCGGGCACGCATTGGTGACCGCTTACGCGGTGAAACGGCCGGACGGGCAGTGGTCGGTGATGGCGGTGAACCGCGACCAGGAGAATGCGCATCGCGTACGAATCTGGTTTCGCGATCAAATGGAGCAGGAAGCGAACTTCTTCTCCGGCCCAGTTGAGGTCTCAACTTTTGGAAAGAACCAGTATCAATGGCATCCGGGAGAGACGCTCTTCATGGCCCACTCTGAACATTCGGGGGACCCATCGGTGATTGCGCTAAGCAAAGGCACCGCCAATCCGGACGGGCCCATCCTTCACTCCAGACAGACTGCAGGGAAGGATGTTTTGTATGATTTGCCCGCGGCATCGGTGGTTGTGATCCGAGGCAATCTTCGCTGACGTGATTACCAGATCCGATTACCAGTGCCTGCCTATGATGGATGCGAGCCCGCTGGAAGTGGGGCTTCTGTTTGAAGGCGCACCCATTGCCATTGCGGTTGAGATTCATAGCTGACGGGTGTCGAGCATTCTCCGTGATGTCGAGAGGGGACAATCTGCCGGGTGGGTTTCCTCTGCCCGGCAAGATATTCCTCAACTGCAGCATCATTATAACGTGTTCTTACTAATCCCTAAACGAAAACCCTGTTGCTGCATCAGATAGCTCCCAGCCGGGTGCGCGATGGAAACGGCTGACGGCGTGCTTCTCCTCCAGTGGAGAAAAACTGTGGACAGCGGATACTATGCGGCGTGTGCGGGGTTACGGGCGCAAACTCAAGCTCTTGAATTGATTGCCAGCAACGTAGCCAACATCAACACCACGGGATAGCCCGAGATGAAGATTGTCCTCAAATCCGGGCAGACGCTGCGCAGGTAGTTGGCGAGTTCCTGGCCATTCTGCCCCGGTAGAACGACATCTGTCAGTAGCAATCGCACGATGGCCTTGTATTGGTGGAATACGGATATCGCTTCGGCTGCGGTCCGCGTCTTCAGCACTCTATAACCTGCAGACTCCAGGACTTCGCAAGTGGTTTTGAGCAGGGAAGTATTGTCTTCCACCAGCAGGATGGTTCCATAGCCCGACTGGCGGTCGATGTCGGTTGTGATCGAGACCGAATCAGGGGTCGCTTCCGGGGATAGTTCCGCGTGATTCATGTTGTTTGCCTTCTCCAGATACGAAAAGTTATAAGCACCTGCGTCTCCATCGGGAGCGCGGGAGATGCGAGACGAGCAAATCCTTTGCCCGCGAGCGAGTTACTCCCAATGGCGGGGGAGCGGGGCGCTCACAAGAGTGGTGGGGAGCAGGGAAAAATGATCGTCTCGGGAAAAACACGCGAAATTATCGGGAATGTCGTTCTGAAATGGTCGAGGCCTTAATGCGACTTGCCTACCGCGATCGTGCAAGCAGGGCGTGATCGGGATCAAGAACGACCCTTCGTGCGCCCTGGGATGCTGTCAAATGGAAGGGAGTCTCCGGGCCGTCCGCGAACACCCGTCCCAACAGTACCGTTTCCCCGCCAACCGTGGCATACAACGGAACCGAAGTTACCAGATTGTCGGGCGCGTCCTTTTGCAGGATGACGCCGCTTATGGTCGTTGCGCCGGGTTTGTCCGAGTACTTTACCCCGTGCAATTCGAAATGTGGAATCGCCGTTCCGTTCACCCATCCCTCGTAAAACCAGTCCAGCGACTTGCGGTGCTCGTACCACAAGGAAGGTGGTAACTCTTCTTCGAATGCTTGTAACAACTCCCGTGTCGTGATGGCCTTTCCCTGGTAGCGTTCCCTGACCTGTCGGAGTATTCGCACGAAAGGCTCTTCTGATTCGGATTTGCCGTCACCAGCGCCGGCGCGGCCAACCAGTTCTGCGTCGCGCAGCATGAATCGCAGCATGTGAAAGAGCCAGGTGCCACGGCCGTAACTGATGGCGTCATACCCACCGGGGAACAGCGAACAGGAAAGCCTCGTGCCCAGGGTTACGGGGCCGTCCTCCATCAATTGTGCTCCAGATTGGTTTTTCTGGAGCAGATCATCGCGGAGTTTCTCCATGACGTCACGAAATTGCGAGGGATTCTGTGATTCGAGCACCATCAGCGAACTGTAATTCGCCAGGGCTTCCACGATCCATTGGTCGCGGTAACCGCTCCACATGACCAGATCGCCCCACCATTGATGAGCCGTCTCGTGGGCGATCACCTGGCTCATGAGCGTATTTTCCACCGGAGTCGCGTGCAGTTGCGATTTCTCCTCCGCGGTGAGAAAAGAAATGCTGGAGAGAAACACCAGACCCGGCCAACCCTGGCTGAGGCCCCCGGGGATTTGGGCCAGCTTAAGATCGCTGTAAGGAAAGGGGCCGTACCAGCGCGAGAAATCGTCGATTGCATGGGCGGCCGCGGTGGCGACAATTTGTGCATTCCGCGCCGGAGAGGGTAAGGGAGCCAGGACGAGTGGAGGTGGTCCCGGTAAGCCGGGGATCGACGTATCGGGAATGACGCTTTCAGCTTTTGGCCGGGGAAATCCGCGTTCCACTCCTGAGGTCGCGTAAGTCTCGACCGTCACAGCTCCGGCCCGGGCTGTCACTTTTTCATATTTCCCTAAATCGAACCCGGCGAGTGGGATGGGCCGCTCGGAAACCCAGCGACTTACTTGTTCGCCGCCCGCCGGATCATTGCCGGCCGCCGGGTCGCCTGGATTTGTAGAAGCTATCGCCTCCGCTCGTTTCCCAGTCGCAACCAGAGTCCAACCCGCGGGATAGCGAAATTCCAAGTCGAAGTCAGACATGGCGAGTCCCCGATTGGGGTACCACGTCCCGCGGGCGCCGACGTATAGCAGACCGGCTCCCATTTCCGACAGTACTTCGCCACCGTAGACAAAGCGTAGTTCCAGCCGCTGCCCGGTGCGCAAGGGCTGGGGAAATACGACTGCGACCAAGTCGTTCCCATGCCGTGCCAGTTGGGTCCCCTCGATTGCGGGATTGTGAATGAACTCAACTGAATGCCCGTCCGCTTCTACCTGTACGATTCGCAGGGCCCGAGACAGTTCGAACAAGACTGCCCGCTGCCCGCCCTGGTGTACTTCTATTTGCAGGGTAGCTTCAGCGCCGATTTGAGTAGGAGGCCTTATTTCAGTACGGATCCTGTAACGGGGTATTTCGATGGCGTTGGGCTTGCCACCCTGGCCAACTGTCGCGTTCACAGATTCCGCACCCGGGTTCGCTCCCGCCGTGGAGAACGAAGTCCACACGTCGTAATAGCTCGCGCCATTCACGGTCTTCAACTGGCCGGCCCAAATTTGTTCTGCTGTCTCGGAGTCGAAACATAGATCGAAGGTTCCGAGTTTCACCCCTTGCAGGCGGGCGTGCAGGAAACGATCGCCGTTGTCGCCAGGACCGCCGGGAGTCGCGGTCTCCGCGGTTGGTGGGCCGTCCGTCGGCAGAAGTCTACTGAGAGTCATCAACAGCCGCAGCGCATCACCTTCGGCCAGGTTGCGGGCTGTGCCATTCCAGCGGGAAACGAACGCCGGGGCATAGTCTACAGGCACAAGCGACGGCAGCAACTCGGTGAAAGTGTCGTCATTGAAGCGGAAATACGCGGTTACGAATCTCTCTTCCAGTATGGCCGCGCCGGTGAACAGCGCCATCGATGCCCGCTCGTATTGGTTCGGAGGAGACAACAATATTTCCCCGTCCCCCTCAAAAAATGCTCCCGTAACCTGGCCAGCCACATCCGCGCTAAATGCGATGGTGCCGTCATTCAGCGTTATGTGAAAAGCCGCACGATCGATCGAGACGTCGCGCACGTGGTAGACGCGAGACTGGTCGAGGCCAACGCTGCGCAATTGCAGATAGAGGTTCTCGCCCGCATTGACGTGCAAGGGCGGAGTTCTTCCCAGGACTCTCACGGCGGACTCGGGGGAGGGTTTAGGAGTGTCCTGGCTCCAAGCCAGCATCCCCGCGGTCGAACCGAGCAACACCCAAGCGAGTAGCAGCAACCCTCTCCGCATTTTTGACATTACCTCGGTCACCTACGCCTGCTGCTTACCATCCTCTAGAATGCGCCATAGTGCGCGCACCTGTCACCTTCTCCCTCTTATCGGTTGTTCTATGGGTCGCGGCGGTGGTGTGTGCGCCCGCGGAGGTCATTCACCTCAAGAACGGGCGCAGCATCTGGGCTGACCATGTTCGAGATACTGGCACCCATATCGAGTACGATCTCGGTGACAACTCGTACGCGATTCCCAAGTCATCAGTCGATCGGATTGACGCCGGCGGAACTCCACCCGGGTACGCCGCGGCGGGAGGAAGCGCCAAGGAGCGGAATGATCTGCCGGAGTTTGCGCCCGCCGACACTTTGAAAAATGACCCTGCCCTCATCGGCAAGATCATTCAGGACGGACGGGTCGATGCGGATGCGCTGTCAGCTCTCGAACAGGCGGGAAACGGCGCTGCCACTGCCGCTGGTTACTTCATCGCGGGCAAACACGAATTTGATCACGGAAATCTGGGCAAAGCCCGCACCTACTTCGAAGCCGCCTTACGTTTCGATTCCGAGAATCCAACAATTCTGAATTACTATGCCGCGTTGCTGGTGCGAACCGGGAATGCCGCCGAGGCTCTGCCCTATGCCGAGCGCGCTGTCCGCGCCGCGCCGGACTCGCCCGACGCCCTTACGGTTCTGGGGTACGTACAGTTCGCTGCCGATCGCGCCCCGGAGGCTATCCGCACCTGGAAACATTCGCTCGAACTTCGTCCCGATGCCATGGTGCAAAAACTACTGGAGAAGGCGCAGCGTGACGCCGCCGCTGAGGCCGATTACACGCAGCATGAGAGCAGCCACTTCAGCCTGAAGTACGAGGGCAAGCAGACATCCGACACGCTGCGCAGCCAACTGGTTGCGACCCTGGAGTCGGAATACGATGACCTCGTGCGGGAACTCGGCATTGCTCCACGGAACAGCATTGCGGTGGTGCTCTACACCGAGCAGTCTTTCTTTGACGTCACCCAGGCGCCCTCCTGGAGTGGCGCAGTCTATGACGGCAAGCTGCGTATCCCGATCAACGGTTTGAGTTCGGTCACGCCTGAGTTGGCGCGCGTGCTCAAGCACGAACTCGCGCACTCGTTTATTAGTCAGCTTTCAGGCGGGCGTTGCCCGCAATGGCTCAACGAGGGCATTGCCCAGGCGGTTGAGCCCAAGCAAGTATCCCACGGGCAGCTTCTGGCGAATCTCTTCCGCACCCAGCGCGAAATCCCATTAAACGCGCTGGAAGGCAGTTTCATGCAGTTCTCGGGAGTGCAGGCTACCGTGGCCTATGAAGAATCCCTGGCTGCGGTGGAATACATCAGCGATACCTATGGCATGAGTGATCTGCAAAGGATCCTCGAAAGGCTGGGGCAGGGAAGTTCGACCGAAGCCGCGCTTCGCACTACCATCCACTCCGATTACGGTCAACTGGAAGCCGAAGTTGGGAAGTACCTCGCAGGCAAATACGGGAATTAGTCATAAGGTGGAAAAGAAGTTCCCTGGATGCACACCTTTGACTGGTATTTTCCACTGGCGCCCGCTCCATTCCCGCCGATCCAACCCGTTGTGAGCTCACTGCGCCCTCAGTTTTTTAGCTGGTTTTTGAGTGAATTGTGTGGTAACTTCTCGGCTCGATTCTCGATGCGTGCTCTCTTCAATTTCGAAGAAACTCCGCCACCGGTTCGCGACCCGGTCCACGCTGATGTCCCGGAACTGAACGGGGCTGAACTGGCGTCGATTTACTACGGCTACCGCATGGCGGGTGATTTCTATGATTTTATCCGCGTCGGCCCGAATCGCATCCTGTTCGGCTTGCTCGATGTCGCTGGCAGTTTGCAGGATACCCGAGCCATTGTTTCCGCTGCCCAGCACACTTTCCGAAGCGTGGGTACAGAGCTGTTTGCGCAGCGCGATGTCAATGAGGCCGACGCGATGATGGAGTTGTGCCTGCAATTGAATCACACGATACTGAAGGCTGCCGACGGAGTCCGTTCTTGTCCAGCCTTTGCGGGCTGTTACGACGAAACCCTGGGTATCATTTGTTATTTCAACGCGGGTCACACGCCAGGACTGGCGCGGGACAGCAATGGCATTAGCGAACTTCCCGCCACCGGTCTGCCACTGGGACTGTTTTCCCACATGGTTTCGAATGCTTCGGTTGTCGCCCTCGAACCAGGTGCCGTTATGCTGCTGGCTTCGCGTGGCATTGTCGAGGCAAAATGCAAATCTGAAGAGTTTGGGTTGGAGCGGGTAAAGGAAACTCTTGAACAATCCAAAGCGGTAAGTGCAAAGGACCTCTGTGTCTCTGTTCTTGACCAAGTACAACAGTTTATGGGAACCGCCCCGACCCACAACGACGTGACCACACTGGCCCTGGCCCGAAATCCCTTAGCATTGTAGGCGCGGGATTCCTCCCGTGCGGCAACCCGACCTCCCTGGAAATTCCCGCGTTCTTCACTAGGACACGGCGCGCTCTGTGCGGGGAAATGTGGTTTGCCTAGGCTCGCGGGTCAATGTCACAATACTTGCATGCGAAAATCCTTCGGCACTGCGGTAAGCGTAATTGCGGCTGGCATCATCCTGGTCGGGACCACCCTGGCGCAGCAGACTCCAGCATCGACAACTCAACAGCCTGCCCCGGCAGAGAATCAGACTCTGAAGACTCAAAAAGACAAAGTCAGCTACGCCATTGGGATGAATGTCGGAACCGCGCTGCACCGGCAATCGGTAGATGTCGACCCGAACCTGGTGCGGCAAGGCCTGGAAGACGCGCTGGGGGGTGGCAAAACGCTGCTTTCGGAGGACGAGGCCCATACCGCGCTGGCGGATCTACAGAACGACATTCGTAAGAAGCAGCAAGAAAAAATGCAGCAGGCTGGGGAAGCAAACAAGAAGGAAGGAGAGGCATTCCTAGCCGCGAACAAGGGGAAAGATGGCGTCGTCACGCTGCCCAGTGGTCTGCAATACAAAGTGTTGAGCGCGGGCAAGGGCGCGAAGCCAACCGCCAGCGATTCCGTGGTCTGCAACTATCGGGGAACGCTTATCAATGGCACGGAATTTGACAGTTCCTACAAGCAAGGCAAGCCCGTTACCTTCCCGGTAGGCGGGGTCATCAAAGGATGGACAGAAGCTCTTCAGCTCATGCCGGTGGGATCCAAGTGGCAGCTCTTCGTTCCCTCCGATCTGGCGTACGGAGAGCGCGGCCCTAGCCCGGACATTGGTCCCAACGCCACCCTCATTTTCGAAGTGGAACTGCTCTCCATCCAGCCTAAGGACGCCAAGGACAAAGACAAAGAAGAGAACTAGCCAAAGCAGGGCGTAGTCCGGACTGATGCTACTTGCTCACCCCGCGCGCAGGTTTGACCGCGGGAGCGGCTTTCGCGGTCGGCGCTAGATCGTCGGCAGTCACGAAGATGGGCTCTATGTCTGTCGGGATGCCTTGCAGGCCATCCAGCGCCTTCCGCAAAGCCGGCGTCACCACTCCCAGTCCGTCCAGCATCTTCTTCGCGCCCGCATAATTGCCCTCGGCCTCGAGCGTCAGAAGGTCGTGATCCAGTTCGGCAACGGCAGTCTTTATCTTCGACATCTCCACCGAAAACGTGCCGTCGGCGTGCTCGACAAACGCGCCTTTGTCCATTAAAGAATTGAACTGAATCGCCATCCCTTTGCCGTGCGCATCATTCAAACCGAAGCGTAGGCTGCGGAAAGAGGAAGCCAGATAGGTTGTATAAAGCTGGCGCTGTGCGGCCTGATCGGACGGCAGCGATTTGCTCAGCCCCATCTCTTTGGCGTGATCCATCATGTATTGCAAAGCAAAGAGCCCGGTGACATCGGCTTTTGCTTCTTCAATAGCGCCAAACAACTCTTTCAGTTCCTCGCGGGGCGTGGTATCGCGCCCCTGAACTTTGATCTGGTGTGGGCCCAGTCCATGCATTAATTCATGCGCAAGAGTGTGGATAAAAAATGGTTCGAAGCTCACGTCAACCATCGCCGATTGGGACAACGTCCGTCGCGCAATCGGCAGCAGTGTGCTGCGGAACTTTGCCTCCTGCACATTCTTCAGCATGACGCGCTTACTGCCCTTCTGCTGCACTACCCGGTCGTCATTCGGCAGATTGTAGGCGGTGGTCTGAACGCCGTGGGCGCCGTCCCCAGCACTGATGATCTGGTCCACCACTCGAATCGGCGCCGCCGCACCGAGTTTCGGGTTCCGATACTGCGGATCGATGGGCAGGTTGTTCTCGATCTCCTGCAGGTGTTGGGTGAAGATTGAGAGCCTTGCAGTCTCTTCGTCGTCGCGCAGGTTTACGTAAGCCTCGAAAGCCGCCTTGTAGCCGTAAACCTCGTCGTTGTAGGTCTCGTAAGGGCCAATCGTGATGTCGAGCGGCGCATCGAGATCCATCCAGGCCATATCGCTTGGGTAGTAATCATTGGAAAGAAACGCGTCCGCCCGCAGATTCAGAAACTTCTTCAGCGACGCGTTATCGGTCAACCCCGCTGCCTCACGAAGCAGCGCAGCCGCCCGCGTCAGGTCGTCCGCATATTGTTGGCTGTAGGGAATGGCCAGCAGATTATTGGGTGGTCTACTGTTCTCCCGCCACCGAATCACCGTGAAAAAGCTTTTCGCCTGTTCCTGATCTTTTGGCGACAATTGCGCAGTCCAAGCCTCGAAAGCTTCCTTGGTCATGGCCTCGGGATAGAAATTCGCTCCCGGCAGCTTGCGCGGCGGCACTCCCGGCAAGAAGGCTTTGTATTCGTCGATGTCGGACCACGGGCTCTTGTTGATCCAAAAATAGTGCAGGCGCGCTTTGCCCAGGGGAGTTGTATCCTTCTGCAATTTGGCGTAGAGCGCCAGATTGCCGTCCCACATCTGCTGCAGGAAGATGTGGTCGAGGATCCGGGCAGCGTCAATGAGCTTAACCAGTGCCTGACGATCGCCGGCCGAGAGCCTGGACGTGTCCACGCGCATTGGCGTGGGCGCAAAACGGCTCGCCATCTTCTCCAATTGCGCCAGATCCGGCAGAGCCTCGTTTTTTTGTGCTTCCACCGAGATACTGGCTACTCCCCAAAGCAATACAAGAATAAGACAGGCGGCAAGTCTCATGCGCGTGACTCCGAAGCGGGATTGCCCCGCTGACGGGGCGCCAAAACTAATCATCATAACAGGATACGCGGTGGCAGCAGATACTCATCCGGAGGTACAATTCATCAAGGCCGTTGTCTGGCGAAACTTGGATTCCGATGGGGGTCGGCCTGCGAATCTTATGCGAAAAGTTTATTCCTGCCTTCTTATCATTCCCGTCCTTGCCTCTTCCGCCCTTCTCCGCGCGGACGACACGGTCATTGAAGAGATCATCGCCCGGGTCAACAATCAGATCATTACCCACAGCGAATTCCTGCACAGCAAAGAGGAACTGAAGAAGGAAGCGCAACAGCAGGATCCCGGCACCGCCGACAAGGCCGTGGCTGACCGCGATAAGGACGTGCTGCGCGACCTGATTGATCAGCAATTGCTGCTGGAAAAAGGCAAAGACCTGGGCATTACTGCTGATACCGAAGTCATTAAAAGACTGGACGAAATGCGTAAGGAGATGAAGTTGGGCAGCATGGAGGAACTAGAGAAGGCCGCCCAGTCTCAGGGAATCTCATTTGAAGAGTTCAAGCAGAACCTGCGCAACCAAATCATTACCCAGCAGGTGATCGGGAAAGAGGTCGGTTCCAGGCTTGTCATCAGCAAAGAAGATATACAGAAATTTTACGACGATCATAAAGTCGAGATGGAGCAACCGGAGACGATCCGTTTGAGTGAAATCCTGATCTCGACAGACCCCAAGCCCAACGATTCCACCGATGAGGCTGAACGGCTTAAGGCCGCACAAGCGAAAGCCGAAGATTTGCTTGCCCAGATCCGCAAAGGCGCCAAGTTCGATGACGTGGCAAAGAAGAGTTCTGATGGACCCACCGCCGCCCAAGGTGGCGACTTAGGTGAGTTCAAACGCGGCGCGCTTGCCAAAGCACTCGAGGACAAAACCTTCACCATGAAGGCGGGTGAGGTGTCGGATGTAATCCGCACCAAGCAGGGGTTTGTCATCCTGGAGGTGGTCGAGCATCACGATGCCGGAGTGCCCGCTCTGAACGAAGTGAAGCCGAGAATCCAGGATGCGATCTACATGGAAAGGCTGCAGCCCGCGTTGCGTGAATATCTCACGAAATTACGCGAGGAAGCATTCATTGACATCAAGACTGGCTACGTGGACTCCGGCGCCAGCCCCAATCAGACCAAACCCATTGAAACCGCGTCCAGAGAGCCTGGAGCAAAAGAACTCAAAAAGAAGAAAAAACTGGGGCTGTTCTAGTTTAAGCTTGGCCTGACCCGCATGAAGGAATTCTTCCTCTCCGATTGTTGCCACCATGAAAACAAAGTCATCACTTCGAGTTTTGTGGTCGTTTCCAAGCAGGTGAAGCCGAAGAAGACCGGGGAACCCTACCTTGCGCTGACGCTCGGAGATCGTACCGGACAGGTCGAAGCCAAGATGTGGGATAACGTTGAGGATGCGCTCAACGCTTTCGAGCAGGACGACTTCCTCAAGGTGAAGGGCCTGCTGAACAAATACAAGAACCGCTTCCAGATCACAATTCACAAACTTCGCCGTCTTGGAGAGTCGGAGATCGACTTCTCCGACTACTTGCCCAAGACGACGAAAGACATCGGTGAGTTGTGGCGGACGTTGGCGGGGTTTGTCGCTTCGTTTCAGGATCCCCATCTCAAGGCTTTGGTGGAAGCTTTCATGGCTGACCCGGACATCGCAGAGGCTTATCGCAATGCTCCGGCCGCCAAGACTCTGCACCATGCTTACATTGGCGGATTGCTCGATCACGTGGTCTCGTTGGCCCGCTCCTGCGACCTGATGTGCCGGAATTATCCGCAGATCAACCGCGATTTGTTGCTTACGGGCGCCTTTCTCCACGATATCGGGAAAATTCACGAGCTTACCTATAATCGGTCGTTCTCTTACACGACTCGCGGCCAGTTGCTCGGGCACATGATCATTGAACTGGAAATGTTGCAGGCCAAACTCGCACAGCTGCCGGACTTTCCCGACGAGCTCAAGATTCTGGTCGAGCACCTGATCATCAGCCATCATGGGGAATACGAATTCGGCTCGCCCAAGTTGCCTATGTTTCCCGAAGCGCTCATGTTGCATTATCTGGACAACCTCGATTCCAAGATGGAAAGTATGCGCGCGCATTTTGAACGCGAGGCTGCCTCGGAGGGTCCGTGGACTGGCTACAACTCGTCGTTGAGCCGTCCGCTGTTGAACTCGGCGAAATTTCTGGAAAAGAAACAACCTGTTGATTCTGGTGCGAATGCTTCTTCACCTGAAACGCCCACCTTGCCCGGACTGGGATCGCCGGTTACCGAAGCGACCCCTGAGGGCGTACCCGCGAGCACGCGCCCGGACAAGTTTTGAATGATCTTCTATGCTCGACCTGACTTCCTTCAAAATTCTGACCTTCGACTGTTACGGTACCCTGATCGACTGGGAGACCGGCATTTTTTCCGCGCTGCGTCCCATCCTGGCTGCGCATAACAAGAACATTCCCGATTCGGCGCTGCTCGAGCTGTACTCGGAGCTTGAGATGAAAGCCGAGCAAGGACAATATCTGCGTTATCGGGAGGTCCTGCGGTCCGTCGTGCGCGGCTTCGGTGAGCGCCTGGGGTTTTCACCGACCGACGCCGAGGTCCGTTCGCTGCCAGAATCGCTGGCGAACTGGCAACCATTCCCAGACACGGTCGTGGCCCTGCGCAAACTCAAGAGCCGCCATCAACTGGCGATCATGTCCAATGTTGACGACGATCTGTTCGCCTTTTCCGCACCCAAGCTCGGGGTAGCATTCGACCACGTAATCACTGCCGAGCAAGCGGGTTGCTACAAGCCGTGCATGGGAATCTTTAAACTGGCCGAAAGTCGGATCGGCGTAAGTCGCGAGCACTGGCTACATGTGGGGCAAAGCATTTATCACGATGTAATTCCCGCGCAGTCCTTGGGCATTGCGACCGTCTGGGTCAATCGTCCTTCGCCGCGGCCCGGTGCCGGAGCAGCCAAAGCAGCCTCGGCCAAACCCGACCTGGAAGTTCCCAACCTCAGTGCTCTCGCGAACCTCGCCATTACACAGGGTCCGTAAACTGAGAACGGGGAACCATGAACTGAGAACTGCCTTCCGAAAGGTCTGAAGCGTATTAGACTTAGTGTTTGTTGAAATTGTGCAGGCGCGCCGATATCGACGGCCTGCAGTTCGAGGGTCAAATGACAACTGCCACAGCTCGCACCAATCCTCTTGCCTATCTCACCGACCAACTGGACGACCTCAAGGCCAAAGGCACACACTTTCGCCTGCGCGTGCTGGACGATGAGCAGGCTCCCGTGTGCACGTTCGACGGCAAGAAGGTCATCAATCTTGCCTCGAACAATTACCTCGGCCTGACCACCCATCCAAAACTCCGCGAAGCTGCGCTTGAGGCCACGCGCAAGTACGGCGTGGGATCCGGCGCTGTGCGCACCATCGCCGGCACGATGAAGATCCACATGGAGCTTGAGGAGAAGATCGCACGCTTTAAGAACGTGGAAGCCTGCGTGGTCTTCCAATCGGGATTCGCAGCCAATGCGGGCACAGTGTCAGCCGTCCTCGGCAAGGACGACTTCATCATCTCCGATCAGCTCAACCACGCTTCCATCATTGATGGCGCTCGTTTATCGCGCGCCAAAATCCTCGTTTTCGAGCACAAGAACATGGCGCAGGCGGAGGAGAGGCTGGCCAGCATAAAGAATGAACCCGGCAAGAAATTGCTGATCACCGACGGCGTTTTTTCCATGGACGGCGATATCGGTCCGCTACCTGCCCTGTGCGAACTCGCGGAGAAATACGGCGCAATAATGATGGTCGACGATGCCCATGCCTCCGGGGTTCTCGGCCGCAACGGGCGCGGCACGATTGATCATTTCAAAATGCACGGGCGCGTGGATATTCAGGTGGGCACGCTCTCCAAAGCCATCGGCGCGCTGGGTGGGTACGTTTGCGGCACCCGCGACCTGATCGACTTCCTGTATCACCGTGCCCGGCCGTTCCTGTTCTCCACCTCGCACCCACCTTCGGTTGCAGCCACCTGCATCGCAGCTTTTGAGGTTCTGGAAAACGAACCCGAGCGCATCGCGAGTCTCTGGGAAAACACTCGCTTCTGGAAAAAGGAACTGGCGTTGCTCGGCTTCAACATCGGTGGCCAGACCACGCCGGCAAGCGAAACACCAATCACTCCCATCATCATCGGCGACGGCAAACTCACCATGGACTTCTCCCGCGAACTCTTCAAAGAGGGAGTGATGGGCACCGGCATCGCCTTCCCCACAGTCCCCGAAGGCCAGGCCCGCATCCGCACTATCATGACGGCCACCCACACCAAGGAAGAACTGCAGCAAGCGTTAGAAGTGTTGAAGTCAGTCGGGAAAAGAATGGGGATCGTTGGGTAACACTCAATTCTGAATAATCCCGCCTAACGGTGTTTGACCCGCAAGCTTTCCCAGCTTCCGTCGGAGGCCCAGCCACCGTCCACTGAGAGTGTATGGCCGTTGACGAATCCGCTCTGCTCCGGATCGGCCAGGAATGCGATTGCTTTGGCCACGTCGTCCGGGCTGGCAAAGCGGGCCTGAGCCACGCGGTTGATGATATCGCTGTCGCGGTAGAGGCCGGCGTCTTGCGCGGAATCGTCCATGGGCGTCTTCACCCAGCCCGGACACACTGCGTTGCAGCGCACGCCGCGTCCGCCCCACTCCGCGGCCAAAGTGCGAGTCAAGCCCACCAGACCGTGCTTGGAGGCGTTGTAGGCCGCGCGGTCGGCGACTCCCAGCAATCCCGCCACTGACGCCACGTTAACGATGCTGCCCGAGCCCTGATGCAACATGATCCGGCCAAAAGTGCGGCAGCACAGGAACGGTCCCAGAAGATTGACTTCCATCACGCGCCGCCATTCGGCGGTCGTGATTTCCTCGGCGGGTGAAATGGAGCTGACTCCGGCATTGTTCACCAGCACGTCGATGCGCCCAAATTTCTCCATCACCGCATCGGCCATACGCTGTACCGCTGCTTCATCCGCCACGCTACCCAGAACCTCAATCGCCGGAACGCCATGCCCGAGGATGCGCAGCAAGGTTTCGGAAGGCGAACGAAGATCGTTGAGGGCGAGTGCGAATCCGCGCTCAGCGAGCACTTCGCTGGTGCGCTGGCCTATGCCCTGGGCTGCGCCTGTAACCAGTGCGATTTTCATGAAAGGGACCCTAATCCGCGCGATACACGATTCTGCCGCTCACAATTGTGGCTACGACCTTGCCTGTCAGTTGCGAGCCATCGAACGGGGTGTTGTGGGATTTCGAGCGGGACCTGGCCACTTCAAACGTCCAGCGTTTCCTGGGATCGAAAATGGTTACGTCGGCGTGACTGCCGCGAGCGAGTGTCCCCCGGCCCCTCAGATCCACAACGCGCGCCGGGCCTGTGGTGAAGAGTTCGATAATTCTTGCCAGAGGAATCTTCTGTTCGCGATGCAGTCGAGTGATGGCGAGCCCCAGCGCGGTCTCGAGACCCGTGATTCCGAACATCGCGCGCTCGAATTCGACGATCTTTTCATGCTGGGCATGGGGAGCGTGATCGGTCGCGATGGCATCGATGGTGCCATCGGCCAACGCCACCAGAATCGCTTCACGATCCGCGTCCGACCGCAAAGGAGGATTCATCTTGCAGTTGGGGTTGTAGTCGCCGACGTCGGCATCGGTCAGACTGAAATGGTGAGGAGTCACTTCGCAGGTGATGCGGGCTTTGCCGCGCTTACCGCGGCGTACAGCCTTCAATGCGTCCGCGGTCGAGATATGAGCTACGTGCAGGCGCGCGCCGGTGAATTGCTGGGCAAGTTGCACGTCGCGCTCGACTACCGACGCTTCCGCGGACGTCTTCATACCGCGCAGCCCGAGCCGGAAGGATGTGGGGCCCTCGTTCATCGGGCAATTCTCCGTCACGCGCGTATCCTCGGCGTGCTGAATCACCGTAAGATTGAGGCCAGACGCTGCCCGGAATGTGTCCCGCATCGTGGTGTCGTTAAGAATAGGGCGGCCGTCGTCGCTGACCGCAACCGCACCGGCGCGTTGCAAGGCTCCGAAATCCGTGAGCACCGCGCCCTTGCTGGCATGGGTCGCGGCGGCGATGGGGAAGACGTTGACCACGGCGCCCCGCTCGGGCTGAAGAAGCCAGGCAACCCACTCAGGCGAATCGACGACCGGCACTGTGTTCGGCATGCAGCACACTGAAGTAAATCCGCCTGCAGCGGCGGCCGCGGTTCCAGTCGCAATGCTTTCCTTGTAGTTCTGGCCAGGCTCGCGCAGGTGAACATGGAGATCGATGAAGCCAGGGGCAACGATCAGGCCGCGAGCATCAAATGTTTTATCGGCACTGCCGCGGATCTTGTTTGGCGGAGCAACCTCGGCAACCCGGCCATCGCGCAGAAGCACATCCATGGGCGCGTCCAGCTTCGCCGCCGGGTCGATAACGTGTCCGCCTTTGATCAGCAGAGATGCCGATTTTGACTTGCCCTTTGCCATTCGTTGCTTCTCAACTCTCTCCTGAAGCCTATAGCTACCTCGCCTTGCCCAGCGCCTTGGCCAGAATCGCCATTCGTACCGGCACTCCGTTATGCACTTCTTCAACGATGGCCGACTGCGGGCAATCTGCGACTTCCCATGTGAGTTCCAATCCCCGGATGATCGGCCCGGGATGCATTAACATCGCATCCCGCTTGGCCAGTTTCAGCCGGGCCATGGTCATCTGGTATCTGGAAACGTAATCCTGCAGCCTGATTTTCATTCCGGCGAGGCGCTCTTTTTGTACCCGTAAAACTATGATTGCGTCGGCATCGTGCACAGCTTCTTCCACCGTGCGCGTGATGTGCACTCCGGACGCCAGACTGGTAGCCAATTCCGGCAAGAACTCCGGAGGCCCGCAGAGGGTGATGCGGGCGCCGAACTTGCTGAGCAGATGAATCGCGGAGCGGGCCACGCGGCTGTGATAAATGTCGCCCACGATCGCCACCTGCAGACCCTTGAGAGTCTTCTTATGGCGCAGAATGGTATAAGCGTCGAGCAACGCCTGCGTGGGATGCTCGTGCATCCCGTCTCCCGCATTGATGACTGGAATATCGAGATGTGTGGCCATCAGCAATGGAGCGCCAGCGTTCGGGTGGCGAATCACGATGACATCCGCGCCCACCGCCCGCAGCGTGTATCCCGTATCCAGCAACGACTCGCCTTTTTCTATGCTCGATCCGCTGGAGAGCACCAGCGTAGTCATGGCTCCCAGTGATTTGGCCGCAATTTCGAAGGAGGTGCGAGTGCGCGTGGAAGGCTCATAGAAAAGGAGCAGCACGCGCTTGCCCCGAAGCAATGCGCGAGGCTTCAGAGGATTCATGCGCCGTGCCAGCGAGAGCAGACTCAGAATCTCCGAAGCTTCGAGATGTTCAATGCCGAGCAGAGAGCCGCGTGCGACTTTGTTCATTGCTTGAATGACAACCTAAGGGCCAAGACCCGAACGTACTTTCCGGCTCAGTCGCCCGGTTGGGGCGCCCGGGCCTACGTGCTCGTCTTCTCCACGAGCAAAACTCTCTCCGCCTCGTCGAGTTCCCGCAACTGGACCTCAATGATCTCCTGCCGCGTGGTTTGCACCTTGCGCCCGACGAACGCCGCCTCGATGGGTAGTTCGCGAAAACCGCGATCAATCAGCACGCAGAGTTGTACCTGCCGGGGACGGCCTTGCTTGAAGAGGGCGTCCATGGCGGCGCGGATGGTGCGTCCGGTATAGAGGACATCATCCACCAGCACGATGTTCTTGCCGGTGATGGGGAATTCCATGTCGGTCTTTTGCACCACCGGCAGGGCTCCCACGGTCGAGAGGTCATCGCGATACAAAGTGATATCGAGCGTACCTACGGGGACTTGAGTTTTTTCGATCCGCCCGATCATTTGTCCGAGACGCTGCGCCAGAAACACTCCTCGGCGGCGGATTCCTACCAGACCGAGGTCCGTGGCGCCATTATTCTTCTCGATGATCTCGTGCACCAGCCGCACCAGCGTGCGCTCGATTTCCGACGAGGACATCAATTGTGCCTTCTCTCGCAGGTCGGGCTGGCGGGGTGAGGTGCGCGGAGTCATGAACGCTGCATCATACGCGTGCAGGGCAGGCCGGGGCAAGGAGGGCAAGGCCCCCCGCAGGGGGCAGCGCCGGAACCGATGCCGCCCCTTCCCGCGGTGATTCTCAGCGGGCGCCTGCGGAAACCGCGCCTCAGGGTTGGGGCGCCACGCCCAGTTGGGCGAAAATGATGAGGTGACCCGCCGGGTCTTTGATGCCGATTTCTCTCGCGCCGTAGAATGTGGTGCGGACCGGCATGACCACCGGGATTCCCTTTATCGCGCTGATGATTTCATCGAGATTCTCCACTTCGACGTACAGAAACGACGGGCCCTTGCGAACGTCCGAAGATGTTGCGGAGACATCTTTTTCAGCGCTGGCGTAGCTCTGATACATCAACTCAGCCCCGCCCTTTTGCAGGATCGCGAAGCCGAGCTTGTTTCCATCCGGCACATCAATGGTCTTCTCAAAGCCTAACCGTTCCCTCCAGAACTTCAGGCATGGCTCAATCTCTTCGGCGAACAGTATCGGTGTGATTTTCTTCACGGTCATAAGTTTCCCTTTCTCCTCTGCGTTAAGTCGCCCCCCGGGCGTACTGACGAACAATGTCAGAGCCAGCAATGTGAAATTTGTGCAGCGCATCCCAATTTTCTCTTTGTATTTCTCACTAGTCTCGATTAGACTAGTGTAGAGTACAAATTCAACAAGAGGGTGTCAAGGGGATTTTTCATGCCAGTCAAAGAGCGCGAACTGAAAGATCTGGTTTCCATTGGACCGGCCATGCTGCGGGATTTTGAGTTGCTTGGCATCACCAGCGTGGCTCAGCTCTCCCGACGGAACCCGGAGAAACTCTATGAGAAGCTTTGCCAGATCACTGGGCAGGCGCAGGACATCTGTTGCCTGGACGTTTTTTGCGCTGCCGTAGCACAAGCTCGGGATCCGCTTTTGCCGGCGGAACAGCGCCAGTGGTGGTACTGGAGCGGAAAACGAAAGGAACGCGATGGCGGCCGTTGAGAAGCGTGGGTTGACGACTCCGGACTTGGTGCTGCTGAGCCTGCTGGCGGAACGCCGCATGCACGGCTACGAGGCGAACCTCGAACTGGAACGCCGCCAGGTCCGCGACTGGGCTGGCATTTCACGGCCCCAGGTTTACTACTCGCTCGACAAACTCGTCCGCTTGGGGCTGGTCCGAGGGGCGGAGAGCGATGAGCCCCAGGCGGGTCCGGAGCGGCGCGTTCTAGCGACAACAGCAAAAGGTCGCGCAGCCCTGGCGGATGCCCTCGAGCGGGAGGATTGGACGACGCAACGCGAGCGGCCGCCATTTCTTACCTGGATCGCGCTGTCGTGGCAGGCCCGGCCCGGAGTCTTCCAAAAGCAACTTGAGCGACGCAAAGAATTTCTGGAAAGAGAGCTGGCTCGCGAAGAGGCCACGTTGCGGGAGATTCGAAAAGAAGTGGGTCACCGTTTTCACGAGGCGGTGTGGATGGTCACTCTGGTGATTCAGCAATTCCAGGTCGAACTGACGTGGTTGGGCAAGCTATCCCGGGAGATCGATCGGCGAGCAGTGGCGAAGCGTCCCGCATACGAAAAAGCATAGAAGCGAGGCAAAACTCTGGGCGAGCTTCGACGAGATCCCGGACCACGCGTCCGTACGCCTCACTCCACGCAGTCGTCTACTGACGCACTTTGCGGTGTAACAGGAAGGCTCCGATGGCGCCGCCCAGGCTGGAGAAGATCACGAACGCCACCAGGGTCACGATGAGGCTCAAGACCATGATGAAGGTAAAGCCTTCGGGGGTGTTGAATAGATCGAGGACCTGTTGCATGTGTGGGTCAGAGCTGTGGGCGGCGTACTGTTGGATGTAGTTCAGAAGCGCATCGTGGAGTTCTTTCCCGGAGCGGAAAGCCGTCCACAACGCGAAAATAGTGGCCAGTGCGCCGAATCCCAGAAAGCCAGTGAGCGCGCCCAGCCGCGCCCCCAAGCCAGCATTCAGATAGATGCCGGGACACCGGCGGCGATAGAGCACAACTGACAGAAACCCGGCGGCAAGCATCCCTAACCCGGCAGGCATGCCAATTAGCATCAGGAAAATCGCCACCATCAGTGAAATTCCGGCGGAGGACAAAGCCGGAGGCCAGGCCAGCGAGGACGGCTGCGGCTGGTCGTAGGATGAGTATTGCTCGAGCGCGGCCACCGGTTCGCTGGCGGTGGGCGCTACCGGTTCTGTGCCGGCGACCCGAATCTGCGGCGCACTGCATCGGGGGCAGAACGGAGTTCCGTCCTCTACGTTTGCGCCGCATTTGTAACAGGGATGTTCCACCGAGCTTCAAGGTACAGCAGCCGAGTGTCCCACGCAAGAAAGGGTCTCTGCGCAACGGCGGGTTCGTCCACCGCTCTATCTGGAATATTCTTTAGAAAGCCCTAGATATCGCCCTGCTTGCCCCTCGTGTGCAGGTAGACCAAGGCGAAGGTGGAACCGTTGCCGGAGGGTTCGATGGCTACCAGATGCTGATTATCTTGTGTCCCGACTTTCAGCTCGACGACCTTTCCGGTGTTATCCCCGTTGCACGTCACCTCTTTGGAGCCGTTGGCATTATTCTTGCCGGCGTTCACGTGAATATCGCCGCCGTGCTCCCCGGTGTGGCATTCGATCACCTTGCCGTACTTTTTCAACTTGTCCCGGTAGTAATCGATGACGTTGGCGGGCGAGTCATCGGAATCGTAGTCCACCACCATCAGTTTTATGCCGAAGGACTCGGTTGAGATAACGAGGTTGGCGCTGTTCTTGTCATCCTTGCCTTGATCGTCGTGTTTAAGGCGCGCCCCCGGATAGGCCGGCAGCCCGGTGTCGCGGGCGTCGGCATCGTTGCCCACGTGGACATCGCCGGCCGAACTGCGGATGTCGAGATGCTTGTCCTGGTTGCTGGTTTGCTGCGCATTCATTTCGGGCAGCAGCGACAGGAATGCGAGTGCCGTTGCAAGAGTCAGGCTTTTGCAAAGTGCCGCGAATCGAAACATCACGTCCTCCTAGATTTCGCCTTCCTTGCCGCGAAGCCGCACCCACACAATGGCAAAGTCGGAGCCGTTGCCTTCTGGATTAACCGAAACAAGGTGCTGGTTGTCGTCTGTCCCCGACTTCAATTCGACCCTCTTGCCGTGGTCATCAGAGTCGCACTTGAGTTTGCCTCCAACCACAATGCCCTTTTTCGAACCAATCACGGGTACGTCGTTATCCAAGGTGAAACTGGTGCCATTAGCGCGGCATTGCAGCACGTTGCCGTACCTCTTCAGTTGGTCCTGGTAGTAAGCGATAATTTTTTCCGGGGGATCGTCGGATTCGTACTCGAGAGCAACAACCTTCACGCCAAAGCCAAAAGTGGAAATATTGACGTTGGCGCTCTTCTTGTCGCCATCATCGGTTTTTGGCTTCTTCCTCGCGCCGGGGTAAACGGGAAGGCCGGTGTCGCGGGCATCGGCGTTCTCGTCGAAGTGGATTCCGCCAACCGGGGTGCTGATATCGACTTTGCTGTTGCCCTTATCGTCGGCGTCTTTCACGCTGACGCTGCAGGCTGGCAATAGCCAAAGAGCACTCACCACGACCGCGAAGTACGAACTAGTTGCCAGTGTTTTGGGAATACGCATGCCCGGAACCTCCTTGCGCGGATTGCACGGGACGTTCGATCCCGGTTCCGCGCTGCGCAATGTTCGGAATGCTGACCGGCAGATGACCCCGGATCGGAATTTCACCGAACAAAGCTTTCACCGCACTGACTTCCGAAACCGTCGCATTGGAAAATGTACAAAGATAGTTTTGCACTGAGGGAAAGGCTTGCGCCAGGTAGGGATTCCCCATGGCGAGCATGGCGGTTTTCGGTGCGGCGTGATCGAGCACTCTCTGCAATAGAACGCCGCTCGCGTCAGACAGGCCCACCGAGTTGATCAAACCGTTTGCACTTTTTGCCACTTTGCCCGCCACCGGAACCTCGTAGACCGCGGCAATTACCGAGCGCGCATTATCCACGGCCTTCAGCACATCGTCCGAAAGAGGCGCCGCGACGCGGGGGTCCACATAAATCACGTGGGCATCGGGTACCCGCTCGTGGATTTCGCGCTCCAATTTGCGTCCAGCTTCGGTTCGCATATCGTCGGAAAAGATTATTGCAATCATGCGGTCGCGCACTTCTTCCACTTTCTGATACGGAAGACCGGCCTCGGTGGTTCCAGATGATTTCAACGGCAGGAGTTTGCCATTGTCGCGGACCAGGGTGACGGCGTCGTCCGAGATTTGCTGGCCCAATGCCAGGTTCTCGGGCATGCCGATCAGGGAGGACAGGGCGTCGATATTCACCATCCGTGTTTTGTGCAGGCTTAATGACGCCTTTGCTTTCAATATCTTGAGCACGGAGGCATCGAGTTGTGCCGACGGGATTTCCCCGCTCCGTACGGCTTCGATCATGGCGCGGTAGGACGCGTCGAGGTCGGCGGGAATAAGCAGGACGTCGTTGCCCGCCTTGAAGGCATCCACTGCCGCGCGGCCGATGTGGACGCTGTACAGGCGCGTGAGGCCGGCCATCTCGAGCGCGTCGGTTACAACGATTCCCTTGAATCCCATCTGGTTCTTGAGCAACCCGGTCACGGTTGCCGGCGAAGTCGTGGCCACGTGGTTGGGATCGGAATCGAGCGCGGGGGCGGAAACGTGGGCGACCATGACCGAATCCACGCCCGCATCAATCGCCCTCTGAAACGGTGGAAGTTCCACGGCTTTGAGGCGCGCCAGGTCGCCGGTCACTTGCGCCACACCCAGATGGGAGTCAGTTGCGGTGTCGCCATGGCCGGGAAAGTGTTTGACCGTGGTCATCATTCCGTGGGAGCGGGCACCGCGAATGTAAGCGGTGACGAGGTCGCCGACTTGCTGCGAATCCTCGCCGAAGGAACGCGTATTGATGATGGGGTTGGCTGGGTTGGAGTTGACATCGGCGTCCGGAAAGAAATTCCAGTGCACGCCGACGGCGCGGGCCTCCTCGGCGGTAATGCGGCCGAAGGCTTCCGCATACTCCAGTTTGCCGGCCGCTCCGAATGCCATGGCATGAGGGAATTCGGTGGCGCCGTGGATTCGCATGGTCACTCCGCGCTCGAAATCCGCCGTGAACAGCAGCGGGATTGAGGAATCCTGTTGCAGGCGATTCAGCAACTCTGCGGCTTCGTAAGGTTGGGTGCGGTAGAGAAAAGGCGGGTCCCATCGAACTGTCATAGTGAATCCGCCGAGATGGTATTTGCGGATGCTATCGCGAAGCTGCAAGTACTCGGGAGCGTCCACGTTCAGAAAGTCGGCGCGCACCCAGACGATGAAGAGTTGACCGACTTTTTCTTCGAGGGAGAGCTTTCGCAGCGTTTTTTCTGCCCATTTCTCACCCTCCCGATCGAGGTGGACGGGGCCGGGTTGTTGATATTTTTCTCTGGCGAAAGATGGGCAGACGAGGGTACCGATCACTACGAGAACCAAGCCAGTCTGTCGGAGCATGAGCAGACGATAGCACGGGATTGGGAAGTCTCAGTATGTGAAAGATTGGATCTCCGTCACGCCCTGGTCAGGGCCATCTACGTAACCAATGCGCAGGCTGGGATTCAGCGCGATGTGGGTGGGAATGACGTTGAAAGTATCGTTGAAGTGGAAACCGTTCATCGATTTTTTCAAGTTCCCTTTTTCATCGTAAACATAGATTGCGCTGGAACCGGCCTGTGTGCTGGACGTGGGCTGGGCGACGAAAAAGAGATGGTGGACGGGATCAACAGCGACTTCAGTGCCGAATTGGCCGGCATCAGTGGCTCCGGGAAGGGTTTCGCTGAAGCCGGTCCGCTTTTTCAAGTTGTAGAACTGAACGCCGTCGTCGTCCAGAGTCGTGGTACAGGCCGTGCCAGTTGTCGAGTCGACCGCCAGGCCGTTTGGAGTACCGCTGCCGACACCAAGAAATGCAGTCAATTTGCCGCTGGTGAGGTCAACCAAGCCCAGCAGCGGGGGAGTCAAAACCCCGTTGAAAGCTGCGAGAACGGCGCGATTGTTTTTGCTGTCGAAGGCCATCTCCGGAGAGGTGAAGAATGAAAAATGTGAATCTTGCAAAGTGATAAACGGCCCAAAAGTATTGGCGGCTACATTCGAACTGAAGATAAAGGTATGGTCGTCGCCTCCGTTTTCAAAAGCCAGGACTGCGACGTCGGGTACGCCCTGGTTCCGGCTGACTTTCGCGATAATGTCATCCTTCTTGAGCGCGGGTGTCCATAGCCCGGTGAACTTGTTCGCACTCATCGGACTGATGGTGTGGAAGGTACGCTTGAGGTGAAGAAAGCTGATCTCGTGCTCGTGTTCCACCAGCCCGATGCTGTTTCCTACGATCCCATTGGTGACGAAGTCGTCCATGGTCTCGGTCTTGGCGATGACTTTAAGGATCTTGCCGGTTTTTTGGTCGAAGGTTTCGACTGCGGCCAGAACGTTGCCATTGCTCAAGTCCTGCGATTCGCTGAGGACGCCCTCGCTACCATTTTGATCGATATCAAACCCGAAGATTTGGCCGCCGAACTTGCTGTGCACGAGGACCTTGCCTGCCCCGGGAGTGGAGGTCGGCTGAGAATTGCTGGCTGTCTGGGGGCTGGCGACGCCGGACAGTCCGAAGGGAAGAAGGCAAAATAGTGCGGCGCCTGCTAAGCAAGATGAGAGACTGGAGTGGCTATTGAGCTTCATAGTTTGAATTCCGATTCTTCCTGCGATGAACTCGCCGGTCAGGAACCCCGTTCGACCGCGCTCGCAAGCTAACCTAAATAGCGATTCAGCTGTGTCATGCGACTGTCAAAGATTTGTAAAACCTCGTATTCTCGGCCGCGACGTGCAAATGCGTTGGCAGGCCGGGGGCATCAAGTTTCACGGTCCGTCCAAGTTTCGCCTCGAGCGCGATGCGAATCCCGGTTGCTTTGGTGGATATACTACAGATATGGCTGTAGTTATCTCCATGCTTCGTGGCGTCAATCTTCTCAGCCACAACCGGATCAGAATGGAAGCGCTGCGCTCGCTCTATGGATCGCTCGGATTGCGGGACGCGCAAACCTACGTCGTGAGCGGCAACGTGGTTTTCCGGACCAAGGCGCGGAATCTTACCGCACTCTCAAAGCGGATTGAAGACGCGATCGAGCGGAGTTTCGGGTTTCGCCCGCGGGTCATTGTTCGTACTCCTGAGGAATTTAGAGACGTGGTTGCGAGAAATCCGTTTGCCAAGCGGCGCGGGATCGAGCCCAGCAAACTGCTGGTGACGTTCCTTGAGAGCCATCCTGCTGCCGAAGCGCTGGAGCAGGTTCTCAAAATCAAGGCGGACCCCGAAGAGTTGTATGTCGACGGTCGTGAGGTCTACATCTATTTTCCCAACGGCATGGGGCGCTCGAAACTTTCGTGGGTAACGGTCGAGAAGAAGTTGAAGACGTCTGGAACCGGCAGAAACTGGAACAGCGTTACCAAGCTGCTGGAGATCGCCGAGACGCTTGAGGCTGCGGAGTGAGCGGGAGAAACGCAGCTAGCTACGTTTCTACAGTCAAGGCCGAGGCGTTTTGCTGGATGGCCGGATCATCCCCGAAGCCCTCGAGCCACTGTACCTCCGGTTCGCGACGGAACCAGGTCATCTGTCTTTTGGCGTAGTTGCGATGGGCCTGCTGGGCGGATTGCACGGCCGTTTTACGATCGATCGCACCTCGCAGGAGTTGTACTGCCTGCTTGTATCCCAGCGAGGCCAGCGGACCCGCAGCCTCGCCGTATTGTGCCAGCAGCCTGCGAGTCTCTTCCACCAGGCCCGCCTCGAACATGAGTTGCGCGCGCTGGTTGACGCGGGCATAGAGTGCATCGCGATCTGGATTCAGTCCCAGACGCAGGATTCGGAAGCCGGTCAGCGGATCGCGGCCCTGCTTCCACATCTCAGTCATTTTCTGGCGCGACGCCAGGCAGACTTCAATGGCGCGGATGAGCTTGGGAACGTCATTGGCGTGAATCTTGGCGGCGGCATCGGAATCGAGACGGTGCAGCAACCGGTGCAGATAGTCCGCGCCGTTCCGCTCTACTCGTTGACGCAGTCTTCCACGCAACTCTTCCGAACGCTGTGGACCTGGAAAGAGGCCGTCAAGCAGAGCGCGGAGATAGAGTCCCGTGCCCCCAACCACAATCGGCAAGTTTCTCCGGGACTTGATCTCCTCCAGAGTCTGCCGTGCCAGCCGGGCATATTCGCCGGCGGTGATGTATCCGGCAGGGTCTACAAGATCGAGCAGATGATGGGGGGCGCGGGCGCGCTCCGCCGGCGTGGGCTTGGCCGTGCCAATCTCGAATTCGCGATACATGGCGACGGAATCGCAATTCACGATTTCGCCGTGAAAGCGCTCCGCCAGTGCCAGAGAAAGCGCCGTCTTCCCGCTGGCCGTCGGACCCAGAATCACAACCAGGAGCGGATCGTGAACCACGATCAGCGCACGCTCCAGGCAACGTGATGCCAGTAGCGGACAAGGGTAAGAATCAGGATCAACGCCGCCATCACCAGCAAGCCAGTCGCTTCCAGAGTATAGATTTGCGGTGTCCGGTGATGTTCAGGGGAAGCGTGTTCGGGCGGCTGTGAATCAGACTGCCGTTTTGTACCCGATGCGGGCATGACGACATTGTAGCGCTGTGAGGTAGGTTCACAAAGGGGGTCATGCTGGTTTCGTGGGAACTTCGATGACCACTGCCACGTATCATCGTCTGAAGCCTCAGTGGAGGTGCGTCCACCCGGCTCAGGAGGACATTTATGAAACAGATTGTCTTGGTCATGTTGGGGGTTTACCTGGCCGCCGCCTCATTTGCTCGCGCCGATCAGTGGTCGAAGACTTACACGATTGCGGGAAAACCCGATCTTCGCGTGGAAACCTCCGACGCCAACATTCATGTGGATACATGGGATCAGAAAACCATTGAGGCTCACGTGACCTCCGAGCGATACAAAATTGGCGACCACGACCTCAAGATTGAGGAACACCAGTCGGGAGATTCCGTGGAGATCAACATCCGCTTCCCGCATGATGTTCACATCTTCAACTTCAACATGCACGGCTACCGCGTTGATGTTGAGATCCACATGCCGCGGGAAGGCCGAGTGAACCTGCGTACCGGAGACGGTTCTATCCGGCTGGCGAATTTCAAGGGCGAGATGGACCTGCAGAGCGGCGACGGCCATCAGGATGTTGACTCGGTGGATGGCACGCTGCGGGCCCGGGCCAGCGACGGCCACATCACGGCGGCGGGAAGATTTGATGTCCTCGAACTCAGTACCGGGGACGGCCGCATTGAGGCTCGGGCATTGTCCGGTTCGACCATGGCCTCCAGTTGGAGCCTTCGCACGGGAGATGGCAGCGTGGATTTGGAACTGCCCGCCAGCTTTGCCGCCGATATTGACCTGCATACCGGCGACGGGCACATCACAGCGGATATTCCAGTAGCTGTCGAAGGACGCTTAGGCGAGAAGAACATTCACGGAAAGATCAATGGCGGCGGGCATTTGCTGACCGTCCATACGGGAGACGGATCGATTCGCCTGCAGAAGTCGTAAGGCAGCTTTTGGCTTTTAGCGGTTGGCTCTTGGCTTTGCCTTTCCCTTAGACGCCCCATGTGTATCGACAGATTCGCTTGCGTTCTTCTTGTGAGATGATTCTGTCGAACCTGCACGCTTGGGGAATCCGGCTGAGCGCGTGGGAATAATCGATTCCTAGTGAGGAACAGAATGTGCCGTACAGTCCTTGCCCTGATCTTGTTCACCCTGATCGCCGCTTCAGTAGTGTGCGCGCAAGCCGCTCCGCCCAAGACGCAACCCGTGCTCGATGTCACCTCCATGGATACGAGCGTGGATCCGTGCACGGATTTTTACAGCTACTCCTGCGGCACCTGGATTAAGAAAAACCCGATCCCTCCCGATCAAACCTTCTGGAGCGTTTATACCAAGATGGAGGATGACAACAAGTCCATTCTGAAAGAGATTCTGGAAAGCGCGGCCACACCCACGCCCGACCGCGATGCCGTGAAGCAGAAGATCGGCGACTATTACACCGCTTGCATGGATGAGACAGCTATCAATGCAGCCGTGATCAAACCTTTGCAGCCGGCTCTCGACCGCATCCAGCAGATGCGTTCCAAGCGGGACATCGCGGCAGCGGCTGCGGCGATGAATTCCAGCGGGGCGCTGTTTCGTTTTCGCTCGGATCAGGACTATAAGGACTCGACGCAGGTCATCGCCGAGGCAGACCAGGGCGGGCTCGGGCTCCCCGACCGCGATTACTATCTCAAGACCGATGCCAAGTCCGTAGAACTCCGCACAGCATACGAAGCTCATTTGCGGAAGATGTTCGAATTGCTTGGCGACAAGCCCACGGATGCCGCGGCTGAAGCCCAGACGGTCATGGTCATTGAAACTGCCTTGGCCAAGGGTTCGCTCACGCCGGTGGAGCGGCGTGACCCGCAGAAGCTCTATCACAAGATGACCACTCAGCAACTGGGCGCGCTTAGCCCATCATTTCAATGGCAGACATACCTCGTCAAAGTTGGCCTGCCCTCGGTAGAAGACGCTGAACGTAGAAACGCCGGGATTTTTCGAGACATTGGAAAAAGAACTGAAGAAAGAGAACCTGGCTGGCTGGAAGACTTATCTGCGCTGGCATCTGATCAATGCCAACGCCCCGTTTCTATCGTCCGATTTTGTGAATGAAGACTTCAATTTCTATGGAAAGACCTTGCAAGGGGCGCAGGAACTGGAGCCGCGATGGAAGCGCTGCGTCGGCTACGTGGACAACGATCTTGGCGAAGCTCTCGGACAAGTCTACGTAGAAGCGGACCTTCAGCCCCGAGGCCAAACAGCGCGCCCAGAAAATGGTGAAGGAGATCGAAGATGCCATGGGCCGCGATATCGAATCGCTTTCCTGGATGACGCCCGCCACCAAACAGCAGGCGCTCCTGAAACTTCATGGCATTGCCAACAAGATCGGCTACCCCGACAAATGGCGGAACTACAGCGCTCTGACCATCGCACGCGATGACGAAATGGGAAACGTGCTGCGCGCTCGTGAATTTGAGTTTCAACGCCAGTTGGCCAAGATCGGCAAACCGGTTGACCACGGCGAATGGCAAATGACTCCGCCAACCGTGAACGCATACTACGATCCGCAGATGAACGACATAAATTTCCCGGCGGGCGATCTGCAGCCGCCCTTATTCGACGTCAATTCCGATGCTGCTCCCAACTTCGGCGATACCGGCGGCACCATCGGCCATGAGCTCACGCACGGTTTCGACGATGAAGGCCGCCAGTTCGATGCGCACGGCAACCTTCGCGACTGGTGGACTCCGGAAGATGCCAAAGCGTTTGAGCAGCGCGCCAACTGCATCTCGGATCAATATTCGCAGTATGTGGTAGTGGATGATGTCAAGATCAATGGGAAGCTCACGCTGGGCGAAGATGTCGCCGACCTCGGCGGATTGATTCTTTCCTACATGGCGTGGCAGGAAGATACGAAAGGCGAAAAGCTGGAGCCAATCGAGGGATTCACACCCGAACAGCGATTCTTCATCGCCTACGGGCAGAGCTGGTGCGGCAGCATTCGCGACGAAACCAAGCGCATGCTGGCAAACATCGATCCGCATTCTCCCGATAAATACCGCACCAATGGCGTGGTCTCAAACCTGCCGGAATTCCAGCAGGCATTTCACTGCAAAGCGGGTTCACCGATGGTCAGGGAAAATCGTTGCCGGGTTTGGTAGGATACGCACGGCGATCTAGCTTTGCTCGTGCTTAGGTTCCCCCGCTTTTGTCGGAGACGTCTGTGTTGTAGCAGAAGGCGAAACGCAGCGCCAGATACTGGCCGCCAAACTCGTTGGGCAACGGCGGAAAAGGATTGGATGCGGTGATGCCGCCCCAGGCGCCGCGGTCGAGAGCCACATCGCCGGAGCTCGAGATCAGTTTCATCCCAGCGACTGTGCCATCCTTTGAGAATGGCGAACTCGATGCGTGACCTTCCCCTTTTTCATGATGGGCGCCCGCGCTGACTCCGGAATGAGGTTGTACCAGTTCATCTTGACGTCGTGCAGCACCGTTGCAGATAGGGGCCGAAATCGACGCCCATGGTGTCGCTGAGGACCTCAAGAGGTCCCATCGACGCCGTCGGCCTCTTGCCCGAGCCCAAGCCGTAGTCTCCGTCGTCTCCTCCGTACCCACCACGATTCGCCGCGGCAGCCCGCGTTGCTTGCTCGATGGCGGAACCTGCGGACATGGCGCCGCTGCCAAACGCTGCTTTGGGAGACAGCGCAGGTGTTGGCGTCTGCAGTTTCGCGACTTGGTTCTGATTTGGAGCGGGCGGTGGTGGTGCTGACGGCTGTGGTGCCGGGCTGTCTGGGCCGGAGCTGGAGCAGGAGGCGCTGACTGTGGTTGCGGAGCTCCGCTCCGCTCGGTCCCGGTCTGCCTGGTCGCGACGCGTCGAGAATCTTCTTGAGCTCCTGACGGTCCAACTGCGGCGCGTGCGAAGTGGCTATGCGGTCCTTATCGGATTCGATGTTGGTGTTCGGACGCTTGCTTACTTTCTGCTCATCCGGAGGAAGCTCCAGATAGGTAAGATCTTTCTGGTTCGATAGCGAGGGGCTCACTGCAACCACAGTCCGTCTAGGTAGAAGCCCAGTCAATTTCTGCGAATTCCACAAAAGGAGAACAACCACCAGGTGGACGACTACCGAAATCCAGAAAGCCTCCCGCCTGCGCGCCTCGTCCAAATCATCCTGAAGCTTGAGCAACAGCGTGGGAGCGTCATTGATGTCACGGTAAGCCGATTCCCAGTAGCGCGCATCGTACAGGTCTCCGCCCTCGGGGCGCCGCGCCGGAGGAGCGGGATTCGCTGGCGGGATTTGCGTGGTTGACATCGAACGGCTTTACCTGCTGGTTAGACACAGGCAGCGAGACATTAGTTGCAAGGACAGAGAATCCTCCCGGTGCTTGGCCACTTCAACCCTGTCTTCCACGAATTTGCTCGCGCCCACAGTCCTATAGCCTTTATTTTCGCACCTTTCGCATGAATCTGCGAAGGTCTGAAGGGGCAAGTACTTAGGATTGCACCCAGATGATCAATCGCCAGCCATCTGGTTTTACAAAACTTGACATTGCGGAGAGCAAATCAGGCGTGCAATCGCTCCAGATTGATCTTGCTGCCGTGCTCGCCGATCGAGGCGATGATGTCGAGGGCCACAGCCAAAGCGCGCCGTCCGTCTTCGAGAGTCACCATGGGCCGGGAACGATCCTGCACCGCCTGCAGAAATGATTTCAGTTCGGCGTGCAGGGGCTCTTCTCCGCGTGGTTGAAGGTTTGGCGACCTGGATCTGCGGATTCACCGAAGGAGTCCCGGGGGCATCGCCCTGCCCGACGCTGAACACCAGAACATCTTGCCGGCCGTAGTCGAGAGACACGTATTGCTTAGGCTGAAAAAAACGTAGCTTGCGGACACGCTCGGTCGAGACCCGGCTGGCCGTAAAGTTGGCTACACATCCGGAATCGAATTCAAGCCGGACATTCGCGATGTCCACCTTGCCGGAAAGAATGGGCAGCCCCACCGCACGGATTTCCTTGACTGGCGAATTCACGAACGAGAGCACGATGTCGAGATCGTGAATCATCAGGTCGAGCACGACATCGACGTCCAGGGAGCGCGGAGTAAATACGCTGAGCCGGTGCACCTCAAAGAACATGGGCCGGGTAATGACGGGAAGAGTGGCGCGAACTGCGGGATTGAAGCGCTCCAGGTGTCCGACCTGGGCGATGCGGCCGAGTCGCTGTGCCGTGCGGATGAGTTCGTCCGCTTCCGCAAGTGAAGTCGCCAGAGGTTTCTCAATCAGAACATCGATGCCGGACTCCATCAACTGCTGAGCAGCGGTTAAGTGATGGACGGTGGGCACTGCAACGGAAGCAGCCTGGACTTCGCTATGCGTCGTGGTGAGTTGCTCGATCGACCCAAAACTGCGGCAGCCGAATTCGCGTGCCACAGCGTCAGCCCGCGCAGTATCCGGGTCGACCACTCCAACCAGCCTTACAGGTGCGCCCTCTTTAGAGAGTTGATGGTATACGCGAGCGTGGTTGCGGCCGAAGGTGCCCACGCCGATCACGGCGACGTTAATAAAATTACCGGTTGTCAGTTCTCGGTTCTCAGTTGGCTGGTTGCCAGAAGACTCGTTGATTTAATCACAAAAGACCGCATAGTGACGGATGAGACTGTGCTCATTCAAGAACCGGCCTTTTTTAGCAACGCGATCTGGCCCGCGTGATAGAGCTCATGCTGGACAATCCCGCTGAACATATAGAAGAAGTTGTAATAGCTCTGGGTTTTGCCTGGAACTGGCTCCTGCAAGCGCGAATCGGGGAAGGCTGCAATCGCCTTCACTAGTTCCTTGTGAGTCTGGTTCGCCTGCTCTACCGCCTTGCGCCAAGCGGTCTCACTGGTATCTTTCACGGACGGGAAGTTCTGTTCATCGCGGAGCTCTACCGCCGTGCCCCCAATACGTTTTAGAACCGCCCCATCCCACGCAGCAATGTGAAGGACAAGTTCCCAGATGCTGTGTGCGTTCTTGATGGGATGAGCGGCGGCCTCCGTGGCATCGACCGCGGAGAGGATTTCGAGGACAGAGTCGCCGTGCCAGGCGTCTCCCTCAAAAGCCCGGCGGACTTGGTCGGCAAGACGAGCGGTTTCGGACACAAAGGCCTCCATCAGTTCAGGATGTGCGCGTTTCACTTGCGAGGATTGTGATTCCAGCAGCGTCGGCTGCGGTAATAATTGCGCCGCCATCGAGCAGCAAACATTTTCCCGCATCCACTGCCAGGCAGGTTGCGCCCGCTTTTTGCATCACTTCAATCGTCTTGACTCCGACGACCGGCACGTCGAAACGCATATCCTGATTCGGCTTGGCGATCTTGATAACCGTCAGCGCGCGGCTCAACGTGGACGGATCGGATTCGAGCGAGGCCATGATCTGGCCTGCGCGCTCGATGGTCGCATCGGTGCCTTCCATGGCTTCGACGGCGACGCAGGCATCTTCCGCCACGACCACCGTCTGGCCAATGTCATATTGAGCGAGGTGACGGGCGACCGCTGCGCCCGTATTCGATGTTCTTCTTCTCCTGCTCCGACGGCGCGCGTTTGGTGAGCACGCCCGGTTTGGCCAGCAGCGGCTCCAGCAGCGAAGTGGAATTCTCCAGCGTGATGCCTTCGTCAGCCAGAACTTTGGCGACCGCTCCGAGCAGAGAATCCGTGTTGCGAGTGCCCAGTGAGAGTAGAAGCTTTGCCAAACGCCAGTCCGGCCGAATGCTGGAGAAAATCTGCTTGTGTTTGACCTGTCCGGCCATGACCGCACGCCGCACGCCTTCGCGCTGGAAGGTTTCGATCAGCTTGGACAGTTCTCCCAGCGAAAGCCAATGAACCGCGGCGGCTCCGTGCGATTCGATCTCAGGAAAGGCCTCTTCTTTGATGGCGGCGACCACGACTTCGAAGCCCTGGGCGCGGGCCGCATCGAGCACCAGAAAAGGAAAGCGGCCGTTGCCTGCGATGAGGCCGAGCTTTTCACCCTTTTCTGGCATCGCCCGTCAGTGTAAATGAAAATCGTCCGGCAGATGCAGGCCTGGAATCTTGCTGGTGAGAACTCTCTCAATCAGCTGTGCGATTTGGAGATGGTAGGGGTCCTTCGACTCCGCTCAGGACGATACTGCAAGGCGAAAGAGTGAACTGAAAGCTGACAGCTGAGAGCTGAATGCTACTTAATCACTCCCCGCTCGGACTGTTCGATAAACTTGATCAGCGTCTCCACATCCTCGCCACGGTCCGGTTCGGACTTCAGTTTTTCCATCGCCTGGGAGGTGTTGAGCTTCGACGCCAGCAGGACTTTGTAGGCATGGTGGATTTTCGTGATTCGTTCTTTGCTGAAACCTCGGCGCTCCGAGCCCGACGGCATTCAGTCCGTAGGCGTGAGCGTCGCGAGCGGCAGAAGTCTTTGAGAACGGAAGAACGTCGCGGGTGATAGTGGTGCCGCCGCCGATAAACGAGTGCGCGCCAATGCGAACGAAGTGGTGTACCGGACAGAGCGCGCCCACTTGCGCCCACTCTTCGACAGTGACGTGACCGCCGAGAGTGGCCGCGTTGGCCAGGATGACGTGATCGCCGATCACGCAATCGTGCGCGATGTGCGTGTAGGCCATGACCAGTATGTGGCTGCCGACGCGGGTCAGCCCGCCACCTTTTACGGTGCCGCGGTTGATGGTAACGAACTCGCGTATCTGGTTGTGATCGCCGATTTCCAGACGTGTGGGTTCGCCAGCGTAGGTCAGATCCTGCGGCGCCATCCCGATCGAGCAAAACGAAAAGAAAGTGTTATCGGCGCCGATCTTCGTGGGTCCCTCGATGGCCACATGCGAATCCAGGTCGGCAGCCCTCTCCCAGTTCCACTTGCGGTCCGATCACACAGTAAGGCCCAATTTTGCAACTGGGATGAACCTTGGCGCGGGGATCAACGATGGCTGTGGGATGGACTCTCATCTGCCGCCACCAGGGCTCCTAGGTTTCCGTTGTTTCCTGCGAAGACGTCTTCGGAGCGCGCGCCCGGTCAACCAGCCGGCAGCTCACCAGCGCTTCGGCGGCAAGCTTGTCGCCGACGTAGGCAGCGCCCTCCATGCGCCCAGCATTGCCCCGCCAGACTCTCACCTCGACCTCGATGCGCAACTGATCGCCCGGGACTACAGGGCGCCGGAACTTCGCTCGTTCAATTCCAGTGAACAGCACCAGCTTGCTGTCCCGGTCTTCCACTTCGGTGAACAGCAGGACTCCTCCGGCCTGGGCCATGGCTTCCACAATCAGCACTCCCGGCATGACCGGCGCGCCGGGAAAGTGTCCGGCGAAAAACGGCTCGTTGATCGTAACGTTCTTGATGGCCACAATTCGCTTCTTGCGCTCCAGGTCGACGACGCGGTCGATCAGCAGAAACGGAAAACGGTGCGGCAGAAGACGCTGAATGTCATTGACATCCAGAGTGACCTTCCCGGCCGCGAGCGCTTCGGTTGCAGCGTGAGTAATGTCGGTCATTCGGATTCTCGCCAAGATGGAAGCGAAGATTATACTGTACCGCGCGCAGAGAAACCCTTCTAGAAAAGGATTGCATGCCTAAGAAAGCCTTGAAGAAACAATCGAGCGTTCCAGTCATCCATAGCGAAATCTCGAACGGTTGAGTTACTTCCAAGAGCGCAGAGACCAGATTGTCCAAACCATCCGTCAATTAGTGGAAATCGAGTCGCCCAGCGACAACAAAGAGGCGGTCGATCGTCTGGGCGCGCTCCTTGCCGGCAGGTTTGAAGGGCTGGGCGGCCACGCCAAGTTTCACCGTGTGCCGAACTTTGGCGACCACTTGCAGGTGGACTTCGCCGGCGCCACAGGCGGGAAACCAGTGCTGTTGCTGGGGCACCTTGATACCGTCTATCCCATCGGCACACTGGCAACCATGCCTTGCCGCTTGGCTGACGGCCGTTTGTGGGGGCCTGGCAGCTTCGACATGAAGTCGGGAATCGCGTTCATGCTGCACGCGATCGAAGCGCTGCGAACCTGGCACGAGGACACACTGCCGCGGCCGGTCACCGTCCTGCTGGTTTCGGATGAAGAAGTCGGCAGCGACACTTCGCGGCTGATCACAGAGAATCTGGCGCGGAAATCCGCGGCAGTGCTGGTGCTCGAACCGTCTCATGGACCGAAGGGAGCGGTGAAGACCGCCCGCAAAGGCATTGGCGAGTACGTTCTCAAGGTCACGGGAAAGGCCGCGCACTCGGGACTGGATTTTGAAAAGGGAGAGAGCGCGATTCTGGAGCTGGCGAAGCAGATCATCGCCATCTCCAAGACTGGTCGATCTGAAACGCGGCCTCACGCTGAATGTGGGCACCGTGCAAGGAGGGACCAGGGTGAACGTGATCCCGGCCGAGGCCAGCGCCGTGCTCGACGTGCGCGTCGCTCGCAAACAGGATGCCGCGGGCATCGACCGCAAACTGCGCTCGCTGAAGCCGTTCAACCGCAAATGCAAGTTGGAAATCACTGGTGGAATGAATCGTCCACCCATGGAACGGACCCCTACCGTCGCGTCGCTCTACAGGAAAGCTGGGGAGCTTGCCAGGCAGCTAGGCTGGAAACTAGAAGAGGCTGCCGTCGGTGGCGGCTCGGATGGAAACTTCACGGCCGGGCTGGGAATTCCGACGCTGGATGGGTTGGGGGGGGTGGGCGATGGCGCTCACGCCACTCATGAGTCAATCGTGATCTCCGAGTTGCCCAGAAGGACGGCGCTGCTGGCTGAACTCATCGAAACGGTATAGGAGCTTGCGTGTTAGAATCCTTGGCCGGCGCGCTTTCCCAGCCCGGGAGGTTCCAATGAAGAAATCCTGTTTGCCTTACTTCCTGATCGTTTCCGTTGCGTTGGCCTGCATCGTCCCCATCGAAGCTTTCGCCCAGTTGGATAACCCCGTGCGGCACATTGCTGGCAGAGTTCCAGTGCAGGGTTCTGGCGTTGATCTATCCGTGGACCGGTCGGTGAATTTGAATTCTCAACCCACATCTACCCACGTCAGTCCCAAGGCCAATCCCTGGAAGTTGCAGGCCACCCTGCCCGGCGCGGTCATCCACGACATCTCATTTCCGACGGCGATGGTAGGCTATGCCGCCGCCGAACTCGGCCAAGTGTGGAAGACCACGAATGGCGGCTCGAAGTGGACGGAAATCATGAGCCTGCGATTCCCGTATTACTGGTATGGCGTGAAGGCATTAACCGCCAAAGATGTGGCCGTCTCCGGGTTCAACGATTCCACCGGCGAGGGCATCCTTCGCTGGAGCCACGATGGCGGGAAAACCTGGACGCCGGACATTGTTTTGACCACGACTGGCTGGTCATTCCGAACCCGCTTTGCCAATAAGAAGGATGGGTTAGTGCTCGATGGCGTGGATTTCAAGAACCCAAATCGCGCGCACTTTACCACTGACGGAGGCGCCCAATCATCGGATTGGACGGAAGTCGTTCCCGACCCGAACGGCGGTTGGTTCGGCAACCAGTTTAGTCTGTTGCCAAACCTGCATGCCCGCGCTTCCGGCATCACCTATTGCGACAGCCCGGATGGCGGAGCGAACTGGACTTGTGGCCCATCCATTGATTCGGTTTTCGATGGCCCGGTGTTTTTTGCCAATGATAAGTCCGGATGGGTGGGTGGCGGCGAGATTTCGCCGAATGTAGAGGGGTGGGTCCATCGCACCACGGACGGTGGAAAGACGTGGAGCGCCCGCACTCTGGATGATCCTTGGCCGATTCGTGAGATCCGCTTTCTCACTCCCAAGATCGGATGGGCTGCGGGCGGCAATGTCTATTCCCAGGTTGGCGGCATGTATTTCAGCCGCAACGGCGGCAAAACCTGGTCGCTCGATGTCAATACTGGAGCCGAAATGGCTGCCTGCGACAGTAAGCGCGTCGGCACCAAGTATCAGGTATGGTGCGGCGGCTTCAATAGTTCATTCAATGGCGTGATCTATTCCGTGAAAGGAATCGGAGCCGACTAGCCTAAGGTCAAGCCGCGTCATTCTTTGACTACTGCCATTAGGGAGCCTAGAATTTCTGCAGGGGAGTTTGGCGTACCTTTTCGACGCGATCGCTGAGATCCGGCAAACCCCGTAAGGAGGTCGTCACTATGGGCGGCAAATTGGGTTTGCCAGAAATCCTGATAATTCTGGCCATCGCGCTTCTGATCTTTGGCCCCAGCAAGCTGGCTGATTTGGGCAAGGGGCTGGGCGAGGGCATCAAGAATTTCAAATCGTCGATGAAAGACGGCGAAGAGGACAAAGACAAGAAGTCGTAGGCGCACGACCGATTGTAGAGACGTAGCTTGCTATGTCTGGCTTAACTTCACTTCGCGTTCCCGCAACATCTTGTAGACCAACGATACCGGCAATCCCACCACATTGAAGTAATCTCCCTCGATGCGCGACACCCAGCGCGACGCGATGCCTTGGATGGCATACGCTCCAGCCTTGTCCATGGGTTCCCGGGTAGCGACGTAGAAGCGGATGTCGCCGTCGCTGAAAGCGTCCATCGTGACCAGCGTGCTCTCGGAGCGAATGTCTTCAACCCCCAGTCGCGGGCCGGCCAGACACACTCCTGTGATTACTTGATGAGTGCGGCCGGAGAGCAGGCGCAACATGCGGGCGGCATCGGCGTCGTCGCGGGGCTTGCCCAAAATCCGCGCATCTACAACGACGATGGTGTCGGCGCCAAGGACGAAATCACCCGGCCGTTGGCGAAGCACGGCCAAAGCCTTTTCGCGTGCCAGGCGTTCAGCAAACGAACGCGGAGCCTCTCCTTCTTCAGGGATTTCGGGAATATCGGTCGGTTGTACGACGAATGGAATGCCCGCGTTGCGCAGAATTTCCTGCCGGCGAGGCGAGGCGGAGGCGAGTACGAGCATGGAGTCTGATTCTAGCCGATTAACTCAATACGATTTCCCGAGGCATTGCGAGTCTACGTGATCGATAGCGGTGAAGGTGGCAAGGACCATGACAGGGGGTTAGAGTTTCTCTGACATAGCCGAGGTTAGCTTAATCAATTTATTGCGGAGCGATTCGAGAAAAGGTTCCCCCGATTTTTCCAGCTTCCGCTCCAAACGTTCCGTGCAATCACAATCGCCGCAAGCCCATGGTTCGGAGCCATTCTGGTCGCGACATTTCCTTCGATCATGCGCGTCCTGAACTCGCGTCAACTCAAAATACTCTTCCCAATAGTCGCGCTCCTCCTGCAGAGGTGTCGGGCAATAACAGACTTCCACCCATCGCGCTGTCTCGTCGGCGCAAAGTCTGGCCTGCTGCATGTTTCGCAAGTACTCACCCTCGGCAACCGAGCCCTGCCCCAGGCTTCCATCTTCGATTGCTTTTAGAAGAGGCGTTTCGCAACCTGGTTTCACTCGCGCCCTGACCAGATAACGCATGGACTGTATTTTACTCTGTCGGGGAGCACTGATTGCTTGAGGAACTCAGATCACAGCGTCAGCATCTCGACCGTGAAACCCCTGTTAGAATTGAACATTGACCCCTGTAGCCATGGACGCCGCTTTTCTCCGCAATTTTGCCATTATTGCGCACATTGACCACGGAAAATCCACGCTGGCCGACCGCTTGCTGGAGTTGACCGGATCGCTCACCGCGCGCGAGATGCAAGCCCAGGTGCTCGACTCCATGGATCTGGAGCGGGAGCGCGGCATCACCATCAAGGCCCACGCCGTCCGGATGATGTACACGGCGCAAGATGGTCAGACATACCAACTCAATCTGATTGACACTCCAGGCCACGTGGATTTCTCCTACGAAGTTTCGCGTGCTCTGGCATCCTGCGAAGGCGCGTTGCTGATCGTGGACGCTTCCCAAGGCGTCGAAGCCCAAACTTTGGCGAATGCGTATCTTGCCATCAATAACGGGCTTGAGATTATTCCGGTCATCAACAAGATTGACTTGCCGAGTGCCGACATTCCGCGCACCAAGGAAATGATCGAAGGGGCCGTGGGCCTGGATGCATCGGACGCCGTTCTGATCAGCGCCAAAACCGGCCAGGGTGTGCCGGATGTTTTGGAAGCTATCGTCAAACGCGTTCCGCCCCCCAAGGGAGACCCCGAAAAGCGGCTGCAGGCGCTGATTTTCGACTCCTGGTTCGATCCTTATCGCGGCGTGATCGTCCTGACTCGCGTGTTCCAGGGCACACTGCGTAAGGGGCAGAAAATCCGTCTGATGTGGAATGGGCGCGTCTTGGATGTCGAAACATTGGGTGTATTGACGCCGAAACCGGTCGAGATCGACGAACTCCGCGCGGGTGAGGTCGGTTTTCTGATTGCCAACATCAAGAATGTCGCCGACACAAAAATCGGCGACACCATTACCGAAGAAAATAATCCCGCCATCGAACCGCTGCCCGGCTTTGAAGAGATCAAGCCCATGGTCTTTGCCGGACTCTACACCGTGGATGCCCACGAGCATACGCAACTGCGCGAAGCGCTCGAAAAACTGCGTCTGAACGATTCGTCATTCTTTTTTGAACCAGAAAGCTCGGTAGCGCTAGGATTCGGATTCCGTTGCGGCTTCCTCGGCTTGCTTCACATGGAGATCATTCAGGAGCGCCTGGAGCGCGAATTCAATTTGGAATTGATCACGACCGCGCCGGGCGTCCGCTACAAGATTTACAAGACCAACGGGGAAATGGTCGAAGTCGACAATCCCTCGCGCTGGCCGGCCCCAACCGAGATCGCGAAAATCGAAGAACCGGTGATTCTGGCCACTATCTTGACCAACGAGGAATACGTTGGCGGCATCCTGAAGCTGGTGGAGGAGAAGCGGGGCAAGCAGAAGACCTTCGAATATGTCAGTTCCTCGCGCGTGATGCTTCATTACGAACTGCCGCTCAACGAAATCGTCCTCGATTTTTATGATCGCCTGAAGTCCGTCTCGCGAGGCTACGCGTCGTTGGACTATCATCTGGCGGACTATTGGGAATCGCCCATGGTCAAGATGGACATTCTGGTAGCGGGTGAGCCGGTGGATGCGCTTTCCATCATCGTGCACCGCGATTTCGCTTATGAACGTGGTAAAGCCCTGGTTTCCAAAATGAGGGAACTCATTCCGCGGCAGATGTTTGAGGTAGCAATTCAAGCCTCCATCGGCGCGAAGATTATTGCCCGTGAAACCGTGCACGCCATCCGCAAGAATGTGCTGGCCAAGTGCTATGGCGGCGACATTTCGCGCAAACGCAAGCTTCTCGAAAAACAGAAGGAAGGCAAAAAGCGCATGAAACGCATCGGGCGAGTGGACATCCCCCAGGAGGCATTCCTGGCGGTGCTGAAGGTGGGCGAGGACAGCTAATGTGGGCACCGGCGGCATCGCTCTGCAGTCGGGATGAAAACTCCGAGTGAATCACGATTAACTGGGTACTGATTTCTGCTGCCCCGAATGGCAGCCAGACAACGAAGAATATGACACTCCGAACGATTCGCGCACATTTTCTCTTGATTGCTGTCGCCGCCTCCACTCTGCTAGCCCAGCCGCAACCAGTAGAACTGAAGCCCCAGATACCGCTGCGTTTCGTTGCCTATGGGGACACCCGATTCACCGATCCCAAAAACACCGAAGCATCCAATGCCGCCGCCCGCCAGGCGCTGGTGAAGGCCATCGCTGACGCCCATCCCGCATTCATTTCGATCGGCGGCGATGTCACTTACAACGGCGATGACCCAAATGACTGGAAGGTCTGGGACGCGGAAACCTCGATATGGCGCGAAAGCAAGATCCCCGTTTATCCCGCGCTCGGGAACCATGATCTCCGCGTCAATGAGAAAACCGCGCTCGCGAATTACTACCAGCACTTCCCGGATTTGGAGAACAACCGTTATTACTCGGCGCGTGCCGCCAATACGCTTCTGCTGATGCTGGACAGTTCGCTCGATGAGACGTCAGGCACCCAGGGGCAATGGCTGGCCCATGAACTGGATACCCTGCCAGCTGACGTTGATTTTGTCTGCCTGGTTCTCCATCACCCGCCCTACACCAGTTCCTCGGACTCACTTCTTGGTGGGGGACACTCGGCGCGCCATCCTGAGCAAACGTTGGCCCAGATGCTGGAGGATCGGCAGAAGCACATCCGGGCCCGTCTGGTAGTGATTGCAGGGCACGTTCATAACTATGAACGCTACGAACACGGCGGGATTCCTTATTTCGTTACGGGCGGAGGAGGAGCCCATCCGGTGCTCGTCCCGCGCGAACCCGGTGATCCTTTGTTTGGCAAAGCCGTGAACTACCATTACCTGTTGGTGGAGGTCGATGGCATCAAGATGAAAATCACCATGAACCGCCTGGAACTGACCAACGGGAAGGCCAGTTGGAGCACGCCGGACACGATGGAGATCACAGCGCCAGTAGCGATGCCTGCAAAAGCCAGTAAATAACCAGGAGTCAGCGTATTACCGCACACCGCCGGCGGTCGCCGCCGCAAGCCGGGGTATCACGGGAAGAGCTTGAATCAGTTGGCGAGTGTAGGGATGTGTCGGCGACTGAAACAACTCCGCCGTCCAACGGCACTCGACGATTTCGCCCTGGTGCATCACTGCTACCCGCTGCGCGATGGTCGCCACCGACAGCAGATCGTGCGAAATATATAGGATGCTGATACCGAACTTCGCACTGAGACTGGCAAACAGCTGCAGAATCTCGGCCTGCGTAATCAGGTCGAGCGCGCTCGTAGGTTCGTCGGCAATCAGCAGCGCAGGGCGATGCAAGATCGCCATCGCAATCAGCACGCGTTGCGCCTGACCCACGCTCAACTGCGACGAATATCGTCTCAGGAAATCCTGTTCTCCAGGCAGGCTGACGTTCTCCAGAGCTTCCCGGAGCGCCTCCTGACACTCGTCTCGCGAGCCGCGGCGATGAACCCTCCAGGCTTCTTCGAGTTGTGTGCCAATACGAAGCGCGGGATTCAGGGAAGACATCGGACTCTGCAGAATGAGGCCGATTTCTTTCCCACGAAGAGATCGAATTTCACGTTCACTCAAAGCCATCAGATCGCGGCCATTGAAGTGAATCGAGCCCTGGGCCTGACCTCGCTTTAAGTATAGAAGCTTCAAAATAGCCAGAGCGAGCGTGCTCTTGCCGCAGCCACTTTGCCCGACCAGCCCCAGAATTTCCTGTCGGCCGATATCGAGCGAAAGGTCGCGCAAAACTCCGGGCTTCCCGGGATAGTCGACCGAGAGTCGCAATGACAAAAGGGGCTGCGCATCCATCAGCGGTTCTTAGCCACCTCTCCGCTCAACGCAAGCTGATCAATGTTCCAGTAAACCTGGGGTCTCAGGACGACCGGATGCACGTTGCGCATTGCCGGCGACACGGCCGACAGCGCGTTCTTGTTCACCAGGTAAATAAACGGCTCCTGCTGCCAGGCGATTTCCTGCACCTTGTCGTAGTCTTCCTTGCGCTTCTTCGGGTCCAATGTGGAGGCTTGCGCCCGCATCAACTTGTCGATTTCTGCTTCCCACGCGGTCGCAGGAGTTTTCTGGCTGGGATTCCACTGGTGGTTCTCGGCGGAACTGAGCCAGACGGTCATCTGCGCATTGGGATCCAGTTCGTCATTAACCAAGCCGAGCAGACAAGCCTCATAGTTAAAACTCTGGGTAATGCGTTCGATCAGGGAAGGGAAGTCGAGCGTGACTACATTCAACTTGATTCCAATCTCTGACAGGTCCTGCTGGATCATGGCCGCCATGCGCTCGCGGTACTTGTTTCCGGAATTCGTAATGATGGAAAACTCGACGGCATGTCCGTCATGATCGCGCAAGACTTCGTCTTGAAGGTGGAATCCATCCTGAGCCAGACGCTGTAATGCGGATTTCTGGTCAAAGGGGTGGGCTTGCAGCTTGGCGTTAAACCAGAACTTGTTGGCGGGAGATACCGGCCCCACAGCAGGATGGGCGTGTCCGTGGAATACGATCCGTGCCATATCCTCGCGGTTGATGGCTTCTGAAATCGCTCGCCGGAAGTTCGTCGAACTGAACCAGGCTTTCTTGTAGGCGGGCAGCGGAGAGTTGGCGACTTGGTTGAACCACATCTCCTCGGAATCGAGCGACGCGCCGGCATCGCGAGCCATGGACGGATCCTGAGCAACTACTTTGTCGAAATATTCGGCGTCGAGCGAGTTGATGAAATGAATCTCTCCTCGGGTCAGGCGCAGCATTTCGATGTCGCGGTTCTGCTGAATATCGAGCCGCACCGATTCAATGTAGGGCAGCGGCCGGCCGGCGGGATCCTTTTCCCAGTAATTCGGATTGCGCTTCAGGATCAGGTACGATCCCGCTTTATTCTCCCCGACGTAGTAGGGTCCCAGGACCGCCATCTCTTTTTGTGGCGACTTGACTGACATGATCGCTACTTGATCGAACAGTCTGTCCAGCCCTGCGATGGGAGCCGGAAAGGTAACTCGGACGCGGTTCTTAGGCAGGACCTCAGTTTGCACTTTCCCCTCTGACGAGCGGAACGCATCTCCGGTCGGCGAGTGCAATGCCGGATCCATCAGTTGCTGCATGGTGTAAGCCACATCGTCCGCCGAAAATGGGGTTCCATCCGAAAAGCGCAGCCCATCGCGAAGTTGGAAAGTAATCGTCTTACCGTCGTTGGTAATCTTCCAGGAAGTAGCGAGGTCCGGTTCGACCTCCTGCGTGAGCCGGTTGACCCGAATCAGCACGCCGCCGGTGAGGTAGCGGATGGTTTCCGAGGAGTCATCCGCGGCAAGCAACGGGTTGAATGTCTTAGGCTCGGAACGCAGACAGAAGTGTAATTCGCCGCCGGATTGTGCCAGCACGCCGCCACAACCGATCGCAATCAGGGTTAAGAGAACCAGAAGTTTCTTCATACGGGCAACTCCTCTTTAGTCAGGACAAGATGAAAACTGCTTACCACCAGGATGAACAGAATGAGTGGGACCAACTGCCACGATTGACCAGAAATGGTCGAAAAGCCTTCCAGTTCCCGCAGCAGGCTACCCCACGAAGGCATCGGCTCCGCGACTCCCAGGCCGAGAATTCCGAGATTGGCTTCAGTCAAAATAAAAACCGGCACGGAAATCCAGAACTGCGCATACAGGACTGGCTTCAGATTGGGCACAAGATGACGCCACAGCAGCCGGAAACCCCGGCTACCCGAAGCCCGCGCCAGAAGAATGAAGTCGGATTGCGACAGCGCCCGGGCATCGGCACAGATGATGCGAGCCGCTCCCGCCCAGCCGAGACATCCCAGCATGGCAAAAGTGATCAATATCGAAACAATCGGAGATACGTTCAGAGGCAAAAGCGCACGCACGGTGATCAGCAAGAAAAGCCAGGGAAGCGACAAGAAAAGATCCGTTCCCGCCATTACGCAGCGTTCCAGGCGTCCACCGGCGAAGCCTGCGATGCCGCCAATGAAAGCCGCCAGCAAGCTTGAAAGCAAAGCCGCGGCAGGCGCTAGAAGCAGCGACACTCGCGTGCCGTAGAGCACCCGGGCAAAACGGTCGCGGCCCAAATCGTCGGTACCCAGCAAGTGCTGCCGCGAAGGCGAAGCGTTCGGATCTTCTCGAAATTGGTGAGAATACGAGGCCGGCGAGAGAACGTTCGCCAGCAGGCATGAGGCGGAAACCACCAGCAGAAAAACAATCGCCACTATCCGCGCCCACTTCATGCTTCACTCACGCGAAATGTTTTGCCCATCATGTCGGAAGCGGAATTGGCCACGAGCGTGACCAGAGTGACAATCATCGTCAGATTCACCAGCAGGGCTACATCGCGCCCCAGAGCGGCTTTCCATGCCAGTTGGCCAATCCCGGGCATGTCACACAACGCCTCCATGGGAATCGCAGCCGTGAACGCCACACTTACCGTCACTCCAAGCAGGGCCAGAAGCTGGGGCGCCGCCGTCGGCAGAATGTGCCAAACCAACACGCGCACGTCGCCCAAGCCTTTTGCACGAGCCGTCAGAACGTGAGGTAACGCAGAACCCCGCGCCAGCAGATTTCGGGAGTAACGGAAGATTTTGGGGAACACAACTAGCCCGAGTATTAGGCGAGCAGGGGCTTGTGCCAACACAAACAGCAATGCGATGACAGCTGCAGGCAGGCAGAGCAGAACTCCAACCAGCAGACTGCCCAGGAGATCGAGGTACCAGGCTCTCGACATCACGATCGCCACTGCCAGCAGAAAACCGGCGCCCCAGCCGAGAGCCAACCCTACAGCCACCGACTTCAGAGTCTCGGGCAAGCGTTCAGTCACGAGTTGCAAGACCGGTCGTTGCAGAGTTCTGGATTCCCCCAAATCGCCATGTGCCAGACGGTTCAAATAACGGAAATAGAAAACGAGCAAATTGCCGTCTGCGGCGCGTGTTTCGCGCAGGGCCTGGATGCTCCGGCTGTTGAGCCGCGCATCCATTTCCTCTTCGTCAACTCCGAAGCCTGGCGCAAGGCGCACCAGCGTTGCCCCCAGAAAACCGCCAATGAGGACAGTGATCAGGATCTTTACCGCGAGTTTTGGCAAACCGGGTAACGTCTGGATATCCTCTGCCACGCATTTTTCAGATTGCGGGGCTGGGCCAAAGCGATGCCGCGCGCCACTCCCCTGGGCGGGGACTCCAAACTGCTGGTTAGAAGTAGTGATATCAGCTAACTTGAGCGCGAGCAATCACTTGCAGTCAAAGCGGCAAACTTAAGTAATGCAGGACGGGCAATTCCGCGCAGGATAATTCCTCTGGAAATTACTACGCCAACCCCTACTTCTCACCTTCAATCTCGATTGGAATGGATTCATCACCGTTTTCGTCCGATGAACCCCAGACCACAGACGTGCCCCAGAGCACGCTGAAGCCTTTGTCAGTGTTGGAGCCCCAGGGGGCGGCGGTCGCTCCCCACAAAACTGACTCGCCCTTTACGCTCGTGCCCCAGAGCACCGACGTGCCCCAGACGACTGAGGTTCCCCACATGATCGAACCGCCCCAGAGCACAGATGTGCCCGTCACCAGGTAAATGTTTCCACTCTTGTCCCGGGCCACGGCTGGAGATTTTGCACTCCCGAAGGTCACTGGCGCAAGGTCTGCACTCGACAAGGCCGCCTGAATGTCTAGATATCCAGCGCCCACGGTGAAGATGTCGTACTGGCTGGTGTATGTCTTGCCGGTGATCGGATCCGTTGCGGTGCTGGACCGCGGAAATGTCTTATACGAACTCTTCATCAGACGGGCTTTGACTTGATCCGGAGTGAGCCCTGCGCTCTTCTGAAGAAGCAGCGCTACTGCTCCGCTTACCACTGGCGTAGCCATGCTGGTGCCGCTCAGCGAGAAGTAGGAGGACGCTCCCTTGGCGTTGGTGCTGTAGGAACTCAGCGCCACGATGTTTGTGGGATACTTTTTGATCAGGGTTGCGCTCGACGAGGCCAGGACCGAAACTGCCATATTCCCCGGAGCAACAATATCTGGTTTCGCAGTGTGGTCGTACAGCGTCGGCCCCTTGGAACTGTAACTGGCAATCAAATCGTCGGCGCGGGTCGTGGTGCCCATCGGTTTCATGGCGCCCACGGTGATCACATAGGGATCGTTTCCGGGAGCGGTGATCGTGCCGTATCCATCGGTATGGGCTGAGTTGTTGCGGCCTTCGTTGCCGGCCGCGACCACAACCACAATCCCTGCCTTCCATGCTGATTCGACAGCCTGGCAAAGTGGATCGAGCTTTGCGCTTTCGTAAACCGGACGCCCCAGCGAGAGATTAATTACCCGAATGTTGTACTTGCTCTTCAGGCTGATGGCTTTCTGAATCGCCGCAATCACCGCGCTGTCTCGCCCCGATCCGTTCTGGTCGAGCACTCGCAGGTTGATCAGGTTCACGTTATCGGCAACACCCATGAATGTCTTGCGGAAGCTGGCGCCATGCGAATTCTGTCCATTCCCGGCAAGAATTCCGGCCACATGAGTACCGTGTCCGTACAGGTCGCTCACGGTATTTTGGCCGTTGGCAAAATTCTGGTTGTAAACGATGCGCGACCCCGTGCCAGTTGCCAGCGTGAAATCTTTCCCACTGTTGATTCCGCTGTCGATGACCGCAACTCCGACTCCACTTCCGGTCAGACTTCTGGACCACGCGTAAGGAGCCAGGACTGCCTGGTCATAAAAATCCGTAACCGTCGCCGTAGCCCGCACGGTGCGGTCGGGCGAAATGTACGCCACATCGGGATCCTTGGCCAGCGCCTTTAACGCACTGCCCTTTACCGTGAATGCGCCACCGTTGATTGCAGGCAAGTTGTGTTGCAGTGCGCCACCCTTGGCGAACACTCTCGCGAAATTCGTCTGGGTCGGTGGAACCCGGTACTGCACAATAACGTTCACCCACTCCGCCGAGGATTGCTGCTTCAGATCCTTGGAAACTCTGCGTGGCGCAGCAAAAGCCAGTCCGGCGCACGCCAGGCACGAGAACGCCAGGTAACCAATTCGAGATGTGACCTTGGTGACTCGCGCCATATAGTTCACAGCTCCTCGCGCCCCTACGGACACTCAGAGTTCGAGCTACTACATGCAAGCCAGGCACCACGCCGGCGAAAACACAAGATGCTGTCAGGTAACGACTTAGGATGGTTAGTGGACATGGGCGAGGGACAAAGTGTCCCTGAGCCAGGCCCCAGGCCAAATTGACGCGGCTTGGGAGTGCTCCGTCGACTTCCTAAAACTGTACGATTGGATAGATGTTCCGGAGTGACGCGCTGCTGGTGAGCCGAGGCCGCCCAATGGCTTAGTGCGGGAGCTGAAGTGCATCTACAGCCACGGCAGTTCCCAGCCCTCGTCCTTCATCCTCTGATTGGTCCACTCCTGCAGTTCCGTATAAACCGCAGGATCAATCACCACGAATGTAGCGCCAGCGCGCCCTTCGAGATCCGCCCAGACGATCTGCACTTTGGCTTCGATGCGGTTCTGGCTGCCGGGCAGCACAAAGCTGATATCCATGAGTCCTTCGGATCGTCGAGGGTCCGGCAGTCCTTCAAGGCCCATGCCACCGACGCTCAGGTTTACGGCCGTGACCTGTGTCTCCTGTCCCTGGCCGTTCTTGAGCATCACCGGGAGTTTTACCTTGGCCCGGAAAAATTTCTTTTGTTTGAGGCTGAGCGTCCCCAGGGCGCGGCTCTTGTCGCTTGGCGCTGCGGTGATCTTGTATTCGCCCAGCTTCCGGCTCAAGGTACGGCGGGAAATCCCCAGCTGCACAGCCGCCTTCGCTCTGTGGCCGCCGGTGTTTTCCAGCGCCTTCATCACCATCTGCCGTTCCATGTCCTGCAGGTCGCCAGCAGGCAATGGGATTTCGATCTTCTGCTGTTCCGCCGAGAGTTCGGCGGCCAAGTCGCTCGCCCCAATCTCCGGTCCCGAGGCCGCCATTGCGACTTTCGCGACTACGTTGCGAAGTTCTCGCACGTTGCCGGGCCAGGAATGTGCCTGAAGGGTGCGCAGAGCTTCCGCGCCAAATTTCATCTTCTCCGATTTCAAACGCAGGAAATGCTCGGCCAGAGCGACTATGTCCTCGGGCCGCTCTCTCAGGGGTGGAACTCGCAGTTGAAACTGGCTCAGACGATGGAAAAGATCCTTGCGGAACCGGCCTTCCTTCACAGCTGCTTCCAGATCCTGGTTTGTGGCCGCGACGATGCGCACATCCACCGTAATCTTCTTGTGTCCTCCCAAACGGTAATAGGGTGTACCGTCCAGCACCCGCAGCAGCTTTACTTGAATATGGGATGGCAGTTCGCCAATCTCGTCGAGGAAAAGAGTTCCCTTATCGGCCAGTTCGAAAAGCCCAGGCTTAGAGCTGTCGGCACCGCTGAAGGCCCCTTTTTCGTACCCGAATAATTCGCTCTCGACCAGATGCTCGGGTAGAGCCGCGCAGTTGATATCGATCCAGGGCTTGCCGTGCCGGTAGGAGAATTCGTGGATACTGCAGGCGATGAGTTCCTTGCCGCTGCCAGTTTCACCCGTGATCAGGACAGTTTCGGTGTGGCCCGCCACCCGCTCGACCAGGGCCATGAAGCGCTGCATCGCGCCACTGGCCACGATGAACTTAGTGCCATGAATCTCGCGCTCACGCTGAGCCGCCGCCGCACCTGCTTCCAATGCATCCCCCCGCGACTTCCTGAATACACTTCCAGCGCCAACACCCTGGCGCCACGCTTGATTCCGAATCGGGCCAAAGAAAAAATTAGCACAGCGTGCGCGGAACTTAGCCCGGGCCGCAAGCCCGGTTGGTCACGAAGGTAACCTCCTCCAGCGTTGAAATCCGCGGACAAACCGTCCCGCTGGCATCGCGTGAGACACATTGTCTCGCCCCTAATCCTGTCATCGTCGACACGATTTGCCTGTTTTGAGTCACTTGCCTCACTCTCACATCTGGCTGCACGTTTGCTCTACTGAAGTGCGCGAACACACTTGGATTGAGGGTCAGACCAAACTATGAAAGCCGTACCGGAATCATTCTTGCTGAAGCTAGCCGAAAGGCGCGAGCTTGTACCCCGTGAAAAGCCCGAACCGGATTCCTTCGTCCTCTCCGCCGTGTGGGGTGGAAAGGTACCGCAGATAGCCTCTGCTGTCTGGGGAGGAAAACGTACCGGCCAATCCAAACCACATGTCTGGACCAGCGCGACGTCGTGGACCAGTTCCACCGTCTGGCATGCCTCAACGGCCAGCTATGAGTAGCCCCGGGCGCCTCGCCCGGTGAGCCAACATTGCAATTGCTGGCGGTGGCTAAACCGCCTGTTCGTCCATGCTTGGCGACTTTTTTGATTCCCGAGCAACCCCGCAAATCCCGCTTGCATCGCCCCATCTGCCTAAGATTCCGCAACTCAAGCCTCGGGTGCGGGTTCATAATATAGGCAGGAAAAGGCAATTGGTCTTGCCCTTCGGCCCCAGTGGGCAGTCGAGTAAAGGCAGTGAGGAACACAGCCATGAATTCGCGGTGTTCCAGGGGGAAATGGGTCATGAAAACTTTCCGGCGGTGGCTTCAGATCAGTTTGTTCGTTGCAGTGGTAGCCAGTGTCGCAACCGTTTCCGCAGTTGGCCAAGCCGCAACTTCGGATGCGGACCAAACAGTTGCATATGCCGCGGATCAGGCGCCTGCTCCTCCCCCGGGCCAGCCAACCAATTCGGCTGCCGACCAGCAGACAGATCCCCCGGGCCGTGTCGCTCGCTTGGAGTACATGAGTGGATCCGTTTCCATTCAACCGCACGGCGCGAATGACTGGGTCGAAGGCTCAGCCAACCGTCCGCTGACCAACGCGGACAATGTTTGGGCGGACAAGGACTCCCGGGCCGAATTGAATCTCGGCACCGGTCTCTTGCGAATCAACTCCGAGACCAGTCTGACCCTCGCGAATGTCACCAATGATGCTGTGCAGGTGCAGTTGCATCAGGGTACTTTGAACCTGCACATCGGCAAACTCTATGGTGGCGAAGTCTACGAAATCGATACCCCGAATCTGGCATTCACCGTCACTGAAGCCGGTGACTACCGCTTTGATGTCGATCCTGCCGCGGACGCAACTCGAGTCAATGTGTGGAAGGGCGAAGGTCAGGCTACCGGCCAGGGTTCGGCGGTTCGCTTGCAAGCCGGCCAGCAGGCTCGCTTCACGAATGGAAATTCTTTGACCCACCAGACAAGCGAAGCGGCGCAGCGCGACGGCTTCGATGAATGGTGCCAGGTTCGCGATAAGCATGCGGACCAGTCGGTCTCGGCGCAATACGTGGCTCCCGGTGTGGTCGGAGCCAGCGATCTCGACGAGTATGGAACCTGGCGCGACTCTGCCGACTACGGACATGTCTGGGTTCCCACTTCGGTTGCGCCCGGCTGGGCTCCTTATCGTTACGGACATTGGGCCTGGGTCGATCCCTGGGGATGGACCTGGGTGGACGATGCCTCTTGGGGATTCGCTCCCTTCCACTATGGCCGCTGGATCGATTTCAACGGCTACTGGGGTTGGTCTCCGGGACCTTACTGGGCGCGGCCTTACTACGCTCCCGCGCTGGTGGCCTGGTTTGGCGGCCCGGGCTGGGGTGTGGGCTTCGGTTTCGGCGGCGGATTCGGTTGGTGCCCCCTCGGTTGGGGCGAACCGTTCTATCCGTGGTACGGCGGAAGCCGTGGCTATTTCCGGAACGTCAACATCAGCAACACGCGCATCGTCAACATCACCAACATTACCAACAATTATTACAACAATCGGGCGCGCGGCGGAGGGTTCTACGGAAGGAATGGCATTGCGAACCCACGTTACGCCACGAAGCCCGGAGCCTTTACTGCGGTTTCGCGTAATACTCTTGAGCGCGGACTGCCCGTGGCCCAGAACGCCGCCAGGATTTCACCAAGCTCTTTGCGGAACGTGGCCGCCATCGGCAGACCGAACGTGACTCCGAACCGCGAAGCTACACTTGGACCGAGAGCGTCGGCGCGTCCCCCTGTTTCGACAGCCGCGAGGCCGACCGTCAGCAGAATGACGGCGCCCGCGAACTCCTCGCGGCCAGCCGCAATCACTCAGCCGGCTTCTCACAATGTCGCGAACCCGGTCGCTCGCAATAACAGCATGCCCGCAACCTCGATGTCTGCTTCCGCCGGACGTTTCATACCCCGGCCACCGCAGAGCTTGGCGAACACTAACCCCGCGGCGATGGCGAGCCGCAATGTTTCTAAACCCCTGTCCGCTGGCGGATCGTTGGGACGGGTTCCGGCCTTTGAACCTGCCCGCTCACAACCGACGCAGATCGCCATGAACCGCGACATTCCTCGCCCCCCGCAGGGTGGGGTGAGATCGTTCTCCCAGCCCAGCAGCCCGATCGCGCGGTCCGGGAGCGGAATGCCCTCGGCGTCTCCAGTGTCACGGTCGGTGCCACGTCCGCCGGAAGGCAGCTTCACCCGTCCGACGATGACCAGCCACAACACCACGCCGGAGACCTCTTCCCGTTCATACGGAAGTCCGAACTACTACGGGCGGAGCGTCCCCACCACCGTGCCGCGCCCGACGGGACGAATCATGCCCGCGCCGCGCAGCTACCCATCCGTCCAAAGCCAGGGAAGCTATTCGGCCCGGTCGTTTGGAGGCAGCGGTAGCGGCAGTTACGGAGGAAACCGGGGCTACAGCGCGCCACCTTCCAGTGGTTCCTACTACGGCGGAGGCCGCGGCTATTCGGCGCCGTCTTCCCACAGCTCCGGCTCCTACAGTAGCCGCAGTTACTCAGCCCCGTCTTTCCACAGCTCCGGAGGCTACTCGGCAAGCTCCGGATCGCATGCCAGTTCCGGTTATCACGGCAGCTCGGGCGGAGGCTCGAGTTCCCACGCCGGACATCGCTAAACCAGATCGGACTTCTCCAGCCTACGCCGCCCGCATTCGGGCGGCGTTTCCTTTGTGAACCTTCGTGTCCTTTGTGGTTATTGCCCTTCTGCACACAGACAAGAATCTCAAACCACAAAGGACACGAGTTCACAAAGAAACCTGGATGCTTTCGACTGTGTATACTGCGGGTCTCAGTTCAAGGAGGTCCCGGTGAAGACATTTGCGATTGGCCTGGTCGTCGGTTTGATTGCCGTGCCATTATGCGTCTACATTTATTTCATCACGGGGAGCGCTCCAGTGGCCACCTCCGCGCCCGCCATGATGTTTGAGCAAACCCTGGCTCACGGCGCGCTGAGCGCCCGCATCGCCAAGGAGATGCCCAAGACCGTTCCCGTTCCCGCGGACGAACCCAACTACCTGGCGGGCGCCGAAGTCTATCGCGAAAATTGCGGTGTATGCCACGGCCGTCCCGGCGAAACTCCAACCGCGATCGCGAGAGGAATGTATCCCAAGCCCCCGAAGCTGCTCGAAGGCAAGGGCGTCACCGACGACGAGCCCGGCGAAACCTACTGGAAAGTTGCAAACGGCATCCGCCTGACCGGAATGCCCGGCTTCAGCGATTCGCTATCGCAAACTCAGATGTGGCAAGTCAGCCTGCTGCTGGCACACGCGGACAAATTGCCGGAGTCTGTAAAGTCCGCGCTCTACCGTCCCACGCCCCTGCCTCCGGCACCAATGGCTGCACCCCAGTCAAGTGTGCCCATGACCAAGCCCTAGTAGTTGCGGAGACCGGCACAGAAACAAAATCTTTGAGTTCTCTGGCTAAGTCTCCAGCGTCACGCTCACCACCAACTCCCGCTCCCGCGGACCGTCCAGTTCAATGAGCACAACGCGCTGCCAGGTGCCCAGGATGATTTTGCCGCGCTCAACCGGCAGCCCAACCGATGTCCCGATGAGCGCCGACAAAATGTGATCGGGCACATGCGCCGGATTGTGCGGATGCCGATACCGCAGCTTCGGAATCATGGCTTCGAAGGCATCGAGCATGTCGAGATCCGTCCCCGGATCGAGATCGGCTGTGGTCAACGCCGCCGTGGTGTGGAGTATGAACAGATTGCAGATTCCCGTCGCCTGCGAGTGATATTTGCCCAGCAGCGCCTCAACCGTCTCGGTGATATCCAACACTTCACGTTTGTTGCGTGTCTTGATGGTGATCCTATGCATGGCCCTTGCGTGCTGCTAACCAGCATACCTCGACGCATGATATATAAAAACAATGCTTATGAAATCCGCTTGCCTTGCCTTGGTCTTGGCCGTCTCCTTCGCACGTGCCCAGACACCCCCGCAATCGCCCGCTGAAAAAAGCGCGCTTGCTTCGCGCACCGCGGGACTTCAAAAGCATGCCGGATTTCTTCCCTACTACTTCGATGAAAAGAAGGGCAGCATTCTGTTCGAACTCTCGCCGTCCGCGCTCAACCGGCAGTTTCTGTACTTCACCGGCATGGCCACAGGCGTCGGCTCGACCCAGGTTTTCGCCGATCGCAGTTCGTTTGGCAGCACCGCCTTGTGCCGCCTGCGCCGAGTTGGCGCGCGCGTGCTGGTGATCCGCGAGAACACCGACTTCCGCGCCGAGCAGGGCAGCCCGGACCTCAAGTATTCCGTGGCCTCGAGTTTCCCGACTTCCGTGCTGGCCGCGCTTCCGATCGAAGCCGAACAGGACGGCATTGTGCTGGTCGATGCCAACACTCTGATCGTGCGCGATGCGTCGGATTTGCTGTCTCAGTTGCGCCGTCCTACCCGCGCCGTCGGAGGTCAATTGGTGCGCGACGAAAAATCCACCGGCGACTGGCGCTTGGATAAAGATCGCAGCACGGTCGATCCCGACCACAGCGGAAGTTTTCCTCTGAACACCGAAATCGAAGCGCTCCTGACTTTCGCCACCGACTCCGAAAGCAACCTGAACCAGCCCGATCCGCACACCTTGAGCGTTCGCGAACACCACTCCTTTGTCGCCTTGCCCGCGCCCGGATACGGGCCGCGCGAGCAGGATCCGCGCGTCGGATTCAATACCACGAACTTCCAGGATTTCTCTCAACCCTACGACCACCCGCTGAGCCGCTACCTGATCACGCGCTGGCGCTTGCAAAAGAAAAACCCCAACGCTGCACTGAGCGAGCCGGTCAAGCCCATCGTTTTCTACCTTGATCGCGCCATCCCCGAGCCCATCCGCTCAGCCGCCCGCCGCGGAGCACTCTGGTGGAATGCGGCCTTCGCGCAGGCCGGTTTCAAAGACGCCCTCCGCATCGAAGATCTTCCCGAGGGAGCCGATCCGCTCGACATCCGCTACCCGACAATTCAATGGACCAACCGTTCCGGACGCGGCTGGTCCGTCGGCATGTCCCACACCGATCCCCGTACCGGCGAGATCATTCACGCCGTCGTGCAACTCGATTCGCACCGCATGCGCACCGTGAACAACTATTGGGAATCCGCCATCCCGTCGGGCCGCGGATCTGCGGAGCCTGCGCTCGATACCTTCGCCGCACTCGACAATCTCGATCCGCAAACCGGCGAAGAAGAAGTGATGGCCAATCGTCTGGCTCTGCTCACCTGCCACGAGATGGGGCACGTGCTCGGCCTCGATCACAACTTTGTCGCCAGCACCTACGGGCGCGGCTCGGTCATGGATTACTTTGCGCCCCGCGTCCAAATTCGAGCGGACGGAACCGCCGATCTCTCCGATGCCTACATGCAGGGCGCGGGCAGCTACGATCGCTTCGCCATCGAGTGGGGATACAGCGAAGGCTCGCCAGGAATTTCCGCGAAAGACGAACACGCCAGGCTCGATGCGATCGTGAAAGGATCGATCTCAAAGGGCATCGTGTGGGGAAATTACGACGACCCGCGCTGGAATGCCTATGACGACGGTCCCGATCCCGTGACCTGGCTCCAGCAAGTGTTTCCCATACGCGACAGCCTGCTTGCCCACTACGGCCAGCAGATGCTACGGCCAGGTGAGCCGAACTCCATGCTGGCTTCGCGCTTTCCCCTGGTGTACTTGTTTCATCGTTACGGACTCGCCGCCGCCATCAATGTGGTCGGAAGCGCGAAAGTCCCACTCTCCCTTGCCGGCGATGGACAGCAACCCATCAGCGTGTGGCCAAGCGACGGTCAGCGAGAAGCTCTACGGTTGCTTCTCCACGCGCTCGATCCGTCTGAGTTGACGATTCCTTCGGGACTTTGGAGCACGCTCGCGCCCGTCGAAAATCGTGATGCCGACCCCGAACGGTTCACCTCGTCTGCCGGTTATCTCTTTAGTCCGCAAGATGGCGCGCGCGCCGTCGCCGAAATTGTTGTCGGCGGATTGCTCGATCCCCAACGCGTGCAGAGGCTGGCCGTGATCTCCCGCCAGCAGCCGAATGCCTTGTCGCCGCAAGCGCTGATCTCTGCCCTCGTGAGTACCGGATTCTCCGCTAATGCAAAGACTCCCGAGGAAAGCGACCAGGCCGCGGTTGTACAAAACCAGATTGCCGAACGCCTGATGATTCTCGCCGCCAATCCTGATGCCACGCCCGAAGCGCGTGCAACCGCCTTAGCCGGTGTGCGTGAGGTACAAAACGCCGTGAAGAACAGCACTGAAAAGAGTTCGACACTCGACCGCATTGATCAGGAAATTATGCTGTTCCTGCAAAACCCGAGTCAGAACATGCCGAAACTAAAGCCATCCGGTGCACCCGCCGGACCGCCGGTCTGAAGTGACAATGGAGGAACGACACCACGGCTACTTTGGCAGAACCAGGATTTTGTGCATCATGCCCAGATCCTCGTGGAGCAGGATGTGACAGTGAAACACAAACGTGCCCGCAATCGTCGGATCGCGAAAATCCATGCGCATCTTCACGCTGTGATAGGGATGACCAATCCCCTCCCAGAACGGAATCTCGATCGTATCGCGTAGATCCTGGTCCTTGACCGGTTTTCCGTCCACTTCCGTCACCAGAAAGTGGATCTGGTGGATATGGAATGCGTGAGTCTCAAGCGCGCGGTTTTCCACGATCCAGTCTTCCACCGCTCCTACTTTGGTCGTAATGACAGGCTTCTCGTCGGGTTCGAAAACCTTCTGCTTCTGCCCATCGACCGTAATGTAGAACTGGATCGGCCCGTTGGTCCCGCCAAACTCCTCCGAGAAATAGAGTTTCCGCAGCGTGGTTGGGGTCTGCTGGCTCAATCCGGAGAATTTAAGCGACGGCATCCGCAGCGCCGATTCGACGGTCTTGGTTTCTTGCGCTTCTTCATTTTCATTGCCGTAGACATCGATCGTACCTAGCCTATGTTCCAGGTCAGGGTTGCCGGTTGGGCCCGTCGAATAAAACCTGGTAACCAGGATCGCCGCCGGCCCCTTAGGCGGTCCTTGCACGATAAATTCTGCTCGCCCCGCGGGGGGCACCAGAATCGTGTCTTCGAATCTCGGCTTCGCCAGAGGATAGCCGTCCAGCGCGATCAACTGCAGTTTCTGCGGTACTCCATTGAACTGTACCTGCAAGGGCATGAAATCCTGCAACGTCGCATTGGCCACTCGCCAGAACTGCTTTTCGTGAGGCTTCATTTTGATGATTGGCGAAGGAGAGTTGGGAAAGTCGGCGACCTGATAGTTGATGGTTAGCTGGTAGGGTCCGGGAATCCATGGAACCAGGTATTGCTGCCGGATCACGAACACCCGCTCGGTAAGCCCTGCCACCTCCGGCCGTACCTTGTCCATGCCCTCCACAATCAGCGCTCCGGCCGCTCCCCCGTTTACCTGGAACTCGGTGAACCCGTGCACGTGCGGATGGTACCAATACAGTCCCGGAGGTTCGTTCTGGGGGATTTGCATGTTGAACTTGAACGCCGGTGTGCCCGGTTGGATCAGCGTGTTGAGCACATCATCCTGATGGCACTTCGGCGGAACATTCAGGCCGTGGAAATGTACATTGGTGGAACTTATGGTCATCGTTCCGCCATCGCCGCAAGTCTTACTCGCAGGACCGGCGGACATGGAGTCCATCGAACCCATTCCCTCCGAAGCCTCGCTCTCAATCCGATTTTTTACATCCAACGCCAGACGATCGCCCGGCTGGAGGCGCAACGTCGGAGCCTCCACGTCGCCTGTGTCAGTTTTGTAGTTGTAGCAGTAGTGGCTATAGCCAGCGCTGTCGACTGAGTGCTGCATGGTTAGTTCAGCGTTCAGGACTCCATTTACACCGCTAAGACTGAGTGCATCCTCGACCACGCTACCGGAGGCGGGACGCGCCGGACATTGCGCCTCCGGCCTCAGGAACGCGAACCCGCAGGTCAAAATCACAAGCAAATATCTCGCTGCAGAACGCACGATCAACCCCTTTAAGACCTGATTTCCTTAACTCTAGCTGGAACCATCGAGCTGGAATTTTCCCTCAGTGCGGATCCAGTTTTGCCCTTGGAAGATAGTCGTGGAAAAGTGGAGATCCATTCCCAACCCTCTTCAAAAGCCGCTCTGGTGGCCCCAAACCGCCATTTTAGGCAAGTCCGCGACAGCGGAAGTCAATATACAACATTGAAACAAGTACTACGCGGCCTAGTTCTGTTTTCCTTCGATTTCTACATCCCTTTTCTTGCCCGGAGGCGGGTCGTCTGTGGTAGCATTGCGGCCCTGCGTGCGGTTTTGCAGAATCGCAGTTGCTGTGGACCCTACCTTCAGGAAGAGGATCTATGTTGTCAAAAAGACTATCTCTCGCGTTAATCATAGTTATGTTTGCGGCCTCTGGTGTTTCGCTGGCGCAATCTTTGCAGACCCTTGTTCACCAGCCCCCGGATGGCGCCGGAATCGGTTTTCTCATGACCGACGGCACCGTGATATTCCAGGGCAACCAGGAGTCCGATTGGGCCAAGCTCACTCCTGACAGCTCAGGAAGCTACGTCAAGGGAACCTGGACGCGAATTGCCAGCCTGCCCTCCGGATATGTGCCCGATGCCTTCGCTTCCGCCGTTCTGGCCGATGGCCGCCTGATTATTGAAGGCGGCGAATACAACAACAACCAATTTGCCTTCACCAACCTGGGCGCGATTTACGATCCCGTGAAAGATACCTGGACCAAAGTAAAGCCTCCCCAGGGTTGGGGCTTTATCGGAGACTCGCCGTCGGCGGTCCTGCCAGACGGCCGCTACCTCTTGGGAAGCAAGTTTGATAAACGCGTTGCCGTGTTGGATCCCGCCACTCTTACGTGGACCGACCTCACCTCGGCAGGCAAGCGTGACCGCAACGCCGAAGAGGGCTGGACGCTCATGCCGGACGGTTCGGTCTTGACTTACGATGTGACCAAAGCTCCGCACTCCGAGAGATACATTCCCTCCGACGATAAGTGGGTCAGCGCCGGCAGCACTATCGTGGATCTGCACTCGCCCACCGACATCCATGGCTGCATTCCCTACGGCAAAAAGGGCTGCTACTATCCACCTGGAGAAGTGGGTCCTGGCATCCTGCGTCCGGATGGCACGGTGTTTGCCACCGGTTCCTATTCGAGCGGCGGGAGCGGCCCGGGACACACCGCTGTCTATCATCCAACCTCCGGAAAATGGACTGTCGGCCCCGATTTCCCCAACGGCGACAACGCGGGCGACTCGTTGGCAGTCCTGCTGCCCAACGGAAATGTTTTGGTGTTGGGCGACTCCGGCACCCTCTATCAGTTCGATGGCACCAACCTTACCCGCGATCCCGTGGGAGGAGCGCAGCCCATCCTGGTCCTGCCCACCGGGCAGGTAATCTGCGAAGGCTTCTCCGTCGAAGTCTATAACCCGAAGGGAACCTATGATCCGTCCTGGGCGCCCGTGATTACGTCTTCGCCGAAGACCGTAACCCGCGGCTCAACCTACAAAATCTCCGGTCAGCAGTTCAATGGCTTGTCGCAGGCCGCTGCTTTCGGAGACGAAGATGAAACCGCAACCAACTACCCGTTGGTGCGAATCACCAATAAGGCTACGAAGCATGTGTTCTATGCCAAGACACATGATCACAGCACCATGGGCGTAGCCACCGGAACGGCGACGGTTTTCACAAACTTCGACGTGCCTGCCAGCGCGGAAACCGGAGCCAGCACTGTAGAAGTGGTGGCCAACGGAATCCCCTCCAAAAAGGTCAACATCACCGTCAACTAGGACCATGCTAGGCAAGTGCAAGTGCAAGTGTGGGGACGGGCGCCTTGCCCGTCCACCACATACTCATGAGCCGCAACGTTCTGGCGGCGCACCCGCGCCTTCCATTCGTACATGTCCTTGCGAGTCACGACCGTAATCTAGCGTCAATTCCTCATCACGTTAAACTTGCATTAGACTATGGGATTTTCCCGCGTACAAATCGCGATCGCCGCGGGCGCCGGCGTGCTGGTGCTGCTGATTTTCTTTGGTTACCTGATGTGGCTGAACGGTCAGGGCCCGGTGCTGTCCCGCTCCGAGGACCGTGATCCTCTTTCAGGAACTCCCAATTCCATCTCGCTGAACCCCTTGCGTGATCGCACAACCGAACGCCTGGCGGCCAAATATATCGACGCCATGCGCGACGGACACTGCCACGAGCAATTGGCCGACTGGGAAAAAGATTATCGCAAGAAGTATGCCGCCTTCATCTGCGAGTCCGAAGCGCAACACCCGCTGCTGTCCTGGAAAGTAGTGGATTGGGAAGATGCCCCGCCGCTGCGCATCCTGCACTACCGCGGCAAACGCCGCAACGCCGCCGGCCAGCCCGGAACCTACAAAGAACTCTTCTCGGTCACTCTCGAAAATAAAGAAGGCGAGTGGGTCGTAACCAAGTACGACGCCATGTACTGAGTTAGTCGCCGGCGGCACGCATCTGCCGCGGTCTCCAGGTCAAAAAGAGGAATATCAGAACCTGCGCCGTCAACGCCCCACAACTGTCCAACACCACATCGCGAAACACACCCGTGCGCGATGGCAAAAAACTCTGATGCCATTCATCCAGACTCGCCACCAGCGCCGACATGAAGAAAGCAATGGTTGCCCAGCGCAGCGTCCAGCGCGGGGCCCAGGGCAAATGCAAGGTCGCCCGCCAGGCGCGAAACAGGAAAAAACTCAAGGCAAAATATCCCACGAAGTGCCCAGTTTTTCTGAGGTAGTGATGCCAGACCTCGAAATGCACCAGGTCCAGCCCCATCAGGAAATGAAATATCGGATAAAGAATTCGGCTGGTCTTCTCCGCTGAAAACGCGTCACTAGACTCGATCGCGATCAAAATCATCCACAGACCCGCCGCAATCCAGGTCTTGACGATCTGCTTTTGATCGGAGGTCAAGAACGAACCGCCCCCGCGCATCGAGAACCCAAAAATCTCATCCAATGGCCTCTACTCGACCGCATAGTTCGGCGCTTCCCGGGTAATCATCACATCGTGGACGTGACTCTCGCGCAGGCCAGCGCCGCTGATGCGGACGAATCGCGTCTTCTGCAGCAACTCCGGAACGCTGGCACACCCGCAATAACCCATCCCCGATCGCAACCCGCCCACCATCTGGTGGACGATCATCGCAACCGAGCCGCGGTAGGGACACGGCCTTCGATGCCTTCGGGAACCAGTTTTCCCAGGCGGTTGCATTTGCCGCCCATCGCGGGCATGGCGGTGAGGCGTCGTCCGTGTTCTGGAAGTAGCGTTCGCTGGAGCCTTGCGCCATCGCGCCCAGTGAGCCCATGCCTCGGTCCAGGATTTGAAAGCGCGGCCTTGAATAGAGGATGAGCTCGCCGGGACTTTCGTCGGTGCCTGCAACAACGATCCGATCATCACCGCGGCTGCGCCGGCGGCCAGCGCTTTCGTGATGTCGCCGGAATATTTGATTCCACCATCGGCGATGACTGGGAATGTCGGGGTGCTTCAGTCGCGCGATCAGGCTTCGGCGATGGCGGTGATCGGGGTACGCCGGCGCCGTAGACGATTCTGGTGGTGCAGATCGATCCCGGGCCGATGCCCACTTTGATTCCGTCCGCGCCGGCTCGCGCCAGTTCGCAGGCGCCGTCGAAAGTGGCGGAACGTTGTGCCCGACGATCAGATCAACTTCCGGAAGTTTCGGATTTCACTGCCTTGATGGCGTCGAGCACGCGGCTGGATGGCCGTGGGCGCTGTCGATAGCCAGCAAATCCACTTTGCACTTGGCCATTTCCTGGGCGCGCTCCACGAAGTCTCCGGTGGCGCCGATGGCGGCGGCGGCGCGCAGGCGGCCGTGCGAGTCTTTGGCGGCGTTGCGGATATTTCATCTTCTTCTCGATGTCTTTTACCGTGATACAAGCCCTTCGGTTGTATTTGTCGTCCACCACCAGAAGTTTTTCCACGCGACGCTTGTGAAGGATTTTTTCCGCTTCTTCGAGGGTCGTGCCCACTGCCACCGTGATCAGGTTTTCCTTGGTCATGACCTTGCTGATGGGAATATCGAAGCGGGTTTCGAAGCGCAGATCGCGGTTCCGTCGAGAAGTGCTCGCCAGCTTTCCGTTTCTTGGTAATGGGCACACCGGAAATCTTGTACTGGCGCATGACGTCGAGCGCCTCGGAGACTTTCGCATCGGGGGCGACGGCGACGGGATCGACGATCATGCCACTTTCCGAGCGCTTCACTTTGTCCACTTCGTTGGCTTGCTGCTCGATGAACAGGTTGCGATGAATGAATCCCGATGCCGCCCTGCTGGCGATGGCGATGGCCATATGCGACTCGGTGACCGTGTCCATGGCCGCGCTGATGATCGGAATATTCAGCCGGATATTGCGTGGGCAGCTGCGTCGGGTCCTGGTCTGGGTCGGAATCACGTCCAGAGCCGCCGGGCAGGCCAGCAGCAACACGTCGTCGAAAGTAAGCGCCTCAGGAACCGGAAAATGAATCATAGTGTGTCTCGGGGAAACGGGTAGCTTCTATTCTTGAGACGGGGAGCGGTTGAGGCGAATTAGGATGACACTTTACTGCCCATTCTCCGTACAGAGGATGTCGAGATTCGTAGTACAGCAAGAATCGCGTTTTGGGGGTCTCGGAGATATTGGTCAGGGGCACGGTCAGAGGGGACAGTCGGATCTGCCGGCCACGTGCACCGAGCCGATTCTCACAACCTTCTCGTTTCCGAAATCCGAGATGCCAGACGAGGACGGCCATCATGAATTTATCGTCCACATTGGGTGGGTGATCGTCAGGTTCATGGTGAACCCATTCGTCATTGGGATGAAACCTTGATTCCAGTTTGTAGTCGGGGAGATAGGTTCCGTAGACGAATTCATTGAAGAACCAGTCCATTTTGCCATCGCCGGTCTGGTTCATGAGGGCGGCGTCATGTGGCGTTCCAGAATCTCTTTGAAATCCTCGGTGCTGCTGACGCGGTTGTAGAGGTTGCATAGTCATCGTAGTCATGGCTTTGAAAGCCGCGTCATGGTCCACCGGATCCCACATCATCATTCGGAGCATGTGGAGGATGTAGCCGCCTTTGGGGTGGATCTAGGCGGTTTACGTCGAAGCCGACTTTGGTGTTACCGAGGCGGTAGCCCATGGTGACGGATCCCACATCAATCGACCGTTTGCCCTCGCGATTCCTTTCGACAGGTCGTCTTCCACCCTTTCAGGAAATCGTTATAGGTATCGGGCTGGTCCGGCATACTACGGACTGCAATACTCGCGATGCGGCAAATTCGGCGAACATCTTCACTGAGCAGCTTGTCCGCCACGATGGCTAGCTGGAAATCCGGCGACGGCGTGGCCGAACCATTGATGAGCAATCTCATGGGCGGCGACGGAGCGCCAAAGACCGTGTGAAAGCTGCATTCGTCCCGCTGCCATCAGACCTGCCTGGAGAGGATTCCGGCAAGTAGATGAGTGCGGGCCAGGATTGCCCAAAGAGATTCGTCCGCTGCTGGGTCAGGGCGAGACGCTGATAAGGAGCCGTCCGAAATAGTCGGTGTAGAGGCGAATCGCCAGTTGAGGCTTCGGCGACTTCACGCCGCAGCATGGCGGAAAGCGCCCCATCTTTGACATTTGCGTAGCCTTCGATTTTGTATTTCTCATCTTCGGCAACGGCCTCTTCTTTCTTATAGGTTGCAAAGTTAAAACCCGCGACGGCCTGGTATCGTCCCACTTTCCATACGGTTATGTTCTTTTGCCCTCGGCATACGCCTTTCCTCGAATGCCGATCGCGGAACCATCGTAAGACCCGCGGAAATACAAAACATCAGTTCATAGGTCGCGTAGTCACCGAAGGTAGTGTTGGGGTACCAGTTGGTCTGGCCACGGGGAAGTAATTACCCGACCCTTCATCGATCAGCTGCCTCCTTACCACCGTTGTCAGGCGGCGGTGGTCAACGTGATGCGGTCGCCTTTGGCCAGAGGTTTCGCAAAAATGACAAAGAAGCGTGGCATCCTCGTCCTTGTTTTCCTGGATAAAGGCGAGGCGATCGCCTTGCGCATCCACGACACTCTCGTACCACGCCAGCTATGAACAAGTCGAAGGGAACGACTCTGAGACCGTCGACTGGGACACGAATGTGGTTTCAGATATGCCGTCCATCTGCCGGATTTGTCGAGGGCGGTGTCGAGACCGGCTGGTGTTCGATGTCTTCCAATCGTGAGATTGTTCTGGCTGCCGCGACCTTCATCGATTCTTGTACTCTTCGGAAAAATGAAACGCCGCCCGGCAACTGCCCTCCTCTCTTGTCTCATAGGTGATCAACTCGACCTCTTCCGGGGCCAGGTCAAACTCGGTGAGGCCGTGCGGATCGATGGCGAACAGCATCTTGCTGCTTACCTTTTGCCCGTGAATGAAGGCCCAGAAGAGGCCTCCAGGTTGGCTTGCCAGCACATCTTCGAGAATACGGCCGTCCAAATTGTATTTGTCGTATCTTTTCTAATAGTTTTTGGACCTGCGCCAGAGCAGCCATGGGATCGCCGCCTGATGCCAAGTTTGCAGGAGCCGGTCCAGCGAACTTCTTCACTTCGTCGTAGTGTTGTCGGTGAAGCGGAATACTGCCTGATCGAACTCCTCGTGCAACGCCGGCTCTTTCGTCAGTTCGGCGAGACTCCTCCGCTCCACTTCGATTGGCGGGATCAGTTCGAAACTGCCTTTGCCGAAGAACACATCCCCGGTGACCTTGCCATTCACCGGAGCAAGGAACGTGAGGACGCCGTTGAGGACGAATTTGCCGGCGTCACGTTTCAAGACCAGTGCCTTGGCTGGCAGCATTTCGCCTGTACCGATAGTTCTCAGCGCCTTGTAGGAGGGGCTGCGTTCGCCTCTTGTGGAGCGAACGGAATTGCCGGACGGCCGGCGAGGGTGCGCTGAGAAAACTCCTGCGCATATGTGGGGCAGGCCAGAATGCTCGTCAGCACAACCAGCGGGATGTATCGAAGATTCATGAACGAGACTCCAGGGTCACATCAGTTCGGCAAAGATCACAATTCCCAAAGGAACTGCCATCGCGAACCGCTGTACGGTTCGTAGTCTTGCGCGAAATCCTGTCTGAAAAATAAAAAGAAAGAGAATGAGTCGACAGATCACCGGGGTCGCCGCGCGCAGACTGGGAGGAAGGCGCAGGCGAATCCTCAGTAATCCAGCGTCATTGTGTTCCAGCCCCTTAGGCCTGTCAAGTGAAAAGACGGGCACGTGTTGTCCGTCGAAAGGCCATCCGTCCCGAATGACCCGCCGGGTACACAGAGAGCCGGATTGAGTCGAACGCGAAAGGCTGGCCATTAATCGGAACAAACCTGAGACACGCCTCGTATCAAACTGGAAGGAGATCTGCGAACTCTATGAGTAGCTCCGAGCAATCCCATGGTCCAGCGGTCCTCCATCGTGTGTTCTACGGCCCCTTGGAACTTCGTGCCGGTTGGCGGTTGGGCATCTTTCTGGCGATTGTCATCGCCTTGATCAAGGCCACCAACCTGATCGTCGGCCGGTTGCTGCCCGGTGCGGACAGCACCACCTTGTTTCTTCTCTTCCAGGTGATCAATTTCGTCATTTTCCTGTCTGCCAGTTGGATTATGGGGCGTATCGAAGGCAGGACCATTGCGGATTACGGCTTGCCGCAGGATGTTTCGGGGCCAGTTCTGGCAGGGCGTGCTGCTCGGCTTTGTGTCCATTACTGTTTTGCTGGTTGGCATGCGAGTGGCCAGAGTCTTCTACTTTGGAAGCATCGCACTGCGCGGCGCGGACGTCTGGAAGTGGGCCATCGTCTATGCACTCGTGTTCATTCTCGTCGCTTTACGGGAGGAGTTCCGCGCCCGTGGATACGGACT
>CAWBHD010000020.1:0-135309 GCA_963788605.1 uncultured Acidobacteriota bacterium | reverse complement strand
GTCACAGCGATCTCGCTGCCCCGTTGGATGTTTGGTTTCGCATCGCCAAGAGGGCGTCGTGGCAGAACTTAGCGGAAGTTCGGAAGACCTTCGCGAGTGCAGACGTGGTGAACCGATGGACGGTATTCAACATCAAAGGCAACCGGTACCGTCTCATCACCGAGATTAACTACAGATTCCAGCGTGTATACGTTCGGCACGTGCTGACTCACGCGGAATACGACCGAGAGGAATGGAAGCAATGAGTACTGCCACCAACCGGCCAGAATACGCGACTCTCCTCGCCAAGGCTCTGCCTGCGGTCATCCATAACGAGAAAGAGAACGAGCACTACACGGCCCTGCTCGAAGAGCTCGACCACCGCGCCGGAAAACTCACGCCCGCAAAGCAACGCTTGGCCGAACTCCTGACCCTACTGATCGAAGATTTTGAGGAAAAGCACTACGCCTTGACGCCTGCCACTGGCATTGAAGCGTTGGAAGAACTGATGGAAGCGAACCGCCTGAAGCAAAAACATCTGGTCGACATCTTCGGTACGCCCAGCATCATCTCCGAAGTCTTGAATGGCAAACGCAAGCTAACGACTGAACACATCCGCAAACTCAGCCGCCGATTCCACGTCTCGCCGGAGTTATTTTTCTAAGTCAACAAACGCTCAAAGTGTGCCGGCGCTCGGCAGGATTGTCAACTCTTCCACCGTGCTGTCCGCCGGAAGAGTGAGCGCATTCACTACTGCCTCCGCGACCGTTTTCGGCGACATCATCTTCTTGCGCGGCGCCTCCGGCCAGAATGTCTTCCAGATCGCCGTGTCCGTTGCGCCCGGGAGAAGCGCAATCACACGGATGCCCTGCCCCCGCAGTTCCTCCCGCAGCGTGTTCGTAAACCCGAGTGCCCCGTGCTTGGACGCGTTGTAGGCCGACGGACCCGGAAAAACTCGCTTCGCCGCAATCGACAGATTGTTCACGATCGCCCCACCGCGCTTCATCAGGGGCAACGCAGCTCGTGTGACCAGAAACATCCCGGTGAGGTTGGTGCCGATGACTTCCATCCACGACTCCACCGGCAACTTCGCCACGCTCAGATTGGGATGAGCTACGCCCGCGTTGTTGATCAGGATATCGAGCCGGCGGAACCGACTCTTCACCGCAGCCAGCAGTTGTTTGACCGCAAGCGGATCGCGCACATCGCAGACCACCGGCAGCACAGCGACCTTGCGTCTGGACAACTCCCTATTCGCTCTGTTCAGAGCTGACTGATTGCGTCCGCAGATGACGAGGCTGCATCCCTCATTGGCCAGCGCGCGGGCGATCGGCCAAACCGATGCCCTGGCCCGCGCCGGTGATCAGCGCAACTTTTCCTCGCAAGTGATGTTTGGTTTTCGCCAAAGTGTTGAGGATGCCAAAGTCAGCATGGGGACAGCCGTCGTCGGCTGCCCGGTGGAGTGAAGTTCCATCAGAAAACGTCCTACACCCCGTTCGCCCGATTCCGGATCAGAGACAGAAATTCCGTCCGGGTTTCCTGCTCGTCGCGGAAGCAACCCAGCATGGACGACGTGACCGCCGCCGAATGCTGTTTCTCCACGCCACGCATCATCATGCAGAGGTGGCGCGCCTCGATCACCACGCCCACGCCCTGCGGTTGGATGGCTTTCTGGATGGTTTCGGCAATCTGGGTCGTAAGCCGTTCCTGTATCTGCAAGCGCCGCGAAAAGATCTCGATCAGCCGGGGAATCTTGCTCAGACCAATTACTTTGCCGTTGGGGATGTAGGCTACGTGGACCTTGCCAAAAAAAGGCAGAATGTGATGCTCACACAAGCTGAACATCTCCACGTCCTTGACGATCACCATCTCGTCATAAGTCACAGTGAATAAGGCTTTCTTGAGCATCGCCTCGGCATCTTCCTTGTAGCCTTTGGTCAGGTGCTCATAGGCCCGGGCTACGCGGTTGGGTGTGCGCACCAGGCCTTCCCGCGTGGGATCTTCTCCCAGGCGCACGATCATTTCGCGCACCAGATCTTCGAAGCTCGCGCCAGTCAAGGTAGATGTTTCAACAGAGGCTGTCATGGTCACCCGATTTCTGACATTGAGTAATTTAGAACTTATATAATTGCTACATTCCACGCCATCTTCGATTGCGATGACCCGATTACGAAATTACCCGATTATTTCCCCAATATTCGAACGAATTCATCATGGTCTCCTCGAATCGTACCTTCTCCAGATGAGCGTCATGAAATCCGCGCTGCAAAATATCGTAGATCACCATGCACAGATTTTCCGTGGTCGGGACCGCCTCCGCAAACTCGTTCCGAGCATTCAGATTCTGATGATCGAAGCGCTCCAGAATTTCGCGCCCCACAAAGCCATCTAAGTCCACCAGATTACAGACCATCCCTGTGCTCTGATCAACCGCCCCGCTCACCGTGACCTCGAGCATGTAGTTGTGCCCATGGCCGTGAGGGTTATTGCACTTGCCATAAGTCGCGGCATTTTCCGCGTCCGACATAGCCTCGCTATGCAGCCGGTGTGAGGCCGAAAACATGTACCGCCGGGTTAGATGCGCTTTCATGCTTCCCCGTAGACATCCACAAACAGGTCAGGCGTCTCGTACACCCGAACCCGGTGCAGTTGTGCCGCCTTCATTTTCGGCGACAGCCGTTGCCAGATCGCGATTGCAAGATTTTCCGTTGTCGGAATACGCGTAAAGAACTCGGGTACCTCTTTGTTCAGGAAACGGTGGTCGAGAGCGTCCAGCACTTCCCTGCTCATCGTTTCCTTCAGTTGCTTGAGATCCACAACGAAACCGGAGCGCGGATCCACTTCCCCTTTCACCGTAACCTCAAGCACGTAATTGTGGCCGTGCCCGTTCGGGTTATTGCATTTGCCGAAGATGCGCTGGTTCTCCTCCGCACTAAATTCCGGATTGTGATAGTAGTGCGAAGCGGAAAATTCAGCCTTACGCGTCAGATAAACCATAGTTCGCCTTAGTTTGCAGCGCTACTCGAAGCAGCACCCGCCCCTCTCCGACGGTCGCGAGGGCGTGCCCTCACTGCGCCCGCCATTACCGGACCAATGTTTGTATTCTGTGCGTAGCGCCGCCCCTTCCAGGAAACGGTTCCCTTCCCATAAGCAATTCTCGATCGCAGAAGCAGATAGGAGAACAGCGGCAATCCGATTAAAGCCAAGCAGTTTGCATCCCAGGAAAAATGCGCCCCGCGGACTCGCTTGAGGAGAAAACCGCATAACACCGCAGCCAGAATGGCCGCTAATACCGCTGGATACCACTTCCCGCGCAGTCCAGTCGCAATGGCGATAACGCCGCCGCCGGCAATCAACACAAACTCCGTGAACCGCAACACTGCAAGGTGCACCGGAGAACGAAACAACAGCGCGAGGTTCTTGGTCCAGCCTTCCCTGAGCTGGGAAAAACTGCGATACATCCGCGTTCGTACAGCATCGCCACCGTAGCGAAAGAAAATTCTGCGGCCCGAAGCCTTCACCGCGCGAGCCAACGCCACGTCTTCAAGCATACTCGTGGCAACCGCCGCATGGCCACCGACTGCATTGTATGCCTCTCGCGAAACCAGGATGTACTGCCCATTCGCCGCCGCTGCGGACGACGCCGGATTGCTCACATCCGACGGACGGTAGGTCGACGCCAGCTCAGCAAAAATGACCGGCATGACAGCTTTTTCCCACAACCCGTGGACTTCTTGCTCGGGAGAATAAGAAAGCAACGCAGCTTTTTGCTGGTGCGCTTCCGCGAGGCTGCCGGCCAAAGATCCGGGACGATGAACCGTATCCGCGTCGGTCAATAACAACCAGGCTCCTCTCGCCCCTTTCACGCCAGCCACCAGAGCGTTGTTCTTGCCAGTCCAGCCTTCGGGCAAAACTCCCGGATCGATCACTCGCACCCTTGGAAAAGATTGTGCAATCTCGCGGGTGCGATCGGTCGATCCGTCATCCACCACGATGACCTCGAAGCTCACCCCAGTTTGAGCCAGCAAAGACTCCAGGCAAGCCCCAAGGCAGGCTTCCTCGTTCCTCGCCGGCACGATCACCGACACCGTCGGCCGCTCCGATACTGCATCTCGCGACGCCATAGGCTGAATTAGGTATTATAGCTTTGTGCGACGCGCCTCAGTTCTTCTCGCCATTTTTGCGGTTCTGCTGTCCGGCTGCTATCGCGGCTCCCGGCCCCCTCGCATCGGCACAGCGGCCCCTGACTTCGCCATCCAGGACGCTGACCGCAAGGTCGTCCTCAGCGAACTTCGCGGAAAGGTCGTGGTCCTGAACTTCTGGGCGACGTGGTGCGGGCCGTGCGTTGAGGAAATGCCCTCCCTCGTGCAGTTGCAGCAACGCTTCAAAGACAAGGGTATAACGGTTCTCGGAGTGAGCATCGACGTCGACGGCGACGCTTATCACAAGTTCCTGAAAGATTATAAGATCGACTTTCCCACGGTGCGCGATCCAGACCAGAAGACGAGCGGCCTCTACGGCAGCTTTAAGTGGCCAGAAACTTACATCATCGACCGCAATGGGATTGTGCGCCGAAAATTTATCGGCGCCGTGGACTGGAGCCAGCCTGAGGTCGTGGATTTTCTGAGCAAACTCTAACTTTCCTCACCAAGAAATCAGTCAGATCTCCGGGCAGAAGGCCGTCATCACCGCGCAGTCTGCCCATCGTCAGATCGCCCGTGCAGCAGGCGATTCGATGTATAATGCCGTCCGCCGCAGACAAGACGCGAAAGGAAAATCCACTTTCTGCACGACGGGAGAAGGCTATGAGGAGAAGCATCCAGATATTAGCGATTTCATTCCTGGCCGCAGTATGCGCATTCGGCCCGGCCACTGTGCAAGCCCAACAATACATCTACACCAACGACAATATCGAGTACGACTTCGGGAAAAACTCGGCTACTGCCTATAAGGTCAGCACAGCCGGCAAGGTTACCGCGATCAAGACTTATCTGACAGGAGGTTTGGGTTCGAACGGCAGCTACTTCGCTCAGATTGAGATCGCGTCGGCGCAAACCTCCGCCCAACAGTGCCTGTTCGTCGCCGACGGTTACGGCAACGATGTAGCGGCATTCACGATAAAAATGGCGAATGGAACCTTGAAGGCGGTTGCTGGTTCTCCCTTCGCGTCGGGCGGGTCCGGCACGGGTCGCGGAATTGGACTCGCAGTCAGCAATACTTCCGGCCAGCCTCTTCTGTTTGCGGGCAACCCACTCTCGAATACCATCACCGCTTTCGTGATTGAGCCGAGTTGCGCGTTAAAAAGGCAAAAGACCTTTACCGTTCAGGGTCCACCAATCGGATTGAAGGCTACGCCGGATGGCAAGTATTTGCTGACCGCTTACCTTGGCGGGGTGGATTCTTTCCGGATCAAGAATTCCAAGGGGAACCTGGTCGAGTTGGGTCCATTCGCCTCAAATGGGGCCACTGCGGGGGTTGAAATCAGTTGCGACAGCAAGACTGCCTACTTTGGGGATGCGAGTTCGATAACCGAAGTAGAGGTCTACAGCATCAACTCGGCAGGCAAGCTCAAGGAGATCAATAATTTCACGAATAGCAATGGAGTCAATTCCAACAATGTTCTCCTGAGTGTTGACGGAAAGACCCTCTTCGTGAGCAACACGATGTCGGTTCCACCCGCGGTTACGACGTTGACCGTAGGTTCCGGTGGCGCGTTGACCTATGACGGCATCACCAGCCTCAATGGGAGCGGACAGTACGCTTTGGGATTGGCGACGACGAAGACCGGCGGCAAACTCTTCGTGGTAGAGACCAATAGCGACGAAGGCATTGGCGTCCTGAAGGCGAAAGGGACCACCCTCACGGAGGTACCCGGTTCACCGTTCTCCGGTACGCAGAACGGCTTTATCTCATTCAGCCTGACGGCGGTGCCGGGAAAGACCTGCAAATAGGACCTTGTTGAAGCCAAATCCTACATTCGATGTCGGCATCGGCGAGTGCACAGTCGGTGCCGACATCAGACCGCTGGACGTGGGAAATTCGATGTAGCTGGGATTCTGGTGAGTGAGGAACTTGACTGCGGACTATTCGCCGCCCCGGGCCAGCGTCATCTGATCTCGGGCGCCATTGTTCAATACATTGATGGTGAAGTTCACTGCGATTGTTGCCTGGGTTTCGACCGCTTGTCCGTGCTGCAGATAGGGTCTGAACCGCCATCCGCGGGCGGCTTCCCGGGCAGCGGATGCCAGGATTGGAGGACCGCTAAGTACCCGTAAGCTCTCGACGGCACCGTCGGCGCCGATGATCGCCTGCAGCAGCACCGAACCTTGAACCTTCATTTGCCGGGCCAGAAGAGGGTAAGGCAGCTCAACGGATTGCGGCGCCGCCGGAGCGACAGCCGAAGCCATCTGTACGCGCTCGGAGGCCACCGTCACTGCACCAAAGTTGACAGCCGTTGAATCGTCTGCCGCGGATCTGGAGGGTGGCGGCATCGTGACCTTCACCGAATTGCTGCGAGTGTTGCCACCCATCACTTCGATTTCCAGCGGAGGTACCACTGCGCGGTTGGTCACGGCAGTGTGCGGTTCGGTATTTACTTGCTTGGCAGGAACTTTGACCGCAACCGGTTTCTCCGACTTCACAGCCGGGGCCGCGACTGTCGGCAGCGGCGTGTTCGGATTCCAAACCGTCGACTCGTCCGCAACTGCCGATTCTTCCGATACGAACCAGATTCCGCGGTTCTTCACCAGGACCACGCCCAGCGAGAGCAGAAGCAACACAAGGGCGACGAACATTCTGCGGCGATCGCGGCTTTCGAAAGCCGAACCTGCCCACCTCTTGCCTGCTTCCCGTCCTGTGGTGTGCTCTGACATTTCCTGAGTTTTCTTTCGCGCACTACTAAGATGATGCTTTTCGCAATCAATGACAATGGCACGACAGGCTAACCGTAATGGCACGAGTGTGAGTAGTTATGGCACCAGTGGGCTATATCCTCGGCTTTCGGTAGAAAGGAGATCGCGAACACGCGTGGGGCAAGATCCCAGCTCGGAGTTGTTCACCCGCAAGAATGCTTAGCCGCGAGAGTACCGGCGATTGCCGAAGGATCTCAAGCCTGATTTGCGGACTAGAACGTGGCGTGAAATTGACCAGAAAATATTGCCGTATTACTTCAGCAATAGCTCCGATGTATCTATAACTACTATAGTTAACAATGCTCAACGAGAACGATCACGGCACCCATGTCCACATGGTCGCGAGCTCTTAACTGCGAGGCGGCTGATACAATTGACCATCGGCCACCCCGGGGTGGCCAGTCCACTTTGGAGCCCTTAACCTTTGTCTGGTTTCCCGAGAAGTCTTTGCACTCTTTTGCTGTTCGGCCTGGTGTTTGCCGGCAGCCTCGTCTGTCGCACCACCACTGAACCGGGGGTGCAACCCGTTTCGGAAAACCCCTACCGCCTGCATTTTTTCCACACCCATACCGGGGAGCGCCTGAACATCGTCTACCGCAACGGCGAGGGCTATGACCAGGAATCCCTGGCGAGGCTTAACCGCTACTTGCGGGACCATCGCACCGGCGAAATTCACGAGTACGATCCCCGGGTATTCGACCTGCTGCACGACCTGACGGCCGCGCTGGGGAACCCCGATGCTGAGATTGATGTTATCTGCGGCTACCGGACGCCGTGGAGTAACGAGTTCCTTCGCACTCATGGACACGGCGTAGCCCGCCACAGCCTGCACATGCAGGCGATGGCCATCGACATCCGAGTACCGGGAGTTTCCACTGCGAAACTGAGAGATGCAGCGCTGGCAATGCATCGCGGCGGTGTGGGCTACTATGCCGCTTCGGATTTCGTGCACGTTGACGTGGGCCGCGTCCGGCGCTGGTAATGCGAGACTGATCTACGGGTACGGATAACCTTTAGCGAGCGCAGCCGCGAGTTGGGCATCGTGTCCGTAGATGTCGTCGCTAAAGTGAACTTCCCCATTCTGGTAGGCGAGCGCCGTCCCGTACACGATGAAGACCGGGATTTTCTTCGACAGGCTCACGGTGACATCGTCCTTCCCGTTCTGCATTCCTTCCCGCACTCGTTCCAACGTCCACCCCGGATTATTGCGCAACGTCCAGGCGGCAAGCTCGGCGGGCTTCTCCACCCGAATGCAACCATGGCTGAAATCACGGCGCGATCGCGAGAACAGCTCCTGCGACGGCGTACTGTGCAGATAAACATTGAACTCGTTGGGGAACATCAGCTTGACTAGGCCGAGCGCATTAGTGGCGCCGGGCTTCTGCCGCACCATGAGCTTCCCCGCCCGCAGTTGCGCCAGGACGTCATCCGAAACGTCTCCCGCGGTTACTACCTTCCCGTCATAGGTCGCCACCTCGTATCTCTTGCGGGCAAGGTAGCCTCGATCGCGCTGGATGTTTGGAATAATCTCGCTGCGCAGAATGCTGGGCGGAACATTCCAATACGGACGCAGGACAACGTAGGTCATATCGCGCGAGAAGACCGGGGTCTGTGTGCGCATGGCCTTCCCGACCACAACCCGCATGTCGATAGTGACGTTGTTGTTTTCATCCAGTGCACGCAACCGGAAGTCGGGAATATTCACGATGATGGGCGGCGCGGAAAACTCCGCCGGCAACCATCGCCAGCGTTCCAAGGTGAGTTGCAGTTGGCGGACGCGATCCTGTAACGGCACATTCATCTGCTTGATGGTGGCAGGTCCGAGGCGGCCATCGTCATCCAGACCGTGGCGGCGCTGGAAGCGTTTGACCGCATCCACCAGCGGCCCGTTGTAAGTTTGAGAATCTTCCCCCAAGGTAGCGTCAAGGGGTAAGTCACCCACTAGACGCAAAAAACGAACAAGGCGGGGCACGCCCGGATACGGCTGGCCGGGAGCAATCGGCTTCGTAACTGCAGGCAGTTCCTCTCTTTGGTCGGTGCGCGCCAGTTCGATGTAATTCGCGAGCGCCTGCTCGGTGCGGCGATAGCCTGGAAAGGGAGGCTCCACGGCATCGAAGACTGTCTGCAGGTTCGAACTGGTCATGATCCGGTCGCGCAGAAATTGCGCCAGATCGTACTTCTTCTGCTCCACGCTCAGCCCGAATTTGAAGTGCTGCGGGTTGATCCGTCCGATGCGCAAGTCGGAGACATAGCGCATCGTTGAGACCGTGAGCGCAACGTCAAAACTCGCAGGTCCGTTCGCCGAACCTTGGAGCGAGCGGATTCTCTCGTCCCAGTGCGATGCATCGTAATCTTCCGGTTCCAACCCTTTCTTCCACGCGTCTTTAAAAATCGCAATGAGCGACAGCGCCTGAGGCGAGGGCTGGCTTCCCTGGATCCAAGCCGGAGCGTATCCCGCAGGCTCGTAGAATTTTTGCAGCCACGTGCGATAGTCGCTGAAGTCCGGCCAGCGCATGCCTTCGAGCTTTCCGCTCGCGACCAGGCTTTGGATTTCGGGGGATTGCTGCCCGGCGCTGAGGCACGCCAGGGCCACGACAAGAGCAGCGATCCTTTGCGCGAAGCGTCTTCGACCACAGGCGATCTGCACGTCTTGCCTCTTTCTGGCCGTTCAGGAGAATCTGGCGCTCTCGATTTTAGCTCAGAATGAAGCTTCCGGTTGCCCGCCTACTCGGGTTTCGCGGCAAGAAACTTGAAGGGCTCGGCGGCTTGGAACCGCGCCGCTGCGTTACCGGCATACACTGAGCCGTCTGTAAGCGTGAGCTTTTTCGGTGGCTTTCCCGGAGCGAAGTCCATGTCCGCCAAGTTCACCCAGAACACGTTCGGACTGCGCGCCGATTCAAAGTAATAACGCTTGTTCTTGTGATCGGACACGGTGCGCCAGATGGTTGAGGAGATATTCGGCTGTCCCGGCGTAGAGATCCCCAGCGGCACCGAGGCGTTGCGAATCACGGAGAAAGCACTGGCAACAGCTTCTCGATTGTCCGCTGTCTTGGGAATGGCGTTGATATAGAAAGAGGCTCGTACGAAGCGGTCGGCCGCACGATTGGTGCCCGGCAACATGGTGACACCGCCGATCTGCTGCCAATAGGCATTCAAGGCGAGTTGCTGATCGTAGACGGGCGAATTGGTCATCACTTGATATTGTCGTCCATGGTGAATTACCAGCTTGCCGCGGACATATTCGAAAATGGCAGAGTCACCTGAGGAGTCTGAGATGGCCAAATGTACGGTGCCAGCGGCGCCGTCTGGTGACATCACCGGGACCACATAGAACGGTTCCTGGCGAAGCGCATCCACCGCCTCAGCAACCGTGGCGTAGTTATCGAGCACATACTGCGTCCAAGCCGAAATGGATATCGGCAAGCGCTTATCCCCTGGCGATGGCTGTGGATACTCGGATTCCGCCAGGTACAGAAGGTTAGCAACCAGCCCTTTCTCGTTCATTCCGTCCGCAGTGGCAGCTTCGAACGCACTCGCTACGACACTGCCGTACTTGGAGGTCCAACGAATCGCGTTGGGCCCGGCGGCTCCGTCCCGCTGCATGCCACGCGGAAAAGCCCAGAGATTCGAACCGAGATCAGTCTTCCAGTCCATGCTGCGAACGGTAATGATCGTGTCTTCTGGACCGAGATAAACCGCTCGAGTACAAGCGTAAACGGGCTGTATCGGCATGAACGCAATGGACAGCAACAGCATTGCGCCACAAAGGATTTGTCGAAGTCCGTATTCTTTGTTCACAAGTTCTCCTTATGAGTACCCATCCCAAACACGCATAGAGCCTGGTCACCCGCGGTGCGCTTCACGGGTTCGCGAGGACCCGTTCACCGTCTCACAACTCGATCGCGGGGAAAACAACGAAACGTCGAACATTGTGGGATTTGGCTGCCCCCCAGGGATTCGAACCCCGATAACCTGCTCCAGAGGCAGGTGTCCTACCATTGAACGAGGGGGCAGTGAGCGTTTACATGCGGAAGAAACTGCCGTTCTTGATTCTATGGAACTGTGTGCATTGCGGTCAACAAAGCTGCGCGCCTGTCCTTTTGGCAGCCTTACAGTTTAAGATTCACCCAGGAGAAGTCTCATGGTGACAGCCCTTGGCAATATCACTCCGCTGGCCAGCGACTACAACGAAATCGCGCGCACCCCGCTCGATCCCGAGCGCTGCGCCCTGGTCGTAATCGACATCCAGGAAAAACTTCTGCCGCCTATTTTTCAAAAAGCGCAGCTCGTCAAGAATTCCCAACTGCTCATTCGACTGGCTGGCATTCTTAGACTTCCCGCCCTGGTGACCACCCAGTATGCCAAGGGGCTGGGCAATACCGTCCCGGAGATCGCTTCCCTGCTGCCGGAATCCGCGGCAATCGACAAACAGATGTTCTCCTGCTTCGGTAGCGATGCTTTCTGTTCCCTGTTGAAGCGCCTGCCGGGAAACCGCAACACAGTACTGCTCTGTGGGATGGAAAGTCACATCTGCGTAACTCAGACCGCGCTCGGAGCCCTGCGCGAGGGCTACATCGTCCACGTTGCTTCTGACGCAGTAAGTTCGCGCACCGAGTGGAATTGGAAAATCGGTCTGGAACGAATGCGCGCCGCGGGTGCGGTAATCTCGTCTACCGAGATGATCATCTACGAACTGTTGCGGTCGTCGGGCAGCCCGGCATTCAAGGAGCTGCTGCCCCACCTGAAAGATTAGAGCAAAGCCGCTATTCCTTCTGCTTCACCTTCACGACCGTGATCTTGGAAAAACCTTCTTCGAACGTCGGCGGCTTTAATTTCCCGGCCATCCGCTGCATCGCATCTTCGGGCACCTTGCGTTCACGACGCTCATTGCGCGCCAGGCAAACTTCCACCGGCACATCAAAGAAGACGGCCTGCACTTCATATCCATAATCCTTCGCCAGCTTGATCCACCCGTTCCGCTCATGTGGCGAGAGGTTGGTGGCATCCACGTAATTCATCGGGCGGCGCGCAATCAACCGCGCCTTCAGCATGGAGCGTAGATTAGAGAAAATCAGATCTTGAAAGCGCTGCTCCGTAGGATCGTCGAACAGAAGGGCGCGCAACAGATCGCTGGAAAGCGGCGTTATGTTGTGGCGCTTGAACCACGAACTCTTGCCGGAACCCGGTAACCCGATCGCCAGGACGACGACTCCCTTGGAAGGACGCGGCGCTTCTGGCGAAGCCGCAGCGACTCTGGAAGCCGTCCGGCCGCGCGGAGCCACAGCCGCCTCGGTACCGGCAGCGGGCTGCATTGCCTCCATCGGCTGGTTTCCCACCGCGGCGGCTGCAGGAGACCCGTTGCGGCTTCGACCCCGTCCGCCCCTACCTCGGCGACGCCGGCGCTTATTCGCATCTCCATTTCCACCTGGCCGCGGCTGGCTGGATTGGGCCTCGGAAGGCATTTCGCTCGTTGACTCCGGCTGCAGTGCAACCGGAGCGGCCTGTCTTACCTCGGCAATCGGCTCCGAGTGGGCCGGTTCGGTATCGTAAAACGCCGGCTGCAGCGGCGCAGGCGTCGGCTTCACCACCGCCTTCTCCGTCTCCTTTTTGCGACGCTTCAAGCGGTCGCGCATCCATTTGCGCATCTCTGGCTGTGTAACACACCCTGAGGCTCGCGGGCAACGTATGCCGTCACAAGCGAACCAAGCCCGTCAGGCACCCCTCTCTGAACTCGACGCCGGTCGTGGCCTGTCCCGTACAATACCTCCATGCCCATCCCCCGCGAAATTCAGGGCCAGAAATACATCAGCCTTGCCACCTTTCGCAAGAAGCGGAACTCGCTGTCCCTACCCCAGTCTGGTTCGGGGAGCAAAACGGCAACCTCTATGTGATGACCCGCAGCGACTCGGGAAAGACCAAGCGCATCCGCAACAACCCTCAGGTGCGAATCGCTCCATGCACGCTCCGAGGAAAGGTCACCGGGCCGAATTTCACCGCCTCCGCCCGCATCCTTCCTCCCGAAGATTGGCCCCGCGCCCGCAAGACGGTCAACCGCAAGTACTGGATGGCCCGCCTTCCCTTCTGGAGCAAGAAAAACGTCTACATCCAGATTCGATGGCCTCAGTGTCGAGTACCTTGCCCACGTTCCGCTTTCCTGTGAATCGGTCCTGACTCGGCCGGAATTCTGCACTGCACGCCGAGGTCTGCCTCTCTCGCATTTGCCGCCCCCCCCTTTCCCTGCTAACATTTTCGTGTTCCCGGCCCGCGATTCTTTTCTGTCGTGACTTCATCATCCTTCTCGGAGGCAAGATGGCAATCAAAGTTGGCATTAACGGTTTTGGACGCATCGGCCGCAACGTGATGCGCGCCTCACTCAACGATCCCAACATCGAGTTCGTTGCTGTCAACGATCTCACCGATCCCAAGACCCTGGCCCACTTGCTGAAATACGACTCCATTCTCGGCAATCTGCACAACAAGATTTCCGCCGGCCCCGACAGCATCACGGTCGACGACAAGACCTTCAAAGTCTTCGCCGAGAAAGACCCGGCCCAAGCTTCCCTGGGAATCCGTCGGCGCCCAGGTCGTCCTCGAATCCACCGGCCGCTTCACCGACGCCAACGACGCCAAGAAACACATGCGCGGCCCGGTGAAGAAAGTCATCATTTCCGCCCCGGCCAAGAATGAAGACGTCACCCTGGTGCTGGGCGTGAACGAGCAGGCTTACGATCGCGGCCAAGCACCACATCATCTCCAATGCTTCCTGCACCACCAACTGCCTGGCTCCGATCGCCAAAGTCGTCCATGACAACTTCAAGATCACCTGCGGCACCATGACCACCATCCATTCCTATACCAACGATCAGGTGATCCTCGACTTTCCCCACAAAGACTTGCGCCGAGCCCGTGCCGCCGCCATTCAACATGATTCCCACCTCCACCGGCGCGGCCAAGGCATTGAAGCTCGTCATCCCGGAAATGGCCGGCAAACTCGACGGCTTCGCCATGCGCGTCCCCACTCCCAACGTGTCCGTCGTCGACCTGGTCGCATTTGTCGAAAAGAAAACCACGAAAGAAGAAGTCAATGCCGCCCTGAAGAAAGCCAGCGCAAGACGGCCCCCTGAAGGGCTATCTGGGATACGAAGAGCACGAACTGGTCTCCGCCGATTTCCGCGGCGACTCACGCTCCTCCATCGTCGATTCGCTCATGACCCTGGTCGTCGGCCGGCAACTGCGTAAAAGTAATCTCCTGGTACGACAACGAGTGGGGCTACTCTTGCCGTGTCCGGGACCTGATCAACTACCTCGGGCAAGAAGGGTCTGTGAAGTTTGTGTAGGACCTGCGGCCCGCCGGCTGTCGCGAGGGCATTCTGCCCTCGCGAGCGGATGAGCACGCTACGCCAAGGACTCCATAATGCCGAAACTCTCCATCCGCGACCTCCCCGTGAACGACCACCGCATCTTCATGCGCGTTGACTTCAACGTGCCCACTCGAAGACGGCCGCGTCATGGACGACACCCGCATCCGCGAAACTCTTCCCACCATCGAGTACGCCCTACGCCACGGTGCCCGCCTCATCCTGGCCTCCCATCTCGGACGCCCCAAGGGCAAGCCCAATCCCCTGATGAGCCTCAAGCCGGTCGCCGAGCGCCTGCGCATGTTGCTCGATAAAGAACTGGCCCGCGGCGAGAACGTCGGCTTCTGCCCCGAATGTGTCGGAGAGGAAGCCGAAGAAGTCGCCGGCAAGCTCGAAAAGGGCCAAACCCTGCTGCTCGAGAACCTCCGCTTCCACGCCGAGGAAGAAGCCAACGACGAGAAATTCTCCAAGCAACTCAGCGCGCTCTCGCCGAGTTCTACGTCAACGACGCTTTCGGCACCGCCCATCGCGCCCATGCTTCCACCGTCGGCATCACCAAGTTCCTGCAAAAAGCCGCCGCCGGGCTTGCTCATGGAGAAGGAACTGGAATACCTGGGCAAGACCATGCACCATCCCGAAAAACCCTTCGTCGCCATCCTGGGCGGCGCCAAAGTCAGCGACAAGATCGCCGTCATCGAGAACCTGCTGAGCAAAGTCGACGTCCTGATTATCGGCGGCGCCATGGCCTACACCTTCCTGAAAGCCCAGGGTGCGGAGGTGGGAAAGTCGACGGTGGAGAACGACAAGCTTGACCTGGCGCGCCAGATCTCTTCAAGATGCCAAAAACGCGTAACGTGAAGCTCCTGCTGCCGCTCGACCACGTGGTCGCCGACCGCATCGAGCTCAACGCCGTCACCCACATCATCGACGGCAAACAGCCCATCCCGCCGAACATGATGGGCCTCGACATCGGCCCCAAGTCAGTCGAAGAGTTCTCGGAAGCCATCTCCACCGCTCGCACCATCGTCTGGAACGGTCCCATGGGCGTCTTCGAAGTCTCCCCCTTCGCCAAGGGCACTTTCAAGATCGCTCACGCAATTGCCGAAAACGCAGGTGCGATTTCGATTGTCGGCGGCGGCGACTCCGTGTCGGCTGTCCACGCCGCTGGCGTCGCCGACAAGATCACCCACATCTCCACCGGCGGAGGCGCGTCGCTTGAATTCCTCGAAGGCAAAAAACTCCCCGGCGTCGAAGCCCTGACCGACAAGAAGTAGTCTCACCGTTAGGAACTTTACGCGCTGTCATCCTGAGCGAAGCGAAGGATCGATGGAACTTTCTTTTCGTCGGTTCGACCCTTCGTGTCATGTGCAATTGACGGATTTCCAGAAAGGACTCCATGCCCCGCAAGAAAGTAATCGCCGCCAATTGGAAAATGTATAAGACGCCCGACCAGACTCGCGATTTTTTTCGCGATTTCCTTCCCTTGATCGCAGGTCATGATCGCGATGAAATCGTCGTCTGTCCCCCGGCGATCGACCTCTGCGCCGCAGTCGCAGCCGTAAAAGGTTCCATAGTCGCCGTCGGCGCCCAAAACATGCACTGGGAAAAGGAAGGAGCCTATACCGGCGAAGTCTGCCCGACCATGCTGCTCGCCATCGGTTGCACTCACGCCATCATTGGGCATTCCGAACGCCGCCAGTATTTCGGTGAAACCGACGATGTGGTGAATTTTAAGCTGAAAGCGGCCCTCGAAGCCGGCCTTACGCCGATTGTCTGCGTGGGCGAAGTCCTGGAGGAGCGGGAAGCCGGACTGACCGAGGATGTCTTGCGCCGGCAATGCCTGCGGGCATTCCACGCGATTTCCGGCAAGAAAGCCGGTAAGTTGTTAGTCGCGTACGAGCCAGTCTGGGCCATTGGAACCGGCAAAACCGCTACTCCGCAACTGGCCGCCGCCGCCCACAACCTGATTCGCGGAGAAGCCGCGAAAGCCTTCGGCGAGGACTTTGCCGGCCATCTCCGCATCCTCTACGGCGGCTCGGTGAAACCGGAGAACGCGAAAGCCCTCATGTCTGAAGAGGAAATCGATGGCGCCCTGGTAGGCGGAGCCAGCCTCGATCCAAAATCGTTCGCCGCGATCGTAAAGTATTAGTGGGAGCGAGCTACTGCCCGCATCTGCAGGCGAAGTCCACTTCCGGTGCAGCGCAAGCCGCTTTTGCTATAATCGATGAGCCTCTACGAAGTATTCGCGCCCGTGCGGAAGTGGTGGAACTGGCAGACACACCATCTTGAGGGGGTGGCGCCGAAAGGCGTGGGGGTTCAAATCCCCCCTTCCGCACCATGCACCTATTTTCCCGTGGGCGAGAGTCCCGGAAGGAATTGTTAAAGTCATGGTCATTTTGCTCACAATCGTGCACGTCGCAGTCTGTTTGTTTCTCATCATCGTTGTGCTTCTGCAAAGCGGGAAGAGCGGCGACATTGCCGCCGCGTTCGGCGGCATGGGCAGCCAGACGGCGTTTGGCCCTCGCGGCGCTGCCACAGTTTTGTCGAGGGCGACCACCTGGTCCGCCATCATCTTCATGGTGACCTCGATCACGCTGTCGGTTTTCGCTTCCCGCCGGGGTGTTTCGAATTCGGTCCTGCAGGGTGTCAAACCCTCGCAAACCAAGTCGCAACCAGCACAACCCGCCAAGCCACCGGCCCCGACGCCGCAGAAATGAATCGCGGCGCTCAGCTTTCCGCCGTCAGCTCTCGGTTAGTTTGCTGAAAGCTGAGAGCTGACAGCGATTTTCCATGATCCACGAAATCCTTCCCGTCGGCCCACTGCAGTGCAACTGCTCCATCATCGGAGACGAAGCCTCGCGCGAAGCCATGGTGATCGACCCTGGCGATGAAATCCAAACTATTCTCGCGCTGGTGGCAAAGCACAACCTGCAGGTAAAACAGATCGTGATTACGCACGCCCACATCGACCACGTGGGTGGCGCCATGAAATTACGGGCGGCGACCGGCGCGCCCATCCTACTCAATCAGAACGATTATGAATTGCTGAAGATGCTCGATCTCCAGGCCACATGGATCAGGGTGCCCTCTCCCGGAAGAGTCGTGATTGATCAAGCCATCGGGCAGGCGGATACCATCAAGGCGGGCTCACTCGCAGCAAATGTAATTTTCACGCCCGGACACACCGAAGGCAGCATCTGCCTTTATTTCCCAGCGGAAAAGAAATTGATCGCGGGAGATACATTGTTTGCAGGAAGCATTGGCCGCACCGATCTGCCCGGTGGTTCCTTCGAGAAGATTATCAATTCCCTGCACGAGAAGCTGCTCACCCTGCCAGACGACACCCTCGTCGTTCCCGGCCATGGTCCAGCAACCACGATCGGCGAGGAGCGCGAGAACAATCCCTTTCTGAAAGGCTAGTGCTCCGGGTTGATCGGGGCGCCTGGCGTGACCGAAGCTACTTCGGGTTCAGCTTCTTCCGTATCCGCCGAAGTTCCATGAAGCAAAGTCCCGAAGTCGTGCAAAGAACGCAGCCCATCATGATAATCACTTTCATATCCATGCGTGGGGGCTCCTGTCCCCGGTGTTACCCAAACCGTCTAATACTTATCCAGATAACAAATTACCTCAACTCGAAAAGATACAGCAAAAACCTCAGGTTGGCTGTTGCCATTCTAGCTTCGGAACCAGACCCATTGGGTGTGACGAAACGCACAAAATCTCCCTTTCTCCACGTATAATGGGATTTCATGCCCAGATACTCCATCGTGGTCCCACTGCACAACGAGCAGGAGAACGTCACCGATCTCTATGATCGCCTGAAGCACGTGATGGAAGTGCACGGCGAGACCTTCGAGATTGTGATGGTCGACGACGGTTCCCGCGATCGAACCTTCAACCTGCTACGCGAGATTGCCGCAGTCGATAGCCGGGTGACGGTCGTCAAGCTGCGCCGTAACTTTGGACAGACTTCTGCCCTGGCCGCTGGCTTCGACCACTCCCGTGGAGAATACATCATCGCCATGGATGGCGATTTGCAGCACGACCCTGCCGATATCCCACTATTTCTGGAAAAAATCGCCGAGGGCTACGATATCGTCAGCGGGTGGCGGAAGCGCCGCATCGATAACCTCTGGCTGCGCCGCATTCCCTCGCGTTGCGCCAACTGGCTGATGGCCAAGTTGAGCGGCGTTGACATTCATGACTTCGGAACGACCTTCAAGGCTTATCGTCGCGAGGTCCTGGAGCAAGTGCCCCTCTACGGCGAACTGCACCGTTTCATTCCGGCGTTGGCGTCGTGGTATGGCGCCTCGATCATCGAGGTTCCAATTCGTAACGTCAACCGCGAGCGCGGAGCGTCGCATTACGGAATCTCGCGCACCTTCCGCGTATTCTTTGATCTGATCACGATTCGCTTTCTGCTGCGCTATCTGGCCCGTCCGCTACACTTCTTCGGCACGCTGGGTATGCTGAGCATCCTGGGCGGAAGCGGAGTGGCAGGCTGGCTGCTGGTTGAAAAATTCCTGCACCATGCCGCTGTCATGACTGAGCACGGTCCCCTGATGATCTTCGCAGCCGTGCTGTTGCTGGCGGGGTTGAACCTGCTGGCGGTCGGTCTATTGGGCGAAATGCAAGTCCGGCACTATCACGAGCCCACCCGACGGGCCCCGTACTCCGTGGATCGCCTGCTTCGCGCCCAAAGCAGCGAAGAACACACCATCTCGGAGTGATGGTTCTGACAGCCTAAAACGTCCGAAAGGTCTTCAGTATCTCTTTTTCTGACTCCTTGGTCTCGTGGGACGAAGAGTTTTCAGCGTTTGGATCGACAAAATTGATGTGCAGCAGTTTTCCTCGCAGGTTGAAAAAGTAATAGTCCGAGTATCCCTCCCGATCGGATAGGCCGCTGTAATAGAAAGTGAGGCCTCCGATTTTCGTTGGTTCAGGTGCATCACCTGACGAAGTCATGCTCGCTAGCTCTTGCAACTTGAATGCCTTGTCGTCCAACCAAAATGTCAGTCGGGCCTGGGGGCGCAATTTCTGCGCCAGCGAAGTCTCCCGACCATCCGCAAAAACAAGTTTGTACCGGAGTGGATAGTGGGAACAGAAACCGTTAGGTACGGACATGAGAAGTTGCCAGTCGGTGTGTCCAGCTCTGGGGAAGCACGCTACCCGATAATCTTGGCCGACAGGAGCGGGCGCAAGGCAAAGCACCGAAAGCAGAACAGCGATACCAGCGGAATTTCTGATCATGCAGCACCCCACTCGCCTGAACAGAGCAATTCTAAGCAACATTACACGGCGGCTGAAAGGGGTAACAAGCAGTGGAGCGCTATACCTTGGCGAACGCTTCCTTGTTGACGACGTACGGCATCTTGGTGACATCCCCGCCGTAGTTTCCCTCCAGCACGTCGATGAGGCCCTGCGCGCAGCGGCCAGCCATGCCTTTGTTGGGATCGGTGGACAAGCGAGTGCTGCGTCCCGCGCTGGCGAAATGCGGCATGAGCCGGCAACGATCTTCGATCGCCGGGTCGCGCAGCGGCGAATCGGCCGGCAGAGGTTCCGTCTCGTAAACATCGAGCGCAGCCCCGGCGATCCAGTTTTCGCGCAGAGCCTTCGCCAGAGCAGCCTCATCAACCACCGCACCGCGCGAAGTGTTAACCAGATAAGCCGTAGGCTTCATGGTCCGCAGGGTCCTTTCATTGAACAAGTGGTAGGTAGGGGTTGAACTTTCTCCCTCCACAGCAGGGGCACATGCACGCTGACAAAGTCAGCTTGGCTGATCGCGTCCTCGAAACTGGTGTATTTAATCCATGCCCGTTCTCTTGAAATGCCGCGCGCAAAGCGCAAGTCCTTCATCTCCTGAATCGCTTTCACGTAATCGTGGTTCTGGTAAGCCGGGTCGTAGCACAGGATGTTCATGTCGAAGCCGGTGCATTTCTTGATCATGGCCAGGCCGATTCGTCCGGTGCCGATGACGGCCATGGTCTTTCCGGTAACTTCGTCTCCGAGAAACGGCAGGTAAGGATGCCAGTATCCCCACTGGTTGTCGCGCGTAAGATGCTCGGCCGTCCACATCTTGCGAGCCAGAGCTCCGAGCATGAAGAACGCGAATTCAGCGGTAGCTTCCGTAAGCACGTCAGCGGTGTGGGTGAAGGGAACCTTGTAACGATTGGCATCGGCACGGTTGATGTTGTCAAAGCCAACAGCAATCTGCGCCACCACTTTGAGGCATCCCTTGCCGGCCTCGAATACCTCTGCGTCGATCTGGTCGCGCAAGGTGGTTATCAGACCGGCGACCCCCGATTTCACTTTCTCGATAATCAGACTCTTGGGCGGCGCTTCAGGATTGGGATAGACCTCAACGTCATATCCCCGTTTGCGCAGTAGCTCGATGGATTCTCCAATGTCGCATGTGGCAAAAACGCGGCATTTTGCAGTCATCGTTCTCTCTGGTCGGAAATTTAGCTGGTGCGGACAGACGCAATTGCCCGCGCGTGCGAAAACAGCACTTCATCTTACCGCACGCTATCGGGAATTTGGCGGTGAAGAGGAGACTCCGGTGGGTCCTTGTTAACCACAAAGAACACGAAGTTCCACAAAGCTGTCCAATCCGAAGACATTCCTTTGTGTAACTGCGCGGTCCTTCTCCTTGGCAAGCGGCGTTGCTTCTGAACTAAAATCTACTTAGACACCAGACGGAGGACGCCATGCACGCAGATCGTGTGGAACTCTCATGGGACAGCGCCAAGTCAAAATGGTTGCTCAGAATCGAAGCAGGTGAAGAAGTGATTCGCCGTCACTGCGCCCTACCCAAAGACGCTGACGACAAAACGCTCCGCTCCGCAGCCGAGAAGATGGTTGCTGACGAAGGCTACGAACTTGATTCTTCGGGATTCGTTCGTCGCTGAGACTTGCCTCGTGTTGTGCTGCCCAACGGTTGCCGGTGGGTACGCTCCCGCCGCACCACTGGAAGTAAACGTCGACGCTGCTCAGTATTTTTCACCAAAATGCAACTACCGCTTTTGCAGTTCCGCGGCCAAGTGCTCCGCAGCGCCAACCCCGCCCCGTTTGATTTCCATCAGCTCGACCGCCTTCTTGGCGATGTGCTCGGCGCTGACTTCGAATTCCTTGATCAGTTCCCAGGGAGCGCCGGAGTCGCCGAAGCGGTCCTTCACCCCGATGGCGCCGGTGATGACCGGCACTCCATAGAGCATAGGTGTCTCCGTAATCACTCCGCTGACGTGCCAAGCCAGCGCGCCGATCTGGTGCTCCTCCGCCGTAATAACCACGCCCGTCTCCCCGGCGGCGCGAACGATGGCTTCTGCGTCAATCGGCTTCAGGGTGTGCAGATTCACGATGCGGCTCTGGTACCCGAAGTCGGTCTTCAGGATCCATGCCGCGCGCATGGCCTCGGGTACCATCGGACCACAAGCGATGATCGTCAGGTCTTCCTGTTCGTCGATGTAATCGCACGCCAGCACCGTTTCAAAAGCATCTGCGAAGTTAGTGGCTGGCTCGCGGAAGCGGATGACATTCGCGTAGCCAAACCGGAACGGAGTGTGCTCATAGGTCACCACCGGCGTGGCCTCGCGGGCGAAGCGAATGTACTTCGGCCCTTGATGTTTGAGCAGCAGGTAATCGGTAGCTTTGCGGGTCTCGATCGCATCGCAGGGAACAACCACCGACATGTTGGGGAGGCCGCACATGGCAAACAGGTCTTCCAGAGCCTGGTGCGTAGCACCATCCGGTCCAACCGAAACTCCGCCGTGCGCGCCGGCGATAAGCACATTGAAATTCCCATAGCACACTGAAGTGCGAATCTGATCGAGATTGCGTGCCGCAGCGAACGTCGCGTACGTACCCAGAACTGGCAGCTTCCCTTCTTTCGCCAGGCCGGCCGCGGCCGAGGTCGCCGATTGCTCCGCAATTCCCATGCTGATCCAGCGACTCTTGCGCTCCGGCTTTCCGGCATAGAAATCACTGATCGTGATTGAACCAGAAATATCCAGCCCCAGACACACCACGCGTTCGTCGTCTCCATTTACCGACAGGGACTGCCCGAAGCCTTTGCGCGTCGGCTCCATCTTGGCCTTCATGTTCTCCGCCGCATTCCACCAATAGTTGCGGCTGAAGTGAGGCAGCTTAGCGTCGAGCTTGCGATCCACTTCGCTCTGGTAGGCCTTGGCCTTATCGAGCAATGCCTGTACCGGGATCTTCTCCGCCAAGCCGAGTTCCGCCAGGCCTTTCATCAGCTCTTCGTAATTCGGTGACCGCCCGTGCCAGCCCGCAATATTCTCGATGAAGCTCACGCCTTTGCCTTTGACTGTCGAAGCGATAATGACGACCGGCTTTCCCATCCCCGCCTTGGCCTTCTCCAGCGCACCGACCACTTGCTTCATATCGTGCCCGTCGATCGAAATAACCTCCCAACCAAAGGCGCGATACTTCTCTTCAAGCGGGTCTACGTTCATGACGTCGGCTACCCAGCCGTCAATCTGCAGTCGGTTGTAGTCAATGATCGCAATGAGGTTGTCGAGTTTGTGGTGGCCTGCCTCCATGGCGGCTTCCCAGACCTGCCCTTCCTGCTGTTCGCCGTCGCCCATGATGCAGAACGTTCGATAGCTCTTTCCGTCGAGCTTGCCCGCCAGCGCAATGCCCACGGCAATGCTGAGTCCCTGCCCCAGCGATCCAGTGGAAACCTCCACGCCGGGTAGCTTCAGCCAGTGAGGATGGCCCTGATAGGGCGACGACAACTTGCGCAGCAGCACAACGTCATCCAGTGGGCAGAAGCCAGCGAAAGCCAGACCGAGGTAAAGGCTTGGTGCCTTGTGCCCAGTAGACCAGATAATCCGGTCACGGTCTGACCAGGATGGATTCTTGGGGTCATGGTCGGCAACTTTCAGGTAGAGCGCGGCCGCAATGTCCATTATGGAAAGCGTCCCACCGGCGTGTCCTGAGCCCGCCGCACACAACGCGACCAAGTCATAGCCGCGCATCTGATTCGCGGCATCCTTCAGTTGTTCGATTGAGTACTCCCGAAGCGCTTTGCCTGTTGTGGAATTCTTGATAGCCATTTGCCCCATCCTTCCGCGCCAGGCTGGACAGAGGATTGCCCGCCGCTGGTATCCGACAAATCGAGTCTAGATGGGGAAGTCGGCTTGCTCAGTGAGCTAAATCACAGGCGGGTGTGACTTCATGGTCGATTGAATAACGGTGGCATGCTGCCCATTGACAGGCAAAACCGATTGCGAGTAAATTGCTTGCGCAACACCGAGGGGGAAGATAGATCGCGTTGAGGAGAACCAGTGGCTCTCTTCGTACCCTCGTTTGCTGTCCGGCGCACCCGACTCAGGCTGACGTCGTTCTTCCCACTCCTTCCACCCGTCTCGCTTCCACCCACAACCGTCACACGGAGGAACTCAAATGAAACGTGCCGCAAGAGCTCTGTTCCTGCTCTCCACGCTGGGCGCAGGCTTGCCTACGCCCAACAGGGCGTCATCCAACACATCATCATCGCGGTGCAAGAAAACCGCACTCCCGATGACCTATTCCAGGACCCAAACCTAGTCGCCCACGGGGCTGACATCGTACCCATAAGCACAGGAGGACTGTGTACCACGTCCACCTTCGGCACATTGCCCATACCGCTCCAGTCACGTCCACTTTCGGACTGCGTCAATCCGAGCCACAACCACAATACAGGTTGGCTGCGCTCCTACGATAACGGTCAAATGGACGGTGCGTGCACGGAACCGTATTCTGGCAGTTCGTGCTCGCCTCCGTTAAATCCCTGCCCCAATCGCGGCTATCGAAACTGTCCGCAGTATGCCTACGTTGACAATTCTAGTGGGACCATTCAACCCTACTGGGACATTGCCGAAAAATATGGCTACGCCAATTACATGTTTCAAACGAGCCAGGGGCCCAGTTTTCCGGCGCATCAATTCCTGATTTCGGGAAGCTCACAACCCGACGGGATTCTGAACCCGTTCTACCAGTATTTCGCGGCCGAGAATATCCAGGACGGGACCAACAATAACATGCAGGACGCCGGATGCGCCGCCACCAACCAGGGAGCTAACAAGGCCACCGTGCAACTGGTGAGTCCCACCCAGGACGAGTCGACAGTACGGTACCCGTGCTTTGAACATCCCACGCTGACCGATTTGCTCGATCAAAACACTCCCGCCATCACCTGGAGGTACTACGGCGATCAGGCCAGATCTATCTGGACCGCGCCCAACGCGATCAGCCACATTTGCAACAACGATGCGAACAACGACGGCTGCGGGACCGGCACCGGCTCGAACCACGACTGGAACAACAACGTGGGTCCGAATCTTGAAGGCAGTCTGCGTAACCACCAATCCACCCTTGCACCTTTCCTCTACGACCTGCAGAACTGCGACCTTAAGCAGGTAACCTGGGTGGTCCCTGACGGCCGCTGGTCGGATCACCCTGTCGAAAACCTCGGGCTTGGGCCCGACTACGTAGCGGACATCGTCAATGCGGTCGGCGGAACCGGTCCGCCGACCAACAATTGCGGCTTCTGGAACAACACCGTCATCCTGATTGTCTGGGATGACTGGGGAGGCTGGTACGATCACGTCAGTCCCGCCGCTCCAACAGGTCCTGGAATCGGGTACGCCAATAATACGGGAGGACAGTATGTGTACGGTTTCCGTGTGCCCCTGCTCGTAGTCTCGGCATACAACAAGCAGACTTCCCAGAGCTACACTGGCTATATCTCAGGAACCAAGCAGATCCCAATTTTCTACGACTTCGGTAGCATTCTGAAGTTCATCGAAAACACCTTCCTGCCGCCGCAAACCTTCATCAACCCCATTTACCCGTATGCGGATCAGTTCGTCGACACCGGGACCCAATTCAACGATCTGTCTGATTTTTTTCAGTGTTTTACTCAGGCGTGCAAGAACACGTTTCGGCCGATTGCTCTTGTGCCCAACCCACAGTATTGCAACACCAACCAGGGAAGTTGCGGGCAGACTTCGTGCAACGCCGCCTGCTTCATCAATTTCCCGGGTAGCCCCAGAAACCCTGACGACGAATAAACACGCTCAGGGCGCGCTGCAGCGAGTGCTGAACCATTTAGAACCAGCACTCGCTACGGCGTAATCTCAAAAACCACGTTGTAGGCCGTACCATAGAGGTTGCCCTTACCATCCAGAACGACGCCGTCCGGGTACCCACCGTCATGGCCCGTGAACCTGTGCAGCACGCTGTACTTCCACTTGCCGCTTGCCCCTGGGATCAGTTTGTAGACTACGCCACAGCCGCCGCTGCATGAATTGTTGCCACCGCCGTTGGTTGTGCCGTAGAGATTGCCCGCCTTGTCAAAGACCAAACCGCTGCTGGGAAAACTGCCATCTTCCGGCCTCGGAAACGCATACAGCAGACTGTGCTTCCAATGTCCATTCTTCGTCGGAGCCAACTTAAACACCGTTCCACACGTGGTTTCTCCACATTGGTTGCCGCCGCCTTGGGTCGTCGTGCCATAAAGGCTCCCAGAGGCGTCGAAGACCACTCCGGCATAGGGGGCCACACCATCCTTGCAGGACGGAGGTCCCCCGGCACAGAAGCTATACAGTACGCGCTGCTTCCACATACCGCCGGAGACGTGCCTCAATGTGAACACCGTCCCCCCCCCCGTAACGGCCGCCGCGAAAAGTCGCGCCGTAGAGATTCCCGGCAGCATCGAAAACCGGCGATCCGTAAGGTCCGATCCCGCTATTCCCGTCAAAGTCGTACAACACGCTTTCGTTCCAGCCGTCGGAGCCGGGCATAAGTTCGTAGATCACTCCCGCGGAGTAGGTGCCGCCAGCAGCTACTCCATAGAAGTTCCCGCTTTGGTCCATAACCAGCCCGCTCGGGCCTGCTCCGTCCGGGCAGTGAAACTGTTGGCAGAAGTCATAGAGGTCGTTGAAGGTCCATCCCTTTGCGCCAGACCTCATCTCAAAGATGTTGCCGCCGTTGTAAGTCCCGCCCTCCAAACTTGCGCCGAAGAGATTGCCCGCAGCGTCGAGGATCAGGCTGTCCATGAAACCGCCGCCGTCGTAGCCGTTAAAATCGTGGATTGTTGTCAGAGTCCAGCCGTGAGCCCCACGCGAAAGCTCAAAGACTGTTCCCTTGTTCTGTTTGCCGCCGCCGCTGGTCGTGCCGTACAAATTTCCTTTGCCATCCAGAGTCACCCCGGTGAACATCCCACCCGAGACCGTATGCAGAATCTTGAACTTTGGCTTGGCCCAGGCGGCGGAGTCCAGGACCATTGCCAGGACAAGAACGGTTAGAGACGAACGCACCAGGAGGGAGAACAGAGCTTTCCGCATGCAGAACCTCATCGCGAACTCGACCGGGGAGGCGGCCCGCAGCCCCACACTATAGCATCATTCGGCTTTATCCTCGTGAGATCTTGAAGAAGTCGTACCGTGGCGGCCAAGGCGCAGTCGTATGGTTCACACTTCAGTTTCTCGTCGCGGCGGTTTGGCGCAAGAATAGTCGAAGGGCCACAAGCTAAGACAATGTCCCCAAACTTGGCCGTTTTAGGTTACAAATTGGTCTTGGTCCACTGATCAACGCGCTCCAGCGCCTTGTTCAGGTTCTCGAGCGAATTGGCTACGCTGAAGCGGAGGTAGCCTTCTCCATAATCACCGAATGCCGTGCCCGAAAGACAGGCCACGCCCGCGTCATCCAGCAAAGCGTCAGCTAATTTCTTCGACTTCCATCCCGTCTTGGTGATGTTCGGAAAAACGTAGAACGCGCCCTTAGGCACGCGGCAGGAGAAGCCTTTGATCCGGTTTAGGCCAGCCACAAAAACATCGCGCCGTTTCTGAAATTCCGTCCGCATCTTGTCGACCGGAGACTGATTGCCACGAAGCGCCTCAATACCAGCAACCTGCGTAAAACTGGCGGTACACGAGTTCGAGTTCGTCATCAAACGTGTCATGTGAGTCGCCAGGTCCGGCCTCATCACTCCGTAACCCATCCGCCATCCCGTCATGGCGTAGGTCTTGGAGAAGCCGTCCAGCAGGATCGTGCGCTCCTTGAAACCGGGTTCCGACATAATCGAGTGGTGCCGCCCGCCATCGAACATCAGGCGGCTATATATTTCGTCCGATAGAACCATAATATTTCGGTCGCCAATTACCTTGGCAATGCTCCCGATGTCCTGCTTGGTGAGCACTCCGCCGGTCGGATTGTGGGGTGAATTCAAGATAATGAGCCGGGTACGATCGGTAATCAGGTGGGCCAACTCTTCCACGTCCAGACTGAAGTCCTTCTCCTCGTGCAATTGGATGGGCACAGCCTTGGCGCCAACGTAATGGATCATCGACTCGTAAATCGGGAAGCCGGGGTTGGGATAAATGACCTCATCGCCGACATCGGCCAAAGTCAGCATGGAAAAGAAAATAATCGGCTTGCCACCGGGGACCACCACCACCCAGTCGCTGGTGACTTTAACGCCGCGGCTGCGCTCCACGTCGTCGGCAATGGCCTGCCGCAACTCGGGCAGTCCGGCCGCCGGACCATAGTGAGTCCAGCCGGTCTTGAGGGCTTCGACGCCAGCCTCGACGATGTCCTTGGGCGTATCAAAATCGGGCTCGCCAATTTCCAGGTGGACAATGTCTTTGCCCTGACGCTCCAAGGCGCGCGCCTTGTTCAGCACTTCGAAGGCAGTCTCAGTACCGAGGCGCGACATGCGCTCGGCCAGGCGGAGTTCGTATTGGGTAGCTTTTTCCATGGTTGCAAGAGTCGTCATTATATCGCCTCCAGGGCTGCGTGCGTGGTCCGGTCCAATCCCGCCGTAGCTGCCGAATAATAGTATGCCACTTTCCCGCCCGTATGCATTGTCTCGCCGCCAGGGAACGCAAGTCACGTTCGCGGATCACATGGCAGCGTGACAATGCCTTGATGCCGCTTGGAGAAAGGGCGCGCTTTCAGCCCGGACCGGTCAGATCGCAGAAAACCAGTATTCAGCCGCTGAGGTCAGTACTCAAATGAGTGATGAGGAAACCAGTTCTTCGACGAATCCGCTCCCGACGGCTCAGTTCCTGACGGGCTGCGAAGTCGATACCGCCTTCTTCCTCGCCGCCACCAGTTCTGGGCGCCCGTCCCCCACGGCTACCTGCGTCAGTTTCTGGAAATACAGAACGGCAACGCTTGCATTCCCCGCCGCATCCGCCGCGCTGGCTGCGCCGAACAGAGCATTGAATCGGTTGGGAGAAATCTTGAGCACCTTCTCGTATTCAGCAAGCGAGTCTTGAGGATGTTTCTCTCGAAGCAGCAGTTCCGCCAGCATCTCCCGCGCTGGAACCACTGCGCCCGGCGTGACCGCGTTCTTATCCATACTCTCTTCCAACTCAGCGGCCGCCCTCAGGGTGGCAATTGCATCCGCGGTCTTGCCACCACCTTCGGCACTCCAACCCGCGACCTCACGACGCTGCACCTCGACTTGATTCGACCAGTAAACATTGTTTTCCCGGGCCACCGCGTCGCGCAGCAAAGCCAGGGCCCTCTCAGCCTGAAGTGCTCGTTCCATATTGCCCGAGCGTGCGCTGCCGACGCCGATGGCCATCCAGGTGATCCCCTGCGTCCAGTCAACCGAGTCTCGCCGCACTCGAAGCTCACTCGCTTGCTGCCAGTTGCCCAACTCCAGCGCATAGCGTGCGGGGATCGCCGCCACTGCATAGTCGTTGGTGAGCGTGAGGCCGGCTACCGGAGGCAGTGAGTTCATTTCATCCAGCACTCCTTTGGCCTGCTGCACGCGTCCGCTCTGCAGATACGCATACTCCAGATAGTCCATGGCGTGCAGTCGCTGGTCGCGAGCTTCGCCGTTCTTCGAAGTGCTCTCGGCCTCCGTGGCCAATTGCGCCGACCGAAGATTGGAGGCAATCGATTCGTCCCATGAACCCACCCGGGTAAACAGGTGGCTCGGCATGTGGTTTGCGTGGGCTGAGGCTGGCGCGATCTTTGCATACATGCGGGCTGCGCCCAGGCCCTGCTCTGCCAGGACAGGATTGTCGTAACAGTGAATAATATAGTGGGCCACGCCGGGGTGATGGGGCTGTTCGGCGAAAATCGGTTCCAGGATCTCGCCGCATTTGCGCTGGTTGGCATAGGTCTTGTCCGTCTTCGGCGCCGTAATGGCAAGCGTCAGTGCGTGAAAGATGGCAGCCTCGCGGTCCTTTGGGTAAGCCGCCTGCACCGCTCCCATTTTCTGCTCGAAGGCCTGCGCGTGCGTATATTTATCCTTGCCGTCTTCCCGATATATTTCCGCCAGGGCATCGATGTAAGCCTTCTCCCGAGCCGTTACCCGAGGATTTGCTGCAGTCAGTTCCTGCGCTTTTTTCAGAGCGTCTCGTCCCGCAGCCAGATCCCCGTTATCCCACAAGCCGTGATAGTGCGACATGGCGATACCCCACCCAGCCATGGCACATTGCGGATCTTGAACGTAAATCTCCATGAAGGCCTGCCGCGTCTGCTCGTACTGGAACGAATGCAGCAACGCCACCGCGCGGTTGAAATTCACTGCAACCGCCGGAGAGCAAGAGGTCGCAAAGTGAACCGAGCCTACCTCTTCCTCGCTAAGCACATGGTGATGTCCTTCGTCGCCCCACGCGGGTGACAACGAAATCGCTAGACTGGAAAGTAGAAGTACAAGCAGGCGCATGAGCCACACCTCTCGGAGATCGAAGGAATTAACGGAAGTTTATACCAGCCGGACAGCCGGTACCACCGTACTCATTCGGCGCCCGTGATCGGGGAACCGAAGGGCTGAAGAAACAATAGAGGGACTCTCACACTAGGGGCACTCTCAGCGACCGGCTTCCTGCTGCTTCGCCAGATAAGCGTCAATCGCATTGCTCCATTCTTTCCCACTGTTGCGATCCGCGTTGCCGGCATCCCTCACCCGCTCGTTGGCATCGGCGTTTAACGCAGTCCGTTCATATGCGACATTGACCCTGGTGCTTCCTGGATCGATCTCCGCAAAGTGGACATCAATGAGTGTCGCCATGACGTCCGGAATGACGTACACGTACTGGACGTGCCGGGCATCGAGGTCAAAGGCCGTGTTGACCCAATAGGCATGATGGTGGCCGTGTTGCACGCTGAACACCGCGCCTTGGATGTCCCGGGCGGGTTGGGGATACAGGAAGTGCGGATCCCAATGTCCGCCGGCCGCACACCCGTTCGCCGTCGGCGCCGAAAAGAGGCACCGTGACCCGGCAAGGGGCGTGAACCATGAACTCGAACTCATTGCGAACGTGCGCCACCGGACTGCTGGACGCAACCCGATAGTGGAGGTGATACAGGAACGCCAACCCGGCCAGCATCGCCACCGCAAGCACAATCAGCGCCGTTACCTTCATCGCCTGCGCTCCTTCAGTTGATGACTGTCCGAGGCCTTCAGGGTCAGACCATAAATTTTCTTGAACTGTTCGATTTCCTTCAGTGTCTGTTGAGAAAAGGGAGCCTTTCCCTCGAAGGCATGCAGTACCACTCCTTCCAACAGATCGCCCAGAGACAAGTCTTTCAACTCGGCGATTGCCTTAAGCACTTTCAAAATACGTTTTTCCATGCGTACACCGGTCTGCACGCGCTCAACTTCGACCAATGGGGACGTTTCGTTTTCGCGTTTCATGAGTACCATGGTACCACGGTACGTTTGTACATTCAAGTCATACGTACACCGCTGCCTCGAGCCGGGAGCCTGGGTTTTAGGGGAGCAGGGAGACGACTGGCGATCCCGTCGCCGGTCGCGTGCATGTCAGAATGACAACAATGCTTCCTGGTGCAAGCCAAGGCGGAGTCTACCGGAATTCTCCACCTGCACCTCTTATTCGATCATCTCGATTGATCCGAACGGCTCGCCGAGCGCGTCCTTCGCGGAGATGATGGGCTCACCTTTCAGCTGCCAATCGACATTTACTTCGGGGTCGTTCCACGCCAGCGTGCGCTCACACTCCGGGTGATAGAAATCTGTCGCTTTGTAGAGAACGTGAGCGGCTTCCGAGATCACACGGAAACCGTGGGCGAACCCGGGCGGAATCCATAGCATCAATTTGTTCTCCCCGGACAAAGTAGCTCCGTGCCACTTTCCGAAACTGGGGGAACTCCGCCGCAGGTCAACCGCCACGTCGAAGATCTCCCCGGAAACCACGCGGACAAGTTTTCCCTGGGGATGGCACACCTGGTAATGCAGCCCACGGACAACACTTCGGGTCGAAAACGACTGATTATCCTGCACAAAGCGTTCCCGGATTCCGAGCTCAGCCATGACCTTTTCGTTATAAGTCTCGAGAAAAAAGCCGCGGGCGTCTCCGAAGACTTTGGGCTCGATAAGTAGAACGCCGGAAAGCGGTGTGGGAGTGGCTTTCATGGGAGCCATCAGAACACTTGCTCTTTCAGCATCTGCAGCAAATACGCGCCATACCGATTGTTCTTCATGGACGATGCCGTGGCCGCAATTTGCTCCGCACCGATGTATCCGTAGCGATAAGCAATCTCCTCTGGACATGAAACCATCAGTCCCTGGCGAGTTTCGATAGTCTGGATGAACAGAGATGCCTCCAGCATCGACTCATGCGTCCCGGTGTCGAGCCATGCCATGCCTCGCCCCATCACGACCACGTCGAGTTGCTTCCGCTTCAGATACTCCTTGTTGACATCGGTGATTTCCAGTTCACCGCGGGCCGAGGGTTTCAGCGATTTCGCGACTCAACCACCTGGCTGTCGTAGAAATATAGTCCCGTGACCGCGTAGCGTGACTTCGGGGCTCTTCGGCTTTTCCTCGAGGCTCAGCGCCTTGCCCTCGGCGTCGAATTCCACCACGCCGTATCGTCTCCGGATCCTGTACCGGATAAGCAAACACCGTCGCACCACGCTCGTTGCTCGCCGCTGCCTGAACAGCATTTCACCAGATCGTGACCATAAAAAATGTTGTCGCCCAGTACCAGGGCGCAGCACGATCGCCGCCGATAAATTCCCTTCCCACCAGAAACGCCTGCGCGATGCCCTCTGGACGGGGTTGCACCGCGTACTGAAAGTTCAGCCCCAACCGCGAGCCATCTCCCAGAATTGCTGAAATCGCGGCAAGTCCTCCGGTGTCGAGATAATCAAAATCTCCCGTATCCCCGCCAGCATGAGCGTCGACAGCGGGTAGTAGATCATGGGCTTGTCGTAGATCGGCAGCAGACTGCTTGCTGACGGCATGAGTCACGGGATAAAGCCGCGTGCCCGATCCGCCTGCCAGAATGATGCCCTTGTATTGAGAATTTGTGTGCGTCGGCATTCTTGGTTGTTACTGCGTGTTCACTTGCATTTAAACATCACACCGAATACTGCGTTGCTATCCACTGCCGGTAACTTCCGCTGGTCACTTCCGCAATCCACCCTTCGTTGGCCAGATACCACTCCACCGTCTTGCGAATTCCGGTTTCAAACGTCTCCCGCGGCCGCCAGTCCGAGCTCACGCTCAATCTTCCTTGCGTCCATAGCATAACGCCGGTCGTGACCGGGCCGGTCCTGCACCATAGGTAATCAGCTTGCTGTGCGGAACAACCGCATCCCCCGGTCTTCGTTCATCCAGATATCCCGCAAATGGTCTGCACCACTTCCATATTCCGCATCTCGTTCCGCCCGCCGATGTTGTAAGTCTCACCGACTCGCCCCGGGCCCAGCACCGTCCGGATCGCATCGCAGTGGTCCTCCACATACAGCCAGTCGCGGACATTTTGCCCATCCCCATACACCGGAATCGACTTCCCCTGCATGGCGTGCAGAATCACCAGCGGAATCAACTTTTCGGGAAACTGATACGGACCATAGTTGTTCGAGCAATTGGTGGTCAGAATCGGCAATCCGTAGGTGTGATGATACGCCCGGACCAGATGATCAGACGCCGCCTTCGACGCGGCAGTACGGGACTATTCGGAGAATACGGCAGTCGTTTCCGAAAACGCCGGATCCCGGTCCCAGCGATCCATACACCTCATCGGTCGAAACATGCAGAAAGCGAAATGCTGCTCGCTCTTCTTCGCCCAAGCCCGTCCAGTAGGCGCGCGCCTCCTCCAGCAAGGAAGACGTGCCGTTCACATTGGTGCCGCACGAAATCGTCCGGCCCGTGGATGGAACGGTCCACATGACTCTCCGCCGCAAAGTGCACAATGGCACGCGGACGCTGCGCTGCAATAGGTCGCTGACCAGCTTTCGGTCGACAATATCCCCGTGCACGAACCGGTAGCGCGGGTCCGCATGAAGCCTTCTCCAGATTGCCGAGATTTCCGGCATAGGTAAGCTTGTCAAGATTCACCACCGGCGCAATCTCGGACGCTAAGCCATTGCAAGCACGAAATTGGAACCGATAAACCCAGCCCCGCCAGTCACCAGAATGGTTTGGGTTTGCACTTTAGGGATCTTAGAGTCGGAATAGCTCAACCGTAAAGTATAAACCAGTGTTCAGCTCCAGCCCTTGGAGCCGACAGCTTCCGTGGCTCGCCGTCGACACTGCTTGGCATAACCCCTGACGAGCCAAACCCCTAAAGCGGCGAGAGCAGCCACTGATTACCCGAGGAGAACTCGGGTTTGCCTGGTAGAAGGACGTGGAACTAAGGCTACCGTGCCTGCGTCACGGCTTCGCGCTCGCCAACCTGCTGGCGCCACATGGCGTAGTAAAGACCTTTCTGGTCGACCAACTCAGAATGGCGTCCGGATTCCACAATGTGTCCACGCTCCAGCACGTGGATACGATCGGCGTGCATCACCGTGGACAGCCGGTGCGCGATCAGAATCGTGATTGCCTCTTGATTGGTCGCGACCTCGCGGATGGTGCGGCTGATTTCTTCTTCGGTCAGCGAGTCGAGCGAAGATGTAGCTTCGTCGAACACCAGGAGCTGCGGACGTCGCAGCAGGGCGCGGGCAATCGAGAGACGTTGCTTCTCGCCTCCTGACACCTTCACGCCGCCTTCACCAATCAGCGTATCTAATCCGCGGTCCGCGCGATCCAGCAAACTATGAGCAGCAGACTGCTGCAATACCTCCATACACTCTTCATCCGTTGCCTCAGGATTCACGAAAAGCAGGTTTTCACGGATCGAGCCGGAGAAAAGTTGTGTGTCCTGAGTCACGAATCCGATCTTCTCCCGCAACACATCGAGATCCACCCGAGTGGACGGAATTCCGTTGTAAAGAATCTCGCCTGCTTTTGGTGAGTACAAGCCAACCAGAAGCTTCACCAGCGTCGACTTCCCTGCACCGGACGGCCCAACGAACGCAACCGTATCTCCTCGAGCGGCGCTGAAACTGATTTCATCCAGGGCCAGAGCCGGCGAGCTCTGATGCTGAAAACTAACCCGCTCGAACTGCAGCGTCATGAGTTCCTCAACCGGCTCGGGATTGGCCGGCTTCGGATCGCGCGGGGTATCGAGAATCTCCTGAAAGTTCTGCAGCGATACCTCGGTCTCACGATAGATGTTGATGACGTTTCCCAACTCCTGCAAAGGAGTAAATATGTAGAACGAATAAATCATTAGTGAAAAGAACTGCCCTACCGTGATCTGCTGGCGAAAGATCAAGTAAAGCATTAAGAACAGAATACTGGTGCGGAGCGCGTTGACGGATGTCCCTTGTATGAAACTGAGGCTGCGCAGATACTTCACTTTCTTTAAGTTCGAGTTTGAGAATCTTGTCGGTGACCGCATTGAGGCGCTGCACCTCCTGGTGAGCCAGGCCCAGGCTCTTCACCAATTCAATATTGCGCAGCGACTCCGTGGTCGACCCTGCCAGGGCGGTGGTTTCACTGACGATTGTCTTCTGGATCTTCTTGATCTTCCGGCTCAATACCGAACTGATGATCCCGAGCAACGGAACGGTCACAAAGAATGCGGGAGCGATCGACCAGTGAACCCGGAAGGCGTAAATCATCACGAACACGATGCCGATGAACGACGTGAAGAGGACGTTAACCATCGCAGTGACAAACCGCTCTACGTCGCTGCGAACCTTTTGGAGCTTCCCCAGCGTTTCTCCGCTTCTCTGGTCTTCGAAGACTTGGTACGGTAAATCCAGCGAGTGCTGGATCCCATCGGAGTACATCCTCGCGCCCAGGCGCTGCACGATCACATTCACGAAATAGTCCTGGAAATTCTTCGCAACCCGGGAGACAAACGCCACGCCTACTGCGGCCAGTAGCAACAGGCCCGCGCCGTGGATAAATTGCGCCTGCGTGTACTGGTTATATTTGGTGGCATATCCGTCAATGACATGACGAAAAATCACCGGATCCAGCAAAGAAAAGATCTGATTGGTGGCAGCCAGAAGAAGCGCTATCACTACCAGCTTCCAGTACTGCCTGGAGTATCGATAGAGAAGACTCATAGAGATCAGTGAAGGGGGCCAAACAGCGCACAAATCAACCCTGCTCAGATCAGATGCCGGCGCGCACCGAAGGCTTCAATTTTGACGGGGATGAGGCGATCGAAGTTCCTTGCTGATCCTTTATGTCCCCGGTGGCTCCGGCACTTGAACTTCGCATGCGCCGCAATTCACCTGCAATCCCCGTTACTCCCACTATCCTTGAATGTTCCGTACATGGAGAACCAGCCGTTCACTGAGGTTGACGCGGGAGCCTTGGCGAACCACAACTCGAAAGCAAGATCCTGCACATAATATTGGTGTTTGTAACCGGGCACTTTAACTGGTTCCGCAAGTCCGGCAAGGGGATCGCCGGCTTCCAGCAAGCTGTTGCAGCCTTGCTTCGGTGCGTACGACGACTTCCACTTTGGGGTCAGATTCATGCCGAATGGATCATTAAAGGTTGCGCCGATGACGTGGCTCATCGGAACCATATCCTGAAACGAGTGCGCCGGGCCAAACGTCTGATCGTTAAAGGTCGCAGTCGCGTAAATCGTACTTGCAATGGTGCTGTGGTAGCCCAAAACCCCGTGGTCCTCGACAACGTCATAGGTGAGGAAAAACGGAATCTCATTCGGCTGAAGATGGCGTCTAACGATGATGGAACGGATTTGCGCGTCAAAGTACAAACCCTCCACGTCGCCGTAGACCCCGCAATTTCCACCGCTGACCGTTTTTCCCTGGTTCGCTGGTACGTTGATGGTCGCTTTGCCCGCGATTACGGGGTGCAGCAATACGTGGTAGTCCGGCGAGTTACCGTTGGCGAAGTTCCACCACTCGGCGCGCTGGAACGCGTCGAGATATTGCGTGGTGCCAACGTCGGTGCCACCCTGAATCCAGTCGACCTTCGCGAGGATAGGCGACTGCTCGGTGAGAGTCAGCGCCGAGGCGGTCCCTCGACACTGAACCGGCAGGGTTGGATCGAGCACTTTACCGTTGGAGAACTTAAGTGCGAGCGGAATGATCACCAGCTTGATCTTGCTGGTCGCTGAACCCGCACTAGGGTCGGTGCCGATCATATAGAATCCGTAGAATTTGTCGTCGTGCTGGAAGAAGGCACCCCATACCGGCAACGTCTTGCCCGACGGCGACATCTGCTGGTAAGCCAACGGATCGATGGGATGCGCGGGTTTCATGAATGTGTATCGGGGAACAACGGATGGTTGATCTTGCGCAAGAACGATTCCGCCAAGAACCAATGCCAATGTTGTCAGTGCGCGAACCAACCTCATGATGCCTCCCCTTCCCCAATGGGCGTCGACAGTGTGACCAGGACTTATGGTTTCGTTCCGTAGATCGCATACGCAGCCAAGACTTGGTTGGGATAGGGCTTCCAGCCGGCCCCAACATTGTAGGAAATGTTCCCCATCGCGTGATTCCAGGTATAGGCCCAAACGTCCTGCGCATTGGAATTGGTGGAATCGGTCTCGGCGACGATCCAATACAGCTTTCCTTTCTTAACCTTGATCCCGGACGTCTTCGCCACGTCGAGGCTGCAGCAGCCACCCCAGGTAAACAGATTCTTCACTTCCCACTTGTGGATGGTTTTTCCAGGCACGCCTCCGGCATCGGAACTGAGAAGCAGAGTGACACTGTTGGTGCCACCTTCATTTCCGACCGCGAACTTGATCAGCCTGATGGTGGCGTTAGCTTTGGGAGTAAAAGGCATCGCCATCCACTGTTGCAATCCGGTACCCGGTCCAAAGACAACCCATGCGAGGTTATCGTCGTACGCGTCGGTCTTCGATCCCAGATTGCTGTACAGCTTGACCAGTCCCGCGGGATTGGCTTCCAAAGGATGGACAAGCGGCGACGCAATTGTGATGGCCATATCCGGCAAGCGATCAGAATCCTGCGCCAGAACGCGTGTGGAGATGATCGTCAAGATCGAGCAGAGTAGTGCCAGTGAGAGAATTCGCTTTACCATTTTGCCCCCTCGCAAATGGCCCGCTGGTAGCGAGCGCACGGATGATACCACTAATCTGAGATCCTTTGTGCGACGAACCGGGCGTCAGTAGCGGGTTTGATCGCCAGACATACCGGCGATGTATTGTCAGGAGGGAGCGGCCACGCCGGCTGCCAGTTCAGGCTACAATTCCCAGTGCTGAGGACACATGTCGAAATCGCGAAGGCAATTCCTGGTTCACACATCTCTTGGCTTACTGGGTGCTGCGGTCTCGTACCGTAGCAGCTACGCCCAACAACCTGTCGAGCTGCCTACCAACGATCTAACGCCCGGAGCTCCGTCTGCATTCGGCACAGGTCCGGCGGTCGGGCCTGAGGTGTCTTCCTCCACATTCGCTGAAGCAGAGAAACTGCTGCGAGTCGAGTTGAGCGACGGCGAGCGTGCGATGGCGGCCGGCAGTTGGCGCAAGACGATGGCTTCGGTTTACGAGCGCCGGACCGGACCGCGCAAAGTAGCGTTAGAGTCGACGCTTGCGCCCTGGTCGCGCTGGAATCCCATTCTGCCCGGCCAGGAGCAACGCCCCAAGCGCGAACAATTTGTTCGCAGCCACGCCGATCCCGGACCACTTCCCGCAAATGATGGTGATATTGCTTTCGCCCCGCTGACCCGGCTCTCGCGCTGGATCGAGAGTAGAACAATCACTTCGGAGCGGCTGACCAAGCTCTATCTCGAGCGACTGGAACGTTTCAATCCCAAGTTACGATGCGTTATCACCCTCACGCGCGAGTTGGCGCTGGCGCAAGCCAAAAAGGCCGACGAAGAGATTTCGGCTGGAAAATATCGCGGGCCGCTGCATGGAATCCCGTGGGGCACAAAGGATCTTCTCGACACCGCCGGCATTCCCACTACGTACGGCGCCGAGCCCTTCAGGAATCGCGTGCCCACTGAAGACGCTGTGGTCGTGAAGCGCCTCCATCAGGCTGGCGCGGTGCTGGTTGCCAAGTTGAGCCTGGGTGCGCTCGCGCTCAACGATGTCTGGTTCGGCGGCCAGACCATGAATCCGTGGCTGATCGAGGAAGGATCTTCAGGTTCGAGCGCCGGCCCGGGCGCAGCCACTGCGGCGGGTCTAGTCGGCTTTGCGATCGGAAGCGAGACTGGCGGCAGCATCGTCAGTCCATCGATGCGCTGCGGGATCACCGGACTACGTCCGACCTTCGGCCGTGTGCCGCGCACCGGCGCGATGACGCTCTGCTGGTCGCTGGACAAACTTGGTCCCATGACTCGCAGCGTCGAGGATGCCATGCTTGTTCTGCACACTATCTCTGGCCCTGACCCCGGCGACGTTTCAAGCGTACCGAGCAGGCTCGACTTTGACGCAAGCACAAACGTGCAGGGGCTTCGCGTAGGCTACTTCCCTGGTTGGATGAAGGCCGCGACCGACGTCGATCGCATGGCTCTCGAATCGGTCAGCAAACTCGGAATGGTCCCGGTGGAGGTGTCCATTCCCGACTGGCCATATGGTTCGCTCAACCTGATCCTGTTCGCCGAAGGAGCGGCGGCGTTCGAGGAGCTCACGCTGAGCGGGGGAGCAAATCAGTTGAAGGCTCAAGTACCAGACGCGTGGCCCAATATTTTCCGCGAAGCCCGATTCCTCTCCGCGGTGGATTTTGTCCAGTCCGACCGACTCCGCCGCAAAATAGCCGAAGAGATGGGACGAATCTTCGACAAAGTCGACTTGCTGCTCGTGCCGTCCTTGCGCGATGAAATGCTGACTATCACCAACTTTACCGGGCATCCGTCATTGACGCTGCGCGCGGGATTCGTCGAGGTATCGAAGGCGCGGAGCGACTGGGCGCCAGACCCGGATCACCCGCTCCCCACTTTCTCGCCTCCACGTCGTGTGCCCCATGGCGTCACCTTGATTGGAAGGCTATTTGACGAGGGCACGATCGCGAGCGCCGGTCTTGCCTTGGAACGGAGTCTCGGAGTGACGGGTGAGAGGCCGCCGGGGTTCTGAGGGAATCGCAATCGTGGTGGTCGCGATTCCACTAACTCCAGGCACGATCGCTGCGAAGTCTGCGATCGTAACATTTCCCGTTGATCAAGCTTTTTTCTTGGTTGGCTTGGGCTTCAAGGTCTTGACGTATTGGTAGCTCAATTCGAGATACTTCTGCAGTTGCTTAGTATTCTTCAACAATCTGTCAGGAACAGTTACATATTCTTCCATGACAGCGCCGTACGCTTCATACAGTGTTGTCTTGTATTTCTTCAGAAAGTCTTCCCGTTTGCCCACAGGAAGCCTGATGGCCAAGGAGCCGCCATGCAAAAGGGTAAACATGTTCCCGTTCAGCGAGGTGTAGGGATTGGCAGCGCCCTTGCGTTCGATCTTCGGATTGCTCGCGATCAGCTTGTCATACAGGGCTACTTTGCCGGCGAGAGCGGGGCTCTTCTTAAGTTTGGACACAAGTTCCTCAAGCGGATAGATGGAGACAACGAGGGGCAAGGATACACGATCATCGGGAATGCCAGTGCCGGCCTTCTATGATCGCAAACCTCAGGAGCCCCTGCGGTCCGTTCCGACAATGCCACTACCGCAATCTCTCCAGATTACGTCTAATTGCAGGACATCATATTTCCAATGCCCATCGTTCGTGAAACCAAGACGAAATTCCAACTGGCTGCCCTGATCTGCCTGATGTTGGCCTTCACACCCTTTCTTTTTGCGGACGCACCGAACATTCAGATTCCACGAACTAGCACGCCCCCCACCCTCTCCGACTTCGAGGACATGCAACCCAGCCCACGTGTCGCCAGCCAGATGCTGAAGGTCACGGGCTTCATCGTTCGCGAGCCTGCCGATGGCGCGGAACCGACGCAAAATACCGACGTGTATCTCGCCTACGACCAACACAACCTTTATGCGGTGTTCGTCGCGTGGGACAACGAGCCCGATAAAATTCGAGCCCGCATGACCCGCCGCGAAGACATCTTTTCTGACGACACCGTCGAGATCATGATTGACACGTTCCACGATGCCCGTCGCGCCTACGCTTTCGCTGCCAATCCCTTTGGCATCCAGTGGGATGCGCTGTGGACCGAAGGTTCGATCGGCAATGGTACTCCGGGGGACTTCAGCGGGTTCGATCCCTCTTTCGATACAGTGTGGCGCTCCGAAGGCAGGCTCACCGGGCGGGGCTACCTGGTGCTGATGGCGATTCCATTCAAGAGCCTGCGCTTCCCCAACACCGATCAACAGAGCTGGGGCATCATTCTCAACCGAAGCATACCGCGCACCAACGAGAACATTTTCTGGCCACGTATTTCCAACCGCATTCAAGGACGCTTCAATCAAGCTGCAACCGCCACGGGTGTCGAGCAAGTTTCGCCCAGTCGAAACATCCAGCTGATTCCCTATGGGCTGCTCCGCGCCTTTCGCGACATTGACCAGCGCGACCCCAATCATCCGATCTTCGAGAACCGCGACTTCAAGGCCGAGGCAGGTCTCGACGCCAAGTTCATCCTGCACGGCAGCTTCGTGCTCGATGCCACGGTCAATCCCGACTTCAGCCAGATCGAATCGGATCAGCCGCAGATCACCGTGAACCAGCGTTTCGAAGTTTTCTTCCCGGAGAAGCGGCCATTTTTTCTGGAGAACAGCAACTATTTCACCCTGCCCATGAATCTCGTATTCACCCGCCGAATCGTTCATCCCGAGTTCGGCTTGCGGCTTACCGGCAAATCGGGTCCGTGGGCCGTGGGCCTGCTCGCCAGCGACGATCGCGCACCGGGCGAAGTTGTGCCGCCATCCGACCCGCACAGCGGCGAGCGGGCTACTTTCACCATTGCCCGCGTCAGCCGCGACATCTTCAATCAGTCGACCATCGGGGCCATCTTCACAGATCGCGAATTTGGCGGCGGATACAACCGCGTTGGCGGCGTGGACGCGAACATCAAGATCAATCAGAACTGGCGCGTGCAGGGCGCCGCCGTCACCAGTTCTACCCGAAACCTTGACGGCTCCTACTCAGGCAGGCCCGGCTTACAAGGTCATCTGGCGAACGTGTCGGGCGCAAGCTTCAACCTGCAAACCATCTATCTCGACGTACAGCCCAGGATTCGTCACTGAAACCGGCTTTGTCAATCGCGTGGATATTCGCGAGCAGAATTTCAACGCCAGCTATTATTTTCGTCCGGAAGGTAAATTCCTGATTTCCTACGGACCCACCGTGCAGCAGTTCAGCATCTGGGACCATCGCGGCACCGCGCTCGACTACTTCATCTTATCCCGGCTTCCGCGTGGACATGACGCGCAGCACTTATATCAACTTTCATCCCTTTGCCTACGACGACGTCCATCTCCGTCCGCAAGACTATATCGGCCTCGACGAGGTGACGTCTTATCCTCAGCCCTTCTGGGGCGTCGAAGGGGGCGACCAGTTGGTTCAAGCAATTCGATTTCAGTTGGTTCTTCGTCTCTGGGGGAGGGGTGAACTACAATCCGGCGGCTGGCCGCGTGCCCGAGATCGGTCATGAAGACCAGGGCAATGCAACCCTGACGTTCCACGCCTCAGGACGACTGCGCATCGACAATAACTATCTGCTCGAGCACCTCCGCGAGCGCGATGCGCACCTCACCGCTGTCACGAATCACATTTTTCGCAGCAAGTGGAACTACCAGTTCACCCGCGAGCTTTCCGCGCGCGTGATCCTCCAATACACCTCTGTGCTTTCCAACCCGCTCATTAGTTCGCTGTCGCCCACTAAGAACTTCAACGCTGATTTCCTGATTACCTATCTCGTACATCCCGGAACAGCCATCTACGTCGGATACAACAGCAACCTGCAGAACCTCGACCGCCGGCTGGTACCGATTCCCACTGGCCTGCTCACCACTCCTGACAGTTTCATAAACGATGGCCGTCAGTTCTTTGTGAAAGCCTCGTATTTGTACCGCTTCTGACTTCGGTGCTGAGATTCCTGCCCACGTCCCAGGGGAAAACACACGCGTCAAGGCGAACGATGTCAGCAAGCTGGAAACTTCAGCGAGGTGAATTGGCTTCAATTCTCCCAGCCGCCCAGCTTGAGCGCGACGGCCATGCTAGCGTCGCGCATTTCATCGGCGAGAGCAGGGTCCGCAATCGAGCGGGCAAGAACCATTCCGCCCACGCACAAAGCAGCAATGGCACGCGCCCGGGCATCACGCGGCCGGCCTTTGTCCGCGAGGCTGCGTCCCAGAATATCCACCATAGCCCTGAGCACGGTCTCGAAGGCACGCTTTGCACTCTTGCCGCAGCGCGCGATATCGCTCGGCAATGCCACCATCGGACACGAGTTCTCGATGTCTTCGAAATGCTGGCGCGACAGGTAGGCGCGGACCACTTGTGGGCCTACGTCGGTGGAAGACAGATCTACGTGCACGCCTTCCCAGCAACTCTTCCATTCCGGATCGGTCAGGAAACAGCCCAGGACTTCGGCATACAGGTCGCTCTTACTCTTGAAGTAGCTGTAGAACCCGCCGTGAGTGAGACCCGCACCGGCCATGATCCGGCCAACCGAAACATTGTCGAAACCATGCCGGTTGAACAGCCGGCGCGCACTCTGAATGATGTTCTTTCTTACTTCCGCACGATGTCCGGCAGGGTAAGCCATAGTTCTCCTCTTTTGCTCGCGCTCCGAAATATACTTCGGAGCTCGTGCGCCAGCTAGCAGAATATTATGTTGATCATAATTCTGGGCAGTGCTCCAATGTAACCGCCCGGGGGTTCCTGGGCGATCGAAAATCAACACCTGGAGGAATCCATGAACGGGACAAACATCCAAGGCGAGCTTGCCATCGCGCCCAGTCGACGACAGGTTATCGTCGCCGGAACCGCCATGATCGCCGGGGCGATGGTGGGTTCGGCACGCGCTCTGACCCAGCAGACCATGAAGGAGGAACAGAGCACGGGCCCGGACAAGGCTCGCACCTATCTTCATCAGGAGGTCGACTTCAAGGCCAGCCCTCATCGCATATACGAGATTCTGCTGGATTCCAGGCAGTTCACCGCCTTCTCTGGTGAGCCTGCCGAGATCAGTAAGGACGCCGGTGGCACTTTCTCCATGTTCGGAGGCAAAATTGTAGGGCGCAATGTCGAGTTAGTTCCCGACGTGCGAATCGTCCAAGCATGGCGGCCAGCCTATTGGGAGCCAGGCAGTTACACGCTCGTGAAATTCGCATTCGTGCCCCAGGGAACCCAAACCCGGGTTGTGCTTGATCACACTGGCTTCCACGAGGGCGATTTTGGGCATTTTGACTCAGGATGGAAAGGGCATTATTGGGAGCGCCTAGCCAAGTACCTGGGATAGCAGCTCGGTCAGTCCCCTCTGCGCCCAAAGTGGGCACTCGGAAGGGCCTATTTATGCTTGAAAATGGTGATCCGGGTGTACAATTCCGTCTGCTGTGGGCTGAAAATGGGGATTCGGGCTGAGAATCGTTGGCAGGACCTGCACCTGGCGGAAGGATCTTCTGCCATTCCTCAGGGCTCAGCCTTGGACTGTAACCCCGATCGCACCTTGGAAGAGATCACCCGCAGCGCCCAGCATCTTACGTTCGCGAGCGGTGCCGCGTTAGCCCTCTCTGATGGATCGGTTATTTCTTGCCGGGCATGCTCTGGTTTCCTGGCGCCGCCGGTCGGTACGCAGCTCAACATCGACACCGGGCTCACTGCAACCTGCGTCCAGACCGCTCAGGTCGTACGCTGCGACGACAGCCAAGCCGACCCCAGAGTTGACGGTTCGAGATGTATCGGCATCCGCTCGATTCTAGCGGTACCCATCTTTGACGGCCCGCGAGTGGCCGGTGTTTTAGAGGTATTTTCCGGCAAGCCGAACCGGTTCACGGACAAGCACAGCAAATCATTGCAATTGTTGGCGCGTTTAGTCGAGACCCATGTCAACTATGTTGCACGCGGTAACGCCCCTTCGACTCCTGACCCGACACCCGGACGAAGTGATTCTGCGGCCGCAGGTGCGGAAGCAGGGAGGGTGGTCGGGTGCCTTTCCTGTGGGCACTGGAATCCCCAGGACAGTCAATTCTGCAACCGATGCGGGGTAATCCTGTGTGTTCCCTCTGACCCTCTGGACACAACCACAGCCTTCAGTCTTTCGATGACGAAATCAATTGATCAGGATGGCCTGAGAGAGATTTACAACTTGATATCAGGAACCTCTGGTCTGGCCACATGGAACGACATCTATGCCAAGTTTCGCACCAATTTGGAGAATCCATCTTCGCCCAGGACAAAACCCACCCGGCCACGGAAGAAACGGCTCAAAAGCGAAAATAAGACGAATATCTTTCACGGACGCCTTCAGATTCACTGAGGTTAGAGATCGGCCACAACCCACAGTTCGTTGACACGCATGCCTTGAAGTTGGTTATGGTGAAAATCAGTTTGACCCGGTAACCCATACAAGGTCATAATGCTGACCTTGCCCGTCCCTCGGGCTGTGAACAGAAGTAGAAGTAAGGGAGCCAAAAGGAGTGCAGCAGATGTTGGAAAAAGGCGATGGCTTTATGGCGACATATATGGATGCAGTGGAGGAGTTTCGCGAGTCTGCCACAGCGTTTATACAACAATTGAATCTTTTGGCTCAGGCTCGCGATGCCTATCAGCAGGCCATGACCGCCAGCGCGGAATTGCGCGCCGTCCTGGATACCGGCGACGAGAACTTGCGCACTCTTATGAGTCAACTGGACCAGGCCCTAGACCTCCACACCGGCAAGCCCGCGCTCGATAAGAAGAGGCCAGAACCGGCGAAGGTGGAAGCTGTCAAGCCAAACGGCGAAAGCGTTGGCGGCGTGAGAGCATTTCCGTAAGAGAATCCCCGCGCGTAAATCCTCGATTTCCACAACACGCCTAGCCTCCGGCGATGGCTCCGATAACGATGAATGGCTCCTTGCCGGAAACGACGGACTCTGGCAAAGGGGCATCGGGCAACTCGTGGGAGAGATCTTCTTCGCAGGCAAAGAAGCGCAGGAAAGGACGGCGCTGCAGCGTGTCGTAGTCGCGGATAGCGCCGCGCAACATGGGATAGCGGGCCTCGATCGCGTCCAGTACCGAGCGTTGCGTGACCGGTCCCTCGACCTCGAGCGTGACTTCGCTGTCGACGTGAGCCAGGGTTCGGAGATGGAAAGGGAGAATGACGCGGATCATGGTCGAAATGGATTCCGAATCGTCAGTTGCCGATTGATGATCTGTCCGTCCTGCAAATCTTCGGAGTAAAGCGTTTTGCAGCCTGCCTCCAGAGCGGCTGAAGCTATCAGCGCATCGTAGATGCTGTATCCGTACTTCTCTGCAATGGACAGAGCTCCTCGGTGCGTGTCGAGCGAGATTGGAACCGGGTCGGGGCATAGAACGCAAATGAGATCCAAGAACTCCTTCACTTCTTTCCATGACATATCCAACTTGCGACGCGCCACCGAGGCAAACTCGTTCAAGGATTGAATACTGATGATCCCGCCGTTTGCGAGCAGCGCCTCAGCTTTGGCCGCGCGGGGATCGTTTTTCCCTACCGCGTAGATCAATACATTTGTATCGAAGAAATCTTTAGCGGGCATTGGCTTCTGCCCGGTCGAATACAAAACCAGCCGGCAAAGGACGGCGCAGGCGCCGTAAGCGATGAAGGGCCCGCTGCCGGGCGGGATCGCGGCGCACTTCAAATTCGCGTGTGTTCGCGATCCTGATTTCGATTTGGTCGCCCTCTTTCAGCTTGAGAGCTTCCACAACTTCCGAGGGTAACCGCACCGCGAGACTATTGCCCCACTTCGAGACTTGCATAAGCTCTCCAATGCCCAAAATGATCTACATATCAATTGTAGATCGTTTGTCAAGCGGAGACGATAACGCTGTTTTGGGGCCATCTTACTCCAGCGTCTGCACCTCCACGCTCAGCACCGCCGGCAGATCCCGCACAATCGGATTCCAGCTATCGCCGGCATCGGCGGAGGCGTACACCTGGCCGCCGGTGGTGCCGAAATAGATTCCGCACTTGTCCAGCGAGTCCACGGCCATGGCGTCGCGCAGCACGTTCACGTAGCAATCTTTTTGCGGCAGGCCTTTGGTGAGCGGCTCCCACTCGTTGCCGCCGCTGCGGCTGCGAAAGACGCGCAGCTTGCCCTCGTGGACATAGTGTTCGCAGTCGCTCTTGATCGGGACGACGTAAATCGTCTCCGGCTCGTGCGCGTGCACATCGATCACGAAGCCGAAGTCGGTCGGCAGGTTGCCGCTGACTTCTTTCCAGTTGTCGCCGGCGTCGTCCGAGCGCATCACGTCCCAGTGCTTCTGCATGAAGAGCACGCCCGGGCGCTTCGGATTCATGGCGATGTGGTGAACGCAATGGCCGACCTCGGCATTCGGGTCGGGGATGTATTGCGAACGCAGCCCGCGGTTGATCGGCTTCCAGGTGGCTGCCGCCGTCGTCGGTGCGGAACGCGCCCGCCGCCGAGATGGCGATGTACATCCGTTGCGGATTGCTCGGGATCAAGAATGATCGTGTGCAGGCACATGCCGCCCGCGCCCGGCTGCCACTTGGGGCCGGTGCCGTGGCCGCGCAGGCCGGGAAGTTCCTTCCAGTTCTCGCCGCCGTCGGTCGAGCGGAAGATCGCGGCGTCTTCTACGCCGGCGTAAACCGTGTCGGGATCGGTGAGCGACGGCTCCAGATGCCACACCCGCTTGAACTCCCAGGGATGCTGCGTGCCGTCGTACCACTGATGCGTGGTCAGCGGCTTGCCGGTTTCGCGACGTGTCGTAAACGAACTTGTTGCTCTCGCCCTTGGGCGGACCGCCGGCGCGGCCGGCTCTCCGGGCGGCGTTCCCGGCTGGTGCCAGGTTTTGCCGCCGTCGTCGGAGCGCTGAATGATCTGCCCGAACCATCCGCTGGTCTGCGAGGCGTAAATGCGGTTGGGATCGACCGGCGATCCCTTCAGGTGATAAATCTCCCAGCCGGCGAAGTGCGGGCCGCTGACATCCCATTTTTCGCGCTTGCCGTCGGACGTCAGGATGAATGCGCCTTTGCGTGTACCGACCAGAACTCGTACTTTGCTCATTGCTTTCTCCTGGCTGCCTGCTTCATTCAGTCCTCGATGATAGCCCAGTATTACACAACCAAGTGACATGATCGGACCAGCTACCCGGAGCTTCGCTCGGACGTTCAGTGCGCATCCGTGGGTGCATGCCGTACCATCCGACCACTTGGCCGACCGGAACCAGGAACACGGTCACTCGCTCCGGAGTATCGCCGAACGCCATAACCGGAGAACCCGGCAGGTCTGCGCCCCAGGCTGCAGGGTCCGTTAGTGGAAGGAAAAACATCAGGTGGGGATGCCAGTGCCCGCCACGGTCGCTCAAGTACCCTTGCTTTGACAGCATGTAGCACATCGCGCCGGATTCCAGCGTCGGCAATTCCTTCTTGTCGAAAGCGGCCTTGATATCCTCGAACATCTGAGCTTTGGATCGTCCAGCCAATACCATCTCGGTTTTCTTGATCGTGAGTGGAAGGTAGGATCGCGCGGCCGGCGGGTTGAAGCAGATCGGACCCCGCAGCTTGGGATTCCAAAAATCGGGATCGTCGATTCCGGCGGTCCATGATCGTTCCACCATGCACACGAAACCGTTCTTGCCTTTGACCGCGGTTTCGTAGCCATGCCGTCCGAGGACCATGACCTCGGCATCGCTGGGAGATGGATTCCGGGGCCGCGCTCCGCGCCAGTGCGATCTCGGCGTTTCGGTCCGCATCAGGTATTGGTCAAGCGGGGCCATGCTCGGATACGGTGTTTTGGCGTCCTGCGCTTGCCCTTGCCAACACGCGCCCAGCACGACAACCAGAGCGAGGGCTTGCCACGTCATTTTTTCAGTCGTCTTTAGGTTCATCGATCGCTCCTGAAGGACAGATTCGAAATGTGAGCCTGCGCCGAGCTACCCTTGGCGCAGGCTCGATTGCTATCAGTCGCGCCGCTGTATGCTCTACGCGGCCTTTTGCAAGTGGCTGCGCATCTGTTTCATGAACTCGCGCATGCCGGCAATATGGCCCGGATTGCGTTTTTCAATCCAAGCTTCGTAGCGCTGCGCAGCTTGCTCCAGGTGGGCCAGGAACTGCTTATTCTTGAACATTTCCCGACCCTGCGGGACGGTGGGCTTAACCCGCTCCCACACTCCGAAAAACTCCCCGCTGGTCTCGAAGAAGAGGTCCTCATGCAGCAACCCGTAGTTGAGCAACGCGCAGGCCTGCTCCCAATAGCTGACAACCATCATGAAGAACGCGCCTGTCTCTGTCCCGGGCGCCGCAAGCCGCATGGCATCTTCGAAATTGTCCACGAAGTAGCTCTTGAAGAACCAATCGCGTGCCTGGCGCAGGCGGGCCTCGCGCCGCTGATCATAGACTTGCAAGTGAAGTTGTGCCTGTTCGTGCGTAGGTTTTGTTTCCATGGTATTTATCTCCTTCTCTTTTTCTCTTTTTTCATTTTATGAAGCAATTACTCTCGAACAACTGGAGCGGGTGAACTTGGGCTCTACCAGTGAGTCGAACGAGCGACAGCGAAATCGACAGACTATTTTTTCTTTTTTGTGGCGAGCTCTTTGTCCAGTTCTCGCGCCCGATCAACCGTCGGACTGGAACCGAAGTCCTCCAGTTCGAAAAACTGGCGAACCTCGATCTCACCTTCCCCGCCTTCCCCGCCGGGACAGGGAGCGCGCGTGGCCCATTCCATCGCCTCTTCCTTCGACTTCACCTGAATAATCCAGAAACCTCCGACAAGCTCCTTAGTCTCGGCGAAAGGCCCATCGATCACAGTCCGCTTCCCTGCCGAGAACCTGATGCGCGCGCCCTTCGAGCTGGGCTGGAGTCCCGAGAGATCAACCAGCACGCCGGCTTTCATCAGGTCTTCATTGTATTTCCCCATCGCGGCAAGAGAGTTCCTCACTCGGCATCTTTCCCGCTTCCGAGTCCTTGCAAGCCTTGACGATCATCATGAATCGCATTGTTATGACTCCTTAAATGAGTTGAACCCTGAAATTGCCCCCTGAGTTATTTTCCGTCGTAAGCCTGCTGGAGGCGGCTGATGTCAAGCTTCTCCATTTGCAGCATTGCATTCATGACCCTTTTTGCTTTCTCAGCATCTTTGTCTCCCAACATCTTGCCTAAGACAGAGGGAATGATTTGCCAGGACAGGCCATATTTATCCTTGAGCCAGCCGCATCTTTAGATTTCGCCGCCTGCAGAGAGCTTTTCCCAGAGTTCATCGACTTCGTGCTGCGTTTCGCAGTTAACGAACAAAGATATGGCCTCTGTGAACTTGAACATGGGTCCACCGTTAAGGGCGAAAAAGTCCTGTCCGTCGAGTTGGAATGTCGCGAACATGACCGTACCTTTGGGCCCCGGCCCCGCTTCTCCGTAGCGCGTGATCGTACCAACCTTCGAATTCTTAAAGATGGAGACATAGAAGTTCATCGCCTCCTCGGCCTCGTCGTCGAACCACAAGAATGGCGTTATTTTTGGCATATCGTTCTCCTCTTAGCCTTTCTAGTTTGAAGGGTCAGTGGCGGCATTCGATCGTCACAGAAACTAATCCGCTGGCAGTCCCGCGAGCTCGACGAGTGGCCGGACTTCAACTGTGCCCCATCGCCCGGCCGGAAGCCCTGCGGCAACGTCGATCGCCTCGTCCAGATTGTTGGCTTCGATCAGGAAGTAGCCGCCGAGTTGCTCGCGTGTCTCCGCAAACGGACCGTCGGTCACCACCCGTTTGCCGTCGCGCGTGCGGACGCTGGTCGCCGTCGACGTGGGCTGCAACGGAGCAGAGGCCAGATACTGACCCTTTGAATGGAGTTGGTGCGCGAACGCGGTGGACTCCTGGTAACAGCGATCCCGATCGTCCTGGCTCACGTCCTGTTCTTCGAGATAAATCAATAACATGTATTTCATTTCTCCGTCCTCGTCGGTTCTTCGTTTTCATCAGTAGATCGAACGGCGGGTCCCCGGATCGACACCCCGTCGAAAGAATATTTACAATCAGATATGTCCTTAGACGCAGCTGCGGCCGTAGAGGAAGTCTATCGTTCCGATTGGGGCCGAATTGTGGCCACTCTGATCGGATTGATCGGCGACTTCGACCTCGCCGAAGAGGCTGCGCAAGAAGCATTTACAGCTGCCGTGGACCAGTGGCGGGCTTCCGGCGTCCCTGAATTCCCGCGAGCATGGATTATCCAGACGGCACGGCACAAAGCCATCGACCGTATCCGGCGCAAAGCACGGTTCGAGGAAAAACTTGAATCCTATGCCACATCCGGATTGGTTCGTGCCATCGAAGAACCCAACTACGATACCAGCGAAATTCCCGATGATCGTCTTCGCCTGATCTTCACCTGTTGCCACCCCGCGCTTGCTCTCGAGGCGCAAGTGGCACTCACTCTGCGCACTTTGTGCGGCCTCGAAACTGACGAAATTGCGCGGGCATTTCTGGTGCCGCCGACCACCATGGCGCAGAGGCTGGTACGCGCCAAGCGCAAGATCCGCGACGCCGGCATTCCGTATATCGTACCCGAGACGCACGACATGGCGGAGCGAGTTGATGCTGTGCTGACGGTGATTTATCTCGTGTTCAATGAAGGCTATGCGGCCACTCGTGGCGGCCCATTACTTAGGACTGACCTCTGTGCCGAGGCCATCCGCTTGGGCCGTCTAGTGAGAACGTTGATGGCGCCACAGCCGCCGGCAGAAGCGACCGCTCTCGTAGCCCTGATGCTGCTTCACGACGCGCGGCGCGACGCTCGCCTCGATGAAGTGGGCGATATCGTCGTTCTCGAAGAGCAAGACCGCCGACGCTGGGATCAGAGGCAAATTGCCGAGGCGCTGCCGCTGGTCGAGCAAGCATTTCGGGCCGGGCCCGGACCGTTCGCCGCACAGGCAGCCATCGCAGCTCTGCACTGTCAGGCAGCACGCGCCGAAGATACGGACTGGCCGCAGATCGTCGGACTGTATGATCTTCTGGAACGCCTGCAACCTTCGCCGATCATCGCGCTGAACCGCGCCGTGGCGATTGCCATGGCGGACGGTCCCAAACCGGCGCTCGAGATCATCGATGCGCTGGCTGCCACCAACGATCTTGATGACTATCACCTGCTGCATGCCGCGCGGGCCGACCTGCTCCGCCGTAGTGGTTCTGCCGCGGAAGCAGCCAAGAGCTACGGGCGGGCGCTTGCGCTAGCCACCAATGACAGCGAGCGCCGGTACCTCGAACGGCGGCTGCGAGAGGTTCAAGCTTCGGCGGAGACGTGCGCTGGTTGATTGGCCGCGCAACTGGACTGACTAAGCGCCGGCTGCGCAAAAACGACCTTCTCGCATCACACCGAACCGTGATACCTGTCGCTGACCTGGCCACACCAACGGCGTAGCTTTGGATTGAGACTTCGAGTCCCGTCTTATTCGCAAGCGGACCCTGGTTCAACCCAGATCAACAACCCGGACTTGGGTGTCTGCCCGGGTGAGGGCGAAATCGGAGCCCGGAAGGGGCAACATCATGATCCGAGTGCTAGTCACACGAAAGATACGAGCGGCCTGTTTTGGCATCGTCATGGTCTCCGCCACGGCAGTATTCTGCCAGACCAATCTCATCAAGAACCGCAGTTTCGAAAGGCCGGTTGTGCCATCCGGTAGCTACCGACTCTTCTCCATGGGAAAGACGTTTTCAAACTGGCAGGTAGTTGGTGAACCCGGAAACGTGGCGGTTGTGAGCGGGACCTATACCGAGCCGCATTTCACCTTTCCAGCCAAGGTAGGCGCTCAGTTTCTGGACTTAACCGGCACCAGTAACACGGCAACGGGCGTCGCCCAAACCGTACCCACCACACCAGGCGCCGCCTACACTTTGTCTTTCTTCGTGGGCAATGTTTACGATCCCCACGGAGGCAACGGCGTCAGCAGCACAGTGAACGTGTGGGTAGACGGGCAGCAGGTCTACCGGGCAATCAACTCGAGGGGCAAAGGAAAGCATTCCCTGACCTGGCAGAGGTTCACGACGACAGTAGTGGCGACCACGTCCGAGATGACCATAGCCTTCATTAACGGCGATCCAGCGAGCGACAACGCAAACGGCCTGGACGCGGTAACTTTGGTTCCAGAACACGACTAACAGTCGGCTCTCCGCTCCTATCATCACTATCGGGCACGACAGCAACCTGTGATCCGAGTGGGCCTCTCGCGCCTGCTGTTAGCGCGTTGGCGATTGCTGCGTCTATGATTCTGGGATGAGCAATAGCCCAACCATCGCCGAGGCATTCCTCACACCGGGGAGTGCTGCAACCTATCGAGAGAGTATGGCGAAAGCGGTAGACACTTTGCTGGAAGCGTCTTCCAATCACCCGTACAGCGGAAAGAGTCCGGCGGAACTGGTGACACTGCTGGCTGGAAGAATTTTGCCGCAAGTTGGATCTCCGCTGGATGAGGTTCTGGAAAAGGCCCGAACCATCATTGCGCATTCGGTCGCGGTTACGCATCCCAACACAATCGCCCATCTACACTGCCCACCTCTGATTGCTTCACTGGTTGCCGAGGTCATTATTGCAGCATTGAATCAGTCGATGGATTCTTTCGACCAGGCTCCCGCAGCCACCATGCTGGAGCTTGCCATCGTCCGCTGGTTGTGTGACGAGGCGGGGCTGCCCGCGGGGTCGGATGCGGTCTTCACCGCAGGCGGAACGCAGTCGAACTTCATGGCATTGCTGTTGGCGCGGGATGCCTGCATCGCTTCGCGCTGGAACTGGGATGTGCAGCGGCATGGCCTTCCCCCACAAGCATCCCGGCTTCGCTTTCTTTGTTCGGAAGCCGCCCACTTCACGGTGGAGAAATCTGCATATCAGCTCGGCCTGGGCACGGCCGCTGTCATCCGAATTCCGGTCGACCCGTCTTTTCGGATGCTCCCGGAGGCATTGGCAAAAGCGCTGGCCAATTTGCAAAAGGATGAGTTGATTCCGGCCGCCATAGTGGCGACTGCGGGCACCACCGATTTCGGTTCCATCGATCCCTTGCCTGAGATTTCCGCCCTGGCGCACAAAGCGGGAGCATGGCTGCACGTGGATGCGGCGTACGGTTCCGCCCTGCTGCTTTCTCACCAGCATCGGGAGCAACTGCGTGGCATGGAAAGCGCCGACTCCATTGCCATGGATTTTCACAAAGAATTTTGGCAATGCATCAGTTGCGCGGCGCTTCTCATTCGTGACGCCGGCCAACTGCGGCATCTCAAGATCCACGCCGACTATCTGAATCCGGAGGCCCATGAGGAATCCGGTATTCCGGATCTGGTGAGCAAGTCGCTGGCGACTACACGCCGGTTCGACGCCCTGAAACTATGGTTATCATTTCAGGCTCTGGGGCGGGACAAACTCGGCAGGATGGTGGACCGCACCATTGAGCTTGCCGCTCATGCTGCCCGATGGATCCAGCACAATCCCGCACTGGAACTGCTCCACCAGCCACAATACGGTTGTGTCGTGTTCCGCTACCGTCCCTCCGGCTCAGAGGTGGACGGAGACCTTCTGAATAGCGCTTTGCGACAACGCTTATTTGAACGCGGAGCCGCCGTCATCGGGCACACACGGGCCCGGGGGCGTCAATGCTTAAAGCTGACGTGTATGAACCCGAATACTTCCGAGGAAGAGATGGAGGCCCTGCTGCATCTGATAGTCGAGCAGGGGCAGCAACTCGAGACATAGTCCCAATTCGCCGAGGCGGTTGAATACGCCGGGAAAGAGCTAGTGAGTAGTCTTTACTGTGATCGGCGTATTGGAGGCCTGAAAGACAATTTTACCGCCGAAGATTGTCATCTCACAGCGCAGGTTCTTGATGTCGTCGGTTGTAACGGTGTAGAGGTCGCGGTCCCAGACGGCGATGTCCGCATCTTTTCCGGACTCGATTGAGCCGATGCGATTTTCGAGGAAAAGTTGCCGCGCGGCCCATCCTGTGTACGAGCGTAGCGCGGTGTGAATGTCGACCGCTTCGATGGTTCCGAAAGGTTGCGCTCCATACACTTTCTTCAGCGTCTCCCGGGCAATGGATGCCCACAGGCCGTAGCGAGCAGCCAAAGGCGTCACAAAATAATCCGAGCCGCCGCCCCAATGAATTCCTTGCGCCAGGTAGGTCCTGAAGGGGTTGAGCCGGGCAGCGCGCTCTGGACCGAAAGTTCCGGCGTAGGTATCGCCAATCCACCAAATAAAAGGCGGTTGCGGTTCCGGGTAGGCCGCATCGTATTGGCGCTCCATGCGCGCCATTTCGTGGATGGCATGATCGGTTGGAATATTGGAGTGAATGATGCTATGACGAAGGCCGACGGTCGACTTCTCGTTCAAAACCTGAGCATAGGTGTCCACCACCCAGTCAATAGCGCGATCCCCGACTGCGTGCGTACCCACATTGATGCCGGCCTGGTGAAACAGACGCACGATTTGCCGGTAAGTCTCCGGATCGATCGCGGGATATCCATGATTCCCTACATCTACTTCCGTCGAGTTCTTGTTCCAGTCTTGGTAAACCCAGGCGGTGCGAGCCCCGCCGCTGCCATCCATATACAGTTTGGCGCCGCCGGAAAGCAGCCTACCATCGCCCAGGGACTGTGGCGGCCGGGGCTGTGACTTGATGAGCGCAAGGGTTTGCCGCGCTGAGTCCATGGTAGTTCCGGCATGCCAGAGCACGAAGACTCTTTCGTCGAGTTTGCCCTCATCAAGTATTTGGCGATATGAGTCCCACGTGTGGGGCTGAATGTCTGCATCCTTTACAGCGGTGATACCCTCTGCGTGGAGTTCTTCGATCACGTGCAGGATGCCTTCATGCTCTTGCTGCGGAGTGGTTGGTGGAATCAGTCCGCCCACCAGATCCATCGCCGATTCTTTGAGTACTCCCGTGGGAATGCCCTGCGCATTGCGATCAATCGTTCCGGCGGGCGGCGCCTGGGTGACGGTGGTGATATGAGCTAACTTCATGGCGTAGCTGTTGGCAACACCATAGTGTCCTGTGGTGTGGGCGAGCCAGACTGGGTTGTTCGGGGTAAGGGGGTCGAGATCGGCCGCATAGATGTAGCGGTGCTCCTCCAGTTTGCCCTCGTCCCAGCCGTCTCCCTGCAGCCACTCGCCCGGCTTCAGCGTAGCAATTCTTTCGCGAACCTTGTGGAGCACATCGCCAATGCTGGCGGAACCGCTTAAATTCACATGGTACAGTTCGTTCACTCCGCCATCGGCAAAATGGCCGTGACTGTCGATGAGTCCGGGCGTAGCGGTGCGTCCATGCAGATCGATGACAGTGGTGGAGTCATTGATCAAGGTCCGGATGTCGCTGGTCGACCCAACCGCAACGATTTTGCCATTCCTGATTGCGATTGCCTCGGCGATTGAGTCCCGCGCATCGACTGTGATGATCTTGCCGTTGACCAGGACCATGTCAGCAAAGGCGATCGTGCTCGCAGGCGACTGAGGAGCACTTTGCATTTTGGACGGAAGGTTCTTTGATGAACTAGACGTTGAATGATTTGAGGTCGCATTTTGCGACTTCAAACGACCCGCGAGGAGAACCGGTAATAGGACCAGCAACAGTGCCGGCAACGATTTTCTAGTCATTGTCGCATCCTATTTTGAAGCAGCCGCGGCGGCTTCCACCTGTTTCAACATTTCATCAAGATCGGTGCGGGAAAAATAACGGCCCGCTAGCACTACCGCCTGAATCTTGCGGCTGTTGTGAATGTCGTCCAGAGGATTGGCGTCCAACAACACCAGATCGGCGAGTTTGCCCTTCTCCACGGTGCCCATGTCGGAGAGGCGTCCCATGAATTGCGCGGGATTCCGCGTGGCTGTCTGCAGCGCCTCCATCGGCGTGAGACCTGCCTGGACGAACAATGCCATTTCATCATGCAGGCTGAAGCCCGGGAAAATATGTACTCCAGCCGCAGTATCCGTGCCGGCCATGAGGGGTACTCCAGCACGGTGCATCGCCAGCGTCATTTCAAGCTCCATCTGGACAAAGCGCTTGCGTACGGGCAACGGGTCAGTATCCATGTCCTTCATTATGTCGCGCGTGAACATAGGCCACGCCTGGTCCTTCCACGCCGCCGGAGCATATCTCGTCAGGGGGTCGTGGCTCACATCGATATCGTCGACCAGCCACTGACCGCGCTCCCAAACCAATGTGGGTACTTGCCAGGTCTGGTTCTTGGCCATCAGCGCGATCACAGCTTTCGCCCTGTCAGCGTCAAAGGTGCTCACGTTGCGCCCAAGGCTCTTGGGGCCTTTCAGCAATTGATCTTCGATGGTGGAGCACGCCTCGAAGATTCCGGTGAAGTGCTCGATGCTTCTCTGACCGGCATCCGACGCTTCTGACGCGCGGACTGCGTCCGGGACATGCCCCACAAAAGTAATGCCCAGTTTCTTGGCCTCGGCGGCGGCGGCAAAATATCCATCTCTCGGAATGAACGACTGGATTTTGATGAAGTCAACCCCTTCGGCCTGGAGATCGTCCACTACTTTGCGACCGTCCGCGGCATTCGCCACCGGAGCAGAACTGGGGAAGTGCGGCACCGGTCCGTCGAGCATTGGCCCGGCGATGATCATGCGCGGTCCCAGCAGCCTCCCGGCAGCGATTTCCGCACGCCACCGTTTGAGCACGGCCAGATCGCCGCCCATGTCACGAACGCCGGTTACTCCATTGGCCACGAACAACGGCAGGGTAACCTTTTCGTTCGGTGGCAGCCAAGCCCCGAAAACTGTGTGTACATGCATGTCCCAAAGCCCAGGAATCAGGTATTTGCCACGCCCGTCCACGAGCTTGGCGTGGCTGGGAATTTTCACCTCTCCAGTTTTCCCGACCTCAGTGATGCGCTGTCCAATAACGGTCACGGTCATGTCCGATTGGACCGGAGCCCCGGTCATATCAATGAGATTTACATGCGAAAACACTAGCGTGGAGTCAGCAGTATCAGGTTGAGCAAGCGCAGTCAGATTGATCAGCACCGCCAGCAACGGAACCAGACACACTTTTCGCATAAGAGCTCCACAACACGCACCCAGCCGTTCACTCGGGCAGATGCGAGCCTAAGATTCTGTCAGTCGATACCATGCCATCGCAGTCTGCGCTCCCAACCAGCGGAAAGGCTCATTGGGCACATAGTCGAAGCGGGCGTTGAGGAAAGGATACTGCTTCCAGGGTTCCTCACGTCCAGCCTCCAGATCCGCAATGATTCTCCCGAAGACCGAGGTCAGATTCACGCCGTGTCCACTGTAGCCCAGTCCATAGAAGATGTTCTTGTATTTCCCTGTACGCCCCACGGAAGGAGACTCATCGAGCGACCAGTCGACTACTCCGCCCCAGCCCGCCTCGAATTCAACACCTGACAGCTTGGGATAGATTCGTACGAGCTCACGCTGGAGTTGCGCAAAATGTGAGGCAGCTTGGCCGGTATCGCTAGTCCCGCCATCGAAAGAATAACTGGGTCTGCCTCCGCCTATATGAATGCGATTGTCTCGGGTCAAACCGAAATAGAAGACCTCGGTTCGGTTGTCATTGAACGGAACTCGCTTTCGCCATCCGATCTCGGCTAGTTGCTGTTCGCTCAGGGGAGGCGTCACTGCGACGTACTCATGCACAGGCACATACGAATTTCGGAAAAACCCCAGCTTCGAGGTGAAGGCATTGGTCGCCAGCACCAATGACTTTGCCTTTATAGTCTGTCCGCCAGCGGTATGAAGAATGAGTTCCCGACCCTCTTCAATACCAGCCACAATCGTGTTCTCATAAATCTCGGCGCCGGCATTTTCCGCTGCATGCTTGAACACGTGCACCAATTTCATCGGATGGATTTGTCCACCGTTGGGGTCGAAGAACCCTGCCTCATAGACCTCGACGCCAATCGCCTCAACTAACCTCCGCTTATCCCAGAACTCGACTGGCATTCCCATGGATCTTGCCTGCTGCACATAGGACTGGGCCGCTTTGATATCCTCGGGCGTGCTCAGCACTTGCAGAGTGCCGCTTGTCTCCAGCTCGCAATCGATGCCGGCCGCGGCACTGAGTCTCGACAACGTTCCGATGTTCCCCGCCGTCAAATCATAAATCTTCCGATCCATTGCCGGATTCGAACTGAAATGCATATACCGGTCCGCAGTCATGGTCAGCACCATGGCTCCGTTGCGTCCCGAGGCTCCGTTGCCACATCCCTTGGCTTCCAGCACGGCCACGCGCTTATGCGGAGAGAGGCTGCGGATGTAGTAGGCGGCAGAAAGCCCGGTGAACCCGCCACCGAGCACTGCAACATCTACGGCGATGTCGTCTGTCAACGGAGGATTCTGAGGCGACTGGCTTCTGGCCCAATAGCTGTGATTGGGCTCAAACACCATCTGTTCACGCCAGATCACGGGAGAGATCTGGTTCAGGCCGGCGGTGCCGAGCAGTGCGCCGCCACCTGCGAAGGCTGCCTTTCTCAGAAAGCGGCGGCGGCTTGAGCGTTCTTGCATAGTGACTGCAGGACTTCAGGGTAAGAGTTCGGTCTATCCTCGGCAAGCTAAATGATTTGGTCAGGATTCGATGATTTTCGGCACAGGCCGGAACCCGTTCTTGAAGTCAATGACGGCGTCTTACTGCGGTATCCACTGTGCGTGGGTCGTGAAAAGACCGTTAACAAAGCAGATCTGATACGCGACCAGAAGACCGAAGGCGAGGCTGAGTAAACCCGAAGCCAGTGCCAGTCGATGGGAAAACTTCTGACGACCCTTGCCCACCATTGTGAACGCCGAGGCAATGCTCATCGTGATCAGCATCATGCCCGCAATCGTGCCTACTCCAAAGATCAGCAGATAAGCGATCGCCCAATTCATGTTTCGGATTGTGGTCAAGACCAGCAAGGCTACAGCCGCGGAACCGGCAAGCCCGTGAACGACGCCCACGACGAATGGCCGCAGATATTGATAGACGCCGACCCTTCCAAACATCCGGTCCAGCCAGCCCAGTGGCGTTTGATTGGGTGCATGGGGATGGGCCTCCGGTTGATGCGCGTGCGGATGGCTATGGATGTAGTCACCGTGGCTGTGCGGATGTGAGTGGGTGACTTTGTCTCCAACCTCGGAGTAGATCGATCCGGCAGGCATCGAGCGCAGGAATCCGGTGATGTTCATCAAGCCCAGGACAATCAGCATCACGGCGACGCACAACTCCATGCTGAGCCCGACGCGGACGGGAATTACGAGGTTAAACAAAATGATTCCGGCGCCGACCACGAAGATGGTGAGGGTATGGCCAACGCCCCAAAATGCCCCGATCAGGGCCGCCCGCATGCTGTTGCGCTGATTGCTGACGATGGTTGTGACCGCAATGACGTGGTCCGGGTCCGTGGCGTGGCGCATCCCCAGAAAGAATCCGACTGCGAGGATGGAAAGAAGGCCGATCATTTGCGCACCATTATCTTAAACTGCCGCTGGCTGGCGTAACTCTGTCAGACCTCTCGCCAGGAACGCCAGGTATTGTTCCATCCCCTCCCCAGTTTTGGCAGAGAGCCTAAAGACCAGCATGCCCGGGCGCACCGCCTGAATGTTGTTGTATGCGGTCTGCCAGTTAAATTCAACTGCTTCCGCCAAGTCGTTCTTCGATACCACCGCCACGTCGGCGCTGTTGAAGATGGTTGGATACTTTAGCGGTTTATCTTCACCCTCGGTCACCGAGATAAGCACCAGGCGCAGAGTTTCACCTAAGTCATAAGAAGAGGGGCAAACCAGATTGCCGACATTTTCTATGAAGAGAAAGTCGAGTTGATTGAGATCCCATTCTTCCACGGCCTGTAGCACCATGGCAGCTTCGAGATGACACAGCGTTCCGGTCGTGATTTGTTTTACCGGGACGTGGCTGCGCGCCAAACGTAGCGCGTCATTCTCAGTGGCAAGGTCGCCGACCAAGGCGGCCACGCGATAATTTGCGCGAAGCACGGTAAGGGTCTTCTCAAGGAAAGCAGTCTTTCCCGAGCCGGGGCTGGAAACCAGGCTCACGACAAACACTCCGGCGGCGCGAAAACGATCGCGAAGCGCACGGGCGACAACATCGTTTTGCTTCAAAACATTCTTGCGGACTTCGATCAAACGGGGTTCTGGGCGCATTCCTGTATCTCCAAGGCAACTACTTCGAGTTCCTTGCCCTGCACAATCTCGGAGGCCGATGTTCCGCATTCAGGGCAACAAAATAACTGCACCGAGCGGAGAGGACGTTGGGCTCGACAACTGGGACAAAAGATCACCACTGGAATTTCTTCAATCACCAAGCGAGAGCCTTGCAGCGAAGTGTCGGTGCATGCCATTTCATAGGAGGAGATAAGAGCCTCCTTCACCACACCGGACAGAGCTCCCAACTTGAGGTGCACGGCATCAACCTGGACGCCGCGCCGCTCGGCCTCTCCCTCGGCAAGTTCCACGATGCTCATCGCAATGGAAAGCTCATGCATGGCTTGGCTCAGTGGCATATTCGCCGGGCTGCTGTACCCTATCGAACTGACCAAACGCCGCTAGGGCCGCTTGACCCAGGCTGATTCCGCCGTCGTTGGGCGGGACTGCATGGTTCACCCAGACCTGCAGCGACCCGTCCGCCAGCAGCGACTTCAAGTCTTCCAGTAACAGTTCGTTCTGGAAGACTCCGCCGGAGAGAACAACCGTATCCAGGCCGTAAACTTCAGAGATTACACCCAAGGCATCCCTGAGACCGTGAGCGATTCCCTGTTGGAATGATCGCGCGATTTCGCTGACATGACGGCCGCGGAGGCGGTCCTCAACTACAGATCGAAGCAGCGGGCGGAAGTCCAATTCATCGCCGGCAAACACAAATGGATAGGCGTCGCACGACCGAGCGCTGCGAGCAAGTTGTTCCACCCACATCGCGGCCTGTCCCTCGAAGGTGATCTCTCTGGTAAAACCCAAAAGGGCAGCCGCCGTATCGAACAGCCGCCCTATCGAAGTAGTGGCAAAAGTGCGAACACCCTTGCGGACCAATTCCAAGGCCTGCCGGTAGCGGCCGGAAAAACCAAACGGAGGCGTCGTGAAATCGGGTGCACCGTCTAGTTGGACGAGGAATCCGGCAGCCGCCTGAACTGGAAATGCCGCGGCAGCATCTCCACCCGCCAGCATCGCCTGGCGCAAATGCGCAACCCGCTTGAATCCTTCGCTGAGGCTCCCGACAAAGATCTCGCCGCCCCAGATGCTTCCGTCATCCCCGTAACCGGTGCCGTCGAAGCTGACGCCAGCGACTCGCTGGGTCCACTCCCCGCGCTCCGCAAGGACCGACGCCACATGTGCGCGGTGGTGCTGCACCGCCTGGGTTCGCGGAACTTCGAACGTCGCCGCGTGGGCGGTTGAGAAATATTGCGGGTGGCTGTCGTGTACCAGAAGCATTTCGTCCCAGGGAACTTCGTACATCGAGACCAGATCCTCGATGGTTTCGTGAAATGCGCGCAGGGACTGATAGTGGTCTAAGTCTCCGATATGCTGGCTGACAAAGGCCTGCCCGTCCACGACCAGCGTGATGGTATTTTTCAGGTCGGCGCCTAATGCGAGAATGGGACGTCCGGCAGGAAGCGATGCAACCGCACCCGGCGCGTAACCTCGGGCGCGACGCAGGACTACAGGGCCGAAGGCGCCAGCGCGCGCTACGGAGTCGTCGACTCGGCGGGCAATGGGCCGCTGCCCAATCAGGAACGAGTCTGCGATTCCTTCGAGACGCTGCAATGCGTCTTCGTCCTCGTATGCAATGGGCTCGCTCGACCGATTGGCGCTGGTCATGACCAGAATATCCGGAGCACCGGCAGCGAAGAGCAGGTAGTGCAAAGGCGTATATGGCAACATCACGCCGAGTTCGTGGTTGCCGGGGGCAACTCCGCTGAGTTCAATTCGCGCAGGAGCGAGCACGATAGGGCGGGCCGTAGAAGTCAGCAGCGCTTCCGCTTCAGATGAAAGCTCGACCAAGGCACGCGCCACTTCAACGTCCTTCATCATCAGGGCGAAAGGTTTTTCTTTTCGGAATTTGCGATCCCGTAAGGCAGCGACTGCAGCGGGATTCCGGGCATCGCATGCCAAGTGGTATCCGCCGAGCCCCTTCACCGCGACAATCCCACCCGCACGGAGAATCTCAGCCGTTCGGCGAATGCTGCCTTCATTTCCACGGGAGCTTCCATCATTGTTCGGGTGAAGATAGTAGCCGGGACCGCAAGCCGGACAAGCCACGGGTTGCGCATGAAATCGCCGGTTTACCGGGTCGCGATATTCCCCAGCGCAGAAATCGTCCAGCACCCACTTGCGCATGGTTGTGTTCGGGCGGTCGTAAGGCAAGCTCTGCACTACGGTATATCGCGGACCGCAATTGGTGCAGTTAATGTAGGGATACAGGTAGCGTGGATCGGCTGGGTCGAAGAGCTCTCGCAGACACTCGTCACAAACTGGCAAGTCTGGCGAAATTCGCACCGTCGGGCGTTGCCGCCGCTGGCTTTCCCGAATGGTAAATTCACTTAAGCCTTCAGGACGTGCAGGCTGGACCTCGATTTCTGAGATGCTGGCAGCGGGCGGAGGTTGACGCTTCAGATCGCAAACAAAGGCTTCCAAACCCTGTGCCGCACCTTCCAGATGAATCTCGACTCCTTCTTCTGCATTCAGCACCCAGCCGCTCAGCATGTTGGTGCGTGCTAGCCGATAAACAAACGGACGGAACCCTACACCCTGCACGACTCCTCGCACGCGAATGGAACAAGCAACGGCCATGACTATTCCAAGTCCACGATGCAACTATGTCCCTGCCATCCAACCTGAACGACCTTGCCGTCCTCTACCAGCACAGGAACATTGCACTGGCCTGCTGCCAACGCTCGCATGCGGCCCCGTGCTACGAGATCCGCCTCGACGTCATATTCGACAAATTCCGAGCGCTTCCATTCCAGCCACTCGCGTAGCTCGCTGGTGTGCGGGCAGTGAGCCGTCCCGTAGAGTTCAAGCTTGGCCACGACTTAATGCCTCCAACGACTCTCGAATCAATTGGTAGATCGACGCCTGCATTTCTTGAATGCGGAGTACCTGGCTCCTCTCGGGCAGTCGCTCTTCAACCTGGCTCGCCAATTTACATACCGTTGCCATATCAATAGCCGTCAACAGATTCGCGGCAAAGGATCGCCCACGAGCATATCGATGATGCGGCTTCCGCCATAATGGGTAGTGATCAGGACCGAGCCAGCTGGTTGTTCCCGGACTTCGCCGATTATCTGTGCCTCTTCTCCCCCCCGTACCAGGCGCAATGCATTGATCGCAGCATTGGCGTGCCCGGGAGCCACGACCGCCAGGAACTGGCCCTCATTGGCAATGTGGAGAGGGTCGAGCCCAAGCAACTCACACGCACCGCGAACTGCGTCGCGCACCGGGATATGGTCTTCAAAGAGAACAACTCCGAGCCCGCAGTCACGGGCGAGTTCGTTGAGGGAAGTGGCAGCGCCTCCGCGTGTGGGATCGCGCATCCAGCGGACGCCCGGACCCGCCGCCTCAACCAAAGCTTCGATCAGAGGAAGCACGGAACGTGTGTCGGACCGTACATCAGCTTCCAGATCCAACTCTCCGCGGGCCAGCAGAATAGTTATGCCATGGTCCCCGATCGGACCGGAGATCAGCACTTTGTCGCCTGGCCGTACCGAACGCGGATCAACGGATACTCCTCGAAGGCAATGGCCAATGCCCGTGGTCGTGATGTACATCTGGTCTGCTTTACCGTGTTCGACGACCTTGGTGTCACCGCCTGCGATCCTGACTCCTGCCTGCTGAGCCGCTTTGGCCACGGCACGGACTTCCGCCTCCAGAATTGTGGTGGGAAGTCCCGCTTCGAGTATGTAGCTGACGACCAGAGCTTTTGCTTTGGCTCCCGAGACAGCCAGGTCGTTCACCGTTCCGTTTACGGCAAGCTCACCGATCGAACCACCGGGAAAAGTCAGGGGTTTGACGACAAAGCTGTCGGTGGTGATGGCAACCTTCGTTCCACTGATGTCAATGAGCGCGGCGTCGCCCAACGGACCCGAATCATTCCCAAACAGCAGGGGAGCAAAGAGTCCTTCGACGAGCTTGCGGCTGGCTTTTCCTCCAGCGCCATGGGCCATCTCGATTTGCGGATCGCGGAACCGAATTGCTGCCGAATCAGCCTCCGCAGCTCGGGGGCTCACGCGATCGGACGCAGGCTGGTCACCAAGGCTGCCTTCCGGTGTTCGTAGTTGTAATGAGCGGCGCATGATCCTTCCGATGAAACCATTAGCGCACCGATAGGGTGCTCGGGGGTGCACTCCCGCCCGAAGAGTTTGCACTGATGCGGCTTGAGCACGCCTTTCAGCACTTCGCCACACTGCGCAGCCTCGGGGTCAGTGATCCGAATGCCAGGGACGTTGAAGCGTTGTTCGGCATCCCAGCGTGCGTAGCTATCGCGCAACCGCAGAGCCGATTGCGAAATGAAGCCGAGTCCACGCCACTCGAAGTATGGGCGCAGTTGAAAAACCTCCGCCATGGCTCGAAGCGCGGCGCGGTTGCCCTCCCACGGAACCACGCGTTTGTATTGATTTTCGACCTTGGCTTCACCTTTCTTCAACTGATGCAGAAGCATGACTATTGACTGCAGCATGTCCAGCGGCTCAAATCCCGAAATCACGATCGGCCTGCCTTCACTCTTGGCAATCCACTCGTAGGGCCGGCAACCGATCACGGTCGAAACGTGTCCTGGCCCAATGAAAGCTTCGAGGGGCACGTCTGGAGAATCCAGAATCGCCCGGATAGCCGGGATGATAGTTACGTGATTGCAAAATACCGAGAAGTTGCGAATGCCTTCCGCTTTGGCGCGCATCAGCGTGAGTGCGGTCGAAGGCGCCGTGGTCTCGAAGCCGATGGCGAAGAACATGACATGCTTTTTGGGATTGAGCCGGGCCAGTTTCAGTGCGTCCGAAGGCGAATAAACGATCCGGACATCCATGCCCCGAGCCTTGTGCTCAAGCGGGCTGCCTTGGGTTCCGGGAACACGCATCATATCCCCGAAGGCTGCGAAAATAACATCCGGCTGCTGAGCGATGGCCAGGCCATCGTCGATTCTCCCCATTGGAAGTACGCACACTGGACAGCCGGGGCCGTGGATCAACTCGATGTTTTCTGGCAGTATGTCTTTCAGGCCGAAGCGATAAATAGCGTGGGTGTGGCCGCCGCAAACTTCCATTATCCGGTAGAGGCGTTCGGTACCGGCGAGGCGGCGAATTTCTTCCGCTGTCTTTGAAATGAGCTCGGGTTCACGAAACTCGTCAACAAATCTCATGCTGATCGTCCCTGCGGACTGGACGCGGGCGGATCTTACTGGACATCCTCCAGACCGTAGCCCCGAACTTCCTGCAGCGCCCCTTCAGTTTCTCCGAGCAGCCTCAGCGTATTCATCTGATCAGCGGCATCCTGCTCACTGATCTTGCTCATGGCAAAGCCAACGTGAATCAGTACCCAGTCGCCGGGCACGGGTTTGTCATCCTGTAACAAGGCCAGATCAATCTTGCGCCGCACGCCGACCACGTCCACCACTGCCGAATCCTGGTTTTCGGAAGAGATCTCTACGATTTTTCCTGGTATGGCTAGACACATACGGCATCCTCCCGGCACATCATGATTCGAGTCCGTCGGTCTTGGTGGTTCGTCGTGCATCGCTCGTGGTTCCTTGTGAGTCACAACCGACAACCTCGACTTCCGTACCTCCGGCCGGCGTAACCGGTCGGATTTCTCCGCATCGCTCAAGCCGCGGGAAGGTCTCCCGCTGCTCGCAGAATAACACCGTTCAACCAGACCTGCGTGGATGGCGGTTGCTGCGGGCAACCCCATGCATCGCCAGTCGCCATGGAGGTTGTGGGCTGTCTCTGTGGCACCAATGGGGACTCCGCTCGACTTTGGTGCCACGGCAATGGCACGTTCTGGTGTTGACCCGAGGGGTTACTGCTGGTTACTGTTGAAACCGTGTTCCTCCCCCTCAAGTAATCTTGATGGGCGACCTCGAAAAAATTCCGACATACTTAACCGTTGGCATACTGGTCATTATTTTTGTATGTCTCAAACGGCACGCACGCAGCACCCGCCTGACACTCTGGACAGTGGGATGGACATTGGTGTTCATGCATTTCCTGGCGCAATTACTGGAGCCAGACCACGGCCACGTCAGTTCCCTTCTGCGGGCCATCGATTCCGGGTCCCTGCAAGCCGCAGCGGTCTGTTTTCTCACCTCAGTCTCATCCGTCGTTGAAGACCGCGCGAAGCGGACTCTTCTGTTGTTTGTGCTGGGCATACCGTCCGTCGCGTATGTGGTATGCAGTTGCTATCACGTGGGCCTGCGCTGGCCTTATGTCTTGTGCCTGATGGCCTGCTTCGGCGGAGCCTCGTGCCTCTTCTTCGGTGTGAGCCGGAATGTGTCGTTGTACCTGCTGACCGCAACCTTCCTGTGCTCGCTTGCTGGGGCGTGGGCGATTCGTGCCGCTCTCCGTGGCTCCTTCGAGGAAGGGGCGGTCGCACTCCTTGGAATCGGGTTTGCTTTGCCGGGTGCGTTCATTTGCCGGAACCACTGGCGGGCATCGCCGGCCATTCTGACTATCGCCGGCGGATTCGTTTGCTGGGGAGGAACATTTCCCCTCAGGTTGATGATCGACCGCCTTGCTCCGACGCTGATGATTCCCGGAGAACTGTGGAATAGTCCCAAACTCTTCGTTGCTTTTGGAATGATTCTCGCCGTAGTGGAAGACAAATCAGAATCGATCGCCGGCATGCAGCATAAAGCGGAAGCGCTCAGCTGCCAACTGGAGCGATTCTCGGCAATCACCTCGCGTCTGTTGGGCGGGGCAAAGCCCGATACAGTCTGCCCAGCAATCGCCTTGGCGATCACCGAAGTCAGCAACTTCAGCGTAGCTGTGGTTCAACTTGAAGACGCAGAACGGAGGTTGCGCGTAACTGGTTCCCATGGACTCTCTTCAGAATCATTGCGCAGATTGCAGACTCAAACACCAAGCTCGACCCTCGATCACATCAAGTCCCTATGCACCCGTGCCCCGCGTATGGGGAAGAATTCTTACTTACTGCCACCGCAGGAAGTAGTCCCGCTAGCGCAATGTGGTGATTCGAATGCGGGGTCGGAGAGCGGCCCAGAGCTATTCATACCGCTCTGCTCCGCTCGGGGCGCATACGTCGGGTGCATCCAATTGGCTGCGCCACGAGACCCGAATGCCAACCATGAGCTCGAGTTGTCCCGCATCGAGATGCTTGCAGCCGACCTTGCCGTGGCCGTCGAGTTGAAGGCCTTGCACAAACAATTGGTATGGTCGGAAAAGCTGGCGGCCCTGGGTCAACTGCTGGCAGGAGTCGCGCACGAACTGAATAACCCTCTGACCGTAATTATGGGATATGGCGAACTGATCGGCGATTCCATCGCTGCGCCTCCTTCGGCGGCACAGCATACTCGCGACCAACTCATGAAGACTGGTCAATGAAGCCCGCCGCATGAAACGGATTATTGAGAACCTGCTTCGCTTCTCGCGGCAGAGTGCGCGTGACACGCAGACTGCACAACTTTCTCCGGCTCTGCAGGAGGTGCTGTCTATCCGCGAATACTATTCGCGCACCCGTAATGTTCGCGTGGAACTCGACATCGCGCCAGACTTGCCGTCCCTGGCGGTCAACGAGGACGAAATCAAGCAGATCCTGCTGAACCTCTTCAACAATTCGAGCGACGCCATGGAAGGAATCGTCGGGAGCAAACAGATCACAATCCGCGCCTACCAGAGGGGTGCGCGAGCTGTGATCGAAGTAGAAGATACCGGGCCGGGCTTTGACAATCTAAACCGTGCGCTCGACGCGTTCTATACAACGAAACCCGTGGGCAAAGGAACGGGACTGGGGTTGAGCGTCTGCTCCGGGATCGTCAAAGAACGAGGCGGTGATCTCAGAATAGAAAATGTGAAGCCGCACGGTGCACGCGTGACCATCGAGTTGCCTGTCGCCGGCGCTCAGGCTCAACTACTCGTGGCTGCTTTGGCCCACGCCTGACGCTAGTGCGTGATCGGTTGATCCGGATCTTGACAGGCGACTCACCAGATGGTTCGACCACCGAAGCTCGGGGAACGGCAGATTTCCACTTCCCATGATTCGCCGCTCTCATAACTAAACGGACCGAAAACTATTTCTTCCCTGCCTTGAATCACAACCCACGTTTCTGTTACAACACTTTAAAGGTCGGACGCACAAGTGGGATGGCGGTGATTTCCAAGGACTAGGTAAGTCTTCGGTTAACCACAGCGGCCTTAACGGTCTCACAATTTTTGGCATCTCCTGCCAGCGGAAGCTGGAGGAGTGGGGAAACCTCGTCGCTGATCCGGCGCCCCCGGGATTCGTTGCTGAACGGCTCTCGCCGGCGTAAAACATCGAACCTCCTAACGTGTTATTAGGGAGTTTCCGGTGGCTTTACATGCCAATCGAATTACGCTCGACAAGTTCAGACAGAGCCCTGCGCTCCGTTATGATGCTTCTAAATTCAGCCTCCTCGAAAATTTGGGCAGCCATCCTGTAGCCCATCGACACACATCAAAATCCCAAAACACCGCATACGCCGGAGGAAGATAATGGCGACTCATCTCGTTCAAATCGATAGTGACGAGGAAATCAAACAACGACTCGAAGCCGAACGCGCACGGCTACGCAAGATCGCTGGCCTCGATCAGCCCACCCATTTCCACCGTCCGGTGGAAAGGGCGTTTACGGCTGAGGAGCGTAACAACGTCACCATCTTGTTTGGAGGGTTCACCTGGAAGCACGAGGACCTGATTCGTGCTGTATTTCAGGGCTGCGGCTACCGTTGCGAGAAGCTGCCGGTGCCAGACGTGGCCGGCTTTCAGATCGGCAAGGAGTACGGGAACAACGGCCAGTGCAATCCGACTTACTTCACGGTGGGCAACCTGGTGCAGTATCTTCAGTTCTTGGAGAAGGAGGGAATGTCGCGCCAGCAGATTCTGAACAACTACGTCTTCTTCACAGCCGGCTCCTGTGGCCCCTGCCGCTTCGGCATGTACGAGGCGGAATATCGCTTCGCGCTGAAGAACGCAGGCTTTGACGGCTTCCGCGTCCTGCTGTTCAAGGACAGCGACGGAATCAAGGCGGCTTCGGGCGAGCCCGGCCTGAAGTTCACCATCGACTTCGGATTCGGCATGTTGAACGCCATGCATCTCGGCGACGTCTTAAACGACCTGATCTATCAAATCCGTCCCTACGAAGTCAACAAGGGCGAAACCGACCGCGTCTTCCACGAGAACGGTCGACGGACTTGTGCGATGACCTGCGCAATCGCAAGAGTCCTTCGAAATTGAGGAGTCGCGCCCCGAACTGGCTAAACCCAAGTTCAAGAGCAACAAGGTGCTGCGCAATACCGCCAACGTCCTCGGCAAGATGGCACGAGAACATGTGGGGCAAGGACTATCTAAACGCCCTGGACACCGCCCGCGAAGCGCATGGACAGCATTGAAGTCGACCGCACCAAGGTGAAGCCGATGGTCAAAATCACCGGCGAATTCTGGGCTCAGATCACCGAGGGCGACGGCAACTTCCACATGTTCGATTTCCTGGAGCGCGAAGGCGCGCAGGTAATCGTCGAGCCCATCGCCACCTGGGTCGCGTATCTCATGTACCAGGCCAAAGCGCATGCCATCGCCAAATGGCCGGTGAATCGGCCGCATCGCAATCCCGAGTGGTATGAAGCTGAAGAAGAATTCGGCTAACTATATTGGCTTGCGCAAAAAGCTGTGGGGCATTGGCTTTGGCGAGAAGGCATGGAGGTTCTTCTATCACCGCACCATCAAGCACCTGGGCGGCACTCACCCACACCTGGTTCCGCAGACGGATCTGGCCGAGCTGGCGCACCCGTTCTACAACCAGTTCGCGCGCGGCGGCGAAGGCCACCTCGAAGTCGGCAAAAACGTTTACTACACCATTCACAAGCTGTGCCACATGGTGCTGGCGCTGAAGCCGTTCGGCTGCATGCCGTCATCGCAATCCGACGGAGTGCAATCGGCCGTGGTCAACAAGTTCAAAGACATGATCTTCCTGCCCATTGAAACCTCCGGCGAAGGCGAAGTGAACGCTCACAGCCGCGTGCAAATGGCGCTGGGCGAGGCCAAAGTAAAGGCCAAGACCGAGTTCGAACAGTGCCTGAAGTCAACCGGCAAGAGCATGGAAGCAGATCCGCGAATATATTGCGGAGCATCCCGAGCTGCGGCGGCCGTTCTACCACGTGCCTCACCGCGAAGGAATTGCCGGAACTGCAGCCCAGTTCATTTTGCATGTGAACGATCGCATCAACAAAAACACGCGTCTTTGGAAGCGCTCGCGCGTCTCCGGGATCGCCGTGCCGGCCGCCGCCTAAGTAGTGGCCGCCATCTGAGTCCGCCAGCGAACTGGCAGTTATCGGTTCCAATCTAAAGCGCTTCTTGCTACGTGTCGGAGAGGACGGAATGCACGATCATTCGGGACAGAACCGCAAAAGCCGCAGCTGCTTCAGATAGCTCCTGCGCCTCCACAAAAGCCGCACGACCATCACACCGAGTTTATGGTCGGGCTGGACGTTGGCTCGACCACGGTCAAAGCACCGTGGTGGAAGCCGCGACCGACAAGGTCCTGTGGCAGGACTACCAGCGCCATGAAACCAAACAGCCGGAGAAGACGCTCGAATTCCTGCGGCGCATGGAAGCCGAAGTCGGCATCAACCGGCACAACACCCGCATGTTCATGACCGGCTCCGGCGGCGGAGGCATTGCCGACCAGATCGGCGCCAAGTTCGTGCAGGAAGTCACCGCGGTTTCGCTCGCCGTCGAGAAGATGCACCCTGAAGTGTATTCCGTCATCGAGCTCGGCGGCCAGGACGCCAAGATCATCGTCTTCAAGGACGACGATGAAACCGGGCGCAAGAAGAAAATCCCGTCGATGAACGACAAGTGCGCCGGCGGTACCGGCGCGGTCATCGACAAGATCAACGCCAAGCTGAAGATTCCGGTCGCCGAACTTGCCCTGCAGGGCTATCACGGAATCAAGCTGCACAAAGTCGCCGGCAAGTGCGGTGTCTTCGCCGAGACCGACATCAACGGTCTACAGAAAGTAGGCACGCCGCCAGATGAATTGATGGCATCGCTGTTCGAAGCCATTGTGCTGCAGAACCTGAGCGTTCTGACCCGCGGCCACACGCTTGCGGCCGCACGTTCTGCTGCTGGGTGGGCCGAACAGCTTCATCAAAGGAATGCGCGAAGCCTGGCAGGCAAACATTCCCCGCATGTGGCAGGAGCGCAAAGTCAGATCCCCGACGGCGCCAAGCCCGAGGATCTGATCAAAGTTCCGGAGAACGCGCAGTACTTCGCCGCCATGGGCGCCATCGAGTTCGGCAAGAGCGAAGAGGACTGCGTCGGCTGCTACCAGGGCTACGAAAAGCTGGTGCACTACATCGAGTACGGACGCCAGGAAGAAAAAGCCAAGTCCGGCGCCAAAGGGCTTACTACCAGCGAGAAGGAATTGGACGACTTCAAGGTCGCATATCGCCGCAAGAAATTTATCCCGGCGACCTTCGACACCAACCAGACAGTCGGCGGATTCATCGGCATCGACGGCGGTTCGACTTCCACCAAGGCAGTGTTGCTCGATGAGAACGGCGACATTCTATGCAAGGCTTATCAGCTCTCGAACGGCAACCCGATACAGGACACGATCGAAATGTTCGAGAACCTGCGCGGCCAGGTGGAAGCGCAGAAGGCAAAGCTGGAAGTCCTGGGGGTCGCCACCACCGGCTACGCCAAGGACATCCTGAAAGACGTCCTCCACGCCGATGTTGCGCTGGTAGAGACAGTGGCTCACACCGAATCGGCGCTCAAGTTTTACGACGATCCGCACGTCATCGTCGACGTGGGTGGGCAGGACATCAAGATCATCATCCTGCACAACGGCCGGGTCAAAGATTTCAAGCTCAACACGCAATGCTCGGCCGGCAACGGCTATTTCCTGCAATCCACTGCCGAAGGCTTTGGCTTGGGCGTGGAACAGTATGCCGATCTGGCTTTCTCGGCTCAATCGATGCCCGTTTTCGGCTACGGCTGTGCGGTCTTCATGCAGTCGGACATCGTGAACTTTCAGCGTCAAGGCTGGCGGGCAGAAGAAATCCTCGCCGGACTGGCTGCTGTGCTTCCCAAGAATGTGTTCCTGTACGTGGCCAGCATTCCTAATCTTGCGGCCTTGGGTACGCGTTTCGTCCTGCAAGGCGGAACGCAGAACAACATGGCGGTGGTGAAGGCTGAAGTCGACTTCATCAAGAACAGCTTTCGCGCCGCAGGCAAGAAGCCGGAAATCATCGTCCACGAATTCTGCGGCGAGTCCGGAGCCATTGGCGCTGCGGTCGAGTCTCTTCGCCTGTGGAGGAACGGCCAGCAGACGACGTTTGTCGGCCTGGAGGCGGTACGGAAGATCGAGTACCGTACGACCCGCAACGAAGCCACGCGCTGCAACTTCTGCAAGAACAATTGCCTGCGCACCTTCATCGACATCCGCACCGTTCCCAAAGATGACTTGAGCTTCGTGCCGATTCAGAAGGTCACCAAAGTTCCGTTAATGCACGGCGAACAGCGGTTGATCATCGCCACCTGCGAAAAGGGCCTGGTCGAAGATGTCAACGACATGAAGGACATCAAAGCCGGCATCGACCAGATCAAAGAAAAGTATCCTAACTTCGTGGACATCGCCGCCCATGAAGTCTTCCGGCCGGTCAGTCCGAAGAGCGTGGCCGACCCGATTCCCGTGACGAAGTTCTGGAACAAAGCAGCCAAAGAGCGCATTCCGCTGATGGAAAATCGCAAGAAGCTGCGTGTCGGCATTCCGCGGGTGCTGAACATCTACACCTACGCGCCGCTCTTCAACGGCTACCTGGAGAGCCTGGGCGTGCAGCCGGAAAACATCATCTACTCCGACTACACCAGTTCCGACCTTTACCGGGCGGGCGCGAGCCGCGGCGCAATCGATCCCTGCTTCCCTGCCAAGATCGGCATTTCGCACGTCTACAACCTGATTCAGGAAAAGCATCGCAAGAAGCCGCTGAACGTGATCTTCTTCCCCATGTACGACGTGCTGACTTCGCCGCTGGTGAACATTGTCGGCGCCAATGCGTGTCCCACCGTCACGGCGACCCCTGAAACCGTGAAAGCCGCGTTCACCAAAGAGAACGATGTCTTCGCCGAGCATAACGTGAAGTACATCGATCCGGTTCTGAACTTTGCCGACCGCAAACTGTTCGCCCACCAGATGCTGCAAGCCTGGCAGCCTGTACTGGGCCTGTCCGAGGAAGAAAACGATCGCGCGGTCGAAGTCGGCTACAAGGCTCTTGCCGACTACGAGAGCAGCATCCGCGGGCGCGCCCGCCAGGTGCTCGATCAACTGGAACGTGAAGACCGCATCGGCATTGTCATGCTGGGCCGGCCGTATCACCATGATCCGGGCCTGAATCACGAAATCATGGAAGAATTCCAGAAACTGGGCTATCCCATCTTCTCGCAGAACACACTGCCGCTCGATGAAGACATGCTGGAACGACTGTTTGGAGATGAAGTTCGTGCAGGAGTCATCAGTCACCCGCTGGATATCACCGATGCCTGGAAGAATTCGTACTCCTGCAGCACCAATCACAAAGTCTGGGCCGCGAAGTTCACCGCACGCCATCCCAACCTGGTAGCGCTGGAAATCTCCAGCTTCAAGTGCGGTCACGACGCGCCCATTTACGGCGTCATCGAAGGCATTATCGAGCAATCTGGCACGCCGTATTTCTGTTTCAAGGATCTGGACGAGAACAAGCCTTCCGGCTCGATCAGGATTCGAGTCGAGACGATTGATTACTTCCTGCGCCGCTATCGTGAAGAAGTCATCCGGAAACGCAAAGCGGAACAGGAAATCGAAGCTCAACTAGCGGCATTCGAGAAACAACTCAGCAGTCAATGTAAGCAAGAAAGGCAGTTCGAACCTGAGATTCAGGAGATTGGAGCAGATTAGGAGCTTCGCGCGTAGAGAAGCAGGCGCACGAGCTTTAGAAAAACTCCCGCCACTATTGGGGAGAACCCGGATTGACTTAGTGGAAGCTTTTTGCCGTCTGCCGGTTCGAGGCGACATCCCTGTCGACTGGCTCTCCACGGCTCAACAGCCACAGCCCCAACAGAACTGCAAATAGTGCCAACAAGAAAAAGAGAATGCCGCCCTTGCGATGCAGGGTTCCGTGCAGAAAGCCGGGATCGACACGGGTGCCTAGCATGGCAATGGTAAAGATTCGAACACCATTCTTGGCTATCGAAAGAGGGATTGCCACGAGGACAACAGCAGTTTGCCGCCAAAAGGAGCGGAGAAACAGATGCGCCAGCACCATGCTGGTCACCACCAGCATCAGGCTGGAACGTAAGCTGCTGCATTCCTGCGCAACCTCGAGGCTCAAGCCCGGTATCGACAGCATGATGCCATCTTGCGTGACCGGGATACCCAACGCCATGAATAGCCAACTGGCCGACATCGCGGAGCCTTGCTGCCAGACAGCCACAACCTTGCTTAGGATCAGCGCAGGCGCAGGAACCAACCAGAACAGGAAGCATAAAGGAAACAAAAACAGACGAGCGGCGCGGAGGCCAAAGCAGACCACAAAAGATCCAATCCACCAGATCACGATCGCCAGCATGCTGACAGAAAGATAGGCGTCACTCCCCGAGCCATCCATCCAGTGGGCGTAGCCACGGATCAGAGTCGCGATCACCAGCAGAGTCGAGCCAAGTCCAAGGCCTGACGCTGACGCGGACTTCAGCGCGCCCCGCTCCGAGTAGATTAAGGCTGCACTGATCGGCACGATCAGGAACAGGTGGGTATATTCGCTGGAACGCAGAGCCAGAGCGAAGGTGGCGAATAAGGGACGCCATCCGACCAAAAGCGGCACTGCGAACAGAAGCGCAAACTTTCCGGATGCTGGCATCCTCGTCATAGTGTCCCCGCCCAATCTGGGGAAGTAAGTCGTCCAGACACGACTCCGACCGGCGCGAACGCGCCTCGAATTCGCCTGGAGAAACCCCTCGGGTCCGGCAAAAAGGGCAGACCGACAGAATACACTGCAAATATTTTCATGTGATCCAGATCACAGACCGCACTGTCACACAAGCAGATACTTGCCAACTGAAAGGCGACCCACATGCTTCAGCCCTCCCACTGGATCGAAGCGCTGGCTGCTGTTTATGGCATCGTCGGAGTGATCATCCTCGGCCGGGCATTCAAGCCCAGTTGCCGCAATTGCGAGCACCGGCATTCTTGCCCAAACCGCGAAGGAGATCACCCTTCCGAAGCATCCAAGCCAACCTGCCTAGGCGATTGATACGCCTCGACGGTCGCATAGAGCCCCGGCAATCCGCTCTGCCGCGTGCCCATCCCACAAGGGCGGTTGTGTGCCCTTCTTACCCTTCCCTTCGAGAATCTTCGAAAGCTCGGAGCGCAACCGCTTCAGGTCTTCCCCAATTAGGACATTCGTACCCAGGGTGACCGTGACCGGACGTTCTGTGTTACTGCGCAAGGTCAAGCACGGTACTCCTAAGTAGGTTGTCTCTTCCTGAATGCCCCCCGAGTCGGTAATGACTACGGCGGCTCGGCGCTGCAGGGCAAGAAACTCGATGTACGGCAGCGGCTCCAGGAGATGCAACTTCTCGGTGTTAATGCCGAATTGCTGGATACGTTGACGCGTCCGCGGGTGAACAGGAAAAATGACGTCCAACTGCTCATTGACTTTAAGAAGCGCTTCAAGAATATTCTGTAAACTATTGCTGTCATCTACATTAGACGGCCGATGCAGCGTGACCAAGGCATAACGTTCCGGCAGGCCATTCTGAGGACATGCCATCGCCTGGGGTAGAAGCTCGACCAGAGAATCGATCATTACATTCCCGACTCGGAAGATTTTCTCCGCCGAGACGCCCTCACGTGCAAGGTTCACGTCTCCGTCTTCCGAAGGCGTAAACAGCATGTCGGCGAGCCGATCAGTCACCACGCGGTTGATCTCCTCCGGCATGGTGCGATCGAAGGAGCGAAGCCCCGCTTCGACGTGGGCCAGCGGAATAAGCAACTTCGAACAGACCAAAGCCGCCGCTACGGTAGAATTCACGTCTCCGTAGACGAGCACCACATCAGGTTTCCGCTCCAGAACCACGGGCTCAAACCGCGTCATCACCTCAGCGGTCTGCCGGGCATGGCTCCCCGAACCCACTTCCAGGTTTACATCCGGCTGTGGCATGCTCAACTGTAAGAAGAAGACGTCTGACAAGTTTTTGTCGTAGTGCTGGCCGGTATGCACCAGCGTCTGCCGCACTCCGGGCCTTTTCTTGAGGGCTCGAATTACAGGCGCGGCTTTCATGAAGTTCGGCCTGGCTCCTACCACATGAAGAATGTGCATGGCTTCGAATATGGTACCTTACGGGCCAGTTCAGCGACCGGATACCTCATTGTCGAGCTTAACTTGTCGCTTGGGCTCCGCGTCATAAGACACTCGCCAGATCAGTTTTCGGCCATCGTCAGAAATCAATACCGCCCCGTCCTGCCCCACCGCGATGCCTACAACCCGCCCATACACTTCCCTTCGCGCAGGATCAGGTACAAATCCTGAAAAGAAGGGTACTGGCTCGCCAGCAGGGGTGCCATCGCGGAAGGGTACGAAGACAACCTGATACCCACTTCTTATCCGCCGATTCCAGGAACCATGCTCAGCTATAAAAGCTCCGTGCCGGTAGGTGGGAGGAAACTGCTGTCCCTCGTAGAAGAAAAACTGGAGCGGCGCAACGTGCGCTCCAAGCGGTACATCCGGGACAATCGCTTTTGCGACCATGTCAGGTCTCGAGGTCACTCGATTATCCACGTGCTGGCCGGTATAGGAGTAAGGCCACCCGTAGAAACCACCGTCGATGACGTGCGTGAAGTAATCAGATGGGAGGTCGTCGCTTAGGTCGTCGCGTTCGTTTACCGCCGCCCACAGATCGCCCGACTGAGGATTGTCGGCTATCCCGACGGCATTTCGCAATCCGCTGGCATAGATTCGCACATTTTTTCCATCGGGGTCGGCAACCAGGATCGCCGCGCGCCGGGGATCGGACTCGACCGAGACATTGGTGCTTGATCCGACAGATACAAACAGCTTCCTGCCGTCATTGGAAAACGCCAGCGACCGCGTCCAATGCTGGTTATAACCCATCCCGGGGAGGACCAGGATGTGCTCCGCATCGCCCAAGCGTTTGGAGGTCTTCAGATCGTAGCGAAAACGGACGACCTCGTTCGTATCGGCAACATAAACGTAGTTGTCATGGAAGGCGATTCCAAACGGCAAGTTCAAGTGGCCAGCAAAAGTCTCGCGAGATTGCGCGATTCCCTGCCCCTGCGGATCACGCAATACCACCACTTTCCCGGATGCCGAATCGGCAACAAACACATCCCCGTTGGGAGCCACCGCCAACCACCGCGGTTCGGTGAAGTCGCGGGCAAATACGGAAACTTTGAACCCTGGAGGAACGCGCGGCTGAAAATCTGCAGGCGGTGAAACCACGATGGGCCAGTTTTCCGTGCGAAACAATCTCGCTACAATGCGAGTCCTCCAGCCGGCAACGTTCAATAGAAAAAATATTGCCAGGGTTGTGGCAACGATCAGCGCCAATGCAACGAAACCGCTCCTCAACCGCGGATGACGACGAGAACGAACAACCGCATGAGGCAACTCTGACTCATTGTCCGCCATGATTGTTTCGGGCAGACCTCCCTCCGCCACTTCTACCGCGCTGCTGGGCTGTGCGCCAGGCCAGATTCAAAGTGACTCATAGTAGCACCCAGCTGCAGCAAGATCAGATATTGCCTGGCCTTACTGGTAGCCGCTCAATCTCAGGTCCCCGCCGTCAAGTCAGGCCCGTCGTTGCCGAACTAATCCGGAGAGAAGCGAACACCAGGATTCCTAAACGGCCTCATTCACTTTGTGGTCCGGGTTGATCTTCCGCAACACTTCTCCGAACCGGTGAATCTCCTCCATCGTGTTGTAGTGAGCCAGGGAGGCTCGGACCGCACCGACCTCGGGGTCAAGTCCTAACCGTCGCATCAGGCGCGGCGAGTACATGTGGCCGAACCGCACGCCGATATGGTGTCGAGCAAGTTCTTCTGCGATCTTGGCAGGGGAAATGCCTTTCAGGTTGAAGCAGAAGGTCGGTACGCGCTGGCACGCCTGCTTGGGCTCCCGAACGCCGTAGACTTTGGCGCCTGACGCCTCCAGGACACGAAACATTTCGAGTGAGCATTCTTGTTCGTAGTCTCGAATCGCATCCATGGCGCAAATCAATTGCGCACGATATGAGGCAGGCGGCGCACCGGGATTAACCCGGGCGCCAAGGTTTGCCAGGTACGACAGCGCGGCATCCATGCCCGCTACGTTCTCGTAAACGAAGGTTCCCACCTCGAACTTGGCTGGTGGTTCGTCGGGAATGAAGTCTTCCCGGAATGCAGGCAGGTTTTTCAATAGGTTCCGCCGTCCCCAGAGAAAGCCCATATGCGGGGCAAAGACCTTGTAGCCGGAGCAAACCAGGTAGTCGCACTCAAATTTCTGGACGTCGATCACGCCATGAGGCGCGTAGTGGACACAATCGAGAAACACCTCCGCGCCGGCGGCATGGGCGTGCCTGGCGACCTCCGCAACGTCTACCACGGACCCAATCGCATTGGAAGCGACCGTACATGCCACCAAGCGGGTGGCTGGCGAAAGCAATGGCACCAAGTCGGCGATGTGCAGGTTTCCATCATCCCGCATGCGCCACCAGTGAAATGTGGCCCCCTCCCTCTCCAGCGCGAGCCAAGTCGCGATATTGGCTTCGTGATCCATATCCGTGACGATGATCTCTCGACGGTCGCCGAGGTTCTGGCCGATCCCGAGGCTAACAAGCCTGATGAAGGACGTCGCATTCATTCCAAATGCAATTTCCTCTGGGTGGTAAGCGTTGACAAAATCCGAAACGCTTCGCCGCGCCCGTGCCAGGGTCGCATCGACTTGCTGGCTCTTCTCGTAAGGGCCGCCGCGCTGGACGTTGCAGTTCACTAAATGCGAACTCACTGCATCCAGGACGCCTTGCGGGATTTGGGCGCCGGCGGCGTTGTCGAAGAAAACAAAATCCTCGCCCTTGGTGAGGGCGGGAAAAACAGCACGCAGATCTGCCACTGGAAATTCCGGCTTCAAGTCCTAGTCCTCCTTCTCGCCCGTCCTGAACCGCATCGAATACGCCAGAGTGATTGCTCCCAGGGAAACGCAAAAAGCCGGAACTGTGTATTCGAGTCCCGGGACACGGCCTCACCAGGTTATTTTTGTATGTTAATCGCCAGGCAGAATTTAATTCAGCCCATGAAACTCTCGCCGGGCTCTCAGGAAAATGGGGAGATCCTTGTCGGCATCCTTCCAAAGGGAGAAGAACTGCTCATACGCCTTACGGCTGTCGGCCTTTCTGCCTTCCAAAGCGTAGACCCGCGCCAGAGCCAACTGGGAAAGGGGGTACAGAGTGGTCACAGCATCCACGAAGTGGTGGTCTAACAGTTTTTGAAATTCGCGCTCGGCTTCTTCCGTCGCATGTATCTCAAGGTAAGCCTCACCCCGAACGTAGATGGGCAGCAAGTCCGCTTCAAACCCAATTTCATACGGAAGTGCCGGCTCCATCAGATGAGTGATTTGCTCGGATGAAGTCTGCGGTGACACCGCCATCGTGGTGCGGATCATCGGTGAGTAAACCCCGAGATTGAATGTGGAGAGCGGGTAGTCATGGTCCAACTCATCCAGCAGTTCCTGGGCTCTGTGAAGGTTGTGCGCGCGGGCTGCGATAAGAGAACCCAGTCCGAGAACAATTTCATTCTTTCCCAGTTTCAATGCTTCTTCTGATTTTCTTTGGGCAACTGCTGACCACCCCATCTCCGAGTTGATCTCGGCTGTAATCGACAAAGCATTCGCCGCTGTTTCCAGGTCTCCATTGGCAACATTCAGTTTGGCAGTCTGTTCGAACAGTATCGTGCTCTCTCGTACCTTGCCGACTGCGGCAGCGGCCTGTGCCCGGGCATACACCATATCGCCCTCGTTCGGATGTTTCCGCGCCCACTCAAGCTCGCGGTTAAGCGCCGATTCATCCTGCTGAAGATAGGCGATGGCGAACAGGTCGAGATGAATGAAAGTGTTGTCGCGTCCCTGCGCAAGCAGCTGCTCACAAATCTTCTTGGCCTCATCGAGACGATTTAACCCGATAAGTCCAGCGATCAAGTTGTTTTGTCCGAAGTCTTGATTGGGTCCAAGCCGTACCGCCTGCCGGGCGGCGTCCACCACCGTCTCGTAGCGGCCCATCAGATACGCGTCATTGGCGACTGCGTTGTAAGGTTTCCATTCGTTCGGGTAAAGTTCGGTCCAGAGCTTGTATGTCTCCGACCCTTTCTCCTTTTCGCCCGTAACGATATCGAAATAACGTCCCGTGATATAGAGCCTCTCCGGTTCGGTTGCCCGGGCTCGCAGCTCGAAAGCCTTTTGGAAATACGGCTTCGCCTCGGCGGTGTTTCCCAGATTGGAATATGCGGAGCCGAGCTGGGCATAGGCGATGGCGAAATTCGGGTCGAGCGCGATGGCGGTCTTGAAGGCGGGTCTGGCTTCCAGATTCTTGGAATGTGCGCGAAGCTCCAGGCCCAGTTGGTAGGCTTGCAACGCTTCCAGAGAGCTGGTAGTGCCTTGTTCCACCGGAACATTGAACTTCTGAAGAGACTCGCTGGACTCACCTAATTTGCGGCGGAATAGATCCACCATCGTGCCCAGAGCGGGCAATACTTGTTTTTTGTTCTCAACCCTCAGGGTTTCATATGCCAACGAACTCCCGTTGCTGCAGCGATCAGCTTCCATCGACAGCTGATAGGCGCCGTCATTAGCTCGAATCGAGCCTGCGATTAAGGCTGCGGCTTGGCCCCGCTGGCAGACTTCGCGCGCTAGGCCCGGAGTCAATGTGTCATCCGGCGAGCGCCCAATGTCCTGAAGAATATCCCCGAGTTTCTGATCGGACACGACACTCAGATAAGGAGACTGTGCGAGCTGAATTACCACAGCTCGCCGAAGAGACCCGTCAAATAATGGGTCGCCGGTATTGTTGCTGAATTCGCCCACTACGACGGCTGCGTGCTCGGGAATGCCGGCGCGTGTCTGCTTCAGCCATGCCCCGACTCCCAATAGCAACGCCGCACTTAATGCCACGATCGCGGATACTAATTTGACTCTTCGGCCCGCAAACTTTCCCTCCGCCTCGGGAAGCGCAGTTACCCGGAGGACTCCGTTGGCGAGACCATCAGTTTGAACCGGAGCGAGGAAACGGTACCCGCGCCGCGGAACAGTCTCGATGAAGCGGGGGTTGTCTGCGTCATCCCCCAGCGCCTCGCGCGCTTTGAGCACCGCCACCCCGAGACTCTTATCGAAATCGACAAAGGTATTTCCCGGCCAAAGATGGCGACAAATCTCTTCCCGGGAAACGATTTGGCCGGACTGTTGAACTAAGAGAACCAGAAGTTGAAAGGGCTGATCCTGCAGTCTGACTCGAATCCCACTGCGCGTCAGAGTACGGCTGGCCGCATCGAGAGCGAACAACCCGAAGCGGTACACAACGTTCGGCACGGCGGACTGAGTGGCGTTCCCCATGGCTACGAAGGAACCAGCGAACCTGGCGAGGACGAGTCTAGCACGTCCGATCCGCCCCGATAAATCAGTTAGCTCGGTGCGCTAAGCCACTAGAAGGGCGAGACTTAAGGGTTAGTCCTCAATTCGCCTGAAGTTAGATTGCATTCGCGCCGCATTGCCGTCAAATTCGAGCGCGAACCGGGCCGAAAACCCAACGACCCGAGGAGATCACCGCAAGGAGAACGAAATGCCGGACACGATCGGCCGTCGCAATGTCTTGAACCTTTTGCTGAGTTTGCTTGTTCTCGGCTCTTTATGCCTTCCCCGATTGCTGGCGCAGCAGTCGGCAGCAGCCGCCGCAAACTCTGTGCCAACCCTGGTCAAATTCAGCGGCACGTTGAATGATGCTGGTGGCAAACCGCTCCCTGGAACCTCGGGTGTCACGTTCTCCCTTTATGTTGACCAGCAGGGCGGATCCCCACTTTGGACCGAGACTCAGAACGTGCAGGCCGATAAGAACGGGCACTACAGCGTGCTGCTGGGTTCGACCACGAGCACGGGCTTGCCAGCCAGCCTGTTTGCCTCCGGTGAAGCTCGCTGGGTCGGCGCACAAGTACAAGGTCAGCCGGAATTGCCGCGGGTGATGCTTATCAGCGTCCCCTACGCCCTCAAAGCCGGGGATGCTCAGACCATCGCCGGACTTCCGCCGACGGCGTTCGTGCTGGCCGCGCCGCCGAACTTGGACGTTTCGCCCGTGTCGCCCTCGGTGTCGCCTGGAGGTGCGAATTCCCCACCTGCCAGCGGTTCAGGCACCGCCAATTACCTTCCTCTGTGGACAGACAACAACGGGACTCTGGGCAACTCCGCCTTGTTCCAGGGAGGCACGGCAAAGGCCCCGAAAATCGGAATTGGCACCACCAAGCCCGCATCCGCTCTAGATGTAAAAGGCGGCGGCACGATTCGCGGAGCGCTCAGCTTGCCTGCAACGGGGACGGCCACTGCAAGCGCCGGCAATAACTCCCAACCATTGGATCTCACCGCATCGGCATTCAATAGCGTGACTGGGGCTGCGGTTAACCAAAACTTTCAGTGGCAAACCGAACCTGTTGGAAACGACACCGGGGTTGCCAACGGATCTCTGAATCTCCTGTTCGGACAGGGCGGTAACAAGCCCGTCGAGACCGGCCTGAACATCGCCAGCAATGGCCAGATTACTTTTGCTCCGGGTCAGATTTTCCCGGGCACCGGTACCATCACGGGAGTAACAGCTGGCACCGACCTGACGGGAGGTGGCATCGGTGGCAACGTCACCTTGAACTTGGACTCTACCAAGGTGCCGCAGTTGAACACGGCTAACACCTTCACCGCCAGTCAGACGGTCAACGGCAACATTTCTTTGCCGAATACAACCAGTGACGGCACGCAAGGTGTGATTGCAATCGGCGGCACTCCTTTTATTCACGACTACGGAATAAGCGGCAGCTACAACGCATTCCTGGGATACGGTGCGGGAAATTTTACGACGACCGGAACGGCCCTTACTGCTGTTGGGGACTTTGCTCTTAGATCCGACACGACGGGAGGCGGGAATACTGCCGTCGGCTACAGCGCCCTCTCCGCCAACACCACCGGATCCTATAACACCGCCAGCGGACGTTCGCTCGCCTCGAATACCACCGGCAGCTTCAACACAGCTACTGGTAATTTGGCGCTCAATTACAACACCGGAGGCAGTTCCAACACCGCCAGCGGCGACGGGGCTCTCTACACCAACACCACCGGGTCATATGACACTGCTGATGGCGTCTCCGCCCTGTTCTCCAACACGATTGGCAACGCCAATACAGCGAACGGTTTCGAAGCTTTGGTTGCCAATAGTACTGGTTCCTACAACACTGGGAGCGGCTATCAGGCACTGGTTTCCAACACAACTGGCGGCAACAACACCGCTGCCGGATGGATCGCGCTTCTTACCAATACTACTGGAAGCAACAACACCGCTTTCGGTACGGCTGCAGGTAATTCAACAAACAGCGCTGCAACAACTGGATCAAACAACACTTTCCTGGGCTCCAATGCGAACCTGGGAATACAGACCACACTTACCAACGCCACTGCCATCGGCGCAAATGCTCAGGTCACCGAAAACAACGCATTGGTGCTGGGCAGCATCGCCGGAGTGAATAACGCCAATGCCAACACGCTGGTCGGCATCGGCACCACGGCTCCGACCCAGAGTCTGCAAGTGGATTTCGGGAATGCACTGGTCCGCGGCGCCAACAATTTTCAGACAAACGGTGACACGGCTAAGCTGTTTCTTGGCGACACGAATAATTTCATCTACTCGACGGTCGGGACCGGAATCACGATCGGCGTTTACCAGGTGCCCAATGCCATCCGGATCAATCAATACTCTGGAAATGTCGGCATCGGAACCCCCTCTCCGGACAACCTTCTGAGCGTGAACGGCACTGCCGACAAACCCGGTGGTGGATCGTGGGGCACTTTCTCGGACGCGCGTCTCAAGACGCTCCACGGCAGCTTCGACTCCGGGCTCAGCCAGATCTTGAAACTCCATCCCATCCGCTACCGCTACAGGGAAAACAACGCAATGGGAATACGCGATCGGGATGAGCACATTGGTTTTGTTGCTCAGGATGTTCAACGCGTAGTCCCTGAAGCAGTGACCGAAAACAGCAAAGGTTACCTGCTGATAAATAATGACCCCATCTTGTGGACCATGCTCAACGCGATCAAGGAGCAGCAACGAGAAATCGCAGGTTTGCGCGCACAGTTGCAGATGCGCCCATCGCCGACGGCCAACCCGGTTGCGGCTCCAGCGGCATACAACCACGCCAAGGACCAGGAGCTCCGCACCGTTCGCCGGCAATTGCATCAACTCCGGAACAACAACGTGCTTCTGGAAACACGGCTGGCGCGTCTGGAGCACGCGCTCAATGTTCTTAACGGACAGACGATCACCGTTGCCGCGGCAACCAAGCCAGCCGCTGCTGCTTCTGCGGTGAAAGGAGAGATCTATGCCTCGCAATCGCGGTGATCGAACTCAGGAACCAACCCTGTATCTGGCGCTCTGCGTGATTGGCATTCTTCTGTTGGCTTTCGCGCTGCGCGCTCACGGCCAACAGAGTATGGAGCTGCCAGCGAAAGTTCACACCTATTACATCGCCGCCGACGAAGTGGAATGGGACTACGCTCCCGGCGGGGTCAACAAAATGATGGGCATGAAGTTCGAGGGATACTCGACAACTTTCACCGAGCGCGGCCCGCACCGCATTGGCACGGTTTACCTCAAGGCTCTCTACCGCGAGTATATCGACGGGACATTTACTCAGCTCAAACCACGCGGGCCGGAGTGGGAACACACCGGCATTCTCGGCCCGATTTTGCGCGCCGAGGTCGGTGACACAATCAAAATTGTTTTCAAGAACAATGCCACTCACCCCTACAGCATGCACCCTCATGGTGTGTTCTACGACAAAGACTCCGAGGGCGCGCCCTACAACGATGGCACTTCCGGCGCGAACAAAGAAGACGATGCCGTTCCACCCGGCAAGACACATGTCTACACCTGGAAAGTACCGGAGCGCGCCGGTCCCGGACCGAGCGATCCCAGTTCGATCGTATGGCTCTACCACTCGCACACCAATGAATACAAGGATGTCGAGACCGGGCTGATCGGTGCCATGATCATTACCCGACACGGTATGGCCGACGCCGAAGGCAAGCCGAAAGATGTGGACCGTGAGTTTGTGTGCCTTTACATGTTGATGGATGAGAATTCAAGCTGGTATCTCGATCACAACATTCAAACCTACACCAGTGATCCCAAGGGCGTTGATAAAGGAGAATTCAAACCCGTAGACAATGAAGGCAATTTTTCGGGTCTCGGATCTGGGTTTATCGTCGCCAACTCCAAATTTGCCATCAATGGCTACATCTACGGCACTGGCCCACCGATAACCATGAAGAAGGGCGAGCGCGTGCGCTGGTATCTGGTCGCCCTGGGGGAACAGTTCAGCGTGCATACTCCCCACTGGCACGGCAATGTTGTCCTGCACGATGGGAAACGAACCGACGTGGTTCCGCTCATGCAGGCACAAATGGAAACCGTGGATATGGTTCCTGACAACCCTGGAATCTGGATGTTCCACTGCCACATTGACGACCACATGGATGCGGGCATGGCAACGCTGTACAAGGTTGAGCCGTAGATGTTCGCGGACGGGAAGAATGGGGTCGAGTGCGGGGTAACGGTCCTGCATTCGATCACGAACCGTGGGAAATGATGGGGCGAGTTCATCTGGCGAACGTCGCCCCAAATCGGCAGTGAGTTTGTTTCAGGAATCTATGGGCCGACACACTTTTGCCGCAAATCGAAGCGCCATCACAGAGGCATGTGAAGTGAGTCCTGGACGCTTGCAATGCCCGCCGAGCCACATACCAATTGCAAGGTTGACGATCTCTCTGGCGTGGCTGCAACAGCCCAACGAGCCAAAAGCCAGATTCACGAAGCGCAGAGCGACCTCCGCCCTTGCGGCTTGTGCCAGCATCCTCCTTGTGGCGCTCATAGTTGCTGTCGGAGCCTTGGCGACAAACTACTTGTGTGGTCGACTGGCTCAAGAAGTGAGGGAGTTGCAACTACAGCGGTACAACCGTCCGCAGCTGTCCTACTCTGATGTCAGTCGATAGAGCAGGCCATCGGGGAAGATGTCCGGCATCCGAGCTCAGCGAAGGCCGTTGGATACGTGAATACTAAATATGGATTCACTTTTCCACCGGACGGAAGGTGGGAACGAAATACTCGGGTGTCGAGGGCACGTGGGATTCGGCCACTGGCGATACTTCCAAAGGTCGTCCCTTCATTGGAGGTGGTCCGGCGTTGGTATCCCGAATCAGTGCGCTTCCCGGTAAAAACACTTTTGCAGGCAGGTCGAACTCATGTAGACTGATGCCCGCTTTTGAATCAGGAAGTGGGTTCCCGGCTACGTGTTCATCTTGAGCGCATATTCTCGAAGCGTCGCTGGAAACAATTGGTGATGGCATCAGCCACCATTCAAAATACCGCTCCTGACCTCAACTGACTACGATTGATCCAAGAAATACGGAGGGGACAATAATGAAGGGAACAATGATCGCACGAACTCTGCTTGGTTTGGCTGCGTTGACCCTGGTCGCCGCAACCACCGCAATGGCCGCGGACAACGCCAAGTCGAATATCACCATCAACGGCGGACGGAACACGGTTTTCATGGGAACTCCTTCTCACGTGGCCGCGAGCAAACCCTGCACCAAAGGCAAGTTCTATGACAACATTTGCGGCGGCAGCATTAACGTAGATGAGGGCTGGACGGTCTCTGACGGCAGCCCGATCAACACCGAGTACACCCCGGCCAACCAGATCGTCGCTCTGAAGTCGGGCACAACCAAGAAGCTTGGCGTTACTGTCGCCTACGTGACAGGCACGAATGGCGCGATCGTGGTCCTGGACAAGGATTGCAAGAACCTTCCTTGTGGCACGATCGATAAAACCCACCTTTGTATGGGCAAGATCAAGAACCTGTACAACGCCGGCAGCCCTTACACGGTGGAAAACATCAAGTGCGTGGCAAAGCTGACCAAGGGAAAGAACTACTGGGTCTATGTCCAGAGCGATGCCAATTCCTGGCTGGCGTGGGACCTCTCGGCCGCTGCGGGCGGCTTGGTCGAAGGAACCAATGATGTTTGGGGAAGCTACTCCAGCGGCCAACCCGTCGCCGGAATTACGATCCACTAAGACTGGGTTGCAGGTCTGCTCGGTTCACAAGACCTGGAATTCGGGTGTGAGCTTTGAATCGATGACGTAGGGACTCCGCCGGCGTTCTAACTCAATCCGAGTTGACGCCGGCGGTGTTCTTTTGCGGCCAGCATCGGCTTGTTTCGGGAACAACGATAGGATGAGCCAACACGGTCCCGCCGGGCCCGTTGGTGTAAAATCGGCCTGCTGTCGTCCGCAGATAAAACCGCAACTGACAACTGCCTGGTTGCTAGGAGGGCTCGATTGATCGGCCAGACCATCTCGCATTACCGCATCATTGAGAAACTGGGCGGCGGTGGCATGGGTGTGGTTTATAAAGCCGAGGACATCAAGCTTGGTCGCTTTGTTGCCTTGAAATTTCTCCCCGACGACGTCGCCAGGGACCCTCAGGCCTTGGGTCGTTTTCGGCGTGAGGCGAAAGCCGCGTCTGCTCTGAACCATCCCAACATTTGCACCATTCACGAGATCGACGAGCAAGACGGCCAGACTTTTATCGTCATGGAGTTTCTCGACGGAATTACATTGCGGCACCGCATTGCGGGCCGACCGTTGGACACCGAGACGATCCTTTCGTTGGCGATTGAAATTTCAGATGCGCTGGACGCCGCCCACTCCGGCGGCATCGTACACCGCGATATCAAGCCTGCGAATATTTTCGTCACCAAGCGAGAGCACGCCAAGATTCTCGATTTCGGGCTGGCCAAGGTTGCGCCCTTGAAAGAGGCTGAGGGAGCACCGACCCAAGCCACCGCGGCGGTTGGCCCGGAATATCTCACCAGTCCGGGCACTGCAATCGGCACTGTCGCCTACATGTCTCCCGAGCAGGCCAAAGGCAAGGAACTCGATGCCCGCACCGATCTGTTTTCCTTTGGGACGGTGTTATACGAGATGGCCACCGGAACCTTGCCATTCCAGGGTGAGACCTCGGCGACAATCTTCGACGCCATTCTGAATCGCACCCCGCTGGCGCCGGTCCGGCTGAATCCCAATCTTCCTCCCAAACTGGAGGACGTCATCAGCAAGCTACTCGAAAAAGATCGCGATCTGCGCTATCAATCCGCAGCGGAACTGCGAAGCGATCTCAAACGGCTCAGGCGGGACACTGAGTCAGGACGGGAACGAGTCCACGACTCAGGGGCTACCGCCGTTTCAGGCACCGGCGTGCCTATTGCGCAAACTGGACACGCCTCTAGCAGCTCGACACTGGCCGCCGCTGCCCAACAGCATAAAGTGGGGCTGGGTGTGACTGTGGCAGTTGTGCTGCTGGTGTTAGCGGCCGCCGGATTCGGCGTATACAGCCTGTTCTTTTCCGCTCGCAAACTCCCTTTCCAGAGCATCAAGATCACGAAAGTCGGCGGAACCCACAATGCCCGGCTGGCGGCCATGTCTCCCGATGGCAACTACGTGGCTTATGTTCTCAATAACGAGGGCAACGAATCCTTGTGGCTTCGCCATCTGGCCAGCGACAGCAATGTGCAGATTGTGAATCCCCAACGTGTCCAGTACAACGCCTTGCGTTTCGCTCCAGATGGCAGCTACATCTATTACTCGCATACCGAACTAGCCAGCGGAACGGCTTCCCAGGAATACGATCTCTACCGCACGCCCGTGCTGGGTGGGACTCCACAATTGCTGGTAAAGGATATTGACAGCGCGCCCAGCTTCTCGCCCGATGGCCGGCACTTTGTGTTCATGCGCGCCAACGATCCTGATCCCGGCAAGTACCACGTCGTCATCGCTAACGCCGAGGGTGGCGATGAAAACAGTATCCTGACCGGCTCGATGTCTGCTCCGATGGGCGATCCCGTCTGGTCGCCGGACGGAAAGACTATCGCGGCCGTGCAGTTCCGTGCGACCAGCGACAGCCTGGGCGATGTCGTTTCTGTTGACCCCAGCAATGGAAGCCAGAAGGCGATCTACGAACTGAAGGGTATTTCTCCGTCTGCATTGGCGTGGCTTCCCAATGGAAAAGATCTGGCCATAATCTTCTCGGCAGCGGAGTCAAAGTTCAGCCTGCAGCAAGTAGGTCTGATCAATGCTGGAAATGGCAAGCTTCGCCCGATTACCGCGGACACCAATGACTATGTGACCTTAAGTGTCTCCTCTGACGGCGCGACCATTGCAACCATCATGCGGCAGCCTCAGCGTGACGTTTACCTGAGCTCGGGTCAAAAGCCCGACTATTCCGACGCCAGGCAGATCACCTCCGGAGATCTGATGAGTGTTGTTTCCTGGATGCCCGGAGGCAAACTCGTCACGGATCACGATGCAGCCATCCAGCTTCTAAGTCCGGATAGCGGCGCGAAAACTGGTATGGCCTCCGACAAAGATTCGACCGCAATCGAGCCTTACGGTTGCAGCGACGGCCACATCGTATTCTCCCGCGGATCGTTAAAAGGGTTGTCGCTGAACATTTGGCGGAGCGAAGCGGACGGCACGGGCCTGCGCCAGCTCACTGAAGGCAAAAACGATCGACACCCCATATGTTCCCCCGATGCGAAGACGGTTTACTACGTGGACGAAATGACCAACCAATACATGAAGGTAGCAATCGACGGGGGCAGGCCGGAACCGATTCCCAATGTGCCGGCGGAGCCCCGCGGCGGCATCGATGTCGCCCGTGACGGCAAAACCTTGTTGCTCGGCACCTATGATTTCAAAGCCCAACGGCCAGCCATCGCCCTGCTGTCTCTCGATTCCAGTCAGATTTTGCAGACGCTGCAATATGATTCGCGGCACGACGGGCGACTGCACTTTAGCCCGGATGGCAAAGGCATCGTTTACCCCATTCGCGAAAAGGGCGTGGACAACCTATGGTTGCAACAACTGGACGGCGGTGCGGGCCGCCAGATCACCAATTTCACCTCGCTGAAGATCTCCTCCTACCAGTGGTCGGCCGATGGCAAGAGCCTCGCTCTGGTGCGCGGCGACGCTCCCACCGACCTTGTGCTGATCCAGGACTCTCAGAAAAAGTAGTCGCACTTTCCCCATTGGAAGAGATGAGAACACATCAGGAATTCTTGCCGAGGAACAATGGCTCGCAATGTAGTTGGCGTAATATTGCGTCTCTAAAATAATGCCGGCCCGCGTCAAGCACATTTTGCGGAAGGGGTGAATGGTCTTGCCGCGCTGTTCACGCACCCAGCCTAATCACGAAGAACATCTGAACTCGGAGTGCTGGTGGCAATCTTCTGTCGGTGCGGACGAGCGCGCGCCCTGCGGTAGTCGTCTGCCGTTGTCCGGTAACATTCCAAATTACCTTGCAGCTGCGTTATGGATTTCGCATTGACCTGAAGTCGATCGGACTGCGACCAGGATGCTGTACTCGCCGAAGACGCTACTTGCGTGAGAGCTTGATCACAACTCCGATCTCTCGTGGCGCGAAGGTTTTCAATGCCCGGGTAATTCGGACCAGCCGCCGAAAGCCTGGGCTGGTAAGGCAGAAACTCATAAACGAGCTTTATAAGTCGTGACTGATGCCGCGTGAGCCGCTGCTCTGCTATGAAGACCTCATAGTTCGAAAAATAAGAAGACATTGGGAGCACCAACGCTGGAACCATAAAATCCACGCTGAGCTCTCTTGTGCTGGGAGCTTCCTTTGTGTCGGCACTAGCTCCGTCGCGGTTGGGGACTGTCTCTCCCGGTAGCAGACCAGCTGGCAGTCCGCTAGTCGGCGACCCGATTCTCGATCGGTCACTGGCAGGATGAATCGCAGCAGGAAGGGACGTGATTTGCATGCCTGCAGCGAGCGCTGAATTTGCCTGCTGACTGCCTGCATGGCCAAGACTGTTAATGGATGGTGGAGGAGGCACAACAGAAACAGCTATGGCCTCCGTACTGCCGCCCGGATAGCTGCCTGTACTTTGGAGTACCGGAGCAGGCGGCACCACGGCCATCTCATCCGGTAGCGAGCTCATGCCATGCCCGGTATTTCCAAGACCTCCAACGGACGGCGGTGGCGGCACAACCGAGGTCTCTGTGCTTAGCGCCCGTTGTGCAGGAAACGAAATCTGCTGATCGACGGGCACCTCGGGCGCGGGCCCAACAACCTGCAATCGGCCAATGCTGATGCTAGCGATCTCGCGAATTGCTTGATGCATGGACGGCGCAGGCTCAACCACAACTTGTGTCGCAGGCGTTAGCTGTCGTGAAGGGGACACATCCGAGATGTTCGGAGGAGGCGCGATGACCGACGGATTCACGGCCGGCAAATTCCGTTGACTTGGCATCGTCGCTATCAATGGAACCGCTGGCATGGCCGAATTCCAGGCCATGAGGCTGGCCAATTGCAATTCCTGTTTCAGCTTGATGTCGGGTGGGGCGATCGCTGTCGGCGTGTGGCTGCCCGACTCCCGTGGCACAGAGATGACCGGCTGCTCGGCCACTGCGGGTCCTTGTCTCCGCCGTGACAGGGATGGATCGGCGTTCCTCTCAACCGAGGAAAGGTAATCGGACAGGCGAGTAATAAATGATGTCTGACTTATTGAATCTTAATTGGCTCTGGCGCAGTTGGGGGTGCGAAATCCGAATTCGAGAAGACCCGCTAGCGCGACAATTAATCACGTGGAGCAGCATCGATTGACCAAACCGTTGCCAAGGCAATTGCGAGGGCACAAACACATCTGGCCAAAAGCGTGCTGGCAGAGACGTCAGCTTTAGCGGTGGGACCTGCGGCGGACGCAGTGTATCGATCAGGTTGCCAAAGAAAACTCGGTATGCCGGTTCGAGTTTGAACACAAGATTCGGGGTCGGCATAGCCGTAAACGAAGCCTGGATTTCGAGTACGGTTTTCGCGAGATTCTCGAGGGCAACGAGATCGCCATCATCGAAAGCGCAGCGCTGGGAGGAGAACGTTTCCAACAAACCCACTACTTCGCCCGCGAACGTGATCGGCACCGCCAAAATAGAGCGCACACCAAGTCCGTGGCAAATCTCGGCGTCAACCCGGGAATCGCTTTCCGAGTTGTCGCAGCGCTGGGCTTTGGCGGTACGGACACACACTCCAGAAAAGCCAGTGCTAACGTCGACGCGGGAGCCGAGCGCAGGAGCGTTGGCTCCTACACTGGCTAGACAGATCATCGAATCCTTATGGCCAAGCGCGATGGCCGCCCCCGAGCCGCGAGTGAGCAGTTGTGCGCGATGACTGATCAATTGCAGCACGGCATTCGGATCGAAACCGCCTGCTTGCGGCACAGGGTACATTTGCCTGCCTCTGCTAGTTCTACAGAACTCCCTGGAGCGCGGCTTTGGCCGTTGCAATTCAGCCCGTCGAGATTCGGCTACGGAGTGTGCACAAGTCCGCCGCTCCAGATGCTGCGCGACGACGCGTCCCAAGGTATCGGCTCCGCCCCGCCGCCGATTATGGTAGCGGTAGTTTTTCCTTCGCTTTTTGAAGAATGAGCGGACACCTGATTTCAGGCTGATGATAGCGTGACCTGTATGCGATTGAACCTGAGAGGTACAAAACGAGATAACGAAAGTAACTGGGGCTGGCCACGATCACCAACCCATTTGACTCATCCGCTTGAGAATGATCGCGCTGTAGTTATTCATGCGCTCGGGTCGTCGTTTCAGGGGAGCCGGCAGAATTGCGGCAAGCCGTGCCGCCTGTTGCCGGCCGACATTCCGAGCCGTGGTTTCGTCGTAGTGACGACACGCCGCCTCTGCGCCATAAACACCAGGGCCCCATTCGACCACGTTGAGGTAGATCTCGAGAATGCGCTGCTTGCCAAGGACAAATTCGGCCACTGGCACCAACGTGGCCTCTGCGCCCTTGCGGAGGATCGAGCGGCCTGTTCCGAAGAATAGGTTTTTTACGAGTTGCTGCGTAATGGTGGAGGCTCCGCGAGTACGTTCGCCTTCCAAATCGTCTTCGGCAGCGATTTGGATCTGGTGCCAATCGAATCCATGGTGCTGGTAGAAGTGCGTGTCCTCTGCCGCAATTACAGCGTGCTGGAGGTCAGGCGAGATTTGGCTGAGCGGAATGAATTCGTCGCGTTTGTGATATGGAGTGTGGTGAATCCAGGCCTGCAAGCGGCGCTGGATATGCACCGCGGTTGTCGGTGGGTCAATCCGCCGGGCGGCCACTAGGATCAGCGCGGCAAGAGCCCAAAGAAGCACCACGCCGATGAGAAGCCACCGAATAAAGGATTGAAAGAAGCCCCTCCGCGGCGGGGTTTTGCTGTGTGTGTTCGGCATTGCAGTCAAATCTCAGAATAAAGCGGTGAATTCCTTCCATCCGATTCCTTGCCCCGGTGAGGCGCATCGGTTCAGATCTTGACCAACCCGACGTCGACGAGTCGGCCACCTGTTTTACCTTGTTGTCTAAGGTGGCAAGCGGAAGTCCGGTGCGCAGAGCCAGATCGAGGTAAACGGCATCTCCTCGCCTCGTGATCCGGATCGTCTCGCCCCTGGAGACTCTTTTCAGCAGGCCAGTGAGATGCGTCTTGGCGTCGAAGACTCCGAAAGATAACGTTTTCAGCGCTGCCAGCCCGCTCGCCTAGCCAATCATTTTGCGTTGATCGGCGATGCGGCGCTCGCATTCGTTGGCGAAGCGCTCCACACCCGCGAAGATCGAATCGGAATCGAGATGAGCTTCCGCGATGACGTCCGCCTCGAGGCCGCCGCTTCTCCAGCCATTGTCGAAGTCGGAGGTGAGTGAATACTCATCCGTTAGCGGACCAAGGTTGCGCAGCGGCCACACGCGTCGTGTGCCCGTGGACACTACCATCAAATCGTAGCGCGCCCCGGGCGGCAGCACGGAATCGCGATACGCTTGCGGTTGGCGATCGAACAACTCCTCGCTGATCGCCGAGATCACCTTGACATTTACACCGGCGGCTTCCAGCTTCGGCAGCACTTTCACGAGGTTTACCGTAGAGCTCGATCCTTGCACGATCACGTAACCGTGGCGCGGTTTATTGGGCGCGAAATCGCGGATCACGTACAGGCCCTTTGCCGCCGCGCGTAGATCGGTGTCGGCGAACTTGCTGCGGTCCGCGACCGCAAAGTCAGGACGCGCCACTTCCAGCGTGATGAGGCCCACATGCGGATCGCGTGCCGCGATTTCCGCAGCCGCGAAATAGCCGGGCGCGACGTCGTTGTAGTCCCAGAAGCTCAGATTGATCGCCTGGCCGCGCGGGAACAGCTTCCACACTTGAGGCGCAAAGATGCCGAAGTGTGTGCGCGCGTCAGCCGCAGTTTCAGGACCGGAATGCGCGGCGAGGATATGCAGCACGCCCATGCGGAACTTGCTGTCCTGATTTTGTTGACTCCAGACACGCGCCGGAGTGTACATCAGCGGCGTGAAGGCTCCGTACGTACCGCTCAAAGCCCAAACGCCCGCGAACTTTTCGGGATCGACGGAAGCGCTTTGGCTTACCAATCCGATGGCGGTCGAGACATTTCCCGCCTCTTGAATGGGCGCCTTCAAGCGTGTGCCCAGCGGATTGTCCCTGGGACTGTAGTGTCCCCACAAACTGCCATGCTCAACGTTGATCGACTCCGAAAGGTCGGCGGCCACCGTGAAAAACCGTCCGTCGGTAACGTAGTTCATCCACTTGATGATTTCGGAAATCGCGCGCCGCGCTCCAGCTGCTTCCCCGGGCTTTTTGAACAGTGAAATGCTGACCTGCTTCTCCGTACCGGAAATCGCATTGCGAATCGAGAGCTTCTGCGGCTCTTCCGGCAGCTTCGCAACGCGCAGGCGATCATCGAGAAACGGGTCGCTCGTGGCTGAGATGCGCAACTTCACATCGTCGCGCACGGTGTCGCCAATTTCCACCAGGCGCTCGAGCGAGGCGATCGCCCAATCCGTCGCGATCGAGCAGCGACATCACGATGTCGATATTCGTCTTGAACTGGATCAAACGCTCACGGTTATCGGTGACCGGGCCTTTGCGGATGCCTTCGAACTCCACGCCGTAACGCTTCTCGAAGGTCTGCGCCAGCGCGAGGAAGTATTCCGAGTTCATCTTCAGCGCATAGGGATGGCTGGCGTAACTCACCAACTGATCGTGGCCGGCGATTTTTCCGTCGGCGGCCGTGGGCCAGTAACCCTTGATCGTTTTGCCGATTGCGGCGAGCGGACGGCGGTCCTGCGGATCCACTGCGTCCATCGCTTTCAGCACGGCAGCTACTTGGCCGTAGTCGTTACCATTCTGCAATGTGAAAACGTTCCAGCCGTATGACGTCCATTGGCTCACGAGGTCGTAGCCTTCGAAGCCGGGGGCGATGACGCCGCCAATGGGACCGCCAATCAGGCAATCGTCGATGCCCGCGTTGTTGTCGGAGATCATCACGCGCAAACGTTTTCCCACTTGCAGCGCGAGCGCCTGCGTCTTGAACTCCTGCGCGTGACCTTCAGTGAGCGCAAATTCGCCTTCCAGCGCGATCACTTTGGGCGACTCTGGTGCGCCCACAATGTCCCAGAATGCCGCTTTGCCCGCAGCCGTCGCGATGCCGATTCCCGAGGGGCCGCCGTTCACGTCGTTGGTGCAATCGGTGCTTTCCGCATGTCCGGAGAGCGCACGAATGCCGCGGCCCTTAGCTTGCGCGAACAGCGGGTGGTCTTCCAGACCTGTATCGCGCAGCAGCGTCTTCAGGGCGCCTGCGCTGCGCCGAAATCCCAACGCGTCCACCGGCAACATGGCGACGTGCGGATCAACCTGATAACGCGGATCGCCGGTCTGCTGATGCTTGCGATACAGCGCCTGACCCATGATCATCCACAGCGCATAGCAGGTAGGAATCGAGTGGCCTGCCGCGAGCATGAATTTGTCGCAGTAAGGATGCTTGGGCCGGCGGTAATCGTAACGGAGCCCGCCGTTTTCAGGGCCAAGCAAATGAGTCGCGACGTTATACGGCGTGTATGCGAGCGGCCCGCCAAGGTGCCCGGTCTGCGCGTAATTTCCGAGCAGCACCAGGGTCATGCAGGTCATGAATCCAATGTCGTCGAGCAATGGATCGTAGGCCAAGGCTTGTTGCTGAGAGGGAGCAGGGATTTCGTAAATGGACGATGTCATAGATGGTATCTGTAAAGGTAGTGCCGCAGGTCCGCCGGCGCAGGTCCGGTCAAACATCTCAGCTCGTCCTTGCGATCGCACCGCGTGAGGCGCAACTTCAGCGAACAGCCTCACTTGTACCCTCACCAACGATACAGGCGCTGCGGCAAAACTGGCAACTGCCAACCCGTCCCGCTCGCAATTCGCTAACTGGGTTCTCGCGGAGGTACCTATTCGCCTTCCTCGATAGTGGGTTTCACGAAGGGGAACGGGGAGGACAGACGTGACGTTCACCAGTTTTGTCTAGGTGGCGTAAAGGAAACGGTGCGTCCCGCCTGTCCTCGCATTTGCCGTCCGGCTGGTCGTTATTGCCCGATCGAACTAGCAGTGGCAGAAAACACGTTGTTTGTACTTCCTCCAATCAATCGGATCGTCCCAACCACTAACGCCCGAATGACTGGCAGCATCACCGCATACTGAACTGCCAGCGTCACGGGGAAGTGTGATCTCAATCACTGCAGCCTGCGCGTTCAGACTCCGATCCTTCCAGAAGTCTCCTTCCCAGTTGTGGCAACTGAGCGCTTCGCTGCCTGCAACAGAGAATTAACATGCCCGTATTCCAAGCTTAAGGTAAACCCGTGAAATAAACAGCACAAAGGACTTGATGGAGTTCTTCGAGAATCCGCATTGGGACTTGCGGTCAGAGACGCGACCCGAAGAGCCACGGGTTGGGTTTGTGGGTAGGGTCCGGATACCGAAGTCAAGCGAACAGCAGACGAAATAAGAATGGGAGTCATGCTGATCCCACAAGATCTTCCGTGATTTGCAGCCGCATGGAATCCGGCCTTGGGCTCTGATTCCGACAATTACGGGAAGTCTGATCGACAGTATCGGCATTCTTTGCCGAATATCACGAACGTAGAAGATCGCCAGCTAAGAAAAGCTCGGCCCGGTCCCGACCTGGAGTAGAAGCTTGAATAGCAAGCACGTCTCAACAGTCGGCGGGGGAGGACCGAGCCGAGAAAAGATTAGCTCTTGGGCCCGGTCAACGTCGTTGCTCCAGGACAACATTGCATGGATTGCTGTCGTAACATCGCGATTTCACTCATTGACCCGGTCCGAAGCCCTGCAGAAGCGAATCCGGCAACGTTGGGGGCCCAAGTTATGTCAGCCATAAAAGTTCTAAAATCGTCCGCTAGGGCGACCATTGTTCATTTTGAAACAGTTGCTCTAGGGCTGTGGGGCGGGTTCTGATCCTGTACACTACGTCCCATGATTTTCGGGATTCTGCTTGCAGCAGCTGCGACGTTAGTCTCGCCGTGTACAGAGGTGAATCCAGATTGCACGGAGTGGATCAGTCGGGCGGGACAAACGTCACGGTTGCTGGTGTATCGCAACTATCCTTTGCAGACGAAGAATGAGCAGATTACTCGTGCGCTAGTCTTCGTCCACGGCATCAATCGTGATGCAGACAATCACTTCCGTACGGCGCTAGCTGCGGCGTTCCTAGCTGGGACGCTGCACGACACCGTTATCGTTGCACCACGCTTCGCATCGAATAGTAGCGCGCCTACCAATCGGATCGGCGGTTGCGGCGACACTCTGGCTCCCGATGAAGCCAATTGGATCTGCGAAACGGAGAGGGCCGACAGTTGGCGCTCAGGTGGCGGAGAAGTTGGCAATGACAAACTCACTTCGTTCGATTTTATGGACGAGATCGTCCGGCGTCTGGCGAGTAAAGAAGTGTTCCCAAATTTGAAAAGCATTGTAGTGGCTGGCCATTCCGCGGGCGGTCAGTTTGTTATCCGCTACGAGATGTCGAACCAAGTGCACGATTCAGTAGGTGTTCCGGTCTTCTATGTGGTCTCCAACCCCTCTGCTTATACGTACGCGGACGAGATGCGACCTACACCGAGCGCTCTCCCCCCGACGATCGCGGCGGCAGCGCCGGGATTCATCCCACCTGCTCCCGCAGTGCCGCCACCCCCATTTGTCCCGTATGCTGATGCTACGAACTGCGCTGGATATGACACTTGGCCCTACGGACTGAAGAACCGCATTGGCTACGCCTCCAGGCTCACCGATGATCAACTCAAGAAACAGCTTGCCGCTCGTCCAGTAACGTATTTGCTCGGGCAAATAGACATTCTGCCGCTTGGCATCTTCGACACGTCGTGCCCCGCTATGGCCCAGGGGCCCACTCGCCTGGCACGTGGCCTCGCGTTCAGCCGGTACGCTAAAGAGCACCACGGCGCGAACCACTCCACGGTCGTGGTACCGTTCTGCGGCCACAGTGCCCGCTGTATGTTTACATCGGATGTCGCACTACCGTTGATTTTTCCGAAATAAGGACGGCGAGAACTGGCGTGACATCGCCATTTCACTCATTGACTTGAATTTTGGGTGCGAGGCATAGTTCCAACAGTAATCACTCGATTACCCAACCACGTCCGAAGTTAGCGAATCAGCAGATCCAGCTGGCGCACATCCAGACCGGCTTGTTGATAGTGCTTCCGACACAGTTCCAGAATGCTGAATCCATCCTCGTAGGCAGCGAAGCCACCATTCTCCGCCTTGTCCAGATAGATTAAGCCGCCTCCAACTATGAAGAGGGTCACCATCGGCTCTGGCGAGTCGTCAGTGATAACCAGCGTGTGGGCCTCGCCTGCGGGCTCGTAGATGAAAGTCCCAGGCTTTGCAACCCAGTCATGTTCCAGGTATCGCCAGTGACCGCGCAGGGTGTAACCGTGAACAGTGCCAACGTGGTAGTGAGTTCCGATCTTAGAACCGGGGAGGCCTTTGAGCACGACGCTGAATCCGCCGGTCGTAACGTTAAAGTGGCAGGGTTGGAACCAGACGCCCTCCGCGTAGGGAACCCATAGCCGCTCGTCTTCTAGGTTGGTGTTGGTGATGAAGTGGTCGCGGCTTCTTTGGGAGCCGCTGAGGCCATCGGTGAAACTGGAAAATGTAGCAATTGGCATGTTTTCCTTTCTTGGGTTCCCAGGCAGTCGGAACTATACACCGAACTGGTTCTCTGATTGGAACTGTACAGTTCGGCCCAGACCTGAGCACGTTGATTGGACGCTGACATCCCGACGGATTGTCCAATTGGCGATACATCGCGGTTACACTGATTGAACGTGTTCCGGGGTCGCACTACGGGGAGTCTCAGGCGGGATTTGCGCTCTGACCCGCACAGATTTCTCAGCGCGGGTCGGCGCGACTTAATTCACTTCAATCGACCGGGACATCCGGTAAAACGAAGGTCACACCTAGGCTGCTACTCTCTCAGCCATTTTCTTGGCCATTTTGGCCTCGACGACGTTTCGAATCAAGCGCCGCGTTCGTTCAACAAACGCGAGTTTGTCCGCCATGCAGCTTTCCAACAGCACGCCGACGCCATAGTGGCCGGTTACATCCGCTGCCGCGACCAACGCTGCGTACTCTGCAATGCGAAGGTGGGTCAGGTGGATAGCCTTCACCAGGATGAAGAGGTGCTTTGCGGCTGGGTTTTGTATCTCGGCGACTTCCCTGCGAAAATCCTCGACAAAAATGTCATGGAGGCGAGAAGTGGCCTTAACCGGCGGTTCGCCGATAAGCTTGAAGCACTGGTCCAGTGTGGCAAGGACTTTCTCTGACACGAAAGCACGCGCTTCCAACGCTTCCTTTACGTCCGGATCCTCAGCGAACTTGCTGATTTCCTGATACATCTTTGTACTCTTCTCTGTACCTTGGCGGAGACCGCTAAGCAACTGTACGAAGAGTTCCTTCGGGTTTTGAACTGACATAAGTATCTCCTTTTAGATTGCGGTTGCTAAGAAGGAAAAAACTTCAGATGGGCTGACTTAGTTCAGGAGACCTGAAATGAGGAGAAGGTGTGAACCACCTCAACTAGAACTGTTGCATTTGAGTGGCCCTCTGCATCGATGCGCAACTTGTTGCATCGATACATCAGAAAGCAGGTCCGGCAACGCAGCGTCTGGGGTTTCAATCGTGTACTTTTGGCGGCAAGCAAGCACAAACGGAGCCTTGGCAATGATTCGGTTGGATTGCCTGGCGAGAAATCGCGATAACGCTCATTGAGCCCCGGACCGATTAATTCTCAATAGGTGTGACGCCCCTGTCACAGTCGACAGTGTTCTGATTCCGGCCCATCTCCTAGACTCTGCAGCATACCGGAGGTATATATCCGATGAAACACCGACTCGTTTTCGCCGTGATCACGATCCTTTTGTTGATCAGTACCGGGATATTTGCACAACAGGGTGAACAATGCCCGTTCATTGTTGGGACACGGATGCTGGTGAATGAAGTAATGGTCCATAACAATGTCGGCTCCCACGCCCGAGTACCTGCTCGGACGCCGAACGCTACCGAGCCTGCCACGCGGGTAGGTCGAACCCTGGGATTGTACCTGGAACTCGCCCTGCGGGTGGGCGAGGAACCTGAGGCTTTGAAGTCCTTCCGGTGGTTGAACTCCACGGCGGACGCGGCACGTAGTGGCTCATCGCGATCTGACGGTGTTCAGACCCAGACTCATTTGCTGACGATCCACCCCCAGAAGGCGGTCTCGCGACTCTCTGACCGGCCATCGCAGCGATGTTCGAGGCCCCGGAGGCGGGTGGAGGTCGAGGCACGTAGTGTTGGGTGGACACAGCCGTAGAGTCGAAGGGTTTCTCCGCAGAAGGTTTGGTCGCTGCGTCTTCCCGACCACCTGCCGCCAGAGTTTCCGCCGTGTGATCCGGAGGCGTCCGCTTATTCCGATCCATCGTGTTCCGCACATCGCGCGTCGTCTCACTTTCGGAATTATGAAGCAATGCTCCTTGCGAGGGATCAACCGCAGATGACGCTGCAGGCGGATTTTTTCTTCTGACCCCAGCGGGGGCGACGGCCGCCGCTCGTAAGATGCCGCTCGCATGCTCATCCCTATGGCGCCGAGGCGTGCTTGTGACGGCGGCGGCCGGTCGAGCGCTGGAAACGCGACGGACGTAGTGCTGCGCGGCCATGGCCACAGAGTCAAAGGGTATCCCCGGAGAAGGCTTGGTCGCCGTCTTTTCCCAAACACCATCCTCCAGACCCTGTATCCTGTGTCCCGTTTCCGTCAGCTTATTCTGATTCATCGCGCTCTGTGCATCGCGTGTCGTTTCGCTTCCTGACTTATGAAGTGATGCCTCCTCGTGGTCATCAACCGTAGATAACGTGGCAGGCGAATTCGGTCTGCTGACGGCTCGGATGGTGCCGCTTGCGGGCTGATTCTCGTTGCTCCCCCGCGTGCTGGCGCCGGTGGCCGGTCGAGTTCTAGAAATGGAAGGAGCTGTGGGTCGCTGGGAAAACCTTGCGGCCCAGCCTCCCAGGTCATGGCGCCAATGCCAGACGGCAGCGGTTACGCACCCCAATAACACAACCAGAACCAGCACGCGTCCCCAATGAGAGGGGCTCACATCATCTTCCAACAGGCAGGCAAAGCTGCTATCTGGCTCATCGGCTAAACCCGGAAATAATAACGAGCCGCCAACTGGTCGGACATGCTCGCGGGCTGGCTTCGACTGGGCCAGGGGCTCGGTCTGAGGATTCGGCTGCGGCTTAAGCAGCTGGGCCCCGCACATGACACAAAATCGACATCGCGAGTCGTTCTCGTTGTCGCATTCTGCACAGCGCACTCGCATGGAAACCAACCGATTACCCGCTTTACTCAATTCACTCAAAGCGGCCATGAGGTCTGCATTGGTCGTATCGCGCTCGGAGACGCAATGGGGTTCAACGTGAGTTTCGGGTGGCTCGGTCCGCATTTCATTGCGGGCAGGTCTCTCGTTGTGCGCGTCCTGTTCCTGCTGGCACTGGAGAACCCAAGCTGCGGCCAACAATCCTTCGAAAGTGGGAGCATCGAGGGTGGGGCGCTGGCTCATGCAGAAATCGCGTCAATTGACGGACGGTCTAGCTCGAAAAACGGCCACGACGACATCAGATTCAGGTCTTGGTGCTGGTGTTTCTTGGGTGATCTGCGCAAACATGGGATGAAAATTCTGTGTCGCGCCGAATCTCGAAGTTCCGCATCGTTTCATCAAAGGAATTGCCAGTGGAGTTGAACACCCAAACACATTCGGAACAACCGAAACCTCGAAGACGTATTTCGTCGATCCATACAAGCCTGCGGGCGATCTGCCTTTTAGCGCCGGTTTGTGACATGAGCCACTCTTCCTAGGGAGAATGTTCTTGGAAACTACCCGGCCCCCGCCCCTCTCTGACGCGTATCGCGCGGATGATCCGTTTGTTACTTGCTTCTATCCCTATAAAACCCGAATGCGGCAAATGAGTTGCAGATTTGTTCGGTCCCCAGTTTGCAGCTATAAGCCCTTTCAATTCAATATCATTTGCCGCACATGGAACAGTTTCCTGATCATCAACCACAGCACCTTCAACGGCAATATAGCTAATGTCGGGGGCGCCATTGCCACCTGGGGTTCGCAGACCATCAGCAACAGCACCATCAGCGGAAATAGCGCGACAGCAGCGGCGGCGGTATCTGGAACAACGGTCCGGCCGTACTCCAGAACAGCGTTGTGGTGAACAGTATTCAAACGAAACTTGCCATTGGATTGAGGAGCATGCAATTTCCCAGAACGATAGAAGGTAGTAAACTCACAGCGAGGTTGGAATAGGGAGAATGGGGCGCCGCGGGGCGTTGTCTTTGAGAGCCTTCGCCATCATCATGGCGCTTGCCCTCTGTTTGGGCTGGCCAAACCAGATCGCGGCCTATGCCGTCCTTGCGCATGAAGCGATCATTGACAGCGTCTGGGACACCAACATGCGCCCCTTACTGTTGAAGCGGTTTCCCGATGCCACGGCAGAAGAACTCAAAGAAGCACACGGCTATGCGTACGGCGGGGCGATTATCCAGGACATGGGTTATTACCCGCACGGAAGCTTTTTCTTCAGCGACTTGACGCACTATGTGCGGAGCGGAGACTTTATCCTGGCGCTCCTCCGCGATTTCAAGGATCTTGACGGCTACGCGTTTGCTCTTGGGGCACTCGCTCACTACGCCTCGGACAATAACGGTCATCCCATCGGCACAAATCGCACGGTGCCGCTCCTGTATCCCAAGTTGCAGAAGAAATACGGCAACTCGGTTACCTATGAAGAAGACAAACTCGCGCATGTAAAGACGGAATTTGGATTCGACGTTCTAGAAGTAGCACATGGACGTTACGCGCCGGATAGTTACCACGACTTTATCGGTTTTGGAGTCTCGGTTCCTCTACTGGAACAAGCCTTTCAGGAAACCTACGGTTTAGATCTGAAAACTGTTCTTACTGACGAAGACAAAGTGCTCGGTTCCTACCGTCACGCTGTCAGTCAGCTTCTTCCCAAGGCCACGCGGATTGCCTGGAGTCTGAAGAAGGACGATATCCTCAAGGATCAGCCCAGCATGACGAGACAGAAGTTTCTCTATAATCTGTCGCGCGCGAGTTACCAAAAGAACTGGGGGAAGAACTATCAACCGCCGACCCGTTGGGAGAGATTTCTCGCCTTCCTTACTCGGATTCTCCCAAAGATCGGCCCCTTTAGAGTGTTGCAACTCAAAACACCTACTCCTGCGGCAGAAAAACTATTCGAAGCGAGCTTCAACACGACTCTGGATCGCTACCGACAGCTTCTAACCCAGGTAGGCACCGGAGAGCCAGACTTGCCCAACAACAATTTTGACACCGGTGCAATAACGGGGCCGGGAATATATCGGCTCAACGATGAGACGCATGCAAAGTTGCTGGACGCGCTAGCGAAGGAGAGTTTCAGTGGAGCTTCGCTGGAGGTTCGGGCTGAGCTTCTAGAATTCTATGGACATCCGGATGCTCCGTACGCAACGAAGCGAAAACCAAAGGACTGGGCAAAAGTTCAGGCCCAACTTGAACAATTAAAGAAGGCAACTCCGCCAGTGGTTCCGACGGCCGCGGTTGGTCACGTCCAGCCAGGCCTCTCGTCCGAGGGCCTAGGGATGGGTTCGTGTCCTGAGAATGATGTCACGATCACGCGTGCCCGCCGTCACGGTTTTCCGCTGGGAAAGATGCAAGAATTAAGGAGTGGAGAATAAGGGGCTTGGTATGTCCAGCGGGCCCGGTGCGGAGAATCCTGCTTTTCTCGAAGAAACAACCGTCCAGCCACTCGATGCCACGCGTCGTGGCGAGGCCACCAGGGAAATCGACGCGTTCTTACGCTCTAGAATCGTCGGGCAAAACGCGGCTGTGGAGGCGGTCCTTGAGCTCTACCAGATATTTCTTGTGGGCATGTCTCCGCCCGACCGGCCCGTGGGAAACCTGTTGTTTCTCGGGCCGACCGGATCCGGCAAGACTTATGTCATCGAGGTTCTTGCCGAAGCGCTCTTCGGGAATCCCCACGCCTTCATCAAAGTGGATTGCGCAGAATTTCAAGAACATCACGAAATCGCCAAGTTGATCGGCTCGCCGCCCGGCTATATCGGCCACATGCATACGCAGCCGATCCTCACTCAGGAGGCCTTGACCCGCTGGCACACGGAAAAACTCAAACTCACGCTTCTCCTGTTCGATGAAGTCGAAAAAGCCTCGGAGTCGCTGTGGCAGCTTATGCTCGGAATTCTGGACAAGGCCAGCCTGACGCTCGGTGACAACACGCACGTGGACCTTTCCCAGTGCCTCATTTTCCTGACCTCGAACCTAGGGGCATCAGAAATGAGCCGGCTCGCCGAGGGCGGTCTCGGATTCGCCATACAGGCACCCATCGAAGACACGAACCTCGACGACAAAATCAAGCGTACTGCAACCGAGGCGGCGCGGAGAAAGTTTTCCCCTGAGTTTATGAACCGGCTGGACAAAGTCGTCGTTTTCAATACGCTTCGCCCGGACCAACTTGAGCACATACTTGAGTTGGAATTAGCGAAGGTACAGCGGCGCATTGAGAGCGCCGTCGGGCAGAACCATTTCACATTCCGTTGCACACCCGAGATCAAGCAATGGCTGCTGCGCGAAGGCACGGACCCCAAGTACGGAGCGCGGCACTTGAAGCGGGTGATTGAGAAAAACATTGTTTACGGGTTAGCGAACCTGGTTGCCACTGGCCAGGTGAAGGCTGGTGACTCCGTCTCGATCAGCATCAAGGCTGACGGCGGTCTCACTTTCGCCAAAACCGCAGCTGCGGCCAGCCCAGAATCAGCCGCGGCTTAGGAGCACGCCATGAAAACAATTCTCGTCGTCGATGAAAATGAAATGCTCTGTCGCATGGCGTGTGACATCTTGCGTACGGAAGGCTACAGAGCCGTTCCTGCCTCGAATGCAGCCGAAGCGCTGCGGGCCTTCGAAGAGGAAGAATTCGACCTTCTGGTCACGGACTCCCTGATGCCGGGCATGAGCGGTCTTGAGCTGGCCCGTGCCATCCGCAACCGAAGCCCGCATTTTCCGGTCATCGTTATGACTGCCTTCCAGCCTGTGGACTGCGAGCACGTAACGCTCTGGCTTCCCAAGCAGTATCTCTTCCCCAATCTGCTGGAAAAGATTCGCTACTGCCTTACTGGTGATAAACAGGAAAGCGAAGCGGCGCATCGTTAGGTGGGCTTGGGATCCTTACAAGGTTGCCTAGTCACTGGACGAAAGAGCAAAAAGGTCTGCCTAACTATGAACACCGGTTTCGTTGGCACTGGCAGTATGGGAGGCATGCTCGTTGGCGTCTTGTTGCGATCTAAGGGGCTCGCAGTCGAGAACGTTTGGGCGGCGAATCAGTCCTAGGGCAAGCTGACAGCTCTAGCCGCCGAGTTTCTGGGCATTCATATCGCCAGCCTCCGCAAGCTCGCCGAATGGCTCTGGGGATGGCAATTTGCTCATAGGTATCCGGATTCATGAAGGTGCAGGTGTCACCGTCGCTAAACAGGAATTCCATCATGCGCCGGTCGATCTCCAGATCCTCCAACCGTTCTTGGGAGCGGAAGTGCGGTTCCCACATTCGCCCACTCTTCACATCGGTGAGTTTGGTTTTGACCACTCCGCCTAATTTTGCCGCCCCCACCTTCGATTCCACTTCAAGGACTCTGTAAATGTGACGGTCGATGCGGATCGCCACCCCTTCCTTCAACTCGGATGCGATGACCATAACCACTCCTTGCAGACAGACTTCTAATCGTCATTCTCCGCTCGCATGAGAGACTCTTCAGTGATCGAAATCACCAGTGCGTGCATTACGCCTTTGCATGCTCGCGAGCCAATTGTCTCTCCGACACCAGCCGTGTGATGTAGGTCACGGCACAGACCTGGGACAAAGCGGGAGAATAAGTGAGTGAGTTCCGATCCTCATTTTGGTTGGCTTGGGTCTGATCGGTTCCAATGCTGATAGAGCTGTGTTCCGCTCTACCAGCACGAATGAGGCGCCCGAGAGTTCGAGGTGTGAAAGGACGGGCCCATGAAAATATCCAGCTTGATGTATGGAATGGTTTTCGCCATAGTGGTTGTTGTCGTCTTGCTATTGATCATGGGTGTAAGCTTCCATCGCCCGGTCTCAGCTCAGGGAGCAGCACTCTACAACGCCGCCGACGAGGTGGTCGTGGAAGGGCGGGTACAAGAGGTGCAGGAGTTCGACTGTCCGGTAAGTGAAGGCGAGTTCGCCAGTCACTTAATGCTCAAGACAAAGGATGGAGTGCTGCAGGTGCACCTGGCTCCGGTGCGGATCATGGCAGGGCAGAAACTGAGCTTCGCTCCGGGGGACCAGATTGAAGTGGTCGGCTCCAAGATACGGCTCAATGGAAAGAAGGGTGTGATTGCAAGGGAGATCAGTCGCGGCGGTGAGACCTTCATCTTCCGTGATCGCGAAGGCACACTCCTGTTAGTGCAATAACGAGCGACCGAATCTGCAGTCAGTTGGGTGCGAGTCCTGTGAATCGTACGAACTGAGCGAGCCCCATCAGTTCGGTGCTATCGAAGTGTGCCGCTGGTTTTGTGGGAATGAAGCATAGTGCTTTCGATCAGTCGCGAGGCGCAGCTACGGCGGATCAGCACGGCATCGGGAAGAAAAGGAAAGGGCTGCAACATTGGTTACGCTCTGGCCACCCACTCTTACGAGAGAGTCAGCAGCGTAGACGCGTGCACCGTCGCAGCCCCTGATGCGATTACCGCTCCTGCGGTTCCAAACCCCAGCTGCTCCTCGCAGAACAGTTGGTTTTTTCGGGTTTGGCGGCTCAACGAGTCACCTCATCGAGCGAATCACCCAGCCTACTTCGGGTGGTCAATGTTACTTGGACCAACCTTTTCGACCGTCGAGGGTGGACAGCGTTAGACGTCCCAAATCGGGAATGCAGTGACGACGTAAGTCACGAATTTTACGGATAGCTGCGGATATTATGGAATTTACCTCCCCGGCAAGATAGCGGACCGTTGACGGGATTGTGACAAAATGCGAACGGTTCAAATCGGAGACATAATCTAGTGGAGCTTTACCGCTGGTTACCGCCCGAAGCTGTGAAAATTCTGCTGGTTCTTTTCCTGTCCTTTCTGATCGGCCTGGAGCGTGAAGAGCACAAGGCTGCAGCAGGGCACTACGCATTCGGGGGCGTGCGCACATTTCCGCTGATTGGATTGATTGGCTACTCGATCGCACTTCTGTCCGGCACACAGCTACTTCCATTGACGCTGGGCTTCCTGGTGATTGGCGGCTTTCTCGCGCTGTCCTATTGGCACAAACTCTCTACTGCCGAGGCTGCGGGCGTCACCTCAGAGATGTCCGGTCTTGCCACCTACCTAGTAGGCGCACTGGTGTACTACGAACATTTTTGGATTGCCACGACCTTGAGCGTGGCCAGCTTGTTGTTGCTCGAACTGAAGACAGGTCTCGAAAAGCTCGCCAACCGTGTAGCGCCAGGAGAAATTCTCACGCTCGCCAAGTTTCTGCTGCTTTCGGCTGTCATTCTACCCATATTGCCCAACCAGGAGTTTGGGCCGTTTCACATTAATCCCTTTAAGACCTGGCTGGTTGTTGTCGCCGTAAGTACGATTTCCTATGGCAGTTACATCCTGCAGAAGGTCACCAAGGAACACGGCGGTGTAGTGCTTGCCGCGTTCTTAGGCGGGGCCTATTCATCAACTTTGACCACTGTGGTCATGGCACGAAGAGCGGCACATGAGCAACACCCTCACCTGTTCGCGGGCGGGATTTTGATCGCATCGGGCGTCATGTACCTCCGTCTAGTTGCTCTCCTGGCTCTATTCAATCGTCACCTCATGTCCCTGCTGGTGCTCCCTTTTCTTGTACTTTCGGGTCTAGCGATCGCCGTCGGATGGTTCTGGTCGCGCCGTCCCGATGTAGGGGCAGACCAGGTAAAGCGGGAGTTCCAGCCGAACAATCCACTCGAACTGCTTACCGCCTTTCTCTTCGCTATTCTGTTCTTGGCAATGCTGGTGGCCACGCAGTTGGCTGTCAGGTACGTCGGAACAGCGGGAGTCAAGATACTTGCCGCGATCATGGGGGTCATCGACGTGGATCCTTTTATCATGGGCATGACGCAAGCCGCGGGCTGGCTTACCCCGTTGAAAGTCGCAGGGGCGGCGGTTCTGATTGCCGCGGCCAGCAACAACCTCATGAAGGGGATCTACGCCTACAGTTTGGCGGATCGAAAGACAGGCACTCAGAGCCTCTTGATCTTGACAGCTCTTGCTGCACTCGGACTTGTTCCCTTGCTTTGGTTCTGATTCGCTCGCCGATCTCGGTGGAGCGCGTCATATAGACGGCGTAGTTGTCGTCTGATTTGCCGTTCCCGTTAGCCAAAGAACAAAGGCCACGGTTTCGCGGCCTAACGCTTGAGCAATATTGCTCAGACCTCGTGAATCCTGATTTGCTAAGGTGAGAATTGGCTTGGTGCGTCCGCACGTCTACCAGGATTTGTGAGTGTACGCAGAGCACGAGCCCGGTGGGCGCATTTCGCCTCTTGTTTCCGTTCGCACGAAGCAGTTTTCTCGCGGACGAGGGATGAGATTCACATTTAGGTGCTCCGCGAATGAGTACTGGAGGTTGATGTGCTTTGGACCATTTTTGTCGTTCTTCTAATTTTGACGCTTGTGCTCATGGTGCGTAGGTGCACAGCGGAGTGGACATTCTCCGATGGGTGGCCGCTTCGTCGACGCCGCGAGCGTCACGGGTCGCATCGTCGTCTCTCCTGACAGCGAGAGCCGACCGCATCCGCTTTGGGACAATGGCGTGATCCAGGATTCTCAGAACACCCTTCAGGGACAATTAACTAGGACAAGCCCACCGGCAAACCTTGCCCGAATCCAAGCAATCTGGTCGAGCGCGCTGACGGACCGCAGATAGTCTCCAACCCCTATCTCTCCTTGCAAATCAGTTTTCCCAACGCCTCCTGATCCGGCGCCAAAAGTTCGGAGATCCGCTGATGGTCGACGTCGGCCACGATGATTTGGCCGACCTCGGTGTTGACCTCACGGAAGATGCCGTGAGACCTCATCTTTGCGACCTGGTACTGGTTGTCGTCGGTGGGGGTGACGTAGTGCACCGAGTCGGCCTTGAAGCGATGCACCAGGAAGAGGTGGACGAGAGTCATCAGGCGCTTCTTGCGCAGCGACTCCGCAAAAGTGTTCTGGTCTCGCACCGAGAGGATGCTCCGGCCACGCCGGTCGTGGATGGGAGCGAAGATCACGTTGGCAACCTTCTCTTCCTTGTCGTAGATTCCGAGCTCAAGCAACTCCGAGCCGGCCCGGTGCGGATGTAACTGGACGCGGAGCGCGCCGGGGAGTTCATAGCGCCGGGTCCAGATCGCCAGCCACTCCTCGAGGAGCTTCTTGGGCACCTCGGTCTGCACCAGGTGCTGGTGCTGGGTCGAGCCCTTGCCCATCGCCATGGTCGTCGCCGTGCGTCCAGACGTAGCAGCCAGTGCGGCGTCCAAGCGCGGGCCGCCGACCAGGGTTTGGGGTGTGCGGTAGGGAGACTCGACCATGCGGAGTTTTCGTTGCAGGCGGGCAAGAGCAAGCATGCCGTCCTGCTTGAGGGCGGTGGAGAGCTCCTCGGCGGCGAGCCCGTCGATCTGGTGGCCGCCGTAAGTGATGAAGTTGAAGACGAAACCCAGTTTGCCGAGTTCCTCGGGGAAGCGTCGCATTTCCTCGTCGCTCATGCCGGTGGTGTCCCAGCTGAACGATGGCGAGAGGTTATAGGCGAGCATCTTCTCCGGGAAGTCGGCGTGAATGGCCTCGGCGAACTCGCGCGCGTCGTCGAGGTTGGCGGTCTTGGTTTCCATCCAGAGCAGGTCGGCGAAGGGCGCCGCCGCAAGCGACTTGACGATGGCGTACGGAATGCCGCCGCGCACCTGGTAGTACCCTTCGGTGGTCTTGGCCACTTCGCAGTCCCAGTCCACGTCAACGCCGAGTTCGCGCGCCTTCTCGCGGGCGGCGTAGAGCGAAGCGCGCGCGGCGAATCGCCGCCACTCGTCGACGCTTATCTCGACTGGTTCACCTTCGCTGGCACGGAATTCGATCACTTCGGCAACCGCCTCGCCGAAGGTTTTCAGTCGGGCATCGTCCTCCCACGCGTCGAGGAAACGGGTAGCGATTCGGTCGAACATCGCGTCGACGGAGGACTCCTTCCCTGCCCGCAACGACGCCACGGCTTCGGTAGCCTGCGCCAGAACGCCCCAGCGCTCCAGCCACTTCTGGGCGACGGCGTGCTCTCCGGCCGGTATGGCGTACAGCAGATGGCCGTTGAGTTCGGCGACTCCCAACTCATGGAAACGCTGGATCAGGGCCAGGAAGCACGGCTTGTAGGCCGGCACGTCGGGGTTGGTCGCCCCCACCAGCAAGGGTTGATCGCGCTCGTCGCCGCGACCGTCGATCAGGTTCGCGGCTTCGGCGTCGGTGCGGGCGACAATAATGCCGGGAACGCCCATGACGTCGAGCTGGAAGCGGGCCGCGTTCAGGCGCTTGTTCTGCTCGTCCTGTGCTACAAGCACTTTGCCGCCCTGATGGCCGCACTTCTTGGTGCCGGGACGCTGGTCCTCGATGTGGTAGCCCGGAACGCCGGCTTCCACGAAGCGGCGGATCAGGTTGCGAACGTGCGGATCGCCGCCGTGGCCGGTGTCGGCGTCGGCGATGATGAACGGCCGGAAGTCGTGAGCCCGCGTCGCGGCACGCTGCGCCTCGGTCATCCGCGAGCGCAGATACTGCTGGTTGCGATCCGCCGTGAGCAGGGCCCGCACGAGCGTCGCCGCTTCGTCGGGCACCTGGCTGAGCGGGTAGCTCGCGAGATCGGGTCCGGGGTCTTCGCTCGTTCCGCCCTTGGCGGACGTCGCCCATCCACCGAGGTAGATCCCCTCGATCCCCATCCGCTTCATCGCCACCGCCTGCCCCGGCGAGTACGGACCAAAAGTCGTGATGCACTTGCGCTCTGCGAAGAGCTGGCGCAGACGATCATAGAATGCCGCCGCGGCCTCGCGCGCCACGGTGTAATCGGAAGCGATAGTGCCGCGCTGCTCGACCACCTGGCGCGCGGTATAGAGGCGAACGATCCCCGCGAATCTGGGGCCGTCGAACCACTGTTGGGTCGCGGCTATTTCCTGCTCGAACGATCTCATGACGTGGCTCCTTGTGCTCTACTACATGCTCTACCACTAAAAGTCGAGGTTCTCGGTGATCCGCGTTCCGTCCCGCTCGAAGGTCTCGATGTAGGCCTGGATGCGGGCCCTCGCGGTGGCGAGGTCGTGGTTGTTGAGGTTGAGGTTCAAGAGGTCGATGTACCAGGGCGGCTTGACGCCATTGGTGACATAAGTCGCGACGATCTCCCGTGCGATGGGTAGCGTGGTCGCCTTTGAGTCGTCGTGGACGTCGCGGTCACGGGCGCCGAGCAGCTTCTCGTACTCTTCTCCGAGCAACCGCGCAAAGAGCGTCGCATCGAAGGTATCGCCGGCTCGGACGCCGGTCGCGGGGTCGTCTTCGGTGAGCTGCGCGCCCTTCTGCAGCCACTCCCAGAGGATGCTGACACGGATCTCACCTGTCGCCATGTCCTCCATCAGGTAGAGCTCGTTGTCGTCGCCGAAGAAGTCCGCCGGCTTGAGCGCTGCGGCCTGAAAACCTTGCTCGAAGGCGTTGCCGTACTGCAAGGCGACGCTCAGCAGGTCGCGAGCGCCCCGGACCGTGCGCGGCGCCGGCTCGAGCAGCACCAGCCCGTCGGCGTCCTCCCGCGTGTAGGTGAGCGGCGGGAACTCGCGTCCGAGTTGGTTGTCGGCGCCGACCTCCTGCCACACCGGCCGCACGATGTGCACCATCTTCCAGTGCGCCACCCACTTGCCGCTCGCCCCCGCGAGCTGTTCGCGCTTGCCACCGGCCTTCGCCCGGCGCATCCCCGCGGCGACGCCCGCCTCGGAGCCGACCGGAATGTTGGGCTCCATACCGCCCTGCCAGAGGGCGCAACGGCCGTTCCGGTCGGGGGTATTCACTGCCCGACGCACGCGGTCCTCATAGTTGCGCATGTAGCCATAAGTCATGCCGATGGCGTCGATATTGGGGTTGACGAAGCCCCGGTCCCACGCCATCGCGTCGGCGACACTGTTGATGTAGTCCCACCGCCCAGTATTGAAGCCGACGAAGTGGCGGCCCAGGACGGCGCGGATCTCCATCAACTGGAACGCCGCGTCGATCTGCTCGACGAGCACATAGGCCTTGATCGATCCGATCGGCAGCCCGAGGTGCTGCTCAAGCGCCGCCAGCAGGTCGTTCCACAGCGCCGCCTCCTCGGCAGTCTGGATCTTAGGCAAGTAGAGGACGATCGATGCTCCCGAGTCGCGCAGGCTCTGGTGGTTGTTGACCACGTAGAGCGCGAGGTCGACGATCGAAGCAGAGAAGCCGGTGCCGTCCGCCTCGCGCACGTGGCGGTCGTTGAGGTGCAGACCGCGCGCACGGAATATCTTGGTGGTGAAGTCGAGCTGTTCGCGCCAGTCGGCGACGATGGGTCGCCCGAAAAAGCCTTGTGCCCACTGGTTCATCTCAGCGGCAACTTCTTCGGCGACGCGCAAGAAGCGTGGGTCCCGGGCGATCGCGAGCCGGAGGTTGCGCTGGTTGTCGAGCGACATGGTATCGACCTGCCCGAGGGCATCCTCCCCATCGAACATCCAGCCGTCGGCACCCGAGAGGAGCGCGTAGGCGGCGTTGCGCAGGCCGCTCTCAGTGCTCGCCCTCGGCCTGGCAGCGGGCCCGGTGCCCTGGATCCACTGGCGCCTCAGATCGGCGGGGATCTCGCTCCCCTCGAAGTTGCCGTCCCGGGCGTCCTGAACCCGGATGCCCGTGCGCGGAATCAGCGCCTGCGGGTCGAGGAAGGTGATACGCTGCCGGCTGCGCCCCCTCGTCAGTCGCCGCGCGATGCGCCTTGCCATCAGCTCCCGCCGATCACGGTTGAGCGGCGCCAGGACCTCCAACGCCTCAAGCACCGCAGGGGTATAGACCTCGGGGTACGCCTCAAGCACGCTGTTGCGGTAATCGAGTCTTCGTGTCATGTGCTTCTCGTACACCAAAACTTATACCACCGAGGGATCTGGACCCATTGTGGATAAACGCGCGTTGAACTAAACCGTGTAAGACAGCTTTTTACAAACTCCATTCCGCATGGGAGAGCATGAATTAGCCTCCTGTGACAGGCTGGGCCGACGCCCTCGATCCGGACTTATTTGGCGGCTCACATCTTGTGCGGTCCACGAGCCAGTTGAGCCGGTCTCGTCTGACGTCAGTGTCTGTGTGGACGAAACGTTTTGCTGTACCGCAAGGCACACGCCGTTGTGATCTCCCCCACACTCCGATAACACGTTCTATGGGCGCGGCGGAATTTTTGAGTGGGCATTTCTGGAATGGCATATGGCGGTGCACGAGTGGAGCTCACTTTGATATGCGCGGCTAGAGAAACGCTTGTACTGCGTGGGGCAAGGTCAGGTCTTACTGAATCATAGAATCATAGGTAGCACCCAGTCGCAGCAAGATCTGAGCCACCAATACTCATCGTACCCGCGTCCCACGCTCCCATGCCATTCTGGCGTGCACCAGGATCTGATTACACCCCCTGCAGCACGTGAGCACGGCACGGCATTCCAGAGCTGCACCACAGCCAAGACGTGGTGAATGCCGATGAATTTCGTAATATGCAATTTTGTAAGTGGAAAAAACAGGATACATATTGGGTTCGTTTCATAAAATCCCTGCAAGCGCACCGCACTTCGGTGATTGTCAGTGTCTTTTTAGTTGTCGCTCACACCTGAGAGATTGGGGGCTTCCAGAGTCGGTGGCCTGGGAGGAGTGCACGGGCGGACCCTCGGCTTAAGAAAGGGCGGATGCTTTACCAACGCCAGAAAGCACACTATTGAGTCGCGACATCTTAAATTTGAGGACGGACCGAGCAGGGGACCGAATGTATCCTCCCCCGAGAAACACATCCGAGGCAGCGTGCTCGGCCGAAACGGGCAACATCATATCGCCTTCTACCAAACAGTCAAGTGGGATCTAGCGCGCATGGCTTGAACATCCTAAACGCCTGATGAGTTTTCGCTCGAATCCCAAGCGGTTAGAGCTTATTTTGTACAAACGACCAGCGACCGCGAAGCCAAGAAGGCTATCTCACATTAGGGGGAAAAACTTGACTTTGCCGGATTGCTGCTTGACCCACGGAGTTACTAGGGAATTTTAAAGTGGAAGGGCCTTGTCTGGGTCACAGGGAAGTGTGATCTTAATCACTGCAGCCTGCGCGTGTTCAGCATATCGTTTGATAATGTGCACGTTAGGAGTGCTGTAATACTCCGAAAGTGCTTTCCTCCCTCACGTTCCCCATCGTCCTTCGTTATGCCGAACAAAGCAGACTGTTTCCGCTGTTCAGAAGACATGGCGACGCAGCCCTTGAGTGCGAGGGCGAACGTAACCAACGGGGAAGAACAATCCAAGCTACGAGTCATCGAGGTCGATATCCACTCCGACCCGCGTTGGGAGAAGTTCGTGGAGTTGCACCCCGACGCAACGATCTTCCACCATCCGCTTTGGCTGCAGGTTCTCGAAAGGGAATACGACCAGCCCCGAATTACCCTCGCCTGTGAAGACAACCAAGGGAATCTGCAGGCGATCCTGCCACTGCTCTTCACGCGAGGTCTCCCGTTTGGAGTTGGAGGGAACCTTGTCGGTAGGCGATTGTCTTCCCTGCCCCGAACTCCGCTAGCTGGGCCGCTGGCATTGACTCCAGAAGCGTCTGCCGTTTTGCTGAGAGCGGCGATGAAGATCGTGGAGAAAACTCGGGGACAAACTCTCCAGATCAAGGCGCTCAGCGCTCTGCTGGACGGCCCAGTCGATGGCTTGGTGCAGCGGCCGTGGCGCACCAGTTACGCCGTTACCTTGCCTGAAGAACGGCGAAAGTTAGGGCAAGAGGAATGCTTCCGAAAGTTTGGGCCATGCGAGACCTGTAGCATCCTGCGGTTCGGCAACAGTGCCAATCACCGCAAGGTCACTTGGGCCGTGAAGAAGGCAAGAAGCCTGGAAACTAGCATAGAGGAAGCGCAATCAGAAACAGAACTCAGTGAGTGGTACGAGATCTATCTAGAGACCATGCGCCGTAATTGTGTTCCCCCGCGCCCCTACCGGTTGTTCGAGGCATTCTGGGACTTGCTCCGACCCCGCGGTTACATGCGGTTGCTGGTCGCGCGGGATCAGACCCGGTCTCGGATAATCGGGGGATCTATTCTCTTCACTTATCGCGATAACATTTTTGCTGGGTTTGCGGCCTGCCGCGAGAAGGATTTCCCGCTTCATCCCAATGACCTGCTCCATTGGGTAGGTATCCACGACGCCTGTCGCCAGGGCTGTCGCACTTATGATTTTGGTGAAACTCCAGGCGACGCCCCGGACCTGGCCCGCTTCAAGCGTAAGTGGAACTGCAGCGAAACCCAACTCTGGCGCTACTACTATTCGCCGGGCGAGACACCTGACTTGGACTTCGACAAATCACCGTTGGCGAAGAAGATTGCAGCGCGCCTTTGGAGTTGTCTGCCGCTACAGGGGACTGCGGTCCTGGGTGACTGGTTATACCGCTGTTTGTGAGGATGCGGACGCGGTTCGGCTCACAACAGCATGACACAACAGACTGTACAACGCTATGGGTTATGAATAAGAACGGAGACCGCCAATGCCTGACACTTCTTTGAAATCACAACCGGTCCGTCTCGCCTACATCGGCTGTTGGTACAAGGACGACATGTATTCTCACAATTGCAGTAACTTCGTGGAGTCGCTCCGCCACGCAGGCATGCGGGTCGATGTGATCACCTCGAATTGCCGGTGTTTTTCGTCAGCCCAGAAGTTTGCGGTAACGAAGAGCGAACTGATCAACGAAAATTGCTCGGCGGTTGCGATTCCCCACGCCCCGCGCGATCCGGGCAGAAAACATGGCACGTTGAAACGGTTGATGGTAAAAGTCCTCCGATTGGACCTGTGGCTGGCCTCCGCTCGGGGTTTTCTCTATTACCGGCGTGCACGGCAGGCCGATGTGATTCACTTCGATCAGGTGCTGGAAGCTTTTGGGTTCATTCCGCTAACCATTCTGGTCGTGCTGGCCGGCATCACAAAGAAGCATGTCGTTGTCGCCGTCCACGAGATTGATCCTTTTCAACGAAAGCATCCGTGGGTCAATCGCCTCTACAACAAATGCGCAGAGGTCCTGGTCTACAGCGAGCACATGAAGCAGCAACTGGTCGACTTGGGAGCCAGCGGAGACAAAATCAAAACCATCAAGTACGGCGCCGCGGTTCCAGAGCTTTTCGAGAAAGAGCGCAAGAACTATCTCTTTTTCGGCGGCCACAATATTCTGAGTGGGAAGGGCTATATAGCGTTTCTGGATTCTCTAAGGGTTTTGAAATCAAGAGGCGTCATGGTCCGTACAGTGATTTATGTTGGCCATGGCTGTAATGGCCTGGAGCAGGCGCGGACATTGGCTGACCGCAAGGAGGTTTCCGACATGATTGACTGGCAGGAGTTTTACACGGGAGACGAACTTGCGAAAGTGTATCAGGCTAGCAAGGCATGCATTGTGCCTTTCACCGGCGGTTCAGCCCGGCACCCATTGACCTGCGCCATGGTAAACGCCACCCCGGTGATTGCCACTCGCGCCGTTGACATCCCCGAGTACCTGGGTGATTTGGGAATTTACGTGGATGGAACGGCGAATTCAATCGCGGATGCGATCTGCCGCATAGAGGAACGCTCGATCGATCTCAATATCCTGGGAAAGAAACTGCGTGCCAAGGCTCTGGCCGAACTGGACTACCAGAGGATCGCCGAGGAGCTCTCCGGAATGTATTCAAGAATGTCCGGAACCGCCCAGTTGATACAGCTCAATACGGTCGCGTAAGACCGGGCGCTCGCTGGACATAGTGTACGTTTTGAACCACGCCACCTTAATAAGTCCGCCGCCTAACGGGGCCGGGGACTGCTGATATTGGCCAGAAAAATTGTACTCTCCGAGTGCTTCGCGTATACGGTGCAGCACGTCCAGCGGTTCTCGCTCGATGTGGAGGGCTTCCCCAGCGCGACGCTGGAAACGCTGCGTCCCATAAGGCGTCTGAATCTCGTGCGTCTCATCTTGCTCGGCGATGGCGGGGAAACTGATTACAGTCCAGGGTTCCATTCGGAGAACATGGCCAACTAGATCGTCTTCGTGCAATCGTTGCATGATCAGGATGATGCACCCAAACCTCTTGTTGTTCGCCGGCTGTAGAGGCTGTTATCAAACCAGTCATTTACGGACTTCCGCTGGGTGTCGGAGAGGGCCTCATCTGGTTTTAGCGGATCGTCGATGATGATATAGTCCGCGCCCCTCCCGGTTAGTACACCGCCCACGGATGTCGAGAGCCGACAGCCTTGCTGGGTGGTCATGAACTCCTGCACGGACTGTCGCTAAGGTGATAGCTGCGTATGAGGATAGAGATCCTGGTAAAAATGGCTCCTTAGGATCGTAAAACAGTCCAGTGCATGCTTGTTGGATAGATCCTGGGCATAGCTGCGCACCTGATTGTTGCATCTTTCCCTGCAAGAAGCCTGACGCGAGACGAGCACGCTGATGAACCGTGCAAAAGCTCGCTGAGGGCACATCAATGATTAGGCGGGTAATCTCGCCACGGCGGCAGGCTTCAAGATGTGCGGCGATGACATCGAGATGCCAGTTCCACAACAATTCTGTGGTCAGGTTCAGCTCATGGAAACATCGCTGGATGAAGGCGCACAAATCTTTACGTAAGATTGCAAGATATTCACTTGGCTTCAGTTTGAGAGTCATTTTGTTGATCTTCCTTTCCTTGATCTTCTTTTCTGCTGGCTTCAAGTCGTCTCATAATTCCGAGGACGACCTTCTGATCGACCTCATCGAGTTCTTGTTTCCCACTTCCAATGATCGGCGACGGCCGAGCACTTCCGCATAATGGATTGAGTGAATTGCATCCTCGGAACACGAACAATGCCAGCACAAGGACGCTGAAGGGCCATTGCACTTATTGACCCATGCAGCACCCGAGTGCAGCAATCCATGGGCTGAAATCCGGCCCTTAGAGAAAACCTCGGAGGCCGCATTGAAATCCTATCTTTCCAATCACGCCAGTGATAGGCTTGCGACTTCTAGGCAGCCATTCCAACACCGACTGAACGCGCGTGCACGTCCGATGTACATCTTCAGCGCATTTACTCGCGCCTGGTTCCTCGCAGCTCTAACGCTGCTGGCTAGTTGTGGCCCTAACCAGCCCGACCCATCCAGCGCCTCCAGTTTCATCGATCGAGCACTGACCCAGGAGCGTGATGGCCTCACCGTTCGTGTGAGCGTGTTATCTGAGGGCGAAACTCGCGGCTACTTCGGCGGATCGACTTCCAATGCGAACGTGCAGCCGGTGTGGATCGAGGTTCAGAACAACACCGACAGCGCCGTGCGCTACGTGCCCATCCTGACCGACCCGACTTACTACGCTCCGATGGAAGTAGCTCAGCATCTCCACGGCTGGTTCTCGGGCAAAGCAAACGACTTGGTCGACGCGGCGTTCGAAAGTAATGCCATGCCGAATTATGTCGGCGCGCACCAGACCGCCACCGGCTTTGTCTACACTCACGAGGATGGTGGTTTGAAATTCCTCAATATCGGCCTCTTGGGCGCCGGCAAGCCTTGGTTTTTTCGGTTCGTAGTACCGGTGCCGGGTGTCCAGTACGCTGTGCAGAGCGTGGACTTCAGCAAGCTGTATCCACCCGACAAGATCGAGGATCTGAGCCCCGATCAGCTCCGCAGCAAGCTCGAGGCCTTGCCTTGCTGTGTTGCCAACCAAGCTGGCAGCGCCCTTGGTGATCCCCTCAACCTGGTGATTGTCGGCAACGGCGTAGATGCGATCTTTCCTTTCACAGGGCGAGGATGGCGCTTGAACGAGCCGGTTAATCTGGCGAGTTCATATCGGATGGCGAAGGCCTTCGTGCTGCGATCAGAATACGAGACGGCTCCCGTCAGCCCGCTTTTCCTTTTCGGCCGCTATCAGGATGTTGCCCTGCAGAAGGCGCGCAGCACCGTGAGTCAGCGCAATCACCTGCGGCTCTGGATGGCTCCCTTCACGGTCGAAGGCAAGAAGGTCTGGATCGGCCAGATCAGCCGCGACATCGGGATAAAGTTCACTACCAAGGCCTGGTCGCTCACCACCCACCGCATCGGCGCATACGTGGATCAGGAGCGAGACTACGTCTTGCAGGATCTTCTTCTAACTGGTTTTGTCGACCGCTTCGGGTATGTCAAGGGCGTGGGTGAATCCACTCCGAAGAATGCGCATGTGAATCTCACCGACGATCCGTACTATACGGATGGTCTAAGACTGATCGTATTCCTTGGGCCCGAGCCGCATCCCCCGCTGCAGGTGCAGTCGCTCGACTGGGAGCGGCCTGCCGTCCCAAGGTAATTCTGCTTCGCAGCTCTGATACGGATCGCCGGAAACGATCCTCCATTCCAATGGGCAGGCCTCGGTGCCGGATTCATTGTGAGGTTGGTTCTTCCGTATTTCGCCTCACCATAGATCGAGGCGGCAGTTGTAGCAAGCCATTGAGAGGGGCCGACGCCACCCCGCTTTCCTGCAAACGAGCCCATAAGCTGTTGTAACATCGCGATAAGAAGCAACCGTCCTGGTTCACACCGAGAACCTTGCGCCAGTTCTCGGTACTGCAGTCATGAACGGCGTCATAGACGGCGATACCGGCGTTGTTCACCAGAACATCCACCCTCCCGTAAGCCGCCACGATTTCGGCCACCACTCGTTTCCAGTGCTCTTCTTTCGAGACGTCCAGCTCTACCCCGGTTACGCCGGCCGGAAAAATGCCGGGCGGGTTGCTTGAACTTCCGGCATAGACAATAGCGCCCTCTCGGGCGAACAACTCGGCCACGGTAAAACCGATGCCGCGTGATGCGCCGGTCACGAGCGCCACTTTTCCGTTGAGTCTCATTTCCCGCCTAGCTACGCCTGATGGAAACCTTTTGTCGCTGCCCGCACCGCTGCTACCCGCTGATTCGCGGCCAGATGCTGCCACTCGATCAGGAATGACGGCAGCACGCCGGCGACCGCGATAACACTCCACACGACCGTTGCCAAGCCGAGCGCCCCCATGCGCTCGATGGCGGGAATCGCAACGATCGCCCGCACGAATACAAATACCATGGCGAAAGGGTAGCCGCGCATCATCCACTCCCGGTGCTGCTGGATCTTCCCTGTGCGCACGCAGTAAACCGCAGTGCCGGTCGCGAGAAGCCATCCCAAAGCTTGAATGGTGGAAGCAGGAAGCAGGGTGGGAATTGGAAGCCTGGCCGCTACGACCACCGCGACCGGTGCGGCGATTGCGGCGCTGATCACGTAAGTCCAGCCCATAATGCGATGCACTTGCAGGTACCGCTGGCGCAACCGGTTAGAGAATTGGAAGACACCGAGGAACAGCGCAACCGTGCCGGGAACGCCATGCAGGAGCATCAGCAGAGAAATCGGTGCGTAGCGCTGGCGCAGCACAGAGTTGGGATTGAGCAAAAGGTGATCACGAGTGATCCACACTACAACCACCAGTGTTCCGAAAATGGCGAACAGGATGTACTTTGGTAGAACGGAAGGCATTCGACTAGCAGGCAGACTTTCAGTCATTGACGGCTGCGACCGTGGGGTGGAGTGTCATGGCCTGGTGACAACAGTTAAACGCAACGCCAAGTTCGTAGTAGCGCTCACCACTCTCATGATGGCGGCAGCCTTGTCGGCCCTTCGCGGTTCCGGCCAACCAGTTGCCACGAAAGTTTCATTACCGTAAGTCTTTGGAAGAGGCCGCGACCTCTTCTATGTCGAGGAAATCGCACTGTCTCGGGAGCCCTTCAGTGGTCGGTGGGGTCTAGGAAGCGCCGATTGTCGGTAAGCTTTGGCAATACCTTCAAATTGCCGCTCACATTGACGGAGAGACTCTCGACAGCCGGCACGCCATCCACTCCGTCTACCGTCAAGCGGATGGTGAAAGTTGCCGCCCGGGTGTAGGCGTGAGATACCTTCGGACCATTGGCGGTCCCGCCGTCGCCGAAATCCCACTGATACTTGATGGCGGGCACACCGGTGGCGTCGGCTTGCGCCGAGAGGTGGATTGTTTCGCCGGTATTGGCGACCGAGGGCAGTTGCGCCTTAACGCTTGGCGCGCCCGCGGAGACGTTGCGATCGATGAGCTTGATCACTCTCACAGACTCGGGGAGTTGATTCTCGATGCGCACGGCGCCGCCCACAAGCGTGACCGGAGAGCGCGGGTTCAGCACGTCCAAGGTTGCAAACTCGTGGTCCGCAGGCAGCCCGAGGTCCACAAGTTTCAACGTGTGCGACCGGGAAGTCTTTGTCCAATTGAAGATCGTCAAGATAGCCTGGCGTGGACTTTCCTGGAGAAAGAAGATGCTGGGTTGTTCATCTCCGGGCTCGTATGTCATCAGATCGAGCGGTGTGGACGCTCTTCCAATTTTGGCCATATTGAGCAAATCTGTGTTTTCAGCTAGCGCCAGCCGGTCCTTCTCCGAGCTCAGAGTAAGCATGTCATCGCCAATCTCGTACATGCCGCCGGACGCCGCGGAGAGAGCAATCGACGCTTGGGCGGCGGGTAGCGAGACCGGGGGCCGGGCGTCTTGATCTTCCATCAGATAACTGTCGGTGACGTTGAAGGCGTCCGGATCGTTGACGAAAAAGTTGCGGTGCATGTAAAAGCGGGCGGCGATACCAGGCGCAGCATCCTTCGTTCTCTGAAAACTGTGCCCCGTGTCCGCGGAGACCCGGCCCGTATCCACCAGTCCTACCGGGTTGAGCATGGGACTTCCGTCCTTGTCCAGAATTACCTCATCCCCCACGGTGTCGCGGATGATCTGCAGGCCGATGCGTTGCGCTTCCAGGGTGGTAGTGTTGGGCCGGTAGCGGAAACCCTCGATCGCCGTGGTGTCCATGAAATCGAGTTTAATGAAGCGGACTCCCCATTCGCGGACCAGGGTCTTGTAAGTCTGACGCAAATATTCCTGAGCTCCGGGATGGGTCGTGTCCAGCGCGTACAGCACATCCGTCTTCTGGTCCCAGACATCACCAATAGGAATCGGATCGCCCTTGGCGTTGTGCACCAGCCAGTCCTTGTGGTGTTCGTAGACCCAGGCGCGGCTGGTCACCTCGAAGGGGGCAGTCCATATGCCGAATGTCAGGCCATCACCTGTAATGTGGTGGCCGACGAAGCGCATGCCATCGGGAAATTGTGTCGCATTGGCGGTGGTGAATTCTCCGCGAGCATACTGATAGCCTTCATCAATTTGAAAATAATTGTAGCCGAGTGACTTCAGATGTTGGGCTTGCCAGTCCGCATTGGCCAGGACTTCACCTTGGTTGATGGCGGCATAAAAGGCCGTCCAACTCCACCAACCGATCGGAGTCTGACTGGGGACGCGTGCGTGGTGCAGCCGTCGAATCGTATCGCCGTAAGCCAGCAGCTGATTGTGGTAGTCTGGCCCGGCTTGGAGCATCAGGCGCTCTGAAGCCATGTCTGCTCCTGGTTCGAGGGGAAGGCTCAGTTCGATTTGATCCTCTGCAGGAGCACCTTTCAAGCCGAATTCCTTTTGGACTTCAGTGGTCCCGGTGAAGTCAACGCTGTAAGATGCAATCTTAGTTTGCGCGCCTGTGCCCGCAGCTTGCAGATGGAGCAAGGTCAGAAGCCGGTCAGAGGTCAGCGCGCCCAGGAAGAGACTTTGTTTGCTCTCCCGGTTGTAGATGAGTTGGCTGCCTGCACCGCGATGCATCCCGCCCGGCGCATTCCCCAAGTCATAGAGCCGCAGATCAGGCCAGTCTTCGCTGAAACTGTCTGAGAGGATTCGATCAGCGAATGCATGGCCACCCAGATCGAGCAGTGGCTCCCCAATTACCTCCATGCCTCGGAAGGCCTGCACCGTCACTTCCTTATCCGTAGTGTTCCGTACTGTCACCTGGACCGTGGCGTAGGGACGCTGATCATAAAGCCGCGCGACATAAACCAGATCGGCTTTGCCCTCGAGTCCGGTGCAAGTGACGGTCACGGCGCGACCCGAACCGAGTTCATCGGTGAATGCAGATTCAGAAGCGTTGTGATGCGGGTACTCGCTCGAGCGCAGCCACTGGTGATTGACCTGCGCACCCACGCCGCTGGTGAACATGGGCTGGCCTCCCCGCACCGCCAATTGATACGATCCATTTTGAGCGTTGACGGTCACAGACAGCTTGTCGTTGGTCAATTGCTCGGCCGCACAGGGCGCGGCCACAATCAACGCCCCAGCGATAGCCACGGATCCCACGTTGCAGAGCAGCCCGCAAATCCTTTTCGACACGGCGTCAGCCTCCCTTCCAAGCAAATTCCTCCTGACGGGGACTAATACTATACCGATGAAGCGTAATGCGGCCAGGTGAACGAGGCAAGCGGTAGTGGGTGCCGTTTGATTGACCGGCTTCGATTCCCTTAAGACATGTAGAACACGTGTTGCAAATTGCCGATGGCAAATCCGGCCATTCCGCTGTTGTCATCGGCTTGCCCTGTTGCGCCGGTCAGATCGTTGATCGCCCAGGCTGTTCCGTTGAAGTAGATCTGGTAAACCTCAGTACTGGGCGCGTAGTAGATGTGGTACTGGTTGTTGGGCGTGGTAGCAAAGGCGACAATCCCGCCAAATTGGCCATCGATCGGCGCGCCGATGCCCGATGTCAAATCCCGGTCGATCCACTGCGCGGGCTTTACCACGTGATAGTACCGGTTGAAGTGTGTGTCATCGGTGACGCTGTACACTTCGAATTGGTTAGCTCCCGGGACCTTAAAGGCGGCGACCCCACTCCCCAGGTTCATCGGCGTCTCCGACCCGCCGGCTTTGAAGGTTACGTCTTCATAAACCCAAGCGGAGTTGTTGTAGTGGAGGTGGAGCATGTCCAGATTGCTCGTGTATTGTCCAAATCCAGGGCAAAATACGTGCTGCGTGTTGTTCACCGCAAATCCGGCAAGCCAACTGGAGTAACACACGGCCCCGGTAGCGTGCGGACCTTGCCGCCACTTGCGTAGCCTGAGGGTTCCCTCGTTGTACGCGCGCCTTACCGCGGCAAGGCGCCGGACACTTTACCTCAAGCAAACGAACGCTTAATCCTTAACCTCCCTGGTCACCAGGATTCCTGCTTCCGGCTCGGAGAGAGAAACACGTTCTATTGCGGTATCTCCCTTATCGCCCGGGGCTTCTTCCTGCGGCGAGGGGATAATGCCCGGTTCCATTCCGGCTTCATGATGAACACTTACATCCAGAGCGGCCGGCGCCGGCAGTTGCTCGCCGTGTCTCATGCGTCTCAGCCTTTCGAGCTCGTGCAAGATCCGGAACAGTCTCTGTACACATGCCGCCTCGTAACGCTGGAACACGCTGACCAGAGGTTGAACGCTCTCGAGTTTCATCGCGGCTGGCAGCCCAGGATCAAGCGGGTCATGGGGCGGCCGACAAGGCATATAGATCGGCGGATTGAGAACATCTGTGATGTATTCCCCCTCGAGACGCCTGGCACGGCGCAACCTTATCATTTCCAGAGCGGCGGACTCGACGAGGAACATTTCTACCGTGCCAGTAGGATTTGTTTCTTTTACCAAATCACGCAGCATTGTGCGGAAACCCTCAGCATCATCGAGCTCGGTTACTCCGGCTGCCAACAGACCGTGTTTGGTGGCGTTGAGTCGGGTTGAAGTTGTATTCTTTGGGCCATACGATTTCAGGGCATTAATTCTATTGGCCGCAATTTGTTTCTCGGTAATTGCCATATCTATCTCCTTGGGGGCCAACAGTGGTTTTTCCTTATTCCACAGTTGATCCTGCGTACGGGCAGGACGTTGCAGCCGCGAATACGGCCATCGGAAGATATCGGGCTCCTTCACCGCTGAACCCGCCGCCGAAAGTGGTGCGCCGCAGCCGTCGCTGCCCAATTAATTGTTCGGCAGTGCCGTTACCTGCCGCACCACAAGATTTTTGAAGGGACACTCAGGACTTACTTCGCGCCGCAGACTCTAACTTCGCCTCAATCAGCTATCGCTTTGTCGCGCCCTTATCAGATCAACGCCGGGCGAATATAGCCTAGGCCACTTCGGGGACGAGGTGCAAGACACGAGAGTACATCCCCGGGAACAGACAACGGTGCTAACCGGGGCGCGCGAGACCGGTAAGACTTCCACTGTGAGCGCTATCGCCACTACAATTCGCTCTGGACTAAAGATTGTTTTCCTTTAATACATGAAGCGATTGCACGACCGAGGTCGCGACACGCCGTCGAGAAGTATCGGGGTGCATCCATGGTGTCGTTTCGTTCCCTGGCAGAGGCAGAAGCGCGCTCCTCTACTTCAACTCGGGGCACCCCAAGACCGATTGCTAGCCAGTTGGCGCTCGGATTACTTCCTGTTTGTCGACTAACCGCCAACAAGGTAGCGCGTGCGCTGCTCACTGGGGAACGAATGAAATACCGATCGGTAATTGACGGTAGGTGTGCCCCCCGCTAAGATTGCCTCGGATGATCGGTCAGACCGTTTCACACTACAAGATCACGGGTAAGCTCGGTGGCGGTGGCATGGGCGTCGTGTATAAGGCCGAGGACACGCGTCTGCACCGCACGGTCGCCCTGAAGTTCCTGGTCGAGGATTCCGCCAAAGATCCCGCAGCTCTCGAACGCTTTCGACGCGAAGCGCAGGCCGCATCTGGACTGAATCACCCCAACATTTGCACCATCTATGACGTTGGCGAAGAAAGCGGATCTGCGTACATCGTCATGGAGTTTATCGACGGGCAGACACTGAAACACCGCATCGAGGGGAAACCGATGCGGCTGACCGAGGTGCTGGAAATCGCCGGGCAGGTCGCCGAGGCTCTCGACGCCGCGCATGCCCAGGGCATTGTCCATCGTGATATCAAGCCTGCGAATATCTTCATCACTCGCAGCGGACAGGCGAAGATCCTGGATTTTGGCTTAGCTAAGTACAGCGCCGAAGCGCAATCCGCGCACCAGGCCAGCGCCACTGAATCCATGCCAACCGCCGCTGACGCCCAGCTCTTGACCAGCCCCGGCGTGGCGATGGGAACAATCGCTTATATGTCACCAGAGCAGGCCATGGGTGAGGATCTGGACCGGCGCACCGACCTGTTTTCTCTGGGACTCGTTCTTTACGAAATGTCAACGGGGCGGCAGGCGTTTTCCGGTTCGACCAGTGCTGCAGTGTTCGACGGGATTCTCAATCGTACCCCTGTGCCGCCGCTGCAACTCAATCCTCAACTCCCGCCCAAACTGGAAGAGATTCTCGACAAAGCGCTGGAAAAAGATCTCAAGCTGCGTTACCTACTCCCCAGGCGGGTGATGACATTGCCGGCCCCGGGGGCTGGGGCCATCCCCGCCAGTCCGGCAAGTAGCAGTGCCAGCCCCGCCAGCGTTCCTGCCGCGCGGCGGACACGGCGACCGGGGCCTTCGGGCCGGAAACGTGGCATGTTCATCGGGTGATTCCGGTGTGGCCCAGGGAGTAGCGGCCCGGCTGGGGCCACACGCACAGCCCGTGCGGCTGCACCCCCACCGGGATCTTGGCCAGCAACTTTCCGGTAACGGTGGAGACGGCGTAAACGACGGAGTCGTAGCGCCCGGACAGCCAGAACACCTTCCCGTCCGGCGACAGCCCGCCCATGTCCGGGCTGCCCCCGCCGGGGATCCACCAGGTCGTGATGACCTTCTTGGTCGCGAAGCTGATGACGGTGATCGAGCCGTTGCCGCGGTTGGTCACATACAGATACTTAGCGTCACGGCTTGGGTACAGACCGTGAGAATCTGGGCCGGTGGGGATGAATCCGGTCGGCCGGAATGTCGCGGCGTCGATCAGCCACACCCCGGCATGGGTCTTGTCGGCGACATAGAAGGTGCGTCCGGCGGGATCCAGCTTGATGTCCTGCGGCGCGGAGCCCGGCAGGTTCAGGTAACCGGCCACCTTCAGCGTGTGCAGGTCGACTCGGACCAGGCGGCCGGAGAACTCGCAGGTGGCGATCAGGTACGCCCCGCTGGCCGCGAAGTCGATGTGGTCCACGCCCGCGCAGTTGACCGGGATCCGGTGTTCGAGCGCGAAGGTGTGCGGGTTGCGGAAGTCCAGGTGCTGGCGGGTCTCCGCCACCACGATGGCGTAGCGCCCGTCGGGGGTGAAGTACATGTTGTACGGGTCGTCCACCGGGATGTCCGGGCCGGCCGGCCGCCCGGTACGGGGGCTGATCGGGGTGAGGCTGTTGCCCAGGTCGTTGGTGACATACAGCGTGCGCAGGTCGTAGGCGGGCACGACGTGCTGCGGGTTGGGCCCGGCCTGGTAGCTCCCGATCACCCGGTAGGTGGCCGGGTCGATGACAGTCACTGTGGAACCGCCGCTGTTCGGCACGTAGATCCGGTACGGCACCCCCCGTACCGCCGCGCTGAGCATGTTCGGCCCGGCGTCGGCGTAGATGTTCGCCGGGTCTGCCGCTGGCGGCATCCCCGCCAGCGGCACCGACAGGTCCGGCACCGGGCCTGCGACCGGCCAGGTCGCAGCCGGATGCGGCGCCGGGCCGACACGCGAGGCAGGTGCTGATGCCGGGTGAGGCGACCGGGCGGAATCGTCCGAGCGCGCGAGCGGCCGGAAGACCACCGCAAGGACCGCGACCACGGCCACGACGGCCAACGACAGGCCACTGAACCAGAACAAGCGCCTGGCCTGCCGATTCACCGGCAGGCCAGTCCTACCCATGCCGAGCCTCTCTGCGGCGTTTATCCCTTACCCCCAGAATGCTACGACGTTACGCTGATCAACCGGAGACCCTTTCGGGCAGTCGCGGCCCGGGCGCAACAATGCGGTCTGGCAGGCGTTCAGCACAACGAGCCGCAATGCGTCGTGATCACGAACGTGTGTTCCCAGCGCTGCCGAACTGATGGGCGTCGCGCGGCCTGGACCGGACGGCCGGTGACCTGGGCGTTCGTGAGGGCCGCCCGGGTCGGTGGGGGAGATCGATGCGACACTGAAGGCATGTCCTCCGCACCGCTCTGCCTCGTGACGGGCGCTTCTGGATACATCGGCGGGCGGCTGGTGCCCGAACTCCTCGCCGCCGGGTACCCGGTCCGGTGCATGGCCCGTGACCCTGCCAAGCTCAGCGACCGACCCTGGTCAGGCGATATCACGGTCGCACGGGCGGACGCACGGGACCCGGCCGGGGTGCGGCGCGCCCTGAAGGGTGTCGGCGTGGCCTACTACCTCATCCATGCGCTGGGCACCGGCTCCTCCTTCGAGGATCGCGACCGCGAGGCGGCGCGGATCTTCGCCGACGCCGCGCGGGACGCCGGGGTCGGGCGCATCGTCTACCTGGGCGGGATGATCTCCGGCCAGCAGGGCGCCCTCTCACCGCACCTGCGCTCGCGGGGGGAGGTCGGGGACATCCTGCTGGGCAGCGGCGTTCCGGCCGTCGCTCTCCAGGCCGCCGTGATCATCGGGAGCGGCTCGGCATCGTTCGAGATGCTCCGCTATCTCACCGAACGGCTGCCCGCGATGGTCACCCCCATGTGGGTGGATACCCGCATTCAGCCGATCGCCGTCCGCGACGTGCTCCGCTACCTCGTCGGTGCGGCGTCGCTGCCCGCCGACGTCAACCGGCGCTTCGACATCGGCGGCCCGGACATCGTCACCTACGCCGACATGATGCGCCGCTATGCCGCCGTGGCCGGCCTGACACCCCGATCCTGGTGCGGGTCCCGGTGCTCACGCCCCGGCTGTCGTCACACTGGGTCGGCCTGGTCACGCCGGTGCCGAGCGGACTGGCCAAGCCCCTGGTCGAGTCGCTGCGGAACGAAGTCGTGGCCTCCGAGCACGACATCGCGGACTACATCCCGGACCCGCCGGACGGCCTGCTGCCCCTGGACGAGGCCATCGCCCTGGCTCTGCGGCACACCCGCGAGGGAGACGTCTCCACCAGCTGGTCGTCCGCGGGCACGCCGGGCGCACCCAGTGATCCGCTGCCGAGCGATCCGTCGTGGGCCGGTGGCTCGCTGTACGTCGACGAGCGCACCAGCGTGGTGCGCGCCCCGGCCGACGCGCTGTGGCAGATCGTCGAGGGCATCGGCGGGGTGTCCGGGTGGTATTCGTTCCGCGCCGCGTGGGCCGCCCGCGGGTTGCTCGACCGTATGTCCGGCGGCGTGGGGCTGCGGCGCGGGCGGCGCGATCCGCGGCACCTGCGGGTCGGGGACGCCCTGGACTTCTGGCGGGTCGAGGCGATCACACCCGGGCACTTGCTGCGGCTGCGCGCGGAGATGAAGCTGCCCGGGCTGGCCTGGCTGGAGCTGTCCGTCGGGCAGAACGAAGACGGCGAGACCACCTACCGCCAGCGGGCCATCTTCCAGCCACGCGGGCTGGCTGGCCACGCCTACTGGCGGTCGATCTCGCCGTTCCACGGCATCGTATTCGGCGGGATGCTCCGCAACATCACCGCGGCCGCCGAACAGGCCGCCCGGCCGGCCGCACCCAACCCGGTCTCCGGAGCACGCTGACCGGGACCGGATGGACGCAGCGCTAAACGGCGGGCGTCCTCGGCGGTCCCGGCGGCGGGGCGGCTCTCCGGCTCCCCGGCGGGGCGGGCGGGACCGCCCGGTTCGGCTGATTTCGCGGTCCGTCCGGGCGGCGGCCGGAACGGTTCGATCTCCTCAACAGCGTGCATGCGCGGGCCCGACCACTTGGCCGGCACCGCATCGACGGCGAAGGCGACCGCGTAGGCGGGCCGCTCGTACAGGAGCCGCCAGCCGACGAAATCGGGCCACGCGTCGGCCGGGTCGCGTTCGATCGGGAAGTCAACCTTCTTCATCCGGGCGACCGCGTCCAGGAACTCCTCGTAGGTGAGGCTGATCCCGGCGTCCGGGTCCGGCTCAGTGGGGACGTCCATGCCCATCGCCAGGGCGACCCGGGTAAAGCACTGAAATCCGCCGCGCAGGCAGAGCCGGGCGGGCACGACCGGGGCGGACTTCGGGGAGAGGGAGAGGAACAGCGCGGCCGAATCCAGCACGGCCAGCAGCGCGGTGACCCAGGACGAGAACGGCTGGGGGGAGCGGAACCGGACCAGCGGCAGATAGGTGGTGTGGCTTTCCGCGACGTCCGCGGCCCAGCGCTCCCACTGCGCGTACAGGCCCGGCATCGTGTCGATGGTCGACACCCCCGAACCGAGCGCGTAGTGCGTGCGCGCCAGCAACTCCGGGCCCCACGAAGGGAACCCGGCCCGCGCGTTCAGCAGCGCCACCTCGGTTTCCCGCCGGTTGAACGCCGCGTACAGGGTGGGCAGGTAGGCGATCTGCAGCGTGAGGATAACCAGGCCGGTCGCGGCGCCGACGAAGACCATGAACGCCGGCGTTGTGCCGGCTGGCACTTCGAAGCCCAGCGTGAACATCGCGGACCCGGCCGAGGTGAAGGCACCCGCCACGCCGCCGTTCTCGAACGGCCAGAGCAGCAGGGCGAACCCGATGAACGCGGTTCCGAGCCAGACGAGCAGCTGCGCGAGCAGGATCGCCGCGGCCTGCGCGGCGAGCACCCGGTCCCGCCGACGGTAATCGGCGAGGTGCTCGTTGATCATCCGGAACAGCACGTTGACGAACTTGTCCGCTGCTCGCGTCAGCCGGCTGGCCACCGGCCGTGACACGATGAGCGCGCCGATGACGCTTCCCCATACCGTCAGGACCAGCACGCCGCCGATCACTGCCGCGATCACCCGGCCAAGAGCGGCACCGCCACGGGTTCTTCTCCTCGGCAGGTTCGTTCCGGCGCCGGATCTGGCCCATCCACCTGGCCCGCCCCGGGCTCGGACATCGGACGCGATGTATGAAGATAGGGTGCCATGGACCCGGAACGGCCAGCTGGGGCCGGTGGCCCAGGATCGCCGCGGCCAGGCCGCCCGCTGCGGGACGCGCGTTCCCACCTGCGCCAGGCCGATCCGGTGCTGGCCCGGCTCATCGACGAGCGGCCGGACTTCGACCCGCGCGGGTGGATGGACCAGCTGCCGGCGATGGACCTGTACGGCGCGCTGGTGTTCCAGGTCACTGGCCAGCAGCTGTCGGTAGCGTCCACCCGGCGCATCCTGGCGCGGATTGAGCGCGCTGTTCGGCGGCCACCTGCCCTCGCCGGAGGAACTGCTGCGGGCCGACCCGGCAGAACTGCGCCGCGCGGGCCTGTCCGGCCGGAAGGTGGCCACGCTGCGCGATCTCGCGGAGCGGGTGTCCGACGGACGGCTGGACCTGGCCGTGCTGAGCGGCCTGCCGGATGAGGAGATCATCGCGCAGCTCACCGTCATTTCCGGGATCGGGCCGTGGACCGTGCAGGGCGCGCTGATCCTCGCGCTGGACCGGGAGGACGTCGTGCTGCCCGGCGACCTGGCCCTGCGCAAGGCCGTCCGGTCCGTCGTACCGGCTCGATCATCTGCCGCTGCCCGCCGAGGTGACCGCGATCGCCGAGCCATGGCGGCCGTACCGCAGCCTGGCCACCAGCTATCTGTTTCACGGCCGGTCCGGAGGGCAGCGACGAGGCGCCGGCGGCGGCTCAGACCGGCGACACGGCTGATCAGGTGGCCCCGCGCGAGGGTGGCGGCTCGCGGAAGCGCGCGCAGAGCCGGCGATCGCGCCGCTGGACTCATCCTCCAGCGGCATGACGTCCGGCCGAGCCCGTGGCTACGAATCGTCCGGTGCCCGGGCCCGGCTTGCATGACGACATGCCAGGGCCGGACGGCGACCGTGAAGAAACCTTCGGCGACGCTGATGTCATCCCGGTGGCCAGCCGGGTGGCTTCCCCGAACTGGCCTCGCCCGGCGGCGCAGGATCGTCATGCCCGCTCCGGCCTCGTCGATCAGCGGCCCCGGCCGGCGACCAGGTCAGCCGGCGTCCGCATCCGGCGAGGACACGCGATGTGCTCGTTGAACCGCGGAACGTTGAACACGCTCCCCTCGCGGGTGCGGCGGGGCCCGGTCGGTGCAGCAGCGCCACCCAGGTCTCGCCGACTGGCCGGGCCGCATTCCCGTTGTCCTCCCGGTGGCTGGCCTGCTGTTCCGCGGGCAGGACACTGCTCATCGATCACTCCGGTGGCCTTGGTGCGGGCGGCGGCGTGACGACGGTGTCGCTGGCCCCAGCAGTAGACGGCTGGTGCAGCAGGAAGTTGACCGACTCGCAATTGGATTGGCGGAAGGCCAGTCGCCCGGAGGCGCATGATGGTCCCGGCCGATCGCCGGTACCCGCTGGTGCCCGTGCCGCCGTAACCGGTCCAGCAGCCACGACCTCGTTGTGTGCGGTCGGCACAGCGCCGGTCACCTCCTCTCGCCGAGGACCGCGAGCAGGATGCTGGCCTCGCGCCGGAGCCGTTCGGCCCGGTCGGGATACCCGGCATGCGCGCATGGCCGGCGACGCTGACCCGCTCGCAGCCTTCGGCCCGGACAATCTCGCTGATGTCCGCCGAGGCGAGGTGGCGGCGCGGCACCTCGGCGGCGCCGGAACCCCCCAGCGAACCCGCGACGTGCGTGCAGTGGCGTGCGGCGCCTGCGTGCTATCGGCCGGACCGCTCCGGCGTTGCCGATCGCGCTCAGCGCCGACCGAGCGCGAAGGCCGCGACCACGTCCCGGTCCCGACGGCTTCGAGCAGCGCGGCACGCAGCCGGGCTTCGACGTTGAGGGTGTCGTACCGTCCACCGGCATGCTTTCACAATGGACACGCTACCCGCAGGGCGAGGGTGACCGGGGTGGGGAACCCACGGAAATGGCGCTGGGCGCATGAGGAAGGACACCACCGTCACCAGGGCTATCTCCCAGTCCGGTCCGTTAGGCGGAGGTAGTAGCCATCTGGGTCATGCACGCGGAAGTCGGTCAGGCCCCACGGCCGGGCCCGCAGATCATCCGCCAGCGGCCATCCCGCGGCGACCACCCGGTCCCGTTCCGCCGTGATGTCGTCCACCTCCAGTACGATCTCGGCGCCCGCCGGGAAGGCGCGGGCCGCCGGGTCGACGGGCCGACCGGCGAGGACGGCACCGAAGCGCACTCCGTCACGGCGCACCGACAGGTAGGGCACGTCGCCGTCGCGGCGGTCACTGGCCACGGTGAAGCCGAGCACGCGCGTGTAGAAGTCGGCGAACCGCGCCAGGTCATCGACGAACAGCTCGATCCGCAGGTCCCACGCCATCTGCCTATCATGCCGTGCCGTCCCGTCATTGACGTGCCGTCCGTCAGCCGCCGATGCGCTCGCCGTATTCAGCGAGGTCCGCATGGCTCTCTCCGGCCGGATCATGCATGACGCGGGGCCGGGGCACGCACGCGGCGCTCAGTTCTCGAGGGCGCCCGGATCAGCGGGGACGTCGACGGCGTGCTCCCGCAGCGTCGCGAGGGGCACGATGTCCAGCGCCCGCTCATGAGTGGAGGCCAGCACCACATGCGCGGCGGCGCCGTCGTGATGGGCGCGCAGCCAGTTCCTCGCCGTGACGCACCAGCGGTCTCCCGGCACGAGCCCGGGGAACCGGAGCTCGGGAACCGTAGGTCGTCCAGATCGTTGCCGATCTGG
>CAWBHD010000019.1:0-294401 GCA_963788605.1 uncultured Acidobacteriota bacterium | reverse complement strand
CCTGTGTGGCAACAGAAATCGAAGAGTGTCATTCTGGTCCAAGAACCGCCTTTGATTTTTGGAGGCTTCAATCTGAACACAAGTCCCTGCGTTGGGCCCCCCGCCTTGGAAAGTTGTTCCGTACAAGTTTCCAGCCTTGTCGAAAACGAGTCCCCCTTTTGGGAAGGCTCCTTCTGCCTTGTGATGAGTAAAGTTGTAGAGTACGGTCTCGGTCCAGGGATTTCCCGGCGTCAGCTCAAACACCGTGCCACAGCCCGTCAGTTTCCTGCCTCTTTGGCACGGTCCACTGCCGCCATAGAACGTAGTGCCGTAGAGGTTCCCCGCACTGTTAGTAATCAATCGAGAAGAGGGTGCGAAGCCGTCGGTGCTGCCGCCTCTGAATGTGTAGAGTACGGTTTCTGTCTGCGCGGTGGCCAAAGCGCATCCACTCTGAAGCGACAGGATCGTGACGAGTACGAAGGATATGTGGGCGTTTATGCTCTGTATGGATCTCATAGATCGTTCCCGAGCGCTTCTGAAGATCCCACAGGCGAACGGGAGAACACTTCATGCTCCTTTGTCCTTCTCGAATGGGGGCTCAAGTATCCACCTCCCCAGACTATGAGTCAACGGGCAGGGCTTTCGGGTGACGTTTTAGAGGGAGGGAGCATTTTGCCGTCGGTACACACAAGCCCGTCAAATACCACTCAAGTGCTCTTTCCCCGATCCCCTCAGAACTGCTAATGCCTCAAAATGCCCGCGCCCGAGCTTTGGAATCAAAATGTTGGTCCGTGTAAACCATTGTTTATGAGTCGGATAGCGGCTGGCGGCGGGTGCTTTCTAAAAAAAAGGCAAAAAAACACTTGTAATAATTCTAGTGTTATAGTTAACTATAACACTAGATTGCAAACACGACACTCTTGCAATTGGAAAAGGAAGACACCAAACATGAAATCACGCATCGCACTTTCCCTTCTATTCGTCCTGATCGCCGCCACCGCTTTCGCAGCGGACGCCGCGCAGCCGACGCGCAAGCCTCGCGCTCCTCGCCGCGAGGCGCAGAAGTCCTTCGACAACCATGAAAAGCCTGGCGGGAGAGTGGGAAGGCCCCGTCACCGTCCCGGACGCGCCGGAGATGTCAGGCGGCAAAATGCACCTCTCGCTGCGCGTGACCTCGCGGGGAAACGCGCTGGTGCACGAGTTCCAGGAAGCAGGAACGCCGCTTGGATGCGACCAAGTACGACCATCCGGTCACCATGCTTTACGTGGACGGAGACCAGCTCACGCTGATTCACTATTGCGACGCCGGGAACCGGCCGCGCATGACCGGCAAGATGTCGCCCGACGGCAAGACGGTCGAGTTCGAGTTCAAGGACATCAGCGGGAGCACCGAGTACCACATGCACCATTCGGTGTTCACCATCATCGACGCCAACCATCACACCGAGGACTGGACGTTCATGATGAAGGACAAGCCGATCCACGCGCACTTCGACCTGCAGCGAATCAAGTGACGGAGCGTATCTTCGCGAAGGACTATCTGGAACCCAGGATGGACCGTGAGTGGAACGACAGTCAGCCGATCTACCGCCAGCTTCGCGACCGCGTCGTCGCGATGATCCTCGACGGCGTGCTCAAGGAAGGCGATCCGCTGCCCTCGGTGCGCAAGGTCGCGGCCGAATATCGGGTCAATCCGCTCACGGTCCTGAAGGGCTATCAGCAACTGGTCGACGAGCAACTGGTCGAGAGCAGGCGAGGTCTCGGCATGTTCATCAATGCCGGCGCGCGCAATCTGCTGCTGCAGGGCGAACGCCAGAAGTTTCTCGCGGAAGAATGGCCCGCGAGTCCACGCGACCATTCAGCGGCTCGGCCTGACGCCGGAAGAACTGCTGCAAGATCGCCGCCCTCGAATGCCAAAAAGGAGGAGCGCTGAAGCCATGGCATGCATAGAAGCACGCGGCCTGCGCAAGGCCTTCGGCACAACCATCGCGCTGGACGGCGTCGATCTGCGCGTCGAAGAGGGCCGCATCCTCGGACTCATCGGTCCCAACGGCGCCGGCAAGACCACCGCGCTCAACGCGATTCTCGGCCTCACTCCCTATCAGGGAGAACTGAAGGTGCTCGGACGCGATCCCTGGACCGAGCGCGATCAGCTCATGCGCGATGTCTGCTTCATCGCCGATGTCGCCGTGCTGCCGCGCTGGATGCGGGTTTCGCAGGCGCTCGACTACGTCGCCGGCGTGCATCCGCGATTCGATCGCGCGAAGGCGGAAGGCTTTCTCGCGAAGACCACCATCAAGCGCACCAGCAAGGTCAGGGAATTGTCGAAGGGCATGGTGACCCAGCTGCACCTCGCGCTGGTCATGGCCATCGACGCCAGATTGCTGGTGCTGGACGAGCCGACGCTTGGCCTCGACATCCTGTATCGCAAGCAGTTCTACGATTCGCTGCTGAACGACTACTTCGATCGCAGCCGCACCATCGTCGTGACGACGCATCAGGTGGAAGAGATCCAGCACGTCCTCACCGATCTCATGTTCATCGACCGCGGCCGCATCGTGCTCGATTGCAGCATGGAAGAATTCGAGTCGCGCTATCTGGAAGTGATGGTGCATCCCGAGCAGCTCGCCGCGGCACGGGCGCTCAAGCCGATGCACGAGCGCCAGGTGTTCGGCCGCAGCATCCTGCTGTTCGATGGCGTCGATCGGCAGCAACTCGCCGCGCTTGGCGACGTGCGCACGCCCAGCATCGCCGACCTGTTCGTTGCCGTGATGGGCAACCAGGCCGGCCAGGCACAAGGAGCGGCCCGATGAATACTCAATCGAACGCCATGCCCGAGTCCTTCGACTCGCCGAACCGCACCGCGCCGGTTGTCACTTCGCGACCCGGCCCATGTACTGGTCGGTGCGGCGCGAATTGTGGGAGAACCGCTCGATCTATATCGCGCCGCTGGTCGTCGCCGGCGGTCGTGCTGTTCGGCTTCCTGATCGGCACTCATCTGGCCGCGCCATGGCGCGACGGTCGCTCGGCGCGAGCGGCGGCAGTGCTTCGAGAGCCCATACAACTTCGCGGCGATGCCTGATCATGGTGACCGCCTTCATCGTCGGGATCTTCTACTGTCTCGACGCGCTGCACGGCGAACGTCGCGATCGCAGCATCCTGTTCTGGAAGTCGCTGCCGGTTTCCGATCTCACGACCGTGCTCTCGAAGGCGAGCATTCCGCTCGTGGTCCTGCCGCTGCTCGCCTTCGTCGATCACCGTCGCCACGCAGTTGATCATGCTGCTGCTGAGCAGCCGTGGTCCTGCTGGGCGAGCGGCCTGAGTGTCGCGACGCTGTGGACGCACCTGCCGCTGTTCCAGATGTCGCTGATGCTGCTCTACCACCTCCTGGCCGTGCATGGGCTCTGGTATGCGCCGATCTACGGCTGGCTGCTGCTGGTCTCGGGCTGGGCGCGGCGCGCGCCGTTTCTATGGGCGTGCCTTGCCGCCGCTCGCGATCGGCGTCGTCGAGAAGATTGCGTTCAACACTTCGCATTTCGCCGACCTGGCTGGGGTACCGCATGAGCGGCAGCGCGGCCGGCGGCGCCTTCGCGAGCGGTAACATTCGATGGATCCGCTGATGCACCTCACTCCGGGGAGATTCCTGAGCAGCCCGGGTCTGTGGATCGGGCTGGCATTGGCCGCGGCATTCCTCGCCGCAGCGGTCCGGCTGCGCCGCTATCGAGGACCGATCTGAGTCGCACCGCGACCACTAGATTCAATCCACTCTCCTTAAGGAGAAACGATCATGGGCACGAGCTTGATGCATTCCCTCGCTGGAGTCTGAAAACGTGCCACTTGCGAGTCTCGCGGACACTGCTTTGAAAGCAGCCGCGCGGTTTTGGTTTGTGGTGACCGTCATCGGCCAATTGATCTTCGCGTTTGCGGTCGCGTCGTTCTATGGCTCTTACGGCGCTGCGAGGGGACTAGCACTGCGTGGAAGTTTCACCAATGGTTACGTCCCCGGCGATACCATGGGCAATTTCGCCGTCGCCATGCACGTTGTTCGGCCGTCATCATCATGCTCGCCGGGAGCTATTCAGCTGGTTCCGCAAATCCGCAAACGCTTTCCCGCCTTTCATCGCTGGAATGGGCGTGTCTACATGCTGACCGCTGTCACCCTCAGCGTCGCCGGTCTTTATATGACGTGGGTCCGCGGAAGCGTTGGCGATCATTCTCTCAACACCTGGCTTCCACTCTGGACGCCGTCCTGATCTGGCTCTGCGCCGCCTTGGCGCTGCGCTATGCGCTGGCTCGCGACTTCAAAACTCATCGCCGGTGGGCTCTTCGCCTTTACCTGGTCGTAAGTGCGATCGTTGTTTATCCGAGCTGGGCTGTTTCTTGTCATTGCTCCTCAATCAAGGCCCCTTCGGTTTCGATCCCGGTTACATTCCGCGGCCCGTTCCTCACTTTCTGTCTTTCGCCCAATACCTGGTGCCGCTGGCCGTTCTTGAAATCTATCTGCGGTGCGCAGGACCGCCCCGGCGCGCCGCGGCGGACTGGCTACGGCAGGCAGTGCTTTTTGTACTGACGGTGGTGATGGGCGCCGGAATTTTTGCGGTCGCCATGGCGCGATGGGTACCTCAACGTCAAAGCCGCTTACGACCCTCGCAAATCCATTGCCGATACGCTCTCTGCAACCATCGCGTCCGGCGGCATCGACCCGGCGATCAAGCAATACCACGACCTGCAAAGCCGCCGCGACCCGCCACCTACAACTTCGATGAAGACGAACTCAACGCTTTGGGTTACCAACTTATCAGCGCCAAGAAGCTCAAGGAAGCGATCCGCATTCTCCAGCTGAACGTCGAAGCTTATCCGCAATCCAGCAACGTCTACGACAGCCTGGGGGAGGCTTACATGGACGACGGCGACAAACCACTGGCCATCGCCAACTATCAAAAATCGCTTCGAGCTAAACCCAAAGAACCGACGGCGCCGTCAAGATGCTGCAGAAACTCAACGCTCCCTGATTAAGACCGATCATTGAGTGGAGTGTGCGAGCGTCCTCGCTCGTGCTCAACTGTCATCCTGAGCGCAGCGTGACGATTCGTTCGCGAATCGTCATGCGGAGTCGAAGGATCCCTACCTCACCAACGCCCTCCTGAGCTGCCGCCGGGAATTTCCACGCGGCGAGCAATTCCGCCCGCGGCGCCCTTTCGTTCTATCCGCGCATCGACAGCCACCCTTGCGAGTAAGATGAGGACACTCCGCACGACCGAGGTGCGTTCAATGAAAACTGGGTGGCTTCTTGCTTTGGTACTAGCGATCTCGACGGTCGCAACGCCGGCGCCACAGCATGGTTCTCTCATGCGTAGCGGCAGTGGGACTGTCAGCCCGGAGTGGCTCGCTCTCCGACAAAGCATGCAGAAAATGCACGTGGCGATGATGTCTGTGGAGCCATCCAATAACGATGACGTTAATTTCGTAAGCCTGATGCTTCCCCACCATCAGGCAGCAGTTGAGATGGCCAAAACACAGTTGTTGTATGGCACGGATCCCCAGATACGCAGACTGGCGCAGGAGATCGTCACCGATCAGCAGTCAGAAATTGAGTTGATGCAGCTTTGGCTGAAAAAGCAGAAACCTTAATATAGTTACACGTCCCGTCACCCGGTCAAGGAGCACTAATATGAAGATCGTCCTCTGGTTGCCAATATTGTGTTTTCTGTCTTGTGCGTCGGCACAACAAGAGCCCTGGGGACGTCCGGACATTGCTGTCTCTACCCGCGACCGCGTGTACGCGGCCGACCAGACCTCCAATACGGTTTCGGTCATTGATCCCTCCAGCAATAAACTCCTGGGAGTAATTCGGATGGGCGATCCAGTACCCGGCGCGCTTAGCCCGCTTTACCGGGGCGAGCTTCTGGTCCACGGCCTGGGATATTCGCCCGACTCAAAGACGCTGGCAGTTGTGTCTGTAGCTTCAAACTCGGTGACGTTCATTGACACGGCGACGAACAAGGTTAAGGGGAAGGTGTACGTAGGCCGCTCGCCCCACGAAGCATTCTTCACCCTCGATGGCCGTGAGCTGTGGGTCACAGTGCGCGGCGAGAACTACGTCTCGGTCATCGACCCGGAACAGATGAAGGAGGTGCGCCGCATCGAGACGGCTAACGGCCCCGGCATGACCATGTTCGGACCAGACGGGAAGTATGCGTTTGTATGCTCGAGCTTCACTCCCGAATTGGCGGTCATTGAGGTGGCGTCGCACCAGATCGTTAAGCGCCTGCCACAAGAGAGCCCATTCTGCCCCAATATCGCGGTCACTCCGGAAAACGATGAAGTCTGGATTACGTTGAAAGATGTCGGCAAAGTACAGGTGTACAGTGCCAAACCGCCCTTCGACCAGAGGGCTTTGCTGGATACAGGACCGATCACCAATCACGTTGGTTTCGTGAACAATCACAACGGTAAATTTGCGTATGTGACCATCGGCGGAGCGAACCTGGTGAAGGCGTTTCGCCGCGGCGCCACACCGGAACTGGTTGCCACAATACCTGTAGGCAACCTTCCCCACGGAATTTGGCCGTCGGGCGACGGTTCCCGGGTCTACGTCGCGCTAGAGAACGGTGAGATGGCAGTCGCGATTGACACCTTGAGCAATAAAGTGATCGCCACTATTCCGATTGGACAGACAACTCAGGCCCTCGTGTACGTGCCCAATGCCGTGCCCACCGGCGAGGGCACTGCTAACCTGACGCCGCTCGCAGAAGCCGGGCAACACCACGCGTCTGCATCTGGAGGCGGCAGGAAGCTCATTGCCAAACGCACAAGCATCCGCGGCCGTAAACTCGCTCGGTCTATTGGACCTGGTTCAGATTGCGGCGGAAGGTCTGACTCCGAAATCCCAATACCAGGTGTACCTCGCCGAGTCCGAGCACGCGCCATTTGGGAAACTGGAGCCTCTCGCCGTTCTCAGAACAAATCCCGATGGAGCAGGAATCGTCCAAGCTATCGGACCGTTAAAGACTCTCGCGCACGGCTCCGGAGCCGCAGCAGGTGCATCGTCGCAAAGATTCCTCATCGTCACCGACCTGAAAGACCCTTCACGGGTCGTGCTACGGCAAACCGGCGCTCTGAGCGGCCCGTGAGGATCCGCCCTGGAGGCGCTACCTTGGGTTTGACTGAGCGCTGAGTCTAAGTGCTGGGTGCCAAGTGCTGGGCCGGCTGGGCCGGCTGCCGCAGGTGCCAAGTGCTAAATGCTGACTCCTGCTCCAAACTCCTCCGCGCAAGCTTCAATACCCGCCACCATCCCCGGCCCGCCCCGCAACAAATGCCACGCCTCCCGATACTGCCCATATTTCGACTTCTTCAGCTGCGGATAAATCCCCACTGTCCCCTGCATCTTGAAGCTTTCCACCGGGAGGATGTACCACAAATCCAGTGGAATCAAATACGCCGCCACAAAATCAAAGGGATCGCCCGTGTACTTCCCCCGCCACCCGCGCACGGTGACGACATACCCTCCTCGATCCAGAAACATCGTCGATTTCACCTGCACCCACGAGAAATGCCCTTCGTATTCCACCACGAAGTCATACCGCGTCATTTCGCCCCAGGGTCGGGTCGTGGACAAACCATGCTCCGCCGCCCGCGTCATGAAACACATCTCCGCCCATTCACCCCGTAACTTGGGATGCTTGATCTTCATTCCGTTATTTTTCATAAAATATTCGCTAGAGACTTTCTCCCCGTCTAAAGAAACCGTCCCCAAATAAAAACGCGGCCCGCAAAGGCCGCGTAAATTTCGGAGACTCAATTGTAACTATGCCACACCAACCAGCCAAGACCAATGAAATAACAACAAAATCCACCCCAGCGTCCCAAAACAGGAATAATCGCGCACCGCCTGTGCGCTCATCACAGACGGCAACCCTCCCCCGCCGCCATCATAAAAAAGTCTTGTCATTCCGACCGAAGGGAGGAATCTGCTGTTGCCGCGAGAAAAGCGATACTACGTATACATCATGGCCAGCAAGAGCCGCGTGCTTTACGTCGGCGTTACCGGCTTCCTGATGCCTCGCATAATTCAGCACAAAACCGGGGAAGTCGACGGCTTTACCCGACGATACAAGGTCAACCGGCTCGTCTACTATGAAACTTTTCAGTACGTGAACAACGCCATCGCCCGTGAGACCGAGATTAAGAAGTGGCGGCGGGAGAAGAAGGTTGCGCTGATTGAGCCCTCAAATCCCACATGGGAAGATTTGGCCGCTGATTGGGGCAATCCTATCCAGGCGAAGAAAGCAGATTCCTCCCTTCGGTCGGAATGACAAATGACAAACGAACCGCCCCTTTCACCTTTGTCATTCCGAACCGCGTCAGCGGTGAGGAATCTGCTGTCCTCGGCGGATGGCCAGACTCCTCATTCCCGCCCTTTTCGTTGGGTGGCCGGTCACAGAATTTCACTCAGCAAGAGTTAACCCGCGAGCGCTCAGGCCGAAAGGAAAGAGAGTGCGAAACTGAAAGATGCGCGAGCCAAGCGATGGCTAAGCGCTCCCTTTACGCGGTTGAGATCGGGGACAACCTTCCGCCCATCTACACCCGCCGAAAAAAGCGTGCGCAGCTATTACAATCGCCAGCGCCTTCCACTCTTCCAGCAGCCTCGATGCCTCATCCAGATTCACACAGCCGCGTCCACTCTCCGGAAAAATACATAGATCCTTCGCTTCGCTCAGGATGACAGTGCTGCAAAACAAAACGGGGCAGCTAACGCCGCCCCGCCAACCGAATGCTAAGTGCCAAATGCTAACTGCTACGTCCCTTCGCTCCACCCCGCCAAATACTCTTCCTGCTCCGGCGTCAGCTTGTCGATCTTGATTCCCATCGACTCCAGCTTCAGCTTGGCCACGCGCTTGTCCAGATCGTCGGGAACTTTGTAGACCTTCTTCTCCAGCGTCTTGTGGTTCTTGACCATGTAATCGACGGAGAGCGCTTGGTCGGCAAAGCTCATATCCATGACCGACGGCGGATGCCCTTCGGCGGCAGCCAGGTTGATCAGCCGGCCTTCGCCGAGCAGATTGATCTTGCGGCCATCTTTGCAGTGAGTATTCTTCCACGGAAGTTGCGCGTGGTGCGCTTCGAGGACGACATCTTCTCCAGCGCCGGGATATCGATCTCGACATTGAAGTGGCCCGAGTTGCGAAATGATGGCGCCGTCTTTCATCAGCTCGAAGTGGTCCTTGGTGAGGACGTTCTTGTTGCCGGTCACGGTGCAGAACACATCGCCGAGCTTGGCGGCTTCGGTCATCGACATCACGCGGAAGCCGTCCATCACCGCTTCCAATGCCTTCGTAGGATCGATCTCGGTGATAATCACTTCGGCGCCGTTGCCGCGCGCGCGGCTGGCCAGCCCGCGTCCGCACCAGCCGTAGCCGGCGACCACGAACTTCGATCCTGCCAGCAGGAAGTTGGTGGCGCGAATGATGCCGTCAATGGTGGACTGCCCGGTGCCATAGCGGTTGTCGAACAGATGCTTGGTGTCGGCATCGTTCACCGCGACAATGGGGAAGCTTCAGCACGCCTTCCTTCGCCATGGCCCGCAGACGGATCACGCCGGTGGTGGTCTCTTCCGTGCCGCCGATCACGCCGTCAAGCGCGTCCTGCCGCTTGGTGTGCAGGATGGTCACCAGGTCCGCGCCGTCGTCCATGGTGATGTGCGGCTTGTGATCGATGGCAGCCAGGATATGGCTGTAGTAGGTGTCATTGTCCTCGCCCTTGATGGCGAAAACCGGAATGCCGTGGTCGCGCACCAGGCTGGCGGCGACATCGTCTTGCGTCGAAAGCGGATTGGAGGCGCACAGCACCACATCCGCGCCGCCGTCGCGCAAGCGTGATGGCCAGGTTCGCCGTCTCCGCGGTCACGTGCAGGCAGGCCGAAATCCGAATGCCCTGCAGCGGCTGGTTCTTGATGAATTCCTTGCGGATGATCTGCAGAACCTTCATCGACTGGTTCGCCCAGTCGATGCGCTTCTTGCCCAGATCCGCAAACTCAATGCCTTTGACATCGCAATGAACTTGCGTCGGTGTCGTCGACATACTTCTCCTGTGGCGCTAGGTTGATCTTGATTCTATTCAATCCTTGGGAAAACCTGGGTGACCCATTTCTCGCGCTCCTCTTGCGAGAAGTGGGAATCGGGATGACCAATCACAATCTACTTTGCGAACTCGCTACTTGCCCCATGCCGGCTCCCGCAGCCCGGCATCGCTGGCCAGTTTCGCCGCCTTGTCCGTCGCTTCCCAGGTGAAATCCGGATCGCTGCGTCCAAAGTGTCCGTAAGCCGCGGTCTTGCAGTAGATCGGCCGCCGCAAATTCAGCGACTCAATAATCCCCTTCGGCGTCAGCTTGAAATGCGAGCGAACCAGGTCTGGAAATCGTAGCTGTCATCGACCTTGCCGGTACCGAACGTATCCACCAGCACGCTCACCGGATCGGCCACCCCGATGGCGTAAGCCAGCTGTACTTCACAACGATCCGCCAACCCGGCCGCAACAACGTTCTTCGCGATGTGCCGCGCCATGTAGGCAGCCGAGCGATCGACTTTGGTCGGATCCTTGCCGCTGAAAGCGCCGCCGCCGTGCCGCCCCATGCCGCCGTAAGTATCGACGATAATCTTGCGCCCGGTCAGGCCGGTATCGCCCATGGGCCCGCCAATCACAAAGCGTCCCGTGGGATTGATGTGGTACTTGGTGTCTTCATCCAGCAGTTGGGCCGGAATCGTAGCCTGAATCACATGCTTAAGAATGTCGCTGCGCAGTTCGTCGTTGCCCACAGTCTCAGAGTGCTGCGTAGAAATCACAACCGCATCCACCCGCACCGGCTTGTGGTGCGCATCGTATTCAACGGTAACCTGCGACTTCCCATCCGGCCGCAAGTAAGGCAGCTTCCCATGCTTGCGAACTTCCGACAGCCGCATAGTCAGCTTGTGCGCCAACGAAATCGGCGCCGGCATAAGCTCCGCCGTCTCATTGCAAGCATACCCAAACATCATTCCCTGGTCGCCGGCGCCGCCGGTGTCTACGCCCATGGCGATGTCGCCGGACTGTTTGTTGATGCTGGAGATCACGGCGCAGGTGTTGGAGTCGAAGCCGTAGAGGGCGTTGTTGTAGCCGATGGAGGCGATGGTGCCGCGGACCAGAGTCTGGAAATCGACGTAGGCTTTGGTGGTGATTTCACCGGCGATGACGACCAGGCCGGTGGCGGTCAGGGTTTCGCAGGCTACGCGGCTGGAGGGGTCATCGGTGAGACAGGCGTCGAGGATGGCATCGGAAATCTGATCGGCGATTTTATCGGGATGGCCTTCGGTCACGGATTCGGAGGTAAACAGATAGCGATTTTTCGACAAGCTTCTTCTCCTTGCAAACGATCTACGCGTCACGTATGGCGGGGGTTGGTCAGCACACAATGACCGCGAAACGAGTCCTTCTGGGGTCGATTCAAGGCTACCAGAGAACCCCCACAGGCGCAATAATTTTGGGCCCAGTCGCGGGTTCTTGCAGCGAGCGGAGTTCCATGTTGGGTGGAGGGTGGGGGAGACGGGTTGAGCGGGAAACAATCTTCGGGTTACATGTGACCCGTTTGTGCCGGTCGCGGCTCTGGCATTTGCAAATGCATTCACCACAAAGGACACGAAGGTTCACAAAGGAAGGAGGCTCGCTCACGGGGTGGGGACTTCTGGCTTGGGCGCGGGGGGTTGCAGGCCATGCGCATTGAAGGTCAGGGTTTTGGCTTCGCCAACATCTCCTTGCACGGGTAGTTTCTTGCCGTTGAATTCAATATCCAGCGCGCCCACGTTGCCTGCACGCACAACTACTTCGCTGGTTGCGCGTACGGACTTTTCCGTTGATGCGCTCAAGATGCTCTTGGTGCTTACCTCGCCGTCGACGGAAATGGAGAGCCAGGAATCCTGGCGCGCTTTGATCCTCACGGTGAATCCTGCGGTCTGTGGGGCTGGAGATTGGTCGGGAGCGGGAGTGGAAACGGGTGGGACTGCAGCCGGAGTTTGCGATGGTTCGACGGAGGTGGAGGACGGAACCGTGGGCTGGCCGGTGGGGGGGACTTCGGCAGGCGGGGTGCTGGAGTTGCTGGCTGGCTGGGGCGAGGGTGGTTCGGCAACTGAGGCTGGCACGGCGTCCGGGGAGGAGGCGGCTGGCGCTACAGAATTCCGGTTTGTCTTTTGCGATTGCTGGGAATAAAAACCCCATGCCGCGAAGCCGAGCGCCACGACCAGGAGCACAACTGCGAGGGTGCCCCAGGGAAGGCCGGCGGCGCCTTCGGGCCTTCCGCTCAACTCTTCCCGCAATTGTTCTCGCACTTCGGCTCGTGACGGGGGTTCGAGTACTGGGGGCTGATTGTCATGTTCGGATTCTTTTCCGGGGAGGCTGGCTCCAGTGGCGGCGAGGTAGTCGGCGATGGCTTGATCTTCATCCATCTTCAGGCAGCGGGCGTAGGCGCGGATGAAACCTTTATTGAAGATGCCGCCGGGGAGCTGGTCGAACTTTTCTTCTTCGAGAGCGCGCAGCATGCGGGTGCTGATCTTGGTGGTGAGAGAAATATCGTCGAGCGTGACCGCCTGTTTTTCCCGCTCCTGCTTTAGTCGGAGACCGAACGACGCCACTTGAGAGTTCTCCTGAGGCTCAACTAATCACACTAAATATATGTCAAGCGAATGTTATGGGGGAGAAATTTTGGAGTTGGACGAATAAAGCGGCCACGGCTTTACACGGATTGCCAAGGATTTGAAATGTAAGGACAACCGACCCCGTGACACGTTGAAGGGGGTCGAAATAGACGATGGCTACGCCGAGTTGATCAAGAGGCATTTCCCCGAAATCATGCCAAAGGAATGAGTTTGGCGGGCCGGTGGCCCTCAATAAGAGCGAACGCGCTGTCAACGACAAACTTCTCCGGAGAAAATTAGGACAAGGAAATTCGCGCAAACCCGGGGACAGTTCCGTCTGTCCCCGCATTATCCCCACATTATCAAGGTCCGGGCCACCCGCCCACGAAGCGAATCATCCCTTTTCATTGTTGGGCGAAGGATCCCTCGAAAGAAGTTTTTCCGCGATCCCTAAAACTCCCGAGATGATCAGAAAATCAATGATTCCGAATGGCAGTGTATAGAAAAGTGTGGGCACGTTTCCTTGCGGCCATCGAACCACAAAAAACAAGGGAACATGGAGCGCCAAGATAACAGCAATGATCGCCCAGAACCAGACATGTTTCCTTAAATCCCATCGGAGTTTGATGGCACCTATTGTCACTCCCAAGGCAATGAGAACCGCCAGTCCCATATCCTCTTTGCCCCAGTAGACGAAAAGGAAAAACACGGGCAGCAAAACAGCTCCGATCTTGAGGCCGGTGTAGTCTGTAAATCCTTTTGCCTCGCGTTCGCGTTCAAACATGTTTGCTCCCTCAATCATCCAGTCATGCTATCCCGGCCCCGCCATGCATTGCTGATACGCCTGAATTGCCTTAGTAGAGTCATACGCTAACGAGCCAAGAGAAACTAAGGTGCCCACGAAAGGTATCACTTTGCTGCCGTTGAAGGCTAAACTTCCAACTGTAAGGGCTGTGCTTGTGACTGTAAAAGCTGCTCCAGAAGCCGAAGGGTTTAACAAGGTATTCCCGAATAATGCGGGGACAATAATGCGGGGACAGACGGAACTGTCCCCGGGTTTTGCGTCAGGCGATGAAAGCCAGCTTGGATTGCTGGGAAGGGAGCTTGGGCGTGGCCGGGCGTCCGCCTTTGCGGGGGGCGAGCAGGCGCGAGGTTGACTTTTCGAGAGTGGCAACGAAGTCCGGCGGGCCCAGCGGACGGCCGGTGTGGGTCGAGCGGCGCAAGGCAGCGATGGCAGTTTCGGGTTCGCCGGCGGCAAGATATTCGCGCCATGCCGTGGCGCTCCAGTGAGCCTGCCAGCGAGTCATGTCCAAGCAACTGTCGGGAGCGCCGAGGCAATGTGCGGCGGCACTCGACCACTTCCACTGCGCCGCGTCGGCGACCATGCCGGCACGCACCGGGTTCAGTTCGACGTAGCGAAGGGCCTCCCAAACATGCGACTCATCCAGTGGACAGGAATAGAATCGACCCTGCCAGACGTGTCCGCAAGAGGCGAGGCGTGCGTTCCAGTAGGCGGCATAGCGTCCGTGAGTGTGGCGGAGGGCGTCGGCCAGGGCGGTCGTGGTGCGCGGCACCGCGACTAAATGCACGTGATTGGACATGAGACAGTAGCCGAGGAGCGCGACGTCGTAGAGTTCAGAATAGTGACACAGCAACTGGAGATAGGTGGCGCGGTCGGAGTCGTGGGCGAAGACGAGTTGTCGGGCATTGCCGCGCTGGGTAACATGATGGGGAAGGTCGGGAATGGCAACCCGCGGCAGACGTGCCATACGTGGAACCTATCAGGTTCGGGGACGGGATACGGAAGATTTCGGCTGGAAGGGTAGGCTTAAGTTCCAGATTGGTACAGAAAACCGGGGACAGTTCCGTCTGTCCCCACATTATCCCCTCAGATTGGTACAGAAAACCGGGGACAGTTCCGTCTGTCCCCACATTATCTGGCTGGAAGGGTGGGCTTGAGTTCCGGATTGGTACAGAAACCCGGGGACAGTTCCGTCTGTCCCCGCATTATCCAAAGGTGGGCCACCCGCCTGGGCCACCGGCCGGATTGGTACCCTTAGCCGGAGGGAGAGGCGGCCTGGGGCATCAGCACTTCTTCAATAGCTTTCTCGATGGGCATCGACTGGCCTTCTGACCAGGCGGTCGACGCCGCGGCATTGGTCAGTGCCTGCCGTGCCGGATCGAGCGTGGCTTGCAGTTTGGCTTGTTCGGCGGGGGTGAGTGGGGCGCCAATATTCTGGCGCAAGGCAGCGGCGGCGCCGGCCAGCCGGAGTGAACGCCCGGCTTCGCATTGCACCGCGGCGGAGCAGGCGAAACATTCGAGCAAGCGCGCGATTCCGCGTTTGTGGTCCAGTTCGTGGAATATTCTTATGCTTTCCCGGTACAGAGAGTGCGCGGCGGAATAATTTTGCTGTTCTCTGGCCAAACTTCCGAGATCAGCGAGTGTGCCGGCAATGCCCCAGCGGTCATTGAGTTCGCGAAAGATTGCCAGGCCCTGTTCATACAAGGTTTGGGCGGCAGCGGAGTCGCCCTGATCGCGGGCGATGTCTCCCTGGTAGTTCATTGACCAGGCGACGCCGGTTCGATCTCCGAGTCGCTGGAAAATTGCGAGACACTCGGCGTGGAGGGAGCGGGCGCGGGCATTGTCACCCTGCAATTTGACGATGTTCGCCAGGTTACTGAGAGAGCGAGCGACGGCTTGCTGGTCATCTAATTCTCTCCACAGCAGCAGGCTTTCTTCGAAGAGGGAGCGGGCCAGTGCGGCGTCGCCGCGGTCCCGAGCACTGACGGCGAGGGCATTCAGGGACACTGCGGCGCCCTGCTGGTCATGCAACTGACGCGCGGTGTCGAGACTTTCGCGGATGAGCATATCCGACGAGGCGTAATCTCCCTGAGCAACCGCGAGGACGCCGGCGGCAAAAAGAGCGCGGGCGCGCGCTTTGGTGGGAGCGGCAGCTCCTGCCAGCTTCAACAGCTTGCCCAGACGGTCGCGGCCTTCAGCGAGGTATTCGCGCATCTCCCAAAAGCGAAACAGAGCGGCGCCGAGGCGCAGGCCCCACTCGGCATCTCCGGTTTCAGTCAGCCACTCCAGGGCGGCGCGAAAATTGTCGTGTTCGAGGGCCAGGCGTTCCAGCCAATCCGCGCCCTCCGCGCCGCTTTGCCCGGTGGCGACTTCTTCGGCGAGCACCAGGCAGTAGGCGGCGTGAGCGCGCCGGGTCAAGGGCGCTTCTCCGCTGGCCTGCAGTTTTTCGAAAGCGTACTCGCGAATTGTTTCGAGCATGGCGAATCGAGATTCACCCTTGGCGGGTTCGACTGGCTGCGCCAGGCTTTTGTCCACCATGGAAGCCATCCCGTCGAGCAGGTCGAGATGGAGATCGCCCTTGGCGTCGCATACTGCTTCCACGGCTTCGAGATTGCAGCCGCTGACGAACACTGACAATCTTCGGAAGAGCATCTGCTCGGCAGGGCTAAGCAGATCGTAGCTCCAGTCCATGGCGGCGCGAAGCGTCTGGTGGCGCTGCGGCATATCGAGCGCGCCGCCGGTCAGTAACTGCAAGCGGCTGGTCAAGCGTGTCCGCATGGACGCAGGCGAAAGGACTTTGACGCGGGCAGCTGCGAGTTCGATTGCAAGAGGCAGGCCATCCAGGCGGGCGCAAATCTCGGTGACAGCGGAAGCGTTTTGGCGGTTCAGTTCAAAATCTGGTTTGACTGCGACGGCGCGTTGCACGAACAGCGCCAGTGCAGGGTAGCGGGAAAGGGCTTCAAGGGAAGGCAGGGAAAGCGAATCCGGCATGGCCAGTGGAGGCACGGGAAATTCATGTTCGCCGTACACATGCAGGGCTGCGCGACTAGTCACCAGGATTTTAAGATTGGGGCCCACGACCAGGAGTTCCGCCACGGTAGACGCCGCCTCGGCCAGGTGTTCGAAATTATCCAGCAGGAGGAGCATGGGGGCGCGCAATGGATCGCGCAACTTTTCTTTCAGTATTTCGAGGGGCGACAGAGCGCCCGCCTCACGGATCCCCAAGGTTTGAACGACCACGGAGGCAATCAAGGCGGGATCGGTCACCGGAGAGAGCGGGACGAAATGAATACCGCCGGAAAAACGCTCGACCAAGCTACTCGCGACTTGCACCGCGAGCCGTGATTTACCAATCCCACCCGGCCCGGTGACCGTGACCAAGCGAACATCCTGACGCAGGAGGAGTTCTCTGGCGGCGGCAACCTCCTTCTCCCGGCCGACGAATCCGGTGCGCTGCACCGGGAGATTCGTGGGGCGGGTCTGAACCAGTGGGACGGGCTTGTCGGCGGACGGGTGGCGGGTAACTGGGAGTTGGGGGGATAGGTCCTTAGCAGAGATCTCGTGCTCCGCGGCCACCGGTGCGATGAAGCGGTATCCGCGGCCGGTGATGGTCTGGACGAATCGGGGCTGCTCGGGATCGTCCTTCAGTACCTGGCGAATCTTGCGGATGGCGGCGTTGATGCTGTTATCGGTATCGAGGAAGACGTCTTTCCCCCAGATGCGCTCGATGATCTGGTCGCGGGTCACGAGCTTGCCTCTCTCCTCGATTAAGAGGAGGAGCAACTCCATGGGAATCCGTTCGAGCTTGAGAACCCGTCCGGCGCGGCGCAGTTCATAGGCGCGAAGGTCGAGGTTGAAATCCTCACCGAACTGGATCGAGTCTGCCAAATGGATTGGGTCGGACGGCACGTCAACCACTCCGAAGGACGCGCACAATTTTACATCGGCCTCAACGCAACCCCGCAAGCCCAATACTTTCCGCAGCTTACGAATTCATCTGGATTAAGCAATCTTAAGGCGTTCGCCATGGTCAACCCCGTCCGCTTGCGGCAGTATGCATCACGTGAAACGCGATCGAGGAAGCACTGGCAGGACAGAAGTTGGGAGCCGGGCTTCCCGGGCGCAAATCTTAGGATGGAGGCACAGACGATGAATACTGTACGGAAGGTAGCTTTACTCGCTGGCTGTTTGATGTTAGCTGGCGCGACGCTGGCGCTGGCCCAGGCCAATCCACCAAGTCCAAGTATCAAACAGGTTGTCGCCTTGGACGAATGCGATCCGACTACTTTCAACGCCGCGCTCGGGCCTGACTTTTGCAAGAACATCGCACTTGGCTTCTCTACGACGTTTGACGAGTTGTTCAAGGAGGCGCAAGACGGGCATCCGGACAAGAAGTGGGACTTCACCCCAGACACGGTGAATATGAAGCGAGGACAGACCCTGGTGGTGGTCGATCAGGGTGGCGAGCCGCACACCTTCACCGAGGTAAAACAGTACGGTGGCGGCTTCATCACCGGCCTCAATGGTGGAGAGGACACCGTGCCAGAATGCGCCGGGGGCTTCAAGCGGGTCGCGGTCGCCAAGACTCGAATGCTGCAAGGCAGCCAACTGCAGATTTCGAATCTGGCGCCCGGCGAGCATAAGTTCGAGTGCTGCATACATCCTTGGATGCGCATGAAAGTCGAAGTGAAGTGAGGGTGGTGAGTTAGAGAAAACAGCGTGAAGGGGGCAAACGGAGGTGGCCTGAAAAACCGCCTCCGAGCACCTGCAAACACAAATCCATGAATAGGGGAGAAAGCAATGAACAGCACGAAAGCGGAGACTACAGTACTGGCAAGAACTATCAACGGGGTCGCGATTGAAGACCTGTCTAAAACGGTCGATGCCATCAGAGCAACGCCGTCGATCGCGAAATTCAAGTTTCGCATTCGCAACCAATGGGTGGAAGCGGGCCGGAATAACTCGACCGTGGACAAGTTTTACGGCGCCGGCCAGGACCATTCGCGGCCGCAGCCGTTTGTGCTGGAGGCGGATGAACCTCCGGTTCTGCTGGGCAAGGACGTGGCCGCCAATCCAGTCGAACATCTGCTGCACGCACTGGCCTCTTGTTTGACCACATCGATGGTTTATCACGCGGCAGCGCGCGGCATTCATATTGAAGAAGTCGAATCATCATTGGAAGGCGATATTGATCTGCAGGGATTTCTTAAGCTCGATAAGAAAGTTCGCAACGGATACCAAGGGATCCAGGTCAGGTTCAAGATCAAAGCCGATGTACCAGACGAGAAGTTGCAGGAGCTTGGCCAACTCGGGCCGGGACATTCCCCAGTGTTCGACTCACTGACCAACGGAGTGCCGATCGCGGTGACGGCGGAACGGCTGTAACGTTGATCGGAACCCGGTGAAGCGGGCTTGCGCGTGGGACGGGCGAGACACCCGTCCCCACGCGAGTTAGGAGCGAGTCGTCAGTCGGCTGACTCCCAGGTGTCGTCGGGGTTGTACTCTTTCATGGCGCCGGCGATGTCCGAGGTTTGCGGACCTAAGTCCTGCTGATAGACAACGCCGTCCTGGTTCACGATGAAGGTCATGACGCCGGAGTTGCGGTACTCGGCGGGGTAGGCAACGAAAGCGAAACCGCGAGTGAGTTTGCCGTCAACGATGTAATCGCGCGCGCCGCCTTTTGCGGTGTGCCCCTGTTGGGTGAGAATACGATAGTAGTATCCGTGGAACGGAGCCTGTTGCCCCGATTTCAGGTTGTAGCCTTCGGCGGCGGCGGAAACGAGCGCAGGCCCAATGGGGCTGGGCGCATCGTTGTCTCCGGTTTTCCAGTACAGTCCGTTTTGTTTACCCTCTTCGCTCAGGAACTTCAACGCATAGTGCTTTGTCTTTTCGCCATCACGGGGCTGGGAAGCGTAGTCTTGTTGCGCATCGACCAGGCCGTGCAGAGTCTCTATGGCATCGTTCTCATTGATGCCTACGCGCCGTTGCAGAATCTCGACCTTGCCAGTTTCGGTGTCGAAATACCACAAGCCGCTGCTGTTCTTGACAAGGGAAATGGGGAACGGCCAGTTTTCAGCTCCGATATAGAGAGTGGCCGTCTGATCGGGCTCGATGACGACGCGATGCATCTGCTCGTAGCGGCGGATAAAGTTTTGAGCCATATTCTTGTCAGCCACATCGTCGCCGGTATGAACGATTTCGTTTGAATTCTTGCCGAAAATCGCGGCCACGGTCTGGCTGTCGCTGGCTTTGACGGCGTTGTAAAGAGTCAGCACGGCGTCGCCAGCCGTGGCAAAGGTCTTTTCATCTCCTTGCTGCGCAAGAGACGGTCGGGCGCTCAGCAGAAGAAAGAAAGCCACGGCCAGAGCAAGAGGAGCCATGCGCAGGACAATGACTAGGCGCGATTGAAGTGATTCCTGGAACCGGTGTGCGGATTGCATAAGCGTGTTCTCCTGCGTTTGAGCTCGAAAACTGTACTGCGGGGTGCACAGAACTACTTGCGGCGTCCGCCACCGCCGCCCTGCGGCTGTGGCCGGGAAGCAGGCGCGGGTTTGGCCCTGGCACCTCCGCCAGACGAAGATGGAGCCGGCTTCGATTGCAGGCTCTGCTGCCCACGGGCGCTGTTGACCCGGGCATTGCCTCCGGGGCTGTAGTTGCTGAAGGCGTCGCTGCTGTTACCTCGGCTCGGCTGCTGCCCATATCCGCGAGCCGGATCGCGTTGACCCTGATTCATATTGCTGGGCCGGTTCTGTGCCTGGTTAGCAGAACCCCGATTCTGATTCGTCGCCGGGTGGTTCTGCTGATTCGCACCCGCGCGGTTCTGCTGATTGAAGTTGGGCTGGTTGGCGGCGCCCCCTCCGACTTGGCGGTTGTTCTGAGCCGGGGTTCCCTGCTTGTTATTGAATTGAGGCTGATTGTTTTTCTGATTGAAGTTCGGGGTGTTGATGTTGTTGTTGCGAGCCGTGTTGTTGAAATTGTTGGCGTGGTAGTTGTTCCCGTTGACGTTATTGCGGTTGATATTGTTGGTGTTGATATTGTTGGTGTTGATATTGTTCCGGTTGATGTTGTTGACGTTGACGTTATTTACGTTGCGGTTGTAGTAGTTGTTGCGATTGACGAAGGTATTCGAGTTCGAGATATAGGTGTTGTGGTTGTAGACGACGGTGGAATTGTGCCAGCCGCATCCCCAGGAGTTGTAACCCCATCCGCAGCAATTGTTGTTGTTGGCGATGGCGGCGCCGACGGCGATGCCCACACCGAAAGAGATCACGCTGGCAACAGCCATGTCCGTGGATGAGTATCCCGGATAAGCGGGAACCGGAGAACCGTATACGACCGTCGGATTGTAGGTTGGCACGTAGACCACCTGAGGCTGGGCAGGCTGGATGACGATGGTCTGAGGCGGGGCTTGTACGATGGTGGTTTCGGGCGCGCCGGAAGACGCCGGTGGTGGGGCGGCCGCCGCTCCGGCAGGCTGATTCTCGACACTGACATTCTGTTGCTGATTGGTCTTGAGGTTGCCCGCCTGCTGGGCACGCTGGCGCATGACTTGCACGGCGTTCAGCACGCTCTGGGGAACGTTGAAATAGGCGTCGCCGAGAGCGGAGGTCCAGGACAGGCTCGAGGCCATTTGATTTAGCACGTCGGGAAATTGGGTGAGACTCTTGACGCTGGCATCCCAGGGCTGCTGGTCGGCGGCTTGCATGAGGTCTCCGCCCTTGAGGTTCGAGTTCTGCTGTAGCCAGGTGTTCGCAGCTGTAATCTGATCAGGATAGGTGGAACCGGCTAAAACCTGCGCGACGAGGTTATCGGGGAAGAGCGCGATGGGAGCGACGAGTTGGTAGAGTTGGTCGGCCGTGGGTACGGCGTCGGTGGTGGCCGGAGCCTGCCCTTGCGCGCCGGGTTGGGCTGCCTTTTCTTCCGACTTCTTGCATCCGTCCAAGGGCCAGGTCACAAGAGCCAGACTTGCGCTCAAGAGAATCGAAAAAAATTGCTTGTTCGTAGCCATGATCAGTCTCCACACCTTCGTATCGTCGTCGCGCTCAACGAAGCACTCCAGACCGGGATCGGGAAAAGAGAGAACGTTTCAGGTAATTTACCGGGCTGCGAGTCTCCGGAGAACTGTCAGATTTGACAGCCCCCTGGCTCCTGCTCAACCGGAGAAGCCGGGGCGACTGTCCCACGTGACCGAAAAGGACCGGCGAGGCACCCGTCGCCGCATGAGGATTGGCTATGCACCTGTGCCACGTGCCTTTACGGGTACGGGTTACCATCGTTCATTGCTGGGGGTTCGGGACGGCGCTTATAATTTTGACACTTCCGCTTTGATTCGAGGCTGATGTTCATGACCGAACCCCCCGAGGACGATCAGAAACGCCAGCGCCAGGAACTGACCATCTTTCACGATGTGGCCAAGGCCCTGACCTCGTCCCTTGACCTCGACTCCATCCTGCAGACCATCATGGAAAAAATGGCGGAGTACTTCAAGCCTGACACCTGGTCGTTGCTGATGGTGGATCATGACCGTGAAGAACTTTATTTTGCCATCGCGGTGGGAAGTGCGTCCGAGGCATTGAAGAACCTGCGCCTGAAAGTGGGAGAAGGGATTGCGGGCTACGTGGCCAAACATGGGGAACGGCTGGTGGTTCCCGATGTCATGAACGACCCGCGGTTCGCCAAGCGCATTGATGAGATGACCAAGTGGGAGACGCGCTCGATTGTGTGCTTCCCGGTGCGCTCGCGGCTTCGCGTCCTGGGTGTCATTCAGCTGGTGAACGTGGACATGGAGCACTTTGGGGATCAGGAGATCTTCTTTTTGCAGTCGCTTTGCGATTATGCGGCCATCGCCATCGAAAACGCGCGGGCCGTCGAAAAAATTCAGGAACTCACCATCACCGACGACTGTACCGGTCTCTATAACGCGCGACATCTTTATAAGACTCTTGAGACCGAGGTTTATCGCTCGTCACGTTTTGGGTATGAATTCACGGTTGTGTTCATCGATCTTGACCACTTCAAGCAAGTCAATGACACGCACGGGCACTTGATTGGAAGCAAGCTGCTGGCGGAGATTGGGTACCTTATCAAGGCGCAGCTTCGTTTGATTGACTATGCATTCCGTTATGGCGGCGATGAGTTCGTGGTGCTGCTGCCGCAGACTGGGAAGGATTCCGCGCTGGTGGTGGCGAAACGTCTGCGCGACAGCCTGCGCACCAGCATGTTCTGCAAAGAAGAAGGACTGAATCTGAATGTGCGAGCGTCCATGGGCGTTGCTACTTATCCGCACGACGCCAAGAGCCCTCACGACATCATTCGGCAGGCGGATGAAATGATGTATCTGGTAAAGAATACTTCGCGGGATAACATTGGGATTGCGCAGCGCGGGGTGATGAAATAGCTGTTGGCTTTTAGCTCCTGGCTTCTAGCTTGAACCTCTCTTGGATTATTCTCAGGGCGACATTGTAATCGGGGCTTGCGTGGCGACTGCCTTGGGCATTTTCGCTGCGCGTTCGGGTTCGGTTTGAAGCCACTTGCGGATTTCCGGGAGCGCGGCACGAGTGGCTAGTTCTCCGGCGCGTACTAGAGCAGTGCTGTGCTCGAATGCGTCATATTTGTAACCGTTCACGTCGGGCTCGACGATCAGATCGGCGGCCTGCTTCCACTGGCTGCTATTCATCTCCTGAGCGATGGCGAAACATTGCCCGATTACATCGAATAGATGGCGGGGACCATCGCCGCCGGTCCATTTCCCTTTGAGATGCACGGCTACGACGCGCTCGGCTCCCATTTGCCGCAAGGGCCGAGTCGGGACAGTGTGCGAGAGCATGCCGTCGATCAGATGCCGTCCGCGAATCTTCACCGGCAAGAACATTCCTGGGTAGGCGCAACTGGCGCGTACGGGATCGATGAGTGGTCCGGAATGAAAAACCACGCCTTCGCCAGTGGAGAAATCTGTGGCGGTGACGGCTAGAGGGATGCGCAATTCTTCGAATGTCTTGACCTTCAGGAGTTGGTTCAGGAATCCGATCATGCGCTGGTTGCTGGCGAAGCCGTAACGCGAGAGCGTCCAACTGGCAATGTGCTTGAAGCGCACGCGGGCGGCAACCTGCTCGAGTTCCGCGGCCGAGATCCCGCTGCAATAAGCGGCGCCGATGAGCGCGCCTACGCTGGTTCCTGCAATGTAGCTGATGGGAATGTTCTCTTCTTCGAGAACTTTGAGAACGCCGACGTGGGCGATGCCGCGGGCGAACCCGCCGCCCAACGCCAAGCCGATACCTGCCTGCAATGGCGACGATTGCTCGGCCGAAAGGCCAGAAAGCTCCCGCCCAAATGCCTGCACCGAGCGAATAATCTTGCCCAGACTCTTCACGGGGAACCCCACTTCATCCCGGTTTGCCCGGTCACTCTTAACTGCCGACCCAAGCTAAACCTGCAAGTAAGATGCCAGCACAGAACTGAGTGTTTCACGGCAGTAGACGGCGGCACCAGATTACGGCGGCAGGGTTACCCGGGGTTACCGTCCGCGGGCTGGGACGTGACTAACTCCTGTATTTCTGATAGCTTAGCGAATATGATTCGAGAAGTATCCGCCGGGGGAGTAGTGGTACGACACACGCCGGCGGGATGGCAAGTGGCCGTGATCGAGCCCCAGAAAGAGCCGCCTCCAACCCCTGCCCCCGCTGGCAAAAGGAAAACATCGCAAAAAATGTTACTCGCGTTGCCCAAGGGGCTAGTCGATCCGGGCGAAAAACCCGAGCAGGCTGCCATCCGCGAAGTCACGGAGGAAACCGGGGTCACCGCGATTCCGGTGACGAAGCTTGGAGACACCAAGTACGCCTATGTCCGCACCTGGGGAGACGGAGAGCGAGTTTTCAAGATAGTCAGCTTTTATCTTTTTCGTTATGAGTCGGGGGAAATCGACGATATCGCGACGGAGATGCGCATCGAGGTGAAGCGCGCGCTCTGGATTCCTCTTGAAGACGCCGTGCACAAACTGGCTTACCGGGGCGAAAAGGATATGGCTGGCCGAGCGCAAGCTTATGTTAAGGCGCACCCGGAACTCTGAAGGCGTCGCTGGGGCGTCACACAGACCTGTGATCTGTAACCTTGACGGTGATTGACCAGGCGTCTATCGTAAGGTCAACTTGATAGGGCGCGTGCCGCTGCCATCCTCACCCCACATACTGCGGCACGCGCTTCAATTATGTAGAGACCCTTTTCCTGTGTTTCCCTCAACCCATGCGATCGAAGCTGGCCAAGACAACGGAGTGATAGATAGACTGGCTTGAGCAAGTCGATTTTTTTCGAAATTCTGGAACTGCCTCCCGGCTCGCGGAAGTGCGCCTCTAACTTTTCGAGAAGGGCAGCGGCTGGAGGCACGACTATTTGCAGCGCAACAACGGTATGGCAAAGCCATATCCTGATACGAATCGGGATCGGAGTGTTTGACAGATGAAACACATTCATAAAGTCGCCGTGCTTGGTGCGGGAACCATGGGTGCCCGTATCGCTGCGCACTTCGCCAACGCAGGGGTTCCCAGCTACCTGTTCGATATCGTTCCTCCTGACGCTGACGGGCCTGCCCGGAACAAGATCGCAGTCGCGGGGCTCGATGCCGCGAAAAAATCGAAGCCTGCTGCGTTTATGGATTCTTCCCTCACACGCCTGGTCACGACCGGCAACTTCGACGACGACCTTAGTCGCCTGGCCGAAGTCGACTGGATCATTGAAGCGGTGGTGGAGAACCTCGACCTCAAGCGAGCTTTGCTGAGAAAGGTGGATGCAGTCCGCAAGCCCGGGACCATCATTACCACCAACACCAGCGGGTTGCCCGTGGGAAAAATTGCGGAAGGCTTCTCCGAGGATTTTCGGCGCTCGTGGTTTGGCACCCACTTCTTCAATCCGCCGCGCTACATGCGGTTGCTCGAAATCATACCTACTTCTGACTCCGACCAGGCCGCCATCGACGCAGTCGCGCGCTTCTGCGATCTCCGCCTCGGCAAGGGCATTGTCCGCGCCAAGGACACGCCTAACTTCGTCGGCAACCGAATTGGAACGTTTTCCGTGTTGAACGTCATGCGTCTCATGCAGGAGATGGATCTGAGTATCGAAGATGTGGATGCGCTGACCGGACAGGCTGTGGGCTGGCCGAGATCCGCAACGTTTCGCACCATTGATTTGGTTGGGCTGGACATTTTGGGGCACGTGGTCAGCAACATGGCCGGCGACGGCGCGGACGGATCTAACGTCAATCCTCAAACCGCTTCGATGCCTGGCTTCTTCAAGCAGATGCTGGAACGCAAGTGGTTGGGGGACAAGACCAAGGGCGGCTTCTACAAAAAGGTGAAGGGCGGCAAGGACGCGGAAGACGAGCGCATGGCCCTCGATTGGAAGACACTGGAATATCATCCGCGCAAGAAACCCAAGTTCCCTGCCCTCGACATGGCCAAGAACGTTGAACAAACGGGGGTGCGGGTGAAAATGCTGCTGGGTCTTGATGGCAGCGGTCCACAGAAAGGGGACCGTGCCGGAGCGTTTCTGTGGTCCGCTCTGTCCGATCTTTGGACTTACTCCGCCAACCGCATTCCCGAGGTTTCCGACTCAATCGTTGAGATCGACCGTGCCATGCGAATGGGCTTCAATTGGGAGCTCGGGCCGTTTGAACTGTGGGACGCTGCCGGGGTCGAAGCCACCGTGGCGCGCATGAAGAAAGAAGATCGGCCGGTGGCGCCGAATGTCGAACAATTGCTGGCCTCGGGCAAGAAGGCCTGGTATCTCGACGATCCCAAGGCAGCTTCGGGACGGGAATACTTCGATCTTGGCGGGACGGGTTACAAACCAGTCGAGGTTCCGGCAGGTGTCTGGTCGGTCGAGGTCGCGAAGAAATCAAACGGAGTGGTCAAGAAAAATTCCGGGGCGTCGCTGATCGATCTGGGCGACGGCGTGGCTTGCATCGAGTTTCATTCCAAGATGAACACGATCGGAACCGATATCGTGCAGCTCATTTCGCAAACTCTGAAACCTGGCGGCGCGGGCGACGCGTTCGAAGCGTTCGTCATCACCAATGACGCCACGAATTTCTCGGTCGGCGCCAATCTGATGCTCCTGCTCATGTCCATCCAGGAAGAAGAGTGGGATGAGGTTGATCTCGCCATTCGCACCTTCCAGGGCATGACCCAGTCCATCAAATTTTCACCGAAGCCGGTCGTCGCCGCGCCTTTTGGTTTGACCTTGGGCGGTGGTACGGAGATTTCGCTGCACGCCCCCGCACTCCAACCACATGCCGAACTCTACATGGGACTGGTCGAGGTAGGAGTCGGCCTGCTGCCCGGGGCAGGCGGCTGCAAAGAGATGCTGCTCCGTGCGGTCGACAGCGCCGAGTCGATCCGACCCGGTGGACGAGGTGAATCCGTCGAACTGATGGAAGCCATGAAGAAAATCTTCGAGACCATCGCCACCGCCAAAGTCTCCACCTCGGCCCACGAGGCCCGCGGTCTCGGCTTTCTTAGCGATTCCGACAGCATCACCATGAACCGCGAGCGCGTCCTCGCCGACGCCAAAGCGCGCGCTCTGGAACTCGTCCGCACCGGATACGAGCCTCCGCAACCCCGCACCAACATCCCTGCTCCCGGAGAAAACATTCTTGCCGCCCTCAAGATGGGGGTCTACTTGATGCGGCAGGGAGACTACATCACCGAATACGAAGTCAAGCTTGCAACCAAAATCGCCGAAGTACTGTGCGGCGGGAACGTAACCTCAGGCACACCGGTTAGCGAGCAGTACATCCTCGATCTGGAGCGCGAGGGATTCAAGTCGCTGTGCGGAGAGAAGAAGACTCAGGAGCGGATTCAGTACACACTGAAGACGGGGAAGACGCTGAGGAATTAGACCGATCTAAATAATTTCGTTTTAGGAGTTCTTATGCGTGAAGTCATTATCGCTTCTTCTGTCCGCACGCCCGTGGGACGCGCCTTCAAAGGCAGCCTGCGTGCTACCCGTCCCGATGAAATGGCCGCGGTCGCAATCAAGGGCGCGCTCGAACGCGTGCCGCAAGTGGACACCAAGGAGATTGAAGACGTCATCCTGGGCTGCGCCATGCCCGAAGCTGAACAGGGGATGAACGTGGCTCGCATCGCATCTCTGCGGGCCGGGCTGCCGGTTGAGGTTTCGGCGTTGACCATCAATCGCTTCTGCTCATCGGGCCTGCAGGCCATTGCGATGGCGGCCGAGCGCATCATGAGTGGCGGGGCGGAAATCATCGTCGCCGGCGGCACAGAATCCATGTCCATGATTCCCATGGGTGGCCACAAGATTTCGCCCAACCCGTGGCTGGTAGATCACTATCCCGACGCGTACCTTTCGATGGGTCTGACGGCTGAGAGGCTGGCGCAGCGCTTTGGCATCACTCGCGAGGCGGCGGACGAATTTTCGTATCGCAGCCACCAGAAAGCGCTGGCCGCAATCCAGTCAGGTAAGTTCGAGGAAGAAACCGTCGCGGTGCCGGTGAGCTTTACAACTCCGAATGGCTCGAAACCGAAGCGGCAGGAGATTACTTTCAAAGTTGACGAAGGCCCGCGTGGCGACACTTCGCTCGAAGCTTTGCTGTCGCTCAAGCCTGCATTCCATGTTAAGGGCACAGTCACAGCCGGCAACTCATCGCAGATGTCCGACGGCGCGGCGGCCGCTGTAGTCATGTCTGCGGATCGCGCCAAGGCTCTCGGCATCAAGCCGCTGGCACGCTATGTGTCCTTCGCTACCGCTGGATACAAACCGGAGGAGATGGGACTCGGCCCCGTATTCGCGATCCCTAAAGCTTTGAAGATGGCTGGGCTCAAACTGTCTGACATTGATGTGATTGAGTTGAACGAAGCTTTTGCGGCGCAGTCGTTGGCCGTGATCAAAGAAGCGGGGCTTGATCCCGAGCGCGTGAACCCGAACGGGGGCGCCATTGCGTTGGGGCATCCGTTGGGCTGCACGGGAGCAAAATTAACCGCCACGATCATCCGCGAGATGAAGCGCCGCAACGCGAAGTACGGGATGGTCACCATGTGCGTCGGCGGAGGCATGGGCGCAGCAGGGATTTTCGAGAATCTTGCATAGGCCGCGAAAGCACGAAAGGCCAGGACCTTCCATTCACCACAGAGGCACCGAGCCACAGAGATTTCTTGATTCTCAAGCTATAGAATTAGAGATGTTCTCTGTGCCTCTGTGACTCCGTGGTGAGAATTTTTAGGGGATTCGATTAAATATGGCGACGACGACGGCAGTTCCGCAAACCAGAATCTCCGGCGGCGGATTTCTTCTTGAAGAGCGCAAGACTGAAGAAGTCTTCACGCCTGAGGACTTTACCGAACAGCATCTGCTGATCAGCCAGACGGCGGAGGAATTCGCCGTCAACGAGATCGTCCCCAACATCGAGAAGATGGAGCACAAAGATTTTTCCATCACTCGGGACCTGCTGAAAAAGGCGGGCGAGCTCGGCCTCAGCTCTGCCGAGATTCCGGAAGCCTACGGCGGTCTCGAAATGGACAAAGTCACTGCCGCCGTCATCGCCGACCACATCGCCAAATACGCCGGCTTCGCGACCACATGGGGCGGACACACCGGCATTGGCACTCTGCCCATCGTTTATTTCGGCACCGAGGAGCAGAAGAAAAAATATCTGCCTCGTCTGGCCGCGGGAGAAATCATCGGCGCGTATGCCTTGTCAGAAGCCTCTTCCGGATCGGATGCCCTCAATTGCCGCGCCCGCGCCGAAGCTTTCGAAGGATGGAAAGCACTACATCCTCAACGGCGAAAAGATGTGGATCACCAACGCCGGGTTCGCCGACCTGTTCACGGTGTTCGCCAAGGTTGACGGCGAAAAGTTCACGGCATTCCTGGTCGAGAAATCTTTCCCGGATTTTCCATCGGCGCGGAAGAACACAAGATGGGCATCCGCGGATCGTCCACCTGCCCGATTATTCTTAACGACTGCAAGGTTCCCGCCGAAAACATGCTCGGCGAAATCGGCAAGGGCCACGTCATCGCCTTCAACATCCTGAACGTCGGCCGCTTCAAGCTGGGCGCGATGTGCGTTGGCGGAGCGCGCCTGTCGCTGGAGAACGCCATCGGCTACGCCAAGCAGCGCAAGGCCTTCGGCAAAGTGATTGCGGACTTCGGCCTGGTTCGCGAGAAACTGGCGAATATGGCGGTAGGCGTATACACCGGCGAGGCTCTAGTTTACCGTACGGTCGGAATGATGGACGTTGCGCTCGCCGAGATCGACAAGTCTCGCCCTGATGCGGCAAAAGAAACCCGCAAAGCCATCGAGGAATACGCGGTCGAGTGCTCCATCATCAAAGTCTGGGGCTCGGAGATGGTCGACTACGTAGTCGATGAAACCGTGCAGATCTATGGCGGCTACGGCTTCGTCGAAGAGTATCCCGCCGAGCGCGCTTACCGCGATGCGCGAATCAACCGCATCTTCGAAGGCACCAACGAAATCAACCGGCTGATCATCACCGGCTTCCTGCTGAAGCGCGCGACGTCGGGCCAGTTGCCGCTTATGCCTGCGATCAAGAAGCTGATGGATGAAGTCTTGTCCGGGCCTTCTAGCGGCGAAGAGATCGAAGGAGTTCTCGCGGAAGAACGTAAACTGGTGATGTCAGCCAAGAAGCTTGGTTTGTTCGTCGCGGGCGCGGCCACGCAGAAATACATGCAGGCGATTCAGGATCAGCAGGAAGTCATGGGAGCAATCGCAGACATGGTGATTGAGACCTATGCGATGGAATCCGCTGTCCTACGCGCGCAGAAAATCGCGGAACGCAATGGAGAAGCTGCGGCCGCACTGCCCATTGCCATGACTCGCGTTTATCTCTCCCAGGCAATGGACAAGATCGAAGCCGCGGCCAAGAAAGTAATCGCTGCTGTAGCCGATGGCGACATGCTGCGGACGCAGTTGGCGATCTTGCGCCGCCTGGCCAAGCATGAGCCGTTCAATACGATTGAGCTACGCCAACAGATCGCGCAGAAGATGATTGAGCGGGGCAAGTACACGCTGGCTTAGCATCACAGCCTGTCATCCCGACCGGAGCTTCTCATTCCCAAAGGGAATGAGAAGCGGAGTGGAGGGACCCTGTGTTTCCTGCAAGCTTCCAGCAAACTGAGAACTCCCAACATGCCTCGACCCACTTACGCAGCCGCGCAACAGCTAGAATAGGAGCGCACCATGCGTTGCAGCCGCCTAAGTGCGTCGGTCATTCTAACCCTCGGTTCGATACTGCTCCATGCCCAGGAAGTCAAATACATCGACATCCGAGGCCTTCAACCGCGTACACAATTGCGATACCCTGCCGCACCAGATGCCGACTGCAATGCAGCAGGTACATCCTGCGTTGGCGGCGGGCATGGCGGCGTTGCGGTTGGCGACGGAGCACCGGACATCCGCGATCCCCATGCATTGGGGGTCTATCTTCTTCGTGTGACTCCAACCGATATTGACCCGACTCGGCCATTTGAAGTTGAGTTTCGAGTTCTCAATACTGGGCTGGCTCCCATCGAGTTGCCAATCTCACCTGATTTGTCGGACATCCAGCCCAATGACGAGTCGGCGACCTTTAGCTATTTCAGCTTGGCTTTGGTTGTGCACACCGAATCCGAAGACAATCGAGGGATGCCCTTCGCCGGGTGGATTGAACTGTATGGAGCACCCGATCACGAGAGCAGCATATTGACTCTAAAACCCGGAGAGTGGATTCGCGTCACTTCCAACGTGAAGTTTCATTTCTGGCCATCTGATCCGGTTTCCGCACATGTCCGCGGAGGCTTCTGGCTACGTCACAACACGTTTCGACCGCATCCCGGCGGCAGCTTCACAGAAATGGATAACCTCTACCCCAACGCCACGCCTACGCCCAGTATCTCCGTGCGTTTCAAAAAGTCCAAATAGTGGCACATCGCAGCCGATTTCACGTATCGAAGGGTTTGAGTGAAATAGGGATGTTACGCAACTATGTGAAGTTGGGCGTGGAGTACACGCCGCCGCGATACGGTTCAAATTGCGGGCGATTCTCCTTGAGTCAAAAGGTGAGTTCGATCTAAGAGGACACCAAGGTTATCGACAACCGCCATCGCGAGACAGCGTGAGTCCCTGCCTATCCGCGGTTCCGTGTCGGTGAACTTGGGTTTTGAAATAGAGCGGAACTGCAACTCTGACAACGGCTATTCTGGATGCTCAAGGTACACGCTGAAGTTCACGCGGGGCCGCGATCCGATTTCGCTACGGGCTCTTTACGTTTCTCTTCCGTATCAACCGAGAACAGCATGAAGTGATCGAAACTGTGGCGCCGGAAATAACGATGCTTCATGAAGTTAAAATAAAGCTCCGCCTTCGTGGGCAGCCACAGATCCTCGTTCTGTCGCGGGAAATGTACCGGACCGTAATCGACACTCCAATGCTGGCTGAACAACAGAATCTGGGGAATCGGCCGGACCAGGTCGGACTCCAAGCGTACGATCTGGAAACTGTCCGCCGCGATCCAGGCGCGCCCTTTCAGGCTCACCGGGAACACCCGGTGGTTGACCACGTATTCCTGGGTGTGATGCGGTTTGTCCTCACGCTGCTGAAAGCGAACCAGCCAAGTTGCGGCTCCGTTCCATGTACCAAGGCCTTCGCACTCCATCTCGAAATTGTCGCGCACGTCGGGATGGAAGACGAACGCCAGGGCAGGCAAGCCGCGCGTCTCGATATGGTCGGGGAAATCCTCGGCCTGGGAATGCCAGGTACGATACTCGTCCACCAGAATAATGCCGGCCTTGCTTTCGCTAATGGACGCAACGTAGTCGAACTTCAGAGAGATCTTATTCTTTGGAACGCCAAGTTCGTCCAAATCCTCGTGCAACATGCTTTCGGTGGCATCGAATCTGGCCAGGTTCTCGATCAGCGACTTGACGCGGTTGCCCGCTTCTTCGATCACGTTCTGGGAAGGACAGCTGACACCGGCAACGACGTCTGGCTTGCTGTCATCAATCCCGAGAGGGTGCCAGCCCTCGAGCGACGGTACCGGCGAAGGAGCGTTGAACACCCGGTCAAGCTCGGCAAGCGCTGCCCCGCGATCTTTGGCAGCTGCGATGTCGGGGGATGCTGGAGGATTTCGCTGTTCCAGCTGAGCCATCATGTTGCGCGCCTGGAATGCCCCCTGGCTCGTCGAATCCTCCCGCAAGTAAGCCCGCAACACTTTGAGGGAATCCTGGTCCTGCCCGAGGTGAATCATTGCCTCTGCCAAAGGCAGGCGGGCGGCATTGGCTACGCCATGGCTTTTCTCGAGGGCGAATTCGGCTTGCTCCTTCGCCTGCTCGGGTTGGTTTTGCTTTAGGTAGACCTCGGCCAGCAGGTTGTGCCCCGTCCAATCGTCGGGATTGAACTGCACGGCCTGTTCAAGAATGGCTCTCGCTGCGTCGTAGTTCTTGCTCTGGAGATACAACCGTGCCAACAATGGCGGCGCCTGTAGGTTGTGGGGATCGAATTTGATGGCGGCCGAAAGATAGGCCGCAGAGTTTTCGAAATCATTCTTCTGGAAATACAGATAGCCCAGGAAGAAATTCACTTCTGGGTTGGCCGGAGCTAGATTGTATGCTGCTTCCAGCTTATTCTGGGCCTCAGTGAGTCTCCCTGCCTTGAGTTCCTCCACTCCACGCCTAAGATTCTTTCCAGCCCGGGCAGGCAGTTGCTGGCGTCCCTCCTCGCCGGGGACCTCAAGCGAACCTATCCGTCTGGTTGGATGGATTGCAGGCTCAGACGGAGGTCGCGCCTGGCCTGGAGCGTTCGACAGGCAGAGGAAGGAGAAGGCTAACAATACTGCCAGATTCCGATGGGCATTCATCACATCGATAGGGTAGGCCGATAGAAAGCCGCGGTCAGCGATAACCATCACTAGCCACTGTGACGTTTGAAAGCTCCCAAAGACCAGTGGTCGGGATCGATGGATTGCAACAACCTTCGCAGCACAGAGGTACCCGTCACGTTGCGCTCTTTTCGCACAGAATCACGACTTCAGACTTCACACTGTGCCCGTTCCGAAGGGCAACGACGTAGCCACAAAGCCGGTGGAGAATTCTCAGCTCGGGTAATCAGTCTTCGATTGTTGACATGACCAGGGCCATAACACTCAGAACCCGGATCGTAGAGTTTTGGGGGGATTTGCGGGCCGCAACTGGCAAACGTCTAGCCTTAGGACAGCAAAAACTAAAAACCGAGCGCCGGCATTGTCGTTCTTGGGACCTACGTACTCGATCTGACGCCCGCACCACACCCGGTCAACCTGTCTTCTTCAGTTTCTCCATCACGCTCTGGATCAACTCTTTGGCGTCTGTCAGGTTCTTCATGACGATCTGAATATCCATGACCGGCTTGCCCGGCCAGCGCTGGCTCTGGCAGTAAACGCCGTGTTGTCCAACCAGCGCCATGGCGTCGGTGATCATGTCCATGGTCACGGCCAGGCGTCCGCGGGGCACGCCCATCATGGTTTCGTAGTGTTCCAGTTCTTCCTGCTTCTCGTCGAATACCGGCATAGTGAGATTGTAACGGCTGCCCGCTGTGGCGCATAATTGCAGAGTTTGCTGTCCAACTTTCTGATCCATACGTCAAAGCACTTAGCAATTAGCACTTGGCACTTGGCCAGCAAGGGTCGCTGGGACCACTCCATGTCTCGTCGTCCAAATGCTGATTGCCAAGTGCCAAATGCTCACATAGGAGAAACTAATGCGTAAGAAAATTGTCCTTCTTGACCTCTCTGTTGCTCATGTTCAGCGCGTTCGTCTCGGCCAGGACAAGAAGCGTCCCAGCCCGCCCGCCCAGGCGCAATGCAAACTTGCCGGCGGCAAGACGCTCACCATCGACTATTCCAGCCCGCGGCCGAAGGGCCGCAAGATTTTCGGGGACCTCGTCCCCTATGGCGAAGTCTGGCGCACCGGCGCGAATGAGGCCACCACGTTCGTAACCGACTGCGAACCTGAGCGTGGGCGGCAAAGATGTGCCGGCGGGAAGCTATACGATTTTCACTGTCCCGGCTGCCGACAAGTGGACCCTGATCATCAACAAGAAAACCGGCGAGTGGGGGATTCCTTACAAGTACGAAGCCGATGAACTGGCGCGCGTTGACATGAAGGTTTCAGCCACTCCGTCGCCGGTCGAGAACTTTACGATCGCGCTGCCTTCGATGGGCGGAAGCTGCAGCCTGAACATGAGTTGGGAAAACACCCAGGCCTCGGTAAGCATCAGCGCGAAATAGTAGGACAAAAGCTTTAACCACAAAGGACACGAAGGTTCACAAAGGTAACCTGGGTTTGCGCTATCCAGTTTTCCTCTGTGAGCCTTCGTGTCCTTTGTGGTTAATGATTTTGTGCAGAAGCCAAACTACTAAGCGGGTTTCCAGCGCAGGACCGGCTTCCGCGCGGCCGCTGTTTCATCCAACCGCGAAACGCGCGTGGTATGCGGCGCAGCCAGCACCATCTGCGGATCTTCTTCCACTTCCTCCGCGATCGACTTCATGGCCTCGATGAACAAATCCATCTCTTCCTTCGATTCGCTCTCGGTGGGCTCAATCATCAGCGCCCCGGGAACAATCAGCGGAAATGCCGTGGTGTAAGGATGAAATCCGTAATCGATCAGCCGCTTGGCGATGTCCATGGTCTTGCACGCCTTTCTTCGCCTGCAGCTTGTCGCTGAAAACCACTTCATGCATCGTCGGCGTCGAGTAGGGCAGATCGTAGACGCCTTCCAGTCCCTTGCGAATGTAGTTCGCGTTCAGCACCGCGTCTTCCGTAGTCTGCCGCAAGCCATCCGGCCCATTGGCCAGCGTGTACGCCAGCGCGCGCACGAACATTCCAAAGTTTCCGTAGAACGCGCGCACCCGTCCCACCGACTGCGGACGGTTGTATTCGAAACCCAACGTGCCATCCGGCTTGCGTGATCACCACCGGCGTCGGCAGGAACGGCTCGAGAATCTTCTTGACCGCCACCGGGCCCGAACCCGGTCCGCCGCCGCCGTGGGGCGTTGAAAATGTCTTGTGCAGATTCAGGTGCATCAGGTCCACGCCGAAATCGCCGGGCCGCACTTTGCCGACCAGCGCATTCATGTTCGCGCCGTCCATGTAGAGCAGGCCGCCCTTGGCGTGCATGATGTCGGCAATCTTGTGGATCTCCTGCTCGAACACGCCCAGCGTGTTGGGATTGGTCAGCATCAGCGCGGCCACATCTTCATTCATCTGCGCTGCCAGCGCCGCGACATCCACCATGCCGCTGCGAATTCGATTTCAGATTTTCCACCGCATAGCCGACGATCGCCGCCGTCGCCGGATTCGTGCCATGAGCCGAGTCTGGGATCAGAATCTTCTTGCGGGCGTGCCCCTTTGGACTGATGATAAGCCCGCACCAGCAGCAGCCCGGTCAACTCGCCATGCGCGCCCGCCGCCGGCTGCAGCGTGATCGCGTCCATGCCGGTGATCTCGATCAGGCAATCGCTCAGCGTCTTGAGGATGCGCAACGCGCCCTGCGAAATCTTCTCCGGCTGGTAAGGATGCCCGTTGGCCAGCCCATCCAGCCGCGAAACCACTTCGTTCACCCGCGGGTTGTACTTCATGGTGCAGGAGCCCAGCGGATACATGCCCAGATCGATGGCGTAGTTCCAGGTGGAGAGCCGCGTGAAGTGGCGGATGATCTCGATCTCGCTCACTTCCGGCATGTTGCCCAGGTCTTTTCGTTCCGATGCACCCGAGCAGCTTCGCTGTATCGACTTCCGGAACATCGAGCGGCGGCAGCTTCCAGGCGGCCTTGCCCGGCGAGGACTTCTCGAAGATCAAGCCCTCATTCTGATTGACGTGGCGCGTGGCTTTGCGGGTCGCGTGCTTCATCGCACCACCTCCTGCAACGTCGGCATTTCCTTGGCAGACTTGACCGAACGCTCGCTCTCGGCCGACCAAACCGACCGCGGTATCAATCGCCGCGCGCGTGGTCAGTCTCGGTGCAACACCACAGCGCGGCGTTGCCCAGTTCCGGATAAAACTTCTTCAGCGGAAATCCGCCAATGATCTTGTGGTCCCAGAAGCCGGCCGTTGATGGCGTAAGGATCTTCGCTGGTCTGCACCACAAACTCATTGAAGCGCGGCGCGCCGGAGAACAGCACCTTCGCATGCTTGCCGAACTGCTGCGCCGCATAAGCCGTCTTCGCCAGATTCTGTTTCGCCAGTTCCCGCAGCCCAACCTTGCCGTAAATCGTCATGAAGATGTTGGCCATCAGCGCGACCAGCGCCTGGTTGGTGCAGATGTTCGAGGTCGCCTTCTCCCGCCGGATGTGCTGCTCGCGCGTCGCCAGCGTCAGCACAAATCCACGCTTGCCGTTGCTGTCGGTAGTCTGCCCCACCAGCCGTCCCGGCATCTGCCGCACATACTTTTCGCGCGTGGCAATCACGCCGCAGTACGGTCCGCCAAAGCCCAGCGGCACGCCGAACGATTGCGCCTCCATGGCGATGACATCCGCCTGCCGCGGCGGCTCCACAATGCCCAGCGAAACCGCCTCCGCAATCGAAACCACCAGCATTGCGCCGTGCTTGTGGGCAATTTCGGCGATCGCGGCCACATCTTCAATCGTCCCAAAGAAATTCGGCGACTGGATCAGAACGCAAGCCGTGTCCTGCGTAATCGACTTCTCCAGTTCTTTCAGATCGAGCCGCCCGTTGTCCGCGAATGGCACCGTGATCAGCGGCATGCCCTGATGATGCGCATAGGTCGCCAACACTTCGCGATACTCCGGATGCACACTGCGCGCAACCACCACCGAACGCCGTCCGGTCAGCCGTACCGCCATCATCACGGCTTCGGTCGCCGCCGTCGAACCGTCGTACATGGAAGCGTTGGCCACTTCCATGCCGGTCAGCTCGCAGATCATGGTCTGGAATTCAAAGATCGACTGCAGCGTGCCCTGCGAAATTTCCGCCTGATAGGGCGTGTAGGCAGTAAGAAACTCGCCGCGCGAGATCAGCGAATCGATAATCACCGGGCGATAGTGAGAGTAAGCGCCCGCGCCGAGAAAACTGGCATAGCCGTCGCCGTTTTCGCGCGAGCGCTCGCGGAACCAGTCCACAATCTCGGATTCCGCCATCTGCCGTGGAACCTTGAGATCGCGATTCAGCCGGTACTCGGCGGGAATCGGCGCAAACAAGATCGTCAATCGAGCGCGCGCCAATGGCTTTCAGCATGGCTTCGCGGTCGGCGGGAGATTTGGGTAAATAACGCATAGAATTAATTTAGATGTCGCGAGCCGTCAATCGATTGACGATTGCCATTTATCTCACCACAGAGTCACAGAGAACACAAGAGCCAAAGAGTTCTCTGTGACTCGTGTCTCTGTGGTGATTCCTAGCCGCCTTCTTCCGCCACAAACTTCTCGTAGTCGGCGGCGGAGAGCAGTCCGTTCAATTCGCTCGGATCCTTCAACGTCACCTTTACCATCCACGAGCCGTGCGCGTCCTTATTGATCTTCTCCGGAGCGGTCGCCAGTTCGCCATTCACCTCGGTCACCGTGCCGGAAGCCGGCGCGTACAGGTCCGAAACCGCCTTCACCGACTCGACCGAGCCAAACGTCTTGCCCGCAGTGATCTCAGCGCCGGGCTTGGGCAGATCGACGAAGACAATGTCGCCGAGCGACTCCTGCGCATAGTGCGTGATGCCGATGGTCGCGCTCTTGCCATCGGCTTTGATCCACTCGTGTTCTTTGGTGTATTTGAAGTCGGTTGGATAGGACATTGCTCTAGCTCCTGCTTGGCTGAACCTCTGTGTCCTCTGTGCTGGTTCAAGCCTTTTTCGGACGCTTATAAAACGGCGTCGGCACCACCTGCGCCTTCACACCCTGACCGCGAATCTCGACTTTCACCGTCGATCCCACGGCAGCGAACTCCGGCGGCACATAGGCCAGCGCAATATTCTTCTTCAAGAACGGCGCGGACGATCCGCTGGTGACGTAGCCAATCTCGCGGCCGCCGTCATCCAGAACTTTGTAGCCGTCGCGGGCAATGCCGCGTTCCACCATCTCCAGACCCACCAGCGTGCGCTTCAGTCCGGCGGCTTTCGCTTTCTCCAGCGCGCTGCGCCCGATGAACTCCGGCTTCTCCATCTTGCAGAAGCGGTCGAGTCCAGCTTCCCACACATTGATCGTATCGGAAATCTCGTGTCCGTAGAGCGACAGGTTGCCTTCCAGCCGCAAAGTGTTGCGCGCTCCCAGGCCGCACGGCAGCGACGCCGAATTCCTTTCCCGCCTCGAGCACCTCGTTCCAGACCATGGCGCTGGTGGCTTCGTCGGCAGGAACGTAGATTTCGAATCCGTCTTCGGCCGTGTAGCCGGTGCGCGCGATCAGAATGTCCTTCAAGCCGCACAGACCGTGCCCGCGCGTCACCCAGTAAAACTTCACCGCCGAAAGATTCGCGTCGGTCAGCTTCTGCAGCAGATCCACGCCCTTCGGCCCCTGAATCGCGATCTGGGTAAAGTCGTCCGAGAGATTCTCGACCTTGCAGTTGAACTGCCGCGTGTTGTCGCGCACCCAGTTGAAATCCTTCTCGCGCGTGCCGGCATTGATCACCAGCAGGTAATCGTCTTCGCCCAGGCGATGCACGATCACGTCGTCCACGAACGTCCCCTGCGGATAAAGCAGCGCCGAATACTGCGCCTGCCCGATCGCCAGCCGCGAAGCATCATTCATCGAAATATGCTGGACGGCAGCCAGCGCCTCCGGCCCCTGCAGCCGGATATCGCCCATGTGGCTGAACGTCGAAAATGCCGACGCCGGTGCGCACCGCGTTGTGCTCGGCAATGATGCCGCCCGCCGACGGGTATTCCACCGGCATGTCCCAGCCATTGAACTCCACCATCTTCGCGCCCATCTGGCGATGGACGGCGTTAAGCGCGGTCTTGCGAATGGTCGGCGTAGTCGCGGCAACAGCGGACAATGGTCCCTCGATCAAAAGCAGTGGGGGCTGCTGGGATGGTGAGACTCATTACCCTAACATGGGGATGGCAAGGCCATCAACCGGAATGGCCTGGGGAGTCGGGCTGTGGGAGCATACGCATGCTAGAGTGGAGTTGATCGTCACGAGGCTAAGGGGTCGTGCATTGAGTGAGACTGCAAACTCGTCCAGCGGACCATTTAGGTTCGAACGCGATATGTTCGTCAGCCTTTGCGAACTCCTCCCCGAAAAAATCACTTCGACACCTGCTCGCTCGGTCCATCTTAGGGAGCCGACGGTCGGAAACGTCATACCGGACCTTCTCTTCGGCGAGTGGACGGAGGAGCTTCGACCGCTAAAGCGGAATTTCACTTTGATTGAGGCGCGCATCCTTGCGTTACTTGAGGAACGCGACGAGTTGTTGGAGTCCGAGATATCGCAAATCTTGCATCTGAGTGCTCCCGCCGCCGCTAGGGCCTTCAAGCGCATTCAGGACTCGGGGCTGGTTGTTCCACGTGATGTACATTTTCCTCGACGCTGGTGTTCTACGCGGGCGCTATTCGTTACGGCGGTCGAACTTAAATTACGTCGGTGGCGTGAGGCTCTCGATCAGGCGGTGAACTATCTCAAGTTTGCCAACCGCGCGTATGTCGTGCTCGATGGGGATGAGATAGGTCGGGGATGAAGAGATGATTAAAGCGTTCCTGGAGTCTGGTGTGGGACTTTTTATGCTTCGAGCGGGCGGACTGACTGAGGTTGTGGACGCCCGAGTGCAGTCGTGCATTAGCCCGCAGCGCGTGCAGGCGGTGCAGAAAATTTGTATAAGGCTGACGCAAGCGGGCCGATTAGAGCCCGGCGTGGGACCTCCATGTCTGGAAAGCGTTTAGCCAAACTGCTTGGTGCGTCAACTCTGTTTGGCGAGACGACGTGATGCCAATCTTTTGCAGGTTACTTGACCAAAGAACCGCGCCTTCGAGCCACCGCTTTACCGTTTCGACACGTGTAGCTGGGCTCTGTGTTGCGATTTGTCCAAGCCTGTACGCTATCTCGTTGTAGTGCCCTCCAGCTGCCGCAATATTACTCTGCGAATATTCCCATTCGGGGGGCGGATAGGTTCCAGATCCGAGGGCCTGTATCAATGAGTGTCCCGTCCTTCGTATTGATCAGAATTCGGTCGCCGAACTGCCTGTAGGCCGTTTGGACGTCGTTCTGCAGCCCGATGTCTCCCGCTAGTTTGAAGCTGTGATAACGTGGCATTGCTCGACCTTCTTGGTCCTCGAAGTCGGCAAGCTTCAGCCTGCGCTGGCCCCGGTAGTAACCGGATGACCAAACTGTCGCCCCGGCGGCTGACGCCACTGCCCCGAAGGTGCCGACGTAATTGACAACAGCCGCTTTTCCCGCCCCCCGCACGAGATCGTCAATTAGAAGAAGTAGGCACAGCAGCGTTTCGCTACTTGTACACACATAGCCGCTTTCAGACGCAAGCTCGGGGAGGATGTACGCCCCAGCGAGTTCTCCCCTCGCGCTAAGTTGGTTCGTGATGGTTTGCAGTAGTGGGTTCTGGGTTGGGTCTAATCCCCGCAAGACGTTGTCAGAAATCTAACCGTCGCCAAAACTGGTATTCCTACCTTTAGTGATTTACAGGCCTCGAGTCCCGCGTCAAGCCACTCCGTTTCTGTCGCATATTGTTGTGTGGCGAGCGTGGTTAGAGGGCCTGGCAAGATTATCATTTCGCAACCGAGTTCCATCTGTGCCTTGACCGCGGCCTTCGCTGCGTCTCCGATTCCCTGCGGATCGTTCGGCACACAGTTGCGCCAACTTTGAAGGAGCGCCTCGGCGTGTAGGTCTTTCCAGTTCTTAACAGAGTGGTGTGTATCGGAGTCGTACTCCGGTGCCGCATCGGGACAGAACCACGGCCAAGAAGCTAGATTAACCACTGACTTCGCCGAGACGTCTGAGGCTCGATAAATATAGTTGCGGGTCGAATAACCGGTGTTGAAGGTAGGGGTATTTCCTGAAGTTGCGCCTCGCCAACTGGCCGGCTGGCATGGCGGACGCCGGGATAATTCCACCGGCTATGGCATCTGGCGCTGTCCTGGGGAGTGCGAACGTGTACTTGGCGTTGTAGTAGAACATAGTCAGTTCACAGACTGGCGGCTAGGTCGGCGAAGCGATTTACCAGCGCGCCTGGAAGAGGTCGAAAGGGTGCCCGCAGGCTCAACATCAGGTCAATTATCCCAGCGAGAGCCGCCGGCGAGGACGGCACCAAATCAGAAGTCTTCGGCGGCGAGGTGATTAGGGCCTGCTGGTCGCCTCGTGTCGGGTGCCGACCAGCCAAGGCCTCCTGGAGTGAGACACCGAGCGAAAAGACATCCGAGTGACAGGTGAGGTTCGGTTCGGCGCGGCATTGCTCGGGCGACAGGTAGCCGCGTGTTCCCCACGTGAGCCCAGGTGCTGTTAGGGACTCTCAAAGAGGTGCCTCGCGATCCCGAGGTCAATGAGAACGGCTTCGAGGTCGCCTTTTCTCAGCATCATGTTCTTGGGGGCAACATCCCTATGTACGATTCGCTTTGACCAGATGTGGTCAATGGCGCGGGCGACGTCCCGAGCGACGCAGGCAACAACTTTGCCCGGCAGTGGTCCCGCCTTTATCTTTGTGTCCAATGGCTCGCCATCGATGTACTCCCGGCGACGTATCTCACTGACTCTCCGTTCACAGAGATTCGCCCGTGTTCAACTATGTTTGCCAGGTTAGGGTGCCTGAATCCCTCAAGGGCTCTAATTTCACGGTCAACCCGCTCGTCTTGAGCGGGGTCGAAAATAATATTTCACCGCGCAGTCGTCGCTGGTTGGTTGGCCATCGCGTGCGCTTGTCCTAGATCCTCGGTACACAACTCCTTGCCCGCCTCCACGTATCAGCGCGCCGACACGAAATCGTGGACCTAGCGCGGCGTTTGCATCCGACAGCGGAAATGTCGCTTGAGTAAACATTTAATAACTCGGGACGAGGGCTGGCACACCCTCTTCGTTAGAGAAAATCCACCAAAAAATCAATCAGCCAACTGGATGGCCCCTCTGGTGAACTTCTCGCCTATACTGGTCCCGCCCTCGCGTTTACGGCCCTCAACCTTCTCCCGCTTGAAGTAATAGTCTTGGCCTACGATCTGGGCAAGGTCCCAGCCAACATTACCTAGCTGGTTCAGTGTGGCCTTTACCTGTGCTGTGTCGCCCTTTATCGCTTGTACGTCATATTCCCATTTCTCATCCATTGCTAAAGCTCCTTATGTAGTCGTAGTGCTGCCGGTCGGTTATTTGAACACGCTGAAAATCGCGAGGCGCTTTCCGCCGATATTGATGGTTTCGAGTAACGTACCGATGAAAACTCGCTTGCGTCCCTTTTGCACCGCAAGCCTCCATCCCTTACCTTTGGTCATTCTGTCGCCACGTCTAGCCCTTTGGCCCATGATTTTGATTTGACCTGCCATTTGGAGGTTCCTCCGCGAGAGATTTTAATGGGGACCCAACAGCAACAAAGGGGAAGGCAGAAATTATCTCACAGAGACTCGCGTGCATGGAGCGATAAAAATGGCAGGTAGGTTGTGCCCGAGGTTCGCGTCTGTTCTTTGGACGCCAACCCCGGTTGAGAAACACTCTTGTTGGGCCGCCCTTGCTTGTGTTTTCCCGGTCTCTGGAAGCCATCCCACCCTTCGGCCGAAGGGGTAGGCTGGCGTGTTCCCTCAGGGGCTAAAGCCCGCATTCCTGGTGGCCCTGAGCGGCACGGCTGAAGCCGTGCCCTTCCCAAAACCATTTACTTCCCAACCCGAATTTCATTTTCCAAGGTCCGGGTCACCCGGCAAGGCAGCGCCTTCGCGGTGAAAAAGATCGAGCACCCACACTCCTTTTCCCTGTTGTGCGGCGCGGACGAATCCAGCCGCTTCCAACACCGCGGCCATACGTTGTGGCGGGTGAATGAATGACCGAAAGGCGTTCCCGCTTAGCTTTTGCCAGAAGTTCAGAAGCCCGCTGAAGGTTCGCGTGTACCAACGATCGCGGGGGTAGGTTAAGGCGACCAACCGGCGCGCTCGCGCGGCCACGCCGCGAAGCAGCGCCTCGGCATCGGGATAGCAGCAGACTACGCGGTCAAGGGTCACCACATCGGCATCGGCGAGTGTGGGCGCAATTGCTGCGAAATCGCCGAGGACGAACTGAGTGGGACGTGATCCGTAGCGTGCTCCGACCTCACGGCGCGCAACTTCGAGATACGCAGGCGACGCTTCTACGACCGTAGCGGAACGCACGCCCGCAGCGGCGAGTTCCATGCTGATGACCCCAATCCCGCCACCAATATCGAGAATGTCCGCACCCTGCAGCGGCCAGCGCCGGAGCTCTGACAGCAACAGTTTTGTGAGAGCGGCTACGCCACGGCGTTGATAATTCCGCAGATCACGTTCCGCCACCTTGCGATCGAACTTCGCCTCGGCGGCGCAATAGCGGGTGCAGCACGTCATGCAGGAAAACCTCGGGCGTCACACGTGCCCGGAATTAGACCCCTCGTCAAGCGTGCTCGTCAAGCGATCAGAAGCCTGCTTTAAGGTAGTACTAACCCAGGTCTCGAAAACCGCGAGACCCGGGGCACCCGCAACACACGCAAGGTCCCTCGACTTCGCTCGGGATGACAATGGGGTAAGCTAATTTAGTAATCGTTAGCGCCTTAGCATCCGGCCGCGGCGGCGCGGGATTTTGCTGGTTGGGCACGCAGGAGGTGCCAGGCTTCGCGGTAGCGTCCGTATTTTGAGGTCTTCCGGTGGGGTGAGAGACAAACGCCGTCCTGTCTTTGGAATACGTGGACTGGAATGATGTACCAGGCGTCTGCGGGAATCACGTAGGCGGCGACGAAGTCAATCTGGGTGGCACTGTAGCGTCCACTGGTCGAGTTAGTGTGGCAAATATAGGAGTTACTGCGCATGAATTTGGTCGATTTGACCTGGACGCGCAGGAAGTGTCCGCGATGCTCGGTGGCGAAGTCATAACGCGCCGAATCACCCCAGGGCTTGGTGATGGATAAGCCGTGTTCGGCGGCGCGGGCCATGAAGCGCAGCTCTGCCCACTCGCCGCGCTGCTTGCGGTTCTTGATATCGATTCCTCGATTTGTCATGAATATGCTTTCTTGGAAAAACAGGTAGGGTTCCGGCCAATAAAAAACGCGGCCCATTGCGAGGCCGCGTCTCAGCTAATCAATATATTTGTATTATATCATAATGGAATAGGTAAACACGCCAAATTTTGGAATTTATATTTCCAATGTAGGCATGAGGATGGACGGAATTGGGTGATTTTTGCCTCTTGACAAGATTTCGGCACTGCGGGGTTCGGGCTTCCAGTGCGAGGTTACCCAGGTCAGCGTCCGATCACATCCCCAACCGCCTCACGCCCGCGCCGATTTCACATCCGTCCGCGAGAAGTCTTGACCTTTAAACAAGAGCGGCTCTCCTTTGGACTTCGCCAGCGCATAAGAGAAGCAATCTCCAAAATTCAGTTTGGCGGGATGGCCGCTGGTTTTGCCGAAATCGCGATATGCCTGGCGGGCTACGCGAGCTTGCGCTTCCGTGACCGGTTCGATCGCGATTTGCGCCGCCTCGATTAATTCATCAAAACGGCGGCTGGCAATGGGATCTTTGCTGCCATCAATCACGGCTCCGGCTTCCACATAACTTACGGCCGACATTCGAGGCGGCGCCGCGCTTTTCGCGGCTTTCTCGATGATGTTGGCGAACTCGGCCGCCTCCGCTTCCAAGCGGAGAATGGCGATCAGGGCTGAAGTGTCGAGAATCATTTGGGTAGCCCTTTGTCGTCATAGAGAAGATCGCCATGATCGCCCGAGCGAAAGGGCTCCTTGAGATGTCTGGCGCAATCCCGGCCGATTTCGAGCAGTCGATCGGAGAGCTTGGCGTCCGGTTTGTCCTGAACCCGGTGAAGGCGCTCGCGGACGGCCTCGGTAACCGCTTCCGTTAAGCTCTCCCCGGTGAGTCTGGCCAACTGCTGGGCAAGCTTGTGGGCGTCTTTGTTCTTGATATTCAGACTCATATGGTAGATATTCTACCATGTATGTCTACCATTCTACCAACGGTTAATTTTCCCGGTCGGGATCCTGGACGGGTTACCGCGAACGTTAACGAATTTCGCTACCGTTCGAAGAGCAGGGTGGCGTGGTTTTTGTAGGTTGCGCGCTGAAGCTGTTTGTAGCCGCATTTTTCCGCGACCCGGATGGACGCCAGATTCTCTGGATGGATGATGCAGACCGTCCGCGCTTTCGCAAAATGCGTTTCGCCCCAGGCAATGGCGGCGCGGGCCGCCTCGGTTGCGTAGCCTTTGCCGTGTGCTCTTGAAGCGAGCACCCAGCCTAGCTCTGGCACACCTTTGATGGATGGATCGATGTCCCGCTTGAAGTCGGCGAATCCCAGCTCGCCGATGAAGCGTCCTGTTTCTTTTTCCTCAATCGCCCAATATCCGAAGCCCATCAACCCCCAGTGCCCGACATAGCGCAAGAATCTGGCCCAGGTTTCTTCCTCCGAGAATGGCTTGCCGCCAAGGTGGCGGGTCACGACGGGATCGGCCCACATGGCAGCGCAATCGCTGAAATCTTCAAGCCGGTGGCCGCGCAGGCTGAGCCGCTCGGTTTCGACGACCGGAACGTCCACCGCCGAGTGAAAAGAATTCATAAGACACCCCACGGATTCATCTGACTCTACAGGTTACCAACGATACTTTCCTGCGCAACGCCCGACGCGCTACAGTTCGCCCATGGCTACTGCTGCGCCGAAGAAGTACCGCTGCATGCAATGCGAGATGACCGAAGATCGCTGTGACTGCGAGAAATACTGCTGCCTCTGTCAATCGCTGATGGAAGTCCGCCTCTGCGAAGATGGCCTGTATTATTGCAAGCCCTGCCGTGAAGCGTGCGATTATAAGGTATCGGACACGAGTTCGGCTTCCAGTTGGTAGCTGCCGGCTGAATCCCCGGCTTCTGATTCTGCACAAAATTCTTTGGTGCGACTTGCGCCTGCCCGTCGTCTAATTCCTGTTCGCGCTGGTTTCCGGGAAGACAGGGAGTAGTATTTCTGCCGGGAGGAGCCCCGTCATGTCGACGACCTTGCCGCCACGCACGCTCACGGTTGCACAGACACAGCAAGCCATCTCGGCCGTAGGAGCGGGGACGGGGCGCATTGTTTCGCTCGACGTCTTGCGCGGCCTGGTCATGGTCATTATGGCGCTCGACCATACCCGGGATTTTTTCACCAACCTCCGTTTCGAACCTGAGAATCTCGCGCGGACCTATTACGCTCTGTTCTTCACGCGCTGGATAACTCATTACTGCGCGCCGCTGTTTTTCTTTCTGGCGGGCACTGGGGCATTCTTCTATGGCAGGCGTCGAACGCCGCAAGCCCTGAGCCGCTTTTTGTGGACGCGCGGACTGTGGCTAATTGTTATTGAGTTCACCGTGGTTGGACTCGGATGGACGTTCATTTTTCCCTGGGGTTTTTTCGGCGTGATCTGGTGCCTGGGGGCTTGCATGGTGCTGATGGCGGCCATTGTGAGGATGCCACTGCGCTGGGTGGCGGGCTTCGCGGGAGTTTTAATTCTGGGGCATGATTTGCTCGATCCGGTTCGCCCGGGGCAGTTTGGTTCATTTGCGCCGTTGTGGTCGATCTTGCATGTCAGGGGAGGTGCGTCGCTTTTCCATATGCAGGAGTTCGTGCTGTTTCCGCTGGTCCCGTGGGTGGGAGTGATGGCGGCGGGTTATGTTTTCGGGTCGATTTATTTGCTGGAAAAAGAACGGCGCCAAAAGCTTATTGGGCGGATCGGCCTTGGCCTTACGATAGCCTTCATCGTGCTTCGCCTGACTAACCTTTACGGGAATCCGCCGGTTGGGCTGGGCGGCGTCTCCCAGGGGCCTTGGCACATACAGCCGACCCTTGAGAAGACTATGATTCTTTTCTTCGATGTCGAGAAGTATCCGCCTTCTTTGCAGTTTCTGCTGATGACGCTTGGGCCCGCGCTGCTGTTGCTGGCGTGGCTCGACAAGAGGCTCGACGGCAGACAGGCAATTTCGCCGGCGTTGTCGCCGCTTTTGACGTTCGGGCGGGTGCCCATGTTCTTCTACATCCTGCACCTGTATCTGATTCACTCTCTGGCTATCCTGACGGCGGTGGCGTTTCATCAGCCAGTGGGATGGTTGCTGCATGGTGGATTCATGTTCGGAGCTCCTGATGGCTGGGGATACAATCTGCCCTTCGTTTATCTTGTGTGGATGACGGCGGTGGTCATTCTGTATTTCCCGTGCCGCTGGTACGAGGGAGTCAAGCAGCGCCGGAAGGATTGGTGGTTGAGTTACATCTGAGGGCGGCCTTGTCGCGAACTTGAGACGGTCACAAGCATTAACCACCCTTCGGCTTCGCTCAGGGCAGGCTCCGGACACGAAGGTCCACAAAGGAAGGCTTTCGAGATCGTTGATTTAGATCACGACCGCTTCTTTGTATTCTCCAAACACTTTCCGCATGGTGTCGGCGATTTCGCCGACCGTGGCGTAGGCTTCGACTGCGTTAACGATATGCGGCATTAGATTCGCTTCGGAGCGGGCTGCGTCTTCAATCTTCTTCATGGAGTCTGCCCAGGGCTGGGCGGCGCGGCGAGCGCGCAGGGCATGGAGGCGCTCCACTTGCTTGCGTTCGAGGGATTCGTCCATGTGCAGGGTTGGGATCGGCTTTTCTTCCTCGACGGTGAAGCGGTTTACTCCGACCACTACGGCTTCCGCGCGATCCACCTGCTGCTGATATTCGTAGGCGGCGTTCTGGATTTCCTGTTGCACGTAGCCGCGTTCGATGGCTTTCAGCATTCCTCCGAGAGCTTCGATTTTGTCGAGATACTCTGTGGCACGCTTCTCAATCTCGTTGGTTAAAGTCTCGATGTAGTAGGAACCGGCTAGCGGATCGACAGTCTGCGGCACACCGGATTCATACGCGACGATCTGCTGGGTTCGCAAGGCAATACGCGCCGCCTGCTCGGTCGGGAGGGCGAGGGCTTCGTCATAGGAATTGGTGTGCAGCGATTGGGTACCGCCGAGAACTGCGGCCATGGCTTGAATCGCAGTACGAACAATATTGTTTTCCGGTTGCTGCGCGGTCAGCGTGGAGCCCGCCGTCTGGGTATGAAAGCGCATCATCCAGGAGCGCGGGTTCTTTGCCTTGAAGTGCTCGCGCATGATCTGGGCCCACATGCGGCGGGCGGCGCGGAACTTGGCGACTTCTTCCAGGAAATTGCTGTGCGCGTTGAAGAAAAATGAAACGCGCGGGGCGAACTTGTCGACATCGAGGCCGGCGTCGATGGCGGCCTGCACGTAGGCGATCCCATTGGCCAGGGTGAATGCGACCTCCTGCACCGCGGTCGATCCTGCCTCGCGCAAGTGGTAGCCGGAGATGGAGATGGTATTCCACTCGGGGACGTTCTCGTTGCTCCAGGCAAACATGTTGGTGATGATGCGCATGGCCTCGTGCGGGCGGTAGATGTAAGTGCCGCGCGCTATGTATTCCTTCAGGACGTCATTCTGCACCGTGCCCGAGAGCTTGCGAATGTCCGCGCCCTGGCGGCGAGCGACCGCAACATAGAGCGCCAGCAGAATCGAGGCGGTGGCATTGATGGTCATCGAAGTGGAAATTTTGGTTAGTTCGATGCCGTCGAAGAGGCGCTGCATGTCTTCGATGGAATCAATGGCGACACCGACTTTGCCGACTTCCCCCACGGCGAGCGGATGGTCGGAGTCCAAGCCGATTTGGGTGGGCAGATCGAAGGCGACGGAAAGGCCAGTGGTTCCGTTGGCCAGCAGATATTTATAACGCTTGTTCGATTCCTCGGCGTCGCCCATGCCGGCGTACTGGCGCATGGTCCAAAGACGTCCACGGTGCATGGTGGCCTGCACGCCGCGAGTGAATGGATACTCGCCGGGGTAGCCGACTTTCTGGTCGTAGTCCCAGCCATCGAGATCAGCAGGAGTGTAGAGTGGGCGGACGGAAATGTGGGAATCGTCTTGCGGTTGGGGAACTGTCTTTATTTTCTCGGTCATTGCAAGAACCATGAACCACGAAGGACACGAAGGTACACAAAGGAAGGAATTGCGCCGGAGATCTTAGGTCGGTTCATAGATTCGTTCCCAGTTGGGTAGGGTTGGATCTTTCTTTGCGGACCTTTGTATCCTTTGTGGTTAACGATTTTGACTCCTCTTGCGTACCCGCCAAAATGAACTGGCGCCAAACCATCCAAACAACCCAGTAAAGCACATTGCCAGCACCACGCGGCCGGAAGTTGCGTGGCCGACTTGATACTTGCCGTATTCACGAAAGAACGCAATACCTCCAATCCCGGCTAAGGCTAAGAAAACAAAACCTGTCACCTCTAACCAGAGCTGCCCGATCACCCGTCCGAAGTGGGAGGCGGTGGCGCGAATGCCTTTTGTCACCGCTCCAAAAGTACGGGTACGCTGCGCCTGCTGCGCAATGACCCGCGCGGCGATGCCCAGCTTTCGACTTGTGGACACGCTTGGCATACCCCGATCTTATCAATATTTATCGCGCAGGGTTTCGTTTGACCAGTTTCAGGGGTACAATATCGCGGGCGTGGGCATACGGTCACGAAACATTGTGACTGCGGAGTGCATCTAAGTAGGAGTTAAGCAGTCGGAGCAGGGGGGTTACGTGGACCAGCAACTGAAGCAGTTGATGAAAGAACTGGGCGAGGCGATCAACGAGTCGCTGGCGGACTCGGAACCCATTGCCGATGTCGTATCCCGGATCAAAGAGGGCGGTTACGATATCTTCCTGGTGCTCGAGGCCACGATCGGGGTCAGCAAGCCTGGCGACAAGTCCAGCGATAAGACGTCCCTGGTGACCACCCTGACCAGCAATCCCGATTTCAAGATCAGCGATCAGGATCTGAAATTTCTCAAGTCGCTGCGAATCAAGATCGAGGACGACGCGGCGTAGGAACGACATTCCTATTTGCCTTCTTTGCCAGACGTTCCCGTTCTGGCGCATTCACCATTGATTGAAACCAATGCACTGTAGAGACGTAGCTGGCTACGTCTCTACGGCCCGGTCGCAAAAACCGGCGGGCGAGGGCGCCCGCCCCACACGAATCCGGCTGATATTATTGATGAACATGTATCAACCAGTGCCAAAGGTGCCCGATTTTCCTGCCATGGAGCGCGCGATGCTGCGCTTCTGGGAAGAGAACCGAATTTTTGACAAGTTGCGTGAGCAGACCGCGAACGGTCCGCGCTGGTCTTTTCTTGATGGGCCGATCACGGCGAATAACCCGATGGGGGTGCATCACGCGTGGGGCCGGTCGTTGAAAGATATGTACCAGCGCTACCACGCCATGAATGGCCAGAGCTTGCGTTACCAGAACGGATTTGACTGCCAGGGATTGTGGGTTGAGGTCGAAGTAGAAAAGAGTTTTGGGCTCCAGACCAAGCGCGAGATACGCGACTACGGCATCGAAAAATTCGTCCGAGCCTGCAAGGAGCGGGTGCTAACTTACGCGGCGCGGCAGACCGAGCAGTCGATCCGGCTGGGTTATTGGTGTGATTGGGACGATCCCAAAGTCTTGATCGAGTTGCGCGACGCCCTAGCTGACGGAGATCGGGTCGTGACCGTGAAACTCCCCAGCGGACGCACCGAGACGGCGCGGGCCAGCGAGATCGTCCGCAAGCTGGGTTGCGCTGAGTACGGCGGCAGCTACTTCACCTTTTCCGACGAAAACAACTATACGATTTGGGGATTCCTCAAGAAGTGTCACGAGCAGGGTTTCATCTACCGCGGGCACGACGTTATGCCGTGGTGCGGGCGCTGCGGTACTGGACTATCGCAGATGGAAGTGGCGGAAGGCCGCCGCATCACCACGCACACGTCGGTGTTTGTGCGTTTCCCAATTAAGAATCAGGAAAAGACTGCGCTGCTGGTGTGGACGACGACTCCGTGGACGCTGGCGTCCAACGTTGCAGTCGCGGTGAACCCGGAGATGACTTACCTGAAGGTCCGGCACGGAGACTGGATCTACTACGTTGCCAAAGCAAACTTCGAGCGCGACCGCGTCCAAGATTTGCAGGTTGAAGGCAAGCATGAGAGTCACAAACTGCCGTCGATCCGTACCATTCTGAAGGGAAGCGGCACCATTGAAGTGTTGGAGGAAATGCCGGGGAGCAAATTGTTGGGTCTCACCTACACCGGCCCGTTCGACGATCTTCCGGCGCAGAACACGCCGGGCGGCGTTTTCCCCTACGGTGCGACGGGCGGAGGCAAGACCGCCGCAGAATCCCATCGCGTCATCGCGTGGAAAGAAGTGAGCGAGGCGGAAGGTACGGGTCTGGTCCACATCGCCCCCGGCTGCGGCGCGGAGGATCAGGAACTCGGCAAGGAAAATAATCTTCCTTTCATTGCACCACTCGATGAAAGTTCAGTTTTTCAAGATGGATTCGGGGCGCTCACGGGGCGCAACGCCAATGAAGTGGCCGACGACGTCGTTGCTGCGCTAAAAGCCAAAGGCTTTCTGGTCGCCCGCGAACGGTATCCGCACGTCTATCCGCACTGCTGGCGTTGCAAGTCGGAACTGGTATTCCGTCCGGTCGACGAATGGTTCATCCGCATGGACTGGCGCGACCGCATCGAGCGCACAGTGCCGGCCATCCGGTGGATTCCGGCGGAGGGCGAAGCGCGCGAACTGGACTGGCTGCACAACATGCGCGACTGGATGATTTCCAAGAAGCGCTTCTGGGGACTTGCACTGCCCATCTGGGTGTGCGGAGAGTGCGAGCATTTCACCGTGATTGGGAGTCGCGAGGAATTGAAGGATCGGGCCGTCGAAGGCTGGGATACGTTCGACGGCAATTCGCCGCATCGGCCGTACATCGACGCGGTCAAGATTCGCTGCGAGAAGTGTGGAGGCGCGTCCACGCGAGTCGCGGACGTCGGCAATCCCTGGCTGGACGCGGGCATCGTGCCCTTCAGCACCATGCGCTACTCCACTGACCGTGCGTACTGGGAGAAGTGGTTTCCGGCCGATCTTGTGCTTGAGAGTTTTCCCGGCCAGTTTCGCAACTGGTTTTATTCGATGCTGGCGATGAGCGCCATGATCGATGGCCGTGCGCCGTTCAAGGCTCTGCTGGGACATGCGCTGGTTCGCGATGCGCGTGGCGAGGAGATGCACAAGTCGAAAGGCAACTCCATTGCTTTTGATGAAGCCGCGGAAGCGCTGGGCGCCGAGGTCATGCGCTACATCTACGCTGAACAGAAGACTGCGCAGAACCTCAACTTTCCTGACTTGCATCCCGCCGGCAATGTTGGTCAGACTATCGACGGCGAAGCGCGGCGGAAACTGCTCACGTTCTGGAATTGCTACAGCTTTTTCGTCAGCAACGCCAGTTCGGATGGATGGAAGCCGGGTGCCGCAGTTCCAATCACAAACCAGCTCGACCGCTGGGTCTTGAGCCGGCTGCAACGTTTGGTAGGCGCGGCGCGTAGTGCGTTCGATAACTACGAGCACTATCGCTTGATCGAGGCCTTTCAGATTTTTGACGACGAGTTCTCGAACTGGTATCTGCGCCGCTCCCGCCGCCGCTTTTGGGCCAATGAGCCCGATGCTTATCAGACGATCTACGACGTGCTTACGACTGTGGCTCGCGTGATGGCTCCGGCTTTGCCTTTCTTGACGGAAGAGATTTATCAGAACCTGGTGTGCTCGGTTGATCCCTCCGCCCCGGCATCGGTTCACTTGACACAATATCCCGCGGTGGACGGTTCGCTGATCGACGAGGCGCTGGAACAAAGCATCGATGCGGTCATCCGGGTCAAGAACCTGGCTTTGAGCCTGCGCACGCAGAGCAAGACCAAGATCCGCCAACCGCTGAGCATTCTATACGTGCGTCCCAGAGACGCCGCCGACCGCCGAGTGCTGGAAAATCCAGAGTATGCGGCGCAGATCCTGGAAGAAGGCAACCTCAAGAAGCTGGTTCTGATCGAGGATGAGACGACTCTGGTGAAGGTAAACCTCAAGCCCGATGCCAAGAAGCTTGGCGCGCGCGCGGGGAAGTATCTGAAGGCGATCGGACAGGCTCTTGGTCAAGCCGATCCCAAGATTGTGCTGAAGGGTGATCCCTATACGGTGCAGGTGGACGGACAAACCTTCGAGCTTGCGCCCGAAGAAATTCTCACCTCCTATGAAGGTCCGGAAAACCTGAAGTGCATGCTGGAGCTGGGCACTTTTCTGGCGCTCGACACCACGCTCACTCCGGAGTTGCTGCAGGAAGGCCTGGCCCGTGACTTCAACCGGCTGGTGCAGGATCAGCGGAAAGCGTTGAACCTGAATATTTCCGACCGGATCGCGGTCACCTATTCCGCCTCGCCCCGCATTGCCGAAGCTATCGCCGCCCACGAGGATTATCTGCGCCATGAATTGTTGGCGGAACGCTTGGAACCAAGCGCCACCCAGAACGGCGGGGCGAAGCTGTCGCTGAGCGGCGAGGAAATTGTGGTTACGATCACGCGGGCGTGATTCGGCAAGACTCTAGCTCAGCGCGATTGCACCGTCCTCTTCGCGTTGTGTGCGAAAGGCGCCGGCGCACCAATCTTATCCTGCGACTTCGCTCAATGTGGTATAACTGTTATACTCATGCGATTCGACTTCGATGAACGCAAGAGCGGCCTACTAAGAGCGAATCCGAAAAGAGGGATCGGCTTCGAAGAGGCGCAGGAAGTCTTTTCGCACCCATACTACCTTGACCAGCGGTCGGATTGGCCCGAGCAGCACCGAGCGATAGGTTGGGTGGGAGAGCGCTTGTACGCCGTCATTTTTGAGCTTCGGGAGGACGAGGAAGGAGAATATTACCACCTCGTCACACTCTGGAAAGCCACCAGGCAGGAGCACAAACTTTATGAAGAACACTCGTAAGCCGCGCAAGTCAGTGCCGGCAGAAGCCATCGCCCGCCTTGCTGACCAGGGCAGAGACGTTTCCCGGTTCTTCACCAATGCCGGCAAAATGATGAGTCCGATCCAGAGAGTGAATGTTGATCTGGCGTCCGGCATGCTGGAAGAACTGGATAGGGCCGCCAAAGAGTTGAATATCAGCCGCCAGGCGGTGATCAAGACGCTCATACGCCAAGCGCTGGACCAGCAGTATCTGGCGCGAGGAATCCGCCCCGCGCGTAGGCGCAGGTAGAAACGCAGCCAATTTCCCCCCTGTGCTAGTATTTAGCGTTTCCCGGTGTGCTGTGAGATTCTAGGTGGCCACGACGAACCCACGGCGCATCCAAGGCCCGTAAACATCACCGACGAACGGGAGCCTGATGAAAGATACGCTCGGAGTCTTGTTAGCCGGAGGGGCAGGTGAACGCCTCTATCCCCTGACCCGCGACCGGGCCAAGCCCGCGGTGACCTTCGGCGGGATTTACCGCATCATCGACATCACGCTCTCGAACTGCCTCAACTCCGACCTGCGCCGAGTCTACATTTTGACCCAGTACAAGGCGCTCTCGCTCAACCGGCATGTTCGCGAAGGCTGGAACATTCTGGGCCGCGAAGTGGGAGAATTCATCGAAGTGTTGCCGCCCATGAAACGGGTCAGCGAGGAGTGGTATCAAGGCACAGCGGACGCGGTTTACCAGAATATTTATTCTATTGGCTCGGAGCAGCCGAAGCATGTGCTCATTCTCTCCGGCGACCATATTTACAAAATGAACTATGGCAGGATGCTGGAGCAGCATCGCGACTCGGGAGCGGACGTCACCTTGGCGACCATCCAGATCGATCCCGCCGAAGTCGCCCGTTTCGGAGTGGTCGATATCGACCGCGATCACCGGGTCAACGGATTTCAGGAGAAACCAAAGAAGACCGATTTGCGCTCCCCGTACAACCCGGAAAAGGTTTCGGCTTCGATGGGCATTTATCTGTTCAACACCGATGTACTCATTCCCGCATTGCTTAAGGATGCCGAAGATCCTGACTCCAGCCACGATTTTGGCAAAGATATTCTTCCCAAAATGGTGGACGAGTATCGCGTGTACTCGTTTGACTTCGTCGATGAGAATAAGAAAGAAGCGCTGTACTGGCGCGATGTGGGGACGCTCGAGGCCTACTACGAAGCCAACATGGACATCGTTTCGGTCTCGCCGGTATTCAATTTGTACGATTCAGAGTGGCCCATCCGCACCCACCAGCGGCAATATCCGCCGGCCAAGTTTGTGTTTGCAGAAGAGGGACGCACCGGCAGCGCGCTCGATTCCATTGTTTCTGCAGGCTGCATCGTTTCCGGGAGCATGGTGAAGAACAGTGTGCTTTCTCCCGACGTGCGAATTAATTCTTACAGCGAAATCGACGACAGCATTCTCTTTTCGCATGTGAACGTGGGACGGCATTGCCGTATTCGGAAGGCGATCATCGATCGCGACGTACACATCCCCGAAGGCACGACCGTCGGCTACGATCCCGAAGCCGACCGGCAACACTACTTCGTCACCGACAGCGGAATCACGGTGGTGACGCGCGATTATTCCCTGTTCGAGAATCCGGTCACGGTGGATTACTTTACCAGCGAGTAATCCATACACCAATACGGAACACCCCTTCAGGCCAGCCCGCCGCGTTTCCCTTCGTGAACAAAGGGGATTTTCAGGTTACGCCGGTAACTTTGGCACCAGTTACCGGTCGTGAATAATGACGCTTGGGCGTCTCCTAGCTGCTTTCAGGGCAGACAGACGCAGGAGTTGAATGTTCACGGGCGTTCAGAGAGCGACGAAAAAGAGCAATCCAGGGCCATCGGAATCTCTGGCGCAACTCAATGAGGTGGTGCTGGGCTTGATCCGAGCTCAGGCGCCGCTTCCCAGGGTTCTGGAAGTCTTGTGCATGAATATCGAGAAGCAGCAGGGCGGACTGCTTTGTTCCGTTCTTCTTCTCGACGCCGACGGGACGACCTTGCGGCATGGCGCAGCTCCGAGCCTCCCCACGGAATACTCGCGCGCAGTGGACGGAATACAGATCGGTCCCAGCGCCGGATCCTGTGGGACAGCGGCTTATCGCAAGGAGCCAGTCATTGTCTCCGACATCGCCACGGACCCGCTCTGGGCAAACTGCCGTCAGGTGGCATTGCCGCACGGTTTGCGCGCCTGCTGGTCAACCCCAATTGCTTCGCAGGATGGAAGGATACTCGGCACCTTCGCCGTTTATTACCATGAACCTCGCACTCCGGATTCTGAAGATTTGCAGCTCATCTCGCACGCCATTCACCTGGCCGGCATCGCCATCGAACAAGAACGGGCGAGGGCAGAACTTCGGGCCGCGGAAGCCCGCTACCGCACTCTGGTGGAGCGACTCCCCGCCATCACCTATATCGCGGAACTCGGCGCTGGCGGGCCATGGCATTACGTAAGCCCCCAGATTGAAACCATGCTGGGCTTCTCGCCTGTGGAATGGATCTCCGACCCTCAGAACTGGGTGAACCAAATCCATCCCGAAGACCGGGAAGTTGCCCTGGCGGCAGAGAAACTTTTCCAGGAAACTCACGAGCTGTTTCAGGCCGAGTACCGCGTCTTTGCCCGTGACGGCCGGCTGCTGTGGTTTCGCGACGAAGGCGTCCTGCTGCAGACCGACGGCAATCGCCTGCTGATGCAGGGAGTGATGTACGACATCACCGAGCACAAGCGGCTGGAAGAACAGCTCCGCCATTCGCAGAAGATGGAAGCGGTCGGCCAGTTGGCCGGAGGCGTGGCCCACGACTTCAATAATCTGCTCATGCTGATTCAGGCTCACAATGAACATCTTCGCGATGGGCTCGGCCCGGAGCATGCCGCACGCAAGGATGTGCTGGAAATCGAAAACGCGGTTACCCGCGCCGCGTCTCTGACTGGCCAACTGCTGGCCTTCAGCCGCAAGCAGGTACTCCGGCCCAAGGTGCTCGATCTGAATGCGGTGTTGGCCGGTGTAGCCAAAATGTTGCATCGCCTGATCGGAGAAAATATCGAAGTGAAGGTTGTGCCCGCGCCCGCGCTGGGACGGGTCAAGGCTGATCCCGGGCAGATGGAGCAGGTGATCATGAATCTGGCGGTCAATTCGCGAGATGCCATGCCGCAAGGCGGCAGATTAACCATTGAGACCAAAGACGTCGAACTCGACGAAAACGATTCTCGCAATCATGAAGGAGCGCCGCCCGGTAAGTACGTCATGCTGACGGTCAGTGACACCGGCGACGGAATGGATACTGAAACTCAGGCCCACATGTTTGAGCCCTTCTTCACCACGAAAGCCCCCGGCAAGGGCACGGGATTGGGTCTGGCTACGGTCTACGGTGTGGTCAAACAGAGTGACGGCTGGATCTGGGTCGACAGCGCGCCGGGAAGCGGAACTACTTTCAAGATCCATCTTCCCCGAGTTGAGGAATCCAGTACTGAAGAATTTGCAGCGGAAGAAGACGATGGCGAACTGTTCCAGTCTGCGGCACGACCGTCATGCCAGACCACACAAGAGCTCGCTGCCGCGGCAAAAGGCACCGAGACGGTGCTGGTGGTAGAAGATCAAGATGGCATTCGCGACATCGTCGGCGAATCATTGCGGCGCAACGGTTACAAGGTGATTATCGCCGAGGACGGCGACGAAGCCCTGCAAATTGCCAACTCCTTCGCCGATCCAATTCATTTGCTGGTCACCGATCTGGTCATGCCCAACATCGGAGGCCGCGAACTTGCGAGCCGCCTGACCCAGCTCCGGCCGCAGATGAAGGTGCTTTTCATGTCAGGGTACCCGGAACACGCAGCCTTGAATAATGATGTTGTCGACCTGCCTGCCGACGTCCTGCAAAAGCCATTTTCCCTGGCTGCTCTGGCCCGCAACGTTCGCAGAGCGTTGGATCAGCGGGAGGAGTAAACCGGCGGACACTCTCGCGGTTTTCATCAACGTGGAATTCAGCGCGGTGCGTTAGAAGCGTGGCATTCTAGACGATAAGCCGACGGCCCTGTTGAATCTGCGCGCGCAAGACATCACGAATCAGTCGACAGGCGCTCTTCACCTCGGGAAATGCCAGCGAACAATATACCTGCTTGCCTTCCCGGCGCGTACATACGACTCCCGCCCCCTTCAGAACGGCCAGATGTTGGGATAAGTTTGGCTTGGAAATCGAAAGCTGATCCTGAAGTTCCGACGCCGGCCACTCGCGCTGGCCCAGCAAGTCGAGCATCTGCAAACGGGTGGCATTGGCAAATGCCTTGCAGATACGCACTTGTTTCTCCAGCACCTGCTCATCCAAGCTCGCGAGCTTGCTACCTTTTCGATGGGCCAGACTAAGGGGCTCCGCCGGTTCAATATTTGCCGGGACGGTCACATCATACCAGCCGACGCTGCGCGCGCGCTCCACTCGGGTTTCTCCTGAAAGAAGAAACGGGGACGGCAAAAACAATGCCGTCCCCAGAGTCCTGCCATCCGACTAACCTCCCCCGTTGGGGCCGTTGTGGCAGTCGTAGCAATTGAACAGATGGCCAGGAGGGAAAGTCTTCCCGTTCAAGACCCGTTGAACCTTGGTTTGAGACAAGAATGTACCTCGGTAGTCCTTCCCATGGCAGTAGGCGCAGGCCTTGTAACCATGCTGGTCCACGTAGTCGGGATGACCGCTGACCCAGGTCTTTCCGAGCACATGCATTCCGTGCGGTCCGCCATTCGGTGTCGCCTTAAGCTGGGTGTGGCAGACCGTGCACTCGGTGATCTTGGCCGCGTAGCCCTGTAGCGCAGTGGGATACACGTTGTCATTGGCCTGGAGCGTGGGGAATTCCGCATGCGGCGAACCGTGGCAAGCCGAGCAGAATACCGAACCGTGTCCCTGGCTATAACGATAGAGGTCAGCTCCCTGCACCGGCACGTTGGGATTGGTGGCGAAGGTCTGATCCTTGGTCTGGCGCCAGACCCCAGCTTTCGTAAATGTGGTTTTGTAGCGCAAGCTGTTGTTGTGGCACATCTGGCAGGCCGGCTCAATGAGCCATCCCGTCCGAGCGGGATCTCCCACGTGGCTGACGTTGCCATGGCATTTGGCGCAGTTGACTTTGTTCATGGCCCCGCGTTTGCACAGGGTCTTAGGACCTGGATGGCAAACGTAGCAGGTGCTCAAATCATTCTTTCCCTGATCCAAGGTTGTCTTGCTGGGATAGTTGGCAAGCGGTCCATGCAATCCATGCATGTCCGCAGTGAGGGAGTTGATCCCGGTAAGGCCCTTGAGTCCAAGCGCATTGTCACTGTGGCATGCGGCACAGAGCACGGGAGTGCCGGACACGGCAGTGTCATACAGTGTGGACTTGTAGGTCCAGCCCAAGGACTGCAGTTGACTGAGATACTGCGAAATGGGCCAGCGGTCGTCGTGCTTCTTAAGAATGTTCAGCTTCTGATCCTTGTTGGGATCGGAGTTGTTCACCCAGCCGCCGGCAGGCATGGCCGCCGGATCACTGCCGGAAGCATGGCAGTTCGTGCAGCTCATTTCATCGCTCACCGACAGCACGATCTTGGCTGTTGCCAGCACCTTTCCAGTGCTGTCCTTGGCAACCAGCTTGGCCATGGGATAAGGATTGAAATTGCCCTTGTCGTCATAGCCAATCGTCGGGATTCCAACTGCTTCCCAATAGCCTGCGGTAGAGTTAAAAGTCAGCTGATAGGCTTTTTTGCTCTGGGTGTGGTAGCCCGCCAGTCCGGTCTCGGGCGGAGGGCTGGCGAGGAACAGCAACTGGACGTAGCTCCAGAAGTTAGTCTTGTTGGCGCTACTGCTGTTCACCGAACCGGTTGTGTCCGCAGTCGCCAGATAGGTGATGGTCACGCCGCTGGTAATGGGCACCGGCGGTTCGCCCTTCTTGATCAATTGGGCATGGATGATGTTGTAGGGTGGCAGCACGGAAAAAATGGAGTAGTCCTTTCCATCGATACAATGCATGCCCAGTTCGCTCCATGCGACCAAGGCATACGCCGGGACGGCCGGCAGGTCAACGGAAAGTGGGGTGGTGGGGTTTCCTGCTCCCCGGTCTGGTCCCGGTGGACGAGCGTTTCCGGATCCCAGAGAGAGTGCGAGGATCGCAACTGCAGCGATAAGAATCAGCAACCGTTTCATCGTTCCGACTCCCTTCTCGAACAGTTCGGTCAATTCCTTCAGTGGCTGTGGCAAATCGGAAGTGGCGTAGGTAATGGGGCGGTGAACATTGCGAACTCATGTATTAGTTGCGCAACTTCGCAAATGTAGACGAGACGAGAAAAGCTTGTCAGTGACGCTTATCACCCAGTCGCGTGACGGACTGGGCAGAAAGGCACTGGGGGAGAACTCGTTTTGATGCAATCCGGCGAGACAGAAATGTGCAAGAATTCAGCCCGCCGGGATGGACCGGTACTCACACTCACAAGGTAGGGGCTGAAGTGAGTTAGGGAGTGTCAGCGAGCTCACGGCTAATGTAATTCGCTGTTTCTTCGCCTATCTTTACAACGCTGTTACAATGCCTAGTCTCATAGCATTCAAGAACTTTTGGAACCGTAAACACGTATCTGTTGTGTAGTGTTAAGACAGTCGAAACGAGCCGGGTCGAAACGCCAGGAGTTCCAGGGAGTGCAAGGTTGGAAGACGCGCAAGTCGCCGCCATGCTGGTCCGCCGCTGTGTTGCGGGCGATGCGGCTGCCTGGGAAGAAATCGTGCAGCGCTACCACCGGCGCATCTACAACATCTGTTACCGGTTTGCGGGCTCCGGCGACGATGCCCAAGACCTCACCCAGGAGGTCTTCATCAAGATGTTCCGCACACTGCAATCCTATGACGTCGAGCGCGGGGCTTTCATGACCTGGGTAACGACGATCACGAGGAATCTGCTGGTCGATCACTTCCGCAAGAGCAAGCAGGACCGCATGACCGATTCGCTCGATGCGCCGCTTTCCGAGCACGAGGACGCCATGCCGCTGAGCGAGCAGATCCACGATGGCGCGCTCACTCCAGATGCCCGCGCGCAGAGCCTCGAGGTCAAGCAGACGGTACACATCGCGCTGCAGAAACTGTCTCCCGATCTGCGCGAGGCCGTCATTCTACGGGACTTGCAAGACATGGATTACAAAGAGATTGCGACTGTACTCAAGGTTCCGGAAGGGACCGTGAAATCAAGAATAAATCGCGGGCGAGCGGAACTTGCGCGTCTGCTACAACGTACATATAGGCAGGTGATGTAATGGCAGCGGAAAACAAAAACGGCATGCAGTGCAGCGAGTTCGACGCTCTGCTCAGTGAAGCGCTCGACCAGCGTTTGAGCGCTGACAAACTGGAGAGTTTTCAGGCTCACGCGAGGGGCTGTCCGACTTGCGGACCGCTGCTGGCGGAAACCGATGCAGGCCTGCGCTGGTTGCACGAACTTGTAGAGGTCGAGCCTCCGGTCACGCTGGTGAACAATATCCTGGCCGCGACAACCGGGATTGATACCATCCGCCTGCGCGGAACCGCCCAAGCCCCGGCCCAGATTTCATGGTTTGACCGCATGCAGGATTGGGCAAACACCATCGTCAGCCCGATCTTGGGCGTCGCCAAACAGCCACGTTTCGCGATGTCGTTTGGCATGGCATTCTTTTCACTCTCCATCACGATGAGTTTGGCAGGGGTGAAGTTGAGTGACCTGCGTCACGCCGATCTACGGCCCAGCGCCATCAAACGCAACTATTACGAGACTTCGGGGAAAGTGACGAAGTATTACGAGAATATCCGCTTTGTGTATGAGATCGAATCGCGAGTGCGGGAATTTAAGCGAGCTACCATGCCCGCCGAACCCGCGCGGCAAGAACGAGAAGAAGAGAAAGACAAACATCAGAGGAACGACAACACCAGTGGACAGCCCGAACCAAAACAGGATCGCAACTACAGTCAAGAAGGGGGCCAGGTGATACTTGCCTCCCTCACGGACAACCCACCTGTAGTGATACTGGCCCCACACAGGAGGTTTTCATGAACTGCGCCAACCATCCCGATATTGCCACAGTTGCGTACTGCCGAACTTGCGGCAAGCCGATGTGCGCCAATTGCACCCGCGACGTGAAGGGTGTGATTTATTGCGAAAACTGCCTGGCCGACAGATTGCAGGGCGTACAGCCCGCAGCTCTGCCGCCGGCAGCTGGATTCGTTTCATCCTCGTCCGCGCCGGTGGCATCGGGGTCAGGCCCAAATCCCGCCTTGGCGGGCATTCTCTCGGGCTTCTTTCCCTTCGGTGTGGGCGCGGTTTACTGCGGTCAATACGCCAAGGGACTGGCACACCTGGTGACTTTCACGCTGTTGGTGTGGGGCGAGACGGTGGTCGACAACGCTGGCCTGAATACGATTCTCGCCTTTGGAATCGCGTTCTTTTATGTGTGGCAGATCATTGATTCCGTGCGCACCGCTCACGCGATTCAAGCCGGGCAGCCTGTCCCTGATCCATTTGGGTCTGGCTCAGGCTTTTGGGGCTGGAGATCCAAGACAATCACAGCCGGGACCACCCCTGCAGCCCCAGGAAAGAACAGAGGCGTCGCGAGTTCCGACCGCGGCTTTCGTCCTGATCGGCCTGGGTGTCCTGTTTCTGCTGCACACCGCCGGAATCTTCGAATTCAGAGACGAATTGATTCTGCCCCTTATCCTGATCGGTCTGGGCTTCTGGCTCTTCGCGAAACGCTGGGGCTGGATTGGATCGAATTACCGCAGCCGCGATCGTGCCTACCGCATGCGCGGGATGGTTGGACCAGTCGTTCTGGTTACGGTTGGCGTTCTTTCGCTAATCGAGGGCTTAAATGGTCCGGGCTGGCACCGTACCTGGCCAGTGTTGCTTCTGGCAATCGGAATAACCAAGCTGATGGAAAGGCAAGCGCCTCCGCCGACATTACCACCCATGGATGGTGGACAGGGGCCAGGCGTATCCAACGATATCCAGACTCCCACGAGTGAGGTGAGAAATGGCTAGCACGGTGCAAGTTCCGCCGCCCCGGCAGCGGCGTTCGATCTCCGGTCCGGTCGTCCTCATCGCCATCGGCATCGTGTTTCTTCTGGGCACGATGGGCGTGCTGGACTGGCGCAACCTCGGCCACTGGTTTGCTCACTACTGGCCAGTGCTGCTCATTATCTCGGGTGTAATCAAGCTGATCGAATATCAGCAGGCACAAAAGCTGGGAACGAGAGCATCTGGAATCAGCGGGGGTGGGATATTCCTGATTCTCGTCATCATTTCCGCCGGATTGATCGCCACCCAGGCTTCCCGCGTCAATTGGGGAGATCTCCGCGACCACATCGATATCAACGACGACGGCGATTTCCCGTTCATGGGAACCAAGTACAACTTCGACGACCAACTCGCTCAAGCCTTCCCGGCCGGCGCCAGCCTTCGCGTCAACAACACTCGCGGCACCGTGAATATCAGCGCCTCCGAGGACGATCAGATGCGCGTGGTAGTCCGCAAGCGCATCAGCGCCGACAGTCAGAGCGACGCCGACAAATGGAATGCCGGCACGAAACCCCAGATCACCGTCAGCGGAAACGTGGTCACGCTGAACGCCAATAACCAGGGCGCCGGCGATCATTGGGTGGCGGAAGATCTGGACATTTCACTCCCACGCAAGGCTGCGATAGTCGCCTCCACGCACTACGGAGACGTCAGCATCATCGGCCGTGAGGGCAACCTTGACATCACCAACCAGCACGGCGATGTCACGACCACGGACATTAACGGTAAAGTCAGCCTCAACCTGGATCACAGCTCGGCACGGATTTCACAGATCGCTTCCGATGTGTCCATCGGGGGACGATCCAACGATGTTTCGATTGAAGACGTCAAGGGCGCAGTGCATCTCGACGGTGAATTCATGGAAAGTGTGAAGCTGGCCAAGATCGCGCAGCCGGTCACATTCAAGTCATCGCGCACCGACATGGATTTTTCGCGGCTGGACGGCGATCTCGATCTCGACTCGGGCGATTTGCAGGCCTCGGACCTGATCGGCCCTTTGCGCCTGACCACTCGCTCGAAAGACATTCGCCTGACTGGCGTCTCCGGCGATGTGCGCCTGCAGGATGAAAACGGCTCGGTCGAGCTGCGCATGAACAAACTGGGCAGCATGCAGGTCGACAATCGCAAGGGCGATATCCAGATTTACGTCCCCGACAAGGCAGGCTTCCAGTTGGATGCGCGGGCCCGCAACGGAGAAGTTGAATCCGACTTTGACCAACTGAAGATCGACAACTCAAACGATCAGGCAGTCGCCACCGGCACAGTAGGCGGAGGCGGACCGCGCCTGGTCGTTAACAACGAACACGGAACCATCGAGATCCGCAAAGCCTCATCCATGGCCGACGAGTCTGAATCCCCAAAAACACCGACACCTCCCAAACCGCCGAAAGGACCTCGTGCGCCGGAGCCGCCGAAACTTCCCCACGTCACGGAGAACTGAAGAGTCTTCTGTTCGGTAGAGACGTAGCTTGCCACGTCTCTACCGCCGCAATACCGCCATGCGCCTGATCCCACGCCGTGTTATGTTTAATTTCTTTCAGTTTTGGGATAGCTAACAAGATGATTCGTTCTTACAAGGGCATCGCGCCGACGATTCCTACCTCGTGTTATGTGGACGAGTCCGCGCAGATTATCGGAGACGTGGTTCTCGGTGAACACGCCAGCGTCTGGATGAATACCGTTCTGCGCGGTGACGTGCACTCCATCCGCGTGGGCGCGCACTCGAATGTGCAGGATTGCAGCGTGCTTCACGGCATGAAAGAGCAGTACGGGGTCTTTCTCGGCGAGTACGTCACAGTCGGCCATTCGGTGACGCTACACGGTTGTGTGATCGAAGACCGCTGCCTGATCGGCATGGGCGTGATCATCCTGAATGGCGCGCGCATCGGAGCAGGCTCGATCATCGCCGCCGGCACTCTGATTCCCGAGAAGACCGTAGTCGAGCCCGGCTCGCTGTGGATGGGCTCTCCCGGCAGGTTCCGCCGTAAGCTGGAAGAGAAAGATCAAGAGAGCATCATGCGCTACGCCAACAATTATTTGGGATACAAAGAATCATACTTGCGGGAGGGCTGACTACTCGTACCGTTGTCATCCCTATCGTTCTGTCATCCTGAGCGAAGCGAAGGATCTGTGCATTTTGTCCGTACCGGCAAGTACTTAGATCCTTCGCTTCGTTCAGGATGACAAGGTCTAAGCTAGGAACCTGGAAGCCAGAAGCTCATGATCAAAGCCGTACGAGGAACTCGCGATCTGCTCCCGCCGGAGACGGCGCTGTGGAACTTCGTCGAAGCCGCAGTCCGCGATGTGTTTCGCGCATACAACTTCCACGAAATCCGCACGCCGATCTTCGAGGAAACGCAACTCTTCGCCCGAAGTGTGGGAGAAGAAACCGACATCGTTGCGAAAGAAATGTACACGTGGGAAGACCGCGCCCGTGCAGAGAGCGAGAAAGGCCAGTCGCTCACTCTCCGCCCCGAAAACACGGCTGGGGTCGTGCGCGCTTACATTGAGCACAAGCTCTGGGAGCGCGGACTGCAGAAGCTCTACTACATCGGGCCGCAGTTCCGGCGCGAGCGTCCGCAGAAGGGCCGATACCGCCAGTTCTATCAGATCGGCGCGGAGATCCTTGGTCCGGCAAGTTCGGGTAGCGAGTCGCCTGCACGCGACGCCGAGATTCTGGAACTGCTGGCCACGCTGCTCGACCGCCTCGGCATCGAGAACTGGACTCTGCAACTGAACTCAGTCGGCTGTCCCAACGATCGGGCTACTTACAACGAAGCGCTGCGCAGGGCGCTCGAACCTGTGAAAGATAAGATGTGCGCCGACTGCCAGCGTCGTGCCGTCACCAATCCTCTGCGTGTGTTTGATTGCAAAGTACCGGCGGATCAGCCGATCATCGAAACTCTGCCACGTATCAGCCAGTTTCTCGATGAACCCTGCCGCAAACATTTCGAACAGGTGCAGGATATTTTAAACGCGACAGGGGTCAAGTTTCAGATAAACGACCGCCTGGTGCGCGGCTTGGATTATTACAGTCGCACCGCGTTCGAATTTACGCATGGCGCCCTGGGCGCGCAGAACGCAATCCTCGGTGGCGGACGCTATGACGGTCTTTCCGAATCCATTGGCGGGCCCAGCGCTCCCGGCATTGGGTTCGCCATCGGCGAAGACCGCTTGGTTCTGGCATTGAAGGAATCGGCGGAAGCAGTGCAGCGCAAGCCCGATGTCTACGTCGCACCACTCGGGGCAGGCATGGACCGTGAGGCGGCCCGTCTGGCGCGCGAGTTGCGCCATCACGATGTCGTTGCCGATCTGGGCGATGAAAGCTTTCGTCTGAAAAAATCCTTCGAGACGGCCAGCAAGCTGGGCGCACGCTTCATCCTGATTGTGGGTGAGAACGAAGTCAAAGCCGGCGCCTTCGCGCTCAAGAATCTGGAGAGTGGAGAGCAGGTCTCCGTGCCTAGAAGCGAACTGGCTCGGAAGATTTTAGGCGGTGGGAACTAAGTTCATTGCCTTTGCCGCAACCCGCAGAATCGGCCGTCACCATTTATAATTTGTAATTCCCTTATTTCTCTCTGAAAGGTACAACTTGCTCGATTTCTTAGGCGACCTGCAACGCACCCACCGCTGTGGCGCCCTGCGTGCCAGCGACTCCGGCCAGAAGGCCGTGCTTATGGGATGGGTGAACCGCCGCCGTGACCTCGGCAACCTCATCTTTGTTGACATCCGCGACCGTTCTGGGGTTACCCAGGTCGTATTCAACAAGGAGCGTGATCCCGCAATCCACGAGAAGGCCAGCCAGTTGCGCAATGAGTACGTCATCGCCGTGCTCGGCAAGGTCAAGCAGCGTACCGCCGACACCTTCAACAAGAACATCCCTACGGGGGAAGTCGAGGTGATCGCGGAAGAGCTGCGCATCCTCAACGAGTCGAAACAGCCACCATTTCTCCCCGGTGACACGGTTCTGCCCAACGAGGAAATGCGCCTTAAGTACCGCTACATCGACCTGCGCCGCGACGCGCTGCAACACAACATCGAGTTGCGTCACAAAGTTGCGCTGGCGATCCGCAGCTATCTTTCGGCGGAGGGATTCTTTGAAATCGAAACTCCCTTCATGACCCGCTCTACACCGGAAGGCGCGCGCGATTATCTCGTACCCAGCCGGGTGCAGCCCGGGTCGTTCTACGCTTTGCCGCAATCGCCACAACTGTTCAAGCAGATCCTGATGATCTCCGGCTTTGACCGCTACTTCCAGATCGTGCGCTGCTTCCGCGACGAAGACCTGCGCGCCGACCGCCAGCCGGAGTTCACCCAGATCGATTTGGAGATGTCTTATCCGCAGCCTGAGCGTGTGTGGGAGGTCGTCGAAGGATTTCTGACCGCGGCCTTCAAAACCGCCGGGCAAGAGATTAAGCCGCCATTCGTGCGCATGGACTACGACGAAGCCATCCGAACGTATGGAATTGACAAGCCAGACTTGCGCCTGCCGCCATTCACCGATGTGCGGGAATGCTTCGCGCCAGAGAACTTGCAGCAGTTAGGAGTGAACGCGGCCTTGCCGGTGGTGGCGATTCGGATTCCGAAAGTCGGCGAGCTTTCGCGCGCCGAACGCGATGCTATCAAGCCTCTATTCGTGGCTAAGGGCGGCGCCAAGCTGTTTGAGGATTTCAAGCGGATTCAGAAGAATTTCCCGGAAGCGGCGGCCAAGATCGAAACCAGGAGCGGGGCCGAAGCCGGCGATCTGATCGTGATCGTTGCCGGGTCAGGAAGCATGGGCGAAGCTTTCTCGCATCGCAAGGTTACACCCCAGGAGTTGGCTGTCTATGGTTCAGCGGGGCTGCTACGCCTCGCGCTGGCGCAGAAATATGCCGAACGACACGGCATTTTTAAGAAGACCGGTGACCCAGAGAAGGATTTTCGCTTCCTCTGGGTAACGAACTTTCCCATGTTCGAGTGGGACGAAGGCAGCATGCAATGGAACGCCGCGCATCATCCGTTTACTTCTCCCCACGAGCAGGACCTGCCCTTGCTTGAGACCGGCGTACAGTCTGGCGTAAAGGATCCTCTCTCGCCCTTGAGCGCGGTGCGCGCGCTGGCCTACGACGTCGTGCTCAACGGAACCGAACTGGGATCAGGCTCCATCCGTATTCACCGTCAGGATATTCAGAGCAGGATTTTCAGCGCCCTCGGCATGACCGAAGACGAAGCCCGCTCCCGCTTCGGCTTCTTCCTCGAAGCGCTGGAGTATGGCACTCCTCCCCACGGCGGCATCGCTCTGGGGTTGGATCGCATTGTGATGATCCTCGCCGGAGCTGACAGCCTGCGTGAGGTGATCCCCTTCCCGAAAACAGCGAGGGCTGTGGACTTGATGGTTGACGCGCCAACCCCGGTGAGCGAAGCCCAACTGAAAAACTTGGGAATACAGGTCAAGAAATAGCCCTTGGCGCTGCATCTTTGGCCGCTGGGGTCAGCATCGCGTCAAGTCCCTCAGCGCCTGGAGGCGACATCTATTGTAACCGTAAATCGCAAGGCCGAAGACCCTGCGCCACCCAAAAACCGACCATATGCAGCAGTTGCATCACAGATGGCTAGCTTTTTTCGGCGGCGCAGCGCTTCCAGCGCTGCGATTCAGGCTCTCAAGTTGACCGGCTTTAGCCGCTGAGGGACTTCGTCCATCACGAACTCCGATCGAGCTGAACTATAGGGGTAATCTGCCGCTGAAGCCACCAATCCCTTTTTCATCGGATTCTGATGAATGTAGTGGCGATAAGCAAAGTAGTCCTTCACATCCCTAACTCGCCAGTCATGAAAACTCTTCTCCCAGATCTCGCCGCCAAACCCCAATTCTTTTTTTGCCCGGTATGAAAATCCTCCCTTGATGAATTGCAGGGCTCTTTCCAATGTCAGCACAGGACTGATCAGCAGATGAAAATGGTTGGGCATCAAAACAAATTCATGAAGGAGATATTTCTTCTGGTCGCGATAGTCGAACAGCACCTTTAGAAACAGGTCGGCCATTCTTTGCGACTGGAAAAGGTTTTCTCTCTGGAAGGTAGAAGCGGTGATGAAGTATGCGCTATACCCTGTGTTGCCTCTGTGAGGAGCTGCCATAACTACCTCAGCGGCTAAAGCCGGTTTCTCATTGGCACCTTACCGCAGCGCTGAAGCGCTGCGCCACCCAAAAGCAAGAACTTACGTTGTGCGCTTCCCGATTCAGGACTTTTTTTGAACTGCGAATGCAGGGAGAATCTCACTCTTGTACGTTTCCAACGTCCCTTCCTCCTCCCCGCACATCAGATAAATATTGAATTGCGTCACGCCAACGCTGGCCAGCTTACGAAGTTTTTCGCGGTGCGCCTCGGCGGGACCGACCAGGCAAAAACGGTCCACCACTTCATCGGACACGAATTTCGAATGGTCGCTCTCGACTTCGCAATGTTCCTGATAATCGTAGTGGCCCTTGTTACTCACATACGAAGTCAACGCTGGTGGCAGTTCTTCCGGCTTGTATCGCGATATCAGATCCACGACGTGGTTTGACACCAGCGCGGGAAACCAGCGCACCCGTTCCCGCGCCAACTTGAGATCGCTGGAAACCCACACCGGCGCGGCTGCCATGACCTCGATCTTGCGGAAATCGCGGCCCGCAGCCTCCGCACCCTTCTTGACGAAACCAAGGCACCACTCGATCAAGTCGGGATCGGCAAATTGCAGAATCACGCCATCGCCGACTCTGCCCGCCATGTCGAGAACCTTGGGCCCATATCCCGCAACCCATACCGGAGGCGAGCCGCCCGCCCAGGAAAGCCGGGTAGGTTGGCCTTCATAATCGATCTCGCGTCCGGCAGTGAGTTCACGGAATGTCTTGATCGCCCGCTCCAGATCACCGGCCCCAACCGGCTTCTTGCCCAGTACGCGCCGCGAACTATCGCCTCGGCCGATGCCAAGCTGCATGCGGCCTGCAGAAATCAGGTTCAATGTCGCAAACAAACTGGAGGTCACAGTAAGATCGCGCACCGCTGGATTCGTGACGCAGGTGCCGAGGCGCATGTTCTTGGTGTTGCTGGCCATCAGGGTCAGCAGAGGATAGGGCTCAAGCCATAACACGTGCGAATCGAAAATCCATCCGTATTGAAAGCCTGCAGCTTCAGCCTGGCGGGTAAGCGCGAGGATTCGATCCACAGTCATGTCGGGTTTGATCGTGATGCCAAACTGCATACGTCCTCCTTCCCCTCACCTGTTTTACTTCGTGAACCTTCGTGTCGTTTGCGGTTATTGCTCTCCCTGCAAACGTCAAAACCTTAGACCACAAAGGAAGCCAAGCTATACAATCCCCGCTCCAAGGTGTCGCAGTTTAGCATAAAATGCCTGCTCTGCCAGTTCGAGGGATGCACAGATGAGCTTTGACACCATCATCGTAAACGGACGCGTGGTCACCGCCGCCGATACCTACGCTGGCGACGTCGCTATCAGCAACGGCAAGATCACCGCCATCGGGCAAAACCTTCCCCGCGACAATGCCACGAAGCTCATCGATGCCGCGGGGAAGTATGTGTTGCCCGGCGGAATCGATGTGCACACCCACCTCGACATGCCCTTCGGAGGCACCAACAGCGCGGATGATTTCGAGACCGGCACCCGAGCCGCGGCCTTTGGCGGGACTACGACCCTGATCGACTTCGCGATCCAGTACAAAGGTCAGACGCTGCGGACGGCATTCGATACCTGGATGCAGAAGGCCGCCGGCAAGGCCGTCTCTGACTACTCGTTCCACTGCATAATTACGGATCTGCCGGACGCACGCCTTGAAGAGATGAACGCCCTGGTCCGCGAAGGCGTCACCAGTTTCAAATTGTTCATGGCGTATCCCGGCGTATTCATGCTGGATGATGGCAGCATCTTCAAAGCGCTGCGAGCCACGTCGAAGAATGGCGGCTTGGTCTGCATGCATGCGGAGAACGGCAGCGCCATTGATGTCATCGTGCAGCAGGCCCTTGCGGAAGGGAAAAAGGCTCCGAAGTATCACGCTCTGACAAGGCCGACGACGGCGGAAGCGGAGGCCGTTTCGAGGGCTATCGCCTTGGCGGAAATGGCCGGAGCGCCGGTTTACATCGTGCATCTGAGTTGCAACGATGCTCTCGAAAAAGTCCGCGAGGCACGTGACCGCGGCCTCCCGGTTTATGCCGAGACCTGTCCACAGTATCTTTATCTTTCCATCGAGAACTTCGACGTACCCGACTTCGAAGGAGCGAAATACGTTTTCACGCCTCCGTTGCGCGAGAAGTGGCATCAGGAAAAACTCTGGAATGGATTGAAGCGGGATCACCTGCAAGTGGTTTCAACCGACCACTGCCCGTTCTGTTTCAAGGAACAAAAAGAACTGGGACGCGATGACTTCACCAAAATTCCGAACGGCGGCCCAGGCATCGAGCACCGCATGAGCCTGATTTATTCCGGCGGCGTCGCCCAGGGCCGCTTCAACGTAAACCGTTTCGTGGAACTGGTTTCGACCACTCCTGCGAAGCTCTTTGGCCTGTATCCGCGCAAAGGCACGATCGCCGTAGGCAGCGATGCCGACCTGGTAATTTTTGATCCCGCCCGCAAACACACCATCAGCGCAAAAACCCATCACATGCGGGTCGATTATTCGATGTTTGAAGGAATCCAGGTAACCGGCATGCCGGACGTCGTGCTTTCCCGCGGCCGTGTGATAGTAGAAGCCGACAAGTTCACAGGCCGCCCCGGCGGGGGAGAATTCATCAAGCGATCGCTCTATTCCATGTAGCCGTGAGCGTCTTGAGGAGCGCAGGCCTTCGCAAAGCGAATCTCCTGCTATTTGGCTACGCTGAAACTGGTCCATGGATAGGCGTCCATGTCCCGTTGCAAAGGCTTTTGCCAGTCGTACTCCGGATGCGCGCTCAAATGTTCTGCCGCCTTGAAGTCCTTGCCGCACGCATGACCCGCGGCGGCGGTGAAAGTCATCTTCGCGATCATGCTGGCGTCGGCAGCCTTGTTCTGTACCGCCCCGGCGGTGGCGTACGGTCCCATCCAACCGCTCATACCGCGCGGCGAAAGATCAATGTGCCCGTCTAGCGTGCGCTCGTCGGGATCTTCCTTCTTTTCGATGGTGTCGTAATGATCGGCGAGGAAGTGTTGCGCCGCGGTCACGCCGATCTTGCCCTTGTTCTGCGCCATCAACTGCTCCCAGCGGGCATGCCGGGCAACCGAGCTTTGGCCCAAATCCTTAGGATCGAAGTCAGTCTCTTGGCGGATGAGTTTCTCGTTGATGGGGAAGTTCGAGCCGACGAAATATCCGTCGCTCGTCCGCTCCAACGTGACGTTCTTCAAGCCGAGTTCGAGCCGCCCGATTTCATTCTTGCGAATATCGGCCAGCAGCCAGGCGTTGGCATAGCCGCCGTTATTGCCTTCTTTCATAAGGCGCGTGAAATCGTCGATGGAAGCCGAGTACTGGGCTGCCTTGCGCGCCCGCACGAACTCCGGAATACCCGCCGTATCAAATCCGAAAAAGTGACCGATGGTGGTTTCGGTGATCGCCATTCCCGCCGTATTAATAACGAAATCGTCGCCACTGTGAATCACTCCCGGCAGACCGTCCATCAGCATGCGATAGCCGTTCGTGGGAGCGATGTCGTAGATGATGGTCCAGCGCTCTCCTTCGAGATACGTGGACCAATTGTTGTGCGCGATCACCACCTTGCCGTCTTTCGTATAGCTGCCGGTTGCGACAAACGCACTGCAATGCTCGGGCACGGACGATGACGCGGTTTTGATGCCGTGATCTTTATCGTATTGTGCGTTGTAATAAGTCCACTCCGTCTCGGCGTTCAGGCCCACCACATCCCATACGTCGATCTTGACACCGTGGGCTGTAGCGCCGTCAGCAATCCCCTGCAACTCGTCGCGGTATTCCTGCTCAATGTGCGGCCACATCATCATCTGAGCGGCATCGCGAAAGAACGACCAGTCTTTCTTGTAGTCGTGCTTGGATTCGAGCATGACAACCTTCAGCATATCGTTGATTTCGGGCGCCAGCAGGTAGCCGTTCTGAAATCCGATCTCATGAGGAGTGCCTTGCAGATGCACGTAGGTCCACCCATTTTTCTCGGGACGTCGGAAAGCGCCGTGCAACTCGCTTGGCGCGCCAGCAGCGCGGAGAGAGGGAGTGACCGAAATTGGCAGAACGATTGTGGCTAAAGCAACGGCAAGCAAAACCGTGAGTATTTGGCGCACGCATCACTCTCCTTGCGTAAAGTCAGGAAATCTTACCAGAGCCACCGATCGAACCTTGCCTTTTTGATCCGTGGCGATAAGTCGACAGCGTTCAGATCAGCATGCCCGCAATCGACGCCGACATCAGATTCGCCATGGTTCCCGCCAGCATCGCACGGACGCCCAGACGCGCCAACTGTCCTCTCTGATTTGGGGCCAGCGCGCCGATACCGCCGATTTGAATGCCGATGCAACTCAAGTTGGCGAAGCCGCACAGAGCGAATGTGGCAATGGTGAAGGAGCGTGGATCAAGGACTGCCTTCTGCGGCCCCAGCATCGAAAATGCTACCAGTTCGTTCAGCACCATCCGGGTGCCGAGGAGGTTGCCAACCAGGGTGCAGTCCTTCCATGGAATGCCGATCACCCAAGCGACGGGCGCGAACAGTTTGCCGGAAATGATTTCGAGACTCGAAGGAAACCAGGTGAACCCGAAGTGGGCCAGGCCGTTGTGGATTCCGTAGAGGATTCCGTCCATCAGTGCGATCAGCGCCAGAAACGAGATCAGCATGGCCGCGATGTTCAGCGCAAGGTTCAGGCCGTCGGTGGTTCCGCGAGCCACCGCGCCCAATACGTTCTCTTTCTTTTCGGCTTCCACTTCTTCTTCGCTCATCACGACGCGGCCTGCGGTTTTGGGCTGTTCGGTTTCAGGTACCAGCATCTTCGAAATCAGGATCGTCCCCGGAGCAGTCATAATCACGGCGCTCAAGAGATGTTTGGGCTCGATTCCGAATGCGATGTACGCGGCCATGATTCCGCCCGAGACATGCGCCATCCCGCTGGTCATCACGGTCATAAGTTCGGAGCGGGTAAGGTCAGGCAAAAACGGCCGTATGGTCAGGGGCGCTTCCGTCTGTCCCATGAAAATGCTGGCGGCGACGTTCAGCGATTCGGCGCCACTCGCGCCCATGAACCGGGTCATCACCCGCGCCGCCTGCTTGATGATGAATTGCATGACTCCGTAGTGATAGAGGACCGCGAAGAACGCAGCAATGAAGATAACCGTCGGGAGCACCTGAAAGGCGAAATAGAATCCGAGGTGCGAGCCTTGCTTCCCTAAGTCTCCAAAGACGAATTGGGAACCGACGAAGGCGTAGCTGAGCAATTTGTTCACCGCGTCCCCGGCATATTGAAAGATGCGGCGGCCGGTGTCCATCCGCAGCACAAAGACGGCAAAAGCAAATTGCAGGCCCAGACCCCACGCAACCGTCTTACCGCGGATGGCGCGTCGGTTGGTCGAGAAAATATAGGCCAGGCTCAACATCGTCAGCAGGCCCAGAATCCCGGTGAATCGTCCCATATCTATACCCCCGATCCTCGAATCACACGATGAACCAGTCTTCTGTTCTCCGCTGGCGGAGTTTCCGTAATCCGAAAGCTTTGCAGCAGCAGCTCGATCGCGCGCGCCGCCCGAGTTTCAGAATTCGCGTGCACGGTGCACAGGCTTTCACCAGCCGCCACCGCGTCGCCGAGCTTGCGATGCAGAACGATTCCAACCGTCGGATCAACTGCATCTTCCTTTTTCTCGCGGCCGCCGCCCAGAATGACGCAGGCGTGGCCAATGGCTTCACAGTCGATCGACGAAACATACCCACGATGCGCACTTTTGACTTCCTGCTTAAGGCTGGCCTGAGGAAGCCGCCCGGGATCGTCGATCACAAGCGCATCGCCACCCTGCAGAATCACCATCTGGCGAAATCTCTCCAGCGCCTTTCCGGAGGCGATCAATTGGCCGACTTGCGCTTTCCCCTGTGCCACCGTATCCGCTGCTCCACCCAATTGAAACATCCGCGCCGCCAGCTCCAGACACAGTTCTCTAAGATCTTCCGGGCCTTCTCCGCGCAACACCTCAATCACCTCGGCAACTTCGAGCGAATTCCCCACATGCGTTCCCAGCGGCTGGTCCATATTCGTAATCAGCGCGATCATGGACTTACCCATGCGCTCGCCAGTCTCCACCATCAGTGCGGCGAGGAATTCGGCGTCCTCATCCTTTTTCATAAACGCGCCGCAACCGGTCTTGACGTCGAGGACCAGAGCATCAATTCCCTCAGCAAGTTTCTTGCTCATGATGGAGGCGCAGATCAGGTAAGGGCTCTCGACCGTTCCGGTGACGTCGCGTAGCGCGTAAAGTTTCCGGTCGGCGGGAGCGATCTCGGCAGTCTGGCCAATCATGGCGCAGCCGCATACCTTGAGAACGCGGCGAAACTCGGGCAGTGGAAGGTTCACGTTGAAGCCTGGGATGGATTCCAGCTTATCGAGCGTCCCGCCAGTGTGTCCGAGTCCGCGGCCGCTGATCATAGGGACAATCAAGCCGCCGGCGGCCACAAGCGGAGCCAGCACCAGAGATGTCTTATCGCCGACCCCGCCGGTAGAGTGCTTGTCTACTTTCTTCGCGGCGAACTCGGAAAGATCAAGCACCTCGCCGGAGTGCAGCATGGCATCGGTCAGCACGGAAGTTTCGGCGCGCGTCATCCCTCGCAGGATCACAGCCATGAGCCAGGCGGAAACCTGATAGTCGGGAATCTCTCCGCTAGTGTAAGCCCGAACCAAGTACTCGATCTCATCGCGGGACAGTTCCTGGCCGTCGCGCTTCTTGCGGATGACATCGATCGCGCGAACCGTTTGGCTTTCCTGTGGCTGGCTCACTTTAGACGGAACCCTTCCGGCAAGAGTTCCGTGATGTGGCTTTGCTTCCAGCCCTTCGAAGTCTGGAAGAATACGGTCGCGTCGGGGCCGAATTCGTAAATTACCTGGCGGCATGCTCCGCAAGGCGAGCACGGCACCCCCTGGTCATTCACGACCGCGATAGCGCGAATGGACAATCCCGGGCCAGCCTGAGCGATCGCCGAAAAGATAGCCGTGCGCTCGGCGCAATTCGTCAAGCCGTAGGATGCGTTCTCGACATTGCAACCGGTGACGACCTTACCTTTTGAGGTCAGCAGCGCAGCGCCCACCCTGAATTGTGAATATGGCGCGTAAGCACGCCCCATGGCTTTACGTGCCGCCCGAAGCAGGCTTTCGTTTTGTTTGTCGGTTGATCTTCTCTTGGACGATTTCATGTGAGCGCACGAAGAAGGAAATCGCGGTTGATTCTAAACCTCGCCTTGGGATTCCGCTATGATTTTCGGTTTCGGGTAGTCATACCGGCGAAGCAGGCTTCACAGAGAGAACGCCTAGCAGCCCCGGACAGCAATCGCATGGTAGGGATCCTTCGACTCCGTCGCTCAGGATGACGAATCGTCTGGTGGAGTCCGGCTACTTCTCCATGAGTAGAACTTTTTCTGTTCCGTCGATTTCGTTCAGCTTCACTTCGATTACTTCGTTCATGGCGGTCTGGACATCACGGCCCACGAACGCGGCTTCGATGGGTAGCTCGCGGTGGCCGCGGTCAATCAGCACGCAGAGTTGCACGCGGCGAGGACGGCCTTGGGAGAACAGCGCATCCATGGCGGCGCGGATGGTGCGTCCCGTAAAGAGTACGTCATCCACCAGGACGATGTTCTTGTCTTGAATGGGGAAACCGATCTCCGATTGATGCACAACCGGCTTCGGCCCGACCGTGGAAAGGTCGTCGCGATAAAAGGTGATGTCCAGCGTGCCCACTGGAACCTGAACATTTTCGATGTGCCCGATCGACCTGCTGAGCCGCTCCGCCAGCGGAACACCGCGCCGCCGGATGCCAATCAAGCCCAGGCCGTCCACGCCATTCTCTTCGACGATCTGGTAGGCCAGACGTACCAGGGTGCGCTCAACCTCAGATGCCGTCATCAGTTGCGCCTTCTGCCGAAGGCCGGTGTTTGGAAGCGCGATTGTCATATCGGTTGCATGATACGCAGGCTACTGGCCGGTAGCAAGCGATTCGACATCACGAAAGCCTTCTCTTGTGCCACGTGATCAGCAGGGCGGATCCGATGATCATCAGGCCGCAGCACAACCCGATCCAAATGCCCAGCGCTCCCCATCCTAATCTGAAGCACAAGAAATATCCCAAGGGAAGCCCCATCAGCCAATAGGCCACGAAGTTGGCGAGCATGGGAGTACGCGTGTCGGCTGCCCCTCGCAATGCTCCAGTGGCCACTGTCTGCAGGCCGTCGAATAATTGGAATGCAGCAGCGACCAGCAGGAGTTGCGCTCCCACTTGGATCACGGCTGGATTCGGAGTGAACAGTCGTGCGATCAGTTTGGGCATGGACACGAACACCGATCCGGAGCAGGCCATGAATCCGACTCCGATGATAATCGCGGACCAGCCAGCGCGCCGCGCTCCATCTGGATCCCGCCTTCCTATTTGTTGTCCGACTCGGACGGCGGCGGCGGAACTGATGCCGAGCGGTACCATGAAGGTGAGAGCGGCGCAGTTCAAGGCGATCTCATGACCAGCCAGCGGAACCGGCCCAAGTCTCGCGCACAAGGCCGTTGCGGCCGAGAAGGCTCCGATCTCGCAAAGAATCTGTGCTGCTGCAGGCATTCCCAGCCTCAGCAGGGCTGACATTCTGCGGACATCAATCCTGACCTTGCCCAGCCAACCTGGCCGCGGGCGTCTCGCCTCCACCCAGAGAAGCGTAATGGCAAGGCAGACCACCATGTAAATTCGGGCCCAACAGGTTGACCAACCCGAGCCAACAATTCCCATGGCGCGAAATCCAAAGTGCCCGTAGATCAGAACCCAATTCCCGACTGCGTTTACGATGTTTGCGGAGACCAAGGCAAACATGATGGGATGGGCCACATTCACCGCCTGCAGATAGCGCCGGAGCGCGAAGTAAGCGAGTAGCGGCAAAGTGCTCCAATTGAGCGCCCGCAGGTAGGGACGCATCGGTTCGACGAGTTCCGCACTGATTCCGAAGCGCTGCATCAGCGGCGGCCAGCATGAGATTGCAAGCATCAGAACTGGCATAAGCGCGAAGGCCAGGATCAGCCCATTCACGAGGGAGTGTCTGGCATCGTCCAAATCCTGGCGTCCGAATGCCTGGGCAACGAACGTGTCCATGCCAAGCAGCAGGCCGCCACCAAAAATGGCCACGCTATTGAAGAGACTCTGACCCAGACCGGTGGCTCCAATGGCCACGGCGCTGTTGGGTAGCCTTCCAACCATAATTGTGTCGACGATGCCCATGCTCATCCAGCCCACCTCGGCAAAGATGAGCGGCAGGGCGAGGCGGAGCGTCAGGCGGAAGTCGTGCCGCCAGAGCGCCACAACGGTGCGATTGAATTTTACGGACATTTCTTTTGATCGTGACTATACCAAGTCGGCGCGGCCGGTGTTGATCCTGATTAACGGCTGACCATATCGGCATGTCAGAAAACTCTGTTTCCCGCGTGAATTTCGTAAGTACCCTACACCGGCGAGGACGCCCGCGCCTACACTCGCAACTTGGCCCATCTTTCCAAGCATTGATCCAGCGCAACGACTAGAATTGAGCGCGCCGTCGGCGACTACATTCGAGGGAGCAAATTTGATCGAGCGTTATTTCAGGCTGGCCGAGAACCACACGACCGTGAAGCAGGAGTTACTCGGAGGCCTGACCACCTTCCTGACGATGGCTTACATCGTCGTCGTGAACCCGCAAATCCTCTCGCAGGCTGGGATGCCGGTCGACGGCGTGGTATTTGCTACCTGCCTCGCGTCGGCGGTCGCGACCCTGGTGATGGGGCTGTATGCCAACTATCCCATTGCTCTGGCGCCGGGAATGTCACTGAACGCCTACTTCACTTATTCGGTTTGCCTGGGTATGCACGTTCCCTGGCGAACAGCCCTGGGTGTGGTTTTTCTCTCGGGCGTCCTGTTCCTTGTGCTCACGGTCACGCGCATCCGCGAGCAGATCGTCAACGGCATACCGGATTGCCTGAAGCATTCAACTGCGACCGGAATCGGCTTCTTCATTGCGTTTGTCGGGTTGCGGAATGCGAAGCTGGTGGTCCCTAATCCAGCCACGTTTGTCGGTCTCGGAACCTTTTCCGACCATGAAGTGCAGACGGCCTGCTTTGGGCTCGTGTTGACGCTCATCTTGATGGTCCGAAAAGTCAACGGGGCGTTCCTGCTCGGCATTTTCGGAACCACGTTGCTCGGAATCCTTCGCGGCATCACCAACTGGCCCGCGGCGATTATTTCGATGCCGCACCCTTCATCCACTTTCCTGCAACTTGACCTTCGCGGCGCCGTTCACCTCGGGTTCCTCGAAATCCTGTTCGCGTTTCTGTTCGTGGATCTTTTCGACAATGTTGGGACCCTGGTAGGAGTGTGCGAGCAAGGCGGCTTCATTAAGGACGGCAAGATACCTCGCGTCGGACGGGTGCTATCGGCGGATGCGGTCGGAACCATTTTCGGGTCTCTGGCGGGGACGTCCACGGTCACGAGTTACATCGAAAGCGCGGCCGGAATGGCGGCCGGAGCGCGCACCGGACTGAGCAACCTGGTCGTGGCCTCATTGTTCCTGGTCGCCATGTTTTGCTCGCCGCTGGCGGCTGCCATTCCCGGCTATGCCACCGCCCCGGCGCTGGTTCTGGTGGGAGCGCTCATGACGCAATCAATTGCGCATATCGAGTGGCGGGATTTCAGCGAGGCCGCTCCAGCCTTCATCACCATGCTGGCCATGCCGCTGACCTTCAGCATCGCCACAGGCCTGAGCCTTGGGCTGATCTGCTACACAGTGGCGAAGGTCGCGGCTGGGAAGTATCGCGAGATCAATGCACTGGTTTGGGTTCTCACCGCCCTGTTCATTCTGCGCTATGTCTACCTGGCCGCGGCTTAGGCAGCGGTCTTGACATTTCGCTTTTTATTCGCTTATGATTTGGCCGTCGTTCAGTCTTAAGAAATCAATTGTGGAGGATCGAAATGACACTTACGCAGTCTCTTCTCCCCGAGTTCGACCAGGAGATGGCCAATACCCGCAAGACCCTGGAACGCGTGCCTGACGAAAAGTTTTCCTGGAAACCGCATGAGAAGTCCGGCAGCATGGGCTGGCTTGCCGGCCACCTGGCCAACATCCCCGGATGGGCCGTCGAAACGATCAAGAAGGATTCGTTTGATATGTCTCCCGGAGGCAAGCCTTTCACTCCGCCGCCAGCGCCCAAGTCTCGCAAAGAACTGCTGGAGATGTTCGACAAGAATGTCGCAGAGGCACGGTCGGCCCTGGCCGGAGCCAGCGATGCTGATCTGGGGAAGTCGTGGTCGTTTCTCAACAACGGAGTGACGGTATTTTCCATGCCTCGCATGGCGTGTCTTCGCACCTGGGTGATGAATCACAATGTTCATCATCGGGCGCAGTTGGGGGTGTACTTGCGGCTGAACAGCATCCCCGTGCCCTCGATTTATGGGCCATCGGCCGACGAGGGTGCTATGTAGAGGAATCTCCTGGAAGAGGTTGGTGAAGGGCGTGTCTCAGTAACGCCCTTCCTTGATCCACAGGCGAACGTGCTCCTCGACGGAAAAACTTTCCATGCCATTTCGAGCGAACTTTGATTCCAGGGCGAAGGCGTGGGCTTCGAGCGGGACTGCGAAGTGCGCGTTGGTTCTGAGAAACCCCCGAACCATCAAGTCGGAGTAACGCTGCAATCCGAGGATTTGAAACTGGACCGCATGCACCAGTCCATGAAAGAGGGCGTTGTCGGTGAGTTTGTCGTTGAACACGACAACGTCCTGGAAGGTTACCGACGCCATGTGCGGGAAGTCAGGCAGGTTGGTGAAACCCAGTTCCCTGACCCGGGAGTAGAACGGCGGGTTGAGAATGCGTGCGCCGCCGAGTTCGACGAACCTGACGCGGCTCAGCAAGGTCGGAGAAAAGAACGCCTGCATCACCGACTTGCGCGGTTCCGTAAGCGGTGTCCCCGAGAGGACGTAGCGATCGCGTTGCTCCCGCAGGTACGAGGAAATGGATGCACTGACTTCGAGGATCTGCTCCTCGCTCAGTTTCGGGTCGCTGGAACTGGGAAGCTGGCCGGCGGGGGGAATCTGCTTCTCGACGGAGGCGTAAAACTGATTTAAAGCAGCAGCGGAGTCGATGGCTTTGCGCAACAAATCGTGCTCGGCGTGGTGGGCGAGGTCTTCGATGGAGAAGCGCAGACGAAGCTGATGGGTCGCGCACTCCGCGCTGAGCAACTCCAGCCGCGCATGACGCAGCTCAGCATTCATTTGGACAACCGCGACCCGGTCCTCCGGGTTATCCCAGGAAAACATTAATAGACTCCTGCTTCAGATATACAAGGGAATAAGAACAGGCCTATACTTATTATGTATACAGTGTTACGTGTACACTGTCAACACAATTATTATCAGTTCATCAGACGCGGAAAGGACAAGAAATGCCACGTCACCCTGATCCTGAACTGGAGGCGCGCATTCTGAACGCCGCCCAGAAGCTGTGGAAGAAGGGCGCGGAGAAGGCGCTCACCATGAGGGCGGTGGCCAAGGCGGCAGGGACGAACACGCCTGCGGTCTACCGCCGCTTTCGGAACCGCGAGGATATTCTGCGCGCCCTGCTGCGACGAATCCAGGTCGATGTTGGCGAAGCCCTTCGACCATGCGGATCGCCTGAAGAGGTCTGCGAACGTTACCTCGAGTACGCATTGAGCCACACTCGCGAGTACGAACTGTTTTACACCCACGCCTACCAGTTCACGCCTGCGGCTCGGTCTGGCCGCAGTTTGCCGCTCCGGGAATTTAGACCTGCCATGGCGCTGGTGGAGGGAAAGCTGGCAGAGCGTCTGGGAGGATCTCCCCACCAGCACACACGGTTATCGCTGGCGCTCTGGACAATGGCGCATGGGACGGCCATGCTGCTCATTTCGAAGGCAATTCCCCAGGAGCACAGGGAGGAACTGCGATCTGCTTACAAGGCAGCGGTACAGACGCTGATCAACCATGCGTCGAGTTTGTCAGTCCAGACCTGACCGAACGGCCCCGCCGCGTCTGGCGATCGCAGACTGCGCGCCGAATTACTGGGTCACGGTGAAGTCGGTTGCGCTCGTCGCAGTCCCTCCTGGGGTCGTCACTTGAATCTTCCCGGTCTTTGCCCCGGTCGGAACCGTGGCTGTGATCTGGGTGTCGCTGTCGACGGAGAAAACAGTCGCCTTTACTCCGCCGAAGGTGACCTTCTTCGCGCCCGTGAAACTGGTTCCCGTAATCGTCACCGGAGTTCCGACCGGCCCGCTGCCCGGACTGAAGCTCAGGATCGCTGGAATGACCCGGAATGTTCTGTTGCTGGTCAGCTTGCCTCCGGGTGTGGAGACGGTCACAGAGCCGGTGGTGGCTCCGGATGGAACCACTGCGGTCAGATAAGTGTCCGACACGACCGTAAAAGTCGCCGCCACTCCGTGGAATGAAACCTTGGAGGTTCCGGTGAATCCCTGGCCAAGGATTTCGATGGTGCTCCCGACTTTGCCCTCGAATAGCGGGCCCACAAAACTTACGAACGGCCCCAGCCCCATCCCCAGGCTGTAAACCACGCCTGCGGCTTGGGAACCGCCTCCGTAAGTGTCACTGTAGAGGGTTCCAGTGGTGTGCTGGAACAGGGAAACTTGTGGATTTGCGCCCGGAAACTTGCCCGCAACGTTCGTCAGGGAAACCAGGACCGCATAGGTGCCGTTGGAAGTGATCTGGAAAATCACCCCGAACCCGCCAAGACTTGCAGAGGCGCCATAAAACTTGCCGTCGGTCGCCTGTACCAATCCAGCCAACGGCTGAAGTCCAAATCCATCTTCGTTGAAACTGTGAATAATGGTCAGAGCTCCGGCCGGGGTCATCTTGTAAATAGAGCCATAACCGTTTACTCCGCCCTTTTCGGTTGTGCCGTAGAAATTTCCGTCAGTGGCTTGAATGATCGTACCCTTCGGGGTTTCCCCATCTGGTGTGCCTTTGAAGCTGTAGAGCACAGTGAGTTTGCCATGGGGCGTGATCTTGAAAACGCCGCCGAACTTGTTTGCGCCTCCGCCCAGTGCGGTGCCGTAAAAGTTGCCATCGGTTCCTAGCGTCAAGGCCATGGGATAGGCAAGCTTGCTGCTGCCAGGAAAGGTGTAGATGAAAGTCACCTTGCCCGAAGGCGTCATTTTGTAGACCGTACCGAAGACCTCCCCGCCGCCGTCGCTAGTGGTGCCGTAGAAGTTGCCGTCGAGGCCTTGGATCGGGGGAGCGTAGGCACAGCAGTTGAAGCCGCTAAAGCTGTACAGCGTCGTGATCTTCCCGCTGGCAGTGACCTTGAACACCGTTCCAGCGCCGGAGCTGCCGCCGTCGTAAGTCGTACCGTAGAAGTTGCCGTCGGTGCCCAGAGTCAGGCCACTGTAAGGGTAAATACCGTCGGTGCCTTTGCCATCAAAGCTCCATGGTGTGATCTTTCCCGCGAGGGTAAGTTGAAAAGCCGCGCCGTAGCTGAATGTTCCTCCGGTTTGTGAGGTGGTGTACAAGTTGCCATCGCGGCCCTGTGCGAAAAGACCCAACCAGGCAGGGTCCGTAGGGTCTCCGCTGGCGGTGCCGAAGTTATACAGATCGGTGTACGTCTGGGCGCGGAGAGTCGCTGCGCTCGCGCTGACGAGGGCAATGACGATAGCGAAGAACCGTAGTCGCGCAACGTACGTGTTTTTCATGAAATCTCCAATGCTTGTTCGAGGGGGCTATCCGCGGACTCTTTCCCTTGTGTCCGTCGGCTCGCCCCCACGGTCATTGCCCAGGTCCGTCAAACAGTAAGTCACTGGGTCACTGTAAAGTCCGTCGAACTCGCGGCCGTTCCGTCTGGAGTCGTCACCTGAATTTTGCCAGTGACCGCGCCGGTCGGAACCGTGGCCGTGATCTGCGCGTCGTTATCGACGGAGAAAACCGTTGCCTTCACACCGCCGAAGCTGACTTTCGTCGCGCCGGTGAAGCTGTTCCCACCAATCGTTACCTGGGTTCCCACCGGTCCGCTGGGCGGGCTGAAGGTAAGGATCACGGGAGCGACGCGGAATATGGTGTTGCTGGTCCGCTTGCCTCCGGGCGTGGTAACCGTCACTGAACCCCGAATCGTGTTGGACGGAACCACTGCCGTTAGATACGTGTCGGAAACAACAGTGAAGGATGCTGCGGTTCCGTTGAAGGAAACTGCCGTAGTTCCCGTCAGTCCCTGGCCGAGAATGTCGATGGTCTTTCCTACCTTGCTTAGGTTCGGCAGCAGCGCCACGAACGGCCCCTGTCCCGCGGACACGCTGAAGAGCGTGCCCTGATTGGTGGTCCCGCCGGCGTAGGTGGCTCCATAGAATACTCCGCTGGTATGCTCAAAGAGTCCATACGGACCCGCGCCATCCGTGCCGCCAAAGAGGTAGAGCGTGGTCAGCTTGCCTTTGGGTGTAATTCTGAAGACGGTGCCACAGCCGAAGACGCACAACATGCCACCCTGGTACGTTGTTCCGTAAAAATTTCCGTCGGTGGCTAGCACCACTCCAGCCTGGGGTAGGGAGCCATAGTTCCCTTTGGTTTCGTAGTCGAAGCTGTGCAGCGTGGTCAGCTTGCCGGTCTTGGTGATCTTGTAGAAAGTACCGTTGCCGCCGTCGCCCTCGGCCCCGCCTCCACTCGTCGTTCCGTAGAGCTCCCCATCGGCGCCCTCGGTCAGCGATCCGTATGGGAAAGCGCCGTCCGTGCACTTCGACAAAGTGCAAAAATTGTAAAGCACCGTCACCGTGCCTCCCGGAGTCATCTTGAACAACTTGCCGTCATAATATCCGGCTCGCCCGGTGACCACTCCGTAGAAGTTCCCGTCGGTGCCTTGCACCAGCGGGTAGGAGGGGTTGTTTCCATCCGTGCAGGTTCCCGTGCAAAAATTGTGAATCACTGTCAGCTTGCCACCCAGCGTAAGTTTGTAGGCAACGCCGCCACCGTGGCAGCCCCCGCAACCGCCGGTTCCGCCGAGGATGGTGGTCCCGTAGAGGTTGCCGTCGGTGCCTTGAATCGGGGGAGCGCCCGGTTCCCTGCCGTCCGTGCAGCCGAACTGAGCGCAGAAGTTGTAAACCGCGGTCAGCTTGCCGGCAGTGGTGATCTTGAAAACCATACCGTAGCCGAGAGTGCCGCCCCCTGAGGTCGTCCCATAGAGGTTGCCGTCGGTGGCCAGAGTCAGCCCTCCAACCGGGTAGGCGCCGTCTGTGCAGTTTGTACTAGAGCAAAAGCTGTACAGCGTAGTCAGCTTGCCGCCCGGAGTGATTGAGAAGACCGTACCGCAGCCAACTTGTTTCGCGTTGCAGGTTTTGTTGACACCACCATATATCGTAGTCCCATACAGGTTGCCATCGAGACCTTGGACGACAGACATTAAATCAGGGTTCAGACCGTCGGTGAGGTTGAAGCTGATCAGGCTCTTGAACTTGGTTGCCGCCGGCGCGGCAATTGCCGTCGCGGCGCAGACCAGAAATACTGCGCAGGCGGCTTTCAGCCACTGACGTTTACCTGCGCCACCTCCGAGTACTGGAACCTGCTGGACATGTCTGCTCTTCATAGGATTCTCCTCGATTGGAAAGAGTGCTGGTAACAGCGGCAGGTCTGCGCCGTGGGGGTGGCGCTCGTTCCGGCCGGGATTCCCGGGGACTGATTCGGGCAGCAACGATAGCACAAAATAAGCCCCCGGATTGTAAAGAGTTGCATAAACCTTAAGCTCACGGAGCAAGCCGGAACCCCCGTCCATTTCAGTTGCACGGCACCTGCCGGGCTGATAGGATTTCAGTCCCAGGAAAGCTTTTGTGCTCCCTGCCCCTCCCCAGGTTGGTTCCCCCCGCAGCCAGCCTCCACTACGCATTGCGTAGACGCGTGGGAAAAACCGTCATGCCGTTGCGAAATATTCGAGTAGCCAGCGGATTCCAGCCCGACCATCTGGGCAAAAGCCCGGAGGAAAGACGATCTCTGGACCAGCTTTTCAGTGTGACTTATGAGGAACTGCGCCGCCTGGCCTCGAGCGTCAAGCGCAGCGATCCGGGCGCCACCCTTAGTCCCACCACGATGGTCAACGAGGCATGGGTAAAGCTGGCCAAGTCTCCCGGGTTCGCATCGACATCGCGGCTTCATTTCAAGCGGATTGCTGCCCGCGCCATGCGCCAGGTTCTGGTCGAGGCCGCGCGCCGCCGCCACGCGTCCAAGAGGGGTGGGGGTGAGGGAGTCACGGTCATCACGTTTGACGAGTCGCAGAAGCAAATGGCGTCGTGCGGACAAGACTTGCTTGCACTCGATACCGCACTGGAAGAGCTCGCGCGCATTCAGCCCCGTCAAGCCATGATGGTGGAAAGCCGCTTCTTTGGAGGGCTCGACATCGCCGAAACTGCCGCGCTGCTGGAGGTATCCGAAGCTACCATATTGCGCGACTGGCGGGCAGCCAAGGCGTGGCTGGCGCATGAACTTCGGCGCGCACAATGACGCGCCGTGTGTGGGGCGGACACTCCTGTCCGCCGCTTTTGACGTAAGGGTCTGCTTTTGGATTTCTTGTATGTTGGAATCAAAAAAGCGGACAAGAGTGTCCGCTCTACACCAGGCGGGGAGCGACGATGGACAGCACGCGCTGGGAACGAATCCAGTCCCTGTTTCACGACGTAGCGGACCTTCCGGAGCCCGAGCAGCATGCGTTTCTGAAAGACGCATGCCGCGACGACGAAGGGCTCGCGGCTGAGGTCTTAGCCTTGGTCGAGGAAGATGCCCGAGGTTCATCTCTCCTCGATGGCGATCTGGCCCAGGTCGCTCATCAAGTGCTCGACGAAGCCCTACCCGCTTCCCTCCCCTTCAAGGAATTCGGCCCCTACCGCATCAGCGAAGTGCTCGGCGAGGGCGGCATGGGCGTGGTCTACCTCGCCGAGCGCGCCGACCTCGGCAGCCTCGTCGCGATCAAGATCCTGCGCGACGCCTGGCTCTCGCCCGCCCGCCGCGAGCGCTTCGCCAGCGAGCAGCGCACGCTGGCGCAGCTCAACCATCCGTCGATCGCCCGGCTCTACGACGCCGACACGCTCGCCCGACGGCACGCCGTGGTTCGTCATGGAGTACGTCGAGGGCGTGCCGCTCACCGAGTACTGCCAGACGCACGCGTGCTCCATCGAGGACCGGCTGCAGCTGTTCCGCGCCGTGTGCGAGGCGGTGCAGCACGCGCACCAGCACGCGGTCATCCACCGCGACCTCAAGCCGTCGAACATCCTGGTCAACGCCGACGGCACCGTGAAGCTGCTCGACTTCGGGATCGCCAAGCAGCTCGAGAGCCTCGAGCGCCCCGGTCGACGGATCAGACCCGCACCGGGCTGCGGCTGATGACGCCGGCCTACGCGGCGCCGGAGCAGATCCGCGGCGACCGGCGTCGGCATCCACACCGACGTCTACTCGCTCGGCGTCATCCTCTACGAGCTGCTGGCGGGACGGCTTCCCTTCGACCTGTCGCAAGTCGCACCCCGGAGAAGCCGACAACCGTGATCGTTGGCAGGAGCCGGAGAAGCCCTCCGCGGCCGCAACGGCAGACGACGGCGGCCAAGCGCGGGCCGCGCCCGCTCCCGCCGGCAAGACCGCTCTGGGCCGACCTCGACGTGCTCTGCCTGACCGCGATGCACAAGGACCCGGCGCGCCGCTACCAGTCGGTCGAAGCGCTGATCCGCGACATCGATCACTACCTCGAGGGCGAGCCGCTCGAGGCGCGGCCCGACACCGTCCGGTACCGGCTGGGCAAGTTCGTCCGGCGCAACCGGCGCGCCGGTGTCCGCGGCGGCCCTGTGCTCGCCATCGTCGTCGGTTTGGTCGTCTTCTACACCGTGCGCCTGGCCAAGGCGCGCAACGCCGCCGTGGCCGAAGCGGCGCGCACCCAACGCATCCAGCGCTTCATGATCAACCTGTTCCAGGGCGGCGACGAGGCCGCCGGCCCCGCCGACAGCCTGCGCGTCGTGACCCTGCTCGACCGGGGCGTGCAGGAGGCGCAGACTCTCGACGGCGATCCCGGGTCCAGGCCGAGCTCTACCAGACCCTCGGCGGCATCTACCAGAAGCTCGGCAAATTCGACCAGGCCGATTCGCTCCTGCGACGGGCACTCGATCAACGCAAGTCGCTATTCGGCGCGGACAGCCCCGAAGTAGCGGAGAGCCTTCTTGCCCTGGCCCTTCTGCGCTCCGATCAGGCACACCTGGAAGAGGCTGAGCAACTGGCTCGCCAGGCCCTGGAGATGACCCGGCGGCACTTTCCCCCCAACCATCCCGCAGTTGCCAAGGCGACGCTCGCTCTCGGAAAAATTCTGGGACAGCGCGGCTCCTACGATCAAGCCATTCCGGTGCTGGGAGAGGCGGTGCGGCTCCAGTCCGCCCCCGGCGTGCCTACCGCCGACCTGGCCAGCAGCCTCTCCGCGTTAGCCGACGCGCAATACTCCGCTGGTCATTATGACGTGTGCGATCCCTTGTACCGCCGGGTGCTGGAGATGCACCGCCAACTCTACGGTCCTCGCCATCCGCTGGTCGCCGACGATCTGGCCAGCCTCGGTGCCGTCCAGCAGGACCTCGGCTATTACAGTGAAGCCGAGCAATTTCACCGGCAAGCGCTCGATATCATCGAATCCTACTATGGCAAGGACCACCCCAAGACCGCCGCCAGTCTAACTTCGCTGGGCCAGTCGTGCATGTATCAAAAGAAGTATGACGAGGCGGTCGCCGTACTGCAGCGCGCCCTCGCCATTCAGGAACATGTCTATGGACCAGTGCATCCGTCCGTGGCCGAGACGCTGAACGAGTTGGGAAGCGTGGCCTCCATGCGCGACCAGTTCGACGAAGCGGAAGCGCGCCTTCGCCGCGCGGCTGACATCTATCGGGCGATCTATGGCGACCACCATTACCTGGTCGCCATCGCCTTGTCCAACGTGGCCACCGTCTACATGAGCAAGAAGGATTATCCCCGCGCCGAACAACTCTTCCGGGATGTGGTCCGACGCTTGACGGAAGCGCTTTCAGCCGGCAATGTCAACACCGGCATCGCCCGCGTGAAGCTGGGGCGGGCGCTGCTTCGCCAGAATCGCTATACCGAGGCAGAAGTCGAAACTCTGGCCGGCTATGAGGTCTTGACCAGGCAAACCAGCTCGGAGACAAGTTTCCTTCACGCCGCGCGCAAAGACCTTGTGGCCGACTATGAGGCGTTGAACCAACCGGAGAAAGCCGCAAAGTTTCAAACCGAGTTGGCAGCCGAGGGCAAGAAGTGAATGTAGACGCGGGCGTCCTCGCCCCTGCGGGTTCCCGTCAAGAAGTGAAGCGGATCAGCGAAATCACGTCCCTGGTAAAGCAGACAGCCCACCAGTCCGGATTCGAACTGGCTGGCATCGCCCCCGTCCGCGACCTCGCCGAACTGAATCATTTCCCCGACTGGATCGAAGCGGGACATGCCGGAGACATGAAATATCTCGAAGCCCGCGACGAGTCTGGACAACTCAAACGAGCTTCGCTTCAGTCCGCCGCACCGTGGGCGCGGAGCGTGATCGTCTGTGCCATCAACTACAACACCGCGCATCCCTACTCCACCCAGGTAAACGAACCCGAGCGCGGATGGATTTCGCGCTACGCCTGGAGCCGCGAGGATTATCACGAAGCGGTGATGCGGCGGCTGCGCGTGGTGGAGAATGCCGTACAGGATTCTGCCGGCGAAACCCCGGCTCTACAAACTCGCTGCTACGTCGATACCGGCCCGCTCGTCGAACGCGTCTACGCAAAATACGCCGGCGTGGGATGGATCGGAAAGAATACCTGCATCCTGAATCAGAAACTGGGATCGTGGTTGTTCCTGGGCGTGATTCTGACTTCGCTCGAACTCGAGCCTGATCTGCCCGCGCCCGATCGCTGCGGCAGTTGCACGCGTTGTATCGAGGCCTGTCCCACCGACGCGCTGATTGCACCCTACCAACTCGATTCCAATAAATGCATCTCCTACCTGACCATCGAAAAACGTGGCGCGATTCCGGAACAGATGCGGGAAGGCATCGGCCGGCATGTGTTCGGGTGCGACATTTGCCAGGATGTGTGTCCCTGGAATCGCAAAGCGCCAGCAACAAGCGTGGCAGAATTTCAGCCGCGTGAAGGCTTGGTCAATCCCGCGCTGGACTGGCTGGCGGAAATGAGCACAGAGGAATTTCGGGAAAAGTTTCGCGGCTCTCCGATCCGCCGCACTAAACGCACCGGCCTGAGGAGAAATACAGCGATTGCCATGGGGAACAGTGGAGAGCAGAAGTTTCTGCCGACCCTGAAGAAGTTGGCGGCGGACGAGGATCCGGTGGTGGCGGAAAGCGCGAAGTGGGCGATGCAAAGGCTTGATGCAGCGCCCGCTCCAAAGTCCGGCCGATAACTTGTTCGGCGCCCCGTTCTTCCTTTGTGTACCTTCGTGCCCTTTGTGGTTGATGCACTTCAAAATGCCGCAACCTCGAAGGACACAAAGGTACGCCAACGTCCCCCAAAAAGGGCTGAAGCACTATCTTGCGTGATAGCATCATTGACGTTCCGGTTCGACCGCGAAACGGCAAACCCCATGTCCCGCAATGACTCTTCCCTGCCGCGCCCTCTCCTCGTCTTGCTAGTTTGCGCAGCCGCCTTCCTGCCTTCCGCCCGCGCGGGGTCCGACCAACCCCACTGGATCCGCATCATCTCCCGCAACTTTTCGGTGGCTACCGACGCCGATGAGAAACGCGGCCACGACGTCGTCGTTCGATTCGAGCAGATGCGGTCCGTCTTCGGACAACTGCTGGGGAGAAGCAAGGTCACAATTTCTGAACCGGTAGACATCCTCGCCCTGCGAAGTGATGACGAGTACGCCAAAGTGGCGCCCATCCGCCAGGGACAACCGGTCGCGAGCCCCAGCTTTTTTGTCCCCGGCCAGGATCGCAACTACTTCGTGCTGAACGTGTCCAAAGATGAGAGCTGGCGCGCGATATCTCATGATTTTGCCCACGTGCTCCTGAACTACAACTATCCGCAGACCCAGGCCTGGTTCGACGAGGGCTTCGCAGAATATTTTTCCAGCCTGCGCATCGACGGCGCCCAGGCTCAGGTTGGGGGAGACCCGGAACAGCTCTCTGAGTTGCTGAGCACGCAGACCTGGGTTGCCATCCCGGACTTGTTCAAGGCACGCGGTGAAATCTCCGCTAATGGGGAAGGCTCACGGCGTGCCTTGTTCAATGCCCAATCCTGGATCGTCATGCACTACCTGCTCACTCAGAACAAACTTCCCGAGACCGGGGCGTACTTCGACCTGGTCCAGAACCAGCAGGTTCCAGTCGAGGAGGCGATTCAGAAGGCATACGGCGTGACCTCCGCCCAGTTCGCGCAGGCGGTGAAGGATTACTTCCATTCGCTCGCCCCGCCTTCGCAAACATCGGAGAAGGGCAAGCAGACTGGCGCTGGGAACTCTGGCGGAATTCAATCCCTCAGCGTGAGCGCAGGCGACGAAATTGGCAGCAGCACCACGGAACTTCTTCTCGATGAAGGCCAGTCCCTGGTGGCGGAAATGAGCGTCCGCCTGCCCGAGCACCGCGCCCAGGCCATGCAGGAACTCGAGGCAATTACCGGCCAGCCAAAAACAGACAACGTGATCGCGCGCCGCGCATTAGCCTGGGCCCGCATGGACAAAAAAGAATACGATCGCGCCGTCGATGACCTGAGCACTGGCGCCGAACTCAACATCAAGGATCCCTGGCTCCACTATTACCTGGCATTGGTGAAGCACGACGCGGCCCAGAGTTCGGGGCACGCCATCGAAGGGCTTCCCAACATGATGCAGGATCTTCACATGGTGCTCGACTGGTATCCCGAATTCGCCGAGGCTCGCAACATGCTGGCCATGGCTCAACTGGAGGGCGGAGGAGTCCACGCCGCCATGGATACCATGAGAGTGGCCATCCAACTCAGCCCTCGCAACCAAAACTACCTGCTGAACATGGCGCAAATCTATCTGGCGGGACAGAACTGGGACGCCGCCACCGCAATGCTCGAGCGGCTCAAAAGCAGTTCGGACGCGCAGATTGCCAAGAGCGCGCGCGAACAATTGGACGGGCTGCCCATGCTGAAGAAGTATGGAGTTCCCCCGAAGAGCGCGAGCCAGCCACAGCCGGCGACGACGGCGAAGTCTTCGCCTTCAGGCAAGCCGCAGCAGAAGCCAAACCCGCAAGCGTCCGAAGACTCAAGCGACGATGACCAGGACCATCCCCCGGCTCAACCCCAGATCGACAAGCGCGCAATTCTCTATGTGAAAGGAAAATTGGTGTCCGTGGATTGCTCGCAAACTCCATCAGCAATCCTGACCGTGTCAGCGGGGAGTAAGCTCCTCAAGCTTCGCACGGAGGATTACAAATCGCTGACGCTGGTCGGGGCGGATGCGTTCTCCTGCGATTGGGAGAGCGTCCCGGTAGCCGTCAACTACAAAGCGGGTGGAAAGACTGACGGCGACCTGGTCTCGGTGGAAGTCCAGTAGCGAATTCACAGCCTGCGGCATCTGAACACGAAGACTAGGATTCTAAGAGCCGGAGGCTCTGCTGCATGGCCAACAAATCGAACCACCTGCAAGATTTTGTCCGCCGGCACTCACTTGGAGTTGTTTCCGTCCTGATCCTCACTTTGTGGATTGTTCTGTACAGCGTGTCCGATCCGGGCACGCACTTCGGATCATTCTTCGGAAACGCCATTGCCGATTGGACGGGCGTCGTCGTGACCGTGCTGGCAACCAAATATATGTACGAAAAAGGATCGGCGGAGAGCCGTCACCCAAAGGACGCGGGATTGACCTACTTCCGCAAGCTGCTGCTCGATCACTCTCTGACCATTTTTCTGCTGATCACCGGCGTCGGCTGGGCCGTGCTCTACGCTCGCATGAACTCCGAGGCGAAGTGGGGTCAAGTGGTGGGAAATATCGTTTCCGAGTGGACGCAGATTTTCGGCCTGGTCCTGTTAACCAAGAAGTTGATCGAACCCCACTCCAAAGAGAGCTCAAAAGGAAACTGAGAGAGCAATCTCCTTCCGCCGAATGAACTTCTCTTCGCTACCTCAGTGCGTGTACTTCCGAATCTGAAATGCCCTTCTAAGACCTACCTGCCATCAAGCGATCACTCGTAGGGTGTGTCACGGGGAATGCCGAAGTTCGGAGTTCCTCAAATCCTTCGCTGTAGGAATTTCACATGCCCAAAACACTTCGCCGGCCACTTCATCGCCTGATTACACTCCTGACTTTGTTGCACCTGCTGGTGACCAATGCCGTTCTCGCCAGTTGTCAAGCGCCCGGACTTCCGGGCGATTCTGTTGCGATGGCGCCCACGGTGCCGCCATTCTTTTTCGGACTCGACGTCAATCATGTAACTACGCCGTGGCCGCTGGTTTCATTTGGGAGTTATCGCTTCTGGGATGGCGGTACCCGCTGGGACGAGATCAACGCCGCTCAAGGCGTATTCGACTGGGCAGTTTTGGATTCATGGGTGTCGAAGCTGGTACAGAACGGGATCAAGGATACTTTGTTCGAATTGAGCGCGACGCCGGTCTGGGCTTCTCCGAACCCTGCCGATAGTGACTGTGACTACGCCGACGAAGGCTTGCCGGGGTCGTGCCATGCTCCGAAGGACCTGAAGAGCGATGGCACGGGCAGCAACGGAATCTGGAGGGCATGGGTTGCGGCCGTGGGTAAACACCTCAAAGCGAGCCCGGTTCACGTCGTAGCCTGGGGTATTTGGAATGAGTTCACCCGCCAGCCCAACACGGGTCTGTCGCCGATCGCGTGGAAAGGCACCAACCGGCAGATGGTTCGTCTGGCTGAGGACGCTCGCTGCATTCTTGCCGGACGCGGCGCAATCACGGCAACTGGGGAAAGCTGCAAACAAGTTCTGGCCTCGGTGGGACGCAAGTGGCCGATTGACTCGACGACTCTGGTGCTGACTCCGAGCGCCGGTTGGGACAGCACTGTGATCGCCGCAAACTGGACCAGTTATTACACAACTCCCGGTGCAAGCCGCGCGGCCGAGGCGTTTGCTTTGCACGACTACACTTCGAGCGCGGACCTGGAGGTGGGTTTGGCCAGGGATTTTCGCAATCATCTGACCACGACCGATCAGAAAAAGCCGCTGTGGGTCACCGAGGGTGCGTGGGCGCCCGGAACCATCACCGATCCCCACCTGCAAGCTGACTTTCTAACCCAGACTTACAAGGGCTTTGCTCAATTGGGTATTGCCAGATTCTACTGGTACAGCTACGACAACATTTATTGGGGGACTCTGTGGACGGAGGGCGGTGGATTGACTCCGGCCGGCGAGGCCTACGCCGCAGCCTTCAAGTCCCTGACCGGCAAGTAACGGGGCAGACTTTGATCATCCCTGAAAACAATAAACCCTCTCAGGGGAATCTGAGAGGGTTTGTGAAATTGGACTCCGGGTTATCAGGCGCGGACGACGTTACCGGCCTGGAACCCCTTGGGGCCCTTCAGCAGATCGAACTCGACGGTTTCGCCCTCGTTCAGCGTGCGGTAACCATTCTCCTGAATCGCGGAGAAATGAACGAAGACATCCTCTCCAGTGGACCGCTGGATAAAACCGTATCCTTTAGCCCCGTTGAACCACTTTACTGTACCCTTCTCTCTCACAATGAACTCCTTTCGCCTCTGCTGAGATTAAAAAATTCCACATTCTTCGCGAAGCGCGCGCGTACTTCCCCCCTCAAAGCATGTGGCCGAACCGTTTGGGCTTGTGGTCATAGAGAAAGACTGTTGCAACAGGAAAGGCTCCTGGGTTCTGCGCCGTGGGTGGAGAGAACGGCGCAAAGCTCCGGAGCCTGTCGTGATGGCGCGAGGTTTCGACTACAATCCACAAAACATCAATCCAAATCAATGAACGTTGCTGCCGACCTTTCGGCAACGGCAGGAATAATATTCAGGAATTTTCTTTCTGGCAAGAGAAGAATAAAGGAAGTGAAACGATTCAATGTGACCCACGGTTTTCTGGAGTCAGGATGAGATGATTCGCACCCAGGACTACAGATCCGCGAACCGATTTTGCCGCGCCCGGAAGGAACACCTGTAACCCTCTGATATTATTGGGAGAAACATTGACCGATCGCCCTCCACAATCGGCCGCTGTGCTGCCTGCGGCGAACCGTTCTAACGCTCCGGTGAAAGGTTTGATCCCTCCCGCAAGCCTGATCACATCCACGGTGAAATATGTCTTACGCACGGAAGTGCACACCTTCGCATTCTCGGTGGCGGCGAATGCAATCCTTTCATTTTTTCCCTTTGTGCTTCTGCTGCTGACACTAATTCGCCGGGTATTCCGCTCGCCAGCGATGTATGAAGTCGTGGTGCAATTGTTGCGCGACTACCTGCCCGCGGGACAGGACTTCGTGATCCGCAACTTGAATGCGTTGGTCAACGCACGCCACCAGGCGCAGGTGTTCTCGTTGCTCATTCTGCTGGTGACGTCGACTGGGATCTTCATGCCGCTCGAAGTGGCTCTGAACCGGATCTGGCGCTTTCCCGAGAACCGATCTTATCTGGGGAACCAACTCATCGCACTAGGCCTGACATTCTGGTGCGGGGTGCTGGCGCTGCTCTCGATTGCCTTGACCGCGGAGAATGTCGGTCTGCTGAAGAGTCTGACTTTCGGCCAGGACTTTCTGCTGGTCCGGCTGCTGGGTTTTGTGATCATGAAGGTTTTCGCGGTTGCCGCCAGCATGGCAATTTTCTTTTTGATCTACTGGCTGTTGCCGAACGGCAAGGTTCCTGCGCGGGCCGTGCTGCCGGCGGCGGTGCTCATGGGGCTGCTGTCGGAAATCCTAAAGTATTGCTACATCTTGGCGTTGCCGCGGCTGGATTTCCAGGAAGTGTATGGCCCATTTGCCTTATCAGCCAGCCTGATGCTCTGGGCGTTTCTATCTGGACTGTTGCTGCTTACGGGAGCGCACTTGTCGGCACAACGGCAAAGCCGGAGGGACGGTCGGCCTCGGGAGAGGTAGCTAGCTACGTTTCTGCCGTTAGAGATTGGAGATTGGACTTCAACCCCAGCCGCGATTTCCTCAGCTGAAACTCATCGCCCTTGTGACAACCGACACAGTCATTCAAATCTTCCGCGTGTAGCATCGGGGTACTCCCGTCAAGAGGCTGGCCTCGAATCAGAAGCGAGGCTTGCTCATGTTGTCGCAATTTTGGAAATTGTTTGCCGTCGCGGTCATCCTGCTTTCGGTCTCCTGTCCGATGGTTGCGGAGGACCCGTCGCGCTCAGACCCAGCCAGAGCCGACCTGCCGGAACCGCCATACCTGCCGCACGCGCATCCCTTGACCCGAAGCTCGGGTTACATCTTTGCTGGCACCGTCAAGTCGGTTGAGCGTACTGCTCCGAAGAGAAACGGCGTGGCCGCCGTGGTGATCAACTTTCATGTGGATCAAGCTATGCGCGGCGTGCGAACCGGGCAAATGCTGGCCATCCGCGAGTGGGCCGGGTTGTGGGAATCGGGCGAACGCTATCGTCCCGGGGAACGCGTGCTGCTGTTCCTATATCCACCCAGCAAGTTGGGGCTGACCAGCCCGGTCGGAGGTCCGATGGGGCGGTTCCGGATCGATCCCAATGGCCGGGCCATCGTCAACCCGGGAGGGATTAGCGTCAAGTCGCGGCATCCCGCCATCGCCGCGCGGCTTCAGGGAAGGACGAGGGTTGACCCGCGTGAGTTGGTCCGGTTCTTTCGCTTCGACGAAGAGGAATAAGCCCATGTCGACAATCCATCTTTTCACGCGCACACGAATGATGACAGGTTGGCTGAGGTTTGGTTCTTCTGTGATCGGAATTCTGGCGCTACTGCTCTCGCTGCAACCGGCGCGAGCGGGTGGTCCACGCTACATCGCGGGAGTCAGCTACTTCGATCAAGGGACAGCAGGCGTTCCCCTAAGCTGGGCCCAGGGAGCGATCAACTACTACACCGACCAAGGAAGTCTGAGCGCCACGGTCTCCGGCCCTCAGGCGGACACGCTGGTTGCTGACGCCTTTAGCCAGTGGACTTCCATTCCCACGGCGGCCGTGTCCGCGACCCGCGCCGGACAGCTTGCGGAGGACGTCAGCGGCGCCAACGTTTATCGGAACAGCGACAACAGCATCACCATGCCCGACGACGTTCTTCCGACGGCTGTCGGCACGCCGGTCGGCATCGTCTACGACGTGGATGGCGCCGTTACGAGCGCGCTTCTCGGCCAGGGCGCGGGTGATCCGTCCGAGTGTTTCTACAACGCGGTTTTCGGCGGCCTGGACAATTTTGGAACCGATGCCCACTTCCTTCATGGGTTGGTCGTGTTGAATGGAAACTGTGTCGTCCAGTTGCCGAACCCGGATGTGGAATATCGTCTGGTGCGCGTGCTGGGACAAGTGCTGGGCCTCGGCTGGTCGCAAACAAATTTGAATATCCAGACTCGCATTCCTCCGCCGACTGCCAACGACTACGTGGGTTTCACCATCATGCACGCCACCGATCTGCCGGAATGTATTCCGATCTCGCTGTGCTATTCCAACAACGGCCTGGTCAACCCGTACCAGCCCAAACCAGATGATCAGGCGGCGCTGTCGCGCTTGTATCCGGCCCCGGCATTCTCCGCCAGCACCGCCCGTATTCATGGCAACGTATATTTCGCGAACGCGAGCGGGCAACCGGGACAGCCAATGCAGGGCGCAAATGTCGTCGCCCGGTGGATCGATCCCAAAACCAACCAGCCCTCGGGGGCTTATGCAGTGGCTTCGGTCTCCGGCTTCCTGTTTGCTGGAAATGTCGGAACCACGGTCACCGGATTCAATGACAGCTCAGGACAGCCCTTCAACCGCTATGGATCGAACGACCCAACGCTCGAAGGATTTTTTGACCTTGCCGGATTGCAGATTCCAAACGGAAGCAGCGCACAGTACCAACTCACGACCGAGACGCTCGATCCCTTCTGGTCCGCGACCGTGGGGCCTTATCAGCCATGGCAAGTTTTACCATCCGGCCCATTGCAAACCATAACCGTGAACGTAACTCTGGGGGGAGACGTTCAGCAGGACATTGTGATGCAGGGCAGTGCTGCCCAAAAACCCGATTGGTTTGGACCCACGACTTACAACGCCCCCGCGCCCTTACCAGTCGCCGGTGATTGGACAGCCGCTCTCGGTCCTTACGGCAGCCTCGATTATTTCTGGTTTGCCGGGCAGGCGAACCGCACGCTTTCAATATTGATTACGGCACTGGATGATTTCGGCGCCCCCTCAGAAAGCAAAGCTCAACCGGTGGCGGGCATGTGGGCTCTATCAGATCCAGGAACCTTCCCCGCCCCAGCTAATACGCCATCGGCATTCAACTCCTCAATTTTCGGAACAACGGTTTTGAATGCGCAACTGCTGGATTCAATCAGCTACCGCGTCGGGATCGCCGACGTCCGGGGCGATGGCCGTCCGGACTACCACTATCACGCCCGCGTACTCTACGGCGACCACATCACGCCCGCGCGGGCCAGTGTTGGCGGGGGCACTGCGCTTGCCATCGCAGGCTTCGGGTTCCAGTCGAATACCGAGGTCTCGATCGCGAACGCGAATGCCCCGGCACTGGCAGCATCGGCGAATCAAATTCTGGCAACCACTCCCGCCAGAGTCGATGGCGTGCAGGACATCACGCTCATGGATCCACCAACGTCGGCCAGTTCCGTCCTTAGCGGCGTTCTCACTTACGGTGCCGGGCCGAACGACACCCTCCGCCTGATCGCGGGATCGAATCCCGGAACGCCAGTCGGTGGCCAGGCTCCAAGCCCGATCCGGGTACAAGTTCTTGCGCCCGATGGGATCACGCCCGTTGCCGGAGCCAGCATATTTCTTACTTCGTCCCCCGCCGTGTCTTTCGCGGCTTGCTCCGGCCACGGAACTTGTACCGTCCTGAGCGATCAGTCAGGTCAGGTCTCGAGTCTTGTCAGCGTGCTCAGCGCAGGGGTCAGCACGATTACTTTTCAGCTGGCGCCCGCTTCATATTCCACGCCGCAGCAGGTGCAGACGACCTTGCTGGGAGTGGAGTCCGGGCTTGACCTGGCTCTGTTTCCGCAAAATGAATGGGTGGCGCAAGGCGCCACGGCAAGCGTTGCACTGACTACGCGAGTACTCTCGAACGGGGTGCCGCTGCGTGGTCAGCTCGTAGACTTCTCTTTGTATCGTGGAACCGGAATTCTGAATCCCACGTCCGCAGTTAGTGACAGCAACGGATACGCCCGCACCACCCTGCAACTTTCGAACTTCACAGGAGAGGTGGATGGGAGCGCGTGCGTCGGTGTGAACAACAATCCCTGCCAGAACTTCCATGTTTTCCCGGTCGTTTCTTCGGCGTTGCGGTTGCAGCCGGTCGCAGGCACTCCCCAGATCATCACCGTGGGACAGGCTTTTCAACCATTGGCGGTTCGAGTGGTTGACAGTTCCGCGCCTCCGAATCCAGTTCTCGGAGTCAGCGTGCTGTTCCAGTCGCTGATAGGACGGGCCGGCGAAGGCGACCTGATTCTGTCGGGAGGAGACACCCAGTTCAACCGGAATTCAATGCCAATCATTCTCGGGACGGCACAAGCCTCCGTTCCCTCCGATGGGAACGGCATCGCAGGCATGCAGCCTTCCACTGGCGGATTCCAGGGGGCCTTGGCAATTCTAGGCACGGTCAGCGCCGGACCCGGAACCATGCCCTTCGAGTTGCAATCGCTGTGGCCAGTGACGAAGTAGGGGGACCTACTTCTTCGTCCACTGATCCACCCAGTCGTTCACCGTCTTGTACCAGAGCCGGCTGTTCTGCGGCTTGAGCACCCAGTGCCCCTCATCGGGGAAATACAGCATCTTCGATGGCACCTTCAGCCGCTGCAAAGTCGTGAACAGCTGGAACCCTTCGGACACATCCAGCCGGTAGTCAAGCTGACCGTGCACCACCAGCGTAGGAGTCTTGAAATTCAACGCATACAAATGCGGCGACCACTTGCGATACATTTCGCGGTTGTTGTACAGCGCCCCCTTCAACTCCCACTCCTGGAACCAGAGTTCCTCGGTGCTGCCCCATGTGGACTCCGTATTGAACTGGCTGTCGTGCGAGACCAGGCACTTGAACCGGTTGCTGTGTCCCAGAATCCAGTCGACCATGTAACCGCCGTAGCTTCCGCCCAGAGCGCACTCTCGATCCTTGTCGATGAATGGGTAGGTGCGCTCGGCTTCGTCCAGACCTTTCATCAGATCTTCAAACGGAGCGCCGCCCCAATCGCCATTGATCGAGTCGACAAACTTCTGGCCGTAGCCGGGCGAGCCGTGGAAATTAATCATGATTACCACGTAGCCGCTGGCGGCAAACAGTTCATCATTCCAGCGGAAGGTCCATTCGTCGCCGATGGGAACCTCGGGCCCGCCGTGAATGATGTATTTCAGCGGATACTTTTTGTTGGGATCGAAGTTCGGCGGCCTCAGCAGGAAGCCTTCAACTTTCTCGTTGGCCGCCCCGGTGAACCAGAAAGGTTCCAGCGGAGACATCGCCACCTTAGACAGAACTGCGTGATTGAGGTCGGTGAGTTGCACTTCACTCTTTTCCACGACCGCCGCCTTGCATCCCTCAGGCTTGATCTTTCCACTCGAATCGGTACAGACCTCCTGCGTCTCGAAGACTACGGGGCCGGCGGGAGCTGCGACCGCGGGTTGTGATAACGTAACGCGAAAAATTTCGTTCGGGAACCGAATGGACATACGGGTAAACAACAGCATCTTGCCGTCGAGGGTCACGGCAAGATTGTCGTTGAAGCCTGGCACAATCGCTTTGATGTTGTTTTTTGTGAGCTTAAGACTGGTTTCATTGCCCGCGTCGCCGCCGATGACCGCCGTGTCCAACGCGATGGAATAAATGGGCGCGTTTCCCTGGTCCTCTGCGACAAAATAGATTTTGGACGAATCCGGATCCCAGGTGTAAGTTTCCACCCACCGGTCAAAACTCTCGGTCAGATTCCTGATGTGTCCAGTGCGCCGGTTGTACAGCATCAGCCGGAACCGGTCGCTCTCATATCCTGGGCGGAACTGGGCGCGATACGCGATGTACTTCCCGTCCGGCGAATAAAGTGGCGACGAATCACTCGCAGGATTGTCCGTAATCTTTTTCGCCACGCCGCCATTCACGGAAACCAGGAACAAGTCGTTGTTGGTGCTGATGGCCTCGACTTCGTCGTGATTCGAGGTGTAGCAAATCTCCCGCCCGTCAGGCGAAAACGCGTAGTCGTCCTGGCCGCCAAGGCTGAACGGCGGCACATCGTAGTCTCCAGGGGTGAGATCGCGACTGGGTCCGCCGTCGGCGGGAATTATCAGAAGGTGGCTGCGCTTCCCTTCCTTGTACGCATTCCAGTGGCGATAAAGCAGACGAGTAAAAATAAGTGCCTTGACCTTCGATTTCTCCGCTTCCTCCAACCGTTTCGCATTGCAGGCCTCGTCGGCGCAGTCAGGATAGACCGTGGAAACAAAAAGAATGTTCTTGCCGTCCGGCGACCAGATGGGGCCATCGGCCTCGGTGGCAATCGAGGTCAGCTTGTGGGTAGCAGTCACCGTGCCCTTGGCGCCGTCAAAGTCGGCAACCCAGATTTGCGAACCGCCTTCTTTGGTTGAGAGGAACAAGAAGCGCTTGCCGTCAGGCGCCCACCGCGGACGGTCCGATTCCTGCACATGAATGACCTCGCGCGGATCGCCGCCGGCAGTCGGAACCACCCACACATGCGGTGTCTTCGTGTTCGCTTCCAGGCTGACGTCCACCGCGCTGAACAGAACCCACTTTCCGTCAGGAGAAACAATCGGCTCCGCAATGCGCTTGAGCGCCATCATGTCTTCGAAGGTGAAGGGATGTTTGACCTGAGCTGCTGCGGGAAGAACCAACGCGACGACAATCAAATAGAAAAAACGGCGCATGACCTGCCCTCCGGAGGGAACGGGTCAGTGTAAATCATGCAGGCGGCAGGCGGTCGTGACAGACTTTGTTCGGTTGTTGGCAGGCGCAGATTTGCGTTACGGCTTAATCTTAAATACTATCCCTCCGCAACAAGCTCCTAAGGCCGTCCCGTAAAGATTTCCCGAGGAGTCCAAGATCAAGTCGCCGTACGGATAGGCCGCCACTCGCTTTGCTTGGGCGTGGATTATTTCCTCTTTCCATTTGCCGCTGGCAGTGGGAGTCAACTCGAAGACCAAGCCGCAGCCTACAGAAAACGAATTCTGGCACTTCCCGCCGGTGCCGCCCGCAATTGTCGTCCCGTAGAGGTTGCCGGAAGGGTCTAGAATCGGACTGCCAGACGGAAAACCTCCATCTTTTCCGTCGGTGAAGCGATGTAGCACACTCTCCTTCCACGGACCTTCGGAGGTTGGCGTCAACTCGAACACAAGGCCGCATCCGCCCGTGTCGGGGCACAGGCTTGGATTGCCGCCGTAGTTCGTGGTGCCGTAGAGGTTACCAGACGAGTCGAAAACTACGCCACCCAAAGGATTTGCTCCATCTTTTCCGCCCCTGAAGCCGTAAAGGAGGGTCTCCTTCCACTCACCTTTTGATGTGGGCGCCAATTTGAACACGACGCCGCATCCGCCTCCGCCACACGCGTCCAAATTGCCACCAGTGAATGTCGTGCCATACACGTTGCCCGCCGTGTCCAGGACCAGGCGGGATGAAGTGGAGAACAAGGGGAAGGCTCCATGCTTGATGTCAAAGCTGTAAAGGATGGCGAAGGTCCACGTTCCGTTCCCGCCAGGCATCAATCGGAAAACCGTACCACCCTGTCGCGCCCCACCGACGCTAGTGCCATACAGATTGCCCGCAGAATCGAGAGCAAGACCGGCATAGGGTTCGAATCCGTCATTTCCTCCAGTAAACCTATAGAGCACTCCCTCGGTCCAAGTTCCATCAGAATTGGGCATCACCTCAAAAACCGTCCCGCGGTCGGAGTCGCCACCTCGAACGGTCGTACCGTAAACATTTCCCTTCTCGTCCACGACCAAGTCTCCCCATGGGGCACATCCATCGTTTCCCCCAGCGAAGTCATGAAGTGACGTGTAGGTCCACGCGCCGGCTCGCAGTTTGTAGATTACGCCACACCCCTTCCTGCCGCCCGCATAGGCCGTGCCGTAGAGGTTCCCCGCACCGTCCATGACCACGCCGGAAAAGGGCCTCCTCCCAAATTTTCCGGGATGGAAGTCATAAAGCACCTGTTCCTTCTTTGTAGCCGCATGAGAGCCCGGCACAGACACCAGGGTTCCAATAAGCACCACGGTCACGACAACCAGGGACCACAAGCTCCTAGTACGCTTCATGAAATCTCTCCATAGGCGACAATCGTTGGATAGGCAGGCAGAAGCTCAATAATGCCCTTATCGAACCTTTGCACTATACGCCTCGTTCTCGGCCTAGCGGGCGGCGGCGCGCTCCACGCATTCCAGAATTTCCGCTTCGCTCAGCGTATGGTCGGACGTCTTAGCGCGTTTGTAAATGCTCTCCACCACATCGTCCGAGGCCGGTATGCCTCGCTTGTCCAGCCAGAACAGTATGTTCGACTTGCCGCTCATCGGGCCGATATCGATCACTTGTTCCAATCCGAACACATGCGACGGCACCCCCGAATACACCGTGTTTGCCAGTTCGATGTCGTTTTTCTTGAAAGCCTTGATCACGGCGGCAGCATGCACGCCGGTGGCAGTGCGAAACGCATCTTCACCAACCACGGGATAATTTGCCGGGATGGGCACGCCGGTAGCCTGCGAGACTGCCTGGCAATATGCTTTCAGCTTGGTAAGATCCTGGTCCACCCACGGAGGAATACCCATGAGCCTGAGGTTGACCAGCATCTGATCCATCTGGGTGTTGCCGACTCGTTCTCCGATTCCGAGCGCCGTAGCGTGCACGCAGTCCGCCCCCGCGACCAGTGCCGAAATAGAATTGGCAACCGCCAGCCCGCGGTCGGAATGTCCGTGCCAGTCCACGCGTACCTTCTCGCCCGACGGCTTCACCACTTCCTTGACAATAAATTGCACCAGCGCGAATGTCCCCATGGGCGTGGCGTGCCCCGCAGTGTCGCAAATACAAATCGCCCGAGCGCCGCAGTTAATCGCCGTCGAGTAAAGCCGTTTGACCATTTCCGGATCGCAGCGGGTGGTGTCCTCGGTCACGTACATGACGTCGAGGCCGAGCGATACCGCATACTTCACGGCGCTTTCCGTGGTTTCGAGCAAAAAATCGTCAGTCCAGTTTTCCGTGTAGCGGCGGATGGGACTCGATCCAATGAAGGCTGCGGCCTCGATGTTCAATCCGGCGCGCTGCACAATTTCCGCGATCGGGCGAATGTCATTCTGATGCGTGCGGCAGGCGCAGTTGGCGCGGATCTTCATTTTGTGGCTGACGATCTCGCGGGCCAGCGCCTCCACATGTTCGACTGCGCGCGGACCTGCTCCCGGCAATCCAAGATCGAGCGAGTCGATCCCCAGAGTCTCCATCAGATGGAGTATGGGAATTTTGTCTTTGATGGAAGGATCGCGCACCGAAGGCGACTGCAGGCCGTCGCGCAAAGTTTCATCATTCAGGAGAACGTGCCCCATCGGCCGCAGCGACGCGGGATGAATCCGGTTCCAGTCGTAAATAAGTTCAGAAGATTTCGTCATGCGAGCCACAACCATTCACCACAAAGGACACGACGTATCACAAAGAAATTCGTTCACCCATCGCCGATCGCTTTTCCTTTGTGAACCTTAGTGTCCTTTGTGGTTAACGCCGTTGAACTTGCTTGCTAATTATTTCTTCGGAGGCACAGTCAGCCCGAAAACCGAAATCTGCCCAGATCCGGCAACGTTCAGGCCACCAGACTCCTCAGGATTCGGCAAATAAAGCGTCTTGCAATGTTCGCAGCGGTAGACTTCCGCCTCGGGGCCCCAGGCTTTCTCCACATCGCCGCAAGCCTGCTCGAGCGCGTCGGTGGTATAGAACCAGCGCTTGAGATGCCCGCCACAGAATTTGCCTTTCTCGTTTTTCTCATTACAGGCCCGCTGTCCCGGCTTCTTGATTTTGACCTTGTGGTTGGGGAGTTGCGGAGGAGTCTGTGCGCCGGAGGCTTACAGTTGTGGCCAAAAGGTTCACCCTCGTCTAGGCGGCTAATGCCGCGGGATTCGTTGCGAACCCTTCATTCTACTCGAAGCGTTTTGTCGGATGCCAGATTCGCAACCCTGGCACGCTTGAGGCTGACGCCGCAGCGCTCAAAAGTGGTTTCTGACTGACTTATCCCTGCACCCTAGAGCCGCCCTTTTCGCACAAACGCTCCCGCTGACCGCAGTGCGCCGAGCGATCTTCGGAGCAGGCTGCGGGCGAACATCAGATCGAGAAAGCCTTCCATCTGCCGCGTGAACGCCTGGCCGTAGCCGTACCACCAGACCTGTTTCACTCCGGGCAGATGATCGGAGTCCACGTGCTTGATTCGCACCATTTCTTCCATCCCGAAACGTCCCATGAGTGCGACCCATGCCGCTGGCTTTCACTCCTCCATGTGGAGCTTCGCTGATGCCGAAGCAAGCGACCGCGTCATTCACCATGACCGTCCCCGCAAGGATGCGGCGCGCCAGGGACTCTCCACGACCGCGATCACGCGTCCAGACGCTGGCCGCAAGACCGTAATCAGAATCATTGGCCAGGCGGATCGCCTCCTCATCTGTGTCAAACGGCATGACCGGGAGAACGGGACCGAAGGTCTCCTCGCGCATGATGTGCATCTCGTGGGTGACGTCAGCCAGCACCGTGGGAGCGTAGAAATTCGGACCGAGTTCGGTAAGCCGCGATCCCCCGGTGAGCACGCGCGCGCCGCGCGTCCGCGCATCTTCGACCTGCGCTTCGACATTGCGCAATTGCCGCTCGTAGATCATCGGTCCGATTTCGGTTTGTGGATCGATCCCGTTGCCCACCCGCAGTTGCTTAGTTTTCCGCACGCAAGCTTCGACGAACTTGGCATACAAGCTGCGATGCACATAGCAGCGCTCGACCGACGAGACAAGCCTGTCCGGCATTCGCGAATGCGCCCCAGAGCGCGCCACTGGACGCGACGTCCACATCGGCATCGTCGAGCACCAGCATGGGATCTTTTCCGCCCAACTCGAGCACGACCGGAAGCAAGCGGGCCGCGGCAGCCTGCGCAATGCGCTTGCCGGTAGCAACACTTCCGGTAAAGACCAGTTTGTCGATTTCGGAGTTCAACAGCGCCGCGCCTGTGGCTCCATCGCCAACGATGACCTGAAAAACATCTTTCGGCACGCCAGCCTTATGCAGCAATGACGCCAGTTCCAACGCCGTCAGTGAAGTAAACTCCGACGGCTTCAACACCACCGCATTCCCGGTGACCAGCGCGGACAACGATCTCCGTCGCAGGAATGGAGAACGGATAATTCCACGGCGAGATAATCCCGATCACACCATGGGGCTCGCGCAGAATGCGTCCTGCCTTGGTTTTCATGGCCAGATTGCCATGCGGAACCGGTTGCTCGCGCAGAAAGGAATACGCGTTCTCGACGCAAAAGCGCGCCGCATCGAGCACCACCAGAACTTCGGTGAGCAAAGCCTCGACCAGCGGCTTGCCGGCTTCGCGCGTGATCAGCGCGGCGACTTCCGACTTCCTCTCATGGAGCAGCCGCTGAAACTCGCGCAGGACAGCCATTCGTCGCCGCACTCCGAAGTCGTTCCAGGCGGGTTGAGCGGCGCGAGCCCGAGCCACCGCGGCATGAACGTCCTCCTCCGAGGCGCACTCGAATTCGCGCAGCATCTCGCCGGTCGCGGGATTGACCGAAACCACCTTCCGCGCGGCGATTTGAAGGTCAGTAGCCATGCTTACCAAAAGTTTACGCGGGCGAGGGCGCCCGCGCCACACGAGTGCCTAGTATTCCACACTCACCAGATACAGGCCGCTTGCCGGCGCGGTCGCTCCCGCGGCCGAGCGGTTGCGTGCTTGCCAGAATTCCGGCCATGTCGTTGGGTTGCAGTGTGTCCTTCCCGACCAGCAGAAACGTTCCCACCAGGTTCCGGACCATGTGGTGCAGGAATCCGCTGCCGCGGACGGTGTAGATGAATTCTTCGCCCTTCCGCTCCCAAGTCGACGCGAATATTTTTCGCACATTCGAGATAGCTTCATCCTCGCGACCTCGCTCCGGATCCACCGCCGCAAAGGAAGTGAAATCATGCTCGCCGACCACCAATCCAGCAGCTTGCCGCATGGCTTCTTCATCCAGCGGATAGGGATAATGCCAGACATAGCGCGCCAGAAAAGGAGGACAGATGGCGCCACGATAGATGCGGTAGCGATAGGTTTTCGCCCGAGCCGATTTGCGGGCATGAAACTCAGGCGGCACGTCGGCAAGCTTCGAGCACGCGGATCGAAGCCGGCAGAATATCGTTCAGAGCCTTCACCAGATTCTCGCGCCGGTATGGGCGATTCCGTGGCAAATGTGGCCACCTGGGCGAGAGCATGAACCCCGGCATCGGTGCGTCCGGAGCCCTGCGGCAAGACCTTTTCCCCGGTGACCCGTCCAATAGCAGAGGCCAGAGTGCCCTGGATGGTGGCGGCATCCGGCTGCACCTGCCAGCCGGAAAAGTCCGAGCCGTCATAAGCCAGAACGATTTTGAGATTGCGCATGAGGATTGCCAGGAATCTTCTCCACGATTTGAGTCATCGAACGAGTTTGCAATTCTTTACAAAACTCGACGCAGCGGCCGTGGTCCGATCCGAATAAAGCAGGCTCTACGTCAGCTATACTATTGCATTCCACTGGCGGTTTACGACGAAACGCGGCGCTTCTGGCCCGGACAACACAAAATATGAAACCTGGGCCCAGCTGTTTTGCGTAATAACTCTTGACCTGGAAAACGCCTTTGTCATCTTTACAAAGCAGCTCTTATCGTATGGAGATAAGCGAATGTCTTTGCCTCGTTTGAATTCTGTCTGCCGGCTGGTTGCGGTTCCGATAGCTGGCCGGCGCGCTATCCGTTAGCGGTTGGGCGCAAGATTCATCACAGTCCGCTCCAGCTGCGGCTCCGCGGCTTCTCAGTCCGCACCGGCACACGCCGCAGCCGCAGCAGTTTGTGTTGAAGGACTATTCCAAGCCGCGCTCGCATTTTCCCAATCCCATCGCTCCCTACACTGTCGCAGCACGTCTCGCCGCCAAATCTGAGCAATACGCCGCGCATTGAGCAATTGCTGCATGACGGCAAGCTGATGATCTCCATGGACGACGCCGTGGCCCTGGCGCTGGAGAACAATCTCGACATCGCGATCGCGCGCTACAACCTGAACATCGCCGACACCGATATTCTGCGCGCGAAAGCCGGCGCAGCGATCCTGGGCGTAAACGCCGGCGTGGTGCAGAACACCCCGGGCGGCGGCGTAGGCGGCTTGGCCGGAACAGTCGGATCCGGACGGCGGCACCAGCGCTGGATCGGGAGGCGCCGGCGCCGGCTTGGGCGGTCTGGTCGGTTCGACGCTGGGTATCGGGCCTCGCCATCACCAGCTTCGATCCCAGTCCTCACCGGTACGCTGCAGATGGGACCACTCCAACAGCCTCTCCAGCAACGCTTTTGCCGGCGCGCCCGTCCTTACCAGAACACGGAACCTACAACTTTGTCCTACCTCCAGGGCTTCCATTGCGGGCACCAACCTGTTCGGTCGGATTCGATAACACTCGAAGCACCACCAACAGTCAATTCACCAGTTTCAGCCCGCTGCTTGAACTCCGGCTTCCAGTTCCAGACTCACGCAGCACTTGCTGCAGGGTTTTGGTTTTGCGCCCAACAACCGTTTCATCCGCATCGCCAAGAACAACCGCGAGATCACCGACGTGGCCTTTCGTCTGCAGATCATCACCACCGTGGATCAGATCGAAAACATGTATTGGGACCTGGTCTTTGCCTACGAGAACGTGAGGGTGCAGAAGGAATCGCTCGCCTTTGCCCAGAAGACGTTGTCCGACAACCAGAAGCAGGTGCAAATCGGCAGCCTGGCTCCCATCGAGGTGGTACGCGCGCAAAGCACGGTGGCCACGCGATCAGCAGAACCTGACCATGGCCCAGACCAATCTGCAGTTGCAACAGTTGCTGATGAAGAACGCGCTCAGCCGTACGCTGGTCGATCCGCGGCTGGCGGATGCCGACGTGATTCCGATCTCCACCATGCAACTCCCTCACAGGAGGAGATCGTACCAACGCAGGACCTGGTAAACGATGCGCTTGCCCATCGCGCCGAACTGGCGGAGGCGCGCATCAACCTGACCAGCACCGAAATCAGCAACAAGGCAATCCGCAGCTCATTGCTGCCCACGCTCGACCTGTTCGCCTACTACGGCGGCTCCGGACTTGGAGGAGCGCAGAACGCCGCGAACCTGTGCAACAATCCAGAATCGCGCCTCAGGTTTGGTTGCGCCGGACCGCCTTCCAACTGGTACCGCCGGCGCCCAGTGTTGGCTATGGCACCACTTTGAATCAGCTGGTCAACTCCACCGCGCCGGACAAAGGGGTCGGGCTTGACCCTGAACATCCCGCTTCGCAACCGCGCAGGGCCAGGCCGCGCAGATACGTTCCGAACTGGAATATCGGCAGGCGCAGATGCGCCTGCAACAGATCGAAAACCAGGTCCGCATCGAGGTACGCAACGCGCAATTCGCGGTGCAGCAAAACCGGGCCAGCGTTGCGGCAGCTCAAGCTGCTGTGGATCTAGGTAAGCAGTCACTGGACGCCGAACAGAAGAAATTGAATCTGGGAGCCTCGACCAGCACGCTGGTTCTGCAAAACCAGTCAGCGTTGGCCACGGCGGAGTCCACCCTGGTTTCGGCCATGGCGGCGTACGAGAAATCGCGTATCGAACTGGATCGGGCTACCGGCCTGCTGCTGGACCATGCCGGAATCGTCATGGCGGACGCCGAACGCGGCGAGGTCACCCACATGCCGACCGTGCCTCATGTTGTGCCGCGTCAGGACGTGAAGTCCATGATCGAAATTCCGCAACAACAGCCTCCGCCGCAGAAATAGCCAGGCCTCATTTCGGGACGGGTCTTTGGCCCCGTCCCGAGATGCCCGGTTACCGCTCCAAGATGTTGGTTAAAAGCCACGCCCTGCTTTCAGTCTGCCTGCCTCCGATGTATCCTTCCACGCGTGACCTTATCCGTCGTTTTAATCACGCAGAACGAAGAAAAGAATCTTTCCGGCACCCTCGACAGCGTCAAGTCGCTGGTGCGCGATGGCAAGGGTGAAATCATCGTGGTGGATTCGGGCTCGACCGATCGCACCGTCGAGATAGCGCGATCGTATGGCGCTAAAGTCTTTGTCGAACCCTGGAAGGGCTTCGCAGCGCAAAAGAACTCGGCCATGGACAAGGCATCCATGCGATTGGGTGCTGCAGTTGGATGCCGACGAACCACTGGAGGCGGAATTGGCCTCCGAAATCGAGATGGTGCTAAAGGCGAACTCGGAGTTGAAGGGCTTCTGGATTCCACGCAAGAACTTCTTTCTCGGCCGCTGGATCCGGCATGGCGGTTTCTACCCTGATCCAAAGCTCCGTCTGGTTCGCCGCGGTGCCGGGCGATTCGAGGAATACGGGGCGCATCCCACGATGAAGGTCGAAGGCCCGACGGGCAGGCTCTCCCACGCGCTGCTGCATCACGCGTATCCCACGCTGCGCGGCTACATCGAGCACATGAACAGCTACTCCTCGATGGGCGCCGAGGTTGCGGCGGCGAGGGGTCACTCCAGCTTCAGCTTGGTCAATATCGTAATCCGGCCTTTGCTGACTTTCCTCTACAACTATTTCATTCGGCTGGGCTTTCTCGACGGACGGGAAGGATTGCTGCTGCACCTTTATCATTCGGTGTACGTATCGTGGAAGTATGCGAAAGCGTGGGAGCTATCACGCCAAAGCGGTGCCAGCAACGTTCCTACAGGCCGGCATGTCAGGTAGCGACGTAGCCTGCTACGTCGCTGGCTACGTCTCTCACCTTGCCGCGCCCCCCGCGCTCGCCATATCATCTAAGGAGACGGGGTGTTCATGTCTGACAAGAAAGCTTCCAAGCCGTTAGTCGCAGAGAGTCCGATCGCTGATGTGTTCGAGGGCCGCCATCCCTCCGAATCGGAGAAACGTTGGGCGGAAAAGACGCTGGCTTCAACTCTGGAGAAAGCTCCTGAGCGGCCGATTGGCGCGCCCACAGGCACCAACCTCGACGAGAACGGACATGCCCGTTTCACGACCATCTCCGGCGTACCCATCCGCCGCATGTATACCCAGGCTGATCTGCCCAGGGACTGGAACTATGACCAGTATCTCGGTTATCCCGGACAACCGCCCTTCACGCGTGGCATTCACGCCACCGGATATCGCGGCAAACTTTTTACCATGCGCCAGTTTTCCGGTTTTGCTTCCCCCGAGGAGACCAACCAGCGCTACAAGTATCTGCTCGAACACGGTGGCGGCGGCCTTTCGGTTGCCTTCGACCTGCCCACGCTGATGGGATACGACTCCGACCATGCAGCCAGCGAAGGCGAAGTTGGCAAGTGCGGCGTGGCCATCGATTCTCTTGAAGACATGGAAATTCTTTTTGGCGGGATCGATCTTGAGAAAACCACCGTCTCGATGACTATCAACTCTCCCGCTTCGGTGCTGTGGGCGATGTACCTGGTGGTCGCGGAAAAGCAGGGCGCGGACTGGAAGAAGATTTCCGGGACGGTTCAGAACGACATTCTCAAGGAATACATCGCGCAGAAGGAATACATTTATCCGCCAGCGCCGTCGATGCGGCTGGTGGTCGATACGTTTGAATTCGGATCCAAATTCACGCCGCGATTCAACACCATTTCGATCAGCGGATACCACATTCGCGAAGCCGGTTCGACCGCTCTGCAAGAGTTAGCATTCACACTGTATGACGGCGTGGAATACGTGGAATGGGCCCGGCGTCGCGGGCTTGAGGTGGACGAATTCGGGCCGCGGTTGAGCTTTTTCTTCAACGCGCATAACGATTTCTTCGAAGAGATTGCCAAGTATCGGGCGGCGCGCAAGATCTGGTATCAGGTGATGAAAGACCGCTTCGGAGCCAAGAACCAGCGCAGTTGGCTGTTGCGGTTCCATTCGCAGACCGCGGGAGTTTCCTTAACGGCGCAGCAACCGCTGAACAACATCGCGCGCGCGGCCATTCAAGCAATGGCAGCGGTTCTGGGTGGCACTCAGTCGCTGCACGTTGACGGTTACGACGAAGCTCTCGCGCTGCCCACCGAAGAGGCTGCGCGCATTGCCCTGCGCACGCAGCAGATCATTGGCTACGAGTCCGGGGTGGCGCAAACCGTCGATCCCCTGGGCGGATCTTATTTTCTCGAGAACCTGACCCTGGAAATGGAAAAAGGCGCGTTCGATTACTTTGGAAAACTCGATGCGATGGGCGGAATGGTGAAAGCGATCGAGCGCGGATATCCGCAAAAAGAGGTTGCAGAGGCTTCCTATCAATTCCAGCGGGCAGCGGAGGCCAAAGAAAAGGTCATTGTCGGCGCGAATGAGTTCGTCATCGAGGAAGAGTCGCCACATATTCTCTACATCGACGAAAGTGTGGCCGTTCATCAGAGCGCGAAGTTGAAGGCTTTGCGGGCACGGCGCTCCAATGAGGAAGTCCAGCGTCGACTGGCTGCGTTGAAGAAAGCGGCTGCCGAGGAACCGAAGGCTGGGTCGAACGGGAATGTCTCTGCGGCGAATACCATGCCCTACATCGTGGACGCAGTGCGCGCGTATGCGACCGTCGGCGAGATCTGCGACGCGCTACGCGAGGTTTATGGGACTTACACGGAGGCGAGTTTTACGTAGCGCATTGTGAAATAGCTCGCCGAGAACTGGCCCTAGTTTGACCCTGCTACACAAACCGATCCACAGTTGGATACCCTTCATTGCCAACTTGAAGAAAACGGTTAGGCTCTCGTTTACAATGCGATCCTCACAATAGCATTGGAAAGCATCGCTCGACGGAGATTCCGGTGCAGACACTGGAAGGGCAAACGGTTGATGAACCAAATTGAATCATCGCGCCGGTTGTTAATGCACCCGAGGCTCGGATCGTGGTGCCGGGCGCGGAAGACGCCGTAGGAGTGCCGTCGCCCTCGCCAATCAGGTGGGTGTTACTCGGCAAGACCCACGTCGTGGGAATGACGATTGGGCTGGGAGTCGTGCCCCCGGTGGCGGGAAGCAGGATGGTTGAGGGCGGTGGGTTGGTGATTCCGTCCCACGGGCTGGCGCTACAGGTCATGCTCGTGGGCGGATTGCTACTAGGGAGAGCACGTGTGTCAATCACTGCGCCATTCGGGTACGTCGGTTGAACGACATGTACCAGAACGTAGTTCACTACCGAACAAAAGTTGGGGTTGGTAAGGTTGCCAGCGAACATACTGGCGTCGATGAAGGCCGACGAGCCTACAATGCCGCTAGTCGAGTTGTAAACGGCGTTCTGTCCCTGGCCGCCGCTCTGCGCATCCGCGAGGACAGAGGAAACCGAAAGCCAGAGGACTAAAATAGCGATGATTCTTGAGAACTGCCGCTCCGAAGTTAATCTCGTTGCGATTTGCATGACTTTGTCCTCGAATCTGATTTCTCCTGCCCAGTTGTGACTTTTATGGCTTGAGCTTGAAAATCGTGCCACAACCACCAATCCCACATGCTGTACCGTTTCCACCGGACTGCGTTGTGCTGTAGAGGTCACCATTCGCGTCAAACACCAAACTGGCAGCGGGGAAGTCGCCATCCGGAGGGCCTAGAAAGCCGTGTATGGCACGGAACGTCCACGGCCGAGCCTTCTTGTTGGGCGGCTTTAGCTGGAAGACACTACCTTGCAGAGCTTCACCATTCCCAACATACGTCGTGCCATAAAGATTGCCGCTTTGATCGAAGATTAGGGCACCCTCTGGGTCGAACGGACCATTGTTCTCGTTGAAATCGTACAACAACGAGTGTTTCCATTCGTGAGACCCGTTTGCAGGTGGTGCAAGGGAGAACACAGTGCCGCCCAAAACGCCGGTAAGAGTTGTGCCATAGAGATCGCCCACTTCGTCGAATCGCAATCCTGCCATAGGATTGCTGCCATCCGAAGTACCCCCCCTGAAGCGATGGAGCACCTCTTGCGTCCACCCGCCGGTCTTTTGAGTCGGAGGGTTAAGCTGGAAAGCTGTTCCGCAGCCCCCCGTTCCGCACAGTCCGCCCTCGTAGCCGCCTCCAAATGATGTCCCGTACACCGCACCCTGACTGTCGAGAACCATTCCGCCATTGGGACTGGCTCCGTCCCCGCGCCTTGGGCGACGCCCTTGAAGCCGTGCAGCACTTTCTGCGTCCACTTGCCGCCTTTGGTCTTCGGCGGGATCAGCTCGAATACCGCTCCGCAGTACAGGTAAGAGACATTACAGGTTGTCCCATGGCCGCCGCCGAACTTCGTTGCTCCGTAGAGATTCCCCGCGCTATCGAAGACCAGATCGCCGTTGGGCAGGTAGCCCTGCTTGGCAGTCGGGAAGCTGTACAGCACCGTTTCGGTCCACGCTCCGCCTTTTTGTTTTGGGGGGGACATCTCGAACACTGTGCCGCAGCCCGCCAGGATTCCGAGCAACACACAATTCCCCGTACCGCCGTAGGCCGTCGTGCCGTAAAGATTGCCTGCGCTGTCAATGATCAGCCCGCCAGCTGGAAGCGCGCCGTCACTAACGCCATTGCCCTGAAACACGTACAGCACCGTTTCGGTCCAGGGATCGCCCTGCTTGACCGGAGGTGCAAGTTGAAACACGGTGCCACACTGCGAGAAAGGACGACAGGCAGTGGAGCCGCCTTGAGTGGTTGCTCCATACAGATTACCCGACGAGTCGAAAACTATCGCGCCCACCGGCGTTGCACCATCGGGAACATATTGGAAGCTGTAGAGAACCTTCTCCTTCCACGCGGCCGACGCGCGGGGCGAAAGCGAGCACACTAAAAGCAACAATGACAAGGAGCCTAACAATAGCGTTTTCTTGTGGATCATCACGGGAAACCCTCTCCCAACATGGGATTCCAGCGCGGCGGGGGCAGGAACGGCGCAGGCTCCGCGATAGTACACCCGTTCGCAGCTGGCGTCCACATGTAGAAAATCCCCCACAAATGCTGGCTAACTCAACGTGCACATCGAGTTTGCCGCTGAAGAACTGCCTGAGGGCATGGAGTGATACGAACGGATTTGATACGCAGGTACATATACCGTGGTATAATGGTATAAATACATGCCTAGCTCCAGACCATTCAACGGCCAGATTCACGTACGGGTTTCCTCCAGCGTTCACGAAGAGGTTGCCAAGGAAGCCTTTGAAAAAGGAACTTCCATCAGCGGAATTTTTGCCCAGGCCCTGACCGTTAGAAGGGCCCTCAGGAACATTGATCCCTGGAAATCAATCTCTGAAGTGCAATCGGCCAACCGTGACATTGCCGAGGCAGAAGTCGGGCGAGCAGTCGCAAGAGCTGTGAAGGCGGTTAGAAAAGACCAGCGTGGTGGATGACAATGTCCTTCCTCGCTTGGTCATTGACACCAATGTCTTCGTGAGCGGGCTGATTTCTGCGGCAGGTTCACCCGCCCAGATCTTGAGGGCCATTCAGCACAGGAAGGTCATCCACCTGGTGTCAGATCCAATCGTAGAAGAGTATCTGCGGGTGCTGGACTATCCTCAGATCCGGAGATTCAAGAGAATCTCGGACGAATTTGTCGCAGAGATCGCTGCCTACCTGGTTTATCAAACGGAGCGGGTAGAACTCGCCTCAAGTATCAAGTTGAGCTCAGACCCGGACGATAACGTCTTCCTGGAAACTGCGGTGGATGGCAGGGCTGACTGGCTGGTCACGAACGATAAGGCTGACTTGCTTTCACTAGGGACGGTGGAGGGAATTCCCATTGTTTCGGCAAGGGAAGCAGTAATACGCCTCAGGATTTAGAGAAATTCAGGCCTGCTGTACCGCCAGGCAGTCGAGGGCGGCTTTCGCTACACTCACGCGGGCGAACGCGCCCGCGCCACACGGTTCTGCTATCCTCCTAGTGCGGACTTTCGTCAAATCTTCGTATGCGGAAAGCTATCACTCATCTGAAGAAATCTGATCCCGTCATGCGTGGCATCATCGAGCGCGTGGGAGCCTGCCGTATCGAATATGGCCCGGCGGAGTTTCACAGCCTGGCCGAGTCTATCGTCTACCAGCAGTTGAATGGGAAAGCCGCAGCAACAATCTTCAATCGATTCGCGGCCCTCGCAGGTGATCCTGTCACCCCAAAAGGGATCGCGAAACTCACGGCTGAGCAGATGCGGTCGGTTGGCCTCTCGAAACAAAAGTCGTCCTATCTGCGCGACATGGCGGAACGTGCGATTCGTGGCGAACTTGATTTCACTCGCCTGCCAGAGATGACCGACGAAGAAGTCATAAAGCATCTGACACAGGTCAAAGGCGTCGGCGTCTGGACCGCGCATATGTTTCTGATGTTTACCCTGAAACGGCCAAACGTGTTGCCGACCGGCGACTTCGGGATCCAGATGGCCATGAAGAAGAATTACAACAAGCGCAAGATGCCCAAGCCCGTACACATGGAGAAGATCGCAAAGCCGTGGGAACCGTATCGCAGCATCGCCTGCTGGTACTTGTGGCGAAGCTTGGATATCAAAACGATGTAGCGAAACCATGAACCGCAAAGGACACGAAGGTTCGCAAAGGAAATCACGTGGGGCGCTTTTCAGCGGATTGGTCGATTCTCCTGCCCGTGTTGTATCCTAGAGCGTTCGCAATTCCCGTTGCTTCTTCGGGACGAATAAAAGAAATGCCTGTAGAGCAGAAAATCCGCGTCCTGGTCGCCAAGCCGGGCCTTGATGGACACGATCGAGGCGCAAAGGTGATTGCGCGGGCGTTGCGCGATGCCGGCATGGAAGTCATTTATACGGGCCTGCGGCAGACGCCGGAAATGATTGTCAGCGCGGCGGTGCAGGAAGATGTGAACGTCATTGGATTGTCAATTCTTTCGGGAGCGCACAATGCCATCGTTCCTCGCGTCATGGATCTGCTCAAGCAAAACAAGATGGACGACGTGATCGTGGTCGTCGGCGGCATCATTCCCGATCAAGACGTGGCGCATTTGAAACAGATCGGCGTAGCCGCAATTTTCCAGCCCGGCACAGCCATGGATGACATTGTGCAATTCATTCGTGCCAACATCAAGCCGCGCACCGTGCCGACGGCCGGCTGATGGCTGAGATCAGCAGTTCCCGCCTGCGCGACGTTCTTGCCCGCATAATCGGGCCGACTCCCTGGTATTGGAAAACTTTTCCGCGAGTTGACTCCGCAACTGGTCAACGCTTCGCCTGGACTCATCACGGAAGCGAGGGGCCGTTGGGCTATGTCGTTTCACTCGACAGGGCAGGCGAAGTGGATAAATCGTGTCTCGCGTTGAACACGTATTGTCGCCCATTTTTTGTGCCGCCTTCCTACCTCGGCATCTGGTGCCCGGAGGGGCGGAGCATTCGCCTGACCTGCTTCGATCCAAACCAGCTCAAAGCATTCGATCTGGCGGAAATTGCCGGGTGGTTTAAGCAATCGTCGGAACGCATTTACGCGGTGACAGCCCCGATTGCGGACCTCGAAATCCCACTTGGACTCGGCCCCGGCATGCACAACATTGAGGCTCCAGCGGAATTTCGCTCCGTCGATGAGTTAATTGTTCCCACCAGTTATCCCGCCAAGAGAAACGATGAGCCGGCATTCGCGTTGTACGTCTTCTATCTGCAGGCAGGATTGCTGGAAGTGTTGCCGCAGAGATGGTTCACCGCCAGCCAGTATCAGGTTGGAAAGCAGTGGATCACGCGCGCGGCACGCGATCCCGAATCGCATCGCATCTTCGGTGAGTGTTTTGGCGTAGGAAGCTTCCTACTGGAAGAAGATGGTTGCCGGCTGGATCGGTGGCTGGAGACCAGCACTTAGCATTTCGCATTTGGCCTGATAGAGCCTTGGCGCCAAGTGCTAAATGCTAAGTGCTAACTGCTGATTTCTTTTGTCTCGCTAACCAAGACGGCTTCCGCGTGCTGCGCTTGCAATCTGATGATGGCACGAATCGCCTGACGCGGGCGTGCGTGCTGGCTTTGACGGAGGCGATCCGCAATTTGGCGCACAAATCGGAACCGTTGATTGTCACGGGGAATCAGAGGTTTTTCTCAGCTGGAGCCGATCTGGGGGAAATCGCAGCCTTGACCGGCCCCGAAGCGTGCGAATTTTCTCGAATCGGCCAGACGCTGATGAATACGGTAGAGCACTTCCCCGCGCCGGTGTACGCGGCAATTTCCGGATACTGCATGGGCGGAGGACTCGATCTTGCCCTCGCTTGTCATCGGCGAATCGCTTCGCCGGGCGCGGTGTTTGGACATCGGGGCGCGGCGCTTGGCCTGATCACCGGCTGGGGCGGTACTCAACGGTTACCACGCCTGGTGGGGAAGGCAAAAGCGCTGGAAATGTTTGTGGCAGCCGAGAAAGTTCACTCCAAGGATGCGCTGCGTTATGGTTTGATCGATGCGGTGGCAGCTGATCCCGTGGCGGAGGCCGTGCGCAGGCTGACTTCTTCGCCACAGAGGCACATAGTCACAGAGTAAACCGGGTTTGTTATTGCTCCTCTCTGTGTCTCTGTGGTGAAAATCAAACCGCCGTTTGCACGGCGCGGCTCCGCTGTTATACCGTAAATGGTTCCTGTCTGTTCCCTTCATGGCCGATCGAAACGAATTCAGCACGCCCTCGAGTTCCAGCGTCCTCGAAACGCATGTGGACCCTACCTCCCCGCGCTTTGAAGCCAACATGCGTTTCCTGGCGGACATGGTTTCGCAGGTACGCAACGAAGAAGAGAAAATTCGCGAGGGTGGCGGACTGAAAGCCATTGAGAGTCAGCATAATAAAGGCCGCCTCACGGCCCGCGAACGCATCAACCTTCTGGTGGATGCTGGCAGTTTCTTTGAAATCGGATCCTTTGCGGCCTACGGAATGTATGAAGAATGGGGCGGAGCACCCGCGGCAGGCGTCATCACCGGGCTGGGACGTATTCATACCAGGCTTGTAATGATCATCGCCAACGACGCCACGGTAAAAGCCGGGGCGTTCTTTCCGATGACCTCGAAAAAGGTTATTCGCGCCCAGAATATCGCCATCGAAAACCATATCCCGACCATGTATCTGGTCGATTCCGCAGGCGTGTTCCTCCCTCTGCAGGAAGATGTATTTCCCGACACCGACGACTTCGGGCGCGTCTTCCGCAATAACGCCGTGATGTCGGCGATGGGCATTCCACAGATCGCGGCGATTATGGGTATGTGCGTGGCGGGCGGCGGATATCTTCCCGTGATGTGCGATCACGTGCTTATGACCGATGGCAGCGGACTTTTTCTCGCGGGTCCGGCGCTGGTGCAGGCGGCGATTGGACAAAAAGTTTCCGCCGAGGATTTGGGTGGAGCGGCGATGCATTCTGCTATCAGCGGCACGGTGGACTTCCGTGAGCCGAATGACGAAGCCTGCCTGGCCCGGATCCGGTCGATCGTCGAGAAGTGGGGTTATCGGCGGCAATCTCCATGGGACCGAAAGAAACCCGAAGACCCCGCGCTCGCAGCGGAGGAAATCTACGGCATCTACGATTCATCCCCCGGGCGGCCGTACGATATGAAGGAAATTGTTGCGCGCATCGTCGATGGCAGCCGCTTCGACGAATATAAGCCCGAGTATGGAAAGACTGTGCTATGCGGGTACGCGCGTATCGGTGGATTTGCGGTGGGGATCGTCGCCAACCAAAAACTGCATGCGCAGGCAATCGACCATGAGGGCCATAAGCGAATCGAGTTCGGCGGCGTGATTTATACCGAATCCGCGGAAAAAGCTGCGCGCTTCATCATGGATTGCAACCAAAATCTGATCCCGCTGATTTTCTTTCATGATGTCAACGGATTCATGGTGGGCCGCGACGCCGAATGGAGCGGCATCATTAAGGCAGGCGCGAAGATGGTAAATGCCGTTTCGAATTCGGTCGTTCCGAAGATCACAGTGATCGTCGGCGGATCATTCGGCGCGGGACATTACGCCATGTGCGGCAAGGCGTATGATCCGCGGTTCCTGTTTGCCTGGCCTTCGGCGCGCTATGCCGTGATGAGCGGCGATTCGGCTGCCAGCGTGTTGGTGGAAATCAAGTTGAAACAACTGGAACGCGCCGGAAAAGTACTGAGCGAAGAGGAAAAAAAAGAGCTCTACGAGTCGACCAAGCGCACTTACGACGAGCAGACCGATCCGCGCTATGGCGCCGCCCGCCTGTGGATCGACAAAATCATCGATCCGGTCGAAACGCGCGATGCGATCACGCAGGCCCTCGAAGCGGCAGCGCTGAATCCAGATGTGCCGGAGTTCAAGGTAGGAGTGCTGCAAACTTAACCACGGATTTTCACGAATCAGCTAGCCGGTATCTAATCCGCGGGAATCTGCGCAATCCGTGGCCGATTTTTTAATGTCTGAATCCGTCAAACTCGTTGAATGTCCGCGGGATGCCTGGCAGGGGCTGAAAGGGCAGATACCCACCCACATCAAACTGGAATATTTGCGGGCTTTGATCAGCGCCGGATTCAAGCACATTGATGCCGTCTCCTTCGTCTCTCCCACGGCGGTGCCCCAGATGGCCGACTCGGAGGAAGTTCTCAAGGAACTCGATCCTCCGGATGATGTAGAGATTATTGGCATCGTCGTAAACGAAAAGGGGGCTCAGCGAGCCATCAATACAAATGCCGTGCGAACGCTCGGATTCCCTTATTCAGTTTCGCCGACGTTTCTGCGCAACAACCAGCACCAGACCCTCGATCAGGCCATCGATGAACTGGAAAAAATAAAAGGCAAAGGCGACGACGCGGGGCTTGATACAGTGGCCTACATCTCGATGGCTTTCGGAAATCCTTACGGCGATCAATGGAATGTCGGAGAAGTCGTCGATGCGGTTGACCTGCTCGAATCCTACGGCGTGCGCATGATTTCGCTTGCGGATACGGTGGGAATGGCGGGACCGGCGCAGATTGGTGAATTGGTTTCCACAGTGATTTCGAAGTATGACTATCTGGAGATCGGGGTTCACCTGCACAGCCGGCCTGATCAGGCTGCGGAAAAAATAACGGCCGCGTATGACGCCGGCTGCCGGCGGTTCGATTCCGCGTTGGGCGGCCTGGGTGGATGCCCTTTTGCCCAAGACGCTCTAGTCGGCAATATCGCGACTGAGCAAGTGGTCGCGGCGTTGACGGCACGCGGCGCGACCTTGCCCTCGCTGAAACCGTTTGATGTGCTACTGCGGGTGACCGGTGAGATCGGCGCCAGGTATACGAGTTCATCGGCGGCGGATTGAAACCCAATGTCCTATAACACGCTTTACATCGAGCACGAATCTCGCGTTGCCACCATCACACTCAACCGGCCGGACAAGCGCAACGCGATCAGTTACGAATTGATCGAGGATCTGCTGTCGGCCTTGGATGAGGTCGCCAATTCTCCCGCGCTAGTATTGATTCTCACCGGCGCCGGGCAAAGCATTCTGCTCCGGCATGGACTTGGACAATCTGAAAGCGCTCGCGGGCCGTTCTACCGGAACAGAGCTTGAAAGACTCGGAAGTCATGGCTCGCCTCTTTCGCTCGCTCTATGATTTCGCTAAGCCGACGATCGCGGCGGTGAACGGGGCTGCGATTGCCGGGGGTTGTGGATTGGCGACGCTCTGCGATTTCACCCTGGGCGTGCCAGAAGCCAAGTTCGGCTATACCGAAGTACGTATTGGATTCGTGCCAGCGATTGTTTCGACTTTTCTGCTGCGACAGGTTGGCGAAAAACATGCACGAGATTTACTGCTGACTGGCAGGATTATTGGAGCGGATGAAGCGCATCGCATCGGCCTGATCAACGAAATCGTTCCGGCCGAAAAGCTGATCGAGCGCGCTCGGGAATTGGCGTTGGAACTTATGGAAAACAGTCCGGCATCGCTGGCGTGCACGAAGCGTCTCTTGAGCGAGCACGCGCGGGCTGAACTGGATGCGCAGATTCGTTCCGCGGTGCGGGAGAACGCGGCGATCCGCGCCACGCCCGACTTTCGCGAGGGCATTTCGTCATTTCTCGAAAAGCGCAAGCCGCGGTGGGGCAGCGAATGAAGAAGGCACACCATCATCCCGTGATCAGCGAAGCCCGCATGCGGGTGCGCTACGCCGAGACGGACCAGATGGGCGTGGTCTATCATGCGAACTACTTCGTCTGGTTCGAAGTTGGGCGGGTGGAACTACTGCGGCAACTCGGTTTTTCGTATCGCGACATGGAGCAAAACGATGGCTGCGGCATCGCCGTGATCGACGCCCGCTGCCGCTATAAGGCTCCGGCACGTTATGACGACGAGGTCATTGTGCGCACCCATTTGAAGTACCTTCGTGAGTCGCTGGTGCAGTTCGAATATGAACTGGTGCGGGCCGATGATGGCACGCTGCTGGCCGAGGGTGATACCACGCATATCGTGGTAGGCCGGGAAATGAAGAAGGTGCCCCTGCCGGAAAAATACGTGAGCGCCTTCCGGGCAGCGATGGGAACTGATAACTGAGATACATTATGCGAACCTTGGCTAGAAAATGAAAGCACTTCACATCAACGGTAACGATCTGACTCTGGAAGCGGTCCGGGAAGTCGCCGTCGAGCGTCGGCCTGTTCTCCTCGACCCTGATGCTCGGGCAGCTGTGGGCCGGGCTCGCGCGGTGGTAGACGCGCTGGTGGCCGGCAACAAGGTTTCGTACGCCATTACTACTGGCGTGGGTAAGCTGAGCGACGTGCGCATTGCGGGCGAACAAATTCGTGAGATGCAGGTCAACCTGATACGTTCGCACGCCGTGGGCGTGGGCGAACCCCTGGCCACGGCTGAAGTCCGCGCTATGATGCTGCTGCGCGCCAATTCCCTTTCCAAGGGCTTCTCCGGCGTCCGCGCCGACATCGTTGACGCACTTTGCGAAATGCTGAATCGCGGCGTCACGCCGTTTGTGCCGTCGCAGGGTAGCGTCGGGCGCAAGTGGTGATCTCGCGCCCTTGGCCCACCTCGCACTGGTGCTGATTGGCGAAGGCGAGTGCCTGGACGACAAAGGCCTTCGCATCCCGGGACTGAAGCCTTACGCCGCGCTCAGATTAAGCCGGTGGTGCTTGAAGCGAAAGAAGCGGTTTCGCTGATCAATGGGACGCAAGGCGATGCTGGCAGTCGGGATCCTGTCGTCTGCTTGCGGCCGAGACGCTGATGGATTCCGCCGACGTGATTGGAGCGCTCACCCTCGACGCTTTACGTGGTACGGATGTGGCCTTCGATGAGCGTATTCACAAAGCGCGTCCGCACAGTGGCCAGATGAAGACTGCCGAGAATCTGCGGCGCATGCTCGATGGCAGCCAGATTCGCGAGTCGCATCGCGATTGCGGCCGCGTGCAGGATGCATATTCCCTGCGCTGCATGCCCCAGGTGCACGGCGCGGTGCGCGACACGCTGACTCACTGCCGCGAGGTCATGGAGATCGAAGTCAACTCGGCAGTGGATAATCCGCTGGTGTTCGTAAAGGACTCGAAGCGCACAGACGGCGAAGGGCGACGTGCATCTCGGGCGGAAATTTCCACGGCGAGCCGGTGGCTTTCGCTTTGGATTTTCTCGCAATTGCTCTGAGCGCGCTGGCTGGTATCTCCGAGCGACGGCTCGAGCGGCTGGTAAATCCTGCACTGAGTGAAGGCCTACCGCCGTTTCTCGCCGCGGGCGCAGGACTCAATTCAGGTTTCATGATGCCGCAAGTCACGGCTGCGGCGCTGGTGAGTGAGAACAAGATTCTGGCCCATCCCGCGTCGGTGGATTCGATCACGACCTCCGGCAACAAAGAAGACTACGTTTCGATGGGCATGACCGCATCGCTAAAGCTGAAGCGGATCGTTGACAATACCCGCAATGTGCATGGCAATTGAGGCCATGGCAGCCGCGCAGGCGCTGGATTTTGTCGCGCCCCTCAAGACCTGCAAGCGCGGGCAAGCGGCCCATGCGGCGATTCGCTCGGTGTGTCCGACGATGGAGAAGGATCGGGTGATGTATCAGGATTTTGCGCGCATCGCGGAACTGATTGCGAGCGGGAAGGTGGCGGAGACATTGCGTTAGTACAGATCTGGGTGAGTCTTACAATCTAGCCGAGCTTGGCTAGACCGGATAGCCGCAATGGCTGTCCCCACCTGATTCTTGGCTAAAGTTGGCCGGCACTTCCGTCCAGCCCCAATGCGGCTGCGATCGGCTTCAACGCTTCTATACAGAATGTGATGTGTTCTTCTAGATCGACGCCCAGGTCCGCGGCGCCGTTCACGATATCGTCTCTGTTGACTTTGCGGGCGAAGGCTTTGTCTTTCATCCTCTTTCGCACCGACTTGGCATCAACCTCGGCGAGAGACTTGCTTGGTTTGATCAGCGCGACCGCGGTGATAAATCCCGCCAGCTCGTCGCAGGCGAACAGCGCTTTCTCCATGGGAGTGTCGCGCGTCACGCCGGTATATTCGGCGTGGGACATGATCGCCGGCGGATTTCGTCCGAGTAGCCGCGCTCTTTCAGAATCTCGTTGCCTTTGTAGGGATGATCTTCGAGGCTTGGATACTTCTCGTAGTCGAAGTCGTGAAGCAGTCCGACTACACCCCAAAGGTCTTCATCGACGCCAAGTTTTCGGGCGTAAGCGCGCATGCACGCTTCGACCGACAAAGCATGTTTGCGCAAACTTTCTGATTGGGTGAACTCAGTTAGTAAACCCCACGCTGACTCGCGATCAATCGTCATTTTGCTCCTTGAACTCTCGCAGTGGCCGAGTGCGAGTAATGCAATCGCAACTGCAAACCTCAGGGGCTAAAGCCCAGTATTTATCAGGCTCTGGCGGCACGGCTGAAGCCGTGCCCTTGCCCGGCACTCCCAATCAGTATTGAAAAATGTTCCGGATTTCGTCGCGCTATTTTGCTTCACGAATATCATACTTCGAGTTTGCTTCGCAGATTCTGCTTGACATCCACAGTGCTCGTACCGCACATTACGCTGCAGGTCGGGAACCGTATCAAGTTTGGTTCACTCGGTTCCAGGAGAAGCCCGCTCTGGCCCTCCCACACCTAAATGGCCACAACATCTTGCCCCGGTAGATTCCAGGGAAGTGGTTCGCTGTGATCGCTGCCTGCTGGTTCAATTTCGTACCACCAACGACCTTTGCCGGCGCTGTCATGCGTCGTTAGATGAGGATGAGCCCGAAGTAGTCGCAGCTCCTCCGCCACCGCAGATGATGCCGAGCAACGGTCACGGCCGCGGGCATCTGCATCTGGCGGCATCCATCCGCTCGATGCGCCTGCGCAATGGACTCAGCCAGCGGCAACTCGCTGCACGGATGTCCGTGCCGCGAACCTATGTCTCCAAGATCGAAAACGAGAAGGCAACTCCGACCCTCTCATCGCTCGAGCGGCTGGCGCGCGCACTCGAGGTCACCGTGCCTGACCTGCTCTGCGGCGGAGAGCGCAATCGGCAGGAGGAGATCCGCGACCTGATGAAGGATCAGTTTATCGTCGAGATCCTGCCCTTCGTGAACCAGTTGAATGGGATGCAGATGTCGAGCATCCTGACCCAGGTGCGGGACCTGACGGTGCGTCCGCGGAGAAGCGCCTAAGGTTCCACGAGCGATCGAAACAGTTTTATCCGGGCAACCAGCCAACTGCAGCCGGGATCTCGCGATCCCGGCTTTTTCAGCTTTCCATGCGGAAGCGCGTTTCGCCGAGCGCATAAAGTCTGCGCCAGACCAAACGATTCACAGTGACGACCATGGCCGCCATCACAATCGTGGATGCGATCAGCAAGTCGAAATTCCCACTGTCAGTGGCCTGACTTATCGTGGCCCCGAGGCCCGTGGTGGAAAAGGTCTGTCCCTTGAAGTGGAAATACTCGGCCACGATGCTGGCATTCCAGGCGCCGCCTGACGCAGTGACCAAACCGGTCACGAGATAGGGAAAAATTCCCGGCAGAATCAGTTTGCGCCAGCGTTCCGCACCGCTGAGGCGGCAAATTGAGCATACTTCTTTCAGGTCGGTGGGAATGGCGATTGCGCCGGCAATCACGTTGAACAGAATGTACCACTGGGTTCCGAGCAGCAGGAGAAGGATTGAGCCAGTCCCAAGCCCGCCTCCGAGGCGAATCAGAATCAGCAGGACAACCGGGAACAGCGCGGTAGCCGGGACGGAAGCGGCAATTTGGGCCAGGGGTTGCGCCACGCGGGCCAGGCGCGGATTGAATCCGATCCAGACTCCGACGGGGATTGTCCACGCAGCACCGATCAACAGGGCCGCGTTGACACGCAAGAATGTGGCGCCCAGTCCGAATCCAATCTCGGCCACTTCGGAATGGTTGAGTCCGGTTAACAGAATCGCTACTCGAGCCACGGCATAAACCGTGAAGCCCAAGGCGACCGCCCCCAGAATGCCGAGCACCCACGTCTTCCATGGGGTCTTGGTCTCGACCTCTGGCTCGGCCCGATGCCGCCGCGAGAAATACGACATAAGAGACTCGCGCACTGGGAAGATGGCCTTCTTTCGCAACTGTGCCAGGCTGCGGGAGTGCTGCAGCAGCTCGAGCACCCAGGAGTGGGGCACGTCCGTGCTTTCCACTTGCTCGACTTTGAATTTCTCCGCCCATGCGATCACCGGACGCCAGACAAATTGGTCGATCAGCACGATCACAGCAATCATAGTGGCGACGCCCCATAGGATCGAGCGCGTATCTCCGGCGCTCGCAGCAGTCTGCAGATAGGAGCCAAGGCCGGGCAGGCGGAAGTCGCGCGAGCCCAGCACAAACATCTCGCAAGCCATGAGGAAGAACCATCCGCCGGCCACCGACATCATCGAATTCCAGACCAATCCGATCGCCGCGAAAGGCAATTCCACCTCGGTGAAGCGTTGCCACCAGCTGAATCCATAGATCTTGGCCGCCTCGCGCATCTCGCGAGGGATGCTTTTGAGCGAGGCATAAAAACTGAATGCCATGTTCCAGACTTGGCCGGTAAAAATGAGCAGCACCGCTCCCAGTTCAACCCCCAACTGCCGGCTTGGAAATAACGCCACCATGGCAAGCATGACTCCCGGCAGGAAGCTCAGTACCGGGATGGACTGCAGAACATCCAACAGAGGAACCATGAAGCGCTCGGCCTTGGGGTTGTAGGCCGCAATGTAGCCGTACACAAGTGTGAACGCCAGACTCAGCACGTACGCGAACGTTATGCGCAACAGCGACAATCCGGCGTAGGCGGGAAGCGCCAGCGGACTTCGTGAGATCTCGACGGCGGGTGTAAAGGGGCCGAGCCAGCTTCGCGCAACCATCAAGACGCCGTAGAACAGCGCTATGGCGGCGGCAAACATCAGCACGTCGGGCAAGTGCGATGTCTCGACCCGTGGCAACAGCGACCAGAGGCGATACGGAGAGAATGCTCCCAGCCCGGCGTTCTTCTTCATGGCTTCGCTGCTGACAGGTCGTGATTAGGTTCCAGCCCAGGTTCGGTCAGGACGAGACGGCCCTTCTGCGGATCATGATCGAATATCTCCGCGTAACGTCCCCAATTCATCGCAGTTTCAAATTGCCGCTCGACTTCGTCCGAACTGAAATGTTCGTCGAGGATGTCGTGGAAGAATTCGTCCGGGATGGAATGATCGGATTTCGCCCGCAGCACGCGATCGATGCATTGCAGGATAGCGACATGCTTGAGTGCGGCTTCGCGAAATAGCACTTTCCGGTTGAGAATATCGGCTTCGGCGAAGGCGACTCCTTCAGGCGTAATCTGGACGTCGCCCTCTTTCAGCGTGGCAAAACCGAGCATGGTCGCGGATTCAACAATGGGCAAAAGGTCATCTACGTCCATGGCTAAATCCTCTGCCAGGCGATAAAGGTCGGCCCGTCCGCCCCCGTCATGCAGGATTTCGAGCAGTCCGGCGACTCCTGCCGTTCGGGCATGGGGAAGCATCTGGTACTTCTGTCTGGGAACCCGCGCCGTGGCCGTGGGAGCTTGCCCCGGAACCGGCGATCCTGGCTCCACGTCCGGCTGCGTCATGATTTTGTAGATATAGTCAACGAACTCAACAAAGCGCGCTGCTTTGCGGTCACGCGGGTAGGGCAAGGCAATTTCGAAATCGGAACGGATACGTCCGGGATTCTTTCCCAGCACGATGACGCGATCGGAAAGCAAAACGGCTTCTTCGATGTTATGCGTGACTATGAAAATGGCTGTGGTCGGCATCTTCTTGCCAAGCCATAGCTCGAGCAATTCACCGCGAAGCGATTCCGCGGTCAGCACGTCCAAGGCTGAGAAAGGCTCGTCCATGAACAGCACTTCCGGTTCGACCACCAGAGCACGGGCAAACCCGACCCGCTGTTTCATTCCGCCGGAAAGCTCTTTGGGATAGGCAGTCTCAAAGCCGTCGAGGCCGACGGTATCCAGCATCTTGAGAGCACGCTTCCGTCGTTCAATGGCGCCGACCCCTCGCGCTTCCAGCGGAGCTTCCACATTCTCGAGAACGTTAAGCCACGGAAACAGCGCAAAGCTCTGGAAGACGATGGCAACGTTTGGCGGATGATGGTCGAGAGGTTCGCCGTGCCAGAAAACTTCGCCGGAGGAAGGAACGGCAAGGCCGGTCAACATCCGCAGCAAGGTTGACTTTCCAGAACCCGAGGGGCCGAGGAGAGCAACAATCTTGCCGGGAAAGACTTGGAGATCGGTAGGAGCAATGACCTCAATACGATTCCCGTCCGGCTGGACGTAGAATTTCTCGACAGCGCGCGCTTGGATGATCGGACTCGCCACTCGGTATCACTCCCAACCTCGTCTACACCTATACACGATTCCACAACGCCACTCAAAGCATCCCAGTGCTTTGTAACATCCCATTCATATAGGACTACGTCGCCATCTCCACCATTCAGGCGACAAAGTCCTCGCCCGACGGCACCGGGACGGGCGCTGGCCGGCGATCAGTCACGTCCGCGAGACTCGCCAACCGCTCGGCCAAGTCGCAGGTCAGTGAGCCCGGCTGAAAACGCCAGCGAAAGTTCCCAGTCTTTACACTGGGAACATTCAAGCGGGCCTCACTGCCGAGCCCGAGTACATCTTGAAGAGGAACGATCGAAAAGCTGGCGACAGAAGCTTGGGCGGCACGGATTAGAGCCCAGTGGATTCCATTTTCACTGTGTCCCACGTAGCTTTCCACGGCGTGGCGTTCCTGATCGCTCGTACCCGATTTCCACCAGCCGAGGGTTGTGTCATTATCGTGAGTCCCGGTGTAGAGCACACGATCCGCGGTTAGGCGATGGGGCAGATAAACGTGTGCACCAGGGTCGCTGAAACCAAACTGCAGCACCGCCATGCCAGGAATCTGGTGGCGTTCGCGCAGTTCGTGCACGTCCGGGGTAATGTAGCCGAGATCTTCTGCGAAAAATGGCAGGCCGCCCAATTCTTCACGCAGCTTGTTGAACAACTCATCCCTGGGGCCATCCACCCAGCGGCCGTGGATGGCGGTGGGTTCGCTGGCGGGAATCTCCCAGAACTGGGCGAAGCCGCGGAAATGATCGAGTCGGATAAAGTCGCAGGTCTGCGTCGCCCAACGCAATCGCTGCACCCACCATTTGTAGCCCTGCGAGCGCATCGCGTTCCAGTCGTAGAGTGGATTTCCCCAGCGCTGGCCGGTTGCGCTGTAAGCGTCCGGAGGCACGCCGGAAACTGCTTCGGGCTCAAAATCGTCTCCCAGGCGAAACAACTCCCGGTTCGCCCATACGTCGGCGCTGTCGTAGTCCACGAAAATCGCAATATCCCCTACCACACGGATGGATTTTTGCGCGCAGTAGAGACGCAACGCATGCCACTGTTCGTAAAAAAAGAACTGGATGACTCTTCGAAGGGCGGTTTCGGAGGTCAGTTGCGCACGCGCAGTCTGCAGCGCATCCTTGTCCCGCCGCGCCAGTTCGAGCGGCCAGGCGTTCCAGGATTGCCTCTTATATCGATCTCTCAACGCGTCGTATAGAACAAAGTCTTCCAACCACCATTCATTTTCTTCGCAGAATCGTTCAAAGCGAGAACGCGCCGCTTCGGAGGCGGAGTCAAGAAATCTGCGAGCGCCCGCCATGAGCAAAGGCAACTTGCTCTTCTGGACTTGGTCGTAGTCGACCGCGCCGGCAGAATTGGGAAGTTCATCCAGTTGCGAACGGTCGATCCACCCATGTTCCGCCAGGCGTTCCAGGCTGATGAGCAAAGGATTGCCGGCAAAAGCCGAAGTCGAGGAGTATGGAGAGTCCCCGTTCGCCGGCGGACCCAGCGGCAGTACTTGCCACAAACCCTGCCGCGCCGACGCGAGAAAGTCGAGGAAGTCGTAGGCCGCCGGACCGAAGTCACCGATTCCTCCGCGCGACGGCAGCGAGGTCGGATGAAGCAGAATTCCGGTCAAGCGAGGGAACGACATAGGACGACTATTCCACCTGAGTTATGAGGATCAAAACCGAAGCGAGACCGGATCCCGCAAGCTCTCGCTTAGTCAACTATCAGCAACCTGGTATCCACCGCGCCTAAACTTAGATCGCCAGGGTTGCGATCTCGCGGTTAGGAGAAACTACGCCCGGGGCGCTAAACCATCAATCTTTCTGAAGTCAGTAGTCGCAGTGCGGGAAACGCTACGTCGCCTGAATCGAACGATCCCTACTCACCCTCATCGCCTTCGGCTTGCTGCTTGGTCAGGGTTTTCATCTCTTGTTCGTTAATCTTGATCTTGCCCGACTTTTCCATCTGCTCGCGGAGGTTCGCCATGAAGAGGCCAAACAGTTCGGCCTGCTTGCTCTGCACCAGCGCATCGCGGATCTGATCCTGCTTGGCGGTGAAGTCCTGGTCCGTGGGTTCCTGCTTCTGCAAGATTTCCAAGACCGCCCCCGTATTGCCGCTGTCAACCGGGCCACTGATCTCCCCTGGCTTGAGGTTGAAAGCCACAGAAGCGGCTCCGGACATCGAACCGATATCCGGGACTTGCCCGTCAGGCAGCACGAAATCGCTGGTTTTCATGGTCGCGCCCAACTCTTTGGCAGCCTTTTTCAGGTCGTGATCCGCCTTGGCGCGATCGGAGAGTTCCTGGGTCTTCTGGGTCAGCAGAGTTCCGGCCCGCTCGTTCTTGAATTCCGTCTCCACCCGGCTGCGAATCTCCTCAAACGTGGGTGTGGCAGGTGGCTTGATGGCCACCAACTCATACACCGCAAAACCCTGCGGCACCACAACCTGATCGGGCGGAGATTTCTCAGCGGCGCTGAAAACTGCGTCCGTGAACTGCGGCGAACTGCCGAGACCGGGCAGCGAATCAGTACGGCCGATAAAGTCCGTTGCAACCACTGGCATGGCTTTTGCGGCAGCCGCCTTATCCAAACCACCTGCGCGGGCCTGGGCAAGCAGAGTGCTGGCCGCGGAATCGGCGGCCTGTTGGGCTTTCTGTTGCTTGACCAGCGGATCGATCTGATCCTTCACTTCCGCCAGTGTTTTCTGATGTGCGTCCTGCTTGTCGTCAATCCTAAGGATCACGAACGCGTAACCCGCATTGATCACGTCGCTGGTTCCGCCCTTGGCCAACGCAAAAGCGGCCTTATCCACCTCGGGAACCGGAAATCCTCCCCGCTTAATCCAGCCCACTGACCCTCCGTTCTTGCCGCTCGGGTCCTCGGAATACTTCTTCGCCAGATCTTCAAACTTGCCCCCGGCTTTCAACTGCTTGAGCACGTCCTCAGCTTTCTTGCGCGCTTCGTCGACCCCCTTCTGATCCACCGCGCCATCTGAGCCTGGCAAAGGAGTCTTAATCAGGATTTGCCGGACATTGACCTGCTCAGGCGCGCGAAACTCGTCCCGGTGCTGATCGTAGTACCCCTGCAGTTCCTGTGGACTGACTTGCATCTCGCCCTTGATTTTCGCCGCATCAATCAGCACATATTTGATCTTGCGTTTCTCCGGAATCGAGTTGTTGTAGGTTGCCTTGTTGCGATCGTAATAAGCTTTCAACTCAGCGTCCGCCGGATGCAACCCCTTGAGAATGTCATCCTTGCGCAGCACCGCGTAGTCGAACTTGATCTTGGTATTCTCTTTTTCGAATTTCTGCCGAATCTCAGCATCGGTAACCGTGGCGCTACCGGCGATCAGGCTGCGCAGTTTGTCGATCAGGACGTCTTCCTTCACTCCCCGCTCGAACAAAGTCACGGTCAGATCGTGCTCTTGCAACAGTTCCTCGTACGCGGTCTGCCCGATGAAGTTGCCCCCGGGGAAAAAGGTCCCGGCATAGCGACCATGCTGTAATTCGTCGCGCACGTCCTCGTCGCCCGCACGCAGGCCGAGGCGCTCGGCTTCCGCGATAATCGCCTGCCGCTGGATCAACTGTTGAGCCGCCTGTGAAGCGAAGAATGGCAGCAGCATGGCAGCTTGAGTTCCGCCCCGCGGGAATTGTTGCCGTACCATCTCCCGGGCCTGACGTTGAACTTCCTGGGTGGTGATGTCAGTTCCGGCCACCTTGGCGACTACTCCGCGACTCGGCGCGCTGCCAAAAAAGTCGGTGTTGCCAAAACCGGGGACTAGGGTGATCACCATGAAGACAGAAATCATGGTCAGCAGGCCACCAAGAATAATCTTCTTGATCGGGCCAGGGGTTTGCAGAAATCGAATCATCGTCTTATAACTCCGGGGTACAAGGGCGAGTTAATTATTATAAACCAAGGCAGGTGCGGCGGCGGGGATGAACCGCCGGAACATAGGATGATTGGCCGGATTTCCTAGAACTGAGAACCGAGAACTGGCAACTGACCGCTGGATTTCGTTATCCGCCTGTACTAAGCCACCTCAAGAATGGGCTACAGCCTTCGAACGCTAACAGCTAAAGCCCGATCATTTCGGCGACTTGCGGTACGCCTGAAGGCATACCCTGATACGAAGCGGGGGTGGAGCAGCGTTCAGCTCTCTTCCGGAGGCAGCTCAAAGTCCACGAGGTTGCTGCGGAAACCCTTCGTCTTCCATGCTCCGAAGGCGATGCCGACAACCATCCAGATCGTGCCCGCGATTTTGGCGGGATGGCTCAAATTCAGCCAGAGCAACAGACAAATGAAGAACCCAGCAACCGGCGGAATCAGGTTCGTGAGTTTCTTCTCCTCGCTGCGCAGATAGTAGCGCACAAACGCCGCGGCATTGACCCCCATGAAAGCGATCAAAGCTCCGAAGTTCAGCATCTCCGCGCCCAAGCCAAAACTGAACAGTCCGTAGTTCACCAGCAGCGCTGCGCCCAGCGCCATCGCTCCCACGAAAAGCACATTGTTGCGCGGCACGTGCCGCTTGGGATCGACCGCTCCAAAGAACGATTTTGGCAACGCGTTGCTGCGTCCCATGCCATACAACAAGCGGGCCGCGCCCAATTGCGCTCCCATCCCGGACCCGAAATTTGCTACCAGCAGCGTGAATCCCACGATCACGAGCAAAGGCGGCCAGGCCCGCGCGGCAACGAAAGTAAAGGCTGCGTCCACGTTTGGAAACGGCTGAGAGGCGGGCCATATTAACTGCCCGGCATACACTTCGATCGCGGAAAGAATGCCGATCACCAGGCAAGTCAGCACCGTGGCCAGCAAGATATTGCGCCGCGGGTTCTCTGCTTCCTCCGACAGAGTGGAGATGCCGTCGAAACCAATGTAGGTCAGCACGGCTATGGAAGTACCGCCCAGCACCGCTTTCGTGTTCCACATCTGCGGATCGTAAAAAGGGCGAGTGAAGAAACCCGGGTCACCGTGGGGATTTCCAAATACGTATCGCGCGGCCGCGACGAAAAAGATTACGATCACCACTCCCATCGCGGCGGCCAAACCGGTGTTCACGCGTGCTGACGTTTTCACTCCCTGGACATTAAGACCCGTAAAAACCAACGCAAAGAAGACAGCCCAAACACTGTACGGAACGCCGGGAGCAAACACGTGGGCCTGCTGGCTGCACCACACGGTGCAGATCATCGGATTCAGCATGTAATCCATCACCATGCTCCACCCGGTCACGTACCCCAATGCAGGATTGATTTCCTGGCCTACATAAGTGAAAGCAGAACCGGCGCTGGGATAGGCCCGTGCCATGCGGCCATAGCTGATGGCGGTGAACAGCATGGCCACCATGGCAACCAGAACAGTAGTGACAACGTGTCCGCGCCCGCGATCGCTGAGCACGCCGAACACGGACAGAGGCGCGACCGGCTGAATCACGATCACGCCGTAAAGAATCAGGTCCCAAAGCGTCAGGGTTCGCCGCAGACGCGCGGCCCCGGGAGTGCCGGTGGAAGCGGATGCCATGTGCGGGTATTGGATTATGTCGAGGCGAAACTGTCAACTATTAAAACGATTCCCGCTCGCTTGAATGCAGTGTTCCAGTAACCCGCAGCGCAGACGACGACTATTGCGTGTAGAACTTGCCGCCTAACGTTTTATCGCAACCGCCGCCGCGGGTGTTTTCCCAGTTCATCTGGATCAGCCAGTTGTAGGTTCCGAAAGTCTGGTTGTAGGCGCCGTGGCCGAGCACCCCGGTGACGGGACCGAACTTCCACGCGCATTTGTCGGCGTTCTCGTTGCCGAGCGAGTCATACCACGCGTTCAGGTCTGGATCACTCACTGCTTCAGAGGCTTCGTGCGCCATGACAGAAGCCATGCCATCCGCGCCGCTGTTGCCGTTCGGACTCACCGTCTGCATTTCACAGGAAGCCGGGCAGCGGTCGGAATTGCCGACGAATGCATATCTGATTTCTGTTCCACTAATCAGGCTACTGGTGTGCCAGCCGCAGTACTTGGTGCAGAAACCGGAGGACTCAGCGACGTCCGATGAGGTGAGAACAAAGTACAAACCGTTGGCATCTTTCGGCAACGCGTGACTGCTGATGGCGCTGCTAACGACAGTCTGAACGTCGGAGTCCGCTAGGTTTTTTCCCCGGCTGTAGTTATTCGTGGTGGAAGCAACCAGCGCGATGTTTCCACTGGGATGCCCAACCGTGTCGCTGTAGGTGGTGTTGATTTTGAAGAAGCCGGAACTACCGATGCCGCGCGTCGGAGCAAAAAGAATGTCCAGCAAGCTCACCGTGTGCTGGCGATCGGAAGCCTTGGGGCCATTCGTCCAGTCGCCGTACCAGATGAAATACACGTTCACCGAGTTGGCACGGATCACCGGACCGCCGTGGTAAATAATCCCGTTGGTTGACGCGGGCTTGTTGGCTGTAGTCCCAGATCCCATTGAGACTCTGCGTCTGGCGCCCCAACCCTTGCCGGTCGGCGCTAACTGCGTATGTCGTACCGTCTGCGCGGGCAGACTCGTTAAACATCCGAGTATCACTAGAAAGGTTATTAGAGCGTTTCGCATCATTCTCCGGATCGCAACCCGCCGCTTTTTGGAAGTAAGAAGCTGTTGTGTTTATACGTGGGCAACGACGGCAGGACAACTTACGGTGGGGCGCGGAAAGCGGTTACTTGCGGATTAGAATTTGTTAATCAACACCTGTGTTTTCATCAATTTGGCGGAGGGTACTCGAACCGGTAGCCTGGCCGCTCGTTCCCCGACAGGTGTCGCGTGTTGTATTCCAAGATGTAGTTCAGGTGCGCGTCATCGAGAGGAAATGCTTTGTCCGAGGGATACGGATACGCGCCCATGTCGCGAAACGGGAGCGGATTGACGCTGGTGAAGTCGTAGGCGTAGAAATCCATATCCTTTTCGTAGCCATTGGCCACGAAGAAGTAGTCGCGGACCCAACCCTCAGGTAAAGCGGGCAGGCTGGATGGATCAAAGTCGAGAGCAATTTCGTCGCCCGATCCAAACACAACCAGCCGATCGTCGAGCGCAGTGAGCAGAGGGAGCACATCACCGTAGCGCGTGTAGGAACCCGCAGGGCGCGTATACGGCCCAGTGGGACTCGCCTTTTCGTACACGTATGCCACGTTGCCCGGCGGGTTGCCTTCGATCTTCAAGGGAAATCCGTGGAAGCTCAGGTCGGCTCGCGCAATTGGAACTGGGTTGAGATGAACATCCTGATCCTGATTCGTGCGAGCAATCAGGATACTGTTCCAATAAATCTGCAGGTTAGTCGAAATCCGGATGCGCTGCGTTCCCGGCGGCAGCTTCCCGGTCAAGTCTGCGGTCATCGTACGCGGGCCGCCGGCGGGGAAACCCATGTCGTCGATCACGCGATTCCATTTCCCTTTGGCATCGAGCGCCTCCACGTAGGGAGAGATAGATTCGACTCCGGCCTGGGATGCAGCATACATGCTGTTTGCGGAGTAATACTCGACTTCTCCATGAAGCAGTAACCAGAGCGGGCCGCCGCGATAGGGCTCGCCTAAATCCAGTTCTAGGCTGTGCAGTTTGGCAAAGCCCGCGAACTGGGTCAATCCGAAATCGCCGAAGTAGCGATGTGCCAGCAGATCAGGCAGGACGTTGTGGCTATGCTCATCCTGCGCTGCAGCGGGAGGGCGCGCGCCTCGACTGGCGACCACTTTGAAAAGTGGATACGGCGGATTGCTGGCGAAGTATTCATTGGGATAAACGTCAAGGTCAGCCGAGTGATCTACGGCAATGACTTTTACCTGATCCAGATACACGGCCTCTTCGAGCGGCTCCATAAACCGGAAGCTGAGTTTGCCGTCTTTCTCTCGAATCGCGCTGCTGTCAATCTTGATGTATTCGGTAGGCCGCGGAATATCACGCTGGCCCGGCCCAACCCAGTGTCCAACCACGCCCGCGCCGAGCATGTCGCCGACTAGTTCGTAGCGTGCGCCATTCCACACGAACAGTGTGGGACATGAACTGCCACGGCGATCGATTTCCATGAATTTCTGTTCGCGGTCGGCAGCGACTTCGACTTCATCCTGTAAAACTCCCGTCGGCCAGAGCATGCGGACAACGTCGGCTTGGGTGGATTGTCCGAGACCGACGGTTAGGTAGGGTGAATTCTGTCCAAGATATCCGGACGATCCCGCGATCTCGAACTTCTGCCGATTCCCTCCTGCGAAGACTTCAACTTTGGTCCCGATAGCACTCCTGTTGTCTGCCAACCCTTTCAGATTAAGACGAAGCCAATGGTTCTTGTTGCCGCCTTCATTGCGGAGCAGGACAGCTGGACCGTGATTCTGCGTGATCAGCAGATCGGTAGCACCATCGCCGTCGTAGTCGCCAGTGATGATGGCTCGCGGATCTTTGAGGACGATTTTGTCGAGGCCGACGTCGGCCGTGACATCTTTGAAGCCGTCAGGCCCGAGATTGCCGGAACAGGCGAACTTCGCCGCGACCATCGGCAGTTTCGCCGACTGCAACGAGGTCGACCCAGCCGTCGTTGTCATAGTCGATGGCAGCCACTCCAAAACCGCGAGCCCAAGTGGTCGTCGGCAGCAACACCCGGTCGAAGCCCTGCTTGCGGTTATTTCGCCAAAGCGTAAGGCCAGGATCCTCTTTCTCTTGCTCCCAATGGGTGAATGCTAAGTCCATCCAAGAATCATGGTCGAAATCCAGCACGGCAACACCCGCACTGATCGGGAGGGTGGCTCTGAAAGGAACTTGGTAAGGAAATCGCCCCTCGCGAGGGTTCTCGAAAATGATCGGTCCCCCTTTAAAACTGCCTGTCACGACGAGGTCCACCGCGCGGTCATTGTTGTAATCCGTTCCAATGCTCGCGACTTCCGGCGCGTTGCTCTTGCCTATCGTTTCTTCGGTCTGATCGGTGAAAGTTCCGTTGCCATTGTTGCGCCACATCTGATTGAAATTGGGCAGCTGAATATTTCCACAAGATCGCGATACACCTCGCGGATCCAAACATGGATTGATGCTCGTCTGGGTGACCTGCAGATCTAGGTCCCCATCGTGGTCGTAGTCGACAAAGGTCACGCCCACATTCATACCTTCCGCCTCGATACCTGCGGTCGCGGTGACATCCGTGAATGTTCCATTCTTCTCGTTATGCAGAAGAAGCACGCGACCGTTAAGGCTCACGACCAGGTCAGCAAATCCGTCATTGTCATAATCGCCCGCTGTGCAGCCGACGCCATGCAACTTCGGATCGAGCCCAGCTTTCTTCGTCACCTCTTCGAACTTGCCATTGCCTACATTGTGGTACAGCGACAGTCCGTCCTCTTTGCCGTTGTCGGGGAGAAAAACATCGATGCGGCCGTCGTTGTCATAGTCGAGAAAGCACGCGCCCGGCCCGAGGTAGGAAGCTGGATCCTTCGTGGCCGAGGGTTTTGTGAGCAGTCCGGCCTGCCCGGTAGCCTCCACGAAGCGAACTTGAATGGCCGACGGAACCTTGCTCGGCGCCGCAGACGATTCTTCCGCGAGCGAGTACTTCCCCTGTTCGCCATACGCCAAACTGATCGGCGAACCCAGCTTGTTTTGCGTGATGTACTGGAAGCGGGTCAGATGTTCGCGGGCGTGAGTGAGATCCGCCGATTGCTGGTGGGCACGAGAGAGTCCGAATTCTGCGGAGGCGTGCTGTGGATTCAGTTTCAGTGCATGTTGGAATGCGTCAATGGCTTCGGAATATTGTTTGGTCTGGGCATATGAAGCACCCAGGAAATACCAGGTGTCCGGATCATTCGCATCAATTTCCGTGACTCGGCGGAAAGCTTTGGCCGCGGCCTGCGAATTCCCCGAATTTTTTTCCAGCAAACCCAGGTTGTACCAGGCATGGGGATCGCTGGAATTCTGTTTACAGCTTGCTCAAGAAGTTGCCTGGCAGCATCCACGCGCCCGAGGTTAAGCAACGCGATGCCCTGATTCATCGTTGCAAGCTGCAGTTTGGGATCGGACGCCGCAGCTTGTTCAAACGCCTTCAGCGCTTTGTCGAACAGTTGCTGGTTCATATAGGCGGCGCCGAGGTTGTTGAGGCGAGCAGCTTCGACGGACTTCTCCAGTTGCGTGGGAGCGTTTTTCGGAGCAGCTGCGAGGACCGTCACTGCGGCCAGAGCGACGCAACAGAGGAAAGGAATCTTGCTAGTCATGCGAAGAACAAGTTAACCACAAAGGACACGAAGGCACACAAAGGAAAATCCGGGCGCAGAGAGCGGGGATTCACATTGTCACGACTTCAAGGGGGTGACCGGTTTTCATTTTCGTACGGCAAGTGTCCAGGGCTTGGTGTACGGCTTGTTTGCAGTTACTCCCTTGCCTTCCTGAATCGTGATGGTCTGGCTTGCCGAGATGTTCGACAGTTTGTCTACCTGCCCGCTGGGCCATTGCACTTCAATCGAATCGGCTTTCGATTTATCCCCCAGGCCGAAGGTCAAGACCAGTTCGCTCTGCGACAGATAACTCGACCCACTATGCACCATCTGCCACTGCTGATCTTTTCCGGAGACCACGCGCACCACTGCTCCAATGCCATCGCGATTCGACCTCGTGCCGCCCAGTTTTACCCGCAGGCTGTGGTTATTGCCACCCTCGTTATGAAACAAGTAGGCTCGACCAGCGTTTGTTGTCACTAGCAGATCGAGCGCGCCGTCGTTGTCGATATCGGCGTAGGCAGCGCCGCGAGCGACTTTCGGACTGGCAAAGGCGCTTCCGAGAGAAGCGGTCGCTTCCTGAAATTTTCCACCACCCAGGTTGCGGAAAACGTGCGGCGGCTCGGCGTAGGTCACTCGTTTCTGCACCCGCTCGATTTCGTTCTCGATGTGTCCGTCGGCGACGAAGATGTCGGGCCAGCCGTCCTTATCGTAGTCAAAAAAGAAACAGCCGAAGCCCAGTGTGACCAACGTTGCGCGTCCGACTTCCGACTGCGGCGCCTCATCCACAAATAGTCCGTTGCCCTCGTTGTGGTAGAGCGAAAGCATTTGGTTGGCAAAGTTGGTGATGATAATACTTGGACGTCCCGAGCGATCATAGTCGGCAGCGTCGACACCCATGCCAGCGCGGGCCACTCCGTCCTCGCTGAAGGCGATTCCGGAAGAAACACCTCTTTCTTCGAACGTGCCGTCATGCTTGTTGAGGTAAAGCTTGTTTGGCTGGGTGTCATTAGTCAGCAGGATGTCGGGCCAGCCATCTCCGTTGTAGTCGGCTACCGCTACGCCCAGGCTTTTGGAAGTCGGATCGTAGAACTTTGCCTTCTGGGTAGCGTCTTCAAACTTCCCATTGCCCAGGTTGTGCCACAATCGCGCTGAAGAACCTTTATAGGATTCCGGCGTGCAGTACGACTTGTGCGCGCCGTCGAGGGTGCAGTAAAGATCGCCTTTCTCAGACCACTGCACGTAGTTCGCGACCACCAGGTCCAGTTTGCCGTCGCGATCGTAATCCACCCAGGCGGCGCTGGTGGAGAACTCATCCGGCCCCCACAATCCCGCGGATTTGGTCACATCGGTAAACGTGCCGTTGCCGTTGTTGTGAAAAAGATGGCTCTGACCGAGTGCGCTGATGAAGAGATCGTCGTAGCCGTCGTTGTCATAGTCTCCGACCGCAACCCCCATGCCGTACATGGCAACTGCGAGGCCGGCTTTGCGAGTGACGTCGGTGAAGCTGCCATCGTGATTGTTGTGATAGAGCTTCAGCGTGGATTCAGAACCCTTGTGCCCGGGCCAGTCTGCGCCGTTCACCAGCAGAACGTCAGGCCAGCCGTCATTATCGTAATCGATGAACGCGCAGCCCGGACCCATAGTCTCAGGCAGGTATTTCTTTCCGAAGGCGCCGTTCTTGTGAGTGAAATGGATTCCCGCGGTGGCGGTGATGTCGCGGAACTGGATCTGCTCTGCGGATAGAGTCGCTGAGAGTGAAATCAGAACGAGTATTAGCGCTAACGCCATTAGGAGTTTCAGAACGTTTCCCTTCGAGCGAACGACGAAATTCCGCATTATCTTGACGCCCCCGCCGATACATGTTCGTGGATAGCCTGCCGCTCGTTGTTGTCCTCCGGATGGAGTTGACGGTAGGGGCCGGTGATGGTTTGCGCGGCTTCGTCGGCTTTGAATCGCAGATACCGTACTTCGTGCTCGTGAGCTTGCTTCTGATCTCCAAGGCCGTTATAGCAGAGCATCAGATTATAGTGCGCCTGCAAGTCCTCCGGATCGACCGCCATCACAGCTTGCAGCACATTCACCGCGTCGGCGTACTTGCGCTGGAGAAACAGAATGCGTCCCAGATCGTTCAGCGCCACCCGGTCTCGGGGATACTGCTCCAAAACTCTGCGGAGGTGATCGGCGGCTCCGTCGTAATTGCCATCGCTGCGCAGAACTTTCGCGTAGAAGAAGTGGGCGCGCGCCAGATCGGGGCTCAGCGACAACGCTTTCGTCAGCACGGTGCGGGCACGATCCATGTCACCCTCCTGCACTGCGGCACGTCCAATGTTCACCCAGCCATCGGGATTCCCGGGATCGATCTCGGTTACTTTCTCAAAGGCCGCCTGCGCGGCCTTCAGATCACCTTGCAGCAGCAGGCCGATGCCGTAGTCGTTCCAGCGCTGCCAGTCGTCCGCCTGCAGAATTGTTTTCGGCTCCGCCACTGGAGCATTGTGCGGCGCTACATTTAGCGTGACTTCATCTTCAGCCAGCGCCACGATAGGAAGATCAGGAATCTTCTCCGCTTTCGCTGACACTCCTTTCAGCGATCCCGCAAACCCGAACTTTCTGTCGTCAAAGTTAGGCGTAACGCTTCCATCGGACTGATTCGGCTCGGGAACGCCAGCGAACGAGAACTGAGTGTTCCACCACGCGAACTTGCGATAGCAGACGCGGGCGTGCAGCGTGATTTTATCCCCTGAGTTTTCAGGAATGTGCAGGCGGTAGTGAACCGTGTCTGCGGCCCCGGGAGGAATCAGATGCACATAGACGACGGCGCGGGTCGCCCAGGCATTGCGTTTGTTGATGGCGTTGCCGTGCGCGTCCACTTGCAGAGAGCGGTAAAAATGCGCTCCCTTTTCCACCGGGCCGTGGCCGTTGGCCTCGACGCTGCCGCTCCAGAAAATGGTCTCACCCTTGTTGTCCGTGGCCTTCAGTTCGAGCCAGGTGTCGTAGGCGTCTACTGTACCGCCGGGGAAAAAATGTCCGATTTTCTTGGTGCGCACGACAACATCTACACGGACTGTATCTCCGCGGCGAACGGTTGGCTGGACTCGGTTCAGCGGCGCCGTGACTGGTACGACCTCAGCTTCTCCGTTGGGAGTCGTCTTGGTCTCTGCCTCCTCGCCGACAGCGAAAGTTGTCGACAGCTCTGACTTGCTGGCTGCTCCCGGCTTCACTTGCGCCTGCGCCGGGGAAAGCGCGAAAATGTCCACGCTCAAAATACCGCTCTTGAGAAAGTCTTCGGTGATTTTGAGCTGATCCGTATCTTCATTCGCTGTGGGCAGCGCTGTGTTTGCTGCCGGAAAACGATGCGAGTGGACGAGACCACCGGTGTTCCCCATGTCGCTCGAACGAGTCAGGGGCATATGGCAATCGGCGCATTGCGAAGCCTTCGCCGGATAATAAAATGACCGCGCCCCTTGCCCCGACACGCCGCTGGCCTGCCAGTTGTCGTACTCGTTGAAGCCCCGAACCCAGCGATAGTGATTAACTGGAACATCGAGATGGACCTTGTGGCAACTGGAGCAGAATTCCGCCGTCTGCTCCCGCATAAAAGGCTTCAGGAAAACCCGGCGGTGTGGCTCAGGATTCAGGTTCACCAGAAAATCGTGCATCCAGCGTGCGATCGGATTCCTGGTCGCAGCCAGTTCGTGCAGCTTGGGATATTCCAGATAAAAATCGCCTTGTCCCATACTGCTCTTCACGTCGGCAATCGAATGGCACATCATGCAACCGAGTCCCGCTTGCGACTCGGGACGGTGCACAATCTGCTTGATCGGCGTATCCATCAGCCCGCTGTAGAGCACGGCGGGATCGTGGCATCCTCCGCACCACTTGGAAGGCTTGGTTCCAACCGTGTCCTGCATGTATTCGATGCTTTTGCGGTACCACTGATTGTTGAACGATGAAAAATGATGGGCGGAACTGAACCACTGATTGTAGATGTCTTCATGGCAACGTTTGCAGGAGTCGGATTCCATGAAGAACTTGCTGGGAATTTTCTGCCCGCCGTAGACTTGCGCGGAACTGGGAAAAAATGGTCCATCGAGACCGTCGCCCTCTCCGTTCATGGTCGCGGGTGGCATCGAAGGATTTTCGATGCGAGCTTGATGCTGCCAGCGCGACTCGCGCAGGTAGTGGGCGCAAACTCCAACTCCGGTAAGCGCCAGCAGGCAAACTGTGCAACGAATCATCGAGCTCTGCGCCAACCAGCCCCGCTTCCCTGCCCATTCCGCAAAGACGATGCCCATTCCCGCTAGCGACAGAAAAACGTGAACATAGAGCAGGTTCCACTCCGCTCTGGGCGTGCCAGTCTTGATCAGAACCAGCCCGACGATTGCCCCAGCCGAAATCAGCAGCCAGCCCATGCGCTCGACCACGCTTCCATCTCGCAGCCTGCGGAATAGAAACACAGCCAGCACAAGCGCAACGACGACGCCCGCAAGCGCATGCAGCAAAACGACGACGGCGTAGAAGACATTCGATTGCGGAAATGTGTAGAGGTAGGCCGCCGAAATAAACAAAAAGACGAGCAGCCAGGAAAATACGCGGTTTCCGGCCCGACCGCGGGATTGCTCTTCGTAGGACATCGTTCGTGGTGAATCTCTCACAGGTTATCGCGTTTACGAAAATGGAGCGAGTATCGGGACTACCCAAGATCAATGCGTGGTCCTTGCCAGGGTCCGCGTTGTGCTTCCAGTTCTGCCGCTACCGCGAGCACCAACTCCTCTTCCCAGGGACGCGCAACGATCTGCACTCCGATCGGCAAGCCTTCGCTCGATTGGCCGATCGGAACGACTGCCGCGGGAGTTCCCAGCAGGTTGAACCACTCGGTGTAACTCCAGGCATCGAGATACTGCACAGTCTGGCCGTCGATTTCCCAACTGCGCTCGCCGTGGCGAAATGCCGGAATGGAAGCAACCGGACAGAGCAAGATGGGATATTCACGCATCTGGGAAAAGATTTCCATGCGCATCACATCGCGCATGATCCAGGCATCGAGTAAGGTCTGACCAGTGTGCGAAGGTTCATCGGCAACCCAACTCGAAAACTGTTTGAGTATCGGACTAAGGTCGGCTTCTCGCCCTTCAGTCATTGGCCCCAAAAGCATTCCGCCAGCAATGCCGAAGAATTGCCACCAGAGGCGGCGAGCCTGTTCCAGCCCTTCAGGACGAAAGGGCTCGACCTCAAATCCGGCGCGCTTCAAAGTCTCGGCGGCAACTCGCACCGCTGTTCGCGTTTCGGGGGTTACAGAAGTTCGACCGTCATCTTCGAAATAGCCGATACGAAGTTTTTTCAGATCGTTACAACTCGGCCAACGCAAAGGGACAGGTGCAGCCGAAGGATCGCCATCGTCAGGCCCTTGCATCACTTCGAACAGTAGCTTCAAGTCTGCAACCGTTCGGGCCATCGGTCCAACCACACCGAGCAGCGCGAACGGCCCAACCGAAGTTGGGAAATGTCCAGTGGCAGGAACGCGACCGGGCGTTGGCTTCAAGCCGCAGATGCCGCTGAAGTGGGCAGGCACCCGAATCGAGCCTCCGCCGTCGCTGCCGACTCCTCCTGCGGAACATCCGGATGCAATTGCCGCCGCTTCTCCGCCGCTTGAACCGCCGGGAGTTCGCGACAGATCCCAGGGATTATTGGTGCGGCCATACAGAAGATTGTCCGTTTCCCATGCCATCAACAATTCGGGCGTGTTGGTATTGCCTAAGATGATTGCACCTGCTTGCCGAAGCCGCGAGACCAGCGGCGCATCGTTGCGCGCAACAAAGCCTGCACGGAGTTTCGTGCCGGATTCGCAGCGCAAGCCTGCCACATCGATCGAACTCTTGATGCTGAGCGGAACACCGTGCAGTGGTCCGAGCGTTTCGCCGCGGAGTACTGAGTCCTCAGCTGCACGAGCTTGACGGCGCGCTCCGTCCGCGTCTACTTGCACGAAAGCATTCAGCTGGGGATTGAGTTTCTCGATGCGGGCTAGGTGAGCGTCAACCAGTTCAATCGGCGATAGCTTTTTTGTGCGGATCTGTTCAGCCATGGAAACGGCTGATAGGAGGGTGAGATCGTCCATGCGCATTCTTCAGAGGGAGAATGCTGAGTCTAGCATGCGGCCACTCAGTGCGATGCGTGCGAGCGGCGCGACCGTTGTGGAGGCAGCAGCACGCGCACGGCATTTTTCGATTTCGCGCCGCGCTTTGCTAGCCAATTCTTCAGGTGTTGCCGCGAAGCCGGAGTCAGCCGCGAAAAGAACATTCCGGCGCGACCGTCATCGTCCGACCAGATTACTTTGCCGATGGCTTCGACGAGGTGGGATGTTCCGGGCAAAACGAAACGTAACGGCACATTTTGTACCGGCGGCAAAGGCTCTGGCGCCTGCAATGCTAAGCCCTGCTCACTCAGATCGAGAACGATCGCGGGCATCGCGGCTACTCCGAACTGGAGGTAGACCAGCGCTTCCAGTTCATGGCGCGGTGAACGCTGCGAGTTGCGGGGCATGAATCCCTGGCCGGCGCGGATTGAGCGCGCGACCTGCTCGAAACTGAGCGGCTTGTACAAAACGAAATTCACTCCGGATTGGAACGCTCCGCCCACCGGGGTAAACGCGCTCACCATGGCGAACACCACAGGTCTTCGCCGGGGCGACGACATGCGTGCCATGCGGGCGACCTGGCCGGCTCCGGGCAGATCGAAATCCAGCACCAGCGCCGAATGGTGGCCTTGCACCAGCAATTCCACGGCTTCGGCCGATGAGGAGCACGTCTGGTGCTCGATTTCCAGCACATCGAGAATCGCCGTCAAAACCCGCAGCGACGGGCGATCCTGCGATACCAGCAAGGCATTGAGCTTCATACGCCGGAGCTTATGGCCGCTTGGAGCGCCAGTAAAGTAACAGCGGTAATAAATCGCTCGTTACCAACCGGCGCCTCATCCCGATTTGGGACGCTTGGTTTTGTTGGGATTGGTCTTGAAATCAGCGAGTTGGGCCAAGTTGGGACTTCACGATCGGCGGGGTTGCTTTTGGCGCGTGGTACCAGGAACGCGGTCCGCCCTCGGCTCGGGTGCGAGGTCATTCCCAGGGCCTTGCGCGTTCCCGAATTGGACTGGATTACTATTTGGTACTGGGTACCCCCCTCCCCCTATCGTGCGCAAAATCTAGACAACAAACGACTTGATTTTCGACTATGCGCTAGATCTTTGAGTTTTCAGGAGTTACGCGCAAAATCTAGAGAGCATGGGAGTTACGGCGGGGGCGGGGTCCGGTCGACGTCCCACTTTGGAAGTGGAGGGCCTTGGCAATCGAGCCCAGGCGATTCGCGCACCGCCTAGATTGTCAAAGATCGAGCATTATCTTCGAGATAACTCGGTATGGTTTAGGTTATCTATCTTGAAACGTAAGGTCAACAAGAAAACAAGGTTCGATTCGGCATCGAGTTCACGCTAGCTCGGACGGAAGTGCGTCAGTTGGGCCAACCCCAGACACATTGGCCTTCGTCGGGTTGACCCCGTTCGTCCCCTTCCGGCCAGAGACGGCTAGAAACCAGTTCATGGTTGTCAGTTCTCGGTTCTCGGTTTGACTGGGGTTGGGCGGGGCATGGCCGATTTTGCTGCTTCGCGGTCTTTGGTAATCTGCCACCGGGAGCGCTCGAAATGAAATACTTACTAGCGTATGGCTAAGGCTGCCTCAGCAAGATCGAAGGCCCGGGCGCCGCGGGTGAAACTAGCGGGGACGGTTCTGTCTCTGGTGTGCCTGCAGAACGGGCGGCAGACTCGGGGGAAGCTGCACCAACTCTCGATCACGGGCGGGTTGCTGCATCTGGAGAAACCTCTGGATGAGGGGATCAAGGTCGAAGTCATTTTTCATGTGGGCAACAGCACGGTGCGGAGCAAGGCAAAGATGCTGTTTCCGATGTGGGCTACCCAGGGTTATCTGCAACCATTTGAATTTGCCGACCTGGGCGAAGAAGAGCGTGGCAAGCTGCAAGAGGATTTGCAGCAACTTCTCAACTGTTCCGCGGCGGCGATTGTGCCGGCGGCGGAAGTCAGAGAACCGTCCTCCGATGCAAGTCAGTAAATCGGAGCGGCCGTAAACCCCAGTTTTTCGCGCTCCGAACTAAAACCCTGCAGTCATTTGAGACCGGTTATCGCAGCGCTGAAGCGCTGCGCCACCCAAACGCTGCACCACCCAAGATCGAAGTTTTTTCGCAGCCTCTGAAGCCGCGCCTCCCGACTGGGCTATCGAACTGGACGGCCGTCCCACTATGTTCCTCGGATAAAATAGGTCAACAAAGACTATTCGGAGGAACTCATGGCTCACAAGCACTCTCCTCGATTTTTGAAAATCGTTGAAGATACCAAGAAACGCGTTCGCGAAGTGACCATCGACGAGGTCAAGTCCAAACTCGACCGGGGCGAGAAGTTTCTGCTGGTCGATGTGCGGGAAGAAAGCGAATATGCGGCCGATCATTTGCCCGGCGCGATTCACCTGGGGAAAGGAATCATCGAGCGCGACATCGAGGAGCGCGTGCCCGATCAAAATGCACCCCTCGTACTTTATTGCGGGGGCGGATTCCGTTCTGCCCTGGCAGCCGATAACCTGCAGAAAATGGGCTACACCGAGGTGCTTTCGATGGACGGGGGGATCCGGGAGTGGCGAGAAAAAGGTTTGCCTCTGACGAAAGGCTGAGCGAGCCGCAGGGCATTTGGCTTACCTTGGTAACTTGATGGAGGCATTGCAATAGGTCACCATGGTTACGCAGTCGCAACTCGTCCGTCGAGTGGCGATGGAAAGCGATATGGAAGCCAAGAAGAATTCCAGCCAGGGAGGCGCCGCAGCGGCTGCGGTGCGAGCTCCGAACGCCTCAGTGGAACACGTGCTGGGGCAAGCGACCACGCCACAGCAATTCTGCGCGGCACTGGCCAAGCTTTTCGGAGTGCGGCCTACCGAAGTTGCCCTGATGCGCCTGCAGAAGGGTTTGCTGAGTTTCCTCTATCCCGAGCAGTTGAAGACGGCGGGATCGATCCCGGTTTCCAGTTCTTCGGCAGTGGCGGCGCACACGGCGTCGACCAAGAAGACCGAGCTTTTCAATACCTTCGTGAAGGTGAAACACGCCAGCATTTTCGAGTCGGTGAAACTGGCGGGCTCTGAGGATACTGAGCCAGGCGAGCAAAACACCATCCAAAAGTTGATGTCGGCACCGGTGCTTGACGGGCAGCGCAAGGTTTTGGGCGTGGTGCAAGTTTGCCGCAAGGGATACGATCCCAACACGGCTGGACCGGATTTCACGCTGGATGACTTGCAGCAACTGGAACTTGCCGCGAAAGTCTTATCGAATCTGCCTTTTCTAAAGTAACCGCCAAACGAATCTTCAGACGCGTCCACGATCCAGTTCCTTGACCTGTTGAATGTAGCTTTCCGAGTCAAACTTCCGTCCCGTGCTGCTCAGCGACATGTAGCGGATCTTTCCGAAGACCGGGCGCTCGGACCAGGCGCGATCATGTTTGCCGACGATCGCCCACGCTATTCCTGCATAGCCGTTGGGGTCGCGGCCGTCGAGTTGGTAGCGGTCGTTGAACCAGACCGCACGGCGATAGGCAACTGCGACGGACGGGCTCCACTCGAGAATCTTTTTGGCCCAATACATTCGCATGTAATTGTGCATCCAGCCGGTGCGGACCATCTGATTCTGTGCGGCGTTCCAGAGCGGGTCATGAGTCTCGGCTCCATCCAGTTGTTCCTCGTTGTAAGTCAGGGGGCGGCGGTCGCGCGCGTGCTCGGCGAAAGTTCGTTCGGCCCAGGGCTCGAGACACGCGATGTGATCGTAGTCGGGATTGAAGCGGACAAAGTTCACCGAGAGTTCCCGGCGGATGATGAGCTGTTCGAGGAAGGCTTCCTTCGCCTTTAACGGGGCCGAGGCAGCCTGCACCGCGAGCGCTACGGTGAGCGGGCTGATATGGCCGAAGTGCAAATATGGAGAGAGCTGGCTGGTGCCTTCCCGGTCAGGATGGTTTCTATCGTGGGGATAGCTCGGCAGGCGCTCGCGGATAAAGCGATGAAGCACTCGCAAGGCTTGCTGGCTGCCGCCATGCCAATTCCCGACCGGTGGAACAGAGCGATCCAGAGTCCACCCAGAGGTAAAATCCTCTCCCACGGAAAGCGAATGCAGACCCGGAGGCGTGGTCCATGCGACTTGCGCCTTTGTATGGTTTGTCCGGATCAGAAATCTGGGCAGAAGTTTCTGCAGTCTGGGTCTGATAGTGCGGGCGGCATATTGTTCCTTCTCCAGTAGCCTGGAGGGAACAATTACGTCGGCATCGACGGTCCAGAAGGGCACGCGCAACTGCATGGCTGCGCGGATTCTCCATTCCTCGGTTTCGCGGAGCGGGTTTTCGTCGCCGATCACGATGGCAGGGCGGACTTCCTCGCAGAACTTCAGCAAGCTGTGTTCGGGATATGAACGGAAAACGAAGCCCAGGTTGCGGGCAGCGAGGTCGCTCGCAATGTCGGAGATCCCCTGGCCTAGAAAATGATAGTGGCGAAGGTTCGCGTTGGGATAAAAAGGAACCGGAGCGAAGAAGACAACTACCGGCTTGCCCAGTTCGTTGGCAACACGCACGGCAGTATCGAGAGCCGGGTTGTCGATTGCACGCTGCGCACGCTGCATCCAGTAAACCACGCAACTGCCATCCGGATCAGGCGCGCCCGGCTTGCGGACGGTGATCCGTTCATCCTGACTTATTTTTTCCAAGGGATCCATTTTGAGGAGAGTTCGGAGGAACTGGGCCGCCAGTTCCTCCTTCATTGAGTGTGCGTTATCGAGCCCGTGCCGCAGCCGACTCGTGCCCCCTGCGATGCTGAATCGCCTTGAAGGAAATCGCCTGATAAAGCGCCGCCAAGCCGACCAGAATGTAAACCGTCGAGCTGAGCGTGGAGGTCTCTCCGAATCTCATGCCGAATATCGCGGCTACGAGATCGAAATGCGCCACACCAACCAGACCCCAATTCAGTCCGCCGACCACTAGAAGTATTGCCGCCGTTACGTCCAGGCTTTTCATTGTCTTCTCCCTTTTTGTCGATCGCGTGAATTTTCTGTTGCACTCTTTGCGGGGTGCAATGTATTAACTGTAGAGCACAATAGTTTTCATAGGATGACAATCGCGGGTCTTCGATCAAGTCTTGTGCCTGCGGGTTAAAGAAACGTCGTAGCTTTCTACTGGCGAGAAAAACGGGGGGGCAAGGTGGCCAACAATACGATCGTCGAAGGACTGAAACCTTACGGGCTGGGTGAGAAACTGAGGACGCTGCGATTAAAGAAAAGTATGGGACTGGTGGAACTGGGCAAGCACACAGGCCTGTCTGCAGCGATGCTTTCAAAACTGGAACGCGGGAAACTGTTTCCCACGCTGCCTACCCTTTTGCGGATCGCCATGGTATTCGGGGTCGGGTTGGATCACTTCTTCGCCGACGAACGCAAACGCCACGTGGTGGCTGTCGTACGCAAGCGCGAGCGCCTCCGGTTTCCCGAGAACCCAGGAGGAGGCACAATCGCCTACAACTTCGAGAGTCTCGACTTCAAGGCCACCGAGCGGAAGTTGAACGCGTTTTACGCGGAGTTCGAGCCGGTGGCTGCCGAGAAAGTCCGACCCCACCAGCATCCGGGGGTCGAACTGCTCTATGTGATTAACGGAAAACTAGAACTCACCATCGGTGCGGAAAGCTACGCTCTCGACTCCGGGGACGCGGTATATTTCGATGCGGCGGTTCGGCACAGCTACCATCGCATCGGCAAATCGCCCTGCAGCGGCATGATTGTGACAGCCTGAAGTCTGGGCAGCCTACTTTGGGCGACGCGGATGACTAACCCCGGAAACAGGTGTCCGGATGGCTTGGTCGAGACTTTGCTTTTCTGCGAGGGTAAGTTTGCGCGAAGCGCCTTTGGAGAGTTCGCCCAGACGCAACGGCCCGACCGCCACACGCAGCAGTCGCAGCACATCCATTCCAAGTTGGGCAAGCATTCGACGTATATGGCGATTCCTGCCTTCGTCGAGCGTAATCTCGAGCCAGGTATTTTTCTTGCCTCCACGCAGAATTTTTGCGCTCTTGACGCGCAGGAAACTGCCATCGCCGGTTTCGACGCCGCGGATGAGGGATTCGATCAGCGCGGCATCAGCGACCGCAGCAATCTGGACATGATAAATCCGATCAAGATGGGTTTCTGGCGCAAGCAAACGGGCAGCCCATTCGGAATCGTTGGTCAACAGCAGCAGGCCTTCACTGGCCTTGTCCAGACGTCCGACGGGCGCGACCCACGGCAACGCGCGGTCCAGGTACGCATAGACTGTCTCGCGTCCTTTTTCGTCGGATGCAGTGGTGACCACGCCGCGAGGCTTGTTGAGCATCAGAAAAACCTTCGACTGGACTGGGAGTTGTGTGCCGTCCACTTCGATGCGATCCCGTCCAGAGCGGACCGGGGCTTCGGGATCGCGGCAGATTTCGCCATTCAGGCTCACCTGCCCCCTGCGGATCAATTCAGAGGCGCCGGAACGGGAGCAGTACCCGAGCTTTGAGAGCGTGCGTGCCAGGCCGACGCGTCGAGGGATTGTGGTGTGTCTCACCGGCTTAATCCTAAACGATGGGCGGGCATTCCCCTTATCCACTGGGATATACGGGGCAGCGAAGACGACGCTGGGCATTTGAGATTTTCTTCTCAATGTGTGGCCCTTTCGACTCTATATGGCGCCAGCAACGTCTGATAAAATCTGGGTTTTTCCCAAGGAGGTAGTGAGTCAATGGCCAAACATATTCGTGCAACTAGCTTGCTGGCGGCTGTGGCAATACTTACATTTGCGGCCGGATTTCTTACGTTCACCCCCGTGGCCGAGGCGCAGTCGGTCAACTGGAAGAAGCTTTCCCCAATCACGTCGCCATCCGCACGCTCTGATTCCGCGATGGCTTACGACCCGGTCAGCAAGCAGATAGTGCTGTTCGGCGGTTGGGATGGGAAATCGCACTTAGGTGAGACGTGGACATTCGATGGGAGCACGTGGACGCAGCAGAAACCTTCGGTTGCCCCGTCCCGCCGGGCGGCGCCTTCCATGGCGTTCGATCGAAAAACCCGCAACCTGGTGCTTTTCGGAGGATACGACGGCAGGAATTACCTCCGCGACACCTGGCTCTGGGACGGCGCCACTTCGACTTGGACGCAGGCACATCCCAAGACCTCTCCAAGTAAAGCAACGGGACCTATGCTATTCACCGATCCAAAGAACGGACATGTGGACGAGTTCGGCGGCTTCGATGGCACGTTCTATCAATCAGCGACGTGGCAGTGGACAGGAAAGACATGGAAACAGATGCATCCCACGAATGCGCCCGGTGCACGGTCGACTGCGGTTGCTGCCTTGGACAGCAAGAGAAAGAATGTGGTTTTGTTCGGGGGACTGGGCGACGTTAGAACCGACAACACCTGGCTATGGGATGGTACCGACTGGAACCAGCAGTCTCCGACGGTCCAGCCACCCACTCGTTATAGCGCCGGAAGTGCCTTCGACGCCAAATTGGGTATGGTGGTGATCTTCGGGGGCGGGGTTGGGGGACAAGACCAGGATCAAACTTGGGCATGGACAGGAACAGACTGGACTCAGCTGTTGCCGCGGAAATCCCCATTGGCCCGTGAATCTATGGGTACGGCCTACGATACAGCCAGCGGGCAGTTCCTGGTGTTCGGTGGATTTTCCGGCAACTCGCTGTTTGGAGACACTTGGAAACTGGTAGGGCGCTAGGACTTAACCGTAATGCTCACGAGGCCGGAGGCGGCCTGCTCCGGGTTGATTTCTGAGCTGGCGACGAAGGTATTCTGATCGAACGGCGGCTTGTGTTACTCTCGGCCTCTAATGCCTGGGTCCAAGTCTGAACGCCGATTGCAGCAGCGCACGCCAGTACGCGTGGGCGTGTCCATCCGATCGTCAGAGAACCAGGCGGCCACGGGCTACACGCGCGACCTCAGCGAAAATGGGATCTTCCTCTACGCCGATTCCGAGATTCTGGTAGGGAGCGAATTGGAGATGGTGTTAATGCTCCCGCCGCAGTTCACCAAGGGCGAAAAGCGCTGGGTGTGCTGCCAAGCGTCGGTCGTCCGGGTGGAACCGGGCGGAGACGACGGACGTTTCGGCGTGGCCGCCAGTATCCGGAACATCGCGACCTTGCCGGAGATTTTGGGTTGAAGTGGGTGGGCGAATGATGCACGGTGTGTGGAGTAATCGGGTCATGCGCCCACGGCAGGCCTGTGAAAAAAAGTGAAATAATTCGGATTCTGCTTCCCTTTGCATAACCTTTGGTGCAATAATGCTGGCCCTTGGATTGCTCTGGTCCAAGATAGACATTAAAGATTGCAAATGCAGGTGATGCGGCTATGTGGATGGAAAAGCTGTCCCTCGGTGTGTTGAGAGTGCTCACTCCCTTGGGACCACGGTACCTTAATCCCTCGTTTGTGCAGCGGGTGTACCTGCTGTGGATTTTCCGCAACTTCGAAACCTTGCCCGTGAAAGTGCTCAGCTCGCGACAGCAGAGACGAATCGAAGCCATGTGCGCGCGGCACGGGTTTGTATCCGTGCTTGAGCCCAACGGACTAGTGGATACTCCATTGCTCGGGACCCTGGAACAACGCCTGCCGGTTGCGCCACCACGGCGACCCAATCGAAGCGTCGCTGATTCCGTAGGACCTTTTGCGGCCGACCTCCAGCAACGTTCCTAGTCGTGCGCCGGAGACGGTGAACTCGATGCAGTGGGGATGACCAGCCAGGCGACTGCGCCGCTGGTGATTGACAGGGCAGCGCAAATCAGCATTACAACCCGAAATCCAATCACAAAAGCGTTAGAAATTGCGGCTCGAACCAGCTCAGAGACGCCAGCGTCGAGGGCGGAAGGCGGCTGAAGCCCGGCAAGTTTGATCTCGTTGGTCCGGATCTCCTGAACGACGCCTGGAGATAAGCCGAGATTTGCCAGCCGGTATTCCAAGCTGGAACTGAATAAGTTCACCATCACAATTCCGAGGATCGCGATGGCCAGCACACCCGCGACTCTGGCCACCGCATTGTTGATACCGGAAGCGGCGCCGACGTCGTCCGCTGCGACTGAATTCATAACCACGGTAGTCAGCGGAGCCACGCTGACTGCCATTCCCAGTCCAATCACAATGAATGCAGGGAAGAAAGTTGTCCAGTAATTCCCTCCGAGCGCGGGCACAGCAAACAGGATAAAACCTGCGGCCACAACCAGAGGGCCCGTGATCAGCGGAGTTCTGGCACCGTGGCGCGCCACCAGTCCACCAGACCAACGAGAAAGCAGGGACATGAGCAAAATCATGGGCAGAGCGGCGGCGCCAGCCGTGGTGGCCGAATATCCCTGCACCTGAATCAGGTTCATCGGAAATAAGAAGAAGAAAACCCCCAGTGCGGCATAAAGAAACAGCGTAAGCAAATTAGCACCGCTGAAGGCGCGAGACTTGAACAGCGTCAGTGAAACCATGGGGGAAGCGACCCGGGCCTCGACGAACACGAAGGCGACCAGACAGGCGATGCCGGCGGCCAAACTTCCCAGCACCAGAGGATCGTTCCATCCCCGGGCAGCGGACTCGACGAATCCATACACTACACCGCCCAAACCCGCGGTTGCGATCACAGCGCCAGTCCAATCTATGGATTTAACGGCGCGGCCTCCGCGAGTCTCCGGAATGTGCCTCAGGGAGATTGCGACCACCATGGCCGCGAGCGGGAGATTGATGAAAAAGATCCATTGCCAGGACACGTGCTCGATCAGGGCTCCGCCAAGCACCGGACCGAGTGAGGTGGTGATGGCGGTGAAACCAGACCAGGTCCCAATCGCCTGGCCGCGAGATTTTTCCTCGAAGGAAGCGCTGATGATGGCGAGACTGCCGGGCACGAGCAATGCCGCTCCTACGCCCTGAACACAACGCCCCACGACTAACTGGTCAATATTCGAGGACAGGCCGCAGGCCGCGGAAGCGGCGGCGAAGATCCCCACACCCAGCAAGAAGACCCGCCGCCGGCCAAGGTGATCGCCCAGTGCACCGCCGACGAGGATCAGTGCGGCGAGAAATAGTCCGTACGATTCGACCACCCACTGCACACTGACGACAGTCGCATGAAAGCTGGATTGCAGCGCGGGTAAGGCCACATTCACGACCGTGCTATCGATGAAGACCATGCTGGAACCGAGAATGGTCGCCGCGAGGACCCAGGGCGCGGCTTCCCGTCCGCATGGAAAGCCGGCCCTCCCGGAACGGATTACAGCTTCATCACAGGGCGGCTTCATGAACGCTGTGGATGCGATTTTGAGATGGGAGGATTCGAAAGTTCGTCAGGCAGTTCGAATTGCGCGACCAAACGCAGACTTCCGGTATCTAATCAATTCGTTCAGGCAATGCCGCAGTCTACAATGATGTTCTTGACCGATACTGGGACCGATCATGCCGAAACCGATACTACTGAGCGTAGATGACGACACCGATGTTTTGCGGGCGATTGAGCGCGACCTGCGGTCGCAGTACGGCGCGAACTACCGTGTGATCGGAAGCGATTCCCCCGAAGGGGCGTTGGACCTTTTGAAGCAGTTGAAGGTGCGGAACGACAGTGTTGCCCTGCTGCTGGCGGACCAGCGCATGCCCCGCATGGACGGTATCGAGTTTCTGCAGGAAGGAATGCGGATCTTCCCCGATGCGAAGCGCGCTTTACTTACCGCTTACGCGGATACTACGGCTGCGATCGGCGCCATCAATCAAGCCAATATCAATTATTTCTTTTTGAAGCCGTGGGATCCACCAGCGGAGCATCTCTATCCGCAACTGGATGACTTGCTCGACGATTGGCAAGCCTCCTACCATCCAGCGTTTCAGGGAATCCGGGTTTTGGGCACGCGCTGGTCACCCCGGTCCTACGAGTTACGCGATTTCCTGGCACGCAATCGCATTCCGTATCAGTGGATTGACATTGAGGGCTCCGCCAACGACCCGGAAACCATGCGTCTGGTGGAAGCTCTCGGGCCGGAGGCGGCCAACCTCCCGGTCGTACTATTCCCCGACGGAACAAAACTGCTGGACAGCGTACCCACAGACGTCGCGCAGAAGGTTGGATTGCAGACCCGCGCCCAGACAGACTTTTATGACCTCGCGATTGTCGGCGGAGGACCGGCGGGCCTGGCCGCAGCGGTGTATGGCGCGTCGGAAGGCCTGCACACGGTAATGGTTGAGCGGGAAGCCCCGGGAGGCCAGGCAGGCATGAGTTCGCGTATCGAGAACTATCTGGGATTTCCCTCCGGACTCAGTGGAAACGATCTGGCCCGGCGCGCAGTGGCGCAGGCCCAGCGTTTTGGGGTGGAGATTTTGGCGCCGCAAGAAGCAGTGAGTGTCCGGACCGAGGGATCTTACCGGATCATGAAGTTGGCGGACGGCAACGAGATCTCCTGCCACGCATTAATGATCGCGACCGGAGTGCAGTGGCGGCGCCTGGAGGTCCCGGGAATCGATCGACTGCAAGGGGCCGGCATCTACTACGGCGGCGGCTCGACGGAAGCGCTGTCTTGCAAAGGTGAGATTGTGTACGTGGTAGGCGGCGCGAATTCGGCTGGTCAGGCAGCCATGAACTTCGCGCGGTACGCGGATCGAGTCGTAATTCTGGTACGCGGCCCCTCTCTATCGAGCACTATGTCGCAGTATCTGATCGACCAGGTTAAGGAGACGCCCAATATTCAGTTATGGGCACACGCCAGCGTCGTAGAGGCGCATGGAGAAACCCATCTGGAAGAGATTTCGGTCCTCTGCTCCGATACCAACAAAGTAGAACGCGTGCCGGCGAGCGCAATGTTTATTTTTATCGGAGCGTTGCCGCGAACCGATTGGCTGGCTGATCTGGTGGAGCGGGACGAGCGCGGATTTATCCTCACCGGTCCCGATCTCATGCGCGACGGCCAGCACCCCAAAGGGTGGAAGCTCGAGAGGGATCCATTCCTCCTGGAGAGCAATATTCCCGGCATCTTCGCCGTCGGCGACGTACGGCATGGCTCGGTGAAGCGCGTGGCTTCGGGAGTCGGGGAAGGATCCGTAGCGGTACAGTTCATCCATCAGTATTTGAGCAAGGTCTAAATGGTCGATAAATCAGAACTACTTCGCTTCTCCATCTTTGCGGATATACCTGGCGACCAGCTTGACTGGTTCATCAGCCAATCGCAGGAACTCCAACTCAAGGCAGGCGACACCTATTCGCGGCAGGGCGACCCGGCCGATGCCATGTTTGCGATACTCGAAGGACAACTTCAAGCGCAAGGCGAACTAGCCGGTGAGACGGTAACTTTTATCCTCAACCCGGGCGACGTGACCGGGGTGCTGCCGTTTTCGAGGATGAAGCGGTTCACCGTGAGCGGGCGAGCCGAGACGAACAGCCGCATCCTGCGATTCCCCGCCTCGCTGTTTTCCGACCTGATACAGAAAATGCCAGAACTGACCAAGCGCCTGGTGGGCCTGATGGCCGACCGTATCCGTGAAACCACCCGGATAGAACAGCAGCGCGACCGACTGGCTTCTCTCGGAAAACTTTCCGCGGGACTGGCACATGAACTCAACAACCCGGCTGCCGCAGCCAAACGCGCTACCGCCCAACTGCGCGACGTCCTGAAACGCATCAAGGAGGCGAGTCACGAACTGGGAAGACGCGATCTTAGCGCAGCCCAGAAGACGGGGATCCTGTCCCTGGAATCTTCGCTCATCCAGCGCGATCAACCTCCACCCGATGCCCTGACTGTCAGCGACCTGGAAGAGCAACTCGATTCCCTGTTGCGCAGTCATGGGCAGAACGACCTGTGGCAACTGGCGGCTGACCTGGCGCGAAAGAGCGTCAAGCCGGGAGAACTGGAAGCGCTATTCGCAACCCTCGACGCCGACACTGCCCGGGCGGCACTGGTCAGGATATCGGCTGCACTGGAGGTTGCCAACCTGCTGAACGAAATTGAGAGCAGCACTTCGCGAATTTCAGACCTGGTCGGCGCGATCAAGGAATACACCTACATGGATCAAGCGCCGGTGCAGAACGTGGATATCGTAAAGAGCCTGGAGACGACGCTCACCATCTTGAACCACAAGCTCAAGAAGGGAGTGGTTGTGCAGCGCGACTACCAGCGAATTCCGCTTCTGGTGAATTCATTCGGCAGCGAGCTCAATCAGGTTTGGACCAACATCATTGACAACGCCATCGATGCGATGGGTGCAAAGGGCGAGCTTCGAGTTCGGACTTATCGCGAGGACACTTGCGTTGTCGTGGAGATCGGGGACAACGGTCCGGGGATTTCACCCGAGGTCCAGGCGCACATCTTTGAACCGTTTTTCACGACCAAGGGAGTTGGCGAGGGAACCGGACTTGGACTCGACACAGTGCAACGAATCGTGAAGAAGCACCGAGGCAGCGTTCAGGTGAATTCCAAACCCGGCGACACGCGTTTCCAGGTCCGGCTGCCGCTGGCAGAAACTCCCGCTGCTTAATGGCGCCAGCATAAAACCCCACGGTCTCCTTCGTGTACGAAGTGCCTAGGCGAAATCCAATTCGATCTCGTCGATGTAACACCAACCCCAATCCTCGCCGGGCTCGATCGAGCGCATGATCGGATGCTTGGTGGCGTGGAAATGTTTGGTGGCGTGTTTATTCTTGGACGAATCGCAACAACCCACCTTGCCGCAACTCATGCACAGCCGAAGGTGCACCCAGTGATCGCCGATCTTCAAACATTCTTCACAACCCTGGGTATGGGGTTTGACGTCCTTGATTTGGTCGAGATGAGTACACTTGGTCACCGATTCCTCCTCGTAGGCAGCCGCGCTATGCGATTTCCGTTTTTGGCCTTGTTCCCTCAATCCTTTTTCGCGAAAACGAAGTCAGCAGCGTCTTGAGAATCACGTACAACACCGGGATGAAAAACAGATTAAGCACGGTGGAGAACAACATTCCGCCGACAATTGCCGTTCCCACCGAGTGCCGGCCCAGCTTGCCGGCGCCGGTTGCGAAATAGAGTGGCAGGACACCGAGCAGGAATGCAAACGATGTCATAAGGATCGGGCGAAGCCTTAATTCCGCGGCTTCAATCGCCGCGTTAGTGATGGTACGTCCCTGCCCCAGCAACTGCTCCGCAAATTCGACGATCAGAATCGAGTTCTTCGCCGATAGCCCGATCAGCATGACCAGGCCGATCTGCACATAAACGTCATCCACCAGCCCGCGCATGGAAATGAAAAGCAATGCGCCCAGCACCGCCATGGGAACTGCCAGCAAGATGATGAACGGCAGCGCGAAGCTCTCGTATTGCGCCGAGAGCGTGAGGTACACCACGAGAATGCCGAGAGCGAAAATGATCAGTGCCTTACCACCGGCTTCGACTTCCTCGAGAGCCAGCCCGGTCCACTGGAAAGACATGCCTTGCAGCATGTTCTGCCTAGCCAGGTCCTCCATCGCCTTCAGGCCCTGGCTCGAACTGTATCCCGGCGCCGCCGCGCCATCGATTTCCGCAGACCGAAACAGATTGTAGTGATTGATCACCTGCGGTCCTGAGGTCTCCTTCAGCGTGACAATGTTTCCGAGCGGCACCAACCCGTTGCGTGTCAGAGCGCACGTAGTATTGGCGCAGATCGCGCGCGCTCATGCGGAAGGGCTGGTCCGCCTGTACGTAGACCCGGTACGAACGATTGTTGAAATCGAAATCATTCACGTACTGCGAGCCCATGTAGACGCCCAGCGCCTGCGAGACCTGGTTGATGGGCACTCCAATGGCCTTGGCCTTCTCACGATCGATTTGCACCAACTGCTGCGGGTCATTCGCCGTAAAGCTGGTAAACAGTCCTTGCAGGTCCGCACGCTGACGACTGTCGGCGACGATCTTATGGGCAACCGTGTCGATATCCTGCAGCGTGTTGCGACCCAGATCCTGAAGTTCGAACTGAAATCCGCCGAAACTTCCAATACCACTAATGGCCGGGGGTTCGAAGGCCACCACGATCGCCCCGGGAATGCCGAAAAGTTTTGGCGAGACGCGCGCCACAATGTCACTAGCCGCATGCCCCTTGCCTTTGCGGTCATCGATAGGCTTCAGTGGAGCGAAGATCAACCCGTAGTTCGACGAACTGCCGCCGGAAAGCGAAAAGCCAGGCACCGCGAACGTACCGAACACATCGGGATCGGCTCGCAGTATCTTTTCCGCGTGCATCGCAATATCGGTCGTGTAAGACAGCGAGGCACCTTGCGGCGCCTGGACCACCACGATGAAGTAGTTCTGATCCTCCTGGGGCACAAAGCCCGTCGGAACGTGAACATACATGTAGGCCGTCGCGCCTAGACCGGCAAAGAACAGCACGATCATGGCGTAGCGATAATTCAGCACACTGCAAATGGCCTTGCCGTATGCAGCCGACAATCCATGGATCGCCGCGTCAACTCCATGAGCGAACTTTCGATATGCCCGCGTCAAGCCACCCAATATGCGTCCAATCGAAGACTGTATACTTGTGTTCTTCGCCTCGCAGCAGAATAGCCGCCAGCGCGGGCGACAGCGTCAGCGCGTTGAACAGTGAGATGGCAATCGAAAATGCGATGGTCAACGAAAATTGCCGGTAAAGAATTCCGGTGGTGCCGGGAAAGAACGACACCGGCACGAACACCGAAATCAGCACCAGTGAAGTTGCCACCACGGCGCTCGAAACCTCTGCCATGGCCGCCGATGTCGCAGTGCGCGGATCGGTCTTGTCCTCGTTGATGTGACGTTGAGCATTTTCAATAACCACGATCGCATCATCGACCACAAGTCCGGTGGCGAGCGTGATGCCGAAAAGAGTCAACGAATTGATGGAGAAATCAAAGACCTTGATGAAGGCAAACGTGCCAATCAGAGACACCGGGATGGTGACGGCCGGAATAATGGTGGCACGCCAGTCCAGCAGAAACAGGAAAATCACAACGATGACGATCAGGACTGCTTCTTCAAGCGTGGTGACAACTTCCTTGACCGAGTCGCCGACTACCGTCGTGGTGTCGAAAGCGACCACGTATTTTATCCCCGGGGGAAACGACTTGGAGAGCTCGACCAACTCGGCCTTGGCGGCTTTGTCAACGGCCAGTGCGTTTGCGTTCGAGAGCTGCTGCACGCCGACGCCGATCGCCTGGTGGCCGCTGTACAAGAGGTTGGTATCGTAGCTCTCCGCGCCGATCTCCGCCCGCCCGACATCCTTTAGCTGCACAATCCCGTTCGGGGTGTTCTTGAGAATGATGTTTTCAAATTCCTTGGGTTCCGACAACCGGCCCACGACGCGCAGCGTCACCTGAAAGCTCTGCTTCGGATCCGCCGGCGGACGTCCCAACTGTCCGGCGGCGATTTCGACGTTCTGCTCCTGCAGCGCCGAGACCACGTCCGCCGCCGTCAGTTGACGTGCGGCCAGCTTCGTGGGATCAAGCCAGATGCGCATCGCATACTTGCGCTCGCCGAAGATGACCACGTCGCCGACGCCCGGGAATACGCTTCAACGCGTCCTTGACGTAGACATCGAGGTAGTTGGAAATGTACTGGTTCGAAAGACTGTCGTCCGGCGAGTAGAATCCAGCGGCAAAAACAAAGTTTGGATTCGCCTTGGTGATGGTGACGCCGGTGTTCTTGATTTCCTGAGGCAGGCGTCCCTGGGCTGTCGGCCACGCGGTTCTGCACATCGACGGCCGCAATGTTCAGGTCATACCCGGTGCGAAAGGTTACGTTGATGTTGCTGGTGCCGTCGTTGGAACTGGTCGAGGTGATGTAGTGCATGCCCTCGACGCCGTTGATCTGCTGCTCCAGCGGAATGGTGACCGCGGATTCCACCACTTGCGCGTTGGCACCCACGTAGTTGCTGGTGACCGTCACCTGGGGCGGAGCCAGGTTGGGATACAGCGAGATCGGCAGGCCCGGAATGCAAACCGCGCCCGCAAGAATAATCAGCAGTGCGCAGACCGTGGCAAAAATAGGCCGCTTAATGAAAAAATCAACCAAACTCCTGTCCCTTCCTGTTTCTGGCCGCGCGAATGCTCTACGGCGGAATTAGCGTCGAGAATCTTGGCTAGCTGATTGGATGTATCGGCGAACCGTCGATGAGGAACTGAGATTCCAGAGATGATGACCTTTTCTCCCGGCTTCAAGCCGTCGGTGACGGCGTAATCGTTCCCGATCGTGTCGCCAAGAGTAACGGCGCGCTGTTTGGCGACTGGTGCCATTGTCCGCCTCGGTCGCGACGTAGACAAACGACTGTCCCGCCGATGCGTGTGACTGCCAGCACCGGAACCGTCGGCGCGGGGGCCGTGCTCCACACTACCCGCGCCTTGACCAGTTGCGCGTTGCGAAACTTGTCTAGCGACGCATGGATCGGCGCCTTCACCAGAATGCCCTGGATCGCGTTATCCACTTGCTGTGAAACAAAATCGATCTTCGTGCTCTCGATCAAGTCGCCCGCTGCTGGTGACAATCTGCACCGGTAGTCCCATGCGGATATCCGCCGCGCGTTCCGTCGGAATGTAGATGTAAGCTTCCAGGTCGGCATTTTCGTCGACCGTGGTCAACAGCGTCTGGGGCGACACGTAGTCGCCGATGTGCACCGGGATGTCGCCGACGATGCCGTCAAACGGAGCGGTCAGGTTGTAATACGAAAGCTGGCGCTGCTGCGGTAACACTTCCGGCAGTCGAGGCCTCCCAATCTGCTTTGGAGTTCTCGAACGCCTGCACCGCCTGATCGTAGCTCTGTTTGCTGGTGACTCCAGCCTCGTAAAGCTGCCGCTGCCGCTCCACTTCATTGCGGTTGTAATCGTAGGTCGCCTTCTTCTGGGCTTCGGTGCTGCGTTGCTGGTCAACGGTCGCCTGCTGCTTTAGCGGGATCAATCGTCATCAACACCTGGCCCGTGCGGACGTGGTCGCCCGACTTCACCAGGATCCGCGTCAGCGAACCATCCACCTGCGGCTGAATGCTGGCGGAGCGGCGCGACTTCACCGTGGCTACGTACTCGTCCTGTCGCGGCACCGGCGCCAGGCTCGATAGTCTCCGTCTTGACGGGCAGAGGCTGCGGAGCAGGCTGCTTCGCTTGGGTATCACTGCAGCCGGAAGATGTAAGAACAGCCAACGCGATCAGTGCGCCTAGCGGGATAAATGTAAGATTCTTCAAGTTGGACACCCCTCGAAACCTGTGCACAGTTCAGATGCTTACAACCCACCAGGGGATTCACGGCTTGTATGGCGATCAAAGCAAAGCCGCCGAGACGCTTGTGATACTTTTATCTTCGGTGCTTTTATGCCATCCGGGAAGGTCAACCAACGGTCGACAAGGTATAATTAGTTTGGTTTGGAGACAGAGGTAGAGCAAAGTCCCGCCGGCAATCCCCGTTACTCCTTGAAGGGCGCGTAGCTCAATTGGCAGAGCAACTGACTCTTAATCAGTAGGTTGTAGGTTCGATTCCTACCGCGCTCACCATTCTTTCAAGCGTTTACCGAATCTGCAATCTGCTGTGCAATCCGTTAGGAGGGCGGCAGAGCAAGGCGCACTATTTTTCCGAGCGCTTTTGTCATGTCGTCCGTCACTGCGTCACCGTAGACGTTCATGGTTGTTCGAATGTCTGCGTGGCGCATCAGGCGTTGCTGTACACCGACAGGAGTGCCAACCGAATCCAGCCACGACCTGTAGGTATGTCTCAAACTGTGAGTGCCAAGCTTGCCGATACCTGCTTTGCCCGCAGCCCTCTGATATACGCGCCAAATCTGGTCGTATGACCAAGGCAGCCTGCCGAGCTGTACCGGGGAAGCGAACATCCAATCGTCAAGAGCTGAAAATTGAGTCGTTTGTTTCCACATTTTCAAACGGTCCAACAATTCGCTCCCGACGACTATCTGCTTTCGCGACTCAGCGGTTTTCACATCGTCAACCTGTTGGCAGACGATGCCACGTTCCACACGAACCCTACCGTTGAGCCAATCGACATCCACCCACTTCAGCCCAAGACATTCGCTGATCCGCAGTCCAAGACAACAGCAGAGAAGAGCAATCGTCTTGAACGGTTCGTCCAGGTGGTACACGAACTTCTGGAATTCCTCAGTAGTGAGACTGCGTGGTTGCCGAGTGCGCTTGGTCGCTCCTTTGACTGTAACCAGTTCCATAGGATTGCGCTGCATGGCCACGTGACCGCGCCATACGGCAAAATCCCAAAGAATACTGAGTACGCCTCGGATATGGGCCTTGCTTTTCGGTGCCAAGGTTAGAGACTCCAACCATAGCTCCACCGGACGTGCTTGTAGTTCTGCCAGTGAACCATTGCCCCATCTGGGCAGGATGTGATTCCTCAGCCAGGCCTCGTAAGTCCGTCTAGTGTCGATTCGCTTGGGCATCTTCTCCAGTCGATACTGTTCAACCAGTATGTTCACGGTTAGTACGCTGCTCGCAGTTTTGCCGGGGACCTCCAGCGAGTCTCGGAATGCATTTGCTGCGTTCCATGCGCTCGCCTTGGTGCGATAGTCCCGTCCCCTGCCAATAACCTTACAACGCCGCTTCCCGTCCTCCCACCATAGGAAATTCCAGGTCTTGCGTCGCTTATCAAAAACTACACTTCCCGTTTTGTGTCGTGCGGCCCTTTTCATTGATCCATCCTTTCCGCAGGGCGCACGGATGGCGTGTTGGATGGTAGCACGGGTGATTCCAGAAAAGCTGCGTCCAAGTCCGTCTGCCGGAAGCGCCAGACCCGACGGTGGATCCCAGAGAGTGCAAACGCTTTCACTTTGCCCTGTCGGACCCAAAGCAGCAAGGTGCGCGGTTTGATCTTCAAATATTGGGCGGCTTCCGCAACTGTTAGCCATTCGGATTGGAGGTTGATTGTCATTGTTGAATCCGTTTATACGTTCGTCAAGGATCTCGGTTGCGATTGAAAAAACCTCAGGCGCTCAATTCCACGTGCCGTGATCCGATAAGCAACGCGATCCCAGCCTTGTGGTCGTTCCAGTAGTCCCTGTCTACAAAGCCGAGATAAATAACTGTAGACAGAACTGCGTTGTGGGTTGTGTTGTAGACATTTCCGAATATCATCCGGCGTCATAAATTTTTCATTCGTCGCGAATATCTCAAGTACGCTTCGTTTGGTCATAGTTCTCCGCTAGTGTGTAATGGTCTCCTATCTCAGCGAAAACTAGCCGCTTTGTGTAATAGGCGTACAAGATGATTCGGCTGTAGACGGAAACTGAAATTCGTAATCGTTGAGATTCGGCACGAAGCTTTGAAACCACGTCTTCGGGCAACCGGACATCAAGTTTGGTGTCGAGGTATTGTTGAACGTCGGGCAATGCCGCAAAACTGAATTGGCCATTGGGTGCGTGCATCAGAATCAAACGAACGATGTCCGAAGCGGACATTTTTGCCCAGACCGCGTTTCCTCGGATGGAACGTTCAAGTGCGGACGGAATTCGAATGGAAACAACTTTGGTCATGGAAACACTCAACCCTTCTTCCGAAGAAAGCCGAACAGGCTGCGACGAGGTTTCGCCAGTTCTCGGCCCATCGCGATACTGAGTTCCTTTGCCCGACGTTGAAGACTCGGTATCAGTTGCCGAGGCGTTTTAGGGTTGTGTAGAGCTTTCTCAACTCCTTTGAATTGGCTTTCTAAACTGAGTCCAGGTTTCTTCATGCGTTCCACCTTCCTTTCCGTAATCAGAGTTCCTCGTAACATCAAACTCACTATCCCGGCGACTGCTCTCCAGTCGGAACGACTCCCCGGCAATGTTTCTCCGGGCAGCGGTAGCCCGCGACTTTGCCGCTGAGGGGCTTGGTTGCAAGTAATTCCGGTTGAGCCCAGAAGGACCTTCCACACTCGGGACACTTCAACCGGTAGCGCTGTTCCAGGTGGGCGAGTCGAGCCAGCACGTTATCTTTCCGGCCTTGCTCGACTAGGCCTTCAAAGGCTGCGATCCCGGCTCGCTCGCGGATGAACATCTGCACCCCGCAGGGCGCGCAAATGACGTAGGGTTTCTTTCGTTTGCTCGTCCGAACGTCCAGTGGTTTGAGGCAAACGGGGCAGGGGAAGAACCTAGTGTCCGCATTAATCATGCTAATCTCCTGTAAATCTCATACCATGATTAATTGTGGCTGTCTACACTAAGCACATTGTTTACATTTAGTTAGAAACACATATATCAATTGATCCACATAAGTGATTGCCGATACCACACTATTTCCATATAATAGTGATCTATTGGAGAGGAATTCCCTGAAATGAATGTTTTACCTTCTTCGGCCCTACCCGTGAACAAATTGGCGGATCGGCCTGCGAAAAAAAGGGGCAGACCACGCGAGATTGATCCTTGGATCGTAGTCGGGACGGCGAACACGTACCGGGTTCAGTTCGATCAGTTCTGGCCGAAGCTAAGTGTTCGATTGTTGGCAGCGCAATCTCGCGATGGCGTAGCCAGCGCCCTCCGCGAGGCCGTGGGTATCAGCGCTACGCTTGAGCCGCTTTCAGAACTTATTCTTAAGGTCAAGAATGACCCGAAATTTCCTCGTCAGAGATCAATATCCCAAATTCACTTCCTGGCGGATTCGCTTGGAGGACAGGGTCTTGTAACGCCGCGTCGGTCACGAGAAATCTGTGCAAAAGAACGGGCCAAGAAGAAACATTTCATTGTTCGACGGGAATACTACATTGAGTGCGAATGCGGATATAAGGGACCCGCCCTCGACGGAGCCTGCCGAGATTGCGGCACCTGGGAATTGTCTCAGGACTTACGGGCCAAAGAGGAACAAGAGCATTCTTGACTTCAAAGCGCGAGGAAAAATCCGAACGCCTGAGGCGTATACGTTACGTACGTACGTAACGTTAGAAGCGATGCTCTTGGCCCTCCAGCGGGAGCCAGCAGCCATGCTCCGCGAGAAAGCGGCATTAAAGCTGCGTCGCTGAGATGTGGCGTTTTTGTCATACAGCCAGATACCGAACGTAGGGTACTTGATGAGGACCTGCTGGCCTTCCTTGACTGGTATCACTGCTGCATTCTACCCCACGGTTCACCGTTGCTTCAGACCCATTTCAAAGCCGCTCCCTTTTCGGCGCAGACCAATTAGGGACCCCTGGTAGTGAGTCAGTTTCATTTCCATAATAAATTTTATGGCTCGCGCTGAAGCTCAGCGATGTGGCATTCATCGAAAATGGCAGTTTCGTCTCGATTGTAGTCCGCAAACCTATGGAGCGTATAGACCCGAAACCCATCCTTAGACAGGTAGTGGACCTCAATTTCGCCGCCGATGTAAAGCCTGTCCTCTTTTGCCCTCGATGCTTGAATGGCCCTTTGCTCTTTCATTATCGTTATGAAGTCGTCTGGAAGGCGATAGTCGGCTGGAACCTGACATTCTGGCTTGAAACGAAGGCCGTATGATTCAAGCCTCTCAGATGCAAAGTCATTGGTTGATCTGTACGCGTAAGAGTGGATCACTTGAGTATCTTCGGAGAAACCGAAATGATAGACCGTTGTCGTTATTCCATCCGGGATGGGGATCTCCTTTTTGTGCCGTTGCCACAGCTTTCTTAACGCACGCGGCGTATGGTAGTTAAGATTGTCGATCCCCCGAACGATCATCGAATCGTTCATGAAAACAAACCATCGGCCAAGAAATCCGCCGGTGCCAACTCCCGCCATTATAAGTTTAAGGTGAGGCACGATAAGAGTTTTGGAGGCAAATTTGAATGGCCGCCCATCCGGGTGCGCGGCTAACGTGTCTGTCGCAACGAGTACCTGAGTTTCGTCCGTATAAAAAATGAGTGAGGACATCGGCTTAAGCGGTATGCAATCAATTAAGATGCGCGACGCTGGAAAGGAAGTATCTTCCTCTCTGGCTCTGGATCGCTGGGAAGGTTGCACCCCAATAGCGCGCGTAGCATTGGAATCGGCACTCCACCTGTGTCCTTTTTCATGCGCTGAAAGTCGGGCGGCGTGCCGTACACTACTTCAATCATTTTCGCGAGCATCTTCGGCTGTTCTTGGAGGACCTGAGCGTCTCCGGGTTCTTCTTTCTTCCACCCACGAGTTGAAATCTGCATATTGAGGTATTTGTATTGGTTAGAAGAAATCATCTCCAAGTTAAAAACCCTCCGAATCAAAAATTGAACTGAAACCATATGTCGTTGTCGATGAGGCCATAGACTGCTCAACGTTATAGGCTCAGAAATCTCGTCTCGGAGCACATCCTCCGGTAAGAGAAGCTCTCCTACGAAGCGTCTCGCCTCTTCATCTGCCTCGGCAACTGTGCATCTCAATGGGTTGTGCTTTATCAGATGACACAGCTCCTCTCCTACGGTAAAGCGTTGCCGATAACCCTTAGCTCCTGCGACCAAGCAAATCACAGGAATGTCGTGATTCAGGCCAACCCAAGACGAAAACCCATCGAGGCCCTCAACTGTGATAGGAATTTTGAGCACGAGCACTCCGGCTCGTTCGGCGGCACCCAATAAATTAGGGATAGGACTTTCCGGGGAAAATCCGAGGCTAGTGCGTGCGATTTGAGCCGCTATCTCCGCAGGCTCAGACGTTCTAGGTATCAACACTGGAACATCTTTCAGCTTAGACCGCATCGCCAGCACAACCTCAAACATCAGTTGCGCAATACGATGAGCCCTTGCTTTGTCTTTCGGAGTCACCTTAGCCTGCGCCCTATACAGGCATGACCCTATCGGAAATTCCGCGGGCGGCTTTGTTTGTTTTAGAAAACCAATATCAAAACCAGTTTGCAGCGCAATAGCCTGCAAAACGGAATCAGACGGAACGTAAACACCCGATTCGATCTGGGCAATAGCAGACTGCGCGACACCAGAGCGTCGCGCTAAATCAGTCTGGGTAAGCGCAGCTAGTTCTCGCGCTTGCCTGATGCGCTCACCGTGCATTAGTTTGTCCCTGTGTCCCTGTGTCCCTGTGGCTCTTGTCGTCTGCAATGTCCGTTTTTGGTCGGATCAGTTTGTCCATCCCATCGTCGCCGGACGGTGGTGTGGGCGGGATGGGCGATGCCATTTCTGCCGGATGGTCGAGCGATTCACACCAGTATGCTGATACATCTTGAGGGCGCTGACCACCGCTAGCCGGAAGCGCCAACCACAAATGCGCCAGAGCATAGTCGCCATTGAAGTCCCACAATACGATCAAATTTGCTTGCGACCGCATCGGTGTATTACCGATGAGATAGTTGCTCGGCAGTTGATCGTAGAATCGGTGTTTTTTTCTTGAGCGCCCACACCCTGGAAGTAAACTGTCGGGGCCTTTGAGGATTCGCACGTGCAGTTGATTGTAGTAAAAAGAGATTCCCATGAAGGGCAGATTGTTGAATGTCCACTTGAATCCATCGGGCTGAGCATCGATACCCTCTCGCCTGAGAAACTCAATTCCGTGGGCGCGAAATATGCTCGCTGAAAGGCAAGCATCTAGCCTCTTCTTTGGAAACTCCTTCTCTCTAAATTCACTGGTCTTGCTCGCTCCATATTCAAGACCGCGATAGAGAATCTCTGGGACGCGACCGAGACTGTGCAGGGCAGACTCAAAAGTCGGCAATCCTTCTGGAAGTGGCAAAAGGTGTGTTTGCATAATATGCTGATATTATCAGATATAAAAGAAAATGCAAGGGTAGTTTGTTCTAGCTCTTTTGCCATCTTTCCTTGGCTGCTCGTTTGGCGATTTGAGAACGCGCTTGGTTGCTCTGGCCCTGCCGCCATTTGCTCCGCCCAGCCGACCAAGCGTCGCCCGCCGACGGTTAGGCCTTACATTGTGTGTTGGTGGAAAGTAGCTCCGCCACCGCCCAAACATGATCAGCTAGCCACGCTCCCATGGAGCACGCCATCGGCGAAAAGCTCACGGGGGAACCATTGGACGTGCGTAGAGACCCGGACGCCGGGAAGAATCCAGCTAAGCCGAAAGGCTCTATCCCGAATTCGCCATCAAAGAGTAGAATGTCGTTCGGTAGGGAGATTTGACTATGCAGCCGCAACAACATCAGGATTGGATTTTGGGGATGTATTTGCAAAACGTGAGTGCTGGGTTCGGGTTAGCAATGACCCTCATACTGGCGGTCCTCGTAGTGCCGTCGGTGCAGGCGCAAACCTTTTCGGTGCTTTACACATTTAGTGGAGGACCGGACGGAGCCAATCCGGAAGCTGGCGTGATACAAGATCCCAAGGGAAGGCTTTACGGAACCGCCTCGCGGGACGGCAAGTCCTGTGGGGTGGTCTTCAAACTGACGCTTGCGGGCATGGAGACTCCCCTGCACACTTTCGGGCAACAAGGATGTCAGCCGATGGCTGGACTGGTTCGGGATACTGCCGGGAATCTTTACGGTACGACCGTGAAAGGGGGCACCTACCAAAAGGGAGTCGTTTTCAAGTTGGCTCCCAACGGGAAGTATACCGTTCTGCACAAGTTCGGCGCTTCCGACGACGGAGCCTATCCGGTGACAGGTCTAATCCTGGGTTCGGGCGGAAATCTCTATGGTACGACACAGTATGGGGGAGATTTGACGTGCCAGAATTCCAACGGCATGGGATGTGGGACGGTTTTCAGGTTAAGTCGATGGGGCAAAGAGACGGTCTTGCATCGTTTCCACGGGAAGGCAAATGACGGCGCTACGCCGCTTACGGGTTTAGTTCAGGACTCAGCTGGGAATCTCTACGGCGCTACGGAATGCACATCCGGTTCGCTGGGATGCCACCTCGGTGTGTTTAAGCTTACGCCGACTAGGAAACTAACCGTCCTCAACACTCGAGACGGAGTTCGAGGATTGACTCTTGATGCAGGTGGCAATCTTTACGGCACGGGAGTCGGTGGGACGGGGAACTGCTTCGGAGGCAACGGCTGTGGGGTCGTGTTCAAGCTGGACACTTCTACTGGCCAGGAGACCGTGTTATATAGCTTCCAGGGAGTTCCAGACGGAGAGGGGCCCCTAGGCGGGGTCATTCGTGATTCGGCTGGCAATCTCTACGGGACTACGCAATTGGGCGGAACATCCAGCGCTGGTACAGTGTTCAAGGTCGATTCCAATGGAATCGAAACTGTCCTGCACAGTTTTGAAGGCCCCGACGGCGGAGATCCAATCTCCGCACTGACGATGGATGCAAAAGGGAATCTCTATGGGACGACTCCTGTGGGTGGAGCAGCGGGCTGCAATCAAAATGGCTGCGGAGTAGTTTTCAAGATTGCCCCTTAATTCCGCTTTTGGAGATCTTAGACAAAGGTCCCATTTGGACTGGCCGCGACTCTTCGGTTTGCACCGAGGTTGACATCGCACCGAATTCACCAGAGTTTTAGGCTAACAATGTTGCCCGCTCCGCCGGCCCCGCCCGCCCCGCCGCCCGTGCCGCCGCTACCGTTGGTTCCACCCGCAGCAGAAATGCCAGTGGAGCCATTCACAGAGAACCCAGTGATGTAGCCGCAAGTTCCTCCTCCTCCTCCTCCTCCCCCTCCACCCCCTGTTGCTCCATTGCCTCCTGGCCCGCCGTTGCAATTGATAGTTGAGCCCGAGACAACGTTGATGGATGGGGATTTCACCATGGCGATCCCTCCGCCCCCTCCGCTTGCGCCGCCTGCATTAGTTCCGTTCCCAGAACCTGCTGCACCCGGAGCCCCTGACCCGCCCGCATATGCCATCAAGTCTCGCGACGACAGCGGAAGAACGCCTCCGCTGACCCAGTTGCTGTTGGATGCTTGCCCTGCGCCGCCAGCACCGGCTATTGCTCCTGCGGTCCCACCAGCGACCTGATTACCTGGGAGCCACCAAGCTTGGTGAGGGCCGCCCAAGCAACCTCCGAGAGTAGATGATCCGCCCGACCCTCCGCCAGCTCCGCCGAATCCTCCACCTTTTCCGACAGCACAGCCGCTCGTCGTACCTGCGACGCTAGCGAAGGCCAAGCCGACAGCGTTCAATGTGGAGCTGCCACGCAAGATAACGGGAGTCTGACTGTAGATAAGAATTCCCGGCGTGTCCAAGCCAGTATTGGCCTGGGAGTGTTGAAGCGTGGCCCCGCTCAACATGACATTCGTGTAGTGAAACTCGCCGTCCTGCGTGGTAGTACCGCTGGTCAGAATCTTCGCTCCGCCAGAGCCGTCGCCGAACTTCTCATACTGCGTATACGGATTTAGCCGATACGGCATGCATGCAAATGCATCGACCGTCCCTGTATTGCTGATCGCCACCACGCCCAGCAGGATTGCCGGGTTAGCAGAATAGTTGGTTCCGTCGACCGAAGACTTCATCAGATTAGTTGACAGGTCGAACCAGAATCCGGTCGGGTGACACGCACAATCCCCCACCATTTTGGAATTATCTTCTTTGCGGAAGATAGGTGTCGATCACTGGTGACGAGTGTCGCGCGCTCGAAAACATCGTTGTACGATGCCACTTGTTGCGGCAGGCGAATTAGAGTATCGCGGTCACTCTTAATTTCATAGCCATGGGAAACGCCATTTAACGCAGCAATGTCGGCCCGATTGATTCCGCCGTATAAGGCGAATTCCTCAAGGACTATCGTGTCTGGCGCGGTGTATTCGCTCCGAACAAACGGAAGCAACAGTTTCCGAATCTGCGCATCATTCGAGACTTGCATTGGACTCAATTCCAGTTAGGATTTGGAGTGGCCTCCAAAACCGTCATTTATCAAGATTCACCAATTTGCTCCGACCTAGCAATCGGGCTCTCTTGGCTTTATAGCATATTTTTCGCCTTAGCCATAGCACTGTCGCGGTTTTGTAGTTTCCTAAGTTGGTATCGCGGCCTTGCGAAGATCAAATGGCGGATTGCCATCTCCAACGTCATTATGGATTCGGCAGTAATCATACCGACTCCCGTCCGGTTCCATGACTAAACAATAAGTTAGCCAGCGCTTATTCTTAAAGATATCGCGATATGATTCCATGTACAAACAATAAATATCCTTGGAATCGGGGCTAGAGGGGGCAACTTACAAAAGACTCGACCTCGACCCAGGCAATCCGAATCGCAATCCATTTGTCGGGTTACTACTGTGCTTTATGTACTTAGGTGCCATCCGTGACTCTGCATGTCGTTGAAGTTACGTTGTCGTGCGGATTCGATTCCTACCGCGCTCACCACTTATCCCTCAGTACCCGTGGAACTTACTAGCAATTGTGCGGCCTCCACAGGAATCGTGGTTTCGGCACTGTGCCCAGAATTGTGCCCACTCAATCGTGAAAGCGCATTTAGCACTGCATCCTCGGACGGATGAACGTACCGTTGAGAATGCTGATGTTTGAGTGTCCGGCAATTCGTGCAAGAGTCCACACGTCACAACCGCTCTCGCCGAGCCGAGTGAGGAATGTGTGCCGGATTGAATACACCTCGAATGGGCGAAGCTTCGCCAACTTCACAGCTTTCTTGTGCTGGAGCGGCACATCGAGGTTTGCCGTCAGGGGTAAGGGGGTTTGAGGCACCCCGCGTTCGCGCGGGATACACGATTTGCTTGGGGCGGAGCGCTGCCAGTTGCTGCATGATCTCCTCCAGCCTGATCTGCCTCTTTACGTTATTCGGGTGCTGTTTCCGATTGCGGTAGATCGTGCTTAACTCCCGGATGCCCTCGATCTCTCGCCTCAGGTCGGCAATTCATTCGCTGGTGGTAACCTCTGCGGGCACGATTGCTCCAGTCGCTATTGCGCTTCGACCGTCCGTTCCTCCCGCCGCCAGATCGAGAGTCCGGGCGCTCCCATCGCTAGTGCGCCGAGCGTGGCGGGTTGCGGAGTGTCGAGCGGACTCTCGACCGAGGCTCCGGTGCCGGAACTCTCTTGATCCGGCCCTTTAGTCCTACCCGTAATGATGCGCTTGGTTGGGATCGTTTCGTAGGCGTATCCCGTCAGTATAGCCGTGATATGCATGTCGCCGTATTTAGACTTCACCGTCAGCCGAGCCCATCCGTAGTGGATTTTTCCCTTGATAATGAACTTGAGTCCGAGATAGCGGTTAGTGACGTTCACCCAAGGCCCAAAAGAACCTCTCCTGCTCCCGCTGCGGGCATCACACATTTCGAGTGTGCGGTGGTAGAAATATTGACCACCACGGATTTGTTCCTCACTATTCAGTGCCGCAGCGTAATGTCGCCCCACAACACCGTTGCTCCCTTGGGGTTCCACCGAAAGGAAGTTGTCGTTGTAAACGACCGAATAGAAATCGTGCTCGTAGATTCTAAAATCAGTGATTCCATCACGGTTGAGGTCAAGGTTGTAGCTACCGTTTAGCCCGATGACCTTATGCGTGGGCGTGTAAACAATCGTCGCTTGGGCTGGTTGCGCCAGTACCAGCATTCCCACCCCGGCTGCACTCGCCGCGAGAGCGTACATATCAAGCTGTTGATGACCCCAATCGGAAAGGTTGGCGGGGCTCTGGCGGGCTCCGAAAGACCATTTCATGCGGCCTCCTTCAAAAGACCCCGGCATTATCCCCCGTGGCGCTCCCGATTGTCACGAAAATTACCCCTGCTCCTGTACTCGACCACCAAGCTATAATTACGCGCACGCATGGCGCTCAACTCAGGTACAAAACTTGGTCCTTACGAAATCCAATCGCCGCTGGGCGTAGGCGGCATGGGTGAGGTTTATCGGGCAAGAGATACGCGCCTGGGGCGCGATGTAGCTGTGAAGATTCTCCCTGAATCGTTTGCCCGCGACGGCGACCGGTTGCGCCGGTTCGAGCAGGAAGCGCGTGCCGTGGCCGCGCTGAACCATCCCAACATTCTTGCTATTCACGACATCGGCCAGCACGAGGCGTCGCCATTCCTGGTCTCCGAGCTTCTGGAGGGAGAGAGCTTGCGAGCGGTACTGGATCGCGGGGCGCTGCCACAGCGTAAGACGATCGACTATGGAGTGCAGATCGCGCACGGACTGGCGGCGGCGCACGAGAAGGGGATCGTCCACCGCGACCTGAAGCCGGAGAATATTTTCGTCACCAAAGACGGGCGCATCAAGATCCTGGATTTTGGTTTGGCGAAGCTGGCGCAAAAGCCTGTCGCGGATTCGGATGGAGTTACTCTCACCAGCGAGCATACGGCGGCGGGCGTCGTCATGGGTACCGCAAGCTACATGGCTCCGGAACAGGTTCGTGGAGAGGCGGCCGATCCGCGCACCGATATCTTCGCGTTCGGCGCCGTCCTCTACGAAATGCTCTCCGGCGTGCGCGCTTTCCGCCGTGACACCGCAGCGGAAACCATGACAGCGGTCTTGAAGGATGATCCACCGGAGTTGTCTGATCCCGGGCGTCTTGTCTCTCCGGCACTGGAGCGCATCGTGCGGCGCTGCATGGAAAAGAATCCAGAGCAGCGATTCCAATCGGCGCGAGACCTATCGTTCGCCTTGAGCGCGCTCTCGGGCAGCGAGACCAGCGGCATCGCTCGCGTGTCGGCAGCCTCTCGCCGGACATTGCTCTTGCCATGGATCGCTGCGGCGGCCGCGATGGTGGCGGTCGCTGCATTGACATGGTTCATGGCTCGGCGTCCTCAACCGACGACCCGTATGCAGTTCGCTCTGGCCGTTCCCGACGAAATGAGTATCAGCCATATGGCGCTGTCGCGAGACGGCACCATGCTGGTTTTTGTGTCGCCGGAGGACAACTCCGCATTACCGATGCTGTTTGTGCAGCGCGTGGGCTCGTCGAACGTTACGCCCCTGCCCGGTACGCAGGGCGCGAGTTATCCCTTCTGGTCGCCCGACGGCTCCTATGTGGCGTTCTTCGCCAACGGTAAACTGCAAAAAATGGCGGTCGCAGGAGGCACGCCACAAGTGCTTGCAGGCGCTCTGGCCGCGCGCGGAGGCAGTTGGGGAAGCAAGGGCGTGATCATCTATGCCCCGGACGCACAAAGTCCGATTCAACGAATCAATGCTGATGGCAGCGGCATGGCGCCCGTCACATTAGGTATCAGGACGGCGGAAGATCAATCTCACCGCTGGCCAGTGTTTCTTCCGGACGGTGACCATTTTTTATTTTGGGCCGGTAATTTCGGAAACCTCAGGGATGACAAGTTGAGCGGAATCTACGTTACCTCTCTCGCAGGCAAAGAACGAAAGCTGGTCACTCTCTGCCATTCAAGTTTTGGCTACGATGCCCACAACTTATTTTACTCGGATGAGCAACGGCAGTTGGTCAGGATGGCTTTTGACACATCTACCGGAAAGGTCTCGGAAAGCGCTTCCGTGGTCGCGAACGTGATCGGATTCCAACCCTCCACGTATTGGGCGGATTTCACCGTCGCGCAGAATGGGACGTTGATCTACAACACCAGCGTTGGGGCAGCGCAGTCAGTGCTTACGTGGATTGACCGCTCGGGCAAAGAACTCGCCCATATCGGAGATCCTGGCATTATGGATAATCCCACGCTCTCGCCCGATGGCAGCCGCGTGGCGCTGGATATCAGCGATCAGAAGGCTAATAACGTGGATATCTGGATCGAAAGCACGAGCGCCACCGGAAACTCGCGTTTCACTTTTGACCCTGCCGAGGAAGTGGTGGGTGTCTGGTCGCGAGATGGAAGCACGGTGGCCTACCGCACCGCGGACACTGGAGGTCCAAGTCTGTGCTTAAAACCAGCAACCGGCCTGGCGAGAGAGAAGAAGAGATACACCGACACCCAATCGACGATGGACGACTATCTTCCAAACTCATGGTCTTTGGATGGCCAGCAGATTCTGTGCACGCGCCAGACGGCGGCTGGCTCCCATCTGGAATTGCTGCCGGTTGCCGGCGGAGAGCCAACCCGGTTTATGACCAGCGCTGGCAGCGAAACGAACGGACAGATTTCTCCCGATGGGAACTGGGTGTCTTATGCCTCCGATGAGTCGGGCAACTGGGAAATATACGTGACGTCGTTCCCCGCTGCGGCTGGAAAGTGGCAGGTGTCGCGCGGCGGCGGCTCCGAACCGCGGTGGCGAGGGGACGGCAAAGAGATTTTCTATATCGCGCCCAGCGGAATGTTAATGGCGGTGCCGGTCAACGGCGAAAATACTTTCGCAACCGGTACACCCTCACCTCTGTTCCAGGTTCACGGTCGAGCCCCGATATCCAGCACCGACGTCTTTACCTACGATGTCGCGAAAGATGGCAAGCGCTTCCTGGTAAACCGCTACGTGAAGCCGGAACACGTTGCACCGTTGACCATCCTGCTCAACGCCGGGAACAGCAATTCGTCACCTTAGAGGCGCCGGTTCCATCGCAATCGCTCTCGGGAACAGAATGTTGTTTTCCAGATGAATGTGCTGATGCAGATCGGCTTCAAATTCCGCCAAGGCCCCGAAAAGCGTCTGATAGCTTACGCAGGCATCGGGAGGAGCAACATAGCCGTTGCTTGCTTGACGCATCGCACCTAATGCTGCGCCGGCGGAATCGTGCTCGTGTTCCATCATCGAAACCGGATTCTGCACGCTGCCGAAGGGCGGCGGCAGGACTGGCTCATGCTGGATCACGGCCTCTTCCATCCGGACAATGTAAGGGAATAGCACCATTTCTTCCTTCATCATGTGGGTGGTTAATTCCTGGGCCAGGCCGCGGAAGGCAGCGCGAATCTGCAGCAGTTCGGGATGGTTTTTCCCGTGGACGGCGCAGACCTTATCGAACAGGGGAGCAAGCCGCGCAAGCTCTTCGCGCGTGTACTTGTGATGAGCGCTGGTAATGTGCGCGGCCAGGTCGGCGAGAAGCTCGCTTTGCCAATCATGTTCGTTCCGCGCGGTCCGCGCCGCTTGTTCTGCCATTTCCAGCGAATCCAAGACCCGGTCCATTGGCAGATTGGCTGCACGGCAGGCTTGGTCAAGAGATTGGTTCCCACCACAGCAATAGTCGATGCCGAATTTCTCGAAAACCCGGGTTGCAGCGGGATTTTCCAGAGCCCATTCCCGAACCGTTTTCTCCTTGGTCACGCTCATCGTATCCTCCTTGCGGCCAGCTCGGTTCCCGGCAGCCGCGCTTGATCTTCTCAGGTTAGATGTTCTCAGGTTAGTGGAAGGGCGGCGGTGTGACGATGACTTTTGTCACGGGGCCGGAAAAAGCCGGGATGACCGTAAATCCCGCGAGAGTTATTCAGCAGACTGGAGTTCGGCTTCCAAAGCCTTCGGGTCCTGGATAATCACGCTGCGGCCGACGATCTTCAGCATTCCTTCGGATTGGAAGCGGGAAAGATTGCGGGAGATGAGCTCGCGTACCGTCCCGATCTGCGAGGCCAACTCCTGGTTGCTAACCGGCAGGGTGACTTCCACACCATCCGCGGTATGTTTGCCTTCGGTTCGCGCCAACTGCAAGAGGAAGGAAGCCAGCCGGTGACGCACCGTCGTGAAGGAAAGTTCTTCGATGATCCCCACCAGCCGGCGCAGACGAGCCCCGACCACTCGCAACACCTTCAGCGCTACCTGGGGATGTGCAAGGCAGAGCGACTGAAAATCCTGCTTGCTGACAAAGAGGAGCGTGGCATCGTCCACCGCAGTCACCGAGGCTGGGTAGTTGCCTCCATCAAAGACCGGGAGTTCGGCGACGGAACTCCCTGGCCCATCGATGCTGAGCACTTGTTCACGTCCGCCTGCGGAACTCTTGAATATGCGGATGTGTCCCGACTCGACTACGTAGAGTCCTGTGCAAGGCTCGCCCTCGCTGAAGACGGTTTCTCCCGCTGAGCAGTTGCAGGGCACCACGCACTGAGCCAGGAAAGCAAGCTCGGATTCGTTGAGCCCGGAGAAGATGGGGACTTTCGCCAGCGTCTGAGCGTGGTTGACCTTGCTTTCCGCCACGGCGGCTATTGTAACGGACGCGGCCGGCGCGAGCACGAGCGCAGTGTCCAGGGTGTATTGGCACTACGCACGAGGTTCCGGTTTGAAAATCATTCCCCGGCTGGTCTTACCGTTCATCACCACCAGTATGGGGTTGTCAAAATGCAGATGCCGCACACATCCCTGCTCCTCGACGGCCGTCTGCGCACCCAGCCACTGCCAGTCCACAAAACCCTCTCCTGCATCCGGATTGACGGTGAAATATCCCACCTGAAATGCGGTGAGGTTCTGGAAGAAATGGCTGCCTTGTGACGGAGTCACACGAAAATCGCGGAAGCCGGCCTCCACAATCACGCGGGCTCCTGAAATCTCGTCCCACTCTACAGGGATTCCGAGCCAGGGATCATTCGATCCCCAGCGTCCCACTCCGATCAAAAGATACGGCGTTCCGCACTCACTCAGTTTCGCATTCAGGTGCTTGACACCTTCAGCTACTTCCTGACTGCGAGCCCGCTCGAAGCGGTGAAAGTCGACGACCACGACATCGCGCAAATCCGCGATGCGCCCGTTGCCCAGCACCTTGGAGCTTTGGCAGACCAACCGGTCCGAATTCACTTCCTCCATACGCAACTCTTCCCCTTCGCGCGAAAGCACCAGGGGGCGGATCTGGAGAAATCCGAACTCGGCCGTTTCCTTCGGTCGTTGCGGCAGACGTACCGCAAACTCCACTTCCACAGGCCGCCCGAACGCTTCTTCTCCGATTCTTGTAAGCCGCTCCAGGATCGACGCCAATGGAAACACTCCATGTTTGAGAATGGGAGCAAAGCTCACGATGCGAGCCCCGGGACGGCTGAGCCCGTCAGAGATCGCGTGGTTGTCCGCGGAGTAGGTCGAACCTAAGTGGTTCAAGGTTCCGTCGCTCTCCGCAACATCAAGCCCGAAGCGGGCTTCGCGAAGTTCTGCCAGCGGATCGGAGGCGGAACCATCCTTGTGATCAAGATCCATCGCCCAGAATTCGCGCTGCGAGTTCGCCAGAATATCTTCGACCGAGGAAAACTGAACAAGATTCCGGGGATAACGCGGGCAAAACGTGAGGCATTTTCCGCCATCCACTACCGCCCGCCCCAGACCCAGCGCAACCGCCGCGATTCCATCTCCATAGCTCATCGGCGGAACGGGATAGAAGTTGTGCGATCTGACCACTCCGGAGAAATCGGGATAGAAACGCTTCCCATTGTTTGGGGAGGAATGAATCGTGCCCACGACCTGCTGCACGATGACCGCCATCTTCTCTTCTTCCAGCCGGTAGGGCGTGGCTCGCACATAGCCCTTGGCGTGCTGGCTGAAGGTCGATGCATAGACTCGCTTGATCGCCTCCATCAGTTGCTCCAGGCGGACCAGCAGATCGTGATGCTGGTTGGCCAGCATGAAGGTTTCGTACACGCCGGTGAAGGGCTGGTATTGCGAATCCTCCAGCAAACTGGAGGAACGCACGGCCAGCGGGTAATGAACCTCGGCTAGAAATGCCAGCAGATCGTCGCGCAACGACGCTGGGAGCGAAGCCTCCAGAAACCGCTGAAGAGTTTCGGCGTCGTTTGTGCTGTTGATGGCGAAGTCGAGCAGGTTATTCTCGGCAAGGAAGTTATCAAACACATCCGTCGCCAAGACTACGCTGGGCGGCACCGCAATGCGGACTTCTGCGAATCGGCGCGCCGTACGATACTTGTGCAGCAGGTGGCGGATAAAAGCCAGCCCGCGTGCTTTTCCACCCAACGAACCGCCGCCGATCCGCAAGAAAAAGGCGTCGGTGGATTTAAAAGTAGATGCGTTAAAGTCTCCAATCAAAACCTGGCTTTGCTCGCTGCGATACTCGGCAATGGACTGGATCAAATCTCGACGCAAATCCTCGAGCGTTGCAAAATCCGAAACTTTGCGCGGCCTGAGTTTCTGGGCCAACGCGAACTCGGTCCGCGCCCGCAGCCAGCGCGAAAAATGGTTCCGCTCGCTGTGGTACGCGATGCTCTCCGCCGGGACCTCGCCAAGCCGGGCCTCGAGTTCGTTCAAATCACTGGCCCGCGCGACCACGCTACCGTCGGGCAGACGAAAGGCGAAATCGCCGAACCCGAACTGCTCCGTCAGAAAACGCCGCAGATCGCGCAACAGAGTGGGCGAACGCTTCCGGAGGAACGAGTATCCCTCAGCATGCGCCCGCGCCCTGAATTCGGTCCGACTGGTCTGCAGGACGATGGGAGCGTCCGGCACTTCCTGCCGAACCATGCGGGCCAATTCGAATCCAGAGTCGGGGCTCAACTCGCCGGCGCGCGGAAATTCCACGTCCGACACAACGCCCAGCAGATACTCGCGATACTGCATCACCTGCTGCGCCGCATCTTCGTAATTCGTCGCCAGCAGAATCTTGGGCCGCGCCCGCATTCGCACCAGCTTGTGCGCGACGTTTAATCCTTCGCTGAGTAGGCGGCGGGACTGGGTAATCAGCTCGGTATAGATGGTGGGAAGAAATGAAGAGTAATAGCGAATATTGTCTTCAACCACCAGGATGACCGGCACGCCGATAGCGTGGGTGTCGTGGTCAACGTTGCGCTTGTCTTCTATGTACTTAACGATCGAAATCAGAATGCGGACATTGCCCTGCCACAGGAATATCTGCTCCAAATCGGTGATTGGGTTGCGCGCCACGAAGTTCTTGATCTCGCGATAGTCATAGGCCAGCACGACCACGGGAACATCGAGTCCGGCTGCTTTGACCTCGCGCGCTAACTGCGCCGCGTCCATGTCTTCGACTTCAAGATTGGTGACGATCAGGTTGAACCTTGGCTGAGATCGCGCCAGCGCCAGAGCCTCCTTGCCGCTGGATACGTGGGTGATTCCGGGAATCTGCTGTTGCTCGAGTTCGAGCGATTCCCCGATCAGCAACTCATTCAGCCGTCCGTCCTCGCGCAGAATGAAAGAGTCGTAGAGGCTCGAGACCAGCAGAATATCCTGCACCCGAAAGGGCATCAGGTTCTCGAAACCCTCGAAGAGGCGCTCGGGGTCGACGATGGGGTCGGGGGTGTCTAGCACGGACATGACGGGCGGTTAACACCTAATCATACTCGCACGGGACAGCCTCCCACATGCTAGAACTCCCTCAGACCAGGGCCGGGCTAAGAAAAGAGCCGCTCTAAATCGCGGGCGCCATGCACAACGCGGAGAACGAAAACTTCGTCGTCGTCGAACCGATAGAAGAGCAGATGCTTGGGAAATCCTGAGATTGTCACCCGTCTTACCTCGCGAAGCACTGGCGATCGGAATTTGCAGGGCGCGCCAGTGGCGGGTCGGGTCAGTAAGTGCGAAATAGCGGTCACGACAGCCTTCTGCCAACGTTGAGCTAATGGTTTTCCCGTCTGAGCGGCGTACCATTCGGCTTGTTCCAGTATGTCGGCAATCGACGCGTCGCTGAAGACAAGCCGACGCCTTCTCATCGGCTGCGGGCGCGCTCGCGGAGCGCGGAGATCAGGCCCTTGCGGCGAATTTCAGCCAGTGGGATCTCGATTTTCGGTCCCTTGGCGGCAGCGACGAGCTCTTGTTCGAGGTTTACAAGGCGGCGTTCCTTGTCCTGGCGAATCAGTTCGCGGACATACTCGCTTGGCGTACCCCAGTCGCCCGTAGCAACTTGCCTTTCTACATACTCCTTAAGGGCTTCGGGGAGGGAGATGTTCAGGGAGGTCATCGGCATAGCTTCATAATATGACAGATTATGACGGTAGGCAAGAGTGCGGCTATTGCGAAGATTTCTCAGAAACGTACAGGCTCTCCACCCGCAGATTCCGCATCCAGGCAAGGACTCCGCGGCACTCATGCGGCGGCAACGGGACCCGATTGCTCTCCAAGTCCTCGATTCTTGTGTCGATGTAGGGAGTGCACTTCGAGCGGAGGTCGGTTAGTTGCTCCTGTGTATACGGAGTTTTTTTACTCCATTGTGCCGCAAGCATGGCCAATTGGGCCTCTGTGAACGCGCTCCTCTTATCCTGTTGACTTGGATGGGCGTCAATCTGAGGATTAGGGTTTGTGCCGGGCTTGTCATAAAGTCGGAAGTGCACTTCAACGTTGATCTGGACGGCAACTGGCCTGCCGTCCTTCATGGCGGGTTTGAACTTCCATTGCTTCACTGCTTCGATTGCCTTTTCGTCCAGGCCGTAACCTACCGTGCGGGCTACCCGAATATTGTGCGGGTGTCCATCGGTGTCCACAATCAACCACAGCACGCAAGTGCCTTCGTACTTCGCTTTGCGAGCTTCCGGAGAATACTCTGGGGAGGGCGCATAGACAGAACCGGGGGCACTTACTGGCCCACCGACCTTTTCGACGCCGCCGGTCTGGCCCAGCTGAGTTCCGGTACTAGTATTAACTTGCCCAAATGCGTCAGCAAGGAAGAATACGATAATGAGCTTCAGGATCTGCTTGGGCGCATTCAACGGATTCTCCTCTCAACTACTCACACTCAATGGTGATGAACGTGGCGGGCGCTGCGCCTAGGTTTGTTGTCGCATGGGTAAAGCCCCGCGGGTACCACTTCACTTCTCCGGCTTTCATCTGTAGCTCGGAAGAAGGTTGTCCAGCAATGTCTTCCCGGAGTTTAAAGTCAGATACGGCAATTATTAGCCTGTCGTACTTCTCTTCGTGCTTTTCGGTGCGGCCATCGGAAGCAATGGTCATCGTATATGCGCGCATTGCAGGAAACTGGAATATCTCCAAACGCCGCGTCGTGAAATCGAAATCCTCCGATTGGCGTAGTGAAACCGGCGCCATCCGACTTTAGCGCCTCAACGACTAGGAGATCCGCAGGTTCGGAGGACTTGTTCCTTTCCGCAAGCGTAAAGCCGCCCTTTGAAGTATGCACATCGCTGCTCTCGAGATTGACGATTACCGGGGAGCGTCCTTGAACTTCATTGGCAATCGTTGCGGAGTGGAAACTCAGGTAAGCGTATAGGTTCTTGTGGCGATGCAACAGTGTTGCCTCACCCGGTTGAAGCCTCAGTCGTAAGACCCTGATGGCGGAATTCTCGATTAGTACGGTGTGATGCGGTTCGTCTGAAATGTCGACCGGTGCGACGGAGCGTTCCTGCGCCCATCCAAGTGCAAGAGCAAGCAGGGCAAATATGATCGAGAGAGTCGAACCCGTCGCCAGAGTTGTACTTTGTCTTGGTGCCATTCAACTTAGGGTGGGGCCCTCCGCTGTGTCCACCTATCTCCCAAACACTAGCGGGGTGGAATTTCTTCCACCCCGCATCATATTCACCCGAGACGGTGCGAGCAACGTCTCTACGGAGACGCGGGCGAGGGCGCCCGCGCCACACAGACTAACCACACAACTGCTACACCAAGCCCTGATCCAGCATGGCATTGGCTACCTTGAGGAAGCCGCCGATGTTGGCGCCGTTCACCAGATTGCCCGGGGTGCCGTATTTCTCGGCGGTCTCGAAGCAGTTCTTGTGGATGGCGATCATGATTTTGTGCAGCCGATCGTCCACTTCCTCGCGGGTCCAGCTCAGCCGTGCGCTGTTCTGGGCCATCTCGAGGCCGGAGGTTGCTACGCCGCCGGCATTGGCAGCCTTCGCCGGGCCGTAGAGAATCCCAGCATCCAGGAACATCCTGGTTGCTTCCAGCGTGCTCGGCATGTTCGCGCCCTCGGCCACCAGCTTGCAGCCATTCTTGATGAGGTTCGCGGCATCTTTCGCCTTGATCTCATTCTGCGTGGCGCTCGGGAATGCGCAATCCGCCTTGATATTCCAAATCGGATTGTGCTCCAGCTTGATGTCGGTGGGCATGAAGATCGCCTTCTTGAACTTCTCGCCGTATTCACGAATGCGTCCGCGGCGGACGTTCTTCAGATCCATGACCCAAGCCAGCTTCTCGCGATTGATTCCATCCGGATCGTAAATGACGCCGTCGGAATCGGAGAACGTGAGCGGCTTCGCTCCCAGATCAAGCAGCTTCTCGACTGTGTATTGCGAAACATTGCCGCTGCCCGAGATCAGGCAGAGCTTGCCTTCGAGCGAGTCTTTCTTGCTCTTCAGCATTTCGGCGGCGAAGTACACGCAGCCGTAGCCTGTTGCTTCCGGACGAATCAGCGAACCGCCCCAGTTCAGGCCCTTGCCGGTCAGCACGCCGGTGAATTCATTGCGCAGGCGCTTGTATTGGCCAAACATGAAGCCAATCTCGCGTCCGCCAACGCCGATGTCGCCAGCCGGAACGTCGGTATCCGGTCCAATGTGCCGCTGCAGCTCAGTCATGAAGCTCTGGCAGAAGCGCATGACTTCGTTGTCACTCTTGCCCTTAGGATCGAAATCCGATCCGCCCTTGCCGCCGCCCATGGGCAACGTGGTAAGCGAGTTCTTGAACACCTGTTCAAAAGCCAGGAACTTTAAAATGCCGAGGTTAACCGAAGGATGGAAGCGCAGCCCGCCCTTATAAGGACCAATTGCGCTGTTCATTTCAATGCGGAAGCCGCGATTGACTTGAATTTCTCCGCGATCGTCAAACCAGGGCACGCGGAACATGATTACGCGCTCGGGTTCGGTGATCCGTTCCAGAATCTTCGAAGACCGGTATTCCGGATGCTTCTGCAGAACCAGCCGGAGTGAATCGAACACTTCCTGGACGGCCTGATGGAACTCAGGTTCCGCCGAGTTCTTTGCTTTTACGGTAGCCATTACGTCTTCAATGTAGTCGCCCGAATTCTTGATTCCAGGCGGTGTCATTACGCTCATGGGATTGTCCTCCTATAGGAAAGGGTTTTAGAATTTACTCTTTGAAAAAATTGCATACCTCATACTGCTTTGCCCAACGCTCTATTTAAGACCCCGCCGCGGCCTTCCGCTGTGACGCGCGTCACCCCGAATCGTGACCATGTTACCGCCAAAAGGGGCCGAAATCGGCACTTTTTTGTGAAACGCCCGCATCTCGGACAACACTATAGCTGGGTACGGAGAAAGGGAGGCGTCCGCCACGGTTGAGCTCCGGGCGCTGGGCGGCATTCATGCCCAGAGTGGGAATTGAAACACTCTCTTCCCCCTCAAAGTGCTTGCGTTTCCACCGGGGGGAGGATTAGCTTCCCAGACATAGAGTCACGCAGTTCCCCCTGCGCGTTCTCCGAATCTGTTCCAGCAAAAGGAGAAAGCCCATGCCTCAGCTAAATCCGATTCAAATTTCAGTGATTAACGCGAGCACGGTGGTAGCGGACGATGATGTTCGCCCCGTCGTGGACGCACTGCAAAAGCAAGTCACCAATGACTTCCTCCCCGCCTGGGGAGTAGGGGCCCAACTCACTTTCATTCCCACCGGTTCCACGCCTCCTGCCGGAACCTGGTGGCTAAGTATCCTTGACGATTCCGATCAAGCGGGTGCCTTGGGTTATCACGACATTACCCCCGACGGACTTCCCCTGGGCAAGGTGTTCGCCGGGACCGATTTGAAATATGGCATGCAATGGTCGGTCACTGCCAGCCACGAGTTGCTGGAGATGCTGGGCGATCCCAACATCAACCTGACCGTGTTTGTGCAGAACGACCAGAGCACGGGGATCCTGTACGCTTATGAAGTCTGTGACGCCTGCGAGGCCGATCAGTTTGCCTATAAGATCGGGAACGTGGCGGTCTCGGATTTCGTGTTTCCGTCGTGGTTCGAGAGTTTCCGAGCGACGGGATCGGCCCAGTTCGATCAAACCAACCAGATCCACAACCCCCTCCAACTGCTGGCGGGCGGTTACATTGGAGTATTTGACGTCAACTCCGGCAGCGGATGGCAACAGCAAACGGCTCAAAAGCACGCCAACATTCTGAGCCGAGGCAATGTTGGAAGCCGGCGTGAACGCAGACGGACTCCTCGTGACCAGTGGATTACAAGCCAGGCTCACAAGGAAATTGCCAACCGGGCCGCAGAATATCGCAAGCGCGTACAACAAATCCGCGCCCGCCCGATCGCCGCATAAATGCACCGGACAAACTAAGCCCCGCGTCTGAGCGCGGGGCGTTTTTCTTGCAGAATTGGAGGACGGATCCCGCCCGGGGAGCAAAGCAGCGCTACATTCCCAGCTTTTTCACTTCTTCGTTGTAATACTTGCGGTAAAGAATGTCCCATTCCTGGCTGCCTTCAAGGATGGTTCGCTTCTGATTCTCGATTTTGTGCTTGGCAGCCTGGTCGATCTTTTCTTCCTGGTTGAGCAGGTCTTCCAGAATCTTGCGGACTTCCAGCCGAATGGTGTTCCGGTCTTCGACGAAATCCAGTTCATCCATCTCAGCCAGCGCATCGGTGGCCACATGCGCTACCTTATTTACTTTGTCGCGGCTTACTCTCACAACACCGCCTTGTACTTGCGCACCAGTTCGTTCTTCACCTTGCGGAACATCTCCTGATAGTTGGCACCGGTCTTTTGCATCTCGGCGGAATAAGCTTCCAGAATCACGCGCACTTCGTCATTGATGCGGTCTTCGAGCGAGAACTCATCGAGGATTGCGGCATGCACTTTCTCGGTAACCGCGGCCGCAGCCTTGGTCTCGATGAATTCGCCTGCAATCAGTTTTTTCGTGACTTCGCGGGCCAGATAGCCCACATATTCTTTGGAAAGAAGCATGGTGCGGGTCAGGGGTTCGTCGTGAAACAAATAGTGTAGCACAGGGGAGCGGGCGTCAGGTTGCAGGCTCCAGGTTTGTTTATCATGTGCGCATCGCGACGATTGTTGGAGCCTGACGCCCGAAGCCTGACGCCCGCCATTTGCTCTCTCCCCCGCATTCGGGCATACAATGACATTATTCAGAGCCCCCAATATGTCTCCTGCGCCCGACGATCTTAGCAACCTTAAAGATGACATGGTCGCCTTCATCGAAGGCCATGGCATGCGCCGCTTCCCCGGCTTCGTCGAATACGAACAGGTGCAGACCGTCACCTGGAAGGCGCAGGACAATCCCGACGGCTGGAAAGATTTCGTCGAACTGGCTAAAGCTGCGGCTGCGCCATTCCTTACGATGGACTCCTGGCGCCTGGAGCGCGACGAACTGGATGCCATGATCGAGCGCTTGAGCATGGCAGAATTTACCAGCGATGAAGAACTGGAAGACGCCCGCTGGCTGCGCACCTATGTTGGCAAGACCGGTTTTGTACAACTCGGATTTGCGCAGCAGGGCGTAATGATGGTCTATGAAGCTTCCACGCCCTGGTACGATCGCTACCAGAACATTCTCGAAATGGCAGATGATTTCGCCGGCCTCTCCATCGATGAACCCGACCAGGACGACGATAAGCCGTATTGAACTCGGCGGCACCTGGTAGCGCCGGCATCCTTCCGACTACCAGAGTCTCCTGCGAGTAGAATCAATGTTTCTCCGAACACGCATTGATGAAATGGGTTCCCAAAACCGTTGATGCAACTCGCATTGAATTCCTCGCAGCAGAGTTGGCCGCAAACGCCCGCCTCAACCTGAAAAACCCAAAACTCACAACGACTCTCGCTCGCCTGCTCATTATGCGCGGAATTAACAACTCCGAAACCGCCGAACGCTTCCTCGCCCCATCTCTTGCCCATCTGCATTCACCGTATTCGATGTCTGGAATGAAAGCGGCCGTCGATCGCCTCGACGCGGCCATCGAGCGTAAGGAAAGCATCCTTATCTACGGGGACTACGACGTAGACGGCACGACTGCGATCGTCATTCTCAAGACCGCCATCGAACTATGTGGTGGCTCAGCCGACTTTCATGTTCCTCACCGAATCAAGGAAGGCTACGACCTGCGCGGCGATGTGATCGAGCGCGCCGCGGCCGCGGGCATTCAACTCATCGTCAGCGTGGACACGGGCATTCGCGCGTTCGCGGCCGCGGAAACCGCACATCGCCTCGGTGTGGATCTGATCGTTACGGATCACCACCTCCCCGGTAAAGACGGCATGCCCACAGCGCTGGCGGTGCTGAATCCCAACCAGCCGGGTTGTGAATATTCCTGCAAAGCGTTGTGTGGAGCGGGCGTTGCTTTCAAACTGGCGCAGGCCCTGATGGAGCGCCGCCTCGCGCACCGGGACCAGGCTCCACTGCTGAAGTCGTTCATGAAGATCGTCGCCATTGCGACAATCGCCGATGCGGTGCCCTTAACCGGCGAGAATCGCGTATTTGCGAAAATCGGTCTCGAAGCTTTACGCTCGGCCGCCAATCCTGGGCTCAAAGCGTTGCTCGAAGTCGCCCAGGTCGGGGGGCGACCGCTCACTTCGGGCGAAGTGGGATTCCGCATCGCGCCCCGCATCAACGCCGCCGGCCGCATGGACGTTGCCCGCGATGTGATTGAACTCTTCAGCGTAAAAGATGCAGTCCGCGCTCGCGAGATTGCCGGCAAACTCGATCAGCTCAACGCGGATCGTCAGGCGGAGGAACGCAAAATCCTTGACGCCATCCATTCAAGATTTGAGCAGGAGCCCGCGCTGCTGGATTCCTTCTGCCTGGTGATCGACGGCGACGGGTGGCACCGGGGAGTGATTGGAATCACGGCGACCCGCGTGGTCGAGCGCTATTGCCGTCCCACGCTGGTGATTTCCCGCGACGGCGATGAGGCCCACGGCTCTGGCCGGTCCATTCGCGCCTTTCATCTGTTAAACGCGCTTGAGTCTTGTGCGCCGTTGTTCACCCGCTTTGGAGGACACGCTCATGCCGTTGGCTTCTCAATGCCGGCTACGAACTTGCCCGCTTTGTGCGCGCATCTCGACGCGTACGCCCGCGCGCGCCTGACACTGGCCGATTTCGAACCTATCCTCGATATCGATGCCGAACTCCCGTTCGAGCGGATCACGCACGATTTGTTTCAAGCGCTCCAGCGACTTGAACCTTTCGGCATGGGGAATCCGGAACCAGTCTTCGCCGCCCGCAATCTGCGTTTGCTGGCTCCGCCTCGGGTGATGAAAGAAAAGCACGTCAAACTGAAATTGTCGGCGCCGGCTGTCACGAAGGCAACCTACAATGCCCTCGGATGGCGCATGGCCGAGCGCATTCAGCAGACAGAACTGCTGCCCGGCGACGCTCTCGATATCGCCTTCACCATCGATCACAACGACCACCCAGACTACGGAGGCCTGGAACTCTCGCTCCGAGACTTCAAGGTCCCCCAGCTTGCGGTTGCAAGTGTGTCGCAAGCTGTTGTGCCAGGCACAAGTGAGGACTGAAAACCGCGAGCTGGCAACTGGGTTACCAGTCTCCAACTTTAGTCGTCGCCGTAACGTGACGAAGTTGGAGAAGATCGGCCACGATGCTTCGCTGCTCGAGGACGAGCCGGTGGATGTCCGAAGCCTGATGCCCGAAGCCTGCAGTACACTTATCTCCAGATGCCCGCTTATCTATCGCGCCTGCGCCGCTGGTTTGCGGGCGCCCTCATCGCCGCTCTGCTGGTGGTCGGAGGCGCATATTTCTATGCTCGCCATCGGGTGCAGAACGCCCTGAAACAGATTCCGGAAAAAATCGGCCTGGAAATCAAGCAAAGCGCAACCGGCTTTAGCATCTCCAAGTCTGAGCAGGGACGCACCCTGTTCACCATCCAGGCCAGCAAGGCGGTCCAGTTCAAGCAAGGCGGTCATGCCGAACTGCACGATGTGCAAATAACCCTTTATGGAAGCGACTCCAGCCGCTTCGACCAGATCCGCGGCGCGGATTTCGAATACGACCAGCCATCTGGAGACGTGACCGCCAAAGGTGTGGTCCAGATTGATCTGGGGGCGAACCCCCAAGGTCTATTAAATCCCGACCAGGCGGCCCCGAGCGAACTCAAGAATCCCATCCACCTCGAGACCAGCGGTCTGGTGTTCAACCAGAAGACGGGCGACGCACACACTACGGAGCAAGTCGACTTTAGCCTTCCTCAAGCCCGCGGATCAGCGGTCGGTGTGAACTACGTGGCCCGGACGAATGCCTTCACCCTGCAGTCACGGGTCAATATCATTTTTGACGGATCTGTGACCGCCACCATAACCGCCGCTCGCGCCACCATGACCAAAGACCCGCGCCGTATTGTGCTCGATCATCCGCAGTTGCAGAGTGATGCTCGACAATGTGACGCCGATGAAGCCACGCTGTTTCTGCGTCCTGACAATACCCTGGACCACGTTCTGGCCCGCGGGAATGTGCTGGTACAGGCGGAAGGTTCTCAACCCACCCAAGTCCGATCTGAACAACTTGAACTGATCATGGCGAAGCAGCACGACGCCCTCCGCTCCGCCGTCTTTTCTGGAAACGTCCGAGCCCAGGTCTTGGAGGACGGGCGTTCCCACACGTCCAGCCCGGCTCCGCCCACCATGGAAGGAACCGCCGGCCGGGTTGTTATGGAATTTGCCACCACCCGCTCTTCCGCGAAAGCGAGCCTTTTGTCGAAAGTGCACGCCGAAAACAACGTGAAAGTGGGGCAGCATCAAAATCCCGGCAGCCCCTCTACAAACATGCAGGATGTTGAGTTGACCGCGCCTGGCGTAGACCTTTTCGTAGCGGGGGGCCGCCCCGAGCGAGCCGAGACTTCCGGCGCTGCCCTGATCACCATCCGTCCCGCCACCGGCAGCGGACCGCAAACGCTGGTCACGGCGGAAAAATTCAGCACCGGCTTTGACCGCTCCGGACATTTCACGTCAGTGCACGGCGCCCCGGATGTCCGCATCGTCAGCCAGAATCCCGGCCAACCTGACCGCGTCAGTACAAGTCAAGTTCTCGATGCGACTTTCCAGCCCGGCAGCGGCATCCAATCCCTCGTGCAACAGGGAAATGTGGTTTATGTTGATGGAGAGCGCAAAGCCTGGGGCGGCCGAGCTCGCTACACTCCCGCCGACCAAGTACTGATCCTTACTGGTTCACCCCGCGTGGCTGATGGCGACATGACCACCACGGCCGCCACCATGCGTCTGAATCGCTCCACTGGAGATGCCTTCGCGGAAGGCAACGTCAAGACTACCTACAGCGATCTTAAGCCCCAGCCTAACGGCGCACTTCTTTCATCGTCCAGTCCCATCCACGTGACGGCGCGATCCATGGCCATCCATGGCACTTCGGCAATCGCGCTCTATACCGGAGATGCCCGGCTATGGCAGGACGCGAACGTGGTGGAGGCCGAGTCGATTGAGTTCAACCGCGACCGTCGGTCCGTGGTCGCTTTGGGCTCGGGTGCATCCCGGGCCGTTTCGACAGTTCTGGTCCAGAACGACCGGTCCGAAGAAAACAAGCCTGGAAAATCCACTCCGATTGCTATCACCTCGGCTCGTCTCACCTACGCGGACGCTGACCACAAGGCGCATTTCGAAGGAGATGTGGTAGCCAAAGCACCCGAGGTTACGATAACCGCCAAAAACATGGACGCCTTCTTGCAGGCACGCGGCTCCCCCGGCCAACCGCCAACCGCAGCAGGAAAGCTGGACAAGATCGTTGCCCAGGATCAGGTTGTGGTTGCTCAGCCAAACCGACGGGCTACCGGGGACCTCCTTACTTACACGGCCGGGGACGACAAATTCGTCCTGACCGGCGGACCGCCTAGCATTTTTGATGCCGAACATGGCAAGATTACCGGGGTTTCGTTGACTTTCTTTAGACGCGATGATAGGGTGCTGGTTGAAGGCAACAATTTATCCCCCACCGTCACCCAAACGCGAGTGGCACGATAAATGCGTACACTGGCAACCGACGAAATCGGCAAGTCTTACCGGGGTCGCCGGGTTGTAAACGGGGTCAGCCTTCGCGTCGAACAGGGCGAAGTTGTTGGTTTACTTGGGCCTAACGGTGCCGGGAAGACAACAACCTTTTACGCCATTGTAGGCTTGATCCCCCCCGACACGGGCCGGGTGTTGATCGACGACGACGACATCACCGACGTGCCCATGTATCTCCGGGCTCGCCAATTTGGCATCAGCTACCTCCCTCAAGAGGCTTCGATCTTCCGCAAGCTCACCGTTGAGGAAAACATCCTGGCGGTCTTAGAGGCTCAATCCATCTCGTGGCACGAGCGCCGCGAGAAGATGGAGAAGTTGATTGATGAGTTGGGATTGGAGCATATCCGCCAGAATCGTGGGTACGCGCTATCGGGAGGCGAGCGTCGCCGGGTCGAAATCGCTCGCGCGCTGTGCATTAGCCCGGCATTCATTCTGCTGGACGAGCCCTTTTCCGGGATCGATCCCATCGCTGTGCTCGACCTGCAGAAAATTATCAGTGATCTGAAAGTGAGCGGCATTGGCGTTCTGATCACCGATCACAATGTACGTGAAACGCTATCGGTCACCGACAGGGCATACATCATTAACGAAGGGCGAATTTTCCGCCAAGGCACGCCGGAACAGTTGGGAAGCGACCCCGAAGTCCGGCGAGTGTACTTGGGACAGAGTTTCTCGTTGGTATGACAAGAGAGGTCGCTAGTCGTTAGTCGGTGATACTCGGAAGCTTCCCTTTGTGCACCTTCGTGCCCTTTGTGGTTAATGCTTCTCGGTTTTTAATCGTACTGTAACGAAGTTTAGAAAGAATGATCGAACTATGGTGTTGTTGCAGCACAAGCTAAGTCTCAAGGTTTCACAGAGACAGATACTGACCCCGGGCCTGGTCCAGATGGTCAGCGTCCTGGCGCTCAACAAGCTTGAGCTTCGGGACATGATCACGGCCGAGATGGTGGAAAATCCAGTTCTGGAAGAACTGGAAGAATCAGTTCCCCTGATCGATGACGTAAATCGACGGGAAGAAGACCGCGACCGGCCTGCACCGGAAGAAAACACCGTTGCGGCTGAGGAGAAAAAGGATCCATTCGAAGAGATCGATTTCGGGTCTTTCTTTCAGGACTATCTCGATCCGGGCTACCGCAGCTCCCGTGAGATGGAAGATATCGAGCGGCCTTCGTTCGAAAATTTCCTGTCCAAACCGGCAACTCTGACGGATCACCTCGCCTGGCAGTTAGGCTCCATCTCGATGCGTCCCGAGGTACAAGAGGCCGTCGAACGGATCATTGGCAATCTCAATGAGGATGGGTACCTGATCGCCAGCGACGAAGAACTGCTCGGCGTCGCACCGCCGGCCCCGCCCGAGTCCGATGCCGCCGTTGTCGAAAACGTTTTCAAGGAAGCCGCAGCCCTGGGCTTGAGTTCGTCTGAAATAAGTGTGCCCGAACTGGGTTCCTCGGAACTTGACCCGTCCGAACTCGGAGCAGTGGAATCTGCTTCAGATGAATCTGGAAAGAGCGAGTCCGAGTCTGTTTCTGCGAAGCTTGACCTGGCAGGAATCGATTCCACAGAATCACCCAGCGACTTCCCCGAGGCCCTGGGTTGGAATCAGGAAGTGCTGACTGGGGAATTGACCGGCAGCGCAGCCGCAGCCGCACCGGAACTGGCCCCATCTCAACCCGCACCGGCGCCAGTTCCCGCGCCAGTTCCGCATCCTATTTTTCCGGCCAGCTTCAGCAGTTCTGATCTCCACGAAGCCATTGAAATCGTAAGGCAACTGGATCCGCCGGGAGTCGCATGCCGCGACCTCCGCGATTGCCTGCTCTACCAGTTGCGCTATCACCAGCGGCAACTCGAGTTGCACAAAAACGGCAATGGAGAGGCCACTGCCCAGATTCTCACCGATGCCATTGCTATTGTGGATCAGCATCTGCGAGCGGTGCAGAACAAACAATACAGGGAGATCGGTCGCGCCCTCGTCCGTCCCGTGGAAGCGGTGCAGCAGGCGCTTGACTACATTCGCACTCTTGATCCCCGGCCCGGGCTGCGCTACAACAAAACCCAGCCTCGCCTGATTGAGCCGGACGTTGCTTTTGTGAAGCACGGCGATGAATGGCTGGTGGTTATGAACGACGAAGATGTTCCCCAGCTTCGCCTGAACCCGGCCTACAAACGCCTGCTCACCAAGGACACCAACGACAAAGACACGCGCAACTATGTCAAGGAGCGCTATAAGAGCGCCATTCAGCTGATCAAGAATATCGAACAGCGCAAGCAGACCATCGTGAAGGTGTGCTACAGCATCCTGGCCCGCCAGCAGGACTTTCTGGAAAAGGGCATCGACCAGCTAAAACCCATGATGATCAAGGAGGTGGCCGAAGAAATCGGCGTGCATCCTTCCACCGTCAGCCGCGCCGTGGCCAGCAAATATGCCCACACCCCCCAAGGCGTGTTCGAACTGCGTTACTTCTTCAGCGAAAGCGTGAACGGTCCGCAGGGCGGCAATACTTCCCTGCTCATCCTGAAACGCCGGGTCAAGAAACTCATCGAGGAGGAAGATCCTGCCAGGCCGTTGACTGACGAGCAGATCACCCGCATCCTGCAATCTCAGGGTATCCAGGTCACTCGCCGTACGGTCGCGAAATACCGGGAAGATATGCGCATCCCGAGCACCCACCAGCGCAGAGTAAAAAAATAGGAGTTCGAAGCGCTGGCCTCGTGCCGGCATTTTTGGCTCGCAATTTCTTAGTCGTACCGGTAGTGTGTTGTGCCCAAAAATCGAATTGCAAAATCAAGGAGGGGCGCTCATGAACGTGGAATACACCGGCAGACATTACGAAGTCACTCCCGCCATCCGCAAGGACGTCGAATCTGGCCTAACCAAGATCCGCAAGATTCTGGGCGACAAGTTTGAAACCAAGGTCGTTCTCGCGGTCGAGAAGCGCCGCCATAAAGCTGAAATCACCATCAGCCCGCGCAATGGGCCGATTGTCGGGCTGGCCCAGGCGGGTGACATGCCCTCGGCGGTCAGCGAAGCTCTCGATCATTTGGAAAAGCAGGCGGTTAAATACAAGACCCGTTGGCGCACCAAGAAACGTCATAATCATAAGAGCGCGAGTCCGAAGAAATGGAACGGGGAAGCACCTCAGGAAGCATTGGGGATCGCCGTCGGCCTGACTGAGAAAACCTCGGTCGACGTGGTCGTCCACAAGTTTCCTGCGGTGGCTAAGACCACCGAAGTTCACCTGGTGCGATCCGAGGAGGCTGTCGCGATGCACCCCATGACCCTGGAAGAAGCCATCAAGGAAGCCCACTTCCGCGACCGCGACGTGTTCGTATTCCGTGATCCCAAAGGCAAGGTCATGGTGCTGCACCGCACTCGTGAGGGGAAGATGGAGTTGATCGAAGCGCCGTAGAACAGTCATTAGCACTTAACATTTAGCTGTTGGCTCTCGCCTTGGCACGTGGGGAGAGCTGTCCCCGGATTGTCGGCCGAGCCAAGCTCGGCTTGCGACGAATCGCTCTATCTCACTTACAAAACACTCCGCTAAGCGTATGATTCTCCTCGCCGTTCCCCCAAATCTAACTGTGAGGAAATTGAACATGAAAACGATCTACCGTCTCGTCGCTTTCCTGTTGTTGCTTGCGCCCGCAGTCCTCGCTCAAGAGCACTACACTGAGGGTCCCGTCTGGCGGGTCTCGCTCATTCGCGTGAAACCCACTGCTATGGATGCCTATCTCACCAGCCTCCGCCAATCCAGCAAACCCATTCTTGATGAGCAGAAACGCAATGGAACGATCATGGACTACAAACTGTTCCTCAAGGAGACGAAGCACAGTCCCGACGATTGGGACATTTGTCTGGCCATCCAATATAAGAACCATGCTGCCATGGACGGCCTGGCCGCGAAGGCCGAAATGCTGCGCGATAAGATCATTGGCGGCAAACAACCGGCTCAACAACTGGCCGACAAGCGAGCGGAGATCCGCGAAGTCCTCAGCTCGGAACTTCTGCAAGAGATCATTCTCAAGTAAGGCCCGCCAGCCACTCTGAAGCACAGTGGTTGGGAATTGAAAACAGCAGCGCCCCCCACCTCAGGGCGGCGCTGTTTTTTCGTTGCAGTTGAGCCGGGAGAACCACAACTTCGTCAAAGCAGGGGTCCATAAACATCCAACTCTGTCCCCGTCCCCACGTAAACTTTTCCATTCATGACAGTGGGGATGGAGAAAGTAATCGCCGGTCCCGCGACATCACGATTTCCAGCCTGGTTCGAGTTGTAAAGTTCCTGCGAGACATTCGATGCGTTGTAAACGTGCAGGACGGCGGGTGGAAGTTTCTTTTTGACTTTAATGCCCCGTTCAATCGCCCACACTAGGCCGTTGGCAGACCCGTTCGCCGAGATTGCTGGAGTGCTGCCGAAAATAAAAGACGTGGGCGCCTGCGAAACCGGTTTGGTGGAAATCAGGCCCTTCGCCAGCGAATATTGGCTCAGAAAATCACTTCTCCCGGAAAGATAGACGGAACTGTTCCAGTAGGCCGCACTGCTCCAGTAACCCTTCGCCGAGCCTTGTACTTCCTGGATAACATGGTCGGTTTGGGAATCGAACTTGCCCATATTCGACCGGTTGACCACGTAGATGACTCCCTGCTTCCCAGCGCTGATAATTTCATTCGGAAACTTGCCGGGTTGCTTAGGCAAAATCATGCCTGCCCCAGACCCCAGGTCCAGATCCTTGGTATCAAGATCACTCTGATTGTAAGGAGTGAAGTAATCCGCCACGGTCAGCGCCCGCGCATTCAATTTCAGGAAACTATCGCCGAAATCTACGCTACCACTGTCAATATCGAATGTACCGTTACCCGTTTGAAGATAGATGTGGCTTGTTGCATCGACTGAAAATGCAGCGCCACTCTGCCAGACGCCTCCGTCGGAGCCATTCCTCGTGGAGTTGAAAACAGCAGTCCGGGCAAGTGTGGCCGCGTTGTAACCCAAGACCCAGCCATGAAACGGAGGAATATCTCCGTACGAGGCCCACCCCATGTAGACCGTGCCATTCAGCAGCAAAAGGCCAGTTCGCTGATTTTCGTGAAGTGCGCTGAAACTCACCACTCCATTCTTATTCCCCGCCCCGGTTCCCTTCACCGAAGCCTTAATCACCACCGGCCCTCCGAACTTCTCCGCTCCGTTTGTGATGTCGAGCGCGTGCAGGCGCTGCACATACTTACCACTTTCCTTCGTGGCAGCTACCAGGTACATGGTCCCTGTATTCGGGTCGATGACCGGGGTTCCCGTAATTCCGATCAATCCTTCGAATGGACAGTCGGTTCCGGAGCCCGTATCCCCACAGGGAATCGGCGTGATCCCCTTGCTCGGGTTGATGAAACTGTCCTGCCAGAGCGTGCCGCTGTGCACTCCATCCGCATCGAAGGCGTACACACTGTCATTCTCGGTGGCGACGTAGACCACGTTAAATTTTCCCTGGCTCGGAATGCTCACGTTGTACACAAAAAGTGGCTGGCCAAAGATCTGGCCATCGACGGGGTATGAAAATACTTTGCCGAATTGCGTCGAATTCACGTTGGTCGGGTTGAGGACGATCTCCTGGAGATTCTGCCCCGTTCTGGCTGTGTCGTTGTGCCAGGTGAGCATGCCCGAGTACGTTTGCGCATGGGTTGCCGGGACGATCAAAACCGCCCACAAAATTATCGGAAGACTGGCCACTCGCCGAATGGACAGGGCGGAGAATCCATGATCCCTGTGATTCTGATCCATGTTGTCCTCGTTCAAGTTGCGCGACCGCGCGGTCAGGAAAATGCCAGGACGAGCTGAGGTAGGCATTATTGTCCCGATCCTTCAAGCCGTCAAGCTGCAAACTTTTGCGGCTCCGGTGGTGCTCCGGACAAAGTCAGGACGCTCCGACCACGAAGGATGGCAGATGACATTCGTAATCTCTTTGCCTGCTTTTGCATGGTGGCTGCTTCTGCGGGCTGCTATGTTGTTCCAAGCGTTCGTGTACGACACCCGCTCACGGAACCGTAATCGCCATGACCAAGTCCATTTTCTGCTGTTGCCTGCTGCTGACCCTGGGTGCGCTGGGGCAGATTGCCCGCGACAAGGACGATCCGCAGGCCGGCAAACTGGTGGTGCTCGAGCATCTCTGGAACGATGCCCAGGTGGGCCGTGACGAACGCGCCCTGGAGGGCATGATCGCTGATACCTTCGTGGATACGGAGTGGGACGGCGAAGTCAGCGAGCGCGGCAAGTTTCTGGCCGATATCAAAGACCCTCAGTTCAAGCCCACTCTGGTAACCATCCAGGATGTGAAGGTGAACTTATATCGCAACACCGGCGTCGTCACTGGAATTTATCATGCCAAGGGCTCTTACTACGGCAAGCCCTACGACCACCTGGGACGATTCACGGATACCTGGATCCTCGAAGATGGCAAGTGGGAATGCGTGGCCAGCCACACCAGCCTGCTGAAGAAATAGTTCAGATCGGATCTTCCAATCATTGGTCGCGGTGGACCGTCTCCATGGAGAAGGCCGGGAGGCAGACAGCGATGTATTCCGCGCCGCCTTCACCGGGTGTGGAATACCGCACCCATTCCCCGGCGTGCGCGATCACGGCTTGCCCTTGCCCTACGTCCATTTCACCACCCTTGTGCTGCACCCGCACCATTCCCTTCAGGACCAGCGTGAATTCGTCGAATTCAGGGGTCTGTCCGGGTTCTTCCCAGCCTTGCGGGCTGCGCATGTGGGCGACGCTGGCGCCGGACGTCCGGGTGTTGACCCGTCCAATATATTCGTCGATCAGCTTGGGTTTGGTTCCAGCGGCGGAAACTCGAGTCGGTTGCGTTACCAGAGTGGGCATTCTTACTCCTTGCCGGAAGAACCAATTTAGCAAGAGTAAGTGGCCGCGCGAAAGTACTGCTTCCCGCGACATCGGTCTGGTTGGTTAGCTGCTTCCAGCCGAAAGGGCCCGGGTCTTCTCCGCTTGCGAGGCGGCCAGTATGTCGAGCGAGGGAATCGAGACTGGTGAAATCAGAGAGCGCTCCGCTGGCATCGTGCCATTTTGTAAAGCTGCCACCAGCAACTCCACAGCTGTGCCCGCATTCGGAGGTACGAAGATCGTAGCCGTCAGCAGACCCCGGCGCACCCAGGTTTGTCCGCTGTTCGGGAGCCCGTCGCAACCGATGTAGGGCAATTTCAGCCAGCGCTCGCGGGCCTGCGCATTGATTTCTTCCTGGAATGCCTTCCTCGCCCCCAGGGCCATGGAATCGTCCTGGGCCGCGATGAGGTCAAGATGTGTCTGCTGGGAAGTGGACAAGCGCAACCAGGAACTGACGGTGCGATGGGCGCTGGCTTCGGTCCACTGGGCCTTCATGAGCTTCACTTGCACGTCGGCCGGCTTGGTCTCATACATGCCGAAGGTTCGCTGCTTGGCTGCCAAGTTCTCCGAGGGGCCCTGAATGTAGAGCACGGCGCCACCTTGCGGCAACAGGGCGCCCAGCTGTCGGCCCTGAATGCGGCCGATTTCCTCGTGGTCAGAAGTAATTGAGAAGGCCGGAACCCGATAAGTCTTGCGCAATTCGGCGATGTATTCCACGTCCCGGTTCAGCACGACCCAGCCGATTCCAGCAATGGCGGCAGCGCGCGCCACCTGTGGCATCGCGGTTCCGCCTACAGGTTCAAATATGATTCCGTCAGGAAGCGAGTCGGTGCGGGACTGAATTACCTTTAGAAGTTGCTGGCTTTGCGTGACCGAGTCATTTTCGGCATGGACGATCTTCACCTCCACACCCAGACGCTTGGCGGCACTTTCCGCCGCTGCTGCCTGCTCGATCTGGTAGTCATTATCGTTATTGGTCAGGGAGAGAACGAACTTCAGTTTCTTCATTGGCAACGCCCGATGCCTTGATCATATCCTGCGCGCAGCGGCGGGTCACGGTGACCAAGGTAACCGGTCGTGTGAATGCTAGAATGCGCCACTACTGGAGAAAACAGCCATGGGCAAGGCTCTAATCGCACTCACAATGCTGGTATTTTGCACCTGCTTGGGCTGGCCTCAAGCCATGCTTTCCGTGCACTGGGAAGAGCTAACCGCGGCTGACTTTCAGGCTGCGATCGAACGCTCCAAAGGAACTTGCCTTTTGCCTTTCGGGATCGTGGAGAAACACGGTCCCCACCTTCCGCTGGGGACTGACCTGCTGAAGGTCCGTTATGAGGCTTTACACGCGGCTGAACAGGAATATGCGGTGGTGTTTCCCGAATATTATTTCGGGCAGATCTTCGAGGCACAGCATGAACCCGGCACGATCGCATACAGCTCTCATCTTCAGTTGGAGTTGCTACAGGAAACCACCGACGAGATGGCGCGCAACGGCTGCAAAAAAGTCATCATCGTGAATGGGCATGGAGGGAACGAAAACCTTCTGCCCTTCTTCGCACAGACACAGCTCGAGAAGCCGCATGACTACGTGGTTTATGTTATGGGATTGGTCGACGCACCCTCCGGGGGACCGACGAAGAAGACTTCGGTCGATATGCATGCGGGCGAGTCGGAGACGTCGAAGATGCTGGTTGCGACTCCGAACCTAGTGCATATGGACCGCGCCAATCAGGAATCTGGCGCCGATCAGGCCCGCCTGAATCTACCTGACACTCTCTACACCGGCATCTGGTGGTATGCGCGTTTCCCGAATCATTATTCCGGGGACGGATCGGTTGCGACCCGCGAGCGCGGCGAATTTGAAATGAAAAGCTGGCAGGCCGAGATCGTCGCCGCAATTCGGGCGGTCAAAGCGGATGAAAAGAGCTTGAAACTTCAGAATGAATTCTTCGAGAAGGCCAAGCACCCCCTGGATACGCGGCCCTGAGGGCCCGTCACCAAAAAGGCCAACCACGACTGCTAAGATAGCTGATCCTTATGACTTCCACGCAACCGAACACGCGACTGATGTCGTTGGACCTGTTTCGCGGGGCGACGATTGCCGGGATGATCCTGGTCAACAATGCAGGAGACGAACCCAGTAGCTATTGGCCGCTCAAGCACGCCGAGTGGAATGGCTGGACTCCCACGGATCTGGTGTTCCCCTTCTTCCTTTTTATCGTGGGAGTAGCGATGGCTTTTTCCTTCAGTTCGCGGCTGCAGCGCGGTGAGTCGCGGCAAAGGCTTCTGGGGCATGTGCTGTGGCGTGGTCTGGCGTTGTTCGCTCTAGGAATGTTTCTAAATGGCTTTCCCAACCGCTATCACCTGGATTCGTGGCGGGTTTATGGCGTGCTGCAGCGAATTGCGATCTGCTATGTGATCACGGCAATTCTGGCATTGTGGACAGACTGGCGCGGATGGATCGCCACGGCAGCGGGATGTCTGCTTGGCTATTGGATTCTGATGCGTTTTGTTTCGGTGCCGGGATTTGGCATGCCCACCCACGATATCCCGCTGCTTGATCCTGACCGCAATATCGTCGCCTGGCTCGACCGCCAACTTCTAGCTGGACACTTGTATGAAGGCACTCGTGATCCAGAGGGAATGTTGAGCACCATCCCGGCGCTCGGCACCAGTCTGCTTGGATTGCTCACCGGGCAATGGCTGCGTTCCGCGCGCTCTGCAACCAGCAAGGTTCTTGGCCTAGCTATCTTTGGATTGACCGGCGTGGTTGCGGGAAAGATTTGTGACGAGTGGTTCCCCATCAACAAAAAGCTTTGGACCAGTTCCTATGTGCTCTTCACCGCCGGTCTGGCAATGCTCTGCCTGGCGCTTTGTTATTGGATTGCGGACATCAAACGATGGCGAGGAGTCTGGACGAAGCCGTTGCTGGTCTTTGGGATGAATGCGATTGCAGCTTATTTCTTTGCTGAAGTGATGTCGCATCTGCTGGACCACATGCACACGGCTGGAGGGACTGCCTGGCAGGAGTTTATTTACCGGCGTACGTTTGCTGCGCTGGCCAGTCCGGCGAATGCATCGTTGCTGTATGCGCTGGCTTACGTGCTGGTTTGCTGGCTGGCGATGTGGGTGCTGTATCGCAAAGGCATTTTTGTGAAGATCTGAGTTGTCGGCGGTTAGCGCTCAGCAATCAGTTAAGGCGCCAGGCCAGCAGCTTGCAACGGTTCGAATTAGCCCGGCAAAGGCCTGAAAATCAGTCGTTTGGCAGCTTACCTAGGTAACCTTGGGCGGCTCTAAACCACGTGGTACGCTCATCCCATAAGCAGCAATAAATCAACAGTTTCCGGGGGACAAATGCTTCGCCGCTGGTGCGTCTACGTGCTGGTGTTTTCGTCCTTGGCTGGGTTGGCTGCCGCCAAACCTAACTCGGCACAGCCCGCGCAGAAGAATGCTCTGGGGAAATTGCCGGTCACCACTTCGTCAACTGAGGCCCGCAAGAGTTTCGAGAAGGCGATGCGGGAATTCGAAGAGTATCGCTATCCGGAGACGCTGCAAGATCTGCGATCGGCGACTAAAGCGGACCCAAATTTTGCCCAGGCCTTCATTCTGATATCCCGCATGAGCACGCATCCGGCGGAACAGGCAGCCACGCGCAAGCGGGCCATGCAGTTGGCGCACGCAGTAAGCCCGGCTGAGCGGTTGCTGATCACATGGCTGGCAGGAGCGCAGGAAGACAATTACATACCCGCGATTGCCGCGATGAACGACCTGCTGGCAAAGTATCCGCAAGATCAGCGGTTGGCATACTTAGCGGGTGACTGGCTTTTGGGGCAGCAACGCTATGAACAAGCTGTAGTGGTGCTGGAGCGCGCGGTCAAGCTCTATCCGGACTATTCCGCCGCACTGAACGACCTGGGCTACGGTTATGCCGACACGGGAAACTTTGAAAAGGCTTTCGCAGCCATGGACCGCTATGTAACGCTGGCCCCGGACCAGCCTAATCCGCATGATTCCTATGGCGAGATTCTGCGCATGGCGGGCAAGTTCGATGCGGCGCTTGAACAGTACCGCATGAGCATCCGAATCGATCCAAATTTCGGCTCTGAACTGGGCGTTGCTGACACCTATGCGCTCATGGGGAAGGAACAAGAGGCTCGCGAGGAGTATGACCGCGCCATTGTTTTCTCCGCCAGCGATGGTGAGAAGGTGCAGCGCGAACTGCAATCCGCGGTGACCTGGATCCGCGAAAACAATCGCAAGCAGGCGGAGAAAGCGCTGGGCGATGTTGCCAAGCACGCTCACTCCGCGGGACTGGGACAACTGGAAGCGGAGGCTCACCGCATCCTGGGCATGTACGAACCTGATTCAAAAGCAGCCATGAAGCATTTGCAGGCCGCGCAGGATGCCCTGCGGGAGGAGCACGAAATCTCCGCCAGTGACCGCATTGAGGAGCAGGCAAGAATTTTGCGCGTGCGGGGGACCCGATTGGCTGATGCCCAGGACGTGGACTCGGCCTCGAAGGTGGTCACGGAACTGGAAACCCTGGCAGGGAGCAGCCGCAGCGAAGTGGTTCAACTGAGCTACCACGGAGCGGCCGGCGCGGTGCTGGTGGCCCAGGGAAAGTTCGTGGAGGCGATTCCGCATCTCGAAGAGGGCCGAACGGACCCGCTGTCCATGCGGCTTTTGTGGCGAGCCTATAACAGCACGGGGGCACCTTCGGAGGCCCAGTCAATCGCAGCCAAACTGGCAGCGCTGAACCTGCCCACGGTGGAGCAAGCTCTGGTAGTGCCGCAATTCCGCACCAGCCTGATCAGCCAGGCAGGGCCGCAGTAGGCCAAATATCCCTCATGCCACGTATACCAATTTTCAGACTCGGACACGCAGAGCAAGAAGCCGCCCCTCCTCGCCTGAGCGGCTACACTCCCTCGCTCTCTCTCGAAGGCCTGCAACTCGGCGTAGACAACCTCCGGCACGATGTTTACCTGAGCCCCAAGTTCGTGGCTCAAACCCGCTCCCAGATTGGTCGCCTGATCGTGCGTCACGGTGATGTCGAGGGATTGCTGGCGGCGGAAGCTCCACAGCCGCGCCCCGGCGGTCATTTCATCGGATCGAACACAGCCCCCAAGAACAACGCTAAAACTAACTCTTCCGAATTGAAACCGCTCCTCGCCGACGTGCATAGCGCCGCGCTGAATCGGAGCAAAGCCGAAGGCAACCCCTCGTTGGATATGCTGGCCCGAGTGGCCATCATCAAGTTCCTGCGCATTGAACTGGGTTCACAGTTCGCTCAGATTCTGGAACGCTGCCGCATGACGTTGAAGAGCTACGAGGGCGTTCGGCAGCAAAAGGCACTGGAATACCGCGAGCGCGTGGGTGCATTTCAGGTGGCCAAGAAAGTGATTCTCCGCAAGACCGGCCAGGAACTTTTTCGCACCCTGCGCGAAATCGAGAAGGAGACCCTGGCGCGCACGCGGCGGTCCTTGTTCGGAAGCAGCAACGACGATCAATACAAACTGTTCCTCAACCCGCTGATCTTCACCTCGGACGGTTGCGATGCTTATGTCAACGCCGAACAGTATGTGATGCTGGGCAATTTCGACCGCGATCCTGACCGCTTCACCAACGTTCGCCGGATCGCGTACGAGTTTCTGCAATCGCTGAATCTTGGAATGGAAGCAGACCCGGAGCGCGCCATCAACGCCTGGCTCAACGTGCCGGAGAATGCCCAGGAATTGATCGGCTCCGGGAACGCGGACGATTCCACGCCGGAAGAGCGCTCACAAAGAAACCGTCTGGCAACCTGGGTGGGCCTGCTGGAACGCGAAAAGCTGATGGAATACGTGGTCGCGTCCTATGAAGCGGTACCGCTGCTGGCGGAGTACTCGCCACGCATCAATGCGCAACAACTGAAGAACGCGTTGATCTCACGCGAAGAGCGTGTGCGCGTGGAAAAGCTCATCGTGGAGCAGGGCAAGGTATCGCGGGAGAGCCTGGACGCGGCGGTACAGCGTGTCGCCAGTTGCCGGGGGGCGGAGCGAGGCAGGATCGCAGCAAGATTTCTCCGCGACTTCATGCGCTATCACCGTGATCTGAGGAATCTGGCGGCGCTCACGTCAGCGATGGACAACGTGAATCTCGTTGCCAACGAAAAAATGCGGCAGCTTTCCGCCATGAACGGGACCCTGTACGAGTTCCTGTTACCGGAGGAGCAAAAGCCGTCGGAGGAAAAAGTCGTACGCCACGTGATTGTTAAGGCCGATGTCCGAGACTCGTCGCGGCTTACGCGATCGCTGTTGGAGGGTGGAATGAATCCCGCATCCTACTTCAGCCTGAATTTCTATGACCCGGTAAACAAGCTGCTGGCGAAGTATGGAGCCAGCAAGGTGTTTCTGGAAGGCGACGCCATCATCTTGACTATCCTCGAGCGCGAGGGGGAGCCAGCTCTGGCCGTTGGCCGCGCCTCGGTGCTGGCGCGGGAGATCATCGAGATCGTGCGCGGTTACAACCAACTGCTGGAGCGCGCGGGACTGCCCGGCATCGAGTTGGGCGTGGGCATTTCTTATCAGGATTCCGCCCCCATGTATCTGATGGATGGCGAGCAGCGCATCATGATCTCGGACGCGCTCAACGAGAGCGACCGGCTATCCTCTTGCAGCAAGCGGGTTCGGAAATCGATGAAGACGGTCGAGACACCATTCAACGTCTACGCATTTCAGACGGTCAGCGACTCCGATGTACAGGACAGCCCGGACGACTTCATTCTGAAATACAACCTGAACGGGATCCGCATCAGCGAAGCCGCGTTCCAGAGGCTGAAGCAGGAAATTTCTCTCGAACTCTCCCCGCTGGATTTTCCCAAATCGTGGGAGGGCGAAGAATTTCATCTATGGAGCGGGATGGTGCCAGTCGGCAACGACATTTTCCGCAAGATCGTAGTCCGCGGCACCCGCATGGCCCAGATCGATCCCCACAGTTTCTCGGTTCAACACTGGACCGAGCGCTGGTACTACGAAGTTTGCTCGAACTCCACCATCGACGCCAAGCTCGAAGGCAAAGCCGCCGCCGGAAAGTAGACCCGTGTGGCGCGGGCGCCCTCGCCCGTGTTCTCGCACCAAATCACGTAGCCAGAGACCTCGTCCGGAGCGAGATAATCTCGACCATCCAACATTAGGGTGCCTTTGGGAAGAGCACGGCTTCAGCCGCGCCGATTGAAGCGCAATAGACGTGGCCTTCAGCCCATGAAGCGAGCGCTCTGCCGCGGTATTTCTGGAACCATGCCGAGATATTTCCTGCAGTTTCTGGTTGGGCTTGGTGGGCTTGCCCCGGACCACGCGTCCGGGGATGCGTGAGTATTGCGCAGGCGGGGGGAGGGCCCGTATTTTCTAGTGCTTCAGTTTCGCGGTCTTCGCGTTTCCATTGCATCCTGACGCATCGCCGCACTTGCGGAATGCGGGCACGATCAATGCCTGTTCCAGGGTCGGATCGTTCAGGTTCTGCAGAGTCTCGCTGGTACGCTTGGCTCCGGCAGTGTATCCGATCTTCTGATAAGCGACGGCGAGGAGCTTCAGGGAAAGCGGGTTGTCGGGGTCTTCCTCTAAATGAGAGATGGCCTGATCGTACTTGTGGTCGGCGAACGCTACCGCGCCGGCGGCTCCGTGATAAGCCAGCTCGATCAGCTTGTCATTGGAAGTGCCTGACATCGTGGCCAACCGCTCCAGGTTGGAGTTGGCGAGTTGCTTGTTGTCCATCTTGAGCGCAACTTCCACGCGAGCCCGCAGGATCTGGGCAAGTTCCTGGGTAAGTGCGATGGTCCACGCGTTCTTGCCTTCCTGGGTAGCGGCTTCAGCGTTGCCCAGGAATGCCAGCGCCTGTTTTGGATTCGGCTGGTAGAGTGCCATCTGGCGATAGGTGTCAGCTTCGGCCTGGCTGTTCTGTTTCGAGTGCGCATAGTCGGCAATGGCCTGGAACGCGTGATCGGCTCCCTCAAAATCACTTTCACGGATGAAGGTAGCTGCCTCCCGGGTCTTCCACATGATCTGCTGTAACTCGGCCAGGGGGAACTTCTGGAATCCGATCTCGTACTCCTTGCGGGCACGAACCTGATCTCCCATCATCGAGTAGGTATCGGCAATACCGAATTGCGAAGAATAGAACTCAGGATTGATAACCAGCGCCGCCCGGTAGTGCTCGATGGATTGATTGAAACGTCCAGCCAGGCGGAGAATCTCAGCGTAGGAATCCTGCGGATTGGGATCGTCGGGTAGCGCCGCGACGTACTTATCCATCATGGTGAACGCCTTGTCGAACTGGCGGAGATACGCATAGTTGTAGCCCATGTTGTTGATCAGGCCGGCGGAATCCGTAATCCCCGAACGTTCGTACACGGCGATCGAGCGCTCGTACTGGGCCTGGGTCATGAGCCACCAGGTCGACATCCAGACCAGCCATTTGTCGTGCGGGTACTGGCCGAGCACATCGTTCATTTTGGTGATGGCGGAAATCAGCTTGTGATCGGCGGCATCCTGATACCACTCGATCACAGTCTGCTCCGAGGTTGTGGCGTGAATTCTGGTGGCAAACGCTTTCTGCTGTTCGCTAACCTGCTCAGCGGAGTCGAGGCTGATCTGGGCCAGAAGCTCGTGGCCCATGGCAAACTCAGGGTCGGCCTGGACCGCTTTGCGCAGCAGTTCGATCGCCTGTGGCTGCTCCACGCGATCGAGGTACTGGGTCAGAGCTTCCTGCACCAGGTGCCGAGCCTCGGGAGACTTGGTGGTCATCGGCAATGCGGCCGCGAGTGAGGCTTGCCGGGACGCTGTCTGCTGCGCCAGAGCACTCACGGCTGCCAGCAGCAGCGCGAGGAATATTGCCGTTCTGCAAATCGTTGTATGACGAATCATTAGTTTCCCCTCAATAAGTAGCCTTGCTCGACCGGCAATTTGCCGTCGATCTTCACCACGTTCACGTCCTGAGTCAGCGAATACAAATCCACCACGCCGATGGCGCCGCGCGAGGTTGAGACAAAGCGCAAGACTGCATCATCGGAGTCGGCGACCATGATCAGGTCTCGATGGGCCTGAACGAAGGTGCGCGCCTGCTCCGGCGTCATATTAAGAACCTTGCGGAGGACCAGTTGCATGTCTGCGGAAGATGGATCGCGCATCACGACCGTGATGGGCTTCCCATCCGGCCAGTTCCGGCTGTGGGCATTAAAGATTTTCACCAGATCAGCGGCGGTAAGGTTCGATGTGGCATTGCCCTTGTCGGAGACAATCGCCAGTTGCTTGGCCTGAACCACGCATGGCAGGCCAGCAGCCAATGTCAACAGCACGACGAATAGTCGCTGTTTTGTCACAATGGCGCGATTCTAGCCCGCATCCCGTTACCACGGAAGGTCACTAAGGTAATGAAGCACAATCCGGTTTTGGCTTGGGGAGAACGGAGAAACACAGGTTTTGGAGGCGCCCACACTTCCCGCGCGATGACCACACTCGAATGAATAGTCGTTCTGGTCTTGAGCCGAGCGTTACTGGCCGGCGCGCAAGGGCGAGATCAGCAGGCGGTTCGTGGGCTTCTTCTTGGAATCGGATTTGTCAGGCTGGTAGACCAGGTCGAGAGACCCCTCGGTCGTGGGAGCGGCCTCCGCTAGCGTGGCGGCAAGGTTCCGGAACGAGCGGGATACGTCTACATTATCGTTGAATGCCACCGGAGCGCCCTTATCGATGGCCGGGGCGATCGCTTGGTGGTTGTTGGGAATCTTCCACAAAAGTTTGCATCCGGTAGCGGTTTCAACATCTTCATCGTCAAAACCAGGAATCTTCTTGTAGCGGTTGAGTACCAGACGAACGCGGTCGCGTCCGCCGCCCTCTTCGAGGAACGAACGTAATCGGCCCGCGCTCCACAGCGAAACCACGTCTGACTGAGCCACCAGCAGCACCGCGTTCGACAAGTCACAAAGAAGCCGCGCCGTCTGGTCCATGCGATTCGAGCAGTCAACCACGACATAGCGGAACTGTGAAACCAGATGATCGAAAAGCCGAGCCAACTCAGCAGCGGTCGGCGCCGCATTATGAGGTTCCTGCGGGCCAGCCAGCAATTGCAGGCCGTTCTTGCAGGATGTCATCAGGCCTTGCAGCAACGAAGTATCCATGCGATGCAGATTCTGCAAAGCATCGGTGACACCAAACTGGGCGCGGGCGTTCAGATGAAGCGCCGCATGTCCCAAAAGCGCGAAGTCAACCAGCAGCACTCCACCGTGCAATTCCTGAAGAGCAACAGCGGTATTCACCGCGACCGTGGTGGCTCCCGCGCCACCTTTTGCGTTGGCAACTACGAACACGCGAGCGCGGCCGGAGGATGTTCGGGCCTTGCCGCGAGAAGCGGTGAAGCGAGTAAAGGCTTCAACCATGCTTTCCGCGGTAGCGTTGCGCTCCATGTACTCGCGAGCTCCGGCGCGCATCGCGGAAACGATGGTCGTCGGATCGGTCATCGGACCCACGGCAAAAATCACAATGTCGCTGGTATTCGAGTGGATCAACTCAATGGCATGCATCGCGCGCTGCACACTCTGAGGATCAATGTCGACCAACACAACGTCGGCACGCACATCCTGGATCTGGCGCAGGATGGGGTCGGTCGGGCTGGCAGGAAACCCAACGTGCCCAAAGACATTGCGGCCCATCTGCGTGCTCTCCAGCCGTTGCTGGAGCACCGTGAGCCGTTCTTTGTCCTCGGTAAGGAGGGTGACCGCTATGCCATGCATGACTGGAACCTCAATTATGTACCCGGCAGCCGCATGTTATGAAGAGATGAGAACTCCGCCAAGTGACTTCAGTAACAGAATTCCGCGCACCCCTTCGAAACGCAAGCCATTCCCGAACGACCATTAAGGACAGACACAGCGGCGGAAAAACCGCGGAGTAGAGGAGTGTCCCTGGGTATTCTTCCATCTTCATTCTACGCAAAACGCAGCCGGTTGCAAAGCAGGCGAGGCCAGCAAGCCTGAGCCGCAAAGCCCATGTGGGCACTGCTCCGCCACCACTGACCGCTGCAGCCCGGAAATGTTGATCAGGACCGAAGCGAACCGGGTGAGGAAGCTTTTGGCGTGGTCACGGCTTCGTCTCCGTGGGGATGGTCGTGCAGGGTTGAGACTCGGGCGAAGGCGGATGAGCCAGCCTCGGCGTCGGGCAGGAATTCGTAGCCATCGAGATGAACTGCGACCACCGATCTTGTGCCTCCTGCCGACAAAAGCACCCGCAGCACTTTGCCCCGGCAGCGCACCCGCATGTTCTCCGCGAGGGTGATCTCCGCGGGCATGACCAGCGTGAGTTCAATGGCATCGGCCTCGGACAGTGGCAGATCGGTGTGAAAGAATGCGCCCCGGGCGCTCAGATTCTGGGTGAAGCCGCAGCCTTCGGCTTCGCGACCGCTAAGCCGCACGGAAATCGGCAAGTGAAAGTCAAAGCGCTGCTGGGCCCGGCGTTCGAGTTGAACCTGATCGGTGATCATCGCCTCTCCCAGCCCTCAGCCGCGAACTGTCTCTATACTAGATGGGCAGCCGATTTCAGCTATCCGACTCTACCTTGTCTGGCTGCATCTGGGAAGTCCCAAAGTAGTCATGGCAGAGCATCCCGGGGTAGGCAGAGAGTAACGGCTCCAGGATTGAATCGGGAAATGCGATGGCGGCATCCTAACAATGGATAGAAAGACCCCAGCTTTGAGCAACCCAGCCGCCACAACAAATTCTGAAGAGCAGATTCTGAACGGCTCCTCGACACGCAGACTCAATCTGCCCGCAACCTTGCGAGCATTGCGCCATCGCAACTTTCAACTCTTCTTCAGCGGCCAGCTCATTTCACTCATTGGGACCTGGATGCAGAGCATGGCCCAGGCCTGGCTGGTCTATCGCCTCACCGGCTCGTCCCTGTTGTTGGGCTCGGTCGGATTCGCCAGCCAGTTCCCCGTATTTCTGGTCGCGCCGCTCGGCGGCATCGTGGCCGACCGCCACCACCGCCACCGCGTCGTAATCGGAACCCAGATCGCGTCCATGATTCTGGCTCTTATACTTGCGCTCCTCACGCTTACCCACAGGGTGCATGTTTGGCACATTTTCGTGCTGGCGGCGTTACTGGGCGTGGTCAATGCCTTTGATATTCCCGGCCGCCAGGCTTTTCTGGTGGACATGGTCGGCAAAGAAGATTTGATGAACGCTATCGCCTTGAACTCATCGATGTTCAACGGGGCGCGCATTGTCGGTCCGGCCATTGCTGGAATTCTGGTGGCGAGGATTGGTGAAGGCTGGTGTTTCTTCGCCAACGGTGTGAGTTACATCGCCGTTATCGCTGGGCTGATGATGATGCGCGTGGAGCGTCCGGTTCGTCGCGCACCCGCGGCTTCGCCCTGGGCGCATATTATGGAAGGCTTTCGCTTCGTCCGGCACACCGCCCCGATCCGGGCCATCCTGCTGCTGTTGGGTCTAGTCAGTCTGGTGGCAATGCCCTACACCATTCTCATGCCAATTTTCGCCGACAAGATTCTGCACGGTGGCGCCCGTGGCCTGGGAATTCTGATGGGCGCAACCGGCATCGGAGCCTTGCTGGGCGCGCTCACGCTGGCCTCACGCACCGGCGTCCGTGGGCTGGGAAAATGGGTCGCGTTCGCCTGCGGAGGCTTTGGCGTCAGCCTGATTCTGTTTTCCTTCTCCCGCAACTTTTGGCTCTCGGCCGCACTGCTGCTGCCCGTGGGCTTTGGCATGATGCTGCAAATGTCGTCGTCGAACACGTTGATCCAGGCCATGGTTCCCGATCGACTGCGCGGACGAGTGATGGCGGTGTACTCCATGATGTTTATGGGCATGGCCCCATTTGGAGCGCTTCTCGGAGGAGCGTTGGCGGATCGTCTTGGGCGCGCCGCTTACCGTTTCGATGGGTGCAGTCGCCTGCATCGGAGGCGCAGCTTTGTTTGGATTGCAACTGCCGAAAATCAGGGTTGAGGCCCGTCAGTTAATTGTCGCCCAGGGCATGACTGCAGGCTCGCCACCCGAAGAGATGACGGCAAGAGTCGTAGAAGACTAAGAAGGGATCAGCGGTGGACCTGTTATTCAGTTGCTCCGGTACTCTTAGGCAGATCAGCGCGCCAAACGTACAAATATTTCTCGTCGCTCGAAGTTTCCACAGGGATGTTTTTCTCGCGCGTCACGCGATTCAATGCGGATCGGAGATTCTGCATCTTCTCGCCGTTCAGACTGCTCAGCGGAATCTTCACCGCCTGCTGGGCGTCCAGCTTTGAAAGGTCGCCCAGAATGTCGGCCACCGCTTTCCGATGTTTTCCCTTACGGCCTTGCGGAACATCGGACCGGTTCAACGACGCATAGTGAGTGTTGCTGCCGTTCCCGTTGCGTCCCATCGCAGTGCCTCCCTTCATCCCGTATCGTATCGATATGCGCGAAATCGTACGGCAAAAAATCGTATCCTGCAACTAAAACTCTATGCGAAACCTGACTAGCAGCAGCGATCCGCCGCAGATACATACATTAAAGGTGCGCTATATCAATAACTTACGTCGTCTGCGTTGTGCTAAGACCTGCTAAGAGTTCACCCGTATGACTTGCATCGCGCTAGGATGGCAAACGGTATGGGTGCGCTTCGATGCTCAGAAAGTAACCGACGCTGCAGCGATCGTGCTAGGACTTTCTTGAGGGGGGCACCCAACCACGACTCCCGTTGAAAACAGAATGAAGAGAGAATTCGACCCCAATACTTTTCTGGCGACGATTGGCGATGGCAGGAAGATCGTCACGGTTCCGAAAAAGCAGAGGATCTTCACCCAGGGAGACACCTCGAACGCCGTCTTCTACATCCAAACCGGCAAAATAAGGCTTACCGTAGTTTCCAAGACTGGCAAAGAAGCCACGATCGGTATTTTGACCGAAGGAAACTTCTTTGGGGAAGGCGCACTGGCCGGTCAAACCGTTCGTATGGGATCCGCGGCTGCCATGACGGATTGCGAACTCCTCCGGGTGAACAAAAAGGCGATGATGGAAGCGCTTCACCGGGAACACGCGTTCTCTGATCTGTTCGTGGCATATTTGCTGGCGCGTAATATCCGTTACGAAGAAGACTTGGTCGACCACTTGTTTAACTCCAGTGAGAAGAGGCTGGCCCGTGTGCTTTTGTTACTCGCTCACTTTGGCAAGGAGGGTGTGCCACAGACCGTGGTTCCGAAGATCAGTCAGGAAACCCTGGCCGAGATGATTGGCACCACCCGCTCGCGCGTCAGCTTTTTCATGAACCGCTTCAGGACATTGGGTTTCATCCATTACAACGGCGGGCTGCAGGTCCACAGCTCGCTGCTTAACGTTGTTCTTCACGATTAGTTGTCGTTCTTCAAGCGCTTTGTCCAAAACCCTCTCGATTTGCAAGCTGAATAGCCGCCTTGCTGGATGTGATCAATTTTGAACAGAATCGTGAGAGGCCCCACCTATATACCTGACCGTCATGGCTACCAACAGCACTCTTCTCTGCATACACCGGCAACCGGACGAACTCAGGTTGTTGCGGGCAAGCGGATATGAGTTGGTAACCGCAACCAATGGCCACGACGGTCTGCGGCTTTTCATGTCGAGGCCTGTGGATGCCATTGTGCTCGAGTACCACCTGGGCCTTTTGGACGGTGCAGTGATAGCGACTGAGATCAAGCAGGTAAAACCACACATTCCCATCGTCATGCTCGCGGAAGACGTGGAACTGCCCTCTGAAGCCTTGAAATCTGTGGACGCGTTCGTGACCAAGTCGGATGGGCCTCACTTCCTGCTGGCGACCCTCCACTTTATGCTGAATGTGAAACCGGAGCGTCAACGCGCCGCGCTACACGATCCGACTCCGGTACATCTCCGCCGTCCCCGCCGGTCGCGGCAAGGCGCCGACCCGTGGCGTGCCAACACCGCTCAATCAACAACCGACGAGAAGGAAGCGCCTTTTTCGCCAAGGGTGTGGAGGAACATCAGGAATGGCAGCGTCAAATTCTGAGCCGACGCCCGGGCACTCTGCGTCGATTCGAGCCAGGGCGTCAGCACCCACCAAACGATCTCCTGCTCTAAAGTTGCGCGCCTATTGCCCACAGTCCAGACCCGGCGAAGGACTATACTGAAGAAGTGAGATATTACACAACCAAACCGCTGAGTGGTGGCACGGCATTCAAATGCACGTTCTGCGAGCATACGGTCAATACGCTCGATTTCGACAGCACGATCGGAAACCGACGCACCCAGGCCGCGGTAGTAATGAATCAGCATGCCGCAGCATTGCATTTCTCCTCCGTGCGGACGTCAATACCGACCAAACTGGGCGGTCGCGGCGCGCTTTGAAGTTTTCCGCGCCTGAGTTCACGCATCGTCGCGTTCTCAGCACAACAAAGCTGGCATCCCCTCATCCCCCGGGTCACTAATCAGTTCGGATAGACTCCCGTTTTGGGGCAGCTTTATACCCCAAGAGCAATATTGACCATCTCTCAAGCCAGCCATGTTGAATACTATTAGGGTGAACCCCGAGAAACTGACGTTAGCGCATATATTGTCCGTGCGCTGCCCCATGTGCGGAGCCAAGCCGAAAGAGAAGTGCACGCTTAGCACCGGGCACCCGTCCACCAAGACGCACCTCAGCCGGGAAGTGGCTGCGGCCAAGGTCTCCCGCCCTGAGAACTCCATTCAAGCGACCCTGCGCATCCTGAAAGCAGTTACCAGCCGGGGCCTGGGCATCCTCTTCCAACACAAGTAGCCCTTCTCCAGAGACCAAGACCGCCTCTACACCACACGACGTCCACTCACCAGATTGATGACGAGCACCACCAGCGCCACGACCAGCAGCAAGTGGATCAGGCCGCCGGCTATGTGGAGGCTGAAACCCAGAAGCCACAGAATCAGGATCACAACAAAAATCGTCCAAAGCATTTTTATCTCCTCCCACATGGATTGAGCTGCTTATCCTTGCCTGGCGTCTCTCCGCTCTTGAAGCCCTCGAAACGACTTTCCGCACTCCAGGCAGAATGGCTTCGATCGTGAAGTGATTAACCCGCAGAATGGGCACATCCTCTGCGGACCAAAATCTCCACGGGGTGCTTTATTTGCCAGCAACTTCCCCAGCCAGGCAGCCAGCGAGGAAACCAGGCGACGAACATTAACCAGAAAAGGACGCACGGCGGGCCTGCTCTTTCGCGTATTCGACAGGCTCACCATGACACATCAGGGACGGCGATTCTGTGTAAGATTGCTCACTTTTCAAAAGAACTGACATCCCGGCGATATGACGGTCAAGTGAGCAATTCAGACCAGCTATTCATTCGGGTTTAAGCCATGATGATGCAAGAGAAAAGCACAACCTCTCTCTTTCAGGTCCTCTGAGCTAAGTCAGCTTATCTGAAGTTTTCTCCTCTTAGTTCCGCAACTCTGAAAGGAACAATCATGAAAAAGACACTGTCACTGTTGTTGATGAGCTGCATGGGTCTGTTTGGAACTTACGCATGGGCAGGCTCGGCTCAGGAAGACACGGTCGATCGCATGCAAAAGTCCGTGGCGGTTCTCCAAGCCATTATGGCGGCCCCCGACAAAGGTATCCCCGAAGAAGTGTTGGCCGGCGCAAAGTGCGTCCTGGTGGTGCCAGACCTGATTAAGGGCGGCTTCATCTTCGGCGGAAAGCATGGCCGCGGAGTAGCGTCCTGCCGCACCTCGAACGGCTGGAGCGCGCCCGCGTTTGTATCCGTTGGTGGCGGGAGTTGGGGATTGCAGATCGGCGTCGAAGGCGTGGATCTGGTCATGCTGGTCATGAACGACCAAGGTTTCCAGCACTTGTTGTCGAGCAAGTTTGAGCTGACCGGGGAAGGATCAGTCGCCGCGGGCCCGGTGGGCCGTCATGCCTCCGCCGGAACTGACTGGAAGATGAGCACGGAAATGTTGACCTACTCGCGTTCGAAAGGTGTATTCGCTGGATTGACGCTTGAAGGTGCCGTCGTCGAACAGGACAACGACTCTACGCGCGCCATTTACGGCAAGCACGTTGCCTTTCGCAACCACCCTCTCGGGCAAGGGGCCAACGCCGAAGAGTGTAGAAGCATTCTTGAAGGCCGTGTCCGATGCAGGCCAGCAGGCACGAATCGCCGAAGCGAAGGACAACAAGGAAGACAAGGACGTTAAGAAATAAAGCGGGTGTTGGGTACCGGCATTCCTCATTCACGGGATGCCGTGTAGCCGCCCAGAGGACGCGCGACGCTAAGCGCTCTCGAACACGAAAATAAATGCAACAACTCCAGGCGGATGGTAGGGGTCAGCCCGGGAAAAGAAAGGTCGACAAATCATGCCTTTGATTCAGCTTCTCGAAGTTCTCATCGTGGTGGGGGTTCTGTTGTGGCTGGTCAACCGCTTCATTCCCATGCAGGCGTCCATCAAATCAATCCTGAATGGGGTGGTGGTCATCGCCGTAGTGCTGTGGCTGCTGAACGTATTTGGACTGTTTCACTCCCTTTCCGCCATCCGCATCGGAAAAGGATGACGACCTGGAGTCGCCACTCGGGAACGATTTGCCCCTAAGACAAGATCGAGACAAAGTTACACGGCAGATAGCTGCCAAGGAGATACATATGAAGATGAAGATGTTGTTTGCAGCAGGGATCGCCCTGAGCTTGAGCGCATGGGCTCAAACTAGTCCTCCACCGGCAGTGGCCGTCGAACCCATGGCTCAGACGCCCACATTCCGAGTGGTCGTCACCAGTCGCACCACGCAAGCGGTCAACTACAAGCATCGTAGCGGCGCTACGAAGGTGGACTTCGCGGGCACGGATCTCATGCCGTCAGCGAACGGCCAGGCAAAAGTAGAAAGCAAGAAGGGCTACATCGAAATCGAGGTGGAATTTGGCAACCTGCAAAAGCCGACAACCTTCGGTAGCGAGTATCTGACCTACATTCTTTGGGCAATATCACCCGAGGGCCGGGCAGTAAACCTGGGCGAGATCATAGTGGGCGACAACCACCGCAGCAAGGTGGATGTGACCACTGATCTCCAGGCTTTCGCGCTGGTCGTCACCGCAGAACCTTACTATGCGGTTCGACAGCCCAGTAACCTGGTCGTCCTCGAAAACGTAATTCGCCCGGACGTTAAGGGAACGACCGAGGTCGTGAGCGCCAAGTACGAACTTATGGAGCGTGGAGGCTACATTCCCACTGGCTACAAATTCGATCCGGTGGTCATGAATGCCAACTTACCATTGGAGTTCTTTGAAGCGCGCAACGCTCTGCGAATCGCGCAATCCGAAGGAGCGGAGCAGTACGCCGGGGACACCTATCAACGCGCCGTCCAGTTAATGAACAAGGTGGACGCAGACGCCACCAACAAGCACACCGACAAAAAGGCAATGATTGCGGTCGCCCGCGAGGCCGTCCAGACTGCCGAAGATGCTCGCGCCATCGCGGTCAAGAAGATGGATGACGAACGTCAAGCCAACGAACGCCAATCCGCAGCCGACGCACAGGCCCAGACGCAAGCGCAAGCCGACGATGCAACCCGGCAGAAAGAGCAAGCCCAGGCTGATACAGCCCAGGCTAAGTCAGATATGGCTGCAAGCCAGGCAGCATCGGCAGCAGCGCTGGCCGCGGCTCAGGCCGATGCCGATCAGTCCCGTTTAACGGCGCAGAACGCGGAAACCGACAAAGCCGCCATGCGCTCACGTTTGTCCGAGCAGTTGAATTCTATTCTCCAGACTCGTGACAGCGCGCGCGGACTGATCGTCAGCATGTCTGATGTTCTGTTTGACACCGGGCAGTATTCCTTAAAGCCGGGAGCCCGCGAAAAACTGGCGAAAGTCGCCGGAATCCTGCTCGCGTATCCCGGACTCAACATTGAAGTCGGCGGCTACACCGACAACGTCGGCGGCGATGAAATGAACCAGAAGCTATCTGAGAATCGCGCCACCTCAGTCCGCGATTACTTAGTGCAGGAAGGCGTAACCACAAATTCGGTCAGTGCAAAAGGCTTCGGCAATTCTCTGCCGGTAGCCACAAACGATAACGCCGCAGGACGCCAGCAGAACCGCAGAGTGGAACTCCTCGTATCCGGCGACGCCATCGGGAATCCGGCAAACGTAACCACAGGAAGCTTGCGCTAGAAACGCACCACGAATCGAGCAACGGAGGGATCACCTATGAAACTAGTTGGAATCATCAGCACAGCAGTTCTGTCTTTGGCCCTGGGAGCCGCCGCTCCCGCATATGCGCAGCAAGACGACCACGCACAGCAGGAGGACAAGCACGCGCAGCAGGACGAAAAAAAGATGCAGCAGGACAAGCCTGCCCAGCAAGAAGACAAGCACGCACAGCAACAGGACGAAAAAAAGATGCAGCAGGACAAGCCTGCTCAGCAAGAGGACAAGCACGCACAGCAACAGGACGGAAAAAAGATGCAGCAGGACAAGCCTGCTCAGCAAGAGGACAAGCACGCACAGCAACAGGACGAAAAAAGATGCAGCAGGACAAACCTGCTCAGCAAGAGGACAAGCACGCACAGCAACAGCGGGGCAACGAGCAACCGCAGCGCAGCCAGGAACAGCAACGCGTCCAGCAGACTGCGTGGAAAGAGCATAGCTCACAACATTGGGACTCCGACCACCGCACCTGGCAACAACGCGGCGGCTACCACGGCTATCGCATCCCAGACGAACAGTTCCGCGGATACTTTGGGAGGGAGCATGAATTCCGAATCTACGGCCTTCCCTTTCTGGTCGTGGGCGGATATCCCCGATTCCAATACAGCGGCTTCTGGTTCAGTCCGGTGGATCCGTGGCCGGAATACTGGGCGGCGAACTGGTATGACACCGACGACGTTTATGTGGTCTACGTCGACAACGGCTACTACCTCTACAACCGCAGATATCCAAACGTTGGAATCGCTATCAACATCTCACTGTAACCTCTGTCTGATGCAGCCTCGCGAGAGGCTGCATCTTTCAGGAAAAAGGACAAAGGAGCAAACATGGTTGGAACTATATTGATTGTGATCTTAGTGTTAGCGCTTTTTGGCGCGTTGCCGCGTTGGTCGCACAGCCGGGATTGGGGTTACGCCCCGACTGGCGGTGTGGGACTGGTCCTTTGCATCGTGGTCATTCTTCTGGTGCTCGGCCGCATTTGAAATATGCACCAGGCCGCAATATCGATGGGCTCCATCACTAGAGGGGGAGGCCTGCTTTCCATTCGCGTTCTCGCATGCCTCCTCATCGTGCTGATGTGCGGCGGCGGCTCCTCGGCATATTCCGTTCTGACCCACGAGGAAGTGGTAGACCTGTTGTGGACCGACGAGATCCGCCCCCTGCTGCTCAAGCGATATCCAGGATTGTCTGAGGACCAGATCAAGGAGGCGCATGCCTACGCTTATGGAGGCGCCGTCATCCAGGATCTGGGTTACTATCCATTCGGCAGCACGCAGTTCAGCGATCTGGTGCACTACGTTCGCAGCGGAGACTTCGTTCGCGAACTGCTGAGCGAGAGTCAGGATGTGAACGAGTATGCGTTCGCGCTGGGCACGCTGGCACACTATGCGTCTGATATCGCTGGCCATCCAGCCGTCAACCAGGCGGTTGCGATCGAATATCCGAAGTTGCGAGCCAAGTTTGGCAAGTCGGTCCGATATGCGCAGGATAAGACGGCGCACTTGAAGACCGAGTTCGGTTTCGACATGGTGCAGGTCGCGAAGAATCGTTACGCGTCGCAGCAATATCACGATTTCATCGGATTTCAAGTGTCCAAGCCTCTGCTGGAACGCGTCTTTCCGATCGTCTACGGGATGGAACTGAAAGACGTGCTGGCTCACGAGGATCTTGCGATCGGTTCGTATCGCTACTCCATCAGCCACATGATTCCCGAGATGACCCAGGTTGCGCTGCGGACCCATAAGAAAGACATGATGCGCGAGCAGCCTGACTTCGCAAAACAGAAATTCCTGTACCGTCTTTCCCGCTCAGAATATGAAAAAGACTGGGGGAAAGATTATACGAAGCCTGGAGTTGGAACCCGGATCCTGTCCACGCTCTTGCGATACATGCCGAAGATCGGGCCGTTTAAGGCGCTGGCATTCAACAATCCGACCCCGCAAACCGAAGACCTGTATTTCAACAGCATCAACACCACGGTCGACCAGTACCGGGTCTTTCTCGAACAGGTGCGCACCAGCTCACTCGTGCTTCCCAATTGCGATCTGGACAGTGGCAAGCCGACCCAGGCATCGGAATACTCACTGACCGACGATGCCTATGCACAATTGCTGGCCCAACTGTCGAACAAGAAATTCGATTCGACACAACCCGAACTGCGAGCCAATATCCTGGACTTCTATGGCGATCTCTCGCTTCCCATCGAGACGAAGAAAGACCAGGCCCGCTGGCAGAGTGTGCTGACGTCGCTGGACCAATTAAGGCTGGTCACTCTGAACCCGGTTATCGCGAGCAGCCCGGCGAATTGATCGGCACCCCTGCCGACAACTAAAGATCCCAGACTATGCGACTTTCCCAGAGCCAGTATAAACGCCGTGGCGGCGTGCTCATCTCCCACAGCAAGATGTGATCTTCCGCACTGACATGACGCCCTCATCGGTTTCTGATTAATGATGCCTCGGTAGGTCTCGCCTCTCCGGGGGAGCAGTTGTTTGCCAGTCGCCGTGCAGCAACCATTCAGGCGAGTGAGCTGAATTTTCGGGAAACATATTTCCGTGTGACGAGTTCATCCTCTGGAGGATTGTCATGAAACGCATCCCCATATTGATTGTGATTCTCGGTGCGTGCTTCGTGTCCGCGGCGTGGAGTCAGGAGCTAGCGTGCACGGGCAGCAACAAATGGAGCGAGTTCCATAGGCTCAACATGGTGCGATGGAACCCGTGCGAGAGCGTGCTTAACGTCGACAATGTGGGAAGCCTCAGTCTGAAGTGGAACTATACGACCGGAAAGCGCGGAAGTTCCTCGCCCGCCGTGGTGAATGGAGTGGTTTATATCGGGTCGGGCCACAAGGTGTACGCGCTAAGGGCCAGCACCGGCCGGAAGCTATGGAGCTACAAAACCGGGAATTACGTGCCTTCCTCTCCAGCAGTGGCGAACGGGGTGGTGTATGTTGGCTCGCTCGACCACAACGTGTACGCGCTGAAGGCGAGCACTGGCGCCCTGCTGTGGAGCTATCGCACCGGCGACATGGTGGGTGCCTCACCCACGGTGGCAAAGGGGGTAGTCTATGTCGACTCGTTGGATAGTAATGTGTACGCGCTGAATGCCAACACCGGCGCTCTGCTGTGGAGCTACACCACCACTCCCGGCCAATATGTGGATACCTCGCCGGCCGTGGTAAATGGGGTGGTGTATGTCGGAGGCGGCGATAGCTGGGTGTACGCGCTGAAGGCCAGAACTGGCCATAGGTTGTGGAGTTTCCATGCGGCCGGCTACGTGTATTCCTCGCCCGCAGTGGTGAACGGGATGGTGTATATCGGCGCAGGCAACAATTGGTCGTACGCGCTGTACGCACTCGACGCCAGCACCGGCGCCGTGCAGTGGAGCTATATTCCGGGCTCCAACGTGAGTTCCTCGCCCGCCGTTGCGAATGGGGTGGTGTACGTCGGATCGGAAGACCACAAGGTGTACGCGCTGAATGCCAGCACCGGCGACCTGCTCTGGAGCTACACGACTGGGAGCGGAGTGGATTCCTCGCCAGCCGTGGCGAACGGAGTGGTTTATATCGGCTCAGGTGACCACAATCTGTACGCGCTGAACGCCAGCACCGGCGACCTGCTCTGGAGTTACACGACCAGCAGCACAGTAAGTCCGTCGCCCGCCGTGGCCAATGGAGTCGTGTATGTTGGCTCGGACGATGGCCAGGTTTACGCGTTCGGCCTGCAGTGAAAGGATGGGCAGGGGCAGCGGGATCGGTTTTGTTCCACTGCCCAGCGCCTACCCGAGTTGTGGACGTAGTTGAATCTAGTTGCCCGCAATACCCTTATTCTGCAAAATCCTGACCACTACCCGGCGGTTCTCGGCCTGGCCTTCGGTCGAGTTGTCGGGGGCAACCTGCCTGCTGGTACCCATAGCGCCGGGAGCAAGCATGTTGGTGAGTGGAATGTGGCCCTGCTGCTCCAGGAAATCGGCGACGTTATCGGCGCGCTCGGTGCTGAGTTTCTGGTTCAGCGCCGCGCTGCCAACCGCCGATGCGTATCCCTTTACCTGGAGGACGTAGCCATTGATGGCCTGGGCCTGCTGCGCCAACTGCATTAACTGTGGCTTGTATTCCGGTTCAAGCGCGACCTTCCCATTGCCGAAGAGAACCGTGACCTCGCCCATGATGTTGTAATCAGCCAGTTCGCCAAAACGTTTATTGGCAGCGGCGATAGCGGCCTTATTGGCGTCGATCTTTTGCTGTTCGGCGGCAAGTTGCTGCTCTTGCTGCCTTAGAGCCGCCTGCTGCACAGCCGTCTGCTGCTGCTCGGCCTTGATCTGCTGTTCGGCGGGCGCTACACCTGCCTGGATGTCCTGGGCGTTGTTGAGTTCGGATCCCTTAAAACTAACGCTGTCGGCCAGCAACTGGTTTTGCGCGTTGTAGGCGCCTTTCACTTGAACGGGCAGGCCGGGGATAAGAGCCGTCAGACCCATTTGCTTCTTCCGCATGTGGAACTTACCTTCGACATCCTGCACGTCGGTGCTACCGGTGAGTACCACGACGACATTTCCCGTGTCCGTCTGAACCGTCATGGTCGCCCCACTCCGTCCGTTGATCACTCCCTTGACCTGCACTTCTTGAGCGGCGGCTACTCCGCAGAACAACCCAAGGGCTGCAAATGACAAAAGCACGACGAACGTGATTCGTAAGGCTTGTTTCATTTTCATGGTGTTCCTCTCTTCTCGTGTCGCGTTGAGGGCCGACCCAGCGCGGCCGGCCGCGGCCATTGAATCGATGTCTTCCAGAATCGGTGCATACCAAGCTTGACGATCGGGTTACCACCAGTTTCAATGTGAACCCAGAGCCTCGGCAGGATAACTGGCAGAACTACCAGATCATTGGCAAGTGATCCATTGGAAAACCAACTCTAGCTGCCGGAAATTCTGCATGGTGAACTGGTTGCGGGGTGCAGTCTGGGCTGGGCTTACTGGCCGGCGTCTTTATCGATCTTGCTGGCGACCTTGACGCCGCTGAGGCCGCTGACGTATTTGGCGATGCCGCGGTAGAGGGATTCGGCAATTTTCTGGCGGTAATCGGAGGTCTCAAGGCGGCGTTCGTCACCAGGGTTGCTGACGAAGGAAATTTCCGCCAGGATCGATGGCATATTGGCCCCGATGAGGACGATGAACGGCGCTTTTTTCACGCCCCGGTCGCGCAATCCTGGATTCTTCACGGACAAACCGCTGTGCAGCGAGTGCTGCACGTCGGAGGCAAACTCCTGGGACTCTTCGATCTTTTCCTTCAGCGCGATCTTTTTCACCAAGTCCTGCAGTTCGTGAATCGATTTCTCTGAGACGGCGTTTTCACGGGCCGCGACTTCGAGCGCTTCGGGGGACGAGGTGAAATTCAGATAATAGGTTTCGACTCCGCGGGCATCGGCGTCATGGCTTGAGTTGGCGTGGACGGAAACGAAAAGGTCGGCCGATTCCTGATTGGCGATTGCGGTTCGAGTCTCGAGCGGGATGAATGTGTCGTCCTTGCGAGTGTAAATCACCTCGGCGCCGAGGCGGGTTTGCAGTAACTTGCCCAGACGGCGGCTTACGTCAAGCACCAGGTCTTTTTCTTCGAGACCGTTGGGGCCGATAGTGCCGGTATCGTGGCCTCCGTGGCCGGGGTCAATAACGATTTTGCCAATCTTCAGACCCAAGGCGCGGATCAGGGAACGATCGCCGCTGGCCGTGGGCTGAGCTTCGCGGACATTCAAATTATCGGTTGCGGCCGTCTTGTGCTTACTCTTGGAAGCGTTGTTCTTAGCTCGGCCAGAGACTGCAGACGTACTCGGGTTCATTGTGGCCGCAGTGGTCTCGGAAAGATCGGACTTAGGGGGATCAACTTTGGGCGGGTCCAGCTTCGCGACTGTATCTTTGATTGGGACTGGCGCGTCGTCATCCTCAGCGTCAACGATAGTTTTCTTCACGCCGTTGTTGACCACCACGGTAGTGCGCCGGGCTGGCTTGTCAGCAATCGGCTTCGCTGGTGCTGGCGGTTCCCCGCTATTGGTTGCCGATTCCAGTGTGGAATTGTCTACAGAGTTTTCTTCCGTGGCATCGCCAGTCGTCGATGCAGCCTCTTTAACAGGTGGCACTGGGGCAGCTTGCTGGTTATGGACGGCGTTACCTTGGATGCCTTTGCTGTGAATATCTTTGCTGTGAATATCGATGATGAGCCGGGTCGGATTCGAGAGTAGAGTGGCATCGAACTGGGAAAGCTCATCGAGATCAAGCACGACACGCGTGCGCCCGGTTTTAAACTGCGACGTTCGGATGGCCTTCAGCAATCCATCGCTTACGTCGAAAGTCTTGCCGGCCAGTTTGGGATCGAGTTTGGCATTCAGCAGATCGAAAAAGATACGGTCGGGATGATCGATTTGCTGCGCTTGATACTTGACGTTGTGTTCGAGATCAATCGCCACCCGTGTGTACTCGGGCGTGGACCAGTGACGGATGCCGATGACTCGCGACGGCTTTGCGTCCCCAGCATCGGTTGCGTCGGCGTCCGGAGACGGATTTTCTTCGGCGTCATCGTCGGGAGTGGAGGGCAACATGGAATCCCTGGGAGCTTTGCTGGCGAGCTTCGCCGTATCCTTTGTCCTCAAAGCAGCCGGCTGCGGTGAGGGTTCGGCCAGCGCCTGGCGTACCGCCGCCGCGAACTGGTTGCGCGGATAACGCCGCAGGAATTCCTCGAATGCCGCATTCGCTCGAGTCTTGTCGTGCAGGTCGTCTTTGTAAATTTCGCCGACTCGGAAGAGTGCGTCGAAGCGGTACTTGCTGCCGGGATATTCGCGGCGGAGGAATTCGTACTGCTGGATGGCCGTGCGCAAGACGTCAGGATCACTGAAACGACGCCCCATTTCCTCGGTCATCTGGGCGGAAGCCATCACGCTGGGGTCGGCCTTGCTGGAACTCGGAGCGCCCAGGTAAACGCGGCGATAGGCGTTGATCACGCGTTCGTAGTCACGGCGGGTACGCTCTGCCGTGGGCCGGGATTCCAGGGTGTCTTGCAGGGTTTCGGCTGCGGCAAATTGCGAATCGGCCCAACTGCGGGACTTATGCGCGCGCGCGACGACAGGCAGCAGCAAGAGCGCGACCAAAGCCGCACTGCAGCGCAGCGTGCGATGAACTTGATTCAGGTTCTTCAATGAAACGGCCCGTAATCGCTTTACTCTTAGATGCTCAATCGGTGTTGCTGATGTGCAGCACGCCTCTGGCATCCCTTTGCACATGAATGGGATCGTGCATCGGGTTCTGCAGGAATCGAATCTCAGAATCCGACCCTCCGTAATATAGTTGCGTGATCCGATTCACGTAGTTTCGCGTCTCGGCAAAATGAGGCACTCCGGCGCTGCGCGCTACCGCTCCCTGGCCCGCGTTGTAGGCTGCCAAAGTTAGCTTCACGTCGCCTCCGTAGTTCTCCATCAGCTGCTTTAAGTGACGAACCCCGGCATCCACGTTTTGTTGCGGATCGAAAGGGTTGGCCACTCGTAGCTGCCGCGCAGTTTGCGGCATCAGTTGCATCAAGCCCATGGCGCCCTTGCGGGAAACCGCATTGGGATTGAAGTTCGATTCCACCTTGATGACCGCTCGCACCAGGTTGGGATCGACGTTGTGCCGCGAGGCCGCCTGGTCAATGGCAGCATCAATATCCTGCGGAGACGAGGCCTTTCCGCGAACGTAGTTCGTGAGCGGCTCCGGCTGCTCGCCAAGATAATGGTTGACCTCCGCCGCCGCCGAGCGTGCTGCCCGGATGTTGGCGGAAGGAACCGGCTTCCACCGGTGTTCGGTGGCACTCCAGAATGCCAGCGAACTTCGCTGGGCTGGAGGCTGGGTGCGCTTGCTGGTGACCGCCGGAAAAGATTCGTTTACATAGACTTTCCGGCCCTCGTCATCGGTGCTGCTGGTGATGACCGCATTGGCACCACTGGAGTCGGCTTCTGCCTGCACGTATGGCGTTGTGAGAGAAAGGAAGGTCGCGATTACGGGACTAGCCATCAGGGCGAGTTGCAGGTGTTTTCGCATAGCCGAGTGCCTATACTTCGACGCGGACGCAAAAATACCTCCGCGCCTACCCACCCGGAACCTGACGGAGAAACTAAACCAGAGTGTGTCGATTATAGGCTGGCAGGGAGAGGGGGGCAACTTACCAAAGGCTTATTGAACCACGGTGGTAATCTTTGTAAGTACCTGATTAATAATGCCTTACTGGAAGTAACATTTTTATGAAGGATGGGACTGCTCGGCCAGCACGCTCCCGGCTGCATTCCAGCTCTGCCCAGCTGCGGACGCCCGTTCTCCACAAAATTTCTGGGGTGTAGTAGGCTGCCTGTGATTCCCCATGAGCGATCTTGAAATTTCCCAACGTCAGACAGTGGACTCGCTGATGCTCTATGGCTTCTGGTATCGGGCTCTCCCTGCGCGGGAGGTGCCCCGAAACCGCCTGCAGAAGGCCCTGCTGCTGGAGACGCCTCTGGTGATCGGGCGCGACCGCCAGGGAAAACCTTTTGCTCTGCGCGATGCCTGTCCGCACCGGGGAATGCCGCTCTCTTGCGGACGGTTTGACGGTCAGAACCTGGAGTGCAGCTACCATGGTTGGAAATTCGATGCCCACACTGGACAGTGCCAGCTTATTCCTTCGCTGACTTCCGATCAGGAGCTGAAAGTCGACCGCATCTATGCCGGCAGCTACCCGTGCACGGAGAACGACGATTATGTTTGGGTGTTCATTCCCGAGCCGCCTGTGCCTGGGGCCGGCTTCCCCAAGACGGCCCAGACGTCGTCTCCCGTCCCCCACGTTCCTACTTTTGACGGGAAATACAAGATGGCTCACTTGACTGCTGACCTGCCCTGCAGTGTCGATCACGGGATCATCGGCCTCATGGACCCGGCGCACGGACCATTCGTTCATCAGGCATGGTGGTGGCGCAGCCGGCATAGCATTCACGAGAAGCAGAAGAATTTCGAGCCTATTCCCATGGGCTTCCGTATGAGTGCGCATACTCCCAGTTCGAACAGCGCGCCTTATAAATTGCTGCGACTGTATGCGGACGCGGACTCGATCACGACCACGATTGATTTCGTTTTGCCCAACCTGCGTCTGGAAACCATTCGCGCCGGGAAGTATTGGTTCTCCAGCTTGACCACGGTGACGCCCATTACCCGCAGCCATTGCCGAATTGACGTAGTGGCCTGCTGGAACATCTTTCGTTGGCTTCCCTTTGGACCCTCGCTGCTCAAGTTTGTGTTTGCTAAGTTCGTCGAGCAAGACCGGCAGACTATGGAAGACCAGTCCGAAGGGTTAACGCACAATCCGCATCTAATGCTGATCGATGATGCGGATCGTCCAGCGAAATGGTATTTCCAGTTGAAGGCGGCGTATCTGGAATCATTGCGCAACGGCGGAGAGATGCGCCATCCGATGAGCGGGCCGGTCACGTTGAAGTGGAGAAGCTAGGGCCCGTTTCTTCACCACAGAGACACAGAGTCACAGAGATCTTCTTTTGCGTTTTTTCTCTGTGACTCTGTGGTGAAATGCTAATCACTCGTCTTTCACCAGCCAGTCCATGGCTTCTTCGCGCGTCTTGAAGGTGGGCAAATCGCGCTGCGAAAAATTCTTCATGTGTTCATAGAACACGCGGGGCAGATTTTCTGTTCCTACCCATGCAGACTTCTTGAGATGAGGGCGGTCGAAAACTATGCCCTCCTTCATGGCGGTGATGGCGGCGCGATCGAATTCGGCTCCGGTGAAATCGGCCAACAGGAGGAGCGAGTCGCGCGGCTGGGACATGACATGGGTGGGAACGATGCGCGCAACCTTCAGCATGTCAGCAGGTGAGCAGTTGGACGCATCCACCAGCAGAATCTGCTTGCCCTGATGCGTGATGAACCGAATGCGGTCATCCATAAAGTTTAAGAGACTCTCGCCCCAATAGCGCTCCGACCACGTTATACCTCGGCGAGAGTTGCGTCCAGAGGTCGCCGGCAAGTTCGGTCGAGAAATTGTGGGGGGCTAAGCCAGCATGGATTCGACCACGCCGTACGCCTCGGCAAGGGCTGCGTCCAACGCTGCGGGATCTTTTCCGCCGGCTTCGGCCAGGTCGGGACGGCCACCACCTTTGCCGCCGACTTTTTGAGCAACCGGGGCGATGACTTTTCCCGCCTGGATTTTCTGCGTCAGGTCTTTGGTGACGCCGACGATCAGGGAGACGTTGCCATTGCTGGTCGAACCCAGCACCACAACGCCTGAGCCTAGCTTGTCGCGAAGTTGATCCATCAGCGTGCGCATCTGGGGGCGGTCGAGATTGTCCACGCGGTGGGCCAGCACTTTGACGCCGTGGATGTCTTTGATCTTATCGGTGACCGAGGCCACCGTCGATGACGCTGACTTCATGCGCGCCTGATCAAGTTCGCGCGTCAGTCGCTTGATCTCGGAATCTTTTTTGTCGAGTTCGAGTTTCAATGCTTCCGCGGGAGAAGCGGCTTCCGAATGCGTGGCCAGGCTCGCGACTACGCTCTCCAGTTCGTGATCTTTCCTGAAGTGATGCAGCGAGCCTTCGCCGGTAACGGCTTCAATGCGCCGGACTCCGGAAGATACGCTACCTTCTTTCAAAACTTTAATGAGGCCGATTTCCCCAGTCGCGTTGGTGTGGGTGCCTCCGCAGAGTTCGGTGGAGAAGTCTCCGATTTTGATGACGCGGACCCGGTCGCCGTATTTTTCCCCGAACAGGGCCATGGCTTTGTATTCGTTGATGGCAACATCGATGGGGACGTTCTCGATGACCTCGATTTTTTGGTTGCGGAGGACTTCTTTGTTGATCAGGTCTTCGATGTCTTGCAGCTCTTCGTCGGCAACGCTGGTGAAATGCGAGAAGTCGAAACGGAGATGATTGGGTGCAACCAGCGATCCTGCCTGCTTGACGTGCTTGCCGAGGACTTCGCGCAGTCCGGCCTGGAGCAGGTGCGTGGCCGTGTGGTTCCGCATGGTGGACTCGCGGATTTCGGCGTTGACGACGGCGTCGACTTTGTCGCCTACACGCAGGGTGCCCCACCCTTCCGCGTTTTTTGCGGAGGGTGGGGATTTCATGACAACCTGATGCGCGCGCACGCCTTGGATCGGTGAGTAACAGCCTTTCACTTCGGCGACGATGGTGTTGTGGTCGTCGGAGTAAAGCCATCCCCGGTCGCCGACCTGGCCGCCGGACTCGGCGTAAAACGGCGTGTGGTCGAGGATGATTTCGCCTTCGTCGCCGGGCTTGAGTTGCTGCGCGCCTTGGCCGTTGTGGATGATCGCGAGAACTTCGCAGTTATCCGAGCGAGTCTGGCGATAGCCTTCGAACTGTGACTTCGGGAGTTGCTGGTATGCCGGATTGGCGGTCTGTTTGGCTGCGCCTTTCCAGGAGGCGCGAGCACGCTCGCGCTGCTCAGTCATGGCGCGATCGAATCCAGCCTGGTCGAATTCAATACCTTGATCACGAGCCGCGTCCTGCATGAAGTCGAGGGGCATCCCGAATGTGTCGTAAAGTCTGAACGCCTCCTGACCTGACAATCGACTCTCGCCAATCAGAGCCTCGAGCTTCTCAAGGCCAACGTTCATGGTGTGGCCAAAACGCGTTTCTTCAACGAGGACAGTCTTGGCTACGCGATCACAGGTCTCATTTAGCTCTGGATATGCGTCCCGCATCAGATCACGGACCGCAAAGACCATCTCATTGAGAAAAGGCTTCGTTTGTCCAAGAAGGCGGCCGTGGGTCAATGCACGTCGAATGATCTTGCGCAGCACGTAGCCGCGACCTTCGTTCGAAGGAAGGACTCCATCGGAAATCAGAAATGTTGCGGCCCGCGAGTGATCCGCAATCACGCGTAGTGAGGCAGCAGTCTTTGCGTGAGCTTCCTTCTCAATCTCTTTTGAAGCGACGTCCCTGTTAACTCCGCTGCTCGCTTGATCAGCGGCGTGAACAGGTCGGTGTCGTAATTGGAAATAACGCCTTGCAGTACCGTTGCTAGGCGTTCCAGGCCCATGCCCGTATCGATCGACGGCTTGGGCAGCGGGTTCAGCTTGCCGCTGGCGTCGCGGTCGAATTGCATGAAAACCAGGTTCCAGATTTCGACGTAGCGTCCGCAGTCACAGCCGAATTTGCAGTCGGTGTGGCCCTGGTCGGATGCGATCGCGCCCATGTCGTAGTGGATTTCGCTGCAGGGGCCGCAGGGGCCGGTGTCGCCCATTTGCCAGAAATTGTCTTTCAGGCCCATTTCGAAAATTCGTTCTTTGGGCACTCCCTGCGCGGCCCACAGGTCGTAGGCTTCGGCGTCGCGCTGCAGGCCACCTTCGCCGTTGAAGACGGTGGCGTAAAGTTTGTTTTTGTCGATCCCGTACCAGTCTTTCGACGTGATCAGCTCCCAGGCGTAGGCGATGGCGTCTTTCTTGAAATAGTCGCCGAAGGAAAAATTGCCCAGCATTTCGAAGAAGGTGTGATGGCGGTTGGTGAAGCCGACGTTTTCGAGGTCGTTGTGTTTGCCGCCGGCGCGGACGCATTTTTGCGAAGTCGTGGCCCGTTTGTAGTCACGCGTTTCAAGGCCGAGGAAGACGTCCTTGAACTGGTTCATTCCTGCGTTCGTGAAGAGCAGCGTGGGATCGTTGGCGGAACGAGCGAAGAGGAATGGACCTCTTTGTGTCCGTGCTGGACGAAATAGTCCAGGAATTTGCGCCGAATTTCAGAGCCGGTTGGCATGAGATGTAGTGAGAATATACAGATCGATTCTAGCATCCAGCGGCAGGACAAACCGGGTTCGTGGCAATGTTCATCCGTCACAGCAAAGCGGCGAAGTTTTCGATAGGGTTCAGTCGTCCCTCCGGGACTGGGGTCATTCTCAATGTCTACCCAGCGTTGAAACGCTGGGCTATCGGCGGGGGTCCCTAGGGGACCGATATCGTGGCGAAACTCTCATTGTCTTCGTCCCGGAGGGACGTTTGCTAATAGCCCAGCACCTTGGTGCTGGGTAAGCGTCGGGAAATGATCCAGTCCCGGAGGGACGGCTGAAATGTCTCATACCTACGTTTCCAATCTCGTGCACTGCGTCTTCTCTACCAAGGACCGCCGCAACTTGATTGCTCGGGAGAAACAGCCAGAACTTTGGTCGTATCTGGGAGGCATCGCCAGGAAGAACGGGTTCAAGGCGGTGGCTATCGGTGGCATCGAGAACCACGTTCATATTCTTTTGTCGATCCCTGCAACCATGCCGTTGGCGAAGGCAGTTCAGTTGCTTAAGGGCGGCTCATCGAAATGGACGAATGGCACCGAAGCCGGAAGATTCGCGTGGCAGGAAGGTTACGGCGCATTCACTGTGGGAATCTCGCAGCAGGCACACACGATCAGTTACATCAATTCACAGGCTGAACATCATCGCACGCATAGCTTCGAAGAAGAATTTATTGCTTTCCTGCAAAAACATGCCATTGAATACGATCCGAAATACAGGCGGGGATGAACCTTCGGTCGGGTGCCCATCGCGAGCGAGGGGCACCGCTTCCTCAGGATGGCAGCGCTACTTTACGGCGTCAGCGGTTTTCTCTGCGCCCTTCTTCACGCCGTGGCCGACATCCTCTGCGCCCTTCTTGATGCCGTGTCCAGTTTTCTTGGTTGCGGTCTTGGTGGCATCGCCAGTTTTGTCGGCTGCCTTTTCCGTGCCGTGCGCTGTGTCCTTGGCGGCGGTCTTGGTGGCGTCTCCGGTTTTGTCGGCTGCTTTTTCCGTGCCCTTCGCCGTATCCTTGGCCGCGACCTTGGTGGCGTGCCCGGTGTCTTTCGCGGCATCGCCAACATCTTTCGTGGCATCCTGAGCGAACATCAGCGATGCCGAGCAAAGCAGCCCTGTAGACAGAATTGTTGCCAGCTTTGACTTCATAGTGCCTCCATGAGATTTGAGAGAAGTGGTTCGGAAAGTATCCCGCATTCTGGTCGTAAAGCGCAACTGCATTGCTTGGTTCACTCCAGTTCTTCTTCGAGTGCACCGAGCGTCTCGTCGTCCACGTCCCACTTCTTGAGGATGGTGAAAATGGTCTTCGATGCGAATCCGGCGCGGATCAGTTGGCGAAAAATCCGGGCGGTTTGTTTCCGATCTTTCGGCTTTACCACGCGCTTGCGCTTCAAGTATTCCCGTGCCTGCTTCTCGTCACTCACTTCGTCGTATACCGCGTCGACCGCTTTCTCGATGACTTCGCCGTGCACTCCTTTGGCTTTGAGATCGGTGATCACGCGCCTGCGGCCGAACTTTTCGTTGTCGCGGCGGAAGGAGGAGTAGGCAGCGGCATACTGGGCGTCGTTGAGGTAGCCACGATCTTTAAGCCGGCGGATGACCAACTCCACCAGCGTCTGTCCGTACTCGGTATCTGCTTCCACACGGGGCCGCAGCAAGCGTTTCAGTTCAGCCACGGAACGCATGCGGCGGCCGAGCGCTCCCACGGCATACTCGTAGAGTTCGTTTTCGGAGTCGGTCTTCCTTGGACGGGCAAATGCCATGGCAGTAACAGGTTACCCCGCTGGGCGGATCTTCCGGCGAAAAGATTCACCTCACAACTACGTTACAACTTTTTACCTGAGCTGTGGTGACAACGGGAACTTTCCCCCGTCTATTTGCGTAGATAGAGAGTGAGTGAGGAAGCCAGTCATGCTTACCATCGATGTTGAAAAAACGGGTGATGTAGCGGTTGTGCGATGCGTGGGGCGGATCGTCCGCGGCGCGGAAGTTCGCACTCTTCGGAATGCTGTGTTCTCCGAGAAAGATATTCGGATTGTGGTGATTGACTTATCGGATGTGGAAACGTTGGATGCCGGTGGCCTGACGGCTTTGCTATCCCTGCAGGAGTGGGCGCGGAATCGCAAGGTACAACTCAAACTGGTGAACCCGTCGCATTTCGTCAACCAAGTGCTGATCCGCACCGGCTTGAACCATGTGTTCGATATTTCGACATTTGAGCACGCGCTTTTTGTCCTCCGCGCTCCGGATTGCCGTCATACGAAATACGCGGCTGTCTGTTAGCTGCAACTGCTCTTCACCAGGGCTGGAACTCGCCTTCGATTTGATCGCCGAAGGAGGGTTCCGGCCCCCTCCGAGATAAAAACGGGCGCGCCTGATGGCGCGCCCAAGTTGTTTCAGGAGGATAAATCAGCGGCTGCCGTAGCCGGACTGCTGCATGGCGTTCTTGGAGATGTCGCTGGTTGAAGAAATGCCCTGCATGCGCAGCTTGAAGTCGTCTGCGTTGGAGGCGCTTTCCAGTGCGGTCTCGTAGTTGATCAAGCCTGCCTGGAATAAATCCCAGAGAGATTGATCGAAAGTCTGCATGCCGTACTGCGAGGTTCCAGCGGATATGGCGTCGCGAACCGCGCGCGTCTTTTCCGGCACCAAAATGCACTCGCGGATGTAAGCGGTGTTGATCATGACTTCGACGGCAGGCACGCGGCCGTCACCGTCGCAACGCCGGACCAGGCGCTGGCTGATTACGGCGCGAAGTACAGCCGCGAGCTGGAGACGAATCTGCTTCTGCTCCGGCGGCGGGAACACAGCGATAATACGGTTGATGGTTTCGACTGCGTCCAGCGTATGCAACGTGGAGAACACCATGTGGCCGGTTTCGGCGGCGTGCAGCGCGGTGCCGATGGTTTCGACGTCGCGCATTTCGCCGACCAGGATGACGTCGGGATCCTGACGCAGGGAGGCGCGTAACGCAGCCGAAAACGAAGGCGTATCGACCTCGATCTCACGCTGGTTCACATAACCTTTTTTATCGCGATGCAGGAATTCGATGGGATCTTCAATGGTGATGATGTGCTCGGCGCGGGTGGAGTTGATGCGGTCCACCATCGCCGCGAGCGTCGTAGACTTACCGGAACCAGTGACGCCCGTGACCAGAATCAGGCCGCGGGGCATGTCGCACACTTGCTCGACGATTTTGGGCAAATAGAGTTCATCAAGCGCGCGGATTTTGGTAGGAATGACGCGGAGGACCAATCCCACGTTGCCGCGCTGCTGGAAAACGTTGACACGGAAGCGCCCAAGTCCGGCGACGCCGTAGGCCATGTCGATTTCCGTGCTCTCCTTGAATTTCTGCTTTTGCCTGGCGGACATCATGCTGAAGGCCATGGTCAGCATGTCTTCGGCGCTGACGCGCGGCTGATCGGTCAGCGGTGACAGATCGCCATCAATGCGGAGGTGAGGATAGTTGCCGACCTTCAAGTGCAAGTCGGAGGCGCGCCGCTCCATGGCGATGCGAAGTAGGTCATCAATATTCATGCGAGAAGTCCCCAGGGGTCAACTTGTATGATGAACCGAAAAGTCACGCAGCCCAAGATGACCTAAGTAACGGGAGATTGTGCGTTTGGGCAATGGCTGGATGAGCCTCGGAGGACTGAAAATCCAAAAAGATCTAAGGTTGACTTAGTCCAACGACTTAGTCTATTTTTGAAACACCATGGAAGTGAACATTCATGAGGCAAAAACTCACCTCTCACGGCTCCTGCAGCGAGTAGCAGGAGGAGAGGAGGTCACGATCGCGCGGGCGGGAGTGCCGGTGGCACGACTGGTGGCGGTGGAGCCAAAAAAAACAAATCGCCCTCTGAATATGGATCGAGGCCGGGTTTGGGTAGCGGATGATTTTGATGCACCCCTGCCAGATGATCTACGAGCTGCCTTCTACGGCGAGGTTCCCGGCAAACCCGCACGCCGCAAGCGTAAGAAAAAATGAAATACCTCCTCGATACAGTCATTTGGATATGGAGCGTTCACTCGGCCGAGCGCATCGGCCCGAAAGGGTTGGACATTCTCAGCAGCGGCGAGCAGAAAGTTTATCTTTCAGTCGCCAGCACGTGGGAGCTTAGCATCAAGTTCCGCTTGGGAAAGTTGCACTTGCCCGGGCCTCCTCCGCAGTACATCCCAAGGCGCCTGGCCGACCAAGGCATTCATCCTCTCGGAATTACCCAGGCGCACGCACTGAAAGTGTACGACCTTCCGAACCACCACCAGGATCCGTTTGATCGAATGCTGATTGCCCAAGCCCTCATCGAAGACATGGTCATCCTCACCTCAGACCGCGCATTCAAGAGGTACCCAGCGCAATTGTTGTGGTGCGGTCGTTAGTACTTCGAGCGAGCGGCTTCTCAATTGCTGTTCTCGGGAATGTGGGACGAGTGTCCGGCGACGATTTGCCAGCGGCCATCGCGCCACACGAATACGTCAGTAAATCGGCTGCGAGTCTGGAAGGGCGAACCGTCTTTCTTGCCCGCAACCGTCACCCGGGCCGACACGACTGCCGTGTTGCCATAAAGCCTGACCTGCGTTTCATCCAGGTCGTAGGAGCCGTCGAACTTGTGGCAGTCTTTCTCACCGGCCAAGTCCTGTAGCCGGGTGGTTACCGCGCCTTTCGCGTCGGTGAAGATGAATTCCTCAGCTTCGAGCTTGGCGAAGTACTGATAGTTGCAATCGAAGTTGGCGTGGCCCGCCTCACGCTCAATATGGAGCAGATCAGACTTGATCTGGTCGGAAGAGCCGCGCGGGACGCTTGAATCCTGCGCCCAGAGCCGGGTCACGCCCAGCAGCATGACAACCAGGAAGCGTTTCATCAATGAACCCAACTACGCGGCGCTCTTCCAAGGATCGTCGAAACTGCCTCCGTAAATGGATGGACACTTTGCTCCCATGGGGCGCAGATAGGTTGCGAGCTGGCCGCGATGGTGGATGCTGTGGTTGTTGAGAAACCCGAGGTAAGAGACCGCCGGGAAATTGAAAACGCCGTAAAAATCGATGGGAGTAGCCAGTTGTTCCGGGGTCATGGCGCGAACCCGGTCCGCGGCGCGCTTGAAATTCTTGTCGTACCAGTCGACCAGTTCGGCCACGGTCTTGGGCTTGTGTTTCTCGTCGGGCGTTTCCATATTGAACTTCAGGTCGGCAATGCCGTCGAGGAACTGGACATCGGTGTTTGCCAGATGCCACGCCAACTCCCATGCCGTGCGTGCATTGGGATCGGGTTTGTATTGAGCTTTGGCATCGGGAATCGCGGCGATTACCTTCTTGGTGGTTTCCAGCTCGCGGGTGACGCCGTCGATCATGACATGCCGAAAGCCGGCCGCGAACTCAGGGGTCAAACCTGGTTGTGCAGTGGTTGCCATTATTTTTCTCCTTCTGAGGGTGGTTTCTTCCAAAAGCCAAAGGGGCGCCGAATCGAGCGCCCCGGTTGCAAGATCTTGCGTCTCCGTCTACACACTGACGGGCTGCTTGCTACCCACGGGCACAGGGGTCAACCAACCAAACCGGTCGGCCTTCTCGCCGTGCACGATGCCATAAAACTCCTTTTGAACAGCCTTGGTTATGGGGCCTGTAACGCCTTTGCCCACGCTGATTTTATCCACCGAACGAATTGGCGTGATTTCGGCAGCCGTACCAGTGAAGAAAGCTTCTTCCGCGATGTAAAGCAGTTCACGCGGAATTCCCTGTTCGACCACTGGAATTCCGAGCTCGCGAGCGATCTGCAGAACTGAGTCGCGAGTAATCCCAGGCAGCACCGAGTTACCCAGCGGCGCGGTCTGCAGGATGCCATTGCGAACGATGAAAACGTTTTCGCCCGAGCCTTCGCTGACGTATCCGTTCGCGTCCAGTGCAATACCTTCGACGTAGCCGTTGATGATGGCTTCCATCTTGATGAGCTGCGAGTTCATGTAGTTGGCGCCCGACTTGGCCATAGCGGGCAGCGTATTCGGCGCGATGCGCGTCCACGAAGAGACGCACACATCCACGCCTTGCTCGGCGTCGGTGCCTAGATACTTCCCCCACGGATAGTTGCAGATATAAACTTCGGTTGGCGAATTAAACGGATTGACTCCGGCCTCGCCGTAACCGCGCAAGACGATAGGGCGCATGTAGCAGGGCCACACTCCATTGGCCTTGATCAACTGGACCATTCCGGAGATAAGCTCCTCGCGCGAGTAATCGACGTCGATGCGGTAGATCTTGGACGAGTCCAGCAGTCGCTGGGTGTGTTCCGGAGCCCGAAAAATGGCGGGACCGGTGGGCAGCGCATAACAACGGATTCCCTCAAATACCGAGGACCCGTAATTCACGACGTGGGACATCACGTGGATTTGGGCATCGTCCCAGCGAATGAGTTTTCCGTTATGCCAGATTTTCTCCGTCTTCTGAATCGCCATGAGCACTCCTAAAAGATTATTGATTCACGCGCGTTGCGGGGAGTTTCGTTTTGTTTGATGCCAAAATTCTTTCCGTGGGCGGACCTGCCTGCTGGCACTCAGACAGGCAGCACGGTACATCAAGGGGACCGGCGAAACAAGCAAAACCAGCAGGAATTATAACTGAGGTCAGGGCGGATTCATGAGGTTTTGTGGCTCTTCGAAGAAGAAAAAAACAGTTTCCCAGCGTAGCGTCCAAACACTACAAAACGCGGGTATTGAGTGATTTGTGGTCCGGTAAAATCGGCCTGGACCGCCAAAGTCATCGCTGCTCAACAACGTGGAGCTGGGCCATTTCAAAGCCAAGAATCTCGTTGACGCCACATTCCCCTGAAAGGATAATGGCCCCCAGACGAAGGATCGCGAACCGGCAGCCAGGCTGGGCTTACTCGCGATGGAGCACCTGTACTCTTCGTCTGGCAGCGAGTGGAGTCTGAGGCTGTGGCCGCCCCCTTCGCTGGCAAGGAGGTCTTTATGAAACACGCTCCGTTAGCGTCAGGAACAACTTCCAACCTTTCGGGGTCAGTGCTTCGACGGTGTAGCCTGTATCCATTCAGCGCTGGCAGAGAGCGGCCTCGGCGCCGGATTTCGGAGACGAGTCAGCAACCGCAACGCGTTGCGCTGGCAGCAGCCGTCGTCCTTGTTGCCTTGATCGTCGCATCCCAAGCCGCGCATGCTCAGACTTACCGTCTTCTCTATTCGTTCAAAGGCCCTCCCGACGGGTCGACTCCGTACGCAAGCTTGATCCGGGATGCTGCGGGAAATCTCTACGGCACCACATATTGGGGAGGAGTCTCCTACTGGGGAACAGCGTTCAAAGTGGATACGAAGAGCAAGGAAACCGTGCTCTACAGCTTCCTCGGAGGATATGGGCAAAACCCCTCTGGAGGTTTAGTTCGGGACGAGAAGGGCAACTTTTATGGCACCACGACCTACGGCGGTGGCTACAACCTCGGGACTGTATTCAAGCTCGATAAAAAAGGCAAGGAGACCGTACTCTACAACTTCACCGGATCCAAGGGCTCACTACCGTTCGCAGGCTTGGTACGAGACAAGGCTGGCAACCTTTACGGAACCGCATCCGATCTGTACGGTCCGGGCTACGGAACAGTGTTCGAACTCAACACCGTCGGGAAGATGAGTGTTCTGCATAGGTTCACCGGTGGGGACGGGGCATATCCCCTAGGAGGGCTGCTCCGTGACAGCAAAGGCAATTTCTACGGAACGACGTCCCAACATTACGGTGCAGGCAATGGAACCGTATTTGAGATCGATGCGGCGGGAAAGGCGACTGTACTATACAGGTTCGCTGGAGGGGCAGACGGCGGACACCCTTACTCAGGATTGATTCGCGATGCAGCGGGCAACCTCTATGGCACGACCACTGCCGGCGGAGACCTTTCCTGCAACCCACCGGTGGGTTGTGGCGCCGCGTTCAAGCTCGACAAGAACCATAAGTTGAATGTGCTGCACGCCTTCAACTATTCGACCGGAGATGGCGCATACCCCAGGGGGGATTTAGTTCGCGATCCAATGGGAAACCTATATGGCACCACGTCCTACGGCGGTGCTTCCGGAGCCGGCATGGTATTCAGGCTGGATCCGACCGGCAAGGAGACCGTGTTGTACAGCTTCACAGGGAAGCAAGATGGATCAAATCCGCAAGCAGGCTTGATTCTGGACGACAAAGGCAGCTTGTACGGCACCACCTCCGGCATTTACGGCGGTGGAACGGTGTTCAAACTGATCCCCTAACGACAATGTAACGGCGAACCCACGTCACAATTGAGCCAGTAGGGAATATTCGCCGCTACCAGCCGTATGCCTGAAATGAAATGTTTCGTGGCCCGAGGAGCACCTATGAGAGAGTTTGTGCGAACTGCGAAGACACCTTTCGCGCTTTCCGGATCGCTGCAGCGGCGGCTCAACTCTTATGCGCTGGCGGCGGGTTCGGCCGGGGTGAGTTTACTTGCCCTGATGCAGCCTTCCCAAGCGAAGGTCGTTTACACCGGTACCCACAAGGTCATCGGAAATGGCGTCGGATATAACCTCGACCTGAACCACGACGGGACAATCGATTTCACCATCCAAAACAACAAGGGTGGCAGCTGCACTACAGATTCGTGCCACTACTTCGAGCAGCTTGCTATCACAGCACCCAAGAGTAACGATGTCGTGTTCAATGTCTTTGGCGCAGTAGCGATGAAGGGTGGCATGGCTATCGGTCCCAAGCGACGCTTCGACGGAGGCTTCAAGAACATGGCCTACGTCGCCATCACTAGCCAGCCGTTTGGCAGTTGGATCAATGTCAAGAACCGCTATCTCGGACTGAAGTTCAAAATCAAAGGCGAGACGCACTATGGTTGGGTACGGCTCAGCGTTCAGCTTGAACCTTTCCTTAAAATTAGGGCAATTCTCACCGGATACGCCTATGAGACAGTTCCTGACAAACCTATTGTCGCTGGCAGAAAAAAAGAAACAGATGGGGGTGCCGACAGCCTCAGGCAACATGAGGCCGCGCTCAACCCAAAGCAACCAACGTTGGGTCTTTTGGCCATTGGGGCGCCTGGATTCTCCATCTGGCGCCGGGAGGAGTCGGTGGGTGACCCGCAGTGATGAGCTTTTGTAAGGAGGACTCTGTGAAACACTTCCTCGGATCCGCCTGTTCATCCTCTAGCCTTTCTGTGGTTCGAAGGTGGTGCCGATGATATCGGAACAACTGCAGTCCGATTTACTCAAACTTCTGGCGGCCTTCGCGGTGGTTGTGATGTTGGCGCAAAGTGGTTGGGCAGCCAACAAGTACAAGGTCCTGTACTCCTTCAAAGGCGGCAATGACGGGTACTCTCCTTCTGCGGCGCTGGTCTTCGATACTGCTGGGAATCTTTACGGCACGACCGTTGTGGGCGGCGGCACCAAGGCGGACTGCGCTGGTCTTGGCTACGGCTGTGGCACAGTCTTCGAGCTTACGCGTAAATCGAACGGCAAGTGGAGTGAACACGTGCTGCACAGGTTTCAAAGTGGAAACGACGGCGCCGGCCCTAATGGAGCCATGATCTTCGACACAGCGGGAAATCTGTTCGGCACGACGATCTACGGCGGTCCCTACTATGGGACTGTTTTCGAGTTGACGCCGAATTCGCACGGCGGATGGACGGAGCGGGTGCTGCACAGATTTACCGCGAGTGACGGCAACTTTCCGTGGTCAGGACCGTTCCTCGACAAGACCGGCAGCCTCTACGGTACCACCGTGAACGGCGGCGCCAAGAACGTTGGCGTCGCGTTTAACCTGACGCTCCATTCTGGAGAATGGCGCGAGAGCACCCTCTACAGTTTCTGTTCGCGCAATGACTGCAGCGACGGCGACGGCCCCTATGCGGGATTACTCGAAGGGTCAGACGGGGCGTTATACGGGACGACCAAAGGCGGCGGCAGGAGCTCGTTTGGGTGCAACGGGAGCTTTGTGGGCTGCGGCACTGTGTTCAAGTTAGGCCGTGACTCGAACGGTGAGTGGAAAGAGAGCGTGATTCACATCTTCACGGGCGTGGAGGGTACCCAACCAGAGGCAGGTCTGGTTTCCGACGGCAAGGGTAATTTTTACGGAACAACTACATTCGACGGCGCTTTTGGGTATGGCACCGTCTTCGAGCTCGCGCCCGGCTCGTTAGGTCATTGGAACTATACGGTGCTGTATAACTTTCGCGGCGGCATAAACCATATCTCGCTCAATACTGGGGTGGTGCTGGATGGGGCGGGCAATCTCTACGGTGCCAATACTTATGGCGGATCAAGGTCTTGTTCAGGAGCTCCCTGTGGCGTGGTGTACAGGCTGGCGCCCGGGTTACACGGCAAATGGAAATATACAGCGCTTCACACATTCTCCGGTCAGGACGGAGGCCAGCCCGGTGGTGGCCTGGTGTTTGATAAGAACGGAAACCTTTATGGCACAGCGGGAGTTGGAGGGGCTGACGGATTGGGTGTTGTTTTTGAGATAACGCCGTAGGAGATCAACGATTTCAACGGTTGAGCAGCTGAATCCGACGATTCCACCTGTTGTTCGTCGGCAGAAACGCGAGAGAACTTCAAGGAGGCTTTCATGAGTTCGTCACGTCGTCTCAGGCCGATCTCGAAATTGTGTCAGTCAGCGGATCAGCGACTGAACTCCTACGCACTTGCCGCGAGCGCGGCCGGCGTTGGAATCGTAGCATTGACTCTGCCAGCCCAGGCCAGGATCGTCTACACGCCGACGCACGACGTCGTGAAGCAGGGCTTCAGTTTCAATCTCGACCTCAACAACGATGGAGTGACCGACTTTACCCTTCGAAACAGATTCTTCGAGACATCCTCGGGGGCGGTCGCAGTCCTTTCTGCTAAACCCACTAGAGGCAACGGTGTCGATGGCTGGACAGGTTCCGGTGCTTACGCCCTTGCACTCAACCGCGGCGCCCAAATCGGTTCAAGGCAGTACTTTCCCGGCATAGTAATGATCCAAGCTCACGCATTCTTTAAAACGTATTATTACGGCAGCTGGATGAATGTTAGGAACCGTTATCTGGGACTGAAGTTCAAGATAGCCGGGAAAATTCACTATGGGTGGGCGCGGTTGAACGTTCAAGTTCAAGGCCTGTCCATTACTGCAAAACTCACCGGTTACGCCTACGAGACGATCCCGGGTAAGCCGATCATCGCTGGAAAAACGATGGCAGCAGACGAAATCGGCAGCCTCGGTCAGCCGGAGGCGGCACTTGACGCTCCGGTTCCCAGACCCGCCACTCTGGGCCTCCTGGCGATGGGAGCGCCCGCGCTCTCCATTTGGCGGCGCGAGGAATCGGTCAGGGTTGCGTAATGGCGTCTATTTATCTATTTCTGGTTTGTCCGTGGGCTGTGCCAACCCGGCCCGGACCGCGCCCGGCAACTCGTCCCCCCGGAAATACTGTCCCTTAGCCGTCCCCATCTCAGGCATAGCGGCGTAGGGCTTGCTGTAGTCGTTGGCGGCATTCCAGAACAGAAAGCCTATTCCGCCCTGCTCTTTTGCAGCCAACACCTGGACTTCGATGTACTTTGGCGAGTAGGTCTTGGTGCGCCAGCGGAAAGCCTGCAACCAGGGACGGATCACCACGTCGCTGCCCTTGGTAATGAGTTCGAAACGCTTCATGGATTCGCCGATGAAATGCTCGGGCGCGTCACCCGGGTGCGCAATCCCGTCCATGCCAAAGAAATGCGAGGGATAAATCATGGGCGAGAGCACGTCGCAATACTTTGCCATCTGGACGATATCCTGCCCGGTGTGGGCCAGGTCGACGGGCCGTTGCCAGGCCATGATTCCGAAGACGTCCAGTGAAAGCAGCACGCCGGTGGGATGCAGTTCCGTATAGGCGTGTTTCAGGAAATCGGCGATCACTTCGGAACGATGCCAGGTGGGGTGCTCAGTCTGGAATACGAAGCTGGCATCTTTCTGGTCTCCCTCAGCCGGGAAGCGCACGTAATCAAACTGCACTTCATCTACGCCAGACTCGGCGGCCTTTTTTGCCAGGGCAATGTCATATTCCTGCACCTTGGGCTGCGACGGGTCGGTCCATACCAGTTTGCCGTTTTCGCGCCAGGGCTGACCGGTCTTGTGGGACTTCACCGCCAGTTCCGGATGCGCAAGCACCAACCGTTCGTCGCGGAAGATGGCTACGCGAGCGATGGCATGCATGCCTTGCGAATGCAGAAAATGCGTGAACTTGGGCAGATCGTGAATCGCAATGTGGTGTCCGCCGGCCAGAGGATGATCGAAGGCAATATTGACGCTTCCATCGCTATCTTTCACGTCGAAAACGACCGCATTCCCACCCAGTTCCCGCCAGCGGCGAATGATGCGCAATCCGCGGTCGCTGCCCGCCATTACTCCGGTCAAATACACTGCGCGCACTTCAAAATCGCGGGGCACGGGGATGGTCTTTTCCACGATCGGTGCTGCCAGAATTCCCGGCACAACAACATCCTGTCCCGCCTTCAGATAGGTGATAGGTAAGTTGCTATTTGCCTGGCGCATGGCCTCGGCTAATTCGCTCGAAGTCAAGTAAGAAGTCTGTCCCAGAAAGCGGTGAGCAACCGAGGTGACCGTGTCTCCACGCTTCGCCAGATACATGGCGCTGCCTGGCGGGGCGATAGCCGTGGCTAGAGCAGGCAGCTCCCCAGGGTTGGATACGCGCGGTGCGGGGTTCGAAGTGCGCAGCAGGTCGGGGGCTTGCCCTGTCTGGGCGGCCGCAGCGGCGGGTATCTCGAAAGCCAGATGCCAGGATACGAATCCGAGGGCGAAGCAAGACAAGACTATGATCAAAACTGAAGTGGTGTGGCGCAAGTTTTTTCTCCGTGGAAACGCTCGTAACGCGTTTATCCCGGATGCTAACGGGCCACCCATGCCGGTGCTAGTTACGTCTGGTCAAGGCCGGAGAGTGGGCCCTTCCCCGCTCCAATGCCAAGAATCTTCCAGCGTGCGCAAAGTATTTCCCTTTCCCTGTTTTCCGGCTGCGAGGTCAGTGCCTCCATTCTGTGGGCACGGGCATCTAAGTAGCGAAGGAATAAGCCACTCAGGGTTCCCGTGGGATGGCGAGTGATTTGCACTAGGACAGGTTGCGATCCGTGAGGGTAGCAAGAGACAACCCGGGGAGTGACAAAATTTGTCGCCCCTCGAAACAGCAGGATGTAACCGAAAGCCAGGAAAGAGAAGCGCTCTGCCCTATGAAAAACGTCCTAACAACAGTGCTCGATCCCACTCGCCGCAGTAACGACGCCCGGGACTTTGACAACACCCTGCGCCGCAAGATCGTCGGACAAGATGGCGCGCTTGAAAAGGTGGTTGAGATCTACCAGATGTTTCTGGCGGGATTGAATCCTCCAGGACGGCCGGTGGGCAATCTGCTGTTTCTGGGGCCCACGGGCTCGGGAAAAACCCGGGTCGTTGAAGCCATGTCAGAGACTCTGTTCGGCGATTCGCGGGCCTGCATCAAGATTGATTGCGCCGAGTTCCAGCATTCCCACGAGATCGCTAAACTGATCGGGTCGCCTCCGGGATACCTGGGCCACCGCGAAACTCACCCATTGCTGACGCAGGAAGCGCTCAATCAGTGGCATACCGAGAAGCTCAAGCTGTCGATTCTGCTGTTCGACGAAATTGAGAAGGCCTCGGACTCGCTCTGGCAATTGCTGCTCGGCATTCTCGACAAAGCAACATTGACCCTGGGCGACAACCGCCGCGTCGATCTGTCGCAATGCATCATCATTCTGACCTCGAACCTGGGGACCAGCGAGATGAGCAATCTGGTCGACGGAGGCATGGGCTTTAACCAGAAGCAGAAGCTGGTGGATTCGAGTCTGGATGGCAAGATCGATCGTACTGCGATCGAAGCCGCCCGCCGCAAATTTACGCCGGAGTTCATGAACCGTATCGACAAAGTGGTGGTTTTCAAAACTCTCCGGCCGGAGCATCTCGAGCAGATCCTGGACATCGAGTTAGGCATGGTGCAGCAACGCATTCTGATGGCTTCCGCAGCCAATCAGTTTGTTTTCAACTGCAGCTCCAAGGTGAAGAGTTTCCTGCTGCACGAAGGCACCGATCCGAAATATGGTGCGCGGCACCTGAAGCGGGCGATTGAACGTCACCTGGTGTTCCCACTGGCGAATCTGGTGGCCACGGGTCAGGTAAAGCTGGGAGACTTCATCCGCGTGGATATGGCTTCGGAAGGCGGTCTGACATTCGTGAAGGAAGCTGAAGGCGCCATGGTACCTATGCTCATGGAGCGCTACGGTGCAGCCGCAGGAATGCCTCCCATGGCTGCGCGCACCGCTCGCACCATCGGTCGCCGCGAGTTCGGCGCCAGCCCATCCGCGGATACAAAGTAGGTTTGCTGTACGTCTGAACAAAGAGCGCCGCCAACCAGCGGCGCTTTTTGCTTGTCCCGCTTTCGCTCCCGCCTAAGGAACTGTGCCTTTGTGAACCTTCGTGTCCTTTGTGGTTTGTGCCTTTAGGTTTCAATTCCACATGCCCGAAAGAAACCCGGCCATCCTCGCAAGTGCGCGAAGATGTCTCACATAACCTGACGTGCCATGACCAGCAACGGTCACAAAGTGTGAATTTATTTTCCGATCTGTGACAAAACTATGTTGCGGTCGGGAGTATAATTCCGGCCAAAGCTTTGAGAGGTACTGCCATGAATCGGTTCTTGGGGCGCATACTTTGCTTCCTGATTCTCCGCGTTCTGTTTGCGCATTCACTTCCAGCCCAAACCGCGGTCAACGTCCTTACCTGGCACAATGACATCTTCCGTAGTGGGGAGAACTTGCAGGAAAGTATTCTCACGCCAGCCAACGTGAACCCCGCCGGCTTTGGCAAGATTTTTTCTTACCCGGTTGATGGAATGATTTACGCGCAACCGCTCTACGCGCAGGGGCTGAATATTCCGGGCAAAGGAGTTCACAACGTCGTTTTTGTGGCGACGGAGAATGACAGCGTGTACGCTTTCGACGGGGACAACGCCCTCACCAATCCCAACCCGCTGTGGCATGACAATTTCACCAATCCCCCCAACGTTGTTCCGGTGCCATGTCTGGACAACCAGAAAAACTGCAACGTCTACCCCATCATTGGGATCACGGGAACTCCCGTCATCAATCTGCGGAACAATTCGCTCTATGTGGTCGCCCGAACCCAAGAAATCCAGAATGGCCAGACCAGCTACGTGGTTCGACTGCATGCCCTGGACATCACGACTGGAGCGGAAAAGCCCCACAGCCCGTTGGTGATTTGCGGCACCGTCGCCGGTCAAGTCTGCTCCTTCGCGCCCTACGGGCCGAAACAGAGTACATTCGACCCCGAGCGGGAGATGCAACGGCCGGCCTTGCTCTTAATGCCCAACGACCTGATGAAACACCAAGTTCTCTATGTCGCTTTTGGCAACCACCGGGGCTGGGTTCTGGCCTATGATTCCGAGACGCTCGCACTTCTAGCGGCTTTCTGCACCGGCCCCGACCTTCACAAGACCAGGGGCTCAAATGGGATCTGGGGCTCGGGCGGCGGAACCGCCGGCGATTTGCAGGGAAACGTGTACGCGACTACGGCGGACGGTCTCTTTGATGTGATTGATGGAGGAGCCGACTACGGCGATACCTTGCTCAAGCTCAGCTTAGTCCAGGCGAATACGACATACCTCTTGAGCGTGACGGACTACTTCACTCCCGCCAACTACACCTGCCTGCAGGACGACGATCTAGACCTTTCCTCCGGGAGTCCCGTGGTTTTGTCCAAGCAGGCCGGCCCCCACCCGGACGAGGTTCTCGTGGCCGGGAAGTCCAATACCATATGCAATCCGAATGGAGGTTCCATGAACGTTGTGGATCACAACAACATGGGCCACGTTAACGGAGAAGTCCAGGCCGTGAACGGTTCTCCAGGAGGCTACTTCGCCAGCGGCGCATATTGGGACGGGCCGCAAGGAACTTACGTTTATTACGCGGGAGCTGATCAGGATGCGCTCGATGCTATGAGCGGTCATGATCCGAATGGAGTGCCCCTGGGCGACAACTTGCGCCTCTACAGGCTTCAGAACGGCGTGTTTAATCCCACCTCTTCGATTTCGCAGAGCCCCGAAACATACCTGAACGGAGCTACGCCGGCAATCTCCGCGAACGGCAAGCAGAACGGCATCGTTTGGATGGTCGAACGGCGGGATCCTTTCAAGATCAAGCCCGGAAGCCAGCCCGCCTTCCTGCACGCTTATGACGCCACAGACCTCTCCAAGGAACTCTATAGCAGTGAGACGAACCTTACTCGTGACGCCGCCGGCCCGGCAGCGAAGTTTGTCGTGCCCACAATCGTCAATGGCAAGGTGTACATCGGAACTCAGACTGAACTGGACGCATACGGCCGATGTCCCTGCCCGCAGCTACTTACCGACCACCACCAACTTGGCGTGGGCCAATTCTGAACGGCCGGAGTTGGCCCCGCAGTTCTGCAGGAGCCGGGTGTAGTAACTGCTCGCCTGCGCGGAAAGATGAGCCAACTCGGCCGCCCTCGCCGCTCCGTAGAGTCCGTTGAACCGGTTAGGATCAACCTTCATCGATTTTTCGTATTCGGTCAGCGCTTCGCGGGGACGGCCCATCTGTAGCAGCATATCTGCCAGCATTTCGCGCGCCGGCAACTCGACTTCGCCTTTCCCCTCGATATCCTGTCTGTCGGCAACAGCCCGCAGCAGGCTCAGAGCTTCCTCGTTTTTATCTTCCGTGAAGGCAAGCCAGGCTGCGGCTTCGTCATGTTTGACGTCCATGGATTGCGCGCGAAAAGCATTCGGACCGCGTTTGGTCGCTTCCACCATCGCGTCATACTGGCGAACTGCTTCTCGCGCAGCTGCCGGGTTGCGCAGGTGTCCCGCGGCCACGGCGTGGGCCCAGTATGTAACTGCCTGGTTGTAGGGCTCGGCTTGCAGGTTGGGCTTTAGATCCGCGGCATTCTTCCATTGCCGCATCTCCAGATAGTACAGGGCAGGCGAACTGGCTCGCGTGCGGTCGAGATAGTCCACCAGATTTTTGTCCACCTGGTCATAGCCGATCGCCGCCTGCTCCCGAACCATCCCCTCGGCCTTCTGATCTGCGCCAATCTGCAGGTAGGCATACTCAAGAAATTCCATCGCATGTACTTGGTGCTCGGCGCCCACGTGCATGGCCACAGGATGCCGGGCGGCCTCGAGCGACGCCAGATTCGACTGGATGTCATCCTGCCAAAGCCCCAGCCGGGCGAAGATGTGGGAAGGCATATGCAGCGCGTGCGGCGCAGCCGGGGCGATCTGCGCATAACGCCGCGCAGCCGCCAGCCCTAATGGGGCCAGTTGGGGAGTGTCTGAGGGCACCAACCAGATAGTGGGCCACACCGGGGTGGTTCGGGTTGTTCTGAAATACGCGGTTCAGAATTTCAATCGCCTTTTTCGGGTTGGTTAGCGGATGGTCCTTGTCCGGACCCCAGGTGAGCAGCGACATCGCATAAACACTGCCGCCTCTTCGTCCGCTGGATATTGCCGGTATACCTTTTCCATGGCTTCGGAGTACTCGCGGTTGCGCGTCTCGTAGTCCCGGCTGTCGTTGCGATAGAAAACCGCAAGAGCGTCAATGTAATCGCGCTCGCGCTGGGTTCCGGCGTGCAAAGTTTGCGCCTTCTGCACCAGCGTCCAGCCCTGCCTCATGTCGGAATCGGATGGGCGGTATGCCAGGGGTCGGTACCGGCCAAGCGCATCCGCCCAATAGGCCATGGCGCACTGCGGGTCTTTCTGAACTGATTCCTCAAACTGCTTTTGGGCTTCGTCAAACCAGAATGAGTGCAGCAGCGCGATGCCGCGCTCGATTGATTGCTGCTCCTGGGAGAACAGGAAATCGGGAAAGACACCCGTACCCAGTTTCTCCTTCGCGTCTGCGTGGTTGTGGCCTTCGTCAGCCAGCAGGCTGCTTCCACAAATCAAAACCAGACTGAGCTCCACGAACAGCACCTGTCTCCTCATTCGGCCCTCGCCCCATAAGACCATACCAAAATCCATGGGAGAATTGTCCGCGGCTTGCTGGCCTTAGAAGAGTCTTTCCAGCGGCGAATACGTCTAAGCAGGCTAGAATCTGGTGCCTTCGGAGGACTGATGCACAGCGTCGGGCAAGATCTCAAGTTCGCATTGCGGATGCTGCGGAAGAATCCCGCTTTCACGGTGGTGGCTGTCGTTACTCTGGGCCTCGGGATTGGGGCCAACACAGCCATTTTCAGTGTGATCAACGCGGTGCTTCTCCAGCCCCTCCCTTATCAGGATGCTGGAAGGCTGGTGCAGATTAGCGCCACCGACCTGCGCACCCAGACCAACGGTATTTCGGTTTCGTTCTCGAAGTACGACCTGCTCCACAACCAAAACCAAAGCTTCGAGAGTATCGCCGCTTTCTATCCCTGGACCTTCAGCCTGGTTACAGGACAGGAACCGGAAGCGGTGTCCGGGAATCGAGTTTCGCTCGACTTCTTCCGCATGCTCGGAGTAACCCCGGCGCGTGGCCGATCATTCCTCCCGGAAGAAGAACAGCCCGGCGGGCGCGATGTCGTCATGGTCAGCGATAGCTTTTGGCACAGCCACTTCGGCGGCGACGAGAATCTCCTGGGCCGGGTGCTCACGCTCGACGGCAAAGACGTCACCGTAGTCGGAATCCTGCCCAAAACTTTCACTTTCCCGTTGCAGATTCCAGAGCCGGACATCTGGCTGCCCCGGGTTGACGAGATTCCAAGCTTGAGCCAAGTACAAGTCCACACCGGAGCAGGCTACCTGGGAGTGATCGGCAGGTTGCGCCCGGGCACGACTTTGCCGGCCGCCCTGGCTGAGCTCAAGACCATCAGCGCCCGCTATGGGGCGCAGTTCGGAAGCAATGTGGACGGCGCCAGATACGGTCTGGATGTTGTCTCGCTTCAGGATAGCCTAGTGGGAACGCTGCGGCCCTCGCTGCTGGTTCTGCTGATTGCCGTGGGATTTGTTCTCCTGATCGCCTGCGCCAATGTCGCCAACCTGCTGCTGGCGCGTGCCACCGCCCGAGAGCGGGAGATCGCAGTCCGCAAGGCTTTGGGCGCATCCCGGATGCGCCTGGTGCGGCAACTTCTCAGTGAAAGCCTGCTGCTGTCCATTGCGGGAGGCACAGTTGGAGTGGCCCTGTGTGCCGCTCTCATGCCCACATTGCGCGCCATCAGTCCAGGTGCGGTTCCGCGGCTCACGGAGACCCGCGTGGACGCGGGTGTTCTTCTCTTCTCGCTCGCACTGTGCCTGGTGACCGGAGTTATTTTCGGCCTGGTGCCGTCTCTGCAAGCCGCTCGAAAGGAACTGCAGTCATCGCTCAAAGAGGGTGGCCGGGGATCATCGGAGGGCGGAGGCCGCGGCCGTTTGCGGGCCAGCCTGGTGGTCGCTGAAGTAGCGGTCGCCCTGGTGCTGATGACCGGGGCTGGGTTGCTGATCGAGAGTTTTGCTCACCTGATGCGCGTGGATCCGGGCTTCAACTCAGAAGGTGTAATGACTTTCCCGCTATCGTTGCCGCCGGCTCGTTATGGCCAACCGGCACAGCAGGCAGAGTTCTACCGGTTGCTGCTCGAAAAAATCAAGTCGCTTCCGCAGGTAAAAGCCGCCGGCGTGACCAGTCATTTGCCGTTGTCCGGAGCGCTGCGCTTTGTGTTCTTTTGCCCGCAGGGCATGGCGTGCCAAGGCCTAGGCAAGGACCCGACGATCGCTTTGCGCCAGGTAAGCCCCTCCTATTTCGACGCCATGCGAACTCCGCTTCTACGCGGCCGCGTGTTCACTGCAGCCGATGTGGCGGGGGGAGCGCCGGTCGCGATCATCAACCAGACCGTAGCGTCGCGATACTGGCCAGGTAAGGATCCGATCGGCCAGCACCTGGCAAATTCCCGCGACATGATTCAGCGGGAAATCGTCGGCGTGGTGGCGGACGTGAAATTCAACACCCTGAACGCCGTAAACTCGGAAGAAATGTATTTCCCCCTCGCACAGGTTCCCTGGCCTTCGGGCACCCTGATGGTGCGTTCAGATGCGAACCCCGAACCTCTGGTGGCCGCCGTGCGTCAGAAGATCGCAGAGCTCGATCCCTACTTGCCGGTTTCCGGAATCCTCAGCATGGACGATGTCGTGGCAACGTCGGTGGCGCAGCCGCGCATCGTCATGCAGTTTGCGGGTATTTTCGCCGGTTTTGCCCTCTTGCTTTCAGCGGTCGGAATCTACGGCGTGATGGCCTATTCCGTCAACCAGCGAAAGCAGGAGATGGGAATTCGCGTCGCGCTCGGGGCCACGCCTTCTGATATTCTGCGCCTGGTCGTGGGTCAGGGGATGCGTCTCACGCTGGTTGGAGTCGGGTTTGGCGTCGCAGTTTCACTTCTGCTGACGCGGCTGCTTGCCAGCCTGCTGTTTGGCATTCAGGGAATCGATCCGGCCGTATTCAGCGCGGCCGCGGTGGTTCTGGTGGGCTCGGCTCTGTTGGCCTGCTACCTACCCGCGCGGCGCGCCACCCAGGTTGATCCGGTCGTAGTGCTGCGAATGGATTAGTGGACTTGGAAGGTTCTGCGATCTGCTATCTTGTGGAACAACCGCATTAAATGGAATCGATTAGCGAGGCCAATCGCAGCTCTTAACCACCCTGCTTCAACTCCAGCAGTACTTGCCGCGCGATCTCTTTCAAAGTCTCGAAAACCCCATTCCCCTGAAAGGCAATCGCTTCCATCACGGGCTCATCCTTGCGGCGTAGTTCCTTGGTCAGAGCATCGACGGGCAGAATGTTTGGCAAGTCGCGCTTATTGAGCTGCAGAACGTAAGGAATCTTCTTGAAGTCGTAGCCATGTTCCTTGAGGTTGTCCATCAGGTTGTCGAGCGCCTCGATGTTGGCGTCCATGCGCTCCTGCTGGGAGTCAGCGACGAAGACAATGCCGTCCACTCCGCGCAGGATCAACTTTCGGCTGGCGTCATAGAAGACCTGGCCAGGAACGGTGTACAGGTGAATTCGCGTCTTGAAACCACGCACCGAGCCCAGGTCCAGAGGCAGGAAGTCGAAGAACAGGGTACGATCCGTCTCCGTGGCCAGCGAGATCATCTTCCCTTTCTGCTGTTCGGCAGTTTTCTGGAAGATGAACTGAAGATTGGTCGTTTTGCCGCCCAGCCCGGCGCCATAGTAGACGATCTTGCAATTGATCTCGCGGGCTGCAAAGTTGATGAAACTCAAAGACTTTCCTCAAGACAGGCGGCAGACGCTAAAAACACCCTGCGTCCCCCACGTGTAGTTTTGGCTTGGTACTGCTGGTTTTATACCACACGCGCAGGCATCCCCGGCAGGTTACCCTGGTTACTAGAGAGAACCCCGCCGCTCTAACGGCTCACTGGCAACGGGTAATAGCCCGCCTTCGCGTATACCAGCACGCAAGGACGTAGGTCGGAACTCTTGCAGCCTGGACGGTTCACTTTGACTTCGACCTCGCGATACATGCTGCTGGGAGTAGCCGCCGTGGTGTAGCCAATGGTGTACTGATTCCGCGCGTCCCCGATCGCCTGCTGATAGGCGTTCTCGATCGCGACCTTGGAATACTCGCTAAGAATCTCGCCTCCAGTGGCGTTGGCATACTTCGGCAGGATGTCGCTATATCCCTGCCCCGGGATGTGCAATTTTTCCAGCTTCTTGTAGCCGGGAATTGCTGAGCCTTCAACGCCAATGCCGTAGACCAGAATTCCATTTGAGAGTAGAACCTTCAACACGTCACCATAGCTGGCATCGCTTCGGGATTCGCGGCCATCGCTGATGATGAAAATAATCTTGCGTCGGCTTTTCTCCCGCTTGCCCAGATCCATCGCCGCCGCCAAAACCGCATCGTTCAACACCCGTGACTGCTTGGCCGGAGAAATTGGAGGTGGAATGCTGCGATCGACCGGAACGTTATTAATCATGGGGCCTTGCGGACCCAGAGGTCCGCCGGTTACCGGCACCCCGTTGTTCTCGCCGTGCTTGGTTTTCAGTTGGTTCAGCACCGCCTCCAACCGCTTGCCTACGGCGCCGAAGTCGGCCATCTTTCCGACCGTCGTGCTGTAGGTGTAAATCGCAACCTCGTCGAACTGGCTGAATGCCCCCTCCAATGCTGGCAGGGTCTGATTCACCTTCTGCACCGCCACATCCGGCATACCCAGATCGATAACCACCGCCGCCGAGATGGCCAGCGGATCGCTGGTAAAGAAGTTCATGGTCCGTTTCCTGCCATCCTCGAAGATGGAGAAATCCTTAGGCAACAATCCGTTGACCAGGCGTCCCGATTCATCCGTTACCCGGACCGGCACAATCACTTGATTGACGCTGACAACGATTTTGGCCAGTTCGTCCTGCGAATTGCTGGTGACGTCGGGGGTGGCGCCGCCTTCCGGCACGGTCTTGACGTCCGGGAAAGGCGGGGGCTGGTTTGCCTTATCCTCAGGCGCGGGAGAAGCAGGATTGCCGTACGAGGGTGGCGCGTCATTCCCGGGAGGTTTCGGCTGGTCCGCGGGCGCCTCGTTGGTGGGAGGAGTCTGCGGCTCAGCCGGCGGCGTCGCAGGAAACGGCTGCGGGGGCCGGCTGGCTGAAGGTGCGTCAGGAATCTCTTGCTTTTGATTGGACTGCTGCTGACCCCTCGCAATGCCTGAAGTCAGCAAAAACAGTACGATTCCCAAAGCCGCAGCCGTCCGCTGCTTACGGAGCCTTTGCTTGCCAATCATTGCCAGCACGGGAAATACCCTCTCCGCCTCGCGGCCAACTGCTCTCTTAATTTCGGATGCCAAGAGTGCCAATTTGGTGCATCTAAGCTTAGAGGAATAGACTAACAAAAATAGCGAGAGAATACTTTCATGACCAAAGCTCGTCCTCTTCCGGTTTCGTGCGCTCTGTTCCTGATACTCGCGCTTGCGAATGTGCCAGCTGCCAGCGCCCAGCAAGCGTCCGCCCCACCCGATTCTGGCCACCAGGATCAGGATCAGTCCGCGGAGACCTTGAAGGTCAATGTCAATGTGGTGCAGCTATTCTTCAACGTCAAGGACAAAAAGGGCGCGCTAATCCCCAGCCTTACCAAAAACGACTTTCAGATTCTCGAAGACGGCAAGCCGCAGACCATCAAGTATTTTGCCGCTGAGTCGAACCTCCCGCTTACGCTCGGCATTTTGATTGACGCCAGCGGCAGCCAGGCGCGCGTGTTGGACATGGAAAAGCAGGTCGGTGGTGATTTTCTAGGTCAGATTCTGCGCGAGAAGGACTTGGCCTTTGTCATCAGCTTCGATGTCAATGTCGAGTTGCTCCAGGATTTCACCAGTTCCGTAAAGTTGCTGAAATCGGCCCTCAACAGCGCCCGTATCAACACCGCTGGTGGCGGAGGCACGGGCATACCTGGCCTGGGTGGGGGCACGGTCCCCACCATCGGAGCTCCTAAAGGCACATTGCTTTATGACGGGGTCTATCTTGCCGCGCACGACGAACTAGCCCAGCAGGTTGGACGCAAAGCCATGATCCTGCTGACGGATGGCCAGGATGAGGGCAGCCAACTCAAAATCAAAGACGCCATCGAGGCGGCCCAGAAATCTGACAGCATCGTCTACGTATTGCTGTGTGCGGACCGTGGTTTTTATACCGGCTTCGGCGGCGGCTACTCGGGCGAGAGTGACATGAAAAAGCTGACCCAGGAAACCGGAGGCCGCGTCATTGAAGTCGGAAACAAGTTCGAGAAATTGCAAGAAGGCTTTAATCAGATTGCCACTGAGCTCCGCAGCCAATACAACATCGGCTACACCCCGACCAATCCAGTGCTCGACGGCACTTTCCGCAAGGTAGAAATTCACGCCTCTAGCAAAGACTACAAAATCCAGTCCCGCAACGGATACTACGCCGTTCCCAAACGCGACTAGCCGCGTTAAAGCCCGTGCATCTTCAGGCACGAACATGCGTCTCAAAAACTGTCACAAGTTCTCACCCGCGCTTTTCCCGGTCCTTCACCCTGATCACAAACTTCAATCCGGACCAGACTTCACTCACCGCGCATACTTTTACATCCACCAGGCCGCCATCCAGTCCAATGCTCCGGACTTCATTCTCGGTCAGGTCAGTAGTCACTCCGGAGGCCTTCTTCGGCCAACTCACCCAGAGCATCCCGGCAGGCGCCAATCGTTTGGCAACCCGCGGAAACTGCTTCTTCAGTTGGCTTGAGGACTTTGCGAAGATCATCGCGAAATCAATTTGCCCAGCCTTCGCGTCGCGACAATCGGCCAGCGCATTCTTGAGCTCAGCTCTTACATCCGCGGGCAAGTCGAGCAGCGCCACCCGAAACTGTTCTTTGATTCCGAGTTTCTGGGGCAACGGAGTGCCGGAGTATCCCGCCATGCGATGGCCTACTGAGTGGGGGCGTAGTAGCCGTGGCGGCTGCGCACCCGCAAACCCTTCTGGCCTTGCGCCAGAATTTCCACGGTGCGATAGCGTCCGTTGGCAAGGAAGTCAGCAGGCTTGTACGAGACCGCGTACTGGCTGCGGAGTTCTTCCTGAATCGCCGCGAAAGCGTTGGCCACTTCGTTGAGCTGGAAGGGAACGTAGGCCCGCCCGCCGGTCGCATCCGCGATCCGTTCCAGTACTTTGTCTCCGTGATGGCCCGCGCCGCTCAGGTTAGTGCTGATCGTATACACAATCACTTCAGCTCGCTGTGCCATCTCGATGGCCTCTTCCCGGGTCACGTGGCTCTGGTTGTCGTCGCCGTCAGTGAGCAGAATGATCGCACGCCGCACCGGGCCGTCGTGCTGTGCCTTCATCAGTTTGTCCCGGCAGGCAAAATAAAGCGCATCGTACAGTGCGGTGCCGCCTCCCGGGCGCAGCGAACGCACACCGATCGAGAGCAATTCCGTGCTGTCGGTAAAATCCTGCGTGACCTCTGGGGTCACGTCGAATCCCACGACAAATGCCTTGTCGTACTTGGGGCGGATGGTTTGATTCAGAAACTCGGTGGCTGCCTGCTGCTCGAATTTGAAGCGGTCACGCACAGAGTTGCTGGCGTCGACCAGCAATCCCACTTCCAGTGGAAGATTGGTCTCCGCATGGAAGCTGCGGATTTCCTCCGCTGGCTTGTTGTCATCGATTACCTTGAAATTTTCCTTCTTCAGGTCCCTCACATAGTGGCCATGTTTGTCGGTGACCGTGAACACCACGTTCACCTCGTTGACCACGTGACGAATGGTGGTAACAGATTCGTCCTCCGATCCGGCCGTTCCCGCGGGCGTGCCAGGAGTTGGAGTAGCTCCTAACTTCGGCGGCTGATCTTGCGGGTTATTTCCTGCTGCAGGCCCGGAGGGTGGAACCGTTCCCGGCTTGCCCGGGGTGGACGACGGCGGCGCCGGTTGCTGCGCCGCGGGGGCTGGGTTCTGTTGCGACGCGGAAGGTGCCCCCGGCAGATCTGCGTGCCCCGCAACCTGCGCAGACGCGCCCGGAATGGACAGACCAAAGCTGCCCAGAAGTAAAATGACGGCGTGGGGCCTCATGAATGTTTTCAATTATAGCCGCAAATCAAGAGCTCAAGCGCCTGCCGGATTTGGCCCGCCCCCGGCGTACAATGGTCTGCCATGCGCCGCTTGTTTGTTGCCACCGTCCTCCTATGCTCGCTCGGAGCGCACGCTCAGGACTGGAGCGGGTTGCAGTTTCTAATCGGACACTGGACCGGAGAGGGTAGCAGCGCGGGCCAGGGATCCGGCGTGGGAGCCTTCTCGTTCACTCCCGATTTGCAGGGAAAAGTGCTGCTCCGCAAGAATTTCGCGCAGTACCCGGCGGCCAATGGGAAGCCCGCGTATCGCCACGACGACCTGATGATCGTTTATCACGATGCCGCTTCCCATGATCTGCGCGCAACTTACTTTGACAGCGAGGAGCATCTCATTCACTACCTCGTCAAGCCGTCCGGGGATAGCGCTGTGTTTCTCAGTGAAGGCGCACCCGATGCTCCGCGTTTCCGACTGACCTACATCAGCGCCGGTCCCAACCTGCTGAAGCTGAAATTTGAAATCGCGGCTCCGGGAAAGGACTTCGCAACCTACATCGAAGCCAGTGCACGCCGCGATAATTCGAAAAAGAGCTCTCCAGCATTCTGAACCACCGCCAACAGCCGGGGACTCGCTTCTCATCGCGGAGCTGCGGCTAACGGATGCCTGAACAGTAGAGTGGATGTCCGGCGGGCGGAATCGAGGCGCACCCAGATGTATTCCCCGCAACCCACAATGCGAACCTCGTTCGCCTCCAGTTTGAGGGCATAGTTGCAGGTGACTTGAGCCATCGCAGCCGGCTCGCGCCAGCTCTCAAACAACAGGTCTCCCGACCGGGATTCATGTCCCATCCGCTCCAACTCCCGATCCATACTGCTACGGCGAATCATACAGGCCTCGGTGCGGCAGCCGAGCATCTGCTCAATCGCGTAAAGCGCGGTGTAGTCAATGCCGTCACAGAAAGCCATATACAAGATGCGGGTGGCGGCTACAAATTGTACCGGTAACATGCGGAAGCGCTCCAGCAGCCGGAGGGGCAACATACCTGTACAATCTGGATCGCGCTGCGCTTTCCAGGCAAGCACTGGACACGACCACTGCAGTGCCAGCATCATGGTCACTTGTCGCTCATCAACAAAACCTAGCCTCTCCAGCCACTCCCCGATGCGATGACTGCCGTCTTCCTGCTGCGCCTCCAACCCTGCGCGTAACTGTTCGTTGGTTACCAGCCCACGCGACAGCATAAGCAAACCCAGCGGGATGCGGTGGTGGATGGGCGAAGCGGCAGCGGCCGAGGCACAGGTCGCAGTGAAGCATGCCTGCGCTGCTTTTTCGAAGCAGTGCGGCGCGCAATAACGAAGACCCTGCAGTGCGATCCTGCCATGCCACCAACCACCTCGCCATCCAATTCTGCGCCTGACGTTGCAGCCGTCGTCCGCACACCTCGGATTCGTCCTGCTGGAGTGGTCCCGCAGATTCGTAAACCATGCCTGCCAGTGCATCGCGCTCCTCGCCCAAATTTCCGTCGGCCTACCTGGAAGCCTGCGGGGGCAGCATCTCCTGAATTCGCAGCCCGTAATTCCCATCCACCACGACCACCTCGCCGCGGGCGATCAACTTGCCGTCCAAGAGCAGGTCCGCGGGTTCCTGCACCCGGCGGTCCAGTTCGACCACCGAACCTTCGTCGAGTGCCAGGATGTCGCGCAGCAGCATAATGCGCTCACCGAAACGCAAGCTGACCTCAAGTTCGACATTCATGAGCAAGTCGAGATTGCCTTCCCCGGTTCCGCTGTTTTCGCGGGCCTCGGTGGGCAGATTCTCCGGCAACTGCGAAGCCGCTGCCAAGGCCGCGTTCAGCGCCGCGCTCAACTGCCACTCCAGGCGGACAGGACAAATCGCTCCGCTGCCAGAAACCAGCCACCCGCTGGCACCCGGTGGCCAGGAAGGTGGAGTGCCAGACTCCAAACGTAGTTGCACCTCTCCCCAGCCGGGCTTCAACGCCGTGGCCGCGTGGCCGGCAATCTGGCGCAGCAGTTCTTCGACGGCCTCCTTGTGATCGGGCTTGAATTCGGCGGCAGCGTCCTGCGCTTCACTCAGAAAAAGCTGCGCCATGCCGAGAACCGCGGTGCGAGGGATGCGAAAACTCATTTCGCCGCGCAAGGCTCCAGCCGCCGCCAGAATGATCCACAAATCGGTTTCCTGGAGAGTCCCGGCTTCAGCCGGAGCCACTGCCAGATATTCCATCGGGAAAGGTGACCCGGCAATTTGGCCCAAGACCTGCGCCATGCTCTCGGCCCAGAGTTGCATGTAGGGACGGGCGTCGCTGTCCGGAAGCGGAGCCGGCACCGAAGATAAAGGGGGGGAAGTTTGGTCATTCATGAAGTTGCTTTCCTCTCCGGCTGGGGACGGGATTGTCCCCGCACCTGGGCCGCGCGCCACCAGCCCCGCCGGGCAACCGTTGCCACAAAGATTTCACAGCCGCTCGCTCGCAAGGCCGCAGCCCGCTGGGCGGGACACTTCAATACCAGCAACGTACCCGGAGAAAGCGCCATCAGGTCAGGCAGCGGCACCCCAGTGATTTTCATCGCTAAGTCCACGGGGAACGGGCAGGCCAGCAAATGTTGCCGCAAGCGCAGTTCGGAATCCGGCCGGGCCCGCGGCTTGGCTCGAACCCAGCCCGCCGACAGCTTCCGCAGCAGGGCATTCGACACTACGGCGGGGAACACCAGATTCAGCGTCCCCCGGCTTTCCGCCACTGTGATATCGAAGCTGAGCGAAAGAGTTTTTTCTTCCGACAGCATCAAGCGTTGTACCTGCTCCGCCTGTTGGCGTTCCTCGAATTCAAATTCGAGGGCCAACGCCTGCCACGCGCTCTGCAGTTCGCGGCAGATGATGCGCATCACGGTCTCCAGAATCTGCTCCTCGATTTCCGTCAGTTGACGTCCCGGGAGAGTGCTGCTGCCCTGGCCTCCGAGAAGCACATCGATCAGAGGGAAGGCCACTGCCAGATCCAGTTGCAGCAGTGCGCTCGCGCCCACCGGGGACAGTTTGCAACTGGCCAGATAACTCACATACCCCTTGGCATCGGCATCGGGATGCCCGGGTTGAAAGCGCTGCAGTGGTGGCCTGGCATCGGCGATTACCTGATCTACCCGTACCCCGCGGGCAGCCATGTTTCCAAATCCGGCCAGCAGCGCGGGAAACTGCGGCATGCGCCGGGAGCGGAACAGCACTAACTGCCGGTGATAGGGTCCGCCTTCCGGGGTTCGCGTAGTCTCCATGTTGGCCATGTTGCTGGTAACCACCTCCGCCCGCTGACGTTCGGCGGTAAGCGCCGAGCCACTGACCGCAAGCATGCCAAAAAGATTCATGATGAACTCCCTTCGTGAATCGCACTCAACAGCATTTTGAATTTGTCGCGCAGCAACTGCACTCCGGCGCTGAAGCGAAGCTGGGTGTCGGCCAGCAGCAGGCTTTCGCGCTCCAGGCTGACATTGTTCCCATCCGGCCGCTCCATGAGGCCCCGCACCTGGCGCGCCACGGGAGAGAACGACGCGTATTCCAGATTGCCGTTCGCACGCTCCAGTTCCTGGCTGAAATTCACATCCCGGGTGCGGAAGCCAGGGGTGTCGATATTGGCCATATTCGACATGACCAGCTCGCTGCGAAATACATTCACATCCAGGAAGCGGGTCAGCGCAGTGATCGTCGGATCATTGAAGATGGGCATAGCTTCTCCTCGGGGGCAGTCCGTACTCGCGAATCTTGTTGCGAACGGTGCGCAGGCTCACGCCCAGCATCTCGGCAGCCCGCGAGCGATTGCCTCCAGTGGCCTCGAGCGTGACCTGCAGCAAACGCTTTTCCATGCACTCGAGAGATACTCCCGGACGCATCCCGTCGTCCGCCGGCCGCGCCGCTTCGGTGCAGGATCCGAGAAGCGGCGGACTCAACTCGCAAGGTTCGAGCACGTCCACGCCGATTTCGCTCCCCGACAAAGCCACCGCGCGCCGCATCAGGTTCGCTAACTCCCGCACATTCCCTGGCCACGAATGTTGCCGCATGCGGCCAAGAAACTCCACACTCATATCCGGAACGGCTCCCGCCGGAGCATAAAGACCGGCAAAATGTCTCGGCCAGTTCGGCAACATCCTCGCCCCGGTCCCGCAATGCCGGAAGACTCAGTGGAATCACATTGAGGCGATAATAAAGATCGGCACGGAAGCAGCCGTCTTTGACCATAGTCTGCAGTGGACGATTGGTGGTCGCGATCACGCGGATGTCCACCTTCACCGCCCGGGTATCGCCCAGGCGGTCGAACTCCCGCTCCTGCAGCGCGCGCAAAAGCTTGGGTTGCAACGGCAGCGGCAACTCTCCCACTTCATCGAGCAAAAGCGTTCCTCCATGGGCCAGCTCAAATTTTCCCGGCTTTGCACTTGCCGCGCCGGTGAAAGCCCCCTTGGCATGTCCGAACAACTCACTCTCCAGCAAGGTCTCGGGAAAGGCAGCACAGTTCACGGCGACAAATGGACGATCGCGGCGCGGGCTGAGGCGATGAATCATGCGCGCCAGCAATTCCTTGCCCGTACCGCTTTCGGCCTGAATCAGAATGTCGGCGTCGATGCCCGCGACTTGCCGGGCGCGGTCGAGGGCGCCGCAACAGCGCAGGCGAATGCCCCACCTGGGTCCCCGGCCCGGAATCCGCTTCCTGGGTGCGGGCCAGTATCCGCTGGGCGGCATGTTCCAGCTGCTCAAAAGACACGGGTTTGACCAGGTAGTCGCAAGCCCCGTTCCGCATCGCGGTTACCGCATCGGGCACGCTGCCAAATGCAGTCAGCAGAATCACCGCCGTGCGGGGCGCCAACGCCCGCGCTTCCCGCATGACGCCAAAACCGTCGCCATCGGGCATGCGAATGTCGGTCACCATCAACGGATGCTGTCCGCGCCGGAACTTGGACATGGCGTCATTCGCGCCCGTCGCTGTTTCGACGCGCCAGCCGTGGCGCAGAAAACTGATTTCGAGCGCCGTCCGCATACCCGCATCGTCGTCCACTACCAGCACCTGGCGCGGCGCCATCGGCTTCATTGCCGCAGGCAGGATTCCTGCCCCCCGCAACGCCTCGTGATTCATTTCCGCATGACTCACTTCAATCCTCGTTTCTGCATTACTCATCAGCAGCTCCCGGCAAAGGCAGTTCCACTCTGAAGGTGGCTCCGAAGCCGGCGCGGCTCCCTACCCTGATCGCACCGCCATGCTGCTCCATGATGGTTTTGCACACCGCCAGACCGAGCCCCGGGCTTCCCTCGCAGTGAGTGAATCCGGGATGAAAGATGCGCTCTCGATCCTCCGCGTCGATTCCCGGACCGGTGTCGGATATCTCGACCACCGCGCTTCGTTCCCCAGCGCACCCGCTCAGGCCGCCACGGATCGACAGCACGCCGCCGCCCGGCATGAATCGAAACGCATTCAGCGCCAGATTCAGCAAAACCTGTTCCAATCGGTGCCGGTCCGCAGCCGCCAGCACGCCATCCAGTTCCTGCATCAGTTCCATCCGCACCCGGGCACGCTGCGCCAGGGGCCTCAGAAAATCATGAGTCGAGCGCAGCCACCGCCCCAGATCGGTCGGCGCCATCCCCGGGGAGGGCTGGCTGTGAAAGTGCAACACGTTGTTCACTGTGGCCGCCAGCGTTCTCAGTCCAGCTTGCAGCTGGCCTACCCAGCTCTTCTCGTCTTCGCCGAGGTCTGATTCCGCTAACAGCCCGGCAAAAAGCTCCAGACTGCCCAGAGGATTGCGGATCTCGTGGGCAAGCAACGCCGATACCTCGGCCAGTGCCTGCCGCCGGCTCAGCACTTCGTGCTCGCGCTCGAGCCGCTTCAAATCGCTGACATCCTGCAGGATAAAAATCGAACTGCCACCTTCCTCCGAGCTCAGCTGGGCACGGCGAATCGTGATCCATTCCGCCTCCGGGTTTCCGCAGCGGTGTTCCAACTCGCTGCGGTCCCCGGGAGCGCGGTCAAGCAAATCGCGAATCCAGGCAGGCAGGAGTGCGCTGCCGGTGTCACCAAGCAAACGGCGGGTTTCCGGGTTGGACAGCGAAATCCGTCCGTCCGCCTCGGCCACCAGCACACCGCAAGGCAGGCCCTGCAGAATACGGTCCAGATGCTGGCGTATGCGGTGGTTATCCTCGAGGCTCGAAGCCAGGTCGCGATTGGTGTCTTCCAGTTCGTGGCGCAGCCGGACTACCTCTCCCTGTAGCTGGACATAGGAGCGCTCGAGCGATACCGCCGCTTCGGTGAAAGAAGCGAACGCGCGGGCCAGTGACCCTTGATCGAGGGCAACACCGCCGGCTTGAACCGGATCGAGCTCCGTCGATAAAGTCACACTGGACATAGTCGCCTTCGCCCGCCCGCGGGCTGGCCATTTCAAATCTCTTTTGAACCTTGCCGGCCGCCGCAAACTCTTCCCACCCCGTGGCGGCTCTGCGCGCAGTCAGAAAAATATAAGTGTTCGGGCCGTATCTGGTGGCCGCCTTCGGCCAGGATGGAAGCCCGTTCCATCACTTGCTGCAACTCCCGCACATTTCCCGGCCAGGAATGCGCTTCCAGCATGCGAGCCGCCCTGGCATCGAGTACTGCCGGTCGGGGCTGGGACGGCGACGTCATCCCCTGCAGAAAGTGCGCGGCCAGCCGCAGGATGTCACCCGTGCGTTCCGCCAGGCAGGGGAGTTCGAGTGGAAACGCCGAGAGCCGATAATAAAGGTCGTCGCGAAAGCGGCCATCGTCCACGCCTCGCGCCAGGTTCGCGTTGGTCGCCGCCACCACCCGCACATCCACTTTCAACGCTTCCGAACTGCCCAGCCGCTGCACTTCCTTCTGATCGAGAAAGCGCAGTAACTTGGCCTGCAGGCTGAGTGGCAACTCTCCTATTTCGTCGAGAAACAGTGTCCCTCCCTGCGCCAGATGGATGCGGCCGGCATAGCCCTGCACCGCGCCGGTAAAGGCGCCCCGCACATGACCAAACAGCTCCGACTCGAGCAAAGCTTCCGGAATGGCGGCGCAGTTTACCACCGCCCATGGCTTGGCCGCCCGCGCGCTCAACTGGTGAATGGCCCGGGCCACCAGTTCCTTCCCCGTGCCGGTTGCGCCCGACACGAGAACCGTAGTCATGCGCGGAGCCACCAGGCGCGTGAGCCGGTATAGGCGCTGCATCGCGTCGGCCGCGCCAATCATCCCCGGCAGCGGAGGTACGGTTTCCGTCTCCGACCCAGGATCGAGCGGCAAACAGGGTCCCGGCTCTTCCGCGATCGCAATCGGCGCCCCGGGCTTCGCCGCCTTCGCCCAGGACGAGGAAGCCGTATCGCTTCCGGAAAATGGCACGCCGCTGTCGGAGTCGAGCAGCACCACCTCAATGCCGGGAAAACGCAGCTTGATGATTTCGATCAACTCTTCGGCATCGAGGTCAGGCAACCGGCGGTCGAGAAACAAGAGTTGCCAATGGCCGCTCTCGAGTTTCGCCAGAGCATCCGCTCCGCCCTGCACTTCGTGAATCAGGCTTCCACCACCCGGCAGGCTTCGCCGCACTTGCTCGCGTAGAGAGGTGCTCGGACTGGCTACCAGCACGCCCCCCACGATCGAAGGAGATATTGCGGCGCACGTCATGTTACCGATTTCACTACGGAGAGATTAGAAAGTGATTAGAAGAGAATTAGGAATCTCTATGGACGGCAAATCTTTCCCAGTTTCGGGAGCAATGGTGAAAACGGGAAAAAATTGCCGCCGGGCATCTCTTGCCTGGATCAGCCTGTGACTTTGACTGCATTCCGCTTGACGGCACGTTCCAGCGTCTGGTCGAGCGCGGCCTTTGCCTTCTCGTACTCCTGTTGCGAAATCCGGCCTTGCTTGTGTTCCACTTCGAGTTGGAATATCTCTTCCTTCAGTGCTTCAAGCAGTAGCGCTGTCCGATCGGCCGGCTTGGGTTTTGCAACCGGTGGAAGATCCAGCTCGACATCCACGGGGGCAAAGTCGGGGACGCCGGCGGTCTTGGAGCGGCTGGCAATGTAGATCGCACCTGCGGCTAGCACAACCGCAAAGCCTCCGAGAATATACCAGCGATATTTTTCCAGTGGATCGGGAGCGTCAATGGGCGGGCCGAGTCCGCCACCGGGACGGGAGTCGCGACCGTTCACCGTGCCGCTGGTCTGCGCGCCGCCCACCGGGCTGCCACCACCTCCCTGGTTGTCCTCCGCAGCCTCGGAAATCGTGCCAGTCCCGGAGATCTTGAAGGCCAGGGCTTGGCCAGCCGTGGTATTCGAAGCCACCTGCACAACCGAATCCGACTGCCGCGGGTCTTGCATCGACTGGAAGTTCGCGCCGGGCGCGGCCGAGAACTGCATGGTCTTCGGCAGCACCACGACAAAATGCTGGGCACCGTATAGCGTCTTCGGATTGAAGCTGGCCTCGCCACTGTATGGCATGTGATAGCCGACCTGGAACTGGGTTTCGCCGGGGCGCAGAGGGAACAGGAAAGCGTAACGATTCTTTTCCTTCTGCGGCACCGGCGCCGAGTTGATGGGCTGCCCTCCTGCGGTCATCGCCATGCTCTGGTCAACCTGAGCGCCCTCGGGTAAATAGAACTCGAAGCTCTGGTCGCTCATCTGGGTGCGCGGTGGATCTGAAGCATTATTCACCGCAAACAGGCGGATGCCCTGCAACTCGTTGCCTTGCGCCTGAAAACGCATCACATCCGCGGTGACGCTGATGCCCTCGACTTTCTTCGCAGCGTCGTACACCTGAACCTCGACCGAGGTGGTTCCCGGAGGCGCCATGTGGTGATAGGTCACGCCCTGATGGATGACGCGAACCAGGTGGGGGCTGGTGGCGCTATCGAGCTTCAGGCTGAAAGTACCCTTGGCGTCAGTTTGGGTGCGGCCCGATTCTTCCATCCCCTGGCTCAGACTGAGGAGCACAACGTCGTCGCCGGCCGCGGGCTTCTTGGTGCTGCCATTCGTGACGGTACCGGTGAGAGTTTGGGCAGAGGCGGAAACGAGAAAGAGCGTGCATAACAGGACGAAGCTGGTTGCCCACGTTTCGCAGCGAACCCGAAAAATGGGGCACCCGGTTAGGATCCCTTTGGGGGTCGAAAGTCTCAAACTCTGGCTCCTTTTCGGTTGCGGGACGACCCGGTCGCTGCCGCTTCTTCCAGTCGCGCAATCTCGGCCAGAACCGCGGCTGCTTCTTCTTCCAGGGAAGTCTTCATAGTCTGGTAGTCGGAATCCGGAAACTTGCCCGCTTTGAATTCGAAATTCAGGTCGCGAAGGTTTTCATAAATCGCTTCCTTGCGTTCGCGCAGATAGATGACGCGGGTTTTCTCCGGCCCCATGTACAGCTTGCCGGGCAGATAAAAGACATACACCAGTGCGCCGATCGTAATCAGGATGCAGGTCAGCAACTCGATGCTCATACTTCCGTGTCCTTCCTGGCCTGATCGCGGAAATGCTCAAGCTCCGCTCCATGAACTGCGGCGACGGAGCCGGCCGGCAGCACCAGCGGACGCGATCTCCACGCCCGCACGATCAGCGTAACCATCGTCAACCCGAGCACCAAAACCAGATAAGGCATGACCCAGGCCACGCGGTTGAATCCGGCCTTGGTGGGCGCCGCCATGACCGTGGTGCCGTACTTCTGCACGAATCCCTGCAGAGTCATGTCGTCGTTGTCGCCGCGGTCCACGGCGGCGATCAGTTCGGCGCGCATACGGTCGGAGTAGGCACAGCCAACGTGATTGCACTCGAGCAGGATCTGGTTGCACCCACAGACACACATCATCCGGTGCCCCAGGTCGTTGACGCGGGCTGACTGGTCGCCCGCGCCCAGCATGCCAAACACGACCAGCGTTAGCAGGAGTAGTTGAACGCTTCGTCGCATCAGTCGCCCGCTCCTGCCGGTTCAACTCGCATTCGCGCCGGGGCTGTGACCCGCATCGCCACCGCATTCGGAATCAGCGCCACCACCGTCCCGGCGATGATGATCCATACCCCGATCCAAACCCACATCACCAGGGGATTCAAATGCACCTTGATAATCGGCCGTCCGGTGTCCTGATTCAGGCCCTCGTACACCACGTATAAATCCTCTTGCGGGGTCGAGCGGTTGGCAACCATGGTGGAAGTCTGCTGGCTGGCTTTGTAAAAGCGCCGCTCGGGGTTGAGCGTAGCGATTTGCTTTCCGCCTTTGAACACATTTAGAACGGCCCACTCGCTGCCGTAGTTCGGATTGTCATCCTGGGTATACGACTGGCAGACCAGCGTGTAGGCACCGATGCTCAGCTTGTCGCCGAAACCCATTTCCTGCTCTTTGTCCTGATTGAACACCGACCCCGCGAACCCGATCATGATCACGATTACGCCGAAATGGACGATGTATCCGCCATAGCGGCGGGTATTGCGGTGCGCCAGTTGCACCATCGAGGTGAACAAATTCTGGCCGGTGTGACGGCCAATCACACGTCCTCCGCGGACAAACTCCGAGATCACCGTCAGCGCGACCAGCACCGACAACATGATGGTCATCAGCGAGTAAAAGTACGAAACGTCCTTCCACGGTTTCATGCCGAGCGCGACCAGCAGCACGCCCGTACCCAGTGCCCCGATTGCCGGCCACAGGAAGTTGCGTTTCAAGCTTTCTACCGATGTCCGGCGCCATGCTAGCAGCGGGCCGACTGCAGTCAGGAGCAAAAGCAGCAAAGCCACCGGCACGTTCACGCGATTGAAGAACGGCGGGCCAACCGTTACCTTGGTTCCCTGTACCCACTCCGACAGCACCGGAAATAACGTTCCCCACAACACCGTGAAGCAGGCCACCAGCAGCAGCAGGTTGTTGAACAGGAAACTGGATTCGCGCGAGATCAGCGATTCCAGCTTATGCTCGGTGCGAAGGTGGGAACGATTCTTCACATAGAAGATGAGACAGGTTGCAAAGATGATGGCGAGAAACGCAACGAACCAGTCGCCAATCGACGACTGCGCGAAAGCATGTACAGAGCTGACTACGCCGCTGCGGGTCAGAAAAGTGCCGAAGATCGAAAGCATGAAGGTAGAGAAAATCAGCCACATGTTCCAGGTCTTCAGCATGCCGCGTTTTTCCTGCATCATTACCGAGTGCAGAAACGCAGTACCGGTCAGCCACGGCATGAGCGACGCGTTCTCGACCGGGTCCCATCCCCAGTAGCCTCCCCATCCCAGCACCGAATACGCCCAGTGGGCGCCGAGGAAAACTCCGCAGGTCAGAAACCCCCAGGTCACCATGGTCCAGCGGCGAGTGATCTGGATCCACTTCTCGCCGGGATAGCGCATGATCAGCGCGGCCAGCGCGAAAGCAAACGGAACCGTGAATCCGACGTAGCCCAGGTACAGCATGGGCGGATGGATCACCATCTCCGGATACTGCAGCAGCGGGTTGAGTCCGTTGCCATCGGCCGGCAGCGAACCTTGCATGATGGCGAAAGGATGCGCTGCAAAATTCACCAGCAGCAGAAAGAAGACTTGAACCGCCGCGATGATGACCGAGGCATGCGCAAACAGCCGCACGTCAGTCTTATACCTCAGTCTGAGGACAAGCCCGTAGGCAGAAAGCAGCAGGGCCCAGAATAGCAGCGACCCCTCCTGCCCTGACCAAAGCGTGGCGAACTTATAAGGGGCCGGCAGGTCGCGATTGCTGTGATGAAAAATGTAGGCAATCGAGAAGTCATTCTGAAAAGCCGAGATCACAAGCACCACGGCCGCGAGCAGCACCACTACGAAGCTGGCAATACCGGCGCGCCGCGCGGTTTCGCCCAGTCGTCCAGCGCCAGGGCCCTTGATCACCAATGCCAGCAGGCCACCAAGAAAGGAGTACGTGCTCAGGGCCAGCGCGAGCAGAAGCGCAAAACTGCCTATTTGCGACATGGAGGAGTCCTAGCTCGTATCTTTTCAGAAACTATCCACCGAAGCAACCTCGAAGCGGGGCAAAGCTGCTGGATTTCCAGAGCCTTACCGGGGTTCGGAGCCATCCGAGGCGGATTCCGTCACAAAGAGGTAGAGCAATTCTAGTGCCAGCGTGGTGAAACATCGCCGCACTTAGAGAGAGTATATAGAAAAACGCTGGGAACGCTGTACCCGCTTGTTCCGCCGCCAGTTGCAACCCAGGCTTGGCCTTTGCAGCCACATGGCGCCGGTATGAGGAAATGTTCTTAGGGCAGGGTGTTGTTCAAAAAACTGGCAGGCTGCGGGATTCATTCACATGGCTACGTCCAACGCGGCAATTGCCAAGCATCCAATCTGCTGCCCGGACGGGGCCGCCCGGGCCTCAGTTCGCATGGTGACTGGCGGAAGTCCAACCTATGCGGTTTGCTGATGTTTCTGGCGGGCGAGAACTTCGCGCTCCGCTCGGAGCCAGTCCTCATTCTCGTTGCCAAGAGTGCTTCCCCGCTCCAGGTACAACTGGTAGGCGCGCTCGCGGATTTGAGCTGCCAAGTCAAGGGACGAAGCGCTCACCGGCGAGGTCTTCCGAACCGCAGGCACGGAGCCGGATTCGGGCATGGTAAGGACTTGTTTGTTAGTTGGAACCGGACGGGGAGTCTTTGCTTTAGCCATAATTGGTGCTCCTTGGGACTGATAAGTCCATAAATTAAATGGTTTATGATTTGACCGCTGAGAAGGCGGCCCGTCTGATGAACCCACAAATTGTATGTATCGGGTGTGTAGTTAATGATACTACCGAAAGGCTGTGGATTGAACAGAAATGGGAAAGAATTAATCTTCCTGCAACATGATTTCGTTGAAACGATTTAGTAGAAATCGTGCGAACTGGTTTCGGCGCGGGTGATGGAAAGCGGTAACACCCGCTCGGCTTTCACGGAGATGACATGGTCCTGATTCTGCAGGATTCCTTCCACCATGAGAAACTGCGCGGAACTTAGCAGCAGCCGGTTTTTCTGAAACAGATCGGGAGTGACGATCGCATTGGCTACTCCGGTTTCGTCCTCGATACTTAGAAATACAAAACCTTTGGCAGTGCCCGGACGCTGGCGGCAAATAACGCATCCTCCAATGCGTAAATGTTGCCCGTCGGGGAGGCTGCTGAGTTCGCTCGCCTTGTGGATGCCCATCCCTTCCATCCGTGCCCGGTGATAAGCCATGGGGTGGGGACCGACAGTCATGCCCGTTCCTCGGAAGTCCGCAATCAGACGTTCTTCCTGATTCATGGGACGCAGCGGGGAGTTGGTGTCGGGTTCAGATAGTTCATCGAGCAGCGGGCCGGAATGGCGGACGGCGCGTTCAACTTGCCAGAGAGCGTCACGGCGATGAAAAGCGAATTCACCACGGAGACACGGAGACACGGAAGTAATTTCTGAAGGTTCGAAACCCGTTGAGATATTTTTCTTATTACGTTTGTCGGTTTTCTCCGTGCCTCCGTGTCTCCGTGGTGAATCCCCGATTCCATTCAGCGCCCCAATTTCCGCCAAGGTGTTCAACTCATCTTTGCGTAACTCGGGTACACGATGGACCAGATCACGAATGGAAGTGAATGGAGCGAGGTTACGTTGATGAACTAACGACTGAGCGGTTTCTTCGCGCAATCCCCGCGCGTAGCGAAGGCCAAGACGCAGGGCAACCATGTCGCCACTGGGAACTGGGAACTGAAAACCAACAACTGGTTCCAAAGTACATTCCCATTCTGACTTCATCACATCAATCGGCAACACTTTCAGGCCGTGCCGTTGCGCATCTTTCACGATCGTGGCCGGACGATAAAAACCCATGGGCTGATTGTTGAGTAAGGCAGCGGTGAAAGCGGCGAGGTAATGGCATTTCAAATAGGCGCTGGCGTAGGCGATGAGCGCGAAGCTAGCGGCGTGAGACTCAGGGAATCCGTAGAGAGCAAACGAAGAAATCGAAAGAACGATCTGCTCCTGGGCCTCATGCGAGATGCCATTTTGTTCCATGCCACTGCGAAGCCTGGCCTCGATATCCTTCATGCGAGCCTGCGAGCGTTTGAATCCCATGGCGCGGCGCAGTTCTTCGGCTTCGCCTCCCGTAAAATTGGCGGCAACCATCGCAATGCGCAGCAATTGCTCCTGAAACAGAGGTATACCCAGAGTGCGCGCCAGCACGGGTTCGAGCGAGGGATGGAGATGGCTGACCGGCTCGCGTCCCATGCGGCGCCGCAAATATGGATTCACCATCTGCCCTACGATTGGCCCCGGGCGAATGATGGCGACTTGCACCACGATGTCGTAAAAACATTTTGGGCGGAGGCGCGGCAGGCACGACATCTGCGCCCGGCTTTCGATCTGAAACATACCGATGGTGTCAGCTTTCTGCAGCGCGGAATACACCGTGGGATCGTCGGGTGGCAGGTGGGCGAGGTCCACTTTTTCGCCGTGATGGTTGTGAATGAGTTGCAGGGAATCTTCGAGCACGGCCATCATGCCTAAGCCGAGCAAGTCCACTTTGATGATGCCCAAGTCGGCGCAATCTTCCTTATCCCATTGAACGACGACGCGGCCCGGCATCGAGGCCGGTTCGAGAGGCACGACGGAATCGAGTTGTCCCTGGCAAATCACCATGCCGCCGGAATGCTGGCCGAGATGACGCGGCAAATCCTGCACTCTGACACATAGCTCGAAATATTTACGGAGCCGGGGATGCTTCAAATCCAGTCCAGCGTCGCCGAAACGATGATCCAAGGTGTCGTTGCCGTCGCGATATTCCCAGGTGGAAACGGCGGCCGATACCTTGTCCAGGGTTTCCGGATCAAACCCCAGAGCCTTCCCCATTTCACGCGAAGCCATGCGGTTGCGATATGTGATGACATTGGCGGTCATGGCAGCGCCACGTTCGCCGTAGCGTTTGTATAAATACTGAATCACACGCTCGCGCTGCTCGCCGCTGGGAAGATCCAGATCAATGTCAGGCCATTCGCCGCGCTCTTCGGAAAGAAAACGCTCGAAAAGCAGATCCATGCCGACGGGATCAACTGCGGTGATGCCCAGCGAATAGCAGACTGCACTGTTGGCCGCCGAACCGCGTCCCTGCACCAGGATGTTTTGCCCGCAGCAGAAGCGGACCAGGTCCCAGACGATAAGGAAGTAGCCGGCAAGCTCAAGCTTTTCGATGAGTTTCAGTTCGCGCTCAATCTGGCGCTGCGCCCGATTCTGCAATTCCGATGGAGCCCGGCCATAACGCTGTTGAAATCCCTCCCCAGTGCGCTCCCGCAGGAATGACATCATGGTTTCGCCTTCGGGTACGGGATACCTGGGAAACTCATATCCCAGATCTTTGAAAGTAAATGTGAGCCGGGAAGACAGTTCCAGGGTGTTCGCAATCGCCTCGGGCAGATCGGCGAAGAGCGCCTGCATCTCTTGCGGCGATTTCAGATAGCGCTCGGAATTGCGCGCCAACAGACGTCCCGCGGTGGCCAGCGTGCGCTGGTGACGAATGGCGGTGAAGACGTCGCAAAGTTCACGCTCCCCAGCCGTGGCATAACAAACACCATTGGTCGCCAGTAAAGGAAGCTGGAGGGAACCCGCAATTTCTATGGCCACGCGATTGCGGGCCTCCTGTTCGCGACGAAAATGCCGCTGCAGTTCCACATAGACGTTATCCCGGCCAAAAATGTTGGCCAACCTCTCGACGCAGCCGCGTGCTTCTTCGAGGCCACCGTGAGCAAGGGCTAGAGCGAGTGGGCCATCGTCGTCACCAGTAAGGCAGATAAGTCCGGCGGCATGTTCTCGCAGTTCATCTTCCAGCACTGCGCCTTGGCTTTTCGCCGCGCGCAGCTTCATCTTCGTGATCAAGCGACAGAGGTTCTGATATCCGAGGCGGGAGGAGACCAGCAGGGGAAACCTGAATGCACCACAGAGACACAGAGGCACAGAGGAATCTTTTGATTTGTGATTTGTGATTTGCTCTGCGTCTCTGTGGCTCTGTGGTGGAATGTTTTCGCACGTCACCTCGGCCCCAATGTGTGCCTTGATCCTGGCTTTTGTCGCTGCCATGTGAAAACGCGGAGAGCCATAAACACCGCCGCGATCAAGCAGCGCCATGGCTGGCATATTCAAGTTGGCACAAGCTGCGACCAAACTCTCCGGTAGAGAAGCGCCTTCGAGAAAGCTGAAAGCGGAGCGGGAATGAAGCTCGATGTACATACCAGCATTCAGCACTCAGCATTCAGTAAAGTCAGGGCTGCATGCTGACTGCTGAGTGCTAGTCGTAAGTTCCCTCCACAAACCAATTTCCGCAAAGTAGATCGCGGACTAGGCGATATAACGCGATGCCAGTTTCTCCCTGCACCGCGATGTCCCACTCGTCACGCGCCCAGCCTTCCTGCTCCCACCAGTCTCCGGACGAGCGCCATGGCCCGACCGCCCAGAGAATTTCTCCCTGCATGTCTTTACTTTTTGGACAGTTGATGGATGAGGGCTTGCCGTTGCACATGGTCAGCAGAACGTTGACCGGAGGGCGCAGGATACGCAGCGCAGTCACGAGATTATTCGAATCGTTTTTCTCTGTGCCGGAACCTGCCCTGAGCATCGCCGCATGGTGTCTCAGTGGTGAAGACGGTTCACTGGGCGCGAAGCGCTGCATGCGGAACCCCTCTGGACGATGCGTGTCCAGCAGTTCCAACGATCCCACCTTGTCCTCTCCGACAATGCCCGCAATTCTAGCCAGCGTTAGCTCCAGTTTTTCCGGCTCCGGGGACGGTGGAAGAAAAAGCCCACTCTGCGCGGCCCGCGGCCGTGCCGGCTCTGCCGCTAAATGAATCTTGACGATGGGAGCACCAGGAGGATGCGCCTTCAAATCAAGTTGCAACAGCTTGAGAAAAGTCCTGGCATCCAGCAATGGAACGGGAAGCTGGAGGGTGCGCTGGAAACTTCGCCGAGATTCCTTCCCGGTTGTAATTTCTTCTGCATGCCATCCATTCTCCAACTCCAAACTTAACCGGAGTTCTTGGGTTGCCAGAGCACGCGCTTCCAGACGAGCGCACAGTTGCTCCAATAACCGCCCCAGCAAGAATGCCAGCGGTTCCAGTAGCACCAAAGGATATTCCAGCTCGATCGCTTCCTCGAAAATCAGTGGCGGCTGGACTGGAACCAATATGCGCGAAGTGGTTCCACGTGCCAGTGCTTGTAAATGGACTCCAGCCTGCCCCAGCCGTTCACTCAGCGCGATGTCCGGCAATACAGCCAAATCGCGCAGCTTGCGAATTCCCCAGCGGCTGAAGGTCTCCAATAATTGCGCGGAATCCTGGGCTGAGTTTCCAAACAATACTTCTACCGGCAAACTGCCCAACTGTTCTGCTTCTTTGCCTTCAGAAATCACGGTTACGCCAGAAAATCCTCGAGCCGCCAGAGCAGCCGTATCTGGACTGCCCGCCACCGCCACGCTGACCTCGAGTCCGAGACCGGAAGCGCGGCTTGCCAAAGCGCGTGCAATTTTGGCTAGAGGGCCGAAAAGCGCTTCCAATCCAGCAAGATCCAACACGATTGTGTCGCAACCCCTGGCTTCCACTCGTGGCGAAAATGACTGCGCGCAATCCAGCAACGCGGCGTGGGCCGCGACTTCTTGTGGCAGAGAGCGGGCACGCAACACCATACCGGCGCAGGCTTCTACCTGTAACTTGGTCATTCCCGGAGTCACCCCAACGCGGCGCGCGTTTTCATTCACGGCAAAAACTTTTTGCAGCGGAGCTTTGCCTTCGAGCACAGCCAGAGGCTGCGAACGCAACTCCGGTTCGGTGCGCAACCGCGCTTCCACGGAAAAATCAGGGACGAAGATGCAGGCGAAGGCAGGCATGAAATGTCATCAGTTTTCGAAGAAGCTGTCAGCTTTCAGCTCTCTGCGCTACAGAATTCATCCTGCTCGCAAACGCAGTCGTGACCGACCCCGCCGGTTTGCGCTCCACCCGGGAGCGCAAGAGTTCCCCCCGAACCTGAAGCCCATCCAAAAGCTGCGCATGAGAAGTTTTTGCTGAAAGCTGAGAGCTGAGAGTGGACAGCCTCTCCCCCGAAACTTTCAGCAGCAGCGAGGCGCATGTTTGAGCACACGGTACCTGGCTAATGACAAATAACACCGTGGCGGTGTGCTCAACTGCGCGCTGAAAACGGAACCAGGAGGTAAGGGGAATGCGCCGCGCCGTCTTCAATGGAGTATCGCCTAGATCAATCACTACCAACCCGAAGCCGCCGCTTTGCAAGAGCAGGTCAGTAACCCGCAGCGCCTGCTCGACTGGTTTTTCGATTGTTTTATTCTTCTCTGTGACTCTGTGGCTCTGTGGTGAACCTGATTTTTGCAAACGCCCGCACCGCACCCAGAGCAGCCTTTCAAAACTCACCCCCGCCGCCGCCGCCGATTGGGGATTGAAAGCATCGCTGATGTCCACCAGCGCGCACACTTCCTGCCGCGCGGTGGCCGCCGCCAGGGCCGCCAGCAATACACTGGTACGACCGGACGACGCCGGCCCGCAAATCTCGGTCAGGCATCCCCGCGGAAGCCCCCCGGTAAGCACATCGAGCGCGCGCACTCCGCTCGAAACCATTTGCCAGCTTGGCCGCATTTCCAATCGCGCTGCAGAAAGCACCCCCGCGAGCTTGGGCATGGCCGACAAGCGTTTGAAAACCTGCTCGGGCCCGGGCCACGCCGAGGCAGCAATCCCCACCGGACGACCCAGTGCCGCGCCAGGAATAAGCGGTAAAAACGACATGAAGACCTCAGAATTTCAGGGAACGCCAGGCCCGCGATAGGCTCCGGGCGAATATTGATATTCGCTTTTTGTTCGCCTTTGATTGTTCCACTGGCAAGGGGAGTTGTCAAGCAGATTAAAAAATTAATGCCGCTCAGGATTCATAAAATAGAAACGCCGAACCCATGCTTCCAGGAAAAAAAGGAACTTCTCCGGGGGCCTCTTCAAGCCCATGGACGAACTGGCAGCAATGCTCCAAGTCTGTCTGCTTTGTTATAATTGCCGACAACGCGTTGGCGCTATCGTCTAGGGGTTAGGACGGAAGATTCTCAATCTTCAAACCCGGGTTCGATTCCCGGTAGCGCTACCATCCCCTCTCGCTATTCCCTGCTTCCCCGGCGAATTTCCCAATTCGGTGCTGCCGCCTGACACGTCCCCTTCTGTCGAACCTGCCTTCTAAAGGCCGACAGACACCACTTTCGAGCAATTGACTTTTTTGTCTTAACGAGGATGATAGTTAAAGTAGTTAAGAATACTAATCTGCTTTCCAGATACGGAGAACGCGCACTTCGCCTGGGGGAAAGCCGAGTCTCGACAATGCCCTTAGTCCGCGTTCTCGTGGTGGAAGATTACGAACCGCTGCAGCGATTTGTTTGTTCGACGCTTAGGAATGCACCGGAATTGCAGGTTGTCGGTGCGGTCGCAGACGGACTCGAAGCGGTGCAGAAAGCTGAAGAACTGCAGCCCGACCTGATTCTGCTCGACATCGGCCTTCCAACCATAAACGGAATTGAAGCCGCGCGACGAATCCGCAAGCTCTCGCCTAAATCCAAAATAATCTTTGTGAGCCAGGAATCTTCCGCCGACGTAGCCCGCGAAGCTTTCCACTTGGGAGCACGAGGCTACGTTGTTAAAGAACGAGCCGGAAGCGAACTGCTGGCTGCCGTGGAAGCGGTTCTTCAGGGCAGGCGGTTTGCCAGTAAAGGGTTATCGAAACACGGTTTCACTCAAGCTATACCGGCGAAATCCTCCAACCCCCGCCCCAAGAAGGCTCTCCCGTCGCACCTGCGGAAAAAGGCGCAGATCCCGCGCCATCACGAAGTTCAATTCTATCCCGATGATGCAGCGTTTCTGTCGGGCTTCACCCACTTTATCGAAACGGCCCTGGCGGCCGGGAAGGGAGTAATCGTGGTCGCGACCGGATCGCACCGCAAGCATCTGGTTCAGAGATTGCAGGCAAACGGCGTCGACACCGCCGCTGCCACTGCACAGGGACGCCTTATCTCTTTGGATGTCGCCGAGACCCTCTCGAGCTTCATGGTGGATGATCTGCCGGACCCCGTCCGTTTTCAGAAATTCGCGGACGACCTGGTCGCAACCGCCGCCAAGGCTGCCCACCAAGACCATCCCCAGATTGTTGCTTGCGGCGAATGCGCTCCTACTTTGTGGGCACAAGGTAATCCGCATGCCGCGATTCAGTTGGAACATCTCTGGGATTTGTTAGCCAGAACCTGCCACCTGGATACTCTGTGCGGCTACGTATTGAGCGACATTCAGCTGGAACAAGGCTATGTCTACCAGAGAATTTGCGCCGAACACTCTGCCGTCCTGAACGGCTAGTCTTTACGGCCCTCGTTCCCGGGAGATTTCGGCCCGAAACTTGTGCCCGGTATTCCTCAGCTAAGGTCGCACTTGATGGGATGACCGCAGCTCATGCTTCAGCTGAAACAGTAGGATGAATTCCTGGGATAATTCCGCGGCCGCGCAACCACCTAAGCCGCTGGACGCGGCCTGTTCTTGTACACGTTGTATCCACGCAGTGTAAGTCGGACCACCCCCCGCACCTGTTCCTCGACATACCCTTCGTTCCGTAACTCGGCCACGGCCACACGCGCAAACGACGAATCAACGGTTTGCTGAGGCAACTGGACGAACTCGCGGGGATCGTGTTCGTAGTGCCGCGCCAGGGTGACGAAGAGCTCGGTTTGGATCGACTCCGGTTGCATCGGTTTCTCTGTATCCAGTGTGCGTCCCAAAGCACATTCCGAGGAATGGCCCATCCGTGCCAGCCCGGGTAACCTTAGTCGAGTGTACTAATGCGGCTGCACAACGCGATCATTGAACTTAGCCATTCATCTTCCACAGTCCGGGTCGGCGGCGATTGCCGGATAATCGGGTATCGCACCGGGCTTCTGCGCATCCACCATAGCGTGGAAAGCCGCTAGTTCTTTTCCTTTGACCTGTTGCCATCCCGCCAGCGCGCTGTTCATGCCTGCGCACACTCTCTGCAAGGCCGCGAACGATTCCGCCGAGGGCCCAAAATCAGCTCCATCCACCAGTCCAATCAACGACACCAGACTGTCATTCACCATCGTGAAACTGTTGCCCGTGGGAGTATCGAGAATCGAGACGGACTCACCTTGCAGGGCCGCCACTGTCGAATCGAGTTGCGTCGCGGCAGCCGCGGCCGCATCTCCCCCTGGCTGTCTGGCAAACTCTGCCAGACGCGAACGCAGATCTTTCACCTGTTGATAGGCGGCGAAATTTCGTCCCAGAGCTGCCGAAATCTTGAGCTCCAGGTTCAGTGCGCTCTCTAGTTGGTGCCGCGCGTAATTCACCCGAGGGTCCATCTTTACCTCGATGGGCTGGCGATACGTCTGGCCGTCCACGGTCATTCGGACTTCGTATTTTCCCGGCAGCACCAGCGGCCCCTGGGGCGGGAGCGGAGTCTCCCCAGCAATCGCTGCGATCGGATAGTTGTAGGGAGTCTGCACGTGCACGGCCTGCGGGTCCGGGTAGCGTAAGTCCCAGACGAAACGATGCATGCCTGGCCCTTTGGGGGCCGGCTGGGGATGGGCAATCCAATATTCGGCGACATGCGCTGGCTCCTCCTGAACTTTTGGCAGCGGCGTGCTCGAATACCGACGGATCAGTTTCCCGTCCTGATCGTAAATCTCGAGTTCGACATCGGTAGTCGAGCCCGCTGGAAGAAAGTAGTTAAGGATGGCTCCATCGGGGGGATTTTTCCCGGCAGGAATTTCGGGGGGAAGCGCCGTGTCCTGATTCTCGTCCCGGCGTACTCGAACCGCTGCCCGCGGCGCGAACAGAACCGCCTGCCCTGGCGGGGATTGCGCATCAATCTGGCGGAGCGGCGAAAGATCATCCAGAATCCAGAATGACCGTCCATAAGTCGCCGCGATCAGGTCGCCCTGCTCGATCGCCAGATCATCCACTGCCACCATCGGCATATTCAGACGCAACGACTGCCAGTGGCCGCCACTGTCGAATGAGACGTAAGCACCCCGTTCGGTTCCCGCATAGAGCAGGTTCTTGCGCACCGGATCTTCCCGCACCGCGCGAACGAACGCTCCATCGGGAATTCCGTCCACCGTTTCATGCCAGCTCTGACCGAAATCCCGCGTCTGAAGAATATGTGGACGCAAGTCGTCCACCGGATTCCGGTTGACGGCGACGTAAGCAGTACCCGCATCGAAGTGCGACGCTTCAATCAGCTGAATGGCGCTCCACTCCGAGACCGTGGGCGGGGTCACGTTCTGCCAGGTCGTGCCCGCATCGCGGGTGAGTTCGATGGAGCCGTCATCCGTGCCAGTCCAGATCACGCCTTCTTTCACCGGCGAGGGCGCAATGGTCATAAGCGTCCCCAGTGGTTTCTTCGGATCTTTTTCGTCCGCCGGAATCCGCGTCAGATCAGGGCTGACCGCTTCCCAACTCGTGCCCCCGTTCACTGTTTTCAATAAGTACTGCGTGCCCAGATATAGAACATGCGGATCCTGTGGCGAAAACGCCATGGGAATATTCCAGTTCAATCGGTACTTGGTCCCAAACGCAATCGGCGCCGGAGAAATATCCCGTGCCTGCCCGGTCTTCTTCGACATTCGCACCACGCTGCCCGCAGGCCCGGCATTGTAAACCACGTCGGAATCGAGTGGGTCGGGTATGGTGTATCCGCTTTCGCCCGGCCCTACGGGATACCAGTCGCGCTCGGTGATCTGCCCATCGTTGCCCCGGCTCGAAGTGGCTACCGTCCCGCTGTCCTGCTGCGATCCATAGACCCAATAAGGATAAGCATGATCGGTCGCAACCCGATAAAGCTGTCCCGTTGGCTGGTTGTACCACGTGCTCCACGACTCCCCACCGTTCAGGCTGATGGTTGCTCCCTGGTCCACGCCTAGCATCATCCGTCGCGAGTTCGTCGGATCAATCCACAGGGTGTGGTAATCGTCGCCCCCGGGCGCGCCTTTGATCACCGTGAAGGTTTTCCCTCCGTCCATCGAACGATAAAGTGACTGCTTGGGGACATAGACCACATCCGCATTGTTTGGATCGACGAAAATCTCGCTCATGTACCAATAGCCGACGATGCGCTCATCCGTGGTGGTGCGATGCCAGCTTGCTCCTCCATCATCGGACCGGTACAGGCCGCTGCTTTTTCCTGTGGTTTCGATGATCGCGTACACCCGTTGACCTTTCGTTCCGGGAGCAGCCGCCACTCCGATGCGCCCCCAATCTCCCGCAGGCAAACCCGTTCCCTTGATCTGCGTCCAGCTAACGCCTTCGTCGGTGGATTTGTAGATACCGCTGCCCGGGCCGTACAACGTTCCCGTTTGTCCCGGCTTGCGAACCGGATGCCACAGCGCCGCATAGACAATCCGCGGATCGCCCGGAGCGAAGCAGAGATCCACCGCGCCAGTCAGATCATCCTTATACAGAACCTTCTTCCAACTCCGCCCGCCGTCGCTCGAACGAAACACGCCGCGCTCCTCATTCGGTCCGTAGCTGTGCCCCATGGCCGCCAGCAGAACCACATCAGGATTGCGCGGATCTACCAGTATCCGCGCGATGTGACGAGTGTCCTCCAACCCCAGATGTTTCCAGGTTTCGCCGCCATCCGTGGATTTGTAAACCCCATTTCCATAAGTAATGTCCGAATAAACGTTGTTCTCTCCGCTGCCGACATAGATAATCTTCGGGTTGGACGGCGCCAGCGCTAGCGCCCCAATCGAAGCCACGGGCTGACTGTCAAAGATCGGTTTCCACACCGTGCCCGCGTCCGTCGTCTTCCACACCCCTCCGCCATTCGAGCCAAAGTAATAAACCGCCGGATCCCCCGGAATCCCCGCAACCGCATTCACCTTTCCCGCCCGGTAAGGTCCGATCATCCTCCACTGCATGCCGGAATAAATGTTCGGGTCAACCTGTTGCGCGAACCCACGCCCGCCGAGAAGAGCGGGCAACGCAAGCAGAAGAAAGCTGGCAACGCGCATAGATCGCAAAGTAAGTGTCCTCAAGGCAAAGCTCCGGGAAGGCGCGAGCATACCGTGTTTTCTCACCCCGTGGCAACAGTGTAGAGCGGACACTCCTGTCCGCTGCCGCTGCCTTTGGCAGGCGGTTCCATTTCCCCCAGATAACATCGGGCCCGGTGCCCGCCTTGCGTTGCTTTGCAGGTGGGACCAGGCCAAACCATCCCCATCCCTGCATCCATCAGGCAAGCCGGTTGTTATGTCAGCGTGCGCGCAAGGCCAGTGGTACCCGCGAACCCTTCATTCGCCTTGTTCCGCCTGTGAACCGTCCCTCGCCTATTGCTCGCGCGCGGCCCGGGCACCATAATATCTCGCCTCGAGAATGGCCTTGCGCCCGACTCAGGCATTCCCCCACGGAGGTTTCTCTTGACTTTAAGAACCTGGAAGAAGATTCGCAATGCAGCGTCCTCTCTGCTCCTGGCTGGTTTCGCTACCCTGCCTTCGCCGGCGCAGACCGCCGGTATCCAAGTACTCAATCCGCGAGGATCGATGTACACCACCGCCGCCGCGATAAACAACCAAGGAAGGATCGTGGGCGCTTTCGAGCGGCCCGGCCACGAACTCCAGGGATTCGCCTACAACCCCGCCACCAAAAAATACCGGCGCCTCACATATCCGGGAGCCGTTTATACCATCGCCATGGCCGTCAATGACGCCAATACCGTCGCCGGCACTTTTGCCCTGACGGATGGTCAAAACCACGGATTCTTCCTCGTCAACGGCAAGCAGTACACCCAGTACGACGTGAGTGGAAGCTCAGGCACATCCATCTTCGGCATCAATCATGCGGGCGACTTTGCCGGTACCACGGGATCGAACGGCTACTATCAGGGCTTCGTTAGCATTGGCGGCACCGTCACAACCTTCGCGGTCAACGGCAGGCCGACTGACGCTTACGGCATCAATGCGGCGGACGACACCGTCGGATTTTTCGTTAATTCCCAGCTCGATGGAACCCACGGTTTCCTGCGCGACGCCACCGGCAAGATCTCTCAGATCGATTATCCAGGCGCCCCTTCGACCGCTTGCACCGGTATCAACGATGCCGGCACAATTACCGGTTTCTATACCGATACCGCTGGAGTAGACCACGGCTTTGTTCGTGAACACGGCCACTATCGGACAGTTGGCCTCCCTTACGTCGCCGGCATCAATAACCACGGCGCCATGGTCGGGTCGTTCGTCAACAGCAGCGGCGAAACCTTCGGATTCCTCGACCGGCCAGCCCGCTAGCAGGCTAGCGGAAAAACCCGCGTCGGAGTGGCGCAGTGCTTCCAGTGTCCCCGTGACCCCACGGCGTAAGCCGTGGGGAAACATGGCAAGACAATGAACCCCAGCGGGGCGAAAGGTCAGTCCTCCCGCACGCTCTTCCAGTTACACGCCCACCTCTCACGACGGCGCCCTGTCCAGCGAGATCCAATTTGCACCAGGCATTCCTGAGAGTAAAATAAACGCGCTTGGTCGGGCCCCCCGGCCACACAAATCAGCTGCAGCACAAACAGAAACTCAAAACTACTCAAAAGGAGGCCACCATGACTCAGACCGGTGATACCCAACGAGGCGGCAATCAGACAAATGACAAAAATGCAATTCGTCCGTTTCATGTGAATGTCCCGGAAACAGAACTTACCGAATTGCGCAGGCGCATCAACGCTACAAAGTGGCCGGAACGAGAAACCGTCACGGATGCCTCGCAAGGCGTGCAGCTCGCGACCATGCAGGCACTCGCCCGCTATTGGGCGACAGAGTATGACTGGCGCAAGATCGAAGCAAGAATGAACGCCCTGCCGCAGTTCATCACCGAGATCGATGGACTCGACATTCATTTCATTCACGTCCGTTCAAAACACGAAACTGCGTTGCCGTTGATCGTTGCCCACGGATGGCCCGGCTCGATCATCGAACAGATGAAGATCATCGATCCTCTGACCAATCCCACCGCGCATGGCGGCAGCGCATCCGATGCCTTCCATCTGGTGATTCCGTCGATGCCAGGCTATGGCTTTTCAGCCAGACCGACCACCACCGGATGGGATGTTGCCCACATCGCGCGTGCCTGGGTCGTGCTGATGAAGCGCCTCGGGTATACGAACTTCGTGGCGCAAGGCGGCGATTGGGGCGCAGTCGTCGTCGATCAAATGGGCATGGATGCGCCTCCCGAACTGCTCGGCATTCACACCAATATGCCCGGCATCTTTCCAAACGATATTGACAAGGCGGCTTTTTCCGGGGCGCCGGCGCCGGCGGGTCTGTCGGCCGATGAGAAGCTTGCTTATGAGCGTTTGCAGTTCGTCTATCAAAAGGGCATCGCCTACGGGTTCCAGATGGGGCTGCGACCGCAGACGTTATACGGAATCGCGGACTCACCCGTCGGCCTGGCGGCTTATTTCCTCGATCACGACGCGCGCAGCTACGAGCTGATCACACGCGTCTTTGAGGAAAAATCCGAAGGCCTCACGCGCGACGACGTCCTCGACAACATCACCATCGCCTGGTTGACGAACACCGCGCTTTCTGGCGCCCGCCTCTACTGGGAGAATTGGGGCAAACTCGGGTATTTCAATGCCAAAGGCGTCTCCATCCCGGTTGCCGTGAGCGTCTTCCCTGACGAACTCTATCCAGCTCCGCGGAGCTGGGCAGAGCGGGCGTATCCCAAACTCATCCATTTCAACAAGCTCGACAAAGGTGGACACTTCGCTGCCTGGGAACAACCGCAACTTCTTTCAGAAGAGGTGCGCGCGGGCTTCCGATCACTGCGGTCAGGCGTGGCGAAGGCAGATGTGACCTTCGCCAAAGCCGGCTGATGGTTCGTCAAGCAGGGAGAGCTTCGAGGGTGAGGCTCTCCTGTTTCACTGACGGCCAATATCACTCGGCGGCTAGCTCCATCGAGACTGGCCCACGCGGCGCGCCGCCCAGCCAGATTCACTCTCGACATTCCTCCAACCCCAACAAACCAAACTGCTTCCTCCGTAATACATATATTAGTGTACATATATAACGGTAACTACAATATGTTCCACGTGGAACACTTCTCAGGTTTTGTGGAGAAGGCGCGCCAGTTCCTACTGCAGGCCGGACTGCGTAAGCTTGACGGCGCAGAAATTTCCCGTCCCGCACGGGGTGGTGTTCCCCGCCGGCGGAGGACGCAGCGTGCCGAAATAAATGCTGGCGGCTTGCGGCGCGGCGGCAACGTTATCCACGGTAAAGGCGCTGCTTCCACCCCACTCGTTGGTCGCCGTGTTGTTGGGCAGCGTGGCGTTCGAAGGGATGCGGGTGTTCACGTTCCACTCCGTCACCAGATTCGATCCGCCTGTACCATTGAAATTGCCCGCGCCCACGAACAGACGGTCGGTGGTGCCGTCGAAGAAATCCAGCAAGGGAGAGCAGGTGCCGGCCGGGTTGGCGGCACCATTGATGTGCCGGTCGTCAGACATGGCCGGCGTGGTGCTCACCAAGCCATTCGGCGCGGTGAAGGAAAGCGCGTACAAGCTTGGCTTGGCAGCGTTGTTGGCCTGGGTTCCGCAGGCATAGAGGGTCCCCGCGCCAGTTTTCGGGCCGCTGGTAAAGTATGCGTTGTCAAAGTCGCCGTCCAGAATAAATTGCGTGCTTGCCGGCCCGATGACCGCTGTAGTTTGCGTGGTGAGCGTCAGGTTGATCTGCGACACGATCGAGTTGGTGTTGGTTGAATCCGCCCCTGAAAAAACGTAAACAAACCCGTTCGTTGTATCCACAATGGGTGAAAGCACGATGGGATCACAGCCAGCGCTGGCACAACTGGCCACCACAATCGATCCATTGGCGGTAAATCCACCGGCTCCGGGAGTGTAAGCATAGACCGAGAAACCATCGGACACGAAAACCTGGTTGGTTGTCTGGTCGTAGACGGGGGAGGTCAGCAGCCGATTGGCCTTGACGGTAACGCAATACTGTACGGCGGGCGTGCCTTTGAAGACTCCAGTAATTTTGTAAAGAATCCCATTGTCGGCGCCGACATAGGCGACATCGTTGGTGTAGTCGATATATGCGGATGAATTGCTGTTGCCGGTTTCCGCGAAAGACGAACACGCCAGGCTCGATGCGATCGTGAAAGGATCGATCTCAAAGGGCATCGTGCGGGAAATTACGACGACCCGCGCTGGAATGCCTATGACGACGGTCCCGATCCCGTGACCTGGCTCCAGCAAGTGTTTCCCATACGCGACAGCCTGCTTGCCCACTACGGCCAGCAGATGCTACGGCCAGGTGAGCCGAACTCCATGCTGGCTTCGCGCTTTCCCCTGGTGTACTTGTTTCATCGTTACGGACTCGCCGCCGCCATCAATGTGGTCGGAAGCGCGAAAGTCCCACTCTCCCTTGCCGGCGATGGACAGCAACCCATCAGCGTGTGGCCAAGCGACGGTCAGCGAGAAGCTCTACGGTTGCTTCTCCACGCGCTCGATCCGTCTGAGTTGACGATTCCTTCGGGACTTTGGAGCACGCTCGCGCCCGTCGAAAATCGTGATGCCGACCCCGAACGGTTCACCTCGTCTGCCGGTTATCTCTTTAGTCCGCAAGATGGCGCGCGCGCCGTCGCCGAAATTGTTGTCGGCGGATTGCTCGATCCCCAACGCGTGCAGAGGCTGGCCGTGATCTCCCGCCAGCAGCCGAATGCCTTGTCGCCGCAAGCGCTGATCTCTGCCCTCGTGAGTACCGGATTCTCCGCTAATGCAAAGACTCCCGAGGAAAGCGACCAGGCCGCGGTTGTACAAAACCAGATTGCCGAACGCCTGATGATTCTCGCCGCCAATCCTGATGCCACGCCCGAAGCGCGTGCAACCGCCTTAGCCGGTGTGCGTGAGGTACAAAAACGCCGTGAAGAACAGCACTGAAAAGAGTTCGACACTCGACCGCATTGATCAGGAAATTATGCTGTTCCTGCAAAACCCGAGTCAGAACATGCCGAAACTAAAGCCATCCGGTGCACCCGCCGGACCGCCGGTCTGAAGTGACAATGGAGGAACGACACCACGGCTACTTTGGCAGAACCAGGATTTTGTGCATCATGCCCAGATCCTCGTGGAGCAGGATGTGACAGTGAAACACAAACGTGCCCGCAATCGTCGGATCGCGAAAATCCATGCGCGATCTTCACGCTGTGATAGGGATGACCAATCCCCTCCCAGAACGGAATCTCGATCGTATCGCGTAGATCCTGGTCCTTGACCGGTTTTCCGTCCACTTCCGTCACCAGAAAGTGGATCTGGTGGATATGGAATGCGTGAGTCTCAAGCGCGCGGTTTTCCACGATCCAGTCTCCCACCGCTCCTACTTTGGTCGTAATGACAGGCTTCTCGTCGGATTCGAAAACCTTCTGCTTCTGCCCATCGACCGTAATGTAGAACTGGATCGCCCGTTGGTCCCGCCAAACTCCTCCGAGAAATAGAGTTTCCGCAGCGTGGTTGGGGTCTGCTGGCTCAATCCGGAGAATTTAAGCGACGGCATCCGCAGCGCCGATTCGACGGTCTTGGTTTCTTGCGCTTCTTCATTTTCATTGCCGTAGACATCGATCGTACCTAGCCTATGTTCCAGGTCAGGGTTGCCGGTTGGGCCCGTCGAATAAAACCTGGTAACCAGGATCGCCGCCGGCCCCTTAGGCGGTCCTTGCACGATAAATTCTGCTCGCCCCGCGGGAGGCACCAGAATCGTGTCCTCGAACCTCGGCTTCGCCAGAGGATAGCCGTCCAGCGCGATCAGTTGCAGTTTCTGCGGTACTCCATCGAACTGTACCTGCAAGGGCATGAAATCCTGCAACGTCGCATTGGCCACTCGCCAGAACTGCTTTTCGTGAGGCTTCATTTTGATGATTGGCGAAGGAGAGTTGGGAAAGTCGGCGACCTGATAGTTGATGGTTAGCTGGTAGGGTCCGGGAATCCATGGAACCAGGTACTGCTGCCGGATCACGAACACCCGCTCGGGTAAGCCCTGCCACCTCCCCGGCCGTACCTTGTCCATGCCCTCCACAATCAGCGCTCCGGCCGCTCCCCCGTTTACCTGGAACTCGGTGAACCCGTGCACGTGCGGATGGTACCAATACAGTCCCGGAGGTTCGTTCTGGGGGATCTGCATGTTGAACTTGAACGCCGGTGTGCCCGGTTGGATCAGCGTGTTGAGCACATCATCCTGGTGGCACTTCGGCGGAACATTCAGGCCGTGGAAATGTACATTGGTGGAACTTATGGTCATCGTTCCGCCATCGCCGCAAGTCTTACTCGCAAGGACCCGGCGGACATGGAGTCCATCGAACCCATTCCCTCCGAAGCCTCGCTCTCAATCCGATTTTTTACATCCAACGCCAGACGATCGCCCGGCTGGAGGCGCAACGTCGGAGCCTCCACGTCGCCTGTGTCAGTTTTGTAGTTGTAGCAGTAGTGGCTATAGCCAGCGCTGTCGACTGAGTGCTGCATGGTTAGTTCAGCGTTCAGGACTCCATTTACACCGCTAAGACTGAGTGCATCCTCGACCACGCTACCGGAGGCGGGACGCGCCGGACATTGCGCCTCCGGCCTCAGGAACGCGAACCCGCAGGTCAAAATCACAAGCAAATATCTCGCTGCAGAACGCACGATCAACCCCTTTAAGACCTGATTTCCTTAACTCTAGCTGGAACCATCGAGCTGGAATTTTCCCTAGTGCGGATCCAGTTTTGCCCTTGGAAGATAGTCGTGGAAAAGTGGAGATCCATTCCCAACCCTCTTCAAAAGCCGCTCTGGTGGCCCCAAACCGCCATTTTAGGCAAGTCCGCGACAGCGGAAGTCAATATACAACATTGAAACAAGTACTACGCGGCCTAGTTCTGTTTTCCTTCGATTTCTACATCCCTTTTCTTGCCCGGAGGCGGGTCGTCTGTGGTAGCATTGCGGCCCTGCGTGCGGTTTTGCAGAATCGCAGTTGCTGTGGACCCTACCTTCAGGAAGAGGATCTATGTTGTCAAAAAGACTATCTCTCGCGTTAATCATAGAGTCATGTTTGCGGCCTCTGGTGTTTCGCTCGCGCAATCTTTGCAGACCCTTGTTCACCAGCCCCCGGATGGCGCCGGAATCGGTTTTCTCATGACCGACGGCACCGTGATATTCCAGGGCAACCAGGAGTCCGATTGGGCCAAGCTCACTCCTGACAGCTCAGGAAGCTACGTCAAGGGAACCTGGACGCGAATTGCCAGCCTGCCCTCCGGATATGTGCCCGATGCCTTCGCTTCCGCCGTTCTGGCCGATGGCCGCCTGATTATTGAAGGCGGCGAATACAACAACAACCAATTTGCCTTCACCAACCTGGGCGCGATTTGACGATCCCGTGAAAGATACCTGGACCAAAGTAAAGCCTCCCCAGGGTTGGGGCGTATCGGAGACTCGCCGTCGGCGGTCCTGCCAGACGGCCGCTACCTCTTGGGAAGCAAGTTTGATAAACGCGTTGCCGTGTTGGATCCCGCCACTCTTACGTGGACCGACCTCACCTCGGCAGGCAAGCGTGACCGCAACGCCGAAGAGGGCTGGACGCTCATGCCGGACGGTTCGGTCTTGACTTACGATGTGACCAAGAACTCCGCACTCCGAGAGATACATTCCCTCCGACGATAAGTGGGTCAGCGCCGGCAGCACTATCGTGGATCTGCACTCGCCCACCGACATCCATGGCTGCATTCCCTACGGCAAAAAGGGCTGCTACTATCCACCTGGAGAAGTGGGTCCTGGCATCCTGCGTCCGGATGGCACGGTGTTTGCCACCGGTTCCTATTCGAGCGGCGGGGGCGCCCCGGACACACCGCTGTCTATCATCCAACCTCCGGAAAATGGACTGTCGGCCCCGATTTCCCCAACGGCGACAACGCGGGCGACTCGTTGGCAGTCCTGCTGCCCAACGGAAATGTTTTGGTGTTGGGCGACTCCGGCACCCTCTATCAGTTCGATGGCACCAACCTTACCCGCGATCCCGTGGGAGGAGCGCCAGCCCATCCTGGTCCTGCCCACCGGGCAGGTAATCTGCGAAGGCTTCTCCGTCGAAGTCTATAACCCGAAGGGAACCTATGATCCGTCCTGGGCGCCCGTGATTACGTCTTCGCCGAAGACCGTAACCCGCGGCTCAACCTACAAAATCTCCGGTCAGCAGTTCAATGGCTTGTCGCAGGCCGCTGCTTTCGGAGACGAAGATGAAACCGCAACCAACTACCCGTTGGTGCGAATCACCAATAAGGCTACGAAGCATGTGTTCTATGCCAAGACACATGATCACAGCACCATGGGCGTAGCCACCGGAACGGCGACGGTTTTCACAAACTTCGACGTGCCTGCCAGCGCGGAAACCGGAGCCAGCACTGTAGAAGTGGTGGCCAACGGAATCCCCTCCAAAAAGGTCAACATCACCGTCAACTAGGACCATGCTAGGCAAGTGCAAGTGCAAGTGTGGGGACGGGCGCTTTGCCCGTCCACCACATACTCATCGGCCGCAACGTTCTGGCGGCGCACCCGCGCCTTCCATTCGTACATGTCCTTGCGAGTCACGACCGTAATCTAGCGTCAATTCCTCATCACGTTAAACTTGCATTAGACTATGGGATTTTCCCGCGTACAAATCGCGATCGCCGCAGGCGCCGGCGTGCTGGTGCTGCTCATTTTCTTTGGTTACCTATGTGGCTGAACGGTCAGGGCCCGGTGCTGTCCCGCTCCGAGGACCGTGATCCTCTTTCAGGAACTCCCAATTCCATCTCGCTGAACCCCTTGCGTGATCGCACAACCGAACGCCTGGCGGCCAAATATATCGACGCCATGCGCGACGGACACTGCCACGAGCAATTGGCCGACTGGGAAAAAGATTATCGCAAGAAGTATGCCGCCTTCATCTGCGAGTCCGAAGCGCAACACCCGCTGCTGTCCTGGAAAGTAGTGGATTGGGAAGATGCCCCGCCGCTGCGCATCCTGCACTACCGCGGCAAACGCCGCAACGCCGCCGGCCAGCCCGGAACCTACAAAGAACTCTTCTCGGTCACTCTCGAAAATAAAGAAGGCGAGTGGGTCGTAACCAAGTACGACGCCATGTACTGAGTTAGTCGCCGGCGGCACGCATCTGCCGCGGTCTCCAGGTCAAAAAGAGGAATATCAGAACCTGCGCCGTCAACGCCCCACAACTGTCCAACACCACATCGCGAAACACACCCGTGCGCGATGGCAAAAAACTCTGATGCCACTCATCCAAACTCGCCACCAGCGCCGACATGAAGAAAGCAATGGTTGCCCAGCGCAGCGTCCAGCGCGGGGCCCAGGGCAAATGCAAGGTCGCCCGCCAGGCGCCGAAAAGGAAAAAACTCAAGGCAAATCTATCCCACGAAGTGCCCAGTTTTCCTGAGGTAGTGATGCCAGACCTCGAAATGCACCAGGTCCAGCCCCATCAGAAAATGAAATATCGGATAAAGAATTCGGCTGGTCTTCTCCGCGGAAAACGCGTCACTAGACTCGATCGCGATCAAAATCATCCACAGACCCGCCGCAATCCAGGTCTTGACGATCTGCTTTTGATCGGAGGTCAAGAACGAACCGCCCCCGCGCATCGAGAACCCAAAAATCTCATCCAATGGCCTCTACTCGACCGCATAGTTCGGCGCTTCCCGGGTAATCATCACATCGTGGACGTGACTCTCGCGCAGGCCAGCGCCGCTATGCGGACGAATCGCGTCTTCTGCAGCAACTCCGGAACGCTGGCACACCCGCAATAACCCATCCCCGATCGCAACCCGCCCACCATCTGGTGGACGATCATCGCAAACCGAGCCGCGGTAGGGGACACGGCCTTCGATGCCTTCGGGAACCAGTTTTCCCAGGCGGTTGGATTCTTCACCCATCGCGGGCATGGCGGTGGAGGCGTCGTCGGTGTTCTGGAAGTAGCGTTCGCTGGAGCCTTGCGCCATCGCGCCCAGGGAGCCCATGCCTCGGTAGGATTTGAAGGTGCGGCCTTGATAGAGGATCAGTTCGCCGGGACTTTCATCCGTGCCTGCGAACAGGGAGCCGATCATCACTGCGGCGGCGCCTGCGGCCAGGGCCTTGGTGATGTCGCCTGAATATTTGATTGCCACCATCGGCGATTACCGGGATGTTGGCGTCTTTAGTGGCGCGATAAGGCTTCGGCGATGGCGGTGATCTGGGGGACGCCGGCGCCGGTTACGATTCTGGTTGTGCAGATTGATCCGGGACCAATGCCTACTTTGACCCCGTCCGCGCCGGCTCGGGCCAGTTCGCAGGCGCCGTCGAAAGTGGCGACGTTGCCGACGATCAGATCAACTTCCGGGAGTTTGGATTTCACCGCCTTGATGGCGTCGAGCACGCGGCTGGAATGGCCGTGGGCGCTGTCGATGGCCAGCAAATCCACTTTGCACTTGGCCATTTCCTGGGCGCGCTCGACGAAGTCTCCGGTGGCGCCGATGGCGGCGGCGGCGCGCAGGCGGCCGTGCGAGTCCTTGGCGGCGTTGGGATATTTCAGTTTCTTCTGGATGTCTTTTACCGTGATCAAGCCCTTCAGGTTGTATTTGTCGTCCACCACCAGAAGTTTTTCCACGCGATGCTTGTGAAGGATTTTTTCCGCTTCTTCGAGGGTCGTGCCCACTGCCACCGTGATCAGGTTTTCCTTGGTCATGACCTTGCTGATGGGAATATCGAAGCGGGTTTCGAAGCGCAGATCGCGGTTGGTGAGAATGCCGACCAGCTTTCCGTTCTTGGTGATGGGCACACCGGAAATCTTGTACTGGCGCATGACGTCGAGCGCCTCGGAGACTTTCGCATCGGGCGCATGGTGACGGATCGACGATCATGCCACTTTCCGAGCGCTTCACTTTGTCCACTTCGTTGGCTTGCTGCTCGATGGACAGGTTGCAATGAATGATCCCGATGCCGCCCTGCTGGGCGATGGCGATGGCCATATGCGACTCGGTGACCGTGTCCATGGCCGCGCTGATGATCGGAATATTCAGCCGGATATTGCGCGTGAGCTGCGTCTGGGTATTGGTCTGAGTCGGAATCACGTCAGAGCGGGCAGGCAGCAGCAACACGTCGTCGAAAGTAAGCGCCTCAGGAACCGGAAAATGAATCATAGTGTGTCTCGGGGAAACGGGTAGCTTCTATTCTAGAGACGGGGAGCGGTTGAGGCAAATTAGGATGGACCCTTTACTTGCCGTTCTCCGTACAGAGGATGTCGAAGTTGTAGTTCAGCAAGACGCGTTTTGGGGGTTCGGAGATATTGGTCAGGGGCACGGTCAAGGGGACAGTCGAATTGCCGGCCACGTGCACCGAGCCGATTCTCACAACTTTCTTGTTTCCGAAATCGAGGTAGACGGGGACGGGCATCATGAATTTATCGTCCACATTGGACTGGGTGATTTTCAGGTTCATGGTGAACCCATTCGTCATTGGGGTGAAACTTGATTCCAGTTTGTAGTCGGGGAGATAGGTTCCGTAGACGAATTCATTGAGCCCGAATCCATTTTGCATCGCCGGTCTGGTTCATGAGGGCGGGTCATGTGGCGTTCCAGAACCTCTTTGAAATCCTCGCTGGCTGCTGACGCGGTTGTAGTAGGTCTGCACATAGTCATGCATCATGGCTTTGAAAGCCGCGTCATGGTTCACCGGATCCCACATCATCATTCGGAGCATGTGGAGGATGTAGCCGCCTTTGGGGTAGATTAGGCGGTTTACGTCGAAGCCGACTTTGGTGTTACCAAGGCGGTAGCTCCATGGTGACGGATCCCACATCAATCGACCGTTTGCCCTCGCGGTTCCTTTCGACCAGGTCGGTCTTCCACCCTTTCAGGAAATCGTTATAGGTATCGGGCTGGTCGGCATATACGGACTGCAAATATAGCGATGCGGCAAATTCGGCGAAGCCTTCACTCAGCCAGTTGTCACGATAGCTGGGAATGCCGACGGCGTGGCCGAACCATTGATGAGCAATCTCATGGGCGGCGACGGAGCGCCAAAAACCGTGTGAAAGTGCATTCGTCCCGCTGCCATAAACCTGCTGGAAAGAGGATTCCGGCAAGTAGATGAGTGCGGGCCAGGATTGCCCAAAGAGATTCGTTGGCTGCTGGGTCAGGGCGAGACGCTGATAAGGAGCCGGTCCGAAATAGTCGGTGTAGAGGCGAATCGCCAGTTGAGCTTCGGCGACTTCACGCCGCAGCATGGCGGAAAGCGCCCCATCTTTGACATTTGCGTAGCCTTCGATTTTGTATTTCTCATCTTCGGCAACGGCCTCTTCTTTCTTATAGGTTGCAAAGTTAAAACCCGCGACGGCCTGGGGTACGTCCGCTTTCCATACGGTTATGTTCTCTTTGCCCTCGGCATACGCCTTTCCTGGAATGCCAGTGGCAACCATGGTCAGACCCGCGGGAATACGAAACATCAGTTCATAGGTCGCGTAGTCACCGAAGGTAGTGTTGGGGTACCAGTTCGTTCTGGCCACGGGGAAGTAATTACCCGACCCTTCATCGATCACCGCCTCCTTACCACTGTAGGCGGTGGTCAACGTGATGCGGTCGCCTTTGGCCAGAGGTTTCGCAAGAATGACAAAGAAGGTGGCATCCTCGTCCT
>CAWBHD010000018.1:0-60186 GCA_963788605.1 uncultured Acidobacteriota bacterium | reverse complement strand
AATCCTCATGAGGCCATACCCGACCTCTGTCGAGCCGGTGAACGCGATCTTGTCCACGCCGGGGTGCTTCGCCAGGGCGTCGCCCGCGATCGAGCCGCGGCCGGGGACGACGTTGACGACTCCGGCCGGGTAGCCGGCCTCAACTGCCAGCTCGCCCAGGACGCGCAGGACAGGGCAGTCGAAGAGGCCGGCTTGAGCACGCTCGTACAACCCGCGGCCAGCGCCGGACCGCCACTTCCAGGCGGCCATGAGCAGCGGGAAGTTCGAGGGGATGATCTGCCCAGCGACGCCGACAGGCTCCTTTGGGTATAGCAGCAGGTGCTTGCCCCGGATGGGGACGACCTGGCCCTGGATCTTGTCGGCCCAGCCGGCGTAATAGCGGAAGCAGTCGATCACGAGCGGCAGGTCGACGTTGCGGCTCTCGGAGATTGGCTTGCCGTTGTCAAGGGTCTCGAACTCGGCCAGCTCGTCGATGTGCTCCTCGATCAGGTCGGCGAGCCGGTGCATCAGGCGGCCGCGATCGCGGAGCGTCAATCTTGCGCGCGAGACGCCCTTGCGGTCGTCGAACGCCTTCCGCGCGGCCTTGACCGCCATGTCGATGTCGGCGGCGTCGCCCATGGCGATTTCGGTGATGACTTCCTCGGTCGAGGGGTCGATGGTCTTGAATGTCTTGCCACTGACACTATCGCGCCACTGGCCATTGATCAGGAGTTTGGTCTGATACTTGCGGGCCTCCTCGGGTACGGCGGGGCATGGTGGCTGTTGCCATGGTCGTAATCCCCTTTTCAGGGTGATGGGGAACTTCTCAGGGTGATGGGGAACTTTGATCCAAGAGACGGACGAAGACCGAAAGACGATCGAACGCTTCTAGGTACCGGGAGCCCCCGACTGGTTGAGGTTGGTCGCTCCTTGCATCGGCGCCTGGGCTGGAGTGGTGAGCAAGCCGCCGCGGTCGCTGTTCGGATCGTAAATAAACTGCCACTGATAATAGTGATCCTTCTTGTTGAATACGCGAATGCTCTTCTCCTTGCTTGTGCTGGCGACCCCAACCATCGGTCCGCCTCCGAATACTTGGGCGCCCGGAGCCGAGTTTCCTTGACCGATTGAGCCGAAGGTGCCGGGAGGACCTGGGCCCACGGCGGGGTGGGTCGCGCCCTGGCTTGTGCCAGCGTCGGCTTGGTCGTCCGATGCATTCTCATCCCCACCCGGCGAAGGAGTCGCGCTTGATCCGGTGGTGGTGGTTCCTGCATTTGGAGCGCCGGGATTCTGGCCGGCGACAGCCATTCCCCCGGCAGGTGCCATGGTATTCGCGGCGCCGCCATTCGGTCCGTTCCCTGGCGTGCCGGGTCCACCCGCAGTTCCGGGAGCGCCCGGGTTCAGGCCATTGGCCGGAATCGCCCCGGCGATTCCCCCGGCGACTCCGCCTCCGAATGCCAACTGCACATCGCCCATGCGGAGAATCTTGAAGTCTTTTCCAGTGAGTGGATCTTTGTAGCGTCTGCGCAGGAATCGAACCTGATTCGTGTTCTCCAGTTCCTCGATCCGGGTGGGATAACGGCCGAACTTCTTAACATAATGTTTCATGGCACGCGAGTACTGTACTCCGCGATGAATCAGCTCTTCTTCGCGGTCGCGTTTAACCTGGAACGCGATTACGGGAGCCATGAGCATGGCCGCAACAGCGATCAGGGCGACGAACAGAATGAGGGTGATCAGGATGTAGCCGCGCTCGGAGCGGGGGACGGATTGTTGCGAGCGCAGGATCATGGGGATTTGCAATTGGATAATTTTGTAACTGGGTAATTCAGGTGCCGCGCTTTTTCAAATTACCAAACTACGAAATCACTCAACTTCCAAATTTCTTACCCCGCAGTCAGCGGGATACTCTGACGGTTATTGTTGAGCACATCTTCGATTTCCACGGATGTGGGCGAGATACGTACGACCTTGTAGTGGCGGTTCACAACGTCTCCTTCTGCCGCGACAAAGATGTCTTCCCCTTCCACCAGAAAAATCCTCTTGGGCTCGCCGGCCTGACTGGCGAACCCGAAAAACTTCAGGTTGATGGGAGGCGGAGGCGGGGGTGGCGGAGGACCGGCATCCGCTGCATCCTTGTCAGGGTCCGCCGGTGCCACGGGTTGCGGGATCTCTGCCTGTGCCAGGAAAATGTTCCGGCCATTGCCTTCGTACTTGGTATCCTCGCTGGATTTCAGCCAGTCATACCGCAAGGTAGGATCGAGCGAGCGTGGCCCAGAACTGGATTTCTTGCCGTGAGCCTTGGTGTGTGAAGCCGGCTTAGATGTAGCAACAGGTCGTGAAACCGGGGGAGGGGCCACCGCCGGCACCGGCGTTGCCGCCTTCGGAGTCGAGCCTCCGAAACTGAACAGCATCACGACGAAAGCCACCGCCATCAATCCGACGGCAGCGATCAGCTTCGTGCGGTTTTCCGCCCCGATTTTCAATTGGCACCCATTCTTTGAGCTGCTTTCACTGACTTTAAGCCGCACCCGTCTTCAGGTAAGTTTCCAGCTTGATCTGCAGCTTGACCACGCCGCCTTGCTCTCCGCCCAGACCTACGCTATCGACGAGAAAAAACATCTGGTCGCGTTCCAGCGCGTTGATGAAGCGCACGAGTTGCAGGTAATCGCCGGCCAGATCGGCCTCGATTTCCAGGCGCCGCACCCCGAACGGTTCCGGATCCTTCATGGTGTACCTGACGCCGCCGATGCGCACGCCGGTTTGCGCCGCCACCTTGCCCAAGTCGGCCGATATCGCCGAATCCTGCGATGGCAGCCGCTGCGCATAGAACTCTTCAATCTGTTTGCGGGCGATGGGAATCTTCTTGTCCAACCCGCGCAGGGGTTCAACCTCCCGCGTTTTCTGCTGCAACTCCTTCCAGCTTTGGTCGAGTTGCTCGCGTCTCGCCACTTCCGATCCAACCAAGGGAGAGAAGAAAACAGCGAGAGCGACCACATTCACCGCTGCCATCGCAGCCAACGCGATCTTCACCTTCTGCCGCGTTTCCCTGAGGTCAGGCATTACGGCTTGCCTCCCGGGCTGATGTTTCCGATCTCGGGTACGTACAGCGCGCTGATGTGGAACTGCACCGTATCTCCAGTGTTGCTGGGCTGGGAGATTTCTTCCTCGATGTAGGTTTCGTGGAAGTGTTGCGAAGCCTCCATCTTACTTACCAGATCAAGGGCATGCTCGCGGGTATCCCCAGCTACGATCAGCTTGATTTCCAATTCATTGTCAGGCGCGAGCTCGGGATGAATCGAGACCACATGCAAAGGTCGCGGCATCACCTGTTCCAAGTCTTCGAACGCTTTGGTCCAGGAAAAAGCCTTACGCTGGAAAAGATCATTAAGAAACTGGGACCGGTCCCGGGTGCTGCTGTTCTGGGGCAGGTTCAACAGTGCCATGGCATCGGCCTTTTCCTGGTCTCGGGCCGCGGTCTGCTCCTCATATTGCTTGATCAGTTGACGATCCTTGCGGGCTCCCATCCAGCCGTTCACGGTCATGGACAGCAGGAGCAGGGTCAAAATGCCGAGAGCAACCAGCGCGCTGCCCCAGCGCATCCAGAAGCGGCGCGCGTCCTCGTAGGGCTGAGTAGCGAGATTGATGTCAACACGCATGTTAAGAGAGCAGGGCCCCCACCACTCCAGCCATCCTCCATTTTGGAATCGCGCCCGCGTTGGCGCCCAATTGCGAAGCTCCCACCAGTTCCGTAACTTGAGCCCCGGTTTGAGCCTGCAGCGCCGGTACGGCTCCGCCCGCATCTGCCAGGCCAGCGACGAAGATGTGTTCAATGTTCAGGCTGTAAGTATCCTGGAAAAACACCACCGAAGGATAAACCTCTTCCGCCAGCTGTTCTCCGGTAATGCCAACTCCGCGCGGATTTTCAAGAGTGCGGAACAACAGCAACTGATTCTTGTCGAGAATGGCGATGCTGGTAGTGCGCGCATCCACTTTCACAACCAGCGTAGGCCGGTCAGCGTTCGCCGCGCCCAAAGCAGCCAGCATGGAAGGCAACACGATGCCGGGGCTGTATCCGGCCTCGCGGAATACCGACTCATAATCTTCAATCACGCTGCTCAGCGCCACCGCAGCCACAACCTTAAACCCGCCCGCGGAAGCCTGCGCATGGTAGGAAATCTTGGCTTTCTCAAGATCAAAGGGTAGCGATTTCTTGAGCCGGAATCGCACCACGCCTTCGGCTTCCGCATGGTTGGCAGGAAGCGTCTCGAAATCCAGCAACATTACTCGAACCGCAGCATCGGGAAGCACTGCAATCACGTCGCGCGACCGGCTGCTTACACTGTCCAGCGTCTCCCGAATCGAGTCAAATACGCCTTTACGCTCGCGCACATTCGCCTCGAGCAAATCCGGAACTACGCTGCCTGAAGGCAACGCTCAGCCGCGCACATCTCGACCATATCGCCGCGCTCCGAAATTCTTCCCGCGAGCACGCGATCAGCCGCAATCTCGCAGGCCAGTTTGGGTTTGGAGCTCGTATTGAAATTAGAACGCATGAGTCGACACAACTCCCTGCAGCGATACTATAAGTAAAACGCCTGGACGCCATGAATGCAATAACTGGAAGGGCACTAGAGTCACTGACCGAAAGGTCAGCCACCCGCCCGTCAAGCCACGCCCTCAGCGCATACTTTCGATGAAGGTAACTTTATTGATCTCTTTCAGCGTGGTCAGCCCGATTCTCACTTTGTCGAGTGCGGACTCACGCAGGAACCGCATGCCCTCATCACGGGCGGCGCGGCGAATCTCAGAAGTCGGCTTCTTCAGCAGAATCATCTCGCGAATCCGGTCGCTCAAGTCGAGCAATTCGTGGATGGCGGTTCGCCCGCGAAATCCAGTTCCCGCACATTCAATGCAGCCTTGTCCTTCGTAGAAGTTGACCTGTGCCCACACTTTCGGATCCAGGCCGCTGGCCTCGAGAACCTCAGGTGGATAGTGCATCTCGGTGCGGCACGATTCGCAAATCAACCGCACCAGCCGTTGCGCCAGAATGCAATTCAACGCGGAAACGAAGTTGTAGGGCTCGACTCCCATGTTGAGGAATCGCCCGATCACGTCAACCACGTTATTGGCGTGGACCGTGGTGAACACCAGGTGGCCGGTAAGCGCGGATTGAATAGCGATCTGTGCGGTCTCGGTGTCGCGGATTTCGCCGACCATGATCTTGTCAGGATCGTGACGCAAGATAGAGCGCAGTCCGCGGGCAAAGGTCAGGCCTTTTTTCTCATTAACCGGAATCTGGGTGATGCCGCGAATCTGATATTCGACCGGGTCTTCAATGGTGATGATCTTGTCTTCATCGGTCTTGATTTCGCTGACCGCGGCGTACAACGTCGTGGTTTTGCCGCTGCCCGTTGGCCCCGTGACCAGCACCATGCCGTACGGTTCCTTGATGTAGCGGCGGAATTTCCGCAAGTCGTCTTCATCGAAGCCCACAACATCCAGCGTGAGTTTGTGGAACTTCTCGCTCATCGACTCTTTATCGAGCACGCGGAGCACGGCGTCCTCGCCGTGAATGGAAGGCATGATCGAAACTCGGAAATCGATCGGCCGTTCCGGGCTGCCATAGCGCACGCGGAAGCGCCCGTCCTGCGGCACCCGGCGTTCGGAAATGTCCAACTCACTCATGACTTTGATACGCGAAATGATGGTCGAGTGATGCTCCTTGGCGATCGGCGGCATGGCTTGCGTAAGCACGCCGTCGATGCGGAACTTGATGCAGACCGAGTCATCGCGGGTTTCGATGTGAATATCACTGGCCCGCCGTTGCAGCGCGGTAAAGATCGTGGTATCGACTAAGCGGATGATGGGGCTGATGTCGCCCTGCTGCGTCGCCAACCGGTCGATGGAGATGCTTTCTTCGCCGCCAGACTCATCTTCGTGGATTACATCCAGGGCAAAGCCTTCGCTGGCATCTTCGAGAACCCGCTTGGACTGTTCGGTCTTCTTGAGGATCTCGGTAATCTGGGCCAGTGTGGAGACTTTGGTGACGATACGCTTGCCCAGCAGCAGGCTAATCTCATCGATCATCATCAACTGGCTGGGATCGGCGATGGCAATGGCCAGACGTCCGTCTTCGGTCTCTTCCAGAGGCACGAAGTTGTAGCGGAACATCAGGTGAACCGGGATGGTCTTGAAAAGATCGTGGTGCAGTTGGAAATTGTGCAGATCGACGAACTGGCAACGATAGCGGCGCGCAATATCCTGCGCCCGTTCCAGTTCCTCGCTGTGAGTGCCCGGCACTGCGACACCCCCGTTTCCACCCACGAATACGGTTTTATTTTCGGTCGTGCTTGCCATTACCACTCCAATGTAGGCGCGGGCGTCCGCGCCGTTGCATTACCCGCAAAAAATCGTATGCTCGCTCCCAGCCCTCAGTGAATCGTGGACCCCAAAGTGAAAATCGGCAAATACAGCGAGATCAGTATTCCGCCGACGATCACTGCCATGAAGATGAGGATGACGGGTTCGATCAGGGCCATGGCCGCGCCCAGCGCATTCTGCACGTCTTCCTCGTAAAATTCCGCCACCGAGTTCAGCATCGCCGGCAAGGCTCCCGTGGACTCTCCCACTTCGATCATTTCCACCGACAACTCCGGAAACATCTTCTGGGCTTCCAGACTCTTGGCCAGCGGTTGCCCTTCGCGCACCAGGATTGCAGCATGGGAAATACCGTTCAGGATTCGCCGGCTGCTCATCGAAGCGCCCGCAGTTTGCAGCGACGGCACCAGCGGCATGCCTCCCGCCAGCAGCGTCGAAAGCATGCGCGAAAAGTTCGCCACCTGATACTTCAACCATATCTGACCGAGCAAGGGTAGCGACAGGATTACACGGTCGATCCGCTCCGCCCCGCGATCGGTCTTTTTCCACTGCCAGAACGCCAGCAGCGCAATGACCACTGCCAGCGCCGCCAGCGGAAAATAGCGCTGCGCGTGGTTCCCGATATTCAGCATGATCAGCGTGATGGTCGGCAATTCCGCATTCATGTCCTGATAAAGCTTGGCGAACTGCGGTACCACGTACGTGACCAGGAATACCAGCATCAGCGATACCACGGTGACCAGCAAAGTTGGGTACACCAGCGAAACCGCCAATTTCTTCTTGAAGGTCAACGCCATGCGCTGGAAGGCAATGTAGCGGGTAAGCACTTCCTCCATGTTGCCGCTCTTCTCGCCCGCCATCAGGGTGCTGGTATAGATTTTGGGAAAAGCTCCCTGGCCGGAAAAAGCGTCGGACAGCAGTTCGCCGCCCTTGACCCGCTCGCGAACATTCTGCAGCAGGCTTTGCAGATACAGATTGCGCTGCCGCTTGATCAGCAGATCCAAAGAGTTCAGAACCGGCAACCCGGCCTTGATGAGGGTCAGAAATTGCGAGTTGAAGATCAGAAAGTGGCTTTGCTTGACCGTCCCGCGCGACCGCAGGCTGAAGCCCCCGGAGAACATGCCCCGCGGTTTGACCCAGTAGACGAGAAAGCCCTGCTGTACGAAGCGGTCGCGTACCTCGGCTTCGGAGTAGCCGCTCTCGACCTGCTCCGCCAGATGTCCGCGTTCGTCCGCGATTTTGACTACGAATTCGGCCATGTTCCTGTCGCTTTACCGTGTCCCACTCCAGTCTAGCATTCCCAACTACCAGCTAATTGTGAATTGCCGGTCAAAGCATATCGGGAGTAATGCAGCCCGCCCGCATCTGATCCCAGGAAGCAAGAGATTAGCTAACCAACTGATAAACCTACACTTATTTGAATGCCTGTCATCCCGAGCAAAGCGAGGGATCTGCAGTCCTGCTCGACATCACTGCCCCCAATCGCCATCGATCACCTCAACTCCAGCAGGAGTCACAAACTGGAACCGCGAATCCGCCACGGCAGCATCCTCCTTCTGGCCACTGAAGCGATACTCCGTCACCGATCCATCCACTTCCTCGATTAAGATGCGCCCAATCCAGTGCTCAGGAGTGATCTCCAGCAAAACTTGGCCGACCCGGTCCGCCAGGCTCTTGGGAACGCCTCTCAGAACCACATCCCCCGCCGTCAACGGGACCACGTCCGGAGCCAAGCTCAAACCCTGCAATTCCTTCTCCAACTTGGTCTTACCCAGAAGGAAGGCCAGTGGAGACCGCAAATCGTCCAACTTCTTGACCGCCGTCCGCCGCACCTGGCGGTCGCCAGGGACGTAAAACCATGCGTCCTTGCCGTCGCTCAGGAACAGCTTGGCTCTCGGAGAACGGTATTCCCAGCGCATCTTGCCAGGTTTTTTTAACCAAAGTGTTCCCGATTCAGTGCGTTCCATCCCGGCCCCCTGGTAAATCTCCGTAAACTCAGCCTGCAGGGTGTGCAAATGGTTGTACCGTTCGTCCACAGCTTGGGCGATGGTATGGACGTCAGGCGCAGGCGCCGCCGCCGCCGCCGCCGCCGCAATGGCGGTAGCTAGGAAGATGACAACAAAGTTGCGCAGTATGGAATTCAGGTCCACACCGGTAGTTTCTCACGAAGTCCCACGTGTGGCGCGGTCGCCCTCGCCCGCGTGTCGACACAGACATGTATTCATCACATGCAAAATCGACCGCATATGAACTGGTTCGGCCGGGAACCCCATTTCTCGCGCGTCCTTTGCTCGAGAAGTGGGAATGGGACCACGAACATACCGATGGTGCAGGTGTGAAAACTATTTAACGACCGGCGAAGATTGAATACCGAGGGGTGCCCGCGATTTTCTCGAAGCCTGCGCTCCTCGTCAGCACGTGTTCCAGCAGCGGGTTGTGATAAAGCACCAACACCGGTCTGGGATTTTCCCGCAACGACTGTTCCAGGTTGCTGATCAGAGTGACAAGACCAGATTCCGGCAGCGGATTGAACAGGTACAGCACCGTCGGCTCTGGCGGAAAAACGAACTCGCTGGCATCGCCCAGCAGGCAGTCGATCGAGAAGCACTGCTGCGAATCGCTCTTGTACTTGCCGATATTTTCTTTGGCCGCACGGTGAAGTTCAGGCAACAGTTCGACTCCCAGGATGCGGCGGAAGGGGTAATCCGCAGCCATCAGCAGGACGCGTCCTTTGCCCGAGCCGATATCGATGAAGGTCAATTCGCGAAAATCAATTTTCGCATTCGACAGTAGGCTCTCGACCATTTCGCGGAACAGCGCCGGCTCAGTGGGTTGATACGGCGAATGAAACATTCCCAACAGCCGGTCTCGCCAGTCCACGGTTGCGCCGGTGGTGTCCACGCGTTTGTCCCAGTCATACTCGACGTCACCATAGCGTTGCCGCCGTCGCGAGGGAGTAGAGTCGCGGGCGAACTCGCACAGCGTCGCGAGGAAACGCTTCAGGGTGGAGAAGAATCCATCGCGCGCTGAGTTCTCCCGCCACCAATGATGAAACGTGGCGAAGATACTTGGTCCGGGATTAGGTGCCGCTGCCATCGCAGACCATGGTAATTCGTTCTGCGTGTCAGGACGTTGTCCCCAACGTGACTTTTAGCACTCAGACCAGCGGCTTCGACATTCTTATCAGGTGGCAGGGTTGGTTCGCATGTTGGTCCGAAGGAAAGGGCAACGTTCCGCTTTCGGTGTAGCCGAAACGGCGATAAAACGCGGGCAGTTCTTTCCGCAGATTCACCATGGTCAAGTCCATAACGTGGCAGCCCGCGGAGCGGCATTCATCCTCAGCGGCCGCGATCAGGCTGGATCCGAGGCCGGAACGTTGCGCTGCGGGATCGACCGCCAGCAGGCCAAAGTATCCACGGTCGCCGTTTCGCTCGACGTAGACGCAGCCGGTGAGCTTTCCGTCTTCTTCGGCCAGCAGGAACTTGCCTTTGGCGAATAGCGCGCGCACTTTATCCGGGTTGGTGCGATCGGTGTCGATGAAAAAGCGCTCCGGACGGAACGCGGCATTCACCAGGCGCGCGATGTCCTCGGCATCTTCGAGTTGCGCCGTGCGTGTCGTCATTCCTAAATTTTAGTTTACGGCTGGTAGCTTCGGCATGCGGGGCGGAATGTAGCCAATCGCAGTTCCTTTTTCAATGAATGGCAGGTCATCCGGGACGCGCACTTCGACGTGTCCATCGGGCATGAGTTTGTAGGTGTGGCCAAGCGGATCGACAGGAACGCCGCGCAACATGTTGGCTGCTTCCAGATCTGAAAAGCTCTGCGGTAGATGTCCGGTTTTGTCGCGATAGTGCGCCACCAGAGCTTCCAGGCTGGTGACGTCTTCATCCACCTGTAGGGCATTCAAGTGGGCTACGGCGTTGGATTTGACATTGGGATCCAGTGTGGTTTGATAAGTCGTGACCCACATCAGACGGGCGGTTTCTAGGTTGCCGGCGTGCTGCGCCATCTTGGCCGCCATGATTCGCATGACGGGATGCGCGTTGGGCACCTTGGCGCCCTCGGCGAATGCGGCCGCGGCGTTGGGATAGTCCTGGAGTTCCATGTAGTAGATGAAACCCAGATCGTAATAGAGATGCCACTGGTTGGGATTGTTGCGTATCCCGAACTCGGCCAGTTTGACAGCCCGCAACGGTTGACCAGCGCCGCCCGGTATTTTGGGAGCCAGGAAATTGGAGCCGTACTCGTAGGCGACCAGCAAATGGGGATCCAGCGTGGTAGTGATTTCAAGCAGCGGCGCCAGCAGGTCAAAGTGTTCGGAGCCGCGGGTGAGTTTGTCCCCGAAATACTGCACGGCCCGAGTCCAGTACACGTCGGCGAGCAATCCGTCGTAACCCAGGCTCAGGCGCTTGAGCAGAGTGGGCGAGGAGATGTAGAGCACTTCTTCGAGCGTAGCTCCAGTTCGCTGGCGATCGATGCTTCGCAGCAGCACCACCGAACTGGTCAGGCAAAACACCAGCAGAATACTCGCCGCAACTGTGATTCGACGGGAAGGATTCATTTCAAGTTCCGGCGCTCGAAAATGAGGACTGCTCCGCAGAGCGCCATACCGGCGTAGACCAGAGCATACGCTGTGTTGGCGAGGATCAGTTGCCCGGCAACGGGTTGTTCGTGGGCCACGGAACTGATGACATTCAGGGCGGAGAAATTTGGGACCAGATAGGCCGCGCCAGTGGCGAGCCAGCGCACGATGCCTTTGGTCAAGCCGGCAAATCCGCGCAGGTCTTCGGCGAACGTGCCGATCACGAACAAGGCAAACGCAAACACTGCGGACAACAGTGGCGACGAGAACGAAGAAAACAAGAGTGCGAGCGAAGTGATGATCAGGAACTGGAGGATGATGAAATAGAGTGCCACGACGACCCAGCCATCGGTCCTCTGGAAATGGCGGGAAACATAGTACAACGCCGCGAATACTCCCAGCGCCATAAAGAACGCATTCACCACCAGCGTGCCTGCCAGGCCGAAGAACTTGCCAACGATGAACTCCCAGCGCTGCACGGGACGGGAAAGAACGGTGTAGAGAGTTCTCTTGTCGATTTCTTTCGAGACCAGTCCGATGCCGATGAAAATGGCAATCACCACGCCGAACAGCGAAACTGCGGTAAGCCCGAGGTTGATCACGACCAGGCGTTCGATACCGATGGAAATCTGGCCGACCAGAATGGCCGCTCCCGACATCAGCAGGGCGAAGGCGATCAGGTTATAGAGCACGCGATCGCGCACCGCTTCGCGGAACGTATTGGAGGCAATGTGTACGATCCGTCCGCTCATTTCGTCACCTTCATTTCGTCACCCCGGCAACCGCCTTGGATGGTTGCAGCTTCCTCACAAAATACTCTTCCAGTGATGTCCGGACGGGAATCAAAGAGATGAGCCGCAACTGTTCGCGCCGTAAGGCTTCAAGGGCAGCGTCCTGATTGCCTTCGAGAAGTACCGCGCGGATGGTGTCGCCAGTTACGTGGCATTCCGCACCCAGCGCCTTCAGCGAGGCTGGTATCTTGTCTCCGTGCCAGATCAGTTCAATCTTGCCTTCGATGCTTGAGGTGAGGTCGGCCACGGCTCCTACGCTTCGTAGCTCGCCCAAATGGATGATGGCGACTCGATCGCAGAGTGCCTCGGCGTCGGAAAGGATGTGCGTGGAGAAGAACACGGTCTTGCCTTCGTGTTTCAATTGTTCCATCAGATCGCGCACTTCGCGGCGTCCCATGGGATCGAGCCCGGACATGGGTTCGTCGAAGAAGACAATCCTGGGGTCGTGCAAAATGGCTTGTGCTATTCCGACACGCTGCAGCATGCCTTTGGAAAACTTGCGCAACTGCACTCGCATCACGTCCGGCAGACCCACACGATCGAGAACCTCGCGCACCTTGCGCTCGCGTTCTTTGGGTGCAACCCCGGAGAGTTGCCCATAGTAGTTGAGCAATTCGCCGGCGGTCAGGTAATCATAGAAATATGGCTGTTCGGGGAGAAACCCGATCTGCGCTTTCATGCGGGGATCGTTAATATCCATGTCCAGGATGCGTGCCGATCCTGAGGTTGGGTAGACCAAACCCATCAACATCTTGAGCGTGGTCGTCTTTCCCGCTCCGTTGGGGCCCAGGAAGCCGAAGATCTCTCCCTCCTCTACTCTGAGGTGAAGCGGTCGCAACGCACACCGAGGCTTCTTACGCCAGAAGCCGACGCTGTAGGTTTTTTCAAGACCAAGAATATCGATTGCGGTCATGGCGGTGGAACTGGACGAACCTCCTTTGTCGCTTGGTAAGAAAATTATATGCAAAATCCAGGCGGGTGCGGAGCGTGGGACAGGTTACCTGATTACGAAAGTAAAAGGCTGGCAGGTGAAAGACAAAGTCGCGGACAAAAAACTAAGGGAGCAACGGATCACTCCGTTGCTCCCCCGGCTGGTACCCTCCCCCAGGTACTTCGCCAAATTCAAACTACTGCAACTGCTTGTAGGGAGCCGTGACGCAAGTCAGAGCTACCGTGGTGGGCGCGCCGTTGTGCGACGGATCGTACTGGATCACGCCGTCTTCGTTCGAGCAGAAGCCGCGCACGCCACTCTGGTTGAACGCTGCAGGAGCGCCGCCCACGGTGTAGCCCAAGTTCGGGGGGCCACCGGCCGGGTTGCCGACGCCGAAGTAGTAACCGCTCTTGGCAGTCGCTACGGTGCTGGCCTGCGAAAGCGCCCAGTCAATCAAGCAAGCATTGGTCACAACCGGGCCAGTTGCCGGGCAACCGGTCGCGGCTGGCGGTCCGAGCACAGCCATGCTGGCTGCGTAGCCGGTCGCCGGATAGGTGGAAAGAAAGCTGATCTGCCCAGTGTTGGTGGTACGGACAGAGCTGGCGGCAGACGACTCGTTAGCCGAGATACGTGCGCGCAGCAGGTTCGGAATAGCGATAGCAGCGATGATAAGAATAATCGCTACCACGATCAGCAACTCAATCAGTGAAAAACCCTTTTGTTTCCGCATGTGTGTTCCCTTCTTCTCCGTTATCAAATGTGGTCTCAGTAGACCCAATTGCCGATTATGTTCGCATTTTAGCGGCCAGAAGCAGAAGTTACTATGGGGCAGGCACGAATTCGCTGGCACGCTTTGTTTTCAACGTTTCCCCAATCTTTCGTAACCCGTGTACTGGGAGCGGGTTGTACTAAGAACGGAGTTTCTATCAGATTTTGTCGGGCAACATGACAAGTTGTGTCATTTTGGCATCCGGCCAATGAGACTCGTCTCTCCAGGCTAAGCCGGGAAGGTCCTGCCTAAAAAGTAAAAGGAGCGACGGATTGCTCCGTCGCTCCCTGGCTTGTGCCCTCCCCCAGGCACTTACCAACATTGAAACTATTGCAACTGCACGTAAGGCGCGGTGGTGCAAGTTAGAGCTACCGTCGTCGGGGCGCCATTGTGGGTCGGATCGTAGTGGATCACGCCGTCTTCGTTGGAGCAGAAGCCGCGTACGCCGCTCTGGTTAAATCCGCCAGGTGCGCCGCCGATCGTATACCCAGTGTTCGGGGGGCCACCGGCCGGGTTGCCCATCGCGAAATAGTAGCCGCTCTTGGCAGTCGGGGCTGTAGTGGCCTGAGCCAGGGCCCAATCGATCAAGCACGCGTTAGTCACAACCGGCCCGGTAGCGGGGCAGCCAGTCGCAGCTGGCGGACCGAGAACCGGAACGGTGGACGAAAAACCGGTCGCCGGATACGTGGAATTGAAGCTGATCTGACCAGTGTTGATGGTCCGAACCGAACTGGCGGCAGACGACTCATTCGCCGAAATACGCGCACGCAACAAGTTCGGAATTGCAATGGCAGCGATAATCAAAATGATGGCTACCACAATCAACAGCTCGATCAGCGAGAAACCTCTTTGCTTCCTCATGGTGTTCACCTTGTCCGCACTACGACGGTGAGCCTCTTACACTCGCCCGCTGATAGAGTGATCGGCAATTCGACTGCCACAGTTGACAGGATGGTCGCGACGGATCAGCATCGGATAAGTCTCATGCCTGCTATCCCCTGGTAGAAGTGAGCTAATTCTTAGGTTTAAGCGAGTCCGAGTCGAAGGACTGAAAACGTGAAATCCTGACAAATTTTGTCAACTCCGTGTCTGCCCAGATGACGCTCACCATTTAGAATGCCGCTTACTCATGGCAGCTTTCATGGATAAGTTGCAGGTCGATCGAGATATTGGCCGCGCCTGGTCGGTTCCGGCGCCGTTTTATATCGATCCGGGCGTGCTTGCGCTGGAACGGGAAAAGATCTTCGGCAGGACCTGGCAGGTAGTTGGGCATTGCCACCAACTGGTGAATCCGGGCGATTTCTTCACAACGGAACTGCAGGGCGAGCCTTTACTCCTGGTTCGCGGCGCCGGCGGCGAGTTGCGGGGCTTTTACAACGTGTGCCGCCACCGTGCGGGGCCGCCCGCCGAGGGCTGCGGCTCCCGCAAGATATTTCGTTGCGGATATCACGGTTGGACCTACGGACTCGATGGCGCCCTGATCAGCGCTCCGGGGTTCGAAGGCCAGCAGGATTTCTCCCCTGAGTCCTTCGCGCTGGCGCAGGTGCGCGTCGAGCAGTGGTTCAACCTGATTTTCGTCAATCTTGATCCTAAGGCAGAGCCGTTGACGCAGAGCCTGGGCGAGCTTCCCCGGCAACTGGAGCGTTTTGATTTTACCGGGATGAAGTTGTTCCAGCGTCGCACCTACGAGATGAACTGCAACTGGAAGACCTACGTGGACAACTATCTCGAAGGCTATCACTTGCCGAGTGTGCATCCGGGATTGAATCGGGAGTTGGATTACGACGCCTACATGGTTGAACCCTACGCGCGGCATGTGCGGCAGTTTAGCCCAATCCGGGGTGCACAGCCTGGCGATTCTGTTCCGCGCCGCTACCCGGAGGCGCGGGAGGATTTGACTAGCGACTATTTCTGGATCTTTCCCAACTGGATGCTGAATTGTTATCCCGACAATGTCTCGTTGAATATTGTGCTGCCGATGGGAGTGGAACAGTCATTGGCAATCTTCGAATGGTACGTGCCCGAGAAAGATCTCGACAGCAGGATCGCTCGTGATTCAGTCGAGTTCAGCCATCAGATTCAGATCGAAGATGTGGCGATTTGCGAGACCGTGCAGAAGAACCTGCATTCCCGCAGCTACGAACGCGGGCGCTACAGCGTGAAGCATGAGCAAGGAGTGCACGCGTTTCACCGGATGTATGCGGAAGCGATGAGGAATGGATCGCCCTGATTCCTTTGTGTACCTTCGTATCCTTCGTGGTTCTAGCATTTGCACTTCATTAACCACAAAGGACACGAAGGTACACAAGGGAAAGCAGGGAACAGCGTCCCTGCATGCTAGGTTGCTTTGACCAGCATGCAGGTTACGTCATCGTGCTGGGCGGTGGCGCCGACGAAGACGTCGAGATCGCTCATGATGCGGCGAAGCAATTCATCGGGAGTGGCCGCAGCACCGGCTTGCAGAACGTTCAGCAGGCGTTGTTCGCCGTACTCTTCATCGCGTGCGTTCACCGCTTCGACGACTCCATCCGTAAAGATCACCAGCCAATCGCCGGGTTGCAGGAACAGGGAGCCGGCTTCGTAAGATTTGTCCGCCCACATTCCCAACGGCAGACCGCCCATTGACAGACGCTCGATCGCTCCCGAGTTACGCCGTAGAATAGGCGCGTTGTGTCCGGCATTAATATAGGTCAAAGCCCGGGTGGCTGGGTTGAACTCGGCCAGGAAAGCGGTGGTGAAACGCAGGCCGCTCTGGCTGTTGGTGCTGGCATAGTGGTTCATGCCGGTGACCAGGTCGGCGAGAGAGTACAGGCGGTTTCGGAAAGAGTCTTGAGGCTGGCCTGGAAGGTAGCCATGAGCAGCGCCGCCGGAATGCTCTTTCCGGCGACATCGGCTACGGCGAGCAGGAAATGAGGATCTCCGTGACCTGCACTGGGACGGGCGAAGACATCATAGAAATCGCCGGCGACGGTATTCGCGGCCCGGTGGTGAAAGCGATGTTCAATCCCTCCACTGGGGGCGGGGTCGCCGGTAGAAGCCAGCTTCTGAATATCGCGGGCGATTTCAAGATCGCGTTTCATGACCACGCGATCGGCGATTTCGAGCATCAGCAATACAAACAGAAGAGGCTCCACCCAAAAATCGCATGTCGAACTCGACCACTTCGAGATCTGCCCGACTTCTCCGTGATAACTGAAACCGCCGGCGGGAAAAAGCAGAAGCAAGACGCCCAGAGCAACAACACGCGTCGCGCGGGCGTCAGCTTCTCCAGGATGGCCCAGACGAATTCTTGTGCGGTGTGCCAGAAGCTGCGTTGGTGCGCCTCTTGCGGCGCTCGCGCCTGATAATCACGGTGGTAAAGTCGGTAGCTGGAGCGGGCATCGGCGCTGAACTGCTTCCAGAGTTGGCTGAGTTCGAGTCCTTCGGTAACGCGCTGCCAGAAGCGGTCGAAGATGCGCAAAGAAACCGGGCCTGGGCGCGGCAGCAGGTGGAGGCGGGCTGGACACGACTTGTGAATTCGGGGGATTCATCAAAGAGCTCTGGGAGCAGTCATTATAGAGGCTGGCGAGGGACTGCGCTTGAGGGGGAATTTGCCAGGCTCTGAACCTACGGTTTGACGTCAGCCGGGCCTGAATTACGACCAGGGTCATATCATCGTGCTGTTTGGCGCCGTCGACGAACGCGTCTGCGGCCTGCATGAGGCGGACAATCGTCTCCGACGGGCTCAGGCCGATCACAGTGCTTGAAGGTTTCGATCATCCGCTCCCTCGCCCCATTCCTCGTCGGCGTTGTTCATGGCTTCGCTGATGCCGTCGGTGAAGGCGACGAAGACATCGCCGGAGCAATGCTTACCACTCCCTGCTCATAGGGAAAACTCTCCAGCAAACCGACCACGGTCCCGCCAGTTTCGAGGCGTGACAGTTGCCAATCCGCCGCCGAGCGCCGTGAAAAGCATGGGCGGATTGTGGCCAGCGTTCACGTAGGTGAGCTGGCGGGATGCGGGATTGTATTGGGCATAGAAGAATGTGGCGTAGCGATTGGCGGAAGAAGCTTCGTAGACCAACCGATTGACGTTGCTGACCAGGGCCGCCAGATCCTCCGGGCGCGCGCGTGGCTTCGCCGCGCAAAGAGGCTTGCAGGCTGGCCATGGTGAAGGCGGCGGCGATGCCTTTGCCGGAAACATCGCCGATGGCGATACCCAACTGTCCGCCGGGCAGGGCGAGGAAATCGTAGTAGTCGCCGCCCACGCCGAGTGCCGGACGGCAGGCGCCCGCGTACTCGATGCCGGCGATCGGAGGCAAGGTCTGGGGGAAGAGCCGCTCTTGCACCTCGCGGGCGATTTCAACTTCGCGGTTCAGACGCTCGCGCTGGGCGACCTCGTCGGCGATGGCGGACATGAGGCGCGCGTTCTCCAGCGCCAGGCCGGTTTGAGCGGCCACGGACTTCAATAGCCGCAGATCGCGTGCCGGAATATGGCTCGTCGGAGCGCTTTGGGCCGAGGCTGATGAAGCCCAGCAACTGGTCGCGTGCGCTCAGTGGAAGCAAGAGTTCGGCGTGCAGGTCGGCCAAGCCGGTCCGTTCGCGTTCGCCGACTTCCGGATCGCGGTACAGCCAGGAGCCCGGGTCGTCAAAATAGACGCGAGCCGGTTCCTTCTGTGCGTGCAGGATCTTGACCGTACCCGCGCTGGCGGAAAAGACGACGTCAGGGAGCGCGCTGAAGCCGAGTGCGTAGGCCGGGCGATAAGGGCCGCCGCCACCCAGCAAGACTGCGACCTTGGGGATGTGCAAGAGTGTCGGCGATGCGGGCGGCGACCGTCTCGATCAGCGGGCGCGTCTCCACCATGCTGCGAACCTGGTCGCTGAGTTCACTCAGGACTTGCTCGGCGTTGTAGGCTTCGCGGAAGAAGCGGCGGTCGGTCCAAGTGCGCAGACGTTCTCCCAAGCGCGGAATGCTGAATCCGACGGTGACGGCAATCGCGATCACCACCATTTTCCCGAGCAGATTGGACTTGCTTCCCAGCGCGAAGAGCAGTGCCAATCACGATCGCGATGGCGACGAACTGCAAGCGCGCGTATGCCGGTTTTCGCCAACCCGTATTGCAGACCCTGCCGGACGACAACCCGGACATCCATCGCCCGCTGCACCACGATCACGTAGGCAAGGGTGAGCGGGAAAATCAACAGCATGAGCAGCGCGATCGAGATTACCCATTGAGGGAATATCGCGGACGATTCCTTGCCTCGAATCCAACTCGACTACGGTTAGAACCAACAGGGGACTCATGGCGGCCGTAGTTCCCCAGTACAGCAGGCTGAGGCGCCGTCGCGCATCCGCTGAGATGGCCATGGCGGACTTGGTGAAAATGGAGCTGAAGAACCCGAAACCGACCACGCTGTATGCGTAGATCCGGAAGAACGTCTGGTATCGGACCAACCATTGGTAAGTGGACTGAACCGCCGCGTAGTTTGTCATCTCGCCAATGGAGACCACGACGTTCGCGATTCCCTGGATCGCCAGCGGGGCGATCACGATCCAAGGCATCCACTTGCGCCAGGCACCGGCTCGCTGCCAGAAGGGAAATGGTTCGGGGAAGAAAAAGCCAAACAGAAACATGAACATGGGCCAACTGGCTCCGAGCGCCGCGTGGTAGCCCATGGCGGCTTCTCGCAAGCCGGACGGCCAACCCGCTAGTTTGTGTGCGTCCAGCAACTGAGAAAATGACAGCAGCAGGCCTAATAACAGCCAGGCCAAGCGGTCTCGGGGTCGAATCAAGACTACCCAGAATCCGAGCAGGACACTGCCCACCGGCATGACAATGTTGAGCAGCACATCGTAGATGATCTTGGAGAGAGAACTGGCGCCGGGTGTGACGGGAAGCGTCACTTGATGCACGCCCGACCGCGATTGCACCGTGAGTGCAATGGTGTCTCCCGGACCGGCTTTGCTTATGGCTTCACCCAGCACGCTAGTGCCGCTGTACGGAGTTCGATTTACGGCCAACAGAACATCGCCCTGCTGCAGTCCGGCTTTCTGCGCCTCGGGCAACACCAGTTCCAGCGCAGCACTGGCGGTACCAGTCGTGGCGTAGGGAACATCCACGTGCGTGTCCCGCACGATGTCGTGCGCCAGTCGTATCTGGTAGTACATCGCAGCAACGAACAGCACCGTCAGACACACATACTGCAGTACGGGCTTTCGTTGCTGACCGAAGTGGGGACGAAGATCAGGCATGGATCGGGTTCAACCGTCGAGTCCATGATTTTACCTGCTCTTGGACCAAGTGAAGCGATTGAGTCGACGGCTATCCCGTTCCTAGTTTGAAAAGAGATCCATCTGTTCTTGCAGGTGGGTATCGGCCAGAGGTGTGTGATGCTCATTATAGCGGTCGTAATCCGCGTGCATGCCGTATTTCTGCCGCAGCCGCCTCATGAGCTGGGCGAGCGGCTTACGGTAGGACGCAGGCAGGAAGGCGCGGTCCTTATAGCGCTGCCGGTAGCTTTCGACGAGCTGGGGAAACTCCTTTTCCAGGAACGGCAGAAACACGGCTGCCGAGCACGGTTTTAGAAAGAGGGGATTGGCGGAGATGTATTTTCCGCCCACTTCTGCCACGGCGCGGACGAGGTTTTCCAGGTCGCGTGGTGAATCGGTGATCCCGGGGAGCACGGGCGCACAGATCACCGAGGCATTCAGTCCGGCCACGATCAGTTCGCGGACGGCCTCCAGCCGCAGATCTGGACGTGGCGCACGCGGTTCCAGAATACGCGCCAAGTCGGTCTTCACCGTGGTTACGGTGATGTTCACACACAGGCGATTATTTCTTGCGATCTGCTGCAGTACCTCGACGTCCCGAAGTATGAGGTCGGACTTGGTGACGATGCCGATTTCCAGCCCGCGATGCTGGGCAAACTCCTCGAGGATGGCGCGCGTCACCTCGAAACGCCGCTCTGCCGGTTGATAAGGGTCGGTAGCGGTGCCGAGCGCGATTTCTTCCCCCGGCTTGACGTGGCGAAGTTCCTGCCGCAGCAGGTCCGCGGCGTGTTGCTTCACGAAGATCTTTTGCTCGAAGTCGGCGGCATCCTTCAATTCCATGAACTCATGGGTGTAGCGGGCATAGCAGTATTTGCAGGCAAACTCGCACCCACGGTAGGGATTGATGGTCCAGGTGAAGGGCATGCGCACGCCGGTGCAGCGATTAAGCAGGGAACGGACGGGCAGGGTGAAGTATTCGACCTCGTGTCCTTGACGCAGCGATTCCCCTTCCGAGGCGAGGCGCGCGATGCCTATGAGTTTCGGCTTGGGGTCGGGGAGAAGGGGAAGGGAAGCCATTAGGATATTCGCTTTTTATTCGCCACCGAGAGTCTAGCTGCAATGGCCTTACCCGTCAAGCTGGTTGCTCATGGGGCCTCAGGCTCAGCGAACCTCCCAGGTCGCCGGCGGCGATTTGCTGTGCCGGTGCGCTCTGCCATTTTTAAACGTGGGCGTTTCAGGGTTTATGTCTTCGAGAAAAACCTGCAGAATCTTCATGTTTTCGGCACCGGCCAGCCCTTGGTTTGCATCAAGCATCCAATCGCAAAGCGATCGCCTGCGGCGCGGGAACGGACCAACTTTGGTGACTTGGATAGAAAGCACTTAAGAGGATAAAGTTAGATTATTCATGTCCCTCCGACTCAAGTTTGGACTCATCGCTTTTCCGTTTGTCATTTTGAGTTGGACGTCTCTTTGCCTGGGACAAATCCCTCAGCAAACGCCTGTGCCTGATTCGGAGCAGCGAAGTCCTGAACATCCGGGGTCAGCCTTAAGCAACGAACTGCCCGATCTGCGATTGCCCGGGAGCATCAGCGGAACGGTCGTGGATCAAAGTGGAGCTGTCATCGCCGGCGCCCGGCTAAGGCTTACTAGTGAAGATCGCGCACTGATCTTAGAGGCGTTATCAGGCGCGGACGGGCAATTCTCCTTTGCCAACGTCCCTCCGGGATCTTTCAAGGTCACGGTTATGTCAGCGGGCTTCGCGACGCAAACATTCTCTGGAATTCTGCAGTCAGGGGAAATCCACATTGTCCCGCAGATAGCGTTGGCGGTTGCTGCCGATGTTACCGAGGTCCGGGTCGAGGGTCTTTCGCAAATAGAAGTCGCAGAAGAGCAGATCAAGGTGGAGGAGAAGCAACGCGTGCTTGGCGTCCTTCCAAATTTCTATGTTAGCTATGTTCCTAATGCTGCTCCTCTAAGCTCGAAGCAAAAATTCAGGCTCGCCACGAAGACGGTAATTGATCCCTTCACTTTCGTATTCGTGGGGGGCGCGGCGGGAGTTGAGCAGGCCCAAAACCACTTTGCCGAATATGGGCAAGGCGCCGAAGGCTATGCAAAGCGCTTCGGAGCTGGCTATGCTGACTTAGTGGCGGGTACTTTTATCGGAGGCGCCATACTGCCATCCCTGCTGAAACAGGATCCACGCTATTTCTATAAAGGAACCGGCAGCAAGCCATCACGGGCGATGTATGCGATCGCGAGTTCAGTGATCTGCAAGGGCGACAATGGACACTGGCAGACGAACTACTCGAACATCCTCGGAAGCCTGGCGGCCGGTGGTATTTCGAATCTCTATTATCCGGAGCAGGATCGAAACGGCGTGGGATTAACCCTCGAGAACGGAGCAATCGGAATTGGCGCAACTGCCATTGCCAATCTGTTTCAGGAGTTTCTTATCCGAAAGCTGACGCCAAGAATTGACAAATCTCCTAACAACACTCCCGCCAAACCTTAATGCACGAATCGGGCGAAGCGCGCCCTTCGCTCCAGCTCTGGGCCGCACGACCGCGCCCGACGCGATGGGACTCCCGTCTCGTCCGAGGTTCGGTACAATCCAAGTGCGGGATCCGCGCGTTCAAGAGATATCCTCCAATGAATCGATGGCTTGGCCAGATGTTGCTGGTGGCATTCCTAACAGCCTATTCCATGGCCGGCACTACAGACTCCAAGCGCGTGGCGGATGTTGAGAGTGTATACGCCGACGTCAACGACGCGGTCAGCGTTGTCGGCACCATCGACTCCGGCTTTTTCGCCAGCTATCGAGGCAAAGACCGCAGTGCGTGGATGCAGCTTTACCACAAGCAGCGTAAGAAACTGGCCACGCGCTTGCCGAAAATACCGAAGCAGGGCCTGTCTGCGAGTGATGCCAAAGCAGTGGGCGTCATGCAAACGCAGCTAGCGTCGTTTTCGGAAGATCTTTCGGCGCCTTCCAGCTTCTCTGGCAATTGCCCGGATGCCCAACGTAAGGATCTGGACTATGCATCGATGCGCGCCGTGCTGGTGGCCTGCTTCGCGGAGAACGCCAGGAACCTGCCCTTCGAGGGAGAAAAGATTAATCGTCAGACTGTGCTCGAAATGCTTCGTGAGGTCGAACAACCGGAGCGACGCAAGGCAGCCTTCATGTCACTTGCGCCGTTGTGGCATTCGATCAACGGCAGCAACGAACCGGACAGTCCGTATCGCCGCTTGCTGGTGATGGCCTCCGCGGACGCTGTCAAGAATGGTTCTGAAATTGACCGAGCTGCGCGCGACGCCAGCGTTGACAATGCCCAGGTAGAACGTTGGCTGGAACAGATTCTTGAAGCCTGGCGGCAAGTCAGCAGCGATCAGCCAGTTGAGCCATGGAGCTTCACCTATCAGGCAGCAGAGGCCGATCGGTTGCTTGCAACCGCGATCCCGCGAGAGTCGTTGCAGCCCATCAATGCGCGGTTTTATCAAGACCTGGGTGCGGATCTGAAACAGTTGGGCGTGTTGTACGACCTCGGCCCGCGGCCGGGTGAAGCTCCTATCGCCTCCACGGATTTCGTCATCCACGGGCGCATGATCCGCGGCAACTGGCGGCCTACTATCGTGCTCGTTTCGGAACCCTCTGCGGGAGGCGGCCTCTCGGTGTTGAATGAATTCGTGCATGAGAACGGCCACGCGGTGAACTTCACCGCCATTCGTAACCGGCCCGCTTTCGTCGACTGGCCGGGCGCTGTTTTCGGCGAAGCTTTTGCCGATGTCCCCTCCTGGAGTACCTATGAGCCCGCCTGGCAGCGCCGATATCTGGGACGCGGGACCTCTGAGCAGGTTTCCCTGCGCTCCTTGTATGCAGGCGTGATTCTAGATGTTGCCTGGTCATTATTTGAGCTGAGAATGTTGCGCACGCCGGCCACAGACCCCAATGCTCTCTGGACCGAGATTACGAACCGCTACCTGCATATCGTTCCGCATCCCGAACTCTCATGGTGGGCAATGCGCGAGCAAATGGTGGAGATACCTGGCTACATGGTCAACTACGGACTCGGTGCAGTACTGACGGCAGATATGCGACAACACATCCGCGAGACCCTGGGCCCGTTCGATACGGGCAACCCGCGATGGTACGCATGGCTCGGCGAGCAGTTGTTGCGCTATGGTTCTGAGCGCGACACGCGCACCTTGTTGCAGGGGTTTTTGGGACGTCCCGTTTCCCCGCAAGCCCTGCTCAACCAGCTCTATCGTCTGGGGCCGGCTCCCAACTGAGTGAGCGCTGGCGGTGGGGAATCTCCGTTGTCGGCGGGCGACACGCCCGTTCCGCATGGGTTTACTGCTTCGGTTTCTCGAACAGCCTGGGATCGACTGCGGGATTGATCTGAAGCGAGGTGAACTGGACGGTGCTTGAATCCTTACCATCCTGCTTGTTCTGGTGCAGGTAGGGAAAACTCAAGCCGTCGGCGGTTCTCCAGTCGCTGAGTTCGGTTTCGCCATGAAAAGGGCCGGACTGCCCCATGCCTTCGTAGGTCTCGCGCAGAATGTGACCCGTCTTAGGATCGACGAACCAACGAATCCAGGGAACACCTCCGCCGATGTCAACCATGGTTGTCTCCACGTCGCCGATCTTCTCGGTTCCGCCAGCGGTGAAGGAGAGCGCGGGATCGTCCAGATGCTGGGCGAGATAGATGGGATCATGATGGATTTGAGCGAGGCTGTCGGCTTTTTGAGCCGCGGGCAAGTCGCGCACACCCATTCCTGGGCCTGACACGAAGGCCGCGTCGGGTGAAATCACAATGGTCAGTGGATGGTTCGGATCCTTCACGCTGACCAGCATCCGGTCAGGAGGAATGATGGTGACTTCAACGGGTGAAGGCGGGCCTTGTCCGGGTTCGCTTTCCATGAAGCTCGCTCGCCAGGATTTCAGTGACTGGAACTTTGCCGGGCCACCCATGGCCTCGACCACTTTGGTTGCCAGGGCCTTACCTTCGCGGTGCTGGCTGGCCGTAACCGCCGGGCCAGGTGGAGGCGGGTTCGAGGCTGCGGGTTTTGCGGCTGGCTCTTGCGGTTCGCCCGGAGGCGGCGGAATCGTGATGTCCACGTTGGTCACGGGACCGAGCGAGGACAGCGGTTTGTCGAACTCCGCCGTGTTTCCCACGACCAGCACGGCGAGCTTGTCCTTGTGCAGGTACTTCGCTGCGGCGCGCGCCACATCTTCGGGCTGGACTTTCTCGATACCAGCGCGGTAGCGCTCCAGATAATCTGGCGGATACTTATAAAACTCATAAGCCATGCGTTCGCGCAGAACTTTTTCCGGCGAATCAAAGTTGAAGACAAATGAGTTCAGGATGGAATCTTTGGCGCGCTTGATCTCGTCACCCGAGATGGGGTTTTTCGGCAAATCGTCGATCTGCTCATAGATTGCCTGGATAGACTCCACCGTGGTCGAGCTCTTCGTCCCCATGGACAGGCGTACCACCCCGGGATGATCGAAGGCGGAGCCAATTCCGCCGCCCACATCGTAAGCCAGGCCTTTGGCGGTACGGATGTTGCGAAACAGGCGAGAGGAAAACCCGCCGCCAAACGCCTCATTGAACACCTGGGTTGCATAGTAGTCCGGATTGTCACGCCGGATACCGAGTTCGACCATTCGAATGGAGCTCTGGTTTACGTCGGATTTTGGAACCAGGTAATAGCCCGGCTTCGCGGGCTCGATCGGGATTTCTGGCGGCTTTACCGCCGTACCTTTTGGCCAGCCACCAAAGGCCTGGCGCAGCTTCGCTTCCATGGCCGCAGAGTCAAAATCGCCCACAACTCCCAGAATGATGTTGTTGGGAAGAACATGGGTATGGTGCCAGTCGAGCATATCCTGGCGGTTGACGGCAGCCACGGTCGCATACTCCGGCTCGCGGGCATACGGGCTCTTGGCGCCGTAAGCCAGCTTTGCGGACTCGCGGCTGGCAATCTCGCTCACCTCATCGTTGCGGCGGGAGATGCCGTCGTCCATTTGCCGTTGCGCCAGTTCAATCTTGTCGGCACGGAACTCGGGTTCGCGGAGCAAGTCGGTGAACAGCTTGAATACGTCGTCGAAGTCGCCTTTCAAACACGACCAGGAAATCGAAGTGGAATCCGCATTGCTGTTGGTTTCAACCTTGGCGGCCCGGATTTCGAGGAAGTCATCCAGTTGGTCGCCGGTCTGCGACTTGGTGCCGCCGGTTCGCCAGACGTCGCCGTAGATGTCGAGCATTCCCGCTTTGCTTGCCGCCTCGTCGCGAGAGCCACCGTGAATGCGGGCGATGCCGTCGATGATCGGTAACTCATGGTCTTCCTGCAGAAAAATGACCAGGCCGTTAGGAAGTTCGATGCGCTTGGGTTCCTGCGGATGAAATGCGGGCAAGGGCGCGATCGGAATTTTTTGCCAGTCGGTGGCTTGACCAGAGGCGCCGGTGGACATGAATGTGGCTGCGGTCACAATAAGGATCGATACAAGAACGAGGCGCCGATTCATTGCGCACCTCCTTTGTTCGCATCGGCGGATGGGGGCACGGCGGTCTCGATAATTCCCACGGTCCGGTTGGTGGGAACAAACGTCTGATTGGCGACGCGGCGAATGTCGGCTTTGCTCACTTTGTCGATTCGATCGACTTGCCGAAATAGTTCTCGCCAATCGCCGTAGCGTGCCTGATAGAGACCGAGTTGAAACGCCAGGCCCTCGTTGCTGCCCAAGCCGCGAATGAGATTGGCCTTGGCACGCGTCTTGATCATCTTCAGTTCCTCATCGCTGATGTCTTCCTTCTTGATTCGTTCGATCTCGGCATGAATGGCATCCGCCATCTGCTCGGGCTTGTGGCCGGGAAGAGGGAAGGCATAGAAGGCAAAAAGGTGCGGATATTTGCTTCCGGGAAGGCCGCTAAAGCCCGCAGAGTAGGACGCGATTTTCTGATCGCGTACCAGAGCTCGATACAATCGCGAAGTGCGGCCTTCGGACATCAGATCGGCAATCGCGTCGTATACGGCGTCATCCGGATTGCGGTAGTCGGGCCGGTGATACCCCTCGAGGTAGAGCGGTTGCGACATGTCCTGCAGCACGACACGGCGCTCGGAGTTCTGCGGAGGCTCGGTCGTTGTCCGCTCGTCGGGTTGTTCGTGCGACGGAATGCGGCCGAAGTATTTTTCAATAAGGGCCATCGTCTCGGCGGCTTTCACATCTCCAACCACCGTGACCACCATGTTCGATGGAATGTAGTAGCGGTCGAAGAATTTCTGAGCGTCGGTCGCGGAAAATGAATTCAAGTCGGACATCCAGCCGATGGTTGGGCGGTGATAGGGATGCGCCTGGAACGCTGCGGTCTGAAACTGCTCCAGCAATCGCCCAATGGGGTTGCTGTCGGTGCGCATGCGGCGCTCCTCGATGACTACGTTGCGTTCCTTGTAGAACTCGCGCATCACCGGATGCATGAAACGCTCGGACTCCAGGTATGCCCACAGTTCAAGGCGATTTTCGGGCATGGAATAGAAGTAGTTGGTTTCGTCTTCGTTGGTGGAAGCGTTCATATCCTCGCCGCCATTGCGTTCGACGATCTCGCCAAACTGGTTTGGGATGACGTATTGCGTCGCTTCCTTGGTGGAATCCTGCCAGGCGGTCTCCAACTGCTTGAGTTTCTGCTCGTCCCGGCCGACACGCTTGTCACGCTCTTCGATATAGGCCGCGTAAGCTTTCTCAACCTTCTCGAGCGCAACTTTTTCGGCCGCGTAGTCCTTGGTTCCGATCTTGTCGGTACCTTTGAAGGCCATGTGCTCGAACATGTGGGCCATGCCGGTCTGGCCGAGTGGATCCTGGGTCGAGCCGGCATCGACGTGGGTGTAGAAAGAAAATACCGGCGCTTCCGGACGCTCGCAGATGACCACGGTCAATCCGTTGTCCAGTTTCTTGACCGTGATGCGCTTTTCAAAAGAAGCAATGTCCTGCGCGGTGGCGAGCGCGGTGAGGATGAGAGCAGCAATAGACAGCTTGAAAGAGCGGTGGATCATTAGACCTCCAAGAGGTTGGACGTATATGAAGGGCAGAAGTTTGAAACTACGTGGCGGAAGGGGAAGTTGTCAAACCCGGTCGCTGGTCGTTAGTCGTTGGTACCTAGCGTAACTGCTTTGGTTCAGTCCCGTGACGCGGTAAACTTCGCGAAGCGTTGCGGAAAAGAGGCCGATTGAGCAAACCACAGGTAGTAGAAATCCAAGGCAGACATCTGAGCCTGACCAACCTGGACAAGGTCCTCTATCCGGCGACCGGATTTACCAAGGGGCAGGTGATCGACTACTACGCGCGCATCGCGCCTGTTCTGGTGCCACATCTCGCGGGACGTCCTCTAACCCTGAAGCGGTATCCCGAGGGTGTTGATAAAGAATATTTCTTTGAAAAGAACGCGACTAAGCACCGGCCCGATTGGGTGAAGACCGCTCCGATCTGGAGCGAAGGGAACCAGCGCAACATCAATTACATTCTGGCCGACGATCTTCCCACGCTTGTCTGGATGGCGAATCTTGCCGCCATCGAACTGCACCCATCGCTCTCCATGGCGAAAGACATCGCTTCACCCCGCACGATGGTGTTCGATCTCGATCCGGGGGAACCCGCCGACATCGTGCAATGTTGCCAGGTGGGACTCTGGCTGCGCGACATCTTCAAGCATCTTGGATTGCAAAGCTTTCCTAAGACGTCCGGTTCGAAGGGGCTGCAAATCTATGTTCCCTTGAACACGCCCACCAGGTACGAGGACACCAAGACATTCGCCCACGCGCTCGCCCGCCTGTTGGAGAGCGAGCACAGGGAACTCGTGGTTTCGGACATGAAGAAGCAGTTGCGCGTAGGCAAGGTGCTGGTGGACTGGAGCCAGAATGATGAGCACAAGACGACGGTGAGCGTGTATTCGTTGCGAGCGCGCGAGCATCCGACGGTCTCCACTCCTGTGCAATGGGAAGAAGTGGAAAAGGCGTTGAAGAAGAAAAACGCAAACTTGCTGGTGTTCGAAGCTGGGCAGGTGCTTGACCGAGTGCAGAAGATGGGAGACTTGTTTGAGCCCGTGCTTTCGCTCAAGCAGAAACTACCAAAGCTGGCGGGAATTGCGGAGACCGTGCCTGAGACAGAAAAGGGAGGACTGGAAATCGCGGCACAGGCAGAGACTAGCAAGCCGAAGAAAAGCGCGAAGGCTGTGCCCAAGCGCCCCGCCCCGAAGAAGAGGGCCCGGAAGGTATAATCCGGCTGATATTTTGTCTGCACTTGGAGCAAGCATGGCGCAACTCTATGCAGGAACATCAGGATGGGCTTATCCAAGCTGGAAGCCCGATTTTTACCCCGCCAAACTAGCCCAGGCAAAATTCCTGCAGTACTATGCAACCAAACTGAATGCGGTCGAGGTCAATTTCACTTTTCGCCAACTGCTGAAGGACACGACTGCCCAGAAATGGATCGAGGCCACACCCCCAGGTTTTAGGCTCAGCATCAAGGCTCACCAAGTAATCACACACATCAAACGTCTCAAGAACACCGAGGATTTCATCCCGCGCTTCCTGGCTACGATTGAGCCAATCGCTCGCGCGGAGAAGTTGGGGCCACTGCTGTTCCAACTGCCTCCGAACATGAAGGCGGACGCCAAGCTGCTGGAGGAGTTTCTGGCAGTTCTCCCGCGTGCGGTCCCATCAGCGTTTGAGTTCCGCCATGCGTCATGGTTAACGGACGAGATTTTCGATCTGCTCAAGAGCAGTAGCCGCGCGCTGTGCGTTGCGGAATCCGAAGAGCGCAACACGCCTGACGTTGTCACCGCAGACTTCTGCTACTACCGCTACCGCAAGCCGAGCTACACGCCCGACGAAAGGCGCGCCATGGTAGACCGCATCCGTGAGCACCTCGGGCAGGGTAGAGACGTGTTTGCCTATTTCAAGCACGAGGAAACGCCGGAGGGGGCACTTTATGCGGCGGAGATACTGAAGGAAGTCACGTAGAGTCGCAACGCACGCCGTAACCATCCATCGAACGATAGAGACGTTGCTCGCAACGTTTGGGTTTGTCGACGCGGGCGGTTCGCACGCAGAAGTGCTTCCAGCCGAATCCCTCTTGCTACTGTTTTCAATGTCCGATAACGCTCATACTTTATTCTTGCCATCCGAAGCAAATTCCCGCGTGGTTTCCGGCTTTCTGGATTACCTGAAAGTTGAAAAAGGCCTGGCGCCGCTCACCGTCGCGGCGTATACCACCGATGTCGGCCAGTTTGTCGGATTCCTGGGGAAGCGCAAGCGCACGCTGCTGAACGCCCGTCGCGATGACGTCCGCGAGTTTATTCAAGGGCTCTTTGCCAACTCGGTGGACGGACGATCGGTAGGGCGAAAGCTTTCTGCCTTACGTCATCTGTATCGTTATTTGCTACTCGACAAGTTGATCGACCACGATCCCACGCTGAACATCGATTCGCCGAAACAGTGGAAGGTGCTGCCCAAGTCTCTGGCTCGCGACGAGATGGAAGCTCTTCTGCACGGTCCGCTGGCAGCTTCCAAAAGCAAACGGGCCGAGGCGATCACCCTGCGTGATCGTGCCATGCTGGAGGTGTTTTATGCTGGGGCACTTCGCGTCTCGGAGATGACCGCAGTCAAATTGGAGGACCTGAAGCTTGACCTCGGGTATGTGCTGGTGCGCGGCAAGGGTGATAAAGAGCGGATCGTGCCCTTAGGGAAATCGGCGCAGGAAGTCCTCGCCGAATATATGAAACAGGCACGGCCTGTGCTGGCGGGGCAGCGCACGTCGCCGCTTCTGTTCCTCGGGCGCGGAGCGCACGAGTTGACCCGGCAGCGCGTCTGGCAGATGGTTCGCGCGGCTTCGTTAAACATGGGACGCAATGCCAGCCCGCACATGTTGCGCCACAGTTGCGCCACCCACATGGTCGAAAACGGCGCGGACCTGCGCACAGTCCAAACCATTCTTGGACATTCTGATATTGCGACCACGCAGGTCTATACGCATCTGGCCCTCGATCGCCTGAAAAGCGTCTACCAGAAACACCATCCCAGGGCGAAGGCGCGATAGCGGATGATTTTCTTACCACAGAGTCACAGAGACACGGAGAAGAATTCTGGATTTTCTGTGTCTTCGCGACTCTCGTGGTGAAGATTGGTTCTGGCAGTCATGGAGAAAAAATGATCCGTACTCCAGTCGAGAAAGCTATCGAGAAGTTCCTGCATTCGCTGCGGCAGCGGAATGCTTCGGTTCACACCATCAAAGGCTATACCGGTGACTTGGATAATTTTGCCAGGTACGTAGGAGCGCGCAACTGGCGAAGCATCGATCATGTGACGATTCGGGGATTCCTCTCGCATCTGTACGAAAAGGATCTCAGCAAGACCTCGGTTGCTCGTGCTCTAGCTGCGGTTCGCTCTCTCTATCGCTGGCTGGCGCAGGAGGGAGTTGTCGAACAGAATCCCGCTGCCCTGGTTTCCACGCCAAAGCTGCCCAAGAAGTTGCCTCGCGTTCCGACGATCGAAGAAATGAACATCGTGCTGGATGGACAGATGCCGGAGGTGGCTTCGTTTCCTGAGCGGGATCGCCTCATGTTCGAATTGCTGTACGGATGCGGCATCAGAAATTCCGAGTTGATTGGCATCAATCTTGACGATATCCGCCTGAGTTCCGAAGCCATTCTGATTCGCGGCAAAGGTAAAAAAGAACGATACGTGCCTTTCGGCGATTCCGTGAAGTCGGCGCTTGCGGCTTACTTGCCGGCGCGCCAGCAGATGCTGGCTGAACACAAAAAGAGTACGACGGCCTTGTTGATCAATCAGCGTGGCGGACGGCTCACGACCCGCAGTGTAGGACGCATCATCAAGAAGGTCGCGGTTGCGAAGGGGTTGTCGCCGGATGTGCATCCCCACACCCTGCGCCACGCTTTCGGTACGCATATGTTGGAAGAAGGCGCTGACTTGCGCTCGATTCAGGAGATGCTCGGCCACGAGCGGCTTTCTACTACGCAACGCTATACCCAGCTGTCGATGAAGCATGTGCTTCAGGTTTACGACCAGACGCACCCACGGGCGAAATAACCAGTGGTGCCCGTAGAAACGTTGCTCGCAACCTCTCCGCCTGCGGAGTTCTAACCCAGAGATGCAGCACGCGTCCGCAACTGCTCCCACATCTCCACCACGCGCCGCCTTAGCTCAGCGATGAGTTCCTCGTAAGCGTTTTCCGATGCTGCCGCTTCAGGTGGAGGAAGAATCGGCTTACCAAACGCAATTTGCAGACGCGCGAATTTCTGAAAAGGTTTCCCACGTGGCCAAGCCTCATGAAAACCTTCAATCGCCACGGGAACGATCGGAACCTGCATGTGGACGGATAAAATCGCAGCGCCCTTCTTGAACGTCTTCGGTGCGCCATCAATCGAACGCTCGCCTTCAGGATAAAGAATGAGCACGTGCCCGCGCCGCAAGCCGGAGGCCCCGGCGCGCATAGCTGGGATCAAGTTCGCGTCGGGATCGACCACCACCACTCGCCACCATCGTGCCAGCGTCCGCATGAAGCCTTTTCCGAAAATCTCACTGGTTCCCACGGCGAAGCTATCGCAGAACACCTGCCATGAGAGAACGCTGCTGAGGATGAGCGGATCGAGAAAGCTCTGGTGATTGGAGCAGAGAATAAACGGCCCATGGGCAGGAATATTTTCCAGTCCGCGAACCCGCAGATCACTGCGATCGCGAGCGATCATCTGCGCCAAACGGCTGACAGTAAACCAGAATATGTCAGCAACAGGCCGTGGCTGAAGCATCGCGAGAAACTCCGGGTCGGCAGTTTCCTCCTGCAGCACGGCCCCCCAGCCTGCAAACTGCGGGCGGGGAGCGCCGGTTCTGCCGCTGGCTGCGCTCTCACGCACCGCATCCACCAACTCTCTTACCGTGTAGATTTCAGATAGACGCGATTCTTCAATATCTCCGCCAATCTCCTGCTCCAGCGCCACCAGTAGTTCGACTCGCTGCATTGAGTCCAGCCCGAGGTCGAGTTCCAGATTGTCACCCGGACGCACCGTTTCAGGCTTGTTTGGTGCCGTGTCTCGTATGATCTTCAGCGCTCGCGGTATGTCGGGCAACTCCAGCCAGGCGACGTCCTCGGCGCTCAGAGGTCTTTCTGGACTGACTTCCGCATCGCCCGTGCGGCCCTCCGCAAGATTTGCCCGCACCCGCTTCTCGATCTCAAATCGCTTTAATTTTCGTGTCGTTGTTCGAGGCAGGGCTTCCTGCCAGATCTCATAGCTTCCAATCCGCTTGGTCGAAGGTAGTTGCGCGGACAGACCTTCGATGTCGAAACGAATCACTTCCCGGGCGTTGACGATCTTCCGCTGTTTCAGGACATCAAAATTCGGTACCACAACCGCATGCAAGCGGTTCTCCCCCGGACGGCCGTCGAGCCCCATCACAGCGATTTCGCCAACGTAGGGCGACTTCAGATAGTGCGCCTCGACTTCCTCCGGGTAGACATTTTTTCCGTTGCTAAGGATGATGACTTCTTTCTTGCGGCCCGTGATAAACAGATTTCCTTCGGCATCGAAATAGCCGAGATCCCCGGTGTGAAGCCAGCCGTCTCTCAGGACGGCATCCGTTGCGTCAGGACGGTTCCAATAACCCTTCATCACGATGGCTCCACGAATGGCGATTTCACCGGTCGGCGGGCCGCCATCTTCCCCCGCTTGCGGATCAATGATCTTGCCTTCGACGCCCTCCAGCGGTTTGCCGACGGAGCCAATGACATTGTTGTCCGGCGAAGTTACAAACGCGGCCGCGCTGGTTTCGGTAAGGCCGTACGCCTGCAGCACATCGATTCCTAAGGCGTCAAAATCCCGGCCGATTTGTGGATCAAAGCGCGATCCGCCCGTTACCAGGTAGCGCATCTTGCCCCCAAAAAGACGGTGAACTCTGGGGAAAAGCATTTTGCCAGGATTCCATCCGAGAGCTCTACAGAAGCGCGTGACTGTCATCATCGCGCGCACCGCCGAACTCGCTAGTTTCCCGCGCTCCGCGACCTCTTTGAAAATCCGCTCGTGAATCAAATAGAAAAACTGCGGCACCACCGCGAACACCGTGATTCCCCGTTCATTCAGCGCGCGCAGTAGTTCCGTGGTGTTCAGGGTCTCCAGATAGACGACCCGCGCGCCCTTAACCAGAGGCAACAACAGGTTGGCCATCTGCGACAGGACGTGAAAAAGCGGCAGCACGCCGAGCACTGCGTCACCCTGGCTGACTTGGGCCCAACTGAATACCGCCCGCACCTCGCCCATCAGGTTGGCGTGGGTGAGCATCACCCCTTTGGGGTCGGCAGTAGTGCCAGAGGTGTAGAGCAGGGAAGCCACGCTGTCGGAATCAACTGGCACAGCCGAGAAATCGCCTGGGCCCGCGGCAAAGATGCTGTCGAGGTCGCCTTTAACTCGCGTGGGGACGCTCGCCTGGCCCGCGTGCGTAGAGCGAAGCTGCGGGGAGCGGGTCGTACTGTCGCCAGGCGAATCGAGCAACACAATGCCAATTTCCGATTTGCCAACGGCGTCCCCTGCGATCGTCAGATGCTTCGTATCGCAGAAGATGAGGGAAGCGCCACTATCGTCGAGCAACTTTGCAACTTGGTCGGCGTGAAACGCCGTGTCCAGTGGGACTGCCGTGCAACCGGCCGCGATAATGCCAAGATAGGAGGTGATCCAGCGCGGGTGGTTGTCGGCGAGAATGGCAATCCGAACACCCCGCGCAAATCCGTTTTCTGCCAGCCAGCGGCCGATGCTTTCCGCCATGCGTCGCGACTCGGCGTAGGTGTGGCTCTCTACCCCGTCACGGCGTTGAATCTCGAGCGCAATATGGTCGGGCCAGCGCCCGGCGCACTCGCGGAATAGATCGTAGAAGGTCGGCATAGGCCAGCGGGAAAATATACCTGAAAATGCGTTTCAGCGCCGTGATCGTGGGGGTCTGGGGAGAAATCGGCCTCAATTCTCGCTCATCTTGTTGTGATCTCTGGGGCGCTCCGAGACCGGGGAGGACTGGTTCGCGACTTACGCGCCGAGCGAGCATCTAATATACTAACCTTCTGGATAATGGGTTCGGTTTGCCCTCCGAGGATTCTCATTTTGATTAATGTTTTGATAGCCAAGGTTTTTGGGACCAAAAACGAGCGCGAGTTGAAGCGTCTGATGCCTCAAGTCGAAGCCATCAATGCGCTGGATCCCGCCACACGCAAGCTCAGCGATGAACAACTTCGCGCCAAGACGGACGAATTCCGCCAGCGCATACAGGATCGCCTCACCCACATTCCGGACGAACCCGATGCCGATCAGGATCGCAGGAAGGAACTCGACAACGAGCGCATAAAGTTGATTAATGGAGTCCTCGATGAGCTTTTGCCCGAGGCTTTCGCGGTGGTCCGCGAAGCCGGCCGCCGGGTTCTGAACATGCGGCACTTCGACGTGCAGATGATTGGCGGCATGGTTCTACACCAGGGAAAGATTGCGGAAATGAAGACTGGAGAAGGAAAGACCCTGGTCGCCACGTTGCCCGTATATCTGAACGCTCTGAGCGGACGCGGTGTGCACGTGGTCACGGTCAACGACTATCTCGCCAAGCGCGATTCGGAATGGATGGGAAAGTTGTATGGTTTTCTCGGCCTTACCGTGGGCGTCATCGTGCACGACCTTGACGACCAGCAGCGCCGTGAAGCCTACGCCGCCGACGTGACCTACGGTACCAATAACGAGTTCGGATTCGACTATCTCCGTGACAACATGAAGTTCGATCTGCATGATTGCGTGCAGCGCGGCCACAATTTCTCCATCGTCGACGAAGTCGATTCCATCCTGATCGACGAAGCCCGCACTCCGCTCATCATTTCTGGCGCCAGCGAAGAGTCCACCGACAAGTACGCAAGAGTAAATCGCATCATCCCCAAGCTCGAAAAGGGTGAGGAGATTGACGTTCCGCCCGGCGAGCCCAAGCAATACACCGGCGACTTCGTGGTGGATGAAAAGCACAGGAACATCACCGTTACCGACGTAGGCTGGGAAAAAGTCGAGCAACTTCTGGGCATTGGCAACGTCGCCGACCCCGAAAACTGGGACATCAAGCATCACGTCGAGACCGCCGTCAAGGCGCATGCTCTCTATCACCGCGACGTAGAGTACGTCGTGAAAGATGGTGAAGTCATCATCGTGGACGAGTTCACCGGACGCCTGATGCCGGGACGGCGCTGGTCGGATGGCCTGCATCAGTCGGTCGAGGCCAAGGAAAACGTCAAGATCGAACGCGAGAATCAGACTCTCGCCACTATCACCTTCCAGAATTATTTCCGCATGTACAAGAAGCTGGCCGGCATGACGGGCACGGCCGAAACCGAAGCGCCCGAGTTCGACAAGATCTACCGGCTTGAAGTGATGGTGATCCCGACCAACAAGCCGATGCTGCGCCTGGAGAATCCGGACGTCGTTTACCGTACTGAGAAAGAAAAATATTTCGCCGCGGCCGACGAGATCCAGAGGCTGCATGCGACCGATCAGCCGGTGCTGGTCGGCACTACGTCGATTGAAAAGTCAGAACGTCTTTCCGAACTACTGAAGAAGAAAGGCGTCAAGCACTGGGTGCTGAACGCCAAGCAACACGAGAAAGAAGCCGAAATCGTGGCCCAGGCCGGCAGCAAGGGCATGGTCACGATCGCCACCAATATGGCCGGCCGCGGCACCGACATTCTCTTGGGTGGGAACCCCGAGTTCATGGCGAAGCAGGAATGCGTGAAGAAGGGAATCGCGCAGCCCCTGCGGGCCGCACAAGGCAAGGTTCAAGCCAGCGTTGACGATACCAAGAGCACAGTCTGGTACTACGCCGGGAACGAATACGTGGTTCCCACCGACCAGTGGACGGAGATTTTCAATCGTTACAAAGAACAGACCGACAAAGAGCACGACGAAGTCATCGCCGCCGGAGGGTTGCATATCTTCGGCACCGAACGTCACGAAGCCCGCCGCATTGATAACCAGCTTCGCGGCCGCGCTGGACGTCAGGGCGATCCCGGTTCATCCCGCTTCTATCTTTCGCTCGAAGACGACTTGATGCGCATCTTTGCCAAGGAGTGGGTTTCGAATCTGCTGCAACGGCTGGGCATGGAAGAGGGAGTTCCGATCGAATCAAGACTGATCTCACGCCGGATCGAAGCCGCGCAGAAAGCCGTGGAAGCGCAAAACTTCGAAGCCCGCAAACATCTGCTCGAATACGACGACGTAATGAACAAGCAGCGCGAGGCCGTTTACGGCCTGCGACATCAGTTGCTGGAAGGCGTGGATCAGAAGGAACTGATCCTTGAGGACTATGTTTCCAGCATCCTCAGCGATTTGATGGATCAATTCTGCGCAGTTAAAGTTCATGCCGAAGATTGGGATCTCAAGGCTCTGAAGGACGCCATCTTCACCCGCTTCGGCGTGGATATTCTCGCGGAAGGCATCAAGCCTGAAACCCTGAATCGACAGGAACTTGGCGACGCGATCTTCGACAAGCTCAAAACCCGTTACGATGCCAAGGAAAAACTGATTGGCCCGGACGCGATGCGCTATCACGAGCGCATGATCATGCTGAGCGTGCTCGATTCACAGTGGAAAGACCACCTCCGCGACATGGACCACCTGCGGGAAGGCATTGGTCTGCGCGGCTACGGGCAGCACGACCCGCTGGTGGAATTCAAGCGCGAGTCTTTTGACATGTTTGAAGCCATGATGCAGCGCTCCCAGGAGGAGACCGTCCGCTATCTCTACCTGATGCAGATTCTGGAGCGGCCCAGCGAAGGCGGAGCCGGAGCGGAATCCGGTGTTCAGAGTTCGCGAATGGGTGGAGACGGCAATGGAAACAGGCCGCCCCGGCAAGTCGCCACATCTGTGGATGAAATCGAGGAAGCCTTCCAGCGCAAGAAGCGACGCGAGTTGGATCAGGCCCGCATGGCCGGTTCAGGCGATTTGCAGACCGTGCAGCAAGTCGTCCGTGGCGCGGCTAAAGTTGGACGCAACGATCCCTGTCCCTGTGGCTCCGGCAAGAAATACAAAAAGTGTTGCGGCGCAAACGGGTAAGGACGGCGGAACGCTGCTCCTTTGTGAACCTTCGTGCCCTTTGTGGTTAATGGTTTTGCGCCGGTTTAGCCAGCACAAACGACTTCACCACGATGTTATTGGGCTGTACCCCGACCGGAATCATGGTCAGAAGCGAGTATTCCCCAGGCTCGAATTTCTTCTTCGGAGTGCGTTTCTGGATGACCGTGACATCCCCTGACCCAGAATTCAGAACCAGTAAGTAGTTCTGACTTTGCGAGAGCGCCAGCCCGTCCGGATGGCTGCCCACTGGCAAAGTCGCAATCATCTTCCCAATATCGATGTCATAAACCGCTACCGTGTTCGATCCGAAATTGCTGACATACAACCGCGAGTTATCGGCAGTCACGATCCCCCGCGCCGGATGCGTGCCAATCAGATAGCTGCCACCCACTTCATTGTTCGCAGTCTCAATGATCGAGATGCTATCCGAATCGTAATTGCTTACCATGAGTTCTCCGCCGTCCGGCTTGAGCGCGAGATGAACGGGAGTCTTGCCCACATCGAGCAGTGCGAGCAACTTGTCACTCTTCAGATCGATGGATGCGACCTGCCCGGCTGCCGTGCATGCGACAAATGTTTTGCTGCTGTCTGGAACGATAGCAATGTCTTCCGGCTGCGGGCATACGGAAATCGTGTTGCGCACTCTCAGATGTTCAACATCAATCAGCGAAACGGTATTGTCCCCGCGATTGCTGACTACCACGGTTTCGCCATCGGGTGAAACCCGCGCCAGTCCCGGCGAAGCCCCCACCCGAACGTTCCCGATCACCATGCGCTTGTCCAGATCAATCACGGAAACATTCGCGGAGCCCGAGTTGGCGACGTATGCGCGCTTCCCGTCCGCTGAAAGATCAATGAAGTAAGGCTTGCCATGCACCCCAATGGTTGCGACAACCGCATTACGCTCGGCGTCAATCACGCTGATGTTGCTCGATCCAGTATTGACCGCATAAATCTCATTCCGCTTGCTGTTGGCCGCCAGACCCGTCGGTTCGCTCCCAACCTCGATGGCCTTTACCACGGTGAATCCCTTCACGGGGTCCGCGGTGAGGTCAATGACGCTGACCGTGTTGCTCTTGCCATTGGTGACGTACGCGTATTCTCGATAAAGCGGGCGATATGCGGGTAGCGGTTGCTGGCGGAAGTACCACCAACCAAGAGCGCCGAGAATCGGCGCGAGGACGATGCTGAACAAAAGCTTTCTCAAGATTATTGAGTGTGAGGAAGATCCAAGTACTACGTCCTGACCGGCGAAGTCGCTGCTGGCGTCAACGTTCCCAACCCCATTACAGTTCTACCAACCACTGGCGCGATCTGCCGAACCTGCGCCATCAACTCGTCGAATTGATCGGGGTAGAGCGACTGCATACCATCCGACAGCGCCTTGTCCGGTTGGTGATGGACTTCAACAATCAAGCCATCCGCACCCACGGCGACGGAGGCTCGGGAAAGTGGGGTAACCTTATTCCGTTTGCCAGTGCCATGACTGGGATCCACCACGATGGGCAGGTGGCTCAATCGCTGCACCGCCGGCACCAGGCTCAAATCCAGCGTGTTGCGAGTATGATCAGCGAAGGTGCGAACGCCGCGCTCGCAAAGAATCACGTTGTAGTTGCCTTCGCTCATCACATACTCGGCCGCCATCAGAAATTCTTCCAATGTCGCCGACATGCCTCGCTTCAACAGCACCGGCTTGCCTGCCCGTCCCGCACGCTTCAACAGCGAAAAATTCTGCATGTTGCGCGCGCCAATCTGGATGACGTCGGCGTACTCCTCTACCAATTCCAGTGACTCGTTATCGATTGCCTCGGTCACGATCCTCATGCCAAACTGATCGCGCACTTCGGCCATGATGCGCAACCCTTCTTCGCCCAAGCCCTGGAAGGAATAAGGAGAAGTGCGGGGCTTATAGGCTCCGCCGCGAAAGAACTGCGCGCCGGCGCGATGAACCCGCTCCGCCACCGCAAACGCCTGCTCCCGGCTCTCGATCGCGCAAGGCCCCGCAATGATTGCCAGCACAGGCCCGCCAATGGTGGCGGGGCTCCCGGCAAATCGAATCACGGTATTGTCTTCTTTGATGTCACGGCTGACTAGTTTGTAGGGCTTGGTGACGCGAATAACTTCCTGCACGCCCGACATTTCTTCCAGCGTGCCCGGTTCGACCTCGCCCTTGTTTCCCGTAATGCCGATCGCGGTCCGCTCTGCCCCAGGTATGGAATGGGCGCGGTAGCCGAGCGCTTCGATCTTCTGGCAGACGGCGCGCACCTGCTCTTCCGTTGCGTGCGCCTGCATGACAACTAACATGAACCCACCTCGAAACCTTAAGTCTATCGTTACTGCATTGATTGCAGCAAATATGCCCACTTCAGGGCAGGCGCGATCATTGCCAGCGCGTGGGCATGAGCTTCCGGCGAAGCAGGTAGTACTCATTGACCGGTTGGTCGTCCGACAGCGCGGGCGCATGCGGAGCTTCAGCGACCAGCAGGCTGGGGGAAAGTTCATTGTCCAGAACCGCGGCAAGTTCACGCTCCGCGCTCGGCCGGTCGCTCCACTCCATCAAGTCCTTCACCGCTGCAGGCGGCATTCTCTGCGCCAACTCGCTCGCTGATCGCTTGGGCAGAGGCCGGCTACTCGCCAGGAAATGGAATCCCCATTCACTCGGCGCGTGCGGGTTGACGGTATGGAACACGCGGACGTAAGCAAAGGATTCAACCAGCGCTCGCGCCACCGAAGCGTGAACCACGGCATCGCCTGTTGGCAACCATTGCTGCAGAATCCCATCTGGCCGCAACCGTTGCTTGGCAGTCGAATAAAACTCTTTCGAATAGAGGAGACTGGAACCCGCCGACTGGATCGGTGGCGGTGGATCTATCGTGATCACATCATATTGTTCCGAGGTGCGCTCCAGATACCGCCGGCCATCGTCAATCACTACCCGTGATAAAGGCGACTGCAGAATCTGCGCGCCGTCGGAATGGAAATACCCGAACATGCGCGGAACACTGGGCGCTAACTCCACCGCCGTCGACGGGATACCCCAGGAAATCAGAGAGCGAAACGTTGTTCCCATCCCGAAACAGATCACCAAAGCCTTCTTCGGCGGGTGATCGAGGAACGCCAGTGGCAGATGAGCCATCGTCTTGGTGACATTCGATAACCCTGTCATCCCCACGCCATTGACATACAGTTGCTTGCCACGGCCGTCATCGGCCGCAATGACGGTTGCGGTGTTGTCGCGGAGAACCTCAGGGTGGGCAAAGCGAGCTTCGTAGTCCTTGCTGACAACCAGCAGAATTATCGCCAGCGCTGCCACACCATAACGAAGCTTTCCTGACCAACTCGGTGCGATCTCCGCTGGCTGGTGGGACGACCATTCCGGATGCAAGCCGATAACGAGCCATGGCAGGGAGAAAATGAATAACACCCAGCGCTCGCTGATCAAGGGCAGCAGCAGAAATCCCGAGAGCAGTGGCCCCAGAATGCACCCCAGCACGTTCACCGCATAAGCGCTTCCTGCTTTGTCCGGATCGCCTTCCGAGTAACGGTCCACCAGCATCGGGGTCACAAATCCCAGGGCAGCGGAGAACGGCACGATTCCCAGCAGCAAGCGCAGCAGTTTGGGGATATTGAACGACGGATCGGCAGTGATCAGCGGAAAGAGAGCAAAGAGTCCAAGGAACGTCCAGACCAGCATTCCGCCTTGCGGCTTGACGCCCTGGAGCCGATAAATTCGCGAGCCCGCGAACGTGGACGCCAAATACAGCCCTAGGATCGAGGCAAACGTATAGACCGCCGTGCCCATGTACGGAGTGAACTGCCGAATCCAAACCACCTCGATACCCATGCTGGTGAGTCCGGTGGCAAACAGTAACCCGAGCAACATCCCATTTCCCGCGGGCTTGAGTTCGATACGAGCACCAGAGTCTTCGCGGAACGAACGCCCTGGCGCCGGGGAGGCCGATCGCGAACTGAGGACCAGGGCCGACAAAGTCAAGAGACCATTGAGGGCCGCACCGATCTTCAACGTTCCGTGGAAGCCATAAATCTCGATCAGAAACAGAGGCAGGATCGACCCCAGCACTGCACCCAAGACGTTCGCGAGATAGAGATAACTGAAGGATCGCTGCGACTCCTGTGGGAAATCGTTTCGGATGGCCAGCATCGCCAGCGGAATTGTCGCACCCATGCACGCACACCATGGGATCAGAGTGATCCCGATGCAAACCCCAGAAGTGAAATAGTAGGCCCCGGAAGAAGAGATGCCCGCCTGTTGCAGCAGATGCCGTCCCCACAGCAACTCCAGTGGGACTAGCAACGCAGATATCCCGATCAGCAACTCCGCGAGTGCATAGAAGCGCAGGGCCGGCATCCGCATGCGAGTTTCATATCTTCGAAGTAGATAACCACTTCCCCACGAGCCCAGCCCCAACCCCGCCATGAACATCGAAAGCACAATGGAAACCAGCGCGCTGGTCACTCCGAACTGGGCCATGGACAGCCTCAGCCAGACGATCTCGTACAGGATACTGCAGCACCCTGAAACAAAAAAAAGCCCGAAGTACCAACCCATCAAAACATCCCTCCCAATGGGTGTTTGCGTGTGAGTGAATTTCAGCTACCGATCAGATGGGCTCGATGTAATCACAGAAGCTGTAACGACACAAGCTAGGTCTCACCGCACTCTATAATGAGATTTTCCACGGCAAGCCCTACTTTGTGTACCTTCGTGTCCTTTGTGGTTCTCGTTTTTGATTTGGACCGCGTGCGTCGCACAACGCCTTGTTTCCCAGCCTCGAATCTGCTATGTTAAACATGTTAAACAATTATGCTAGGCATCCGACTCGAACCCGAACTGGAAGAAAAGCTGGAATCTCTTGCCAAAGAGACGGGTCGCACCAAGAGCTACTATGCTCGCGAGGCCATCCGGCAATATCTCGAAGACCGTGAAGACTATTTAAAGGGCATCGCCGCACTGGAGCGCCGTGAGCCTACCATCACGGTCGAAGAGTTGGAGCGCAGGCTTGGTCTGGACGATTGAGATCACCCGGACCGCTGAAAAGCAGATCAAGAAGCTCGACCGCTCCGCTCAAACATCAATCGTTTGTTTCCTGCGCGAGCGGATTATGCCAGCCGAGAATCCCCGGCAATGGGGCAAGCCTCTCCACGGCGACAAACAGAGTCTTTGGCGGTATCGCGTCGGCAACTATCGTCTGATTTGTGATATCCAGGACGAAAGGGTAACGGTATTGGTACTTGCAAGTCGGACACCGCAAGGACGTATATGGCTGAATCTCGGGCATGACTGCCCGCGTGGCACCCACCTCTCGTTGTAGAATCTAAGGTTTATCCAATACTCATTTTTCCTCCTATGCCCCATGAAGAAAGCACGTCCGTGACTCGCGACGCCAACGAACATCACGCTGAAGACCGCTACGATGCCCAGCGCATCGAGACCAAATGGTTCGAGCGCTGGCAGCAGGATGCGTCTCTCTACGCGGCCGAGCCCAACTCCACCAAGCCCAAATACTACGTGCTGGAAATGTTGCCGTATCCCTCGGGCGCGCTGCACATGGGGCACGTGCGCAACTACGCCATCGGCGACGCGCTTGCCCGCTACATGTGGATGAACGGCTACAACGTGCTGCATCCCATGGGCTGGGATTCGTTCGGTCTGCCGGCGGAAAACGCCGCCATCTCCAGACAACACGCCGCCGCGCGAGTGGACCCTGCGCAACATCGCCAACATGAAGGCGCCAGATGAAGCGCCTGGGCTTCGCCTACGACTGGTCGCGCGAAGTCACCACCTGTCTGCCTGAATACTACCGCTGGAATCAGTGGTTCTTCTTGAAGCTCTACGAGAAGGGCATGGCCTATCGCAAGAAGAGCAAGGTGAACTGGTGTCCCGAAGTGCGCCACCGTTCTGGCCAACGAGCAAGTCGTCGGCGGCTGCTGCTGGCGCCACGAAGACACGCTGGTGGAGCAGCGTGAACTGGAGCAGTGGTTCCTGCGCATCACGCAATACTCCGAAGAGTTGCTCGCGCGGATCTCGACAAGCTCGAAGGCTGGCCGGAAAAAGTGCGCACCATGCAGCGCAACTGGATCGGCCGCAGCGAAGGCACCCTGGTCGATTTCAAACTCGACGGAGCCGCCGACTCGCCCGATTCGATCATCACCGTCTTCACCACCCGCGTAGACACCATCTACGGCGCGACTTCCATCCAGCTGGCCCCGGAGCATCCGCTGGTGGCCGGTCGCAGCGATGACAACGATCCTCTGCGGGCGCAGGTCGAGCAGCTGATTGCCGAGCAGCGCAAAGCGCAAGAGAAGCCGGCGACATTGGCGCGATCGAGAAGCATGGCATCAATACCGCATCGCTTCGCCGTGAATCCCTACAACGGCGAGACGCGTGCCCATCTGGATCGCCAACTACATCCTGATGGACTACGGCACCGGCGCGATCATGAGCGTTCCGGCGCACGATGAACGCGACTTCGAATTCGCCAAGAAATATGAATTGCCATCCGCATTGTGATCGTGCCTCGGTCCGTCGATCCCGAAGAAACCGTCATCGAGCCCATGCTGCCCTTCACCACATCTGAAGACGGCATCGCTGGTGAACTCCGGACAGTTTAGCGGGCCTCGACTTGCCAGGAAGCCATCACGACGATGTCCGCGCATGCCGAGCAGAAGGGCTTTGGCAAAGCCACCGTCACCTATCGCTTGAAGGACTGGGGCGTTCTCGCCAGCGCTATTGGGGTACGCCGATCCCCATGCTTTATTGCGAGAAGGACGGCATCGTTCCGGTGCCGGAAAAAGACTTGCCCGTGATCCTGCCCGAGAACGTTGACATCACCCTGACCGGAGGCTCGCCCCTTGGCCGGGTGCCGGAATTCGTAAACGCGACCTGTCCCAAGTGTGGCGGCCCTGCCCGCCGCGAAACCGACACCATGGACACCTTCGTCGATTCGTCCTGGTACTTCTATCGCTACACCGATGCCGCACAACGACCATGAGCCTTTCGATCCTAAGACGGCCTGCGTACTGGTTCCCCATCGATCAGTACATCGGCGGCGTCGAGCATGCGATTCTGCACCTGATCTATTCGCGCTTCTGGACCAAGTTCATGCGCGACATGGGATTGGTGAAGAACGACGAACCCGTCGAGCGCCTGTTCACTCAAGGCATGATCATCAAGGGCGGAGCGAAGATGTCGAAGAGCCTGGGCAACGTAGTGTCGCCCGACGACATGGTCGCTCGCTACGGCGCCGACAGTACGCGCATGTACACGCTCTTCGCCACCGCTCCGGACCGTGAACTCGACTGGCAGGATGAGGGAGTCGAAGGCATCCAGCGCTTCCTGGGCCGCGTCTTCCGGTTCGTGTCGAGAAACGCCAATGTAGCGACGCAGCTTGCTGCGTCGATGCCACCCGCAACCTCTCAACAACCCGAGGCGCGCCAGATCCAGCGCAAGCTTCACCAGACCATCAAACGCGTCAGCGACGACTTTCAGGGGCGCTGGCACTTCAACACGTCCATCGCGGCGATCATGGAGTTGGTGAACGAACTCTACGCTGTCGAAGACCGTGGGCGCGGGCGCCCTCGCCTGCGGACTTGCTTCCGGCCCAGCTGATGTTGGATGTGCAACGCAATCTCGTGCTCCTGCTCGCGCCGTTTGCTCCACACCTGGCGCACGAGCTCTGGGAAATGCTGGGCGAGAAGGCAAGCCTGCTCCGCGCGCCCTGGCCGAAATATGATCCTGCATTGGCGAAGGAAGACGAAATTGAGATTCCAGTGCAGATCAACGGCAAGTTGCGCGGCTTGATCGTGGTCCCCGTGGATTCATCGAGAGAGACGATCCAGGAGCGTACGCTAGCGGACGAAAAGATCAAGTCCGCGATCGCCGGGAAGCAGGTAGTGAAGGTCATCGTCGTGCCAGGCAGGCTGGCCAACGTGGTAGTGCGCTGATGAGGATGATCTGTCGGTCTCTGGCTACTGTGCACTCAACATAAATCACCAGGCATTGCTACCAACCCACATGCGCTGCCAGAATCCTGCTCCCTGGCGATTCACGGAGCGTTTTCTTGATCAGCTCAACCAGTTCGCGCTCTCCGTCCACGCCTTTCGCCAGTTTTGACTTGGCAAAGTATCCGGCTGCCCCTCCGGCTCTAACCTTGATTTCATCCGCATCCGTAAGCTGGCTGAGCACAATTACAGGAACCGCCGCTGTCGCCCGATCTCGCTTCAAAGCCAGCAGCACTTCGAAACCGCTAAGCTTGGGTAAAATCATGTCCAGCAGAATCAGGTCGGGACTTGCTTCAAGCGCAAGGCGAAGGGCATCTTCACCGCTTCCCGCCATCAGCACGAGGTAACCTGCCTGCGTGAGGATCTTTTCATTGGCCAGCTTCTGCACTCGGCTGTCTTCAACCAGTAGAATCGTAAATTTCACAATGACCTGCTTCGCAAGATGTTTCCCGCTGTGCCCACGAGACAGGACTAATCGCTGGTAGCCGCGCTCGTCCTCTGCGTCCTCGATTTTTCCAGTACCCGTTCCACCAGTTCCAGAAACTGCACGGCGGCAGCTCTATCGTCGAATAGTTTGGCCTTGCAAAAGAAGCCCGCTGCACCCGCCTCGCGCAGCTTGACCTCGTTCGCGTCGGACAGGCTGGTTAGTGCAATAACCGGGATATCCGCCGTCTCCCCATTTTCCTTCAGCCTTCGCAGCACCTGCGGACCGTCAAGTTTGGGCAGCATCATGTCCAGCAGCACCAGATCGGGGATATTTTCGCGGGCTACGCGAAGTGCTTCCTCGCCATCGCCAGCGTTCAGCACGGTGTATCCCGCTTTGTGAAGAATCCTTTCGGTCTCGATTCTCTGTACCTTGCTGTCCTCGACCAGCAGCAGCGTTGCCTTCATGCCCAACTCCTCTAAATCTCCAGGCTGAAGCCTCCGTGCTTCCCGGGTCCGGCCTAATGGCGTTATCGGCAACCCGGGACGAACCTTGAACACCGGCAATGCTTTCGCTCGTGCATGTGCTCCTGCCTGCCCACCCACTGGGTTATCCTAGCTAGGCACGCATGGCTCGCCCCTCACCTTCGCTCCAAGGGTTTCGTGTCATTTTCTCCCGCCCTTCATTCGGCCTGGCGGAGATCGCCTGGCGCTGGACCTTCGCCGCCGCTGCCGGCTTTCTGCTCGGGTTTGCCTTCTTCGAGTATCTGAATACCCTGCCGGTCAGCCGGGGCGACCTGCTGCTTTTGCAGACGGCGCAACCCGTGCTCATTTCCCGGGCCGTGCAGCATATTTTTCGCGGCAGCGCATGGCGTGTGATGGAGACCTCAGCCGTGCTGGCGTTGACCTTAGGGATCGCCTGGGTCGTGGTCGCGTCGCTTGGACGGGCCGCCACCGTAAGCGCTTTGCTAGACCATTTTCATGAGAACGATATTTCCAAATCCAGTCAGCCAGACAGGAAGCAATGGCGCCTGCGTTCTCTTTTGATTCTGAATGGTTTCCGGCTTGCCACGACGCTAGCCGCTATCGTGGGTTCGTTGGCTGCAGTTCTCTTAGCTCGGGCTGCGTCCCCGCCCGACGACCCCGCCCCCGCCAGCGCGCTGCTGATTATCCTGACCATCGCCCTGCTGATTTGGCTGGCGTGGTCCGCGCTGAACTGGTTCCTCTCGCTGGCAGGGATATTTGTGGTGGCTGATGGCCAGGACACTTTTGGCGCACTCGTAGCCACGGGCGATCTGTGCCGGACTCGCCCCGGGCCAGTATTTGCCGTAGGCACATGGTTTGGCCTCGCCCACATCACCGCCTTCGCAGTCGCCAGTTCGGTGGTCGCGTTTCCTCTCGGACTTGCCTCATTGTTACCCGGGGAGGTTGTGGTCGGCGGCGTCCTGCTGATAACTCTGCTCTATTTCGCTCTTGCAGATTTCTTGTATGTCGGAAGGCTGGCAGCCTATCTGGCGATCATCGAAATGCCAGAAGCCCCCGTAATAGTTGAAACCGCGCCACCAACGCTACCCAACACAAGGCAGTACCTTGACCCCGGCAAAGAGCCCAGTTCCGCCATCGACGCAAGCGAACTCATTCTGAGCGACGTCCCAGCTGGAAGCTAAAAGCCAAAAGCTGCCGTACCTCTTTACAGTTATCGCTCGATTTGAGACACTCGTCCGTGGAAACCCAATCTATCGTCGTCCTCGACTTTGGGGCGCAATATTCTCAACTCATTGCGCGCCGCATCCGCGAACAAAATGTTTTCTCGGTCGTATTGCCCTGTACGGCCACGCTCGACGAAATCCGCGGCTACTCGCCTCTCGGCATCATCCTGTCCGGTGGTCCCTGCTCGGTCTACGATCAGGATGCTCCCAACACCGACCGCCGAGTGTTTGAACTCGGCCTGCCCGTTCTCGGCATCTGCTACGGCTTGCAGTTGATGGTGCACGTGCTAGGCGGCAAAGTCCTCGCGGCGGACAAACGCGAGTACGGCCACGCCAACGTCGAAATCAAAGAAGATTCGAGCCTTTTTCACGGCGTACCCAAAAAACTTTCGGTCTGGATGTCGCACGGGGACGAAGCGGTGGACTTGCCTCCCGGATTTCACCTGACCGCCAGTTCGCCCAATGCGGTTGCCGCCATCGAAAATCCAGCAAAGAAGATGTTCGCCGTCCAGTTCCATCCCGAAGTGCGCCACACCCAATCCGGCACGGATATCCTGCGCAACTTCGCTCTCGTGATCTGCGGCGCCAAGCCCACATGGACTCCGCAGCACTTCATCGATGCCACCATCGCCAACGTACGGCAGACCGTTGGCTCTGGCCGCGCCATATGCGCGCTTTCCGGCGGCGTGGATTCCGCCGTAGCCGCCACGCTTGTCGATCGCGCCTTGCGAGATGGCAAAGGCCCTTCGCGACTGACTTCGGTATTTGTGAACAACGGAGTGTTGCGCAAAAATGAATTTGAAAAAGTCCAGCAGAACCTGCGTGACCAACTGGGCCTCCACGTCGTCGCCGTCGATGCCAGCGAGCGCTTCCTCAGCAAACTCGCGGGCGTGACCGATCCCGAGAAGAAACGCAAAATCATCGGCAACGAATTCATCGCCGTATTCGACGAGCAGGCCAAGCGCATTGAAAAAGAAGAAGGCAATGTCGACTGGCTGGTCCAGGGCACGCTCTATCCCGACGTGATCGAATCGCGCTCGGTGCGCGGCCCCTCGCAGATCATCAAGACGCACCACAACGTCGGTGGACTGCCCGACAAAATGAAACTCAAGCTGATCGAGCCGCTGAAAGAGCTATTCAAAGATGAAGTCCGCAAGATCGGCCGCGACCTTGGCATGCCCGAAGAAGTTCTGCAGCGCCAACCGTTCCCCGGGCCGGGCCTCGCAGTGCGAATCCTCGGCGAAGTCACGCCCGAGCGTCTGAATATTCTGCGCGAGTGTGACGACATTGTTGTGAGTGAAATCAGGCAAGCCGGCCTGTACACAAAAATCTGGCAGTCGTTCGCCGTGCTGCTCCCGGTAATGTCGGTCGGAGTAATGGGCGACCAGCGCACCTACGCCAACACCTGCGCCATCCGCGCCGTCCACTCCGAAGACGGCATGACCGCCGACTGGGTCCCGCTCCCCCACGAAGTCCTGAAAACAATTTCAAGCCGCATCGTGAACGAAGTGAAGGGCGTGAACCGAGTCGTTTACGACATCACCTCGAAACCGCCAGGAACAATCGAGTGGGAGTAAAGCTCTCAGCTGTCAGCCATCAGCTTTCAGCAATGCTCTGTCATCCCGAGCGTAGAAAGATCGTCCGCGCGCGGACGATCTTGCGAAGTTGAGGGACCCTGCGTCTGCCCGTACCGCCAAAGAACTTGCAGGGAGTTGCTCCGCACGAACTTCGCCCGGGAGAGTGCACCGTGGGAACACCTCTCCGGAGCAAGAGCGGACGCCGGGGACCTCGGGGTCTTTCGCCTACGCTCAAGATGACAGAGCTAAAGAGGTGAACGGAGTAAAGGACGGCGGGGTCCTTCGTGCGTTCGTGACGGCCGGAGAGCGGTTAGCGGAAATTCATGTTCATTACGAGAAACCTGAGACATACGAATGCCGGCTCGGCAACCGCTCGGCCCTTGAATGGGTAATTGATCAGTATCAGATTCAACCGACAAACGCAGCGGCATCACAAATGCTCCGAATCGCGCCGACGATCCGCAATACATTGTGCGGCTGATCGGGCAGGTCATCACGGTTAGCCTGGAGACGGTAAAGATTGTGTGTGGGCTGCCACCGCTCGGACTGCCTGACTAGATCGCTCCGTCCGGGGGTGGCCTTACTCCGCCCTACTCCAGCACCCTCCGTGAAATCGCCGTCACCAGTTTGCGCGGGCTGAATCGCACCGACTCTGCCACGAGCCAATTGCGGAATCCCGAGATCACCAGCGTCTTGCCTGCCATCACGCCGCGATAGCCGTCGCGCGCGACCGTCTTCGCATCCATCGGCCTGAATGTCTTGAAGAGCCTGGTGTTCTCCGTGCCGGCGCGCGCTTGCAGACCGGTGTCGGTTGGCCCAGGGCAAAGGCAAGTCACTGTAACGCCCGATGCGGCTAGCTCGTTGGCCAGTGCTTCCGAAAACGAGATGACGTAGGCTTTGGTCGCGTAGTAAACGGCCATGAGCGGACCCGGCTGAAAGCCTGCCGTGGAAGCTACGTTCAGAATCTTGCCAGAACGCCGCTCGATCATCGGGCCAAGAAACAGTTTTGTAAGCTGAGTGAGCGCGATGATGTTGAGCTGAATCTGCCCGAGGTTCTCTTCCAGCGAAACATTGGAAAACTCGCCGAGCACGCCGTAGCCCGCGTTGTTTACCAGAATATCGATCGAGATGCCCTCGCGCTGCAGTTGGTCAAACAGGAATTGCGGCGCCGGCGCAGCCGTGAGATCGAGTGGGATAGCCTTTGCCGCGATCCCAAACTGGCGCTGGAGTTCGTCGGCAAATTGCGTCAGCTTAGGCGCGCTGCGGGCTACTAGGATCAGGTTGTGTTGGTCTTTGGCGAACAACTTGGCCAGTTCATACCCGATCCCGCTGGACGCACCGGTGATGAGAGCGGTCTTGCCGTAATTTCTCATGTTCGCCGGAGAACCTCGTTAGGATCGGAAAAACGCAGAACGAGCGACCGGAGTCTTGAAGGGGCGCGGCTTCAAGCCGCGCCGTACATTGCTTCCATATACTGCGGCACGGCTCGGAAGCCGTGCCCTTTCAAAACGCAACGCCGATAGTTCCGCAGGTTCTAAAGCTTACACTCCCGCCATGGCGGGTTCGACTTCGTAAATCGAGTGCCACGAAGTTGCGGCCTTCAGGCGGTCGTTTACGTTGTTGATATTCTTCACGCCCTCGGTCTGCAGCCATTTGCGGAAGGCCTCTGCGCCCTGCTTGGCGTAAATCGGAATGCCTTCCTTCCAGGTGGCGCGGCCACAAAGCACTCCATTGAACTTCACGCCCGATTCGCCGGCGAGTTCGAGAGCCTCGGTAAACTCTGCGTTGCTCACGCCGGCTGACAAATAAATAAACGGCTTGGTCGCGACCGCCGCCGCTTTCAGGAACAGGTCCGCGGCTTCCTTCTTGCTGTAGGCTTTCTGGCCGGCGTAGGCCTTCGCGCCCTCGACATACTTCATGTTCACCGGCACTTCAACCTTCAGCACGTCGACGCCGTAACGATCCTTGCTGAACTCGCGCATGCTCTCAATTACGATCTGCGGCTTCTTCTTCGCGTACTCAAAGCCCTTTTCGTCCGCGCCCTCTTCGTATCCGACAAACTCCAGGAAATACGGGATGTCATTGGCGCGGCATTCATCGCCAATGCGTTCCACCCAGGCATGTTTCTTGTCGTTGACGTCCTTGGGATCGAAAGGCGTGTAGTAAAGCAGAATCTTGACGCAGTCCGCTCCAGCCTCTTTGAGGCGGCGCGCCGACCAATGATCAAGCAAATCGCCCAGGCGTCCAGGCCCGGTCTTGTCATACCCAGTTTTTTCGTAGGCGAGCAGCAGCCCAGCATTCTTAGCGCGCCGCTTCGACGCCGGCAGACCCCACTCGGGATCAAGCAGGATCGCGCTGGCATGCGGAGTAAGAACCTCCGCAACCAGAATCTTGAATTCTTCCATCATCGCGTCATTGACTTCGCCACCTTTTTCCTTGGCCAGGGACTTCTGCAAAGACCCGCGCTGGTCCATCGCAGCCGCGCGTATCACGCCCTGGGGGGTGGATACTTTCTTTAGGCCGGCTAGCTTTCCGGGGGTAAGTTTCATAGGATTTCCTCCAATTAGTGCATTTTCAAAACAAATTCGTGACAGCGTTTATGCGGCCCATATTGTAATACGTTTTGCGGGATGGCGGATGTGACGTGTAACCGGGTTGCGTGGCGGCGGCTGTGCAACGCGGGGCTATTGCCGCAGGGTCAGCGTGCCTAGCATGGCTTGTTGTTTGGCGATCAGGGATTGGACGCCTTGTCCGGCTAGGGCGATCATCTTTGCCAGTTGTTGTTCGTCGAAGACCTGGTGCTCGGCGGTGGCTTGGACTTCGACCAGTTTGCGGCCGGCGGTCATGACGAAGTTCATGTCCACGTCGGCGCGGGAGTCTTCTTCGTAGCAGAGGTCGAGCAGGATCTCGCCGTCGACGATGCCTACGCTCACGGCTGCGACGAAATCACGGAGCGGGGCCGAGGTCAGGGTTCCGGCTTCGACTAATTTTTCCAGCGCCAATCCCAGGGCAATGAAAGCGCCGGTGATGGACGCGGTGCGGGTGCCACCGTCCGCCTGGATGACGTCGCAATCAATCCAGATGGTGCGCTCGCCCAGTCGGACCAGGTCGGTAACGGCTCGCAGGGAGCGTCCGATCAGACGTTGAATTTCGTGAGTGCGGCCGCTGGAGCGGCCCTTGGTCACCTCGCGCGGGGTGCGAGTCAGCGTGGCGCGGGGGAGCATGCTGTACTCGGCGGTGATCCAGCCTTTGCCGCTGTTGCGCATGAATGCGGGAACCGTCTCTTCAATGGAGGCGGTGCAAATCACGCGAGTGTTGCCGACCTCGATCAGGACCGAGCCCTCGGCAGTGCTGATGTAGCCGGGCAGAATGTTGACCGGACGCATCTGGTCGGGGGTTCGGTTATCCGAGCGATAAAACATACGGATCGATTGTAGCAGGGACAGGGACGTCGTTAGGGAATGACGGCGGGCACTCAGAATACGGCGAATGGGTGATGAGTGTAATGGCGAGTTCTCGACAGTTATGGTGTGGGGCGTTTGCCCGACACCTGACTGAGCGGTAAACTCCGTACTGGAAAGTCGAGGATTTGAATGGCTGGTGCCTTTCTGCCGTGGGAGGAGTGGCTTGCCCGGCTTCTTCACCCCGTTGCCATCGCACTGAGGAGATGGTTGTTCCAAGCGCGGCGGCGGAGGGATGTAGCTCGAAGCCAAGGTTGGGGCCAAACCCAAGGAACGGTTCATGATGTGAAGTGGGATAGTTCCAATCCTCGGGAGGAAGTCGTTTACTCCTATTCAACAGCGCGTGGGTACTACTCAGGGTCGTGCTGGCATTGGTTCGATTCTGCTGATAAACGGCAGGTGCGAGTCGGCGACCGCATCACGCTGCGTTTTGACCCTGAGGACGACGAGAAGTCTGTTTTTCTCGGATTTGTCGATGGTTGATGAAACATCGCCATTGCACTCACAACCACTGGACAACCGCTAAAGGCTTCTCTTCCGAGGAGCACTTCACCCTATACTGGAAGGAAATTGGGATCAGGGTTCATGTGCTTTCGGTCCCGATCTGTTTAGAGGACTTCATGGCCGCGCTAATTGATGCTATTAATGTCAAACGTAAGACGTTGTTTGAGCTTGAGAATACTCCTTTCTGCTGCCTGGAAGCAGACGTAAACACGCCTACCGCTCGTGGCGGCCAGACCCTGGTGCGCCTGAAGATGCGCAACCTCCTCACGAACGCCGTCTTTGAAAAGACATTCAAGGCAAGCGACAAATTCAAGGAACCAGACCTGCAATCGGTACAGGCTTCCTATCTCTATAGCGATGGGGATGGTTCTCATTTTCTGGACCAGGAAAGCTACGAGACCCTCACCCTCAATGGTCAGATGGTCGGGGACGCGTTGGACTTCCTGATCGAAGGCGCATTGGTTGAGCTGCGCAAGTACAACGGCAATCCGATTGGTTTAGAGCTGCCAATATTCGTTGAGCTGGACGTTGCCTACACGGAACCCGCGGTTCGGGGCGACTCTTCGGGCGGCGGGACCAAGACAGCCCGGCTGGAAACCGGCTTGGAAATCCGCGTTCCCCTTTTCATCAAAGAGGGTGAAAAGGTGAAAGTGTCCACGGAGAACCGGGAGTTTGCGGGGAGGGCATGAGTCGGTACGAGATCGATGGCTGATCGTTGGCGAAAAATCGCGATTACGCTCAAAACCTCAATGAGCGAAATGGCCTGGTCTATAAAAGGGGATGTCAAGAACATTTTTCTCCCTCCACCGGGGGGCGCAGTATAGTTCGCGCCATCCAGCCCTCTCGCCATGGGAAGACGCTGGTCTGGTGTCGTGCCTTGCAGTTGATTTTGTTGTTTCCATCTCAGCCGTGTCATCTTTGGTAGCGACGACGCCGATCAGTTTTGCGACTGAGCAAGCCCTGCGGTTGTACGGTGTCAACCATGGATCTATCTGAGGCTCGAGGCCTAGTGCTTTTTCGGGTTGTCCGAGGGGGCATAGGGATTACACGGAGACTGGGTGCCGTCGGCACCGTATCGTCTACAGGCCATTGTCATACTCACCCTCGAACCCGAGCGTCTCCAGAACCGATTGACCACCACCCGAGAAGATCAGCGGAGATGGAAGGGCTCTGCACCCGAGACGCTCAAGCGGCTTGCGATTTCAGTTTTTCGGCGTCGAAGTTTTCTCCCTTCTTCCAAAGTGTCAGCGTAATGGCTGCGATCTTTCGCGCTAGGGTGAGCCGCGCCATGGTCGGTTTGATCCCTTTGGCCAACGCAGCCTGATAGAAGTCCTGGAAGGGTCCGGGACGCACGCTGGCCATGGTGGCCGCACCTTTGAATAAGCCTTTCAGATCATGGTTGTGGTCTTTGTTCAGGCCGCGAATGGAAAGCAGCTTCTTTGAACGTCGCACCTGGCCCTCGACAAAACGGTATTCCGCGCTGGTGCGCGTCTCCAAGGCCAATCCGCTATAGGCCCAGAGTTGCCGTTTGGTGCGGAAACGGTGCGGGGTCTGGATCAGAGCCACCGCCAACGCCACTCGAATCGGCCCCAGAAACGGAATCTGTCGCAGCTTGGCGGTGATCGTATGTTTGCGACTTTCCGCTAAGAGTTCCCGCCGCGCTTGCTGCCGCAAGTGTTGCAACATGTCCAGTTGCTCATAGAGCCGTTCAGCCCGACGCCGCACCCCGGCTTCACGGATCTTGGCCAGCCACTGAGCTCGATGCCGGCGGTAATAGACATCTCGGCCCGCACAGGGAATCGCCCAGCTGCGGTACACCGCTTTCAGCCGATTCATCACTCGCGACAGATCTTTGACGATGGTCAGATAGCTCCGCGAGAGTTCCCGCAGCATGCGCACCCCGGTCTCGCCGTGATAGACCGGTTTGAGTTGGTTGCCGCGTAACAGCTCAGCCAGCTTGCGCGCATCGATGCGATCGCTCTTGTTCCCATCTTTGAGCAGCGCGTTCTTCCGCGGATTGCACACCACCAGTTTGTCCACGCGGGAGTGCAGCAGATCGTACAGCCAGGCCGACCAGGTTCCTTCTTCGAAGGTCACCGACAAGGTTCCGCGCAAGCCTGCAAAAAACTGAAGAATGGTTGCCGCTTGGGTCTCCAGGATCGACTCCATGACCAACTTGCCGGTCGAATCCATCACCGCGACCACGATGGTTGCTTGATGAACGTCTAGCCCAATATACTTTTCATCGTTCATGAGGGTGTTCCTTTCTGTAGGTAGTGATCTGAACGCTCACAACCTACTCCAAAAGGGCGCCCTTTTATAATGCGATTACAACACTTATCCGATGAAACTGGCCCTTGGTGGCTCTAAGATGTTGGCATGGTTCAGAATCTTCGTTTCCCAAGCAGCACCATTGAAGAGGACGATATGGCAGGCATTTTAGTGTCACTGCTCCACGGGCTTGCTTGTACTGGCTCCGCAGGAACAGACCTTCCATCGGTTTGTTGATTGCTTGGTATTGCAAACGATGAGCCCCGGCTGATGGCTGGCTACGAACCGTTGTTACACATAACTCAACCAACGCCACTCCCGATGCTGCCTCTTAAACTCCATGTACCTCTTGCAGGGGAGATACAGGAGCACAACGGCGGTAATCCACATAAGATAGATAAAGGGCAAGCCGTGGCCATAGCCTGCCGGAATTGGTTGAAGAATAAAATCCCAACTCCAAAGCCACGCGGCTGGTTGATGAACCGTCCAAGCTACGACGATGGCCATGATGTGAAGCAGGTAGATATGCAGCACGTAATAGAACATCGGCACGCGCCCGAAAACGAGAAGGACTCGTCCCAGCCCACGTTCGGTTCACTCCGTCAAACCATGCCAGCGCGATTAACGCCGGGCCGAGCGTCATTAACAGAAAGTCCAGAGACGGCGGGTCTTAAGCGTGTTGAAGAACGAGATCACTGTGAGGGTAAGAGTCGGCTGTACACTCCACGGGCCCACAGACGGCGTCAGACCTTCAGTCCCATTGCCGTACAAGTTGATCCCGCGCAAGGCGAAGAAGGCAAGCGTAAGCGCAACCCCAATCCTGAGAATCAGCTTTGTCCGGTCTGGTCTTTGTAACAGAGCACCCATGGCATAGCCCGACGCCATAACTCCCACCCACGGGATCAACGGGTACATAAAGTACAAATACTGAGTAGGCTCCTTAATCCAATACATACCGGGTGAGTGAAGAGCCATCCACAGCCACGAGAGTTTTCCAAAGGAGTCTGGGCTGATTCCGTCGAGCAGGTTGTGGCCCGCGATCATGACCACTCCCAAGATCGCGATCCAGCGTATGGGAAGGCGCACGATCAATGCCATCGCCACCATGGACCACCCCAGTTCCCAAATCACCCCCGCCAACCCGAATGGCATGAAGAAGGTCCAGCCAAACCCTATGACGGTGAGTTCGAGAAATACCAGCCACAAACCGCGCGTCCAGAAAAACCGAGAAACTTCCCGCAACTGCTTTCCGCGGGAAACTGCAAGAAATGCGCCTGTCCCGGCCAGCAGGAAAAATACTGGAGCGCAGTAATGAGTGACGAACCGGGTAAAAAACAATAAGCCAAAGGTGTGGGTCAGGTCTTCAGGCGGAAAAGTAAGGTTGGAGAAGTACTCGCGGGTGTGGTCTAGGGCCATGATCACCATGACCAGTCCACGAAGCAAATCGACGGAAACAACTCGTGTGGCCGGTGCGGTCTGAACTGAGGGCCGATTGGCAACTGACGTAATGGTTGCTGAAGTATTGGATACGCTGACCATTCGACGCCCCCAAGACTGCGCGAGGCCAGCAGTTTAACACGCGGCAAGCTATCCCCGGATACAGTCTGGCGTGGAACAAGACACATTGCCGGCGACCATCCCGCTTTGGAGAACTTAACGAATAGGTAACTGTTGAAACATCGCGTGGGTGTTGAAAAAGTCTGCGATATTTCAACAGTTATCTTGGCGGAACGAATCGAATGCCGGACCGGAACGCAGTCGTTGCGACCGCTAGTCCAGTTCCTTTCTCGAGTGGACTTTCCGCCGGGCACAATCGCAGACCGCTATTTCGGACAGGGGAAATGGTCCGACATTTATGCTAACGCTTTTAGTTTTTTATCGTCTTTCGCCTGGAGGTGTCATGAAGAGATGGATTAGCTCTATTCCTCTGCTCTTGTTGCTGTTGGCCAGCTTGGCCGGCGCTGCCGAAAAGAAGGCATCGGGCTCGCGATCACAAAATGCTGCACCTAAACCGGCGGGGGCTTGGGATTGGGAGCACGCGCAGGTCGGCCCGCTTGATGCCAGCCGCGGCATCTACATGCAAGCTACCGCCCAAGTCATCACGCCGGCGGGCAAGAGCACAGTCTTCTTCGGCAGGCCGACGGACCTCGCGCTCGATCCCGCACAGAAACTGGTGGCGGTGCAACACTCCCACGGTCTCATGCTCCTTGACGCGACGAGCGGCGCCATTATCCAGAGTTTGGCGCTCCCGCCCGATAAGGACCATTTTTCCCATAGCCTGGGGGGCAACGGATTCCACGGCATCACATGGGAAGCAGATGGCAACAAGGTTTGGCTAACCGATTCCTTCAACGGTTTGCACGGCGCCAGCCGTCAGCCGAACGGCGGATTTGCCTGGAGCGACTCCATCACGCTCCCTGGCCTGGCTGGAATGGGAGACCCTCCTGTGCCGGGCGGCATTGCCATTGATACTGCAACCCAACGCCTCTACGTGACGCTGAGCAGCAACAACACGCTCGGGGTCGTGAACCTTGCCTCGAAGAAGCTCGAGGCGCAGATTCCAGTCGGAGTTGCACCCTATGGCGTGGTGCTCGTGGGTGGGCGCGCCTTCGTAAGCAACTGGGGTGGACGGCATCCGGCCACCGGCGACGACTTTACCGCCGAGAGCTCCGGCACTGATACAGTGATCGATCCCCGCACCGGAGTGGCTTCGACCGGCACTGTTTCAGTGGTGGACCTTGCCAAGGGCGTCGTAATCAAAGAGGTCGAGGTGGGGTTGCACCCGAGCGGCATGGCACTCGCGGCGGATGGCAAGACCATTTATGTCGCCAACGCCAACAGCGACTCGGTCTCGGCGATTGACGTGGAGAAAGCCCAGGTCACAGCGACCATCAGCACCAAACCAATGGCTGACCTACCCGCGGGCAGTGCTCCCAACGCGCTCACGGTCTCGACGGACGGCAAACACCTCTACGTGGCGAACGGCGGTAACAACGCGATCGCTGTGATCGATATCGCGACCCAGAAACTGGAAGGGTTCATACCGACAGGCTGGTATCCGAGTGCCGTCGCGCTGAGCGGGCAAGGACTCGTGGTCGCCAATCTAAAAGGCGTGGGTGCCCGCGGGACCGATTTCGGTTTCGCGCCCACCGTCGATACAAAGCGCCACGGCGGACACAACGTTTACGATTACTCGGGCACCATCTCGATCATTCCGACGCCGAGCTCAGAGGAGTTGAAGAACTACACGCTTCAAGTCGCGGCCAACATGCGCCTGCCAAATCTCACGGCAGCGGGCGCTGCGAGCGGCCAGCCAAAGTATGTCCCCGTGCCGACCCGGCCGGGCGAGCGTTCACTGTTCAAGCACGTCATCTACATCATCAAAGAGAACCGCGCCTACGATCAGGTGCTGGGCGATCTGAAGGGCGGTAACGGCGACCCTTCGCTCACTATGTTCGGCGCCGAGGTCACGCCGAATCATCACGCGCTGGCTGAGGAGTTCGTGCTGCTCGATAATCTGTATTGCAACGGAATGCTCAGCGCCGAGGGCCACCAGTGGACGGATGAAGGCTACGCCACCGACTATATCGAAAAGAACATGGGTGGGTTCAATCGCAGCTATCCTTCGGATGGCACCGACCCCATTGCCTACTCGCCGGCAGGGTTCATCTGGGATGCAGCCCTGCGGCATGGACTGACGTTTCGACTTTACAGCGAGTTCGTGAAGGGGCAGCTGGGTATGGAGCCGCACAAGAGTTGGCAGGAGCTGTACGAAGCCTACAAGCGCAACGACCACTCCACGCGCTTCTTTCAGAAGACAGAGGTGCAATCGCTCTTGCCATATGTAGATTGGGGCTATCCGGCCTTCGATCTCAATGTGCCGGATGTCTATCGTGGACAGGAACTCATCAACGAGATCCACCGCTTCGAGCAGAATGGTGATCTGCCGAACCTGATGGTGGTGCTACTGGGCAACGACCACACCTCAGGCACTCAAGAAAGCGCGCCCACCCCGCGTGCCGCAGTCGCCGATAACGACCTGGCGCTGGGACAGATCATAGAAGCGGTAAGCAAGAGCAAGTTTTGGAAAGACACGGCGATCTTTGTGGTGGAAGACGATCCGCAAAGTGGCGTGGACCATGTCGATGGCCACCGTACGGTCGGGTTCGCCGTGAGCGCTTACACTCGCCGCCACTATCACGACAAAACCTTCTACAACCAGAACAGCATTCTGCGAACCATCGAGCTGATCCTGGGGATCGATCCCCTGACACAATTTGATCTCGCCGCGAATCCCATGCTTGCGCTCTTCCAGGCAAGCCCAGATCTGACTCCTTACGCGGCCAAGCAGAACCAGATCCCGCTGGATGAGTTCAATCCTAAACGCTCAGCGCTAAAC
>CAWBHD010000017.1:0-217943 GCA_963788605.1 uncultured Acidobacteriota bacterium | reverse complement strand
GGCCTTCTTGCAGGCTGCGGAAACCGCCAGCCTGAATGGCCGAGAAATGCACAAATACATCTTCGCCAGTCTGCCGGCTGATGAAGCCGTAGCCCTTGGCGTCGTTAAACCACTTCACTGTTCCTTGTTCTGCCATTTTGTTGCTTGTATCCTTTTCAGATTATTTACGTTGGTGCGAGTCGGAGGTACTAAGGGCAGGACTAGCTGGTATGCAAGAAGCTGCTCGACAACCGATTTCGTTCAAACGCAGCTTGATTATAGCAGATTGGTCAATTTCGCCGGTAGGGGAGTTGATGTCGAAAGTAACAGAGATCGAGGCAGCCGGGACTTGAAAGCCCGTCCGGAGTGCCGCTCGTCACTTGAATCCTGCCGGTTTTCACGGCGACAACCTGAAGACTGTCCCAAATCCGTTGGCACCGCCCCTAAACGTTGTCCCGTAGAAGTTCCCGTCGGTCGCCTGGAACAGCCGCGTTCCGGCGCCGTCGCCATCCGCGCAATTGGGTTGCGAACAAAAGCGGTAAAGCATCGTCAGTTTACCGCTTGGGGTGATCTTGAAGAGGACGCCCGGATAGTTGGCTCCGAGCCCAGAAGTCGACCCGTAGAGGTTCCCATCGGTCGCCCGGATCAACTCGCTGGGGTAGGCGCCGTCCTTGCAATCGCTGTCGCAAAAGCGGTAAAGCGGCGTCAACTTACCGCTCGGAGTGATCTTGAAGACCGTCCCGAAACCCCCGTCCCAGAAGTCGTTTCCGCCTAAGGACGTCGTTCCATAGAAGTTACCATTGGCGGCTTGGACCAGACCGGCTTCAGGACAGGCGCCGTCCCGATCGAGGATGAATGTGTGCAGCGTCGTCACCTTGCCGGTTGGGGCGATCTTGAAGACGGTGCCGGAGGCCTGATTCCCGCCACAAGCGCCTCCCCCGAACCCAAACGTCGTCCCGTAGAGGTTGCCGTTGGCGGCTTGGACCAGCCCCGCTGCTGGGTTGCCGCCGTCCGCGCAAAAATTGCTTTGCGAACAAAAACTGTGAAGCGTCGTAAGCTTGCCGTTCAGGTCGATCTTGAAGACCGTCCCGTTGCCGTAGTCCCCACCTTCCCAAGTTGTCCCGTAGAGGTTTCCATCGCCGCCCTGAACCAGGCTGGCGACGGGGCGAGCGCCGTCCATGCCAGCGAAGCTGTACAGTGTCGTCAACTTACCGCCTGGGGTGATCTTGAAGACCGTCCCGGAGTTGTAGCCCCCACCTCCCCAGGTGGTCCCGTAGAGGTTCCCATCACTGGCCTGGAGCAGCTCCGCGACGGGGTTGGCGCCGTCCTTGCCCGAGAAGCTATGAAGCCTCGTCAGCCTGCCCTTTGGAGTGATCTTGAAGACCGTTCCTTCGCCGTTACGCCCACCCTTGTCCGTCGTTCCGTAGAGGTTGCCATTGGTGGCTTGGACTAGCCCCGCAAGGGGATTGGCGCCATCATTTCCAGCGAAGCTGTCTAGTGTGGTGAAAGTCTGCGCCGGCGACGCAATCGCCGTCGTGAGGCACAGCAAGAACATGCCGTAGGCCATCCTCCTCCAATTGAGCTTGCCCGCGGTGCGTTCTGTCCGGCACGCCACTTTTGGCTCTGGTTCCCGCAAAACGTGCACGGCCCAGCGGCATGGCATTGCGTCCGCAAGAAGCTCGCAGATTCGATTCTTCGTCATTTCGACCACCTTCCGATGCGAAGTTTACGTACATAGAAACTCCGGTCATAACCGCGATCATGATTACTACTGCGAACTTTTCCGTGAGGAAAGGTGGCGGGATGCACAATCAGTAATCCCACGGGCTCGAAACCTCGAGGACCGCGGTGCCCTTGTCGTCGCAGGTGCCGCCCGAGACTGTGAAACTCCCGCTTATTTCACTTCTGTCAGGGTTCAGCGTCCCCACGAAAGTCAGCGTGCCATTGCTGCTTTTAATTTCAATGGCCACAGACGTTCCCATGATGTAGCTGCCCGAGAGAAGTGTTCCAGGCGTGATCGTCCCCGAGTCCAAACAGGAACCGTTGAATGTGACTGTCCCAGCGAGACCGAAGCTGCCATCGGAACTGGCGCTCTCGTTCTGAGCCCAGCCGCCGGAGATATCGAATGTTTGCCCGCCGGAAGGTGTGAAAGTGCCGCCCAAAGTGTTACCAATGTACGGTATGTTGACGCCGGTCACATTTCCTTGATCGCCGGCGGCACAGCCACCGTCGATGGTGTAGCTTCCGGTAAAGGCGTCGCCGGCGATGGTGCCGTTAAGTGTGATGACCTGTCCGCTGACCGATTTCGAAGTCAGCGAGATGTTGCTGTTGCTGACGGCACCCACGATGCCGGTAGTCGTTAGATGATCAAAGCAATTGGAACCGTCAACATGCACCGCCCCGGTTACTGCGTTGCCGGACCGACTGAGGCTGCCCGCAATCGTCAGAGAGGGCGCCCCGGGGACTGTCGAAGTCATGCTGAATTGCCAATTACCACTGACGTTAATGCCGGTATTGCTTACGCCCGGCTGCGTTGAACCAGGCTGCGCTGGATTTATCTGCGTTGGACGTGGAGTTCCCCCTCCTCCCGTACCGCATCCACAAAGTATGACCAGGCTCCAAAGTAGCCATAAAGCGCTTGGCAGGTATTTCACGACATTCTCCTGATTGGCGTTCTTGACCCGACGGGCTCGCAGCTCGCGTTCCGGGTTCGCAATTGCTGTGGAGCAATTCACAAGACCCAAGCCCCCGTTAGTGCCCCATCTCGAGCTTCTCCCCCTCTTCCGTGGTAATCGTGTCCGACTGCACGCTGAGCAAGAGGAATCTTTTGCCTCCGTCAAGGACGACGACGTTGTTGGTTTTTGTACCGTCTGCATCGTAGAACGACCCGGTACAATCCGGATCGATGGTGTAGCTTCCGCTCGGCGGGAAATTGGTCCAGTCTTCGATGTCACCGTTGCTGCTTCTGGTCGTGCGAATGCGGCCGCGCGTCCCATCTCCGTGAAAGACGTCGATGCCAATTTGGGCGATAGGGCCACCCAGGACATTGTTCACGCCCGTCCTGTGGAAGGCATAGGTCCCTTTGAGGTTGGCAACGCTACAGCCGCGATGGGGCGCATGAACCGGCGTGGCATGGACCTCTCGAGCGTGATACAGCGCCAGGACCACGATTGCGACGCTGCACAGTGTTACCCAAGTCAATCTTCTTTGCATTTGAAGCCTCCTTTTTTGTGTGCTATCGGTGGAAACACGCGGACTACATTCGCGCATCTGGCACGTGCCGTCAAACGGCAATGCGCAGAATCAAGGTCATTGCCGTCAAATGCCGTGCTTTGCCGTTCCCCGTCCGGGAGGTACAATCGGGTTCCCGAGTTCGCGACTACCGCGGACCAATCAGGAGAACGCGATGGCCGAACCATCCCTTGGCACACCGCCACCCGTGAAACCGGCCCTTGACCGGCTGGATTCGTGGAAGGAAATCGCGTCCTACCTCAAACGTGACGTAACCACAGTCCAGCGCTGGGAGAAGCGTGAGGGAATGCCGGTTCACCGGCACCTGCATGGCCGGATAGGATCGGTTTACGCCTTCAGTTCGGAACTCGATGCCTGGGTGCAAAGCCGCAGACTGCTTTTGGAAGACGAAGAGAAAGAACCCAGCGAGGATCCGCCGACAAATGTAGAAGTTGACGGCCGACCTACCGTGACTTCGCGGGCGCGCCTCTGGATGGTTCTAGGCGGGGTGACTTTACTCGCGCTTGTTGCCGTCGCCTACATTGTGCTTCGCGGTCGCGCCAGGCATGCGACCCAACCTAAGATTGCGTCGCTTGCAGTCCTGCCCCTGAGCAACCTGTCGGGCGATCCAGCCCAGGAATACCTTGCTGACGGAATGACCGAAGCGCTGGTTGGACGCCTGGCCCGAATCCACGATTTGCGAGTCATTTCCCGTACCTCAGTCATGCGCTTCAAAGATACCAAGCTCTCCCTGCCAGAAATTGCCAAGATTCTTGGGGTGGATGCCCTCGTCGAAGGTTCGGTGATACGCCAGGGGAGCCGGATCCGTGTCCATGCTCAATTGATTCGCGGCTCCACCGACGAACACCTTTGGTCCGATGAATACGACGGCGAGTTGGGCGACATACTTGCTCTGCAGAGCGAGGTGGCGCAATCCATCGCGCGCAGAGTGGAAGTCACGGTCACCGGGGCGGAGCACGCCCGGCTGGTTGCCGCGCGTCACGTCTCGCCCGAAGTCTACGAGAGCTATCTCAAAGGCCAAAGCTTGATTGGGCGACAACCAAGCTGAACCTCGAAAAGAGCATTGCGTACTTTGAGGAGGCGATCAAGAAAGGACCCTGACGTTTGCACCAGCTTACGTCGGCCTTGCGATCGCCTACGAGAGGCTGGGATCGGCTCCTGTCGGGGCTCCTCCCAAGGAAACCCATTCGCGAATAATGAGCGCGGCCCGAAAAGCCATTGAACTGGATCCGGACCTTGCCGAACCACACGTCCTGCTTGCAAAGGCATATCAGAAACAGTGGCACTGGAGCGATGCCGAGGCGGAATACAAGCGGGCCCTGGAGCTGAGCCCGAACGATGCGAGCGCTCACGCCGAATATGCCAAGTGGATGCTGTATCAGGGACGGACGGAGGACGCGCTGGCCTGGGCCGAGCGTGCCCGCGAACTTGATCCGCTTGGTAGTGGCGCTGCACACTGGCTGGATCCTGTTTCACGCCAGACGTTACGAGGAGGCCATTCGGGAATTGCGCAGCGTGCTGGCAGTGGACCCGGACTCAGTACCTGCCAATTGGTTTCTGGGTTTGGCGCTGATTGCCAACGGCCAACCGGAGGAAGCGATTCCGGTGCTGGAGAAGGCGCTCTCTCTCACTAACCGTAATCCGGCGATGATGGGCGTGCTGGTTCGGGCCTATGCGCATGCCGGGCGTCGTGAGGAAGCGCTTCGCCTGGTGGATGAATTGAAACGGACGCAGCAGAAAGGCTACGTTCCCGCCGCCACCTTTGTGAACGCTTACCTGGGACTCGGCGACAACGAGCAGGCACTTGCCTGGCTTGAGCGGGCCTACCAGGAGCAGTCAAACATCCTGCAATTGATCAAGGTTTTTCCCTACTTCGATCCCTCTGCGCGGCGACCCACGTTTTGCGGATCTGGTCCACCGCGTCGGTCTTGACCAGCCGCGATAGCCACCTTCCAAGTTAGGCCTGACCAATCTTTTGCGAATCTGCGTGGCTCTTGGGGTACTCTTGTGATCGTCATTTGATCTCCGGGAGTCGCGGCTCCCATAAATGAAAAATTCCGCTCTGTTGCTCCTCGCGATCGAGCTGATGATCACCGGAACGACGTGTGCGCAGGATCCCACTGGCGCCATCACCGGAATTGTCACAGATGCTAGCGGGGCCGTGATCCGCGGTGCAAACGTTGTAGTCATCAACACGGATACTGGTTTGAAGCGCACGCTGGTCACGTCGGATGCGGGAGACTACAGCGCTTCCGTCCTCCTTCCCGGGTCATACCAGGTTGCTGCGGACGCCACGGGGTTTGGGCGGCTGGCGCGGGAAGCCACTGTGGAATCAGGCAGCACAACCAACGTCAACTTCGTGATGCAGGTCGGCGGCAACGCCGAAACCCTGACCGTTGAAGCAGCCTCGCCCCAGATTCACTATGAGTCGCACGAAGTGGATGGCATGGTCAGCGGGGCCTCAAATCGAGGGACTACCGGTCAATGGGCGAAACTTCCTCGAACTGGCGAAGCTTGAGCCGGGGGCGCAGCAACCCGCGAAGACAAGTAATAAACGAATTCTGGTGCCCTTGCTGGGCTCCCCCGTGGGCCAGAACGGACGCGCAACCCGCGTCACAGTCGACGGCGGCAGCATCATGGAGGTCGGAAATGGCGGGGTTGCGATGGGCTTTTCGGGAGAAGTAGTGCAGGAGTTTCAGGTATCCACGGCCAACTTCGATTTGAGTACCGGAGCAACTGCAAGTGGAGCTGTGAATATTGCCACTCGCGCGGGCAGCAATGAACTGCATGGTTCCGGTTTCTACTTTTTCCGAGACCACTCTCTCTCCGCCTACCCGGCCCTGCATCGGGATCCTTTCAATCCCGATCCATTCTTTCAGCGGCAGCAGTATGGGGTTTCACTGGGAGGTCCAATCCGGAAAGACCGCGCATTTTTCTTTGCTAGTTTCGAACGCCTCGACCAGCGGGGTGTGATCAGCACGGAGATCCTCACGCCGGAGTTCGCTCCACTCAGCGGCATCTATCCCAGTCCAACCTACGTAAATCAGGCCAGTGTGCGGACAGACTTCCAACTGAGCCAAAGGGAACAGATGTTCGTGCGTTACTCGCACGAAGGCAGCTTCTCTTATGCAGGGGCCGGATACCCTTCGACGTGGCCGCGGCAAAATGAATGGGCGGACCAGAGCATTCTCGGATTGACGTCGCAATTCGGTACTCAAGTCGTGAACGATTTGCGCTTCTCCTATTTCTTCGTTAGTTTCGCGCAGCATCCGCCGACAGCAGCAGAGTGTCCCGCGTGTCTGGGAATTGACGCGCCTTCGATCACAGTAGGCCAGGACCTCTCCATAGGGGCATCCAGCACCATCGCCATCCTGGGCCGCCGCTATGACGTGAATGATGTTGTCAGTTGGGTGAAAGGGCCGCATCAGATTCGCTTTGGCGGTGACTGGGAGACCTCAAGGGGCGGGCGAACCAGCTTCGATGACGAACCGGTCACTATGAATTTGTTTTCTCCCCAGGACGTGAGAGACTTCAACGCCCTGCAACCTCCAAATCTGCAGATCCCGTTGCCGGCAAGCTTCCTCACTTTGCCGGAAATCTTGCAGTTGCCTCTGCAGAATTTCACCACTGGAATCGGGAATCCTTACGTGCCACAGGCAGGATTTGGTAATGCTCGTGTCTCCCCACTCGTTCATCTGTTTTACGAGGACACCTGGCGCCTCCACCCGCGATTCGTCTTGAATTACGGCCTCGGCTGGACGTACGACGCCCCTCTGAACTACGACCTCGCCAAACCGGCCTACTTGGAGCCAGTTCTTGGCGCTGCAGGCCTGGCTCCAACTCGCAAAAACTGGACAAACTTCTCGCCATCGGTTGGCTTCGCCTGGAACCTGAGGAATGACGGCAAAACCGTTGTCCGCGGCGGCGTGGGCGTTTACTACGATGTCCAGATACCGGCTGGCAGTGCAGATGAGGAGCGAGTGTCGCTGGGCCCGCGCGGAGTCGGGCGCGGCTCGTACTTCAGCGGCGGCATCGGCAACCCACTCACCGATATTCCCGGGGTTCCCCAGGGGACGCTCCTGGACTTCCCCAACCCGACATTATTTTCTGGCAGCACATTAATGCAGGTGTTGCCCAGCATTCGTGCGGACTTGGCCCAGGCTCGGGGAGATCCGAACAATCGCGACTTTTCGGTCACCAACATTGAAGCAGATAAGCAAGGTTCCGTTGTCGCTATGGACTATCCCAACCCTTCGGCAACCCACCTAAGCCTCGGAGTGCAGAGACAGATCGCGCACGATCTGGTACTCGGCGCAGATTTTGTTGTGCGGAAATTCAATCACATTGGCACCCCGCCCGGTCTCCTCGATACCAATCATTTCTCCAGCATCCACGGTCGAGTGCTGCCGATCTGTTCCGAAATGCAGCAGAACGATCCCAAGGCTCTCTGTTCACTCGGACCGATCTCGGAAACGTCCGGCATTGGCAGCGCGACTTACCAGGGTTTGCTGGTGCGGGCTGAAAAACGGATGTCCCGAGGATGGCAATTTCTCGCCTCGTATGCTTTTTCGAGCAACGTGGGGACCAATTTTGCCAATGGCTTCAACGATTTCAGCCCGCTGGCAAATTACGGGCCGCTCGATCGGGACGTTCGGCACATTCTGAGCCTCTCCGGATTGGCTCAACTGCCCAAGCGCTTTCAGGTGGGACTTTTTCTCAGCTACAACAGCAGGCCACCATTCTCCGCCTTCCTCGGCGGCGTGGACCTGAACGGCGACGGTACATACGACGACCTGCTCCCGGGCACGAAGGTAAACCAATTCAATCGTGGGTTGGGAAAGAGCGATCTACGCCGGCTGGTCGAGGAGTTTAACCGGACCTACGCGGGGAAACAGGACGCTCAGGGCGGTGATATTCCAGCCATCACACTGCCTTCGAAATTTGAGTTCGGCGATTCCTTCTTGACGCAGGATCTGCGTGTCAGCCGTGACTTTGCATTGGGCGAGCGCTGGCGAGTAATGCTGATCGGTGAAGTCTTCAACCTGGAGAACATCGGTAACCTTTCGGGCCGGAGCGGGGATCTGCTGAGTGGCGGGTTCGGGCAACCAACCAGTCGTATTAGTCAGGTGTTTGGTTCGGGTGGCCCTCGCTCATTTCAAGTAGCCGCGCGCGTCAGTTTCTGATCGCGTTTACGAGAGCGCCCGGCATGTCGCCCCGGCTCTTTCAGGGGGGAGCCCCCAGGAAGGACGGCTATAGCTTTTTCAGCTGCCGGGAGATCGCTCCCAATTTGACACGCCGGCGCGAATTTCCATATTTTCCCTTACTTCCAGTGGTAAGCAGGTATAATCACACCGGACCTCAGCCGCGAAGAATACATCGCTGAAGCTATCCTGCCTGTGCCTTCGCGACTGAAACCAGCTTGCTCAATTGAGCTGCGAGGAAACACGCTTTCCATTGAACCGCGTGCGCTGCATCCCGACGCGACTCACTCCATCAACTCGCCGACCAACTTGACGTCTTGCGTTGGCTCACAGAAAAAGGAAATCCATGAAGAAGCTTTTTGTTGGCAACCTCCCTCACAGCACCACGGAAGCAGAGCTGCGCACCTTGTTTGAACCCCACGGCAAGATCGATCAAGTCAGCGTGGTGACGGATCGTGACACCGGGCGCTCCCGAGGATTTGCATTTGTCGAAATGTCCGACTCTGCTGAAGCCGAAAAGGCGATCGCCGCCCTGAACGGCAAAGAACTTGGCGGACGCGCATTGAATATCAACGAAGCTCGTCCCAAGACTGATCGCGGCCCCGGCGGACCTCGCGGTGGTGGCGGCGGACGCCCCGGCGGCGGCGGACGTTCCGGTGGTGGCGGCGGCGGTGGACGCGACGACTATCAGGGCCATGCCCGACAGCCGCGCGAACCACGCTGGTAGTTCCGCCGGCTGATTTCTTGAAAATTCGACTAGCGCGATAAGGACTGATCCCACTCGCTTGGCGACTTCCAAACCTCGCCGCCTGCTCGGTGTGTTCGATGCCACCATGATCGTCATGGGTGGCATCGTGGGCTCCGGCATCTTCATCAATCCCTACGTGGTCGCCCTTCGCGTCCATACTCCTTTCTTGATCCTCGGAGTCTGGCTGGCGGGCGGTGCGGTCGCCATGCTCGGCGCCTTCATCTGGGCGGAACTGGCGACACGCCTGCCCGGCGCGGGAGGCCAATATCTCTACCTGCGCGAAGCCTACCATCCTGCCGTTGCCTTTCTCTACGGATGGGTTTTGCTGCTCGTCATCCAGACTGGCGGTATGGCAGCCGTCGCCATCACCTTTGCCCGCTACTATCGCGAGATCACCGGCTTCTCGGCGGGCGATGGCCCGATTGCCGCTTCGACACTGCTGGGACTTACCGCCATCAACTGTTTCGGAGTGCGCGCCGGCAGCAACGTTCAGAGCGCGCTCATGTTGCTCAAGGCTGGCGCAATCGCGGCCATGGTAGTCGTGGGACTCTATTTTGGAGGCGGCTCGGTTCATCCTCTGCCCCTGCTCGATCAGCCGGTGTCGTTTGGATTCGTTCGCGCTCTCGGATCCGCCATCGTCCCTGTTGCCTTCGCTTACGGTGGCTGGCAAACCGCCAGCTTCGTTGCCGGAGAAATGCGTGATCCAGTGCGCGATCTTTCTCGAGGACTAATCGCCGGTGTGCTCGGCGTTGTGCTGCTCTATCTCGCTGTGAATTTCGTCTGCGTCCGTGTTCTTGGACCCGCAGGCCTCGCGGCAACTCGCACCCCGGCTTCGTCGGTGATGCGCGTCGCGCTTGGCGAGCGGGGCGCGCAATGGATTGCCTTCGGCATCGCCGTTTCCACGCTGGGATTCTTAAGCCAGTCAATTCTGACCGCGCCGCGCGTCTACTATGCGATGGCTCGCGACGGTCTTTTCTTCAAGAGTGTTGGCTGGCTCTCTCCCAGTTCCGGAGTTCCGGTGGTTGCCATCGTTCTGCAGGGCCTGACGGCAACCGTGATCGCCGTTTCCAAAGGCTACGAACATATCCTGAGCTATGTCGTTGCCATCGACTTCATATTTTTCGGATTGACCGCAGCGTCGTTGTTCGTGCTCCGCCGGCGATCTGAACAGGCTCCGACGAAGGGCATCTACCTGACACCCGGCCATCCTTACAGCACGGCTCTTTTCGTGCTGGCTGCCGCCGGTATCGTGATCAGCACGTTTGTCAGCTCTCCGGTAAACAGCGCTATCGGATTCGGTATTCTGCTGGCAGGCATCCCCGTATATTTGTACTGGAGCCGGCGCGCGCGGGCCGATCTATGAGAGTAAAACCGTGAGAGCGAAACAGTCCGAATACATGCCCTGGGCGAAGCTGCATAGCGACGCCAGGTTCAATCTCGCATCCAGCGGCGTTGCCGGATTTCCGCTCAGCCAGCTTCCCGTGACCATCGAGCAACTGCAGATCAATGGCAACAGCGGGTATGGCTATGAACCCTTGCAGCAAGCCATCGCTCAGAAGTGCGGCGTCGATCCCGACTGCGTGGTGGCGGCTGCCGGAACTTCGATGGCGAATCATCTGGCCATCGCGACGCTCATTGATCCCGGCGATGAAGTACTGATCGAGCATCCGACTTACGAGCTTCTGAGCGCGACGGCTTCGTGCTTGGGCGCAAATGTTAAGAGCTTCGCGCGCAGTGAAGAGAACGGTTATGCGCTCGATCCCGCCGAGATTCTGCGCGTCCTGACCCCCAAGACCAAGTTGATCGTCCTTACCAATCTCCACAACCCTACGAGCGTTTTGACGCCAGACCATGTGTTGCTGGAGGTGGGTGATCTGGCCAAGAGCGTGGGCGCGCATGTGCTCGTGGACGAAGTTTATCTCGATGCCGTTTACGAAAACACACCGCGTAGTTCATATCATCTCGGCCCCGAGTTCGTGGTCACCAACAGTCTGACCAAGGCCTATGGCCTGAGCGGATTGCGCTGTGGATGGATTCTCGCCCAGCCCGATCTGGCCCGCGCCATGTGGCGGTTAAACGATCTCTACGGGTCGATCCCGGCGCATCCCGCCGAGTTGCTCAGCGTCGTGGCGTTCCAACATCTGGCGGCGATTCGAGAGCGAGCCCGCAAGATCGTGACCACCGATCGCGCCCTGCTGAATGACTTCCTGTCGCAGCAGACGGAAGTTTCAGCCCCCCGCACTCACTTTGGAACAACTTCATTCCTTCGCCTGAAGAATGGCGACGCAGAATCGTTCTTGCAACGCCTGCGTACGGACTATGAGACCTCCGCCGTGCCCGGCCGATTCTTCGGGATGCCAAACCATTTCCGCATCGGCATGGGCGTGAACACAGAAATGTTCGGCGAAGGCCTGCGCCGGATTGGTCAGGCGCTCGGAAGTTGAGCGGGCCAAACCGGCCCTAAACCATCCTCACCTCGGAGCCGCGGGTGACGGAAAGTTGATTCCCCAGAAATTCTTTTCCACAGCGTCCACATCGAGAAACTCGACCCCATAGGCATAGATCCCCTGACGTTGTGCGCTGATCAGGGTGACTACTCGGGCCGAGAGTTGAGTGCGGCGAGTGTTTTGTAACAGAATGGTTGAACCGACCGACAGCTCACGATTCAGTTGAATGACAGCCCCATGCCGGTTCAGTTTGGTGGCTTTGGCAGGCAGGGTGAAGGCGCACTTCGTGCAGTCGTCGCCAGACAGCGTTATTTGAGCTTTGAGCGCCATGCGACTGCTTCGGCGCTTTAGTACCTGCGTCCTATCAACAGATCCAGTTTTCACGATCCCTCCTCAGTTGACGTTTTACGACCGGTGCAACGTTCGTCCAGGTGGGTTCCTTGAGATACTAGGCCAGAGCCGAGCGGGGCGGTATGTACGGAGGTCAACTATTCCTAGGTGACCGTGAGAGATGCCACAGACAGAAAGAGATCATGGACCTCAGTGATCTTGCGATTAGCCCTATCCGAAGGCAGCCCAATCCAGTAGCGGTTTCCCTGGGTAGAAGAGGTGGCTGGCCCACCTTTGCGGGTTTTGCAAAGGTGGGGACTAATGCAGACTGCCTCCCGATTTTCCACCCGTGACCGCTGACCTCATGGTTCCCACCTTTACAAGGAACGCAAAGCTGGGCCTCCCGCCGAGACATAGGGCACCCGGCACCCGGGTGCGCCTGCGAAGGCTGGACAAACGGCCTCATCTAGCATATGCTTGGCATATGCCAAAGGAGCGGACTAAAACAAACCCCGAACGCCACGTCAAAGTCTTTAAAAATGGACGCAACAAGGCCGTGCGCATTCCCCGCGAGTTTGAGTTTCCGGGTGAGGAAGCCATCATGCGAAAGGAAGGCGACCGGCTCGTCATCGAGCCCGTTCCCACGAAATCTCTACTCGCCCTGTTGACGACGCTTGCCCCGTTGCCGGAGGACTTCCCTCCCATTCTGGACATTCCCCCTGACTCGGTCGAGCTTTAATGCGCTACCTCTTGGATACCAACATCGTTTCCGATCTCGTCCGCAACCCGCAGGGCAAAGTGGCAAGGCACGTTCGCGCGGTTGGGGAAAAGCATGTCTGTACCAGCATCATCGTCGCTGCCGAGTTGCGTTACGGAGCCGATAAGAAAGGCTCGCCGCGGCTCTCCTCCCAGTTAAACGCTGTGCTTGGAGTGCTGGAAATCTTGCCCTTCGAGACTCCTGCGGACGCGAGCTACGGATTGCTGCGTACTCGTCTGGAGCAGGCGGGCACGCCAATCGGCGCGAATGACTTGCTGATTGCCGCTCAGGCGCTGGCGCTTGGTTGCGTGATCGTCACCGACAATGAAAGAGAATTCTCCCGGGTCGTGGGGCTGAGACTACAAAATTGGTTGCGCTCGGAATAAGCTGATGTGCTTGGAAGGCCGCAGGGTGCCCCAGGTCTCGCTGGTTTTGCGAGACCTGGGAGTGCCTAAATCCGCCGCGTCGCTCATAGTGTATTGCACTTATTGTCGTAATTTTGGATCGCGCGTCGCGGATGTGGTCCTCGCCCAGGTCTCGCAACGGCGGCGAGACCTAGGGCACCGGGCGGAGACCAGTTAATGTTCTTTTTTGATACATATTTCGATGAGGGTGGTACCGATGCGAACTCGCGGGTATGTGGCATAAGTGGATTCGGGATGTTCTCGGAACATTGGCTGCCATTCTCGTTGGAATGGGGAAAGATTCTCGCGGTCCCGCGAAAGATCGAGTACTTCCATGCAGTAGAAGCCAATAACTTCAGATATGAGTTTGAGGGTTTTACCAAGGCGGAACGTGACAGTAAAGTAATTCCGCTAGTGGACTTACTGTGTCGCTATCGCCCACTTTGTCTCCCGCAATCAGTAGACAAGGTCGCATACCACGATATGTGCGCAAAGTATCCTGATTCGCAGCTGCCTTCCGATCCATACATTTTTTGTCTCATGAATCAGTTCATCGAGTGTGCCGACATTGTGGACTACTGTCCCCTCGGAACTACCGTTCATATCATCCTTGAGAACAATCCTCAAATGAGAAAGTATGCAGATGCTGCCTATGAACACGCTCTTAGGAATCGCCCGCGATTCAAGGCTAGATTGGCAGCTGCGTTGTCATTTAGGGACAAGAAGAAAATCAAACCGCTTCAATCGGCAGACTTAATCACTTACGAGATGAACAAGAACTTTGCCGCACGTATCGCTGACCCGCATTCCCATGTTCGCCCGGCCCTGAAAAGGATAGAAGCGATGTGTACATGGAGGGGAATATGGTGGCATGGCGAAAAGCTAGAAAGGGTGTTCAAGGGCATGGAAGTTTCCGTACACAAGAAATGGGAAGCCGACGAACGGTGACAGGCGCAAACCGGGGACAGACGAATGGAGTGCGCCCCAAAACTGAGACAGAGATAATGGTGGCTGGCCCACCTTTACGCTTTTTGTAAAGGTGGGGACGGCGAGGTCGGCGGCCACAGATTTTCTTAGCGTGCACGAGTAATGTGGCTTTGTGTCCAGCCATCCCCTTGCCGTGCGAACTAGTCAGAAACCTGGGGACGTGTCCCCATGTTTCCTAGGCGAGTCGACTCACTATCTTCACCCGAAGGTAAGGCCGTCCGGCTCGCGCAGCAGGTGCCACGCTTCGCGGTAGTGGGCATAGGGGTCTGAGCGCAACCATCCCTTGGGACGAAACAGAACCATTCGACGTCCCACGACTTCGCGTACTGGCAGAACGTACCAGGTGTCTTCCGGGATAACGTAGGCCGCTACAAAGTCAATTTCGGGCTCGGTGTAGGCAACGGCAACGCCCTCTTCATAACGCCAGATGCACGCTTGATACATTCCGTGCTTCATGTATGCACAGGCCTTCACCTGTACCCGCAACAGGCCGCTACCGCCCTCCACGATGAAGTCATAGCGATGGAGTTGGCCGTGGGGCTTCGCCACTACGAAGCCGAGGCTCACGGCTTTATGCACAAAAGCTACTTCGCCCAGATCGCCCCGATGACGAGCCTCAAGTCCGATCGCCTGTGCAGCCTTTTGGGCAGAGCTCCGCTGGCGCGGTAGAATGCATCCGCGCGAACCGCCCCTGGCTTTGCTCATGTTTTGAACTGGAGTCTGGACAAAAGAAAAGGCGCAAGCCGGAAAGCTTGCGCCAAACTTGATCTCTACTTCTAGACTAGCAAATCCGGAGGGGTAAACGCGCCATGTTTTCCAATTTATTTCTGCCGCTGAATCATGGGCTTGCCGGAAATTGGCTGCTTCAGGGGGCTTGACAAGATTTGCGACAAAACCTGTTTTTGCACTAATTTCAGTGCATTCCCGTGACCCTTGAAAAGACGGACATATTAATTCGCAAGATCTTCCATGTGGAGTATACTGTGGAATAAGTTCCACATATGCAAATCGTTCAAATCGTACTGGATAAAAAGCTGTTACACGCCGCCGACCAAGCCGCGAAGCGCACTAATAGAAACCGTTCTGCCTTGGTGCGCGACGCCCTGCGGGAACATCTTCGCCGATTAGAACTGCGAGCCAGTGAGGAACGCGACCGCGAGGGCTACTCGCGTCGGTCGCAAGCTGAGGCGGAAGCACGGGCTTGGGAGTCGGAGGCCACGTGGCCGCAGGAATAAACCGAGGAAGAATAGCCCGAGGTGAAGTTCGGCTCTACCAGTTTGCCGCGCCCGACAAGAAACGACCGGCCCTTGTGCTCACCCGCAACAGCGCCATCGCCTATTTGTCCACGGTTACGGTTGCACCTGTCACTTCTACTATTCGCGGTGTGCCATCGGAAGTCGTGTTGAATGAGGAAGACGGCATGAAATCCCCGTGCGCGGTGAACCTGCACAACGCGGTGACGGTATCTCAACAGCGGTTAGGACGGCGCGTGGCCCAGCTTAGTGCCGCACGGATGAATGAAGTGTGCGCTGCCCTACAGTTCTCTTTGGGGTGTGATTCAAACTAGTTGCTGGGGACATTGTGTCTGTTCCCGAATCCCCTGTCCTCACTGCGGTTTCGCGTTCTTGATCAGTTCCAGGTCGAGGGTGATTGCGACCTCATCGGAGACGGCGACGCCGCCCGAGTCCAGGACCTCGTTCCAGATGATCCCGAATTTCTTGCGGCTGATCTGGGTGCTTGCGCTGAGGCCAATTTTCTCATTGCCGCGTGCATCGTGAATAGGCGCGGTAGGGCCGTCGACATCTAAAACCACTTCCTGTGTGGTGGCATTGATCGTAAGATCGCCCGTCACTTTTAATTTACCCTCACCCGCTTTTTCTACCCGTTTGGACTTGAACTTCATCAGTGGATATTTGGCGACGTCGAAAAAATCGGCGCTTTTTAGTTGAGCATCGCGCTTAGCGACTCCGGTGTTGACGGTGGCGCAGTCGATGGTGGCTTCCACGGTGGCTCGCGTCGGATCTTTAGGATCGTAGGTCACGGATCCAGTCATGCCGGTCATTTCACCGCGCACCGTCGAGATCATCATGTGGCGAACGCTGAAGTGGGCGCCACTGTGGCTCGGATCGATTCGCCAGGAAGCCTCTTGCGCGAGCAACGACGGTGAAAAGATCAGACAAAGGCCGAGGGTGAAAAAAACTCGGCGAAGGTTTGCAAACCATAATTTTTCCATGTTGATTGTTTACCTCAGAACCATTCCTCTTACGATCATTTCCCTTGCGATCATTGTTCCAGCGTGATGACGCCCCAAGGGCCGCGCCCAACTTTGACCTTCTTAATTATTTTCTCGCTCGCCAGATCGACTACGGAAATGTCGTTCGAGGGCCCGTTGGCGGTGTAGAGAGTCTTGCCGTCCGGCGATAGAGCCATGCCCCACGGACGCTCGCCCACTTCGAACGAGCTGCTGACCCGGTTGGTTGCCGTATCGATCACGAAAACCTCATGTCCCCGGCCCGTGCTCACATACAGCTTCGAAGCATCCGGTGAGAGCAACATCGCCATCGGCTTGATCACTCCACGCTCGCCCAGCGGAATGGACTGAATGGCTTCGTGCTTGACCGAGTCGACTACGGTTACAGCGCCGTCGTTTTCGGCGTTGATGTAAGCCCGCGAGCTGTTGGGCATGAAAACAACCGAGCGGGGGCGTCGCCCAACCTTGAACGTCTTGATGATCTTTGCTGTTGCGACATCGATGACGGAGATTGTGCCGGTGTCCTCAGAAGTAACGTAGACAAACTTGCCGTCCGGGCTGACCTTGACTCCTTCGGGCTCCTCCCCGACGGCGAAAGCCTTGCTCACCTTACCGCTGGCCACGTCGATGATGCTGGCCTTCGCATCATCTTCGTTCGAGACGAAGATCTGCCGCCCATCCTTGCTGAGATCGAAGTTTTCCGGGTCGGAGCCGCTTTGAATCATCCGCAGCAGCTTGTTCTGGCGCACGTCGAAAACGCCGATGCCATCGGCAGTCTTGTCGGGTGGTGGAAGTTTGCTCTCATCCACTCCCGGTCCTCCGATGGGGGAACCGCTCAACGCCACATAGATCGTCTTCCCGTCGGGGCTGGCGTGAATTCCTCGCGGACGCTTGCCCAGCGGGACCGTGGCAATCACTTCGAGGGTCGCCGAATCAATCACGCTCACGTCGCCGGAGTTCTCGTTGGTCACATAAATCCGGAAGCCCGGATTGGCAGCACTCTTGTCGAGCGCGACCGCCGAGACCATCAGCAGCAGCAATACGCAGGTTGTGTGGAACACAGGTCGCAGCGATCGGGTCATCTTCCCTTTCAGTGAGTAAGAACAATTGTACCTGTTTCAACAGCCCCGAATCTTCGGCGCCAAGAGCCTGAACGGATAGAATGTCCCGGTAAACGGAGAGCCCATGTCCCTTACCTCGACCGATTGGATTGTTATCGTCGGATACTTGCTGGTCAATCTGCTGATCGGGCTTTACTACCGGCGGCGCGCCAGTGGGAACACCGAGGAGTTCTTCATCTCGGGCCGCGATGTTTCGTGGTGGCTGGCCGGAACATCCATGGTAGCCACAACGTTTGCCGCCGATACTCCATTGCTGGTTTGCGGACTGGTGGCCCGTCAGGGCATCGCCGGCAACTGGATCTGGTGGGGCTCATGCGTCGGCGGAATGATGACGGTGTTCTTCTTCGCGCGCTACTGGCGGCGGGCCGAAGTCTTAACCGATGTCCAACTGGTTGAAGTGCGCTACGGTGGAAAACCTGCAGCATTCCTGCGCGGGTTCAAAGCAATCTATCTCGGGCTGTTCATGAACTGCTTCATCCTTGGGTGGGTAACTCAAGCTATGGTGAGCATCATTACCGTGCTGCTCGGGCCGGCGATTGCGCAGGGGCGTGTGGTGCAGTTGGCGATTGGCGGGCACGCTTTTCAGCAGACGCTGGGTGATCCTCGCTATACCTCGCTGCTGATTTGCATCTTCGTCCTGATTCCGTTTACCGGACTCTATACGTTTATTGGCGGGCTTTGGGGAGTGTTGGTCACGGACCTGTTTCAGTTTGCTTTGAAGATGACAATGATTGTTGTGCTGGCGTGGGTGGCTGTCTCGAAGATCGGGGGGATGCAGGCTCTGCAAATGCATCTGCAGGTGATCGAAAACAATGTTCGCGCGACGGGAGTGCAGACGGCTGATCCGGTGGCATTTTTACCGGACTTCCATCTGGGATTGACATCGGACGCGCTTTGGACTTTGCCGTTGCTGACCTTCATCGTCTATCTCGGGATGCAGTGGTGGCTGGCGTGGTATCCGGGAGCGGAGCCGGGCGGAGGCGGATACGTGGCGCAACGCATGTTCAGCGCCAAGGATGAGAAGAATTCGCTGGGCGCTACTCTGTGGTTCAACATCGCGCATTACGCTTTGCGTCCCTGGCCATGGGTGATTACAGGGCTGGTCGCGATCGTGGTTTATTCGCCGAATGGAGGCCTGCATCCCAGCGCTGCTTTCGTGCAGAACCCGGAGCAGGGCTACGTCATGGTCTTGCGCGACTATCTTCCTCCCGCACTGCGCGGGTTGATGGTTGCGGCATTTTTGGCCGCGTTCATGTCTACCATCGGAACCCAACTGAATTGGGGAAGTTCGTACCTGGTGAATGATCTCTACAAGCGTTTCTTCGTGCGGGGAGCCAGCGAACGGCATTACGTTCTGCTCAGCAAGATTTTTACTGTCCTGCTGGTGCTTGGCAGCGGATACACGGCGATGCAGTTGACCTCCATCAATCAGGGCTGGCAACTGGTGTTGAATATCGGATTCGGGACCGGCGCGGTTTACATTTTGCGCTGGTACTGGTGGCGGATCAACGCATGGAGCGAAATTTCGGCCATGGCGGTTGCTGCCGCCATGACCATCGCGCTAAGCCGGGTTTCGTTTTCAGGGAATTCAGCGCTTGTCTATGCAAAGACCGCGCTGATCACCGGGCTAGTCACTACGATTGCGTGGGTAGTCGCGACCTTTGCCACGAACCCGGAGTCGCAGGAAACGTTGGTGAGTTTCTACAAGCGGGTGCATCCCACGGTATACGGCTGGAAACATGTCGCCAAACTTGTCCCCGAGCTGCCGGAAGTGCGGGACCTGGCGGGCAACACATTCAACTGGATCATGGGTTGCGTGCTGGTTTATGGATGCTTATTTGGGATTGGCAAGCTGGTATTTCAGCAGTGGTTTTGGGGGATCATGCTACTGCTGATCGCGGCCGTTGCCGGCTATCTGATCTTCTGGGATCTTTCGCGGCGTGGGTGGACGACGCTGTCGGGAGCGGTTCCGAACGGGACGCCAGACCCCGCGACCGGCGATTAGCGGGCAGACTTCCTTCCTTTGTGTCCTTTGTGGTTGAGGCCTTTAAAAGCTTTACCCGCGAAGGACACGAAGGTACACAAAGATGTCGGGACGGCTGGGATAGCAGGAAACCTCGGTAACCGAGGGACCAATTACCTTTGGGCGGACAGGATCGCCGACTCCGCTGAATTTACCGCAATGGTGGGCGCTATAGGATTCGAACCTATGACTTCCACCGTGTGAAGGTGGCACTCTACCGCTGAGTTAAGCGCCCAAACCGATCAGCCGCTATATTGTAGCAAAGAAACAGTTTTTAGGTGGGCCGCGTCCGTGATAGCCTAGGGTTCGCAGCTCCGGAACCCGGCCTTTGCGAGGCCCGTGACCATTGCCAGATGCCAGGCCGATTTAGCACCGCCAAAGTGCCCGTAGTTCCCTCCCCTGAGGGGGCTTCGCAGCCTCCGCCGGGCTCTGGAGAGCCGCAACTTTCAGCCCCCGGGCGGGTTCACCCTAATGTGAGCAGTGTAGCCATGGATCGGGGGTTTCTGTCGATGGCAGGCGTGCCGTCTCAGATAGGGGCGAAGACTGCGGATTCACAGTCCGGTGGTGAAGGACTGAGCGATGCGCAAGTGATGCTGCGGGTGAAAGCTGGCGATGATTCAGCGTTCGACTATCTGGTGCAAAAGTATCGCCGGCCGATGTTGAGCTTTATGTATCGCATGGCTCGCAATTCCGCCGCCGCCGAGGATATGGCGCAGGAAGTGTTTCTGCGAGTGTATCGTTCGCGCGAGAATTACGAAGCCAGCGCGAAGTTCACCACCTGGCTGTATCGGATCGCGAGCAATCTTGCGGTCAATCACGCGCGCGACACCCGGCATGAGCGTCCGGAAAATACCGTCAGCCTGGACGAGCCCGACCAGAATACCGGGATGACGATGGATGTGGCGGACGACGCGCTCACCGCCGAAGAGACGATCCTCAGGCGGGAGCGGTTGGCAGCCATCCGGCAACGGGTGCAGGCCCTACCCGAGAGGCAGAGGATGGCGGTCATCATGCACAAGTATCAGCAGATGGACTATCGCCAAATCGGGGAAATTTTGAAGCTGAGCGAGTCCGCCATAAAGTCGCTGTTGTTCCGCGCGTATGAAACCCTGCGCGGGCAGCTGAAAGAGTTTGTATGAAGGACGTGGTTATGAAATGCAAGGAGATTTGCGAACAGATGCCGGGTTTGGCCGCCGGATTGGAGACGGTCACGCCGGAAGTGAATCAACATCTCGAGGCCTGCGCTGGCTGCGCGGGCAAACTGCAGGAGTTCCGCCAGACCATGGCGCTGCTGGATGAATGGCAAGTGCCGGAGCCGTCGCCGTATTTCGACGTGCGGCTGCAGGCGCGTCTGCGGGAAGAAGCGGCGCGACAGCCCAGCGGGTGGTGGCACTGGATTCGCAAGCCGGCCTTGGCAGTCTCGCTGGCAGTGCTGATGGTGATGAGCATTACTTTGTTCCGTACGGATGCTGGCTGGAATTCCTCGTCCGGACCGAGAGCCATGGTGATTGAGCCGGGGACGGCGGTCGGCGACTTGCAGGCGCTGGACAAGAATAATGAGTTGTATTCTGATTTCGAGTTGCTCGATGATCTGCAAGTGCAGCAAGATGTGGATGCCAATCCGTAATTTTCGGCTCGCGGCGAGGTAAAGGTTGCATCGAATAAATTACCAGGCATTCCGTGGGAGATTTGGGGGATAAAAGTGCAGGCGCGGCTCATGACGGCGAAGATGGAGATTGGCACTCTGGTGCTGGCGCTGTTAAGCGCCTCTCCCGCGCTGGCACAGAAGCACCCCCACCCCGAGCCGCATCCGCAAAAAAAACAGCAGCAGCAGGCACATCATGCGGGCGAGTGGTTGCGCGAGCACCAGAACCTTCCGCCGGAGCAACAGCGAAAAGCTCTGGAAAACGATCCTCAATTCCGCAATCTCCCGCCCCAGCGGCAGCAGCAACTGCGCAACCAGTTGCAGCACTTCAATAGTGAGCCGCCGGAAAAGCAGCAGCAGATGCTGAACCGCATGGAAACCTGGGAGCACCTGACTCCGGAGCAGAAGCAGCAGGCGCGACAGGTCCACGGGCAGATGCAGCAGCTTCCACCGGACCGCCGTCAAGCCGTGCAAAGCGCGGTTAAGGCTCTGCGGAGCATGCCTCCAGATGCGCGGCAGCGCGAGATCGATTCCGACGCATACAAGAAACAGTTCTCGCCCCAGGAACGGGATGTACTTGGCAATGCTTCCAAGTTGCCGCTGGCTCCAGCGGAATCCAATGAACCCGAGCCTCCCGAAGAGTAAGCCACCGGGCATCGTGTTCCAACCCTCGCAGCAGTTTGTTTCGATGTGGGCATAATTGTTGATGACCCAGGTCTCATTCTTTGCCCCGACACCGGCGTCCATGGACCACTCAAAGAAAATCGCCGCCGGGCCGTAAGCCCGGCGGCGAGAAAGTGAAAAGTAGAGCAAACCGCAGCAGGGTCCTGAGGACCCTAATTACGGTTTAATCTCATATACGGCACCATATCCGTGAAGTCCCCCGTTATTGGCCGTACCATAGAGTTTTCCATTGACGAAGATCGGTTGGTGATAGGGATAGTATCCGTCGCCAGTGGTGCCGAAACTCCACAACACAGTTTCCTTAAAGGTGCCCGCCGCCAGCTTGTACACGGTGCCATAATTCAGATTGTTGGCTGCACTTGACCCACCTTGATAGGTGGAGCCGTAGAGATTCCCTGCTGCATCCATAGTAACGCCCGCGTAATACGGGTATGCGCCGTCCTTCTTGGCATAACCCTTGAAGCTGTAGATGACCTTTTGCGTCCACTTCTTCCCGCTTAGCGTCAGCTTGAAAACCTCTCCGAGGTTAAAGTCGCCACCTTGATAGGTCGTGCCGTAGAGGTTGCCAGCTCCATCCATGGTCAAGCCAGCTTCAGTAAATTGTCCGAGTGAATCTCCAAGGAAATTGTAAATTACGGAAAAGATCCACACGTTGCTGACTTGCCGCAATTGGTAAACAGCGCCTGCATTCCAGACCAGGCCACCGTAGTACGTGGTACCGTAAAGATTCCCGGTCTTGGGGTCAACAACCACGCCGCCGTAGGGATAATAGGCGGCGCTGGCACTTGTGGTAAACCCGTGAATCACCTTGTAAGTGAACTTGCCGTTTGAAGCCTTCAACTGGAAGACCGTGCCGCCGCCCAACTTACCACCCGCTTGGGTAGTACCGTACAGGTTGCCGGCCGCGTCAAAGGTTAAGCCGCCGTAGGGATAGTAACCATCGCTGCCGCTAACGTCCTGGAAGGCATGGAGCACAGTCTCGTTCCAGTTGCTGCCCGACTTGGTCAGCTCAAACACCGAACCCTGGCTGCTTGGGCCGCCCTGGTAGGTCGTGCCAAAGATGTTTCCGGACGCATCCAAGACCAAACCGCCAAAGGGGTACGCACCATCGCTGTTGGCGGCGCCGAGAAAGCTATAGATTACAGTTTCGGTCCAGGTGCCACCGGAGTTCGTCAGCTCGAAGACCTCGCCGAAGCCGTGGGTACCGCCGTTGTAGGTCGTGCCAAAAAGATGATTACCCGAGGCGTCGGCAACCAAGGCGCCATAGGGTGTGTAACCGTCCACACAGCTGGTCTGGGAGCAGAAGTTGTAGATAACAGTCTCGGAGCTAGCCCACGCACTAGCCACAAGCATCAGGGTCACTGCCACTAGCACAAGCGCTTTGACGCGCATAAATCCTCCTAAATTTTGTCCGCAAAGGTTCGAAAATTGTGACCTTCAAACATCCGAGAATGAGGAAGGCCCTTGCCAGGGGGACGGCAAAAGGGGGAGACCGGGCTTTCCACAACTAACTATACGGATGCCTAAAAAAATGTCGCTACATTGTGGGTTAGCAGCAGAGCGCTGTCAAGATGAAAGATTTTGCAGTCAACATCACACGTTGCGGGACGAAGCACACGCTGCCCATCCGCGACGGATGGGGCGAAAGGCTGGAGCCTAAAGCGCTACGACATCATCTTTCGTGATTCATCGATCGTGATTCATCAATCATGATTCATCGATCATGATTCATCAATCCTGGTTCATGAATTCCTAGTTCATCAAGGCAAGCGATCTGCGCATGGAAAGGGCAGTCTGGCGGATCTCATCGGCGTCGGAAGCATCGGGGGACATCTTCAAATATTGCTCCAGATCCTCGGCTGCGCCCGAAGTCTGGCCCAAGCTGTAGCGGAGGAATGCGCGCTGCTTGACGTCCTCGGGAGAGCGCGGATAGATCACGAGCACCAACTGCACCACGGCCAGAGCCTTGCGGAAATTGCGAGTGGAGAGGTGAATGGCTTTGAGATTGTTCAGCACGCGGGTGAGGATCTGGCGGCGGCTGACGGCAAACAGGAACTCAGGCCGTAGAGTCATCTGGCCAGAATAGATTTCGTCGAGCCGGCGCTGGCAATCCTGGGGACTGAGAATATCGCCGCCGTTGAAACAGTCGACCAGAATCTCGCGGCCGTCAATGTCGTAGTGTTTGAGCAGGAAATGTCCGGGCATGCCTACGCCGAACAACGGAATGCCGATACGCCGCCCCACTTCCATGTAGATCAGGGCGAGCGTGATCGGAATGCCAAGGCCACGATCGAGCACATCGTTTAGAAACGAGTTGCGGGGATCGGAGTAGTCATCACGATTACCCCGCAATCCGGCTTCTTCGAACAGTGCGTGATTAAGTGCGGCGATGGTTCGGGCGGGGTCGCCGATGTCGGAGATCTGAGCCTCGGCCATGCGCGCGAGTTCGTCGATGCGAGCGACGTACGATTCGAGGTCAAGATCGGGATATTCCGTGCGGGCAATGGTCAGGGCAGCGCGGACCAAGTCGATATTTTCATCACTGACCTGCGGGCCAACCAGGACGGCAAAGGCCTCAGCAAGCTCGGTCTGGCCATGGGTCGCCACCTGTTTATGCTAGCAGAAATAAGGAGGGAATCCGCGAGTCTCGCCCACAGCCTAACGTCGAAACATGTTCTTGGCGATGAACAATACATTCGCCGGACGTTCGGCCAGTCGGCGCATCAGGTAGGGATACCACTCCGTTCCGAACGGGATGTAGACCCGCATTCGCCAGCCGTCGCGTACCAGACTCTGCTGCAGGTCGCGGCGGATACCATTGAGCATCTGGAACTCAAACGCATCGCGGGAAATTCGTTCGCTGGTGGCGAAGGCTTTCGCCTGGTTGATGATGTTTTCGTCGTGTGTAGCCAGACCGTGATAGACCTTGCTCTTCATCAGGATCTTCATCAGCTTGACGTAATTGGCATCGACTTCAGACTTCTTCTGGAAGGCAATCTGAAAAGGCTCTTTGTACGCGCCCTTGCACAGGCGAATGCGAATGCCCTCGGACAATAACTTCTCGGCATCACTCTCGGAACGGCGCATGTAGCTCTGCAGCACTGCGCCCACACACCCCTGATTGCCGGGGGCGCGGTGCAACTCATGGACAAAGTCGAGCGTGCGCTGGGTGTAGGGCGAACCTTCCATGTCCACGCGAACGAAGTTGCGTGGAGTCATGGCAGCGGCCTTGGCCACCAGTCCGGTCACCAGGTCGCGAGCCAGTTTCTCGTCCACGTCCAAGCCCATATGGGTGAGCTTCAAGCTGACGTTCGCGTCCAGCTTTTGGGCGGCGATATCATCCAGCAAGTGGTGATAGAGCTGAGCACTGCCCCGCGCCTCATCAGCGTTGGTGACGTTCTCACCGAGGTTGTCGATGGAGACGCTCAGGCCCGACTGGTTGACCGTACGCGTGGCCCGGAGAACGTCTTCGACCTGGGTGCCGGCGACAAAACGGGTGGAGATCTTTTGCCCGATGGAAGAACGCTCGGCAATGCCGCGTAGCCCCTGGCTCTCCGACAGAGAAATGAAGAGTGCCCTCAGCACCGCACGCCTGCGGGGGTATGGATGATGGAGTTATGAATGCCGTGGTCGCCCATGAAGATCACAAAGATTTGTACCACAAATAGAGACGATCCGCAGTGCAGGTGATCACCTGTGGCGGGCGATCATCGAGCTACTTCCTTTGTGTACCTTTGTGTTCTTTGTGGTGGACGAAGTTTAAAGGCTTGAACCACAAAGGACACGAAGGTTCACAAAGGAATCCTACTGTCCCTGTTCTTCCAGGAACTTTTCCACTTCCAAGGCGGCCATGCAGCCGGAGCCGGCTGCGGTAATTGCCTGGCGGTAGCGGCGGTCTTGCACATCTCCGCAGGCGTAGACTCCCTTCACTCTGGTAAAAACGTAATTCGTGGTCTTCAGATAGCCGTCCTGATCGGTATCGAGCTGGCCCGCGAACATTTTGGCGTTGGGGATGTGGCCAATGCCGAGAAACAACGCGCTGGTGGGAAAATCCCAGACCTTGTCAGTCTTCACATTCCGCAGCTTCAGGCCGGTGACTTCTTTTTTGCCGATGTCGTGAACATCTTCCACAACGGTGTCGGTAAGGAAGGCAATTTTGTCGTTTTTCTGGGCGCGCTCCAGCATGATCTTGGACGCGCGGAAATTCGCGCTGCGATGAATGACCGTGACTTTCGTGGCAAAACGCGTCAAGAAGAGCGCTTCCTCCATGGCGGAGTCACCGCCTCCGACCACGGTGATCTCCTTGCCTGAGAAAAAGAAGCCATCGCAAGTAGCGCAGGAAGAAACGCCATGACCGATCAGTTGCTGCTCGTGAGGCAATCCGAGCCAGCGTGCCGAGGCACCGCTGGCGATGATCAGGGTGTGGGTGTGGATCTCTGCCTGACCAACCTGGAGCTTGAACGGCCGCTGGCTGAGATCGACGGTGTTCACGTGGCCGTGTTTGTATTCGGCTCCAAAGCGCGACGCTTGCTTGCGCATGTTCTCAATCAACTCTGGTCCCTGAATGCCTTCGGGGAAGCCGGGGAAATTCTCTACCAGCGTGGTAAGCGAGAGTTGTCCGCCGGGTTCGTGGCCTTCGAGCACCAGCGGTTTCAAGTTAGCGCGCGCGGTATAGAGCGCGGCAGTGTGCCCAGCGCAACCGGACCCCATCACAACTACGTTACGGATATTTTCCATAGGTTACGTTCTTTAGATTGCGGATTTCAGAATTGGGTTCAGCTGAGCCCCAACCACCCTAGGTCACCTGCCATTGCGCGCGAGGCAAAGGCGGTTATTCACTTTTCGCCGGAGGCTTCGCCGGCGCCGCCTTTTTGGCCGGAGCTTTCGAGGGAGGTTTCGATTTACCACCTCCAAGGGCGCCGATCCGCGCCAACTCAGCGGGCACAGTTTGCCGTGCGGCCAGAAGATTGCGATAGTTGGTCACGATAGCCGTCGCGCTTTGGAACAACGGTTCGTATGCACTCTGGTCGGGCGGGGGATTTCCCTCCGTCCCCGGGCAGCGAGCCAGAACTACCGATGATTTTCCAAAGCGCTCCAGCTTTATTCGTGCCGCCGGCGTGTTCGTGGCGAGCATGGTGGCGGGCGCGGTCACAGAAGAGGCGCTGTCCTCAATGGCGACCTGCATCAGGTCCTTGGGATCGCGCACCCGGAACACCAGGGTCTCCACCATGTTTTTAGGGTCTTGGCTGAATGAATACTGCACCGTCGAGAACCAAGCCTGCACCGAAAATTCGCGGCGGATGCGCACCCAGTCGGCGGTCCCGGAGTCGGCTGAAATTTGCGCGCTCCCACCCACCTTGAGAAAATCCGGGCGTTCATCCAGGATCGAGCGACCGCGATCGACCTCAAAATCCGGACTGAACAGCGGTTGCTTGGGAATGCGGGCCAAAGCCGAAGCGATCTCCTGCTGCTCCTCGGGTGACGGCGAGCAGACGTTCAGCATATTCACTTTGACCTGCGGTTGGGCGGGTTGCTGGGCGCCAGCGAGTGACACCAGCCCGATACTTATCAGGACTGCAAAATTGTTTCGGAGCACGTGGGCATTCTAAACGAAGATTCAGGAAAATTTAAGTCACAGGGTTTTCATGGGGACCGCACGGGGCGAGGCTTCAGTTTCTGGATTTCCGCGAAGTAGAATCATTCCATGGCGAACTTAACCCTGATATACGGGCTGCGATTGCTGCCCTCGGAAGAAGTTGCGGAAGTTGGAGACGCGACTCTCAAACTCAAGAACGGCCGCGAGGCCCGGGTGACAATGCATCTTCTTGAAGGCAGCAAGGATGAGATCGAAAAACAGCTGAAGACCAGCCTGGAGGCGTTCTTCGATTTTTATCCGGAGATTTGAGAAGGCAGGCGTGGGGCTCCGCGGCGACCCAGATAGAATCGAAACGCCCGAAGCCTGATGCCGCAGTTCCTTCTATAATTTGTTTTGCACCATGACCCTGTCCTACCGCTATCTACGCGTTCGGCTTGGCGAAGCCGGATTGATGCCCACCACCAAGGTGGCGCTGATCGCATGGTATCTGCTCGCCCTTGATGTGCTGCTGTTTGGGTTGCAGAAAATATTCGGGTTGCTCAGGATTTCTTATGGCGAGAGCCTGGGCGGGTGGGTCAGCTTTCTTAGCTTCCTCGTCATAGTGTTCTTATCCGTCTTGGCGTTTCGCTGGATAAAGGCGAAGGCACTTTGGCGACTGCGCAACCGCTTGATCGTTACCTATGCGTTTGTCGGAGTCATTCCGGTGGTCATGCTGGTTGCGCTGGCGCTGGGTTCGTTCTATTTATTCGCGGGGCAGTTCTCGACTTTCATTGTGACCACCGGGCTGAGCGCGGAATTGAAGAGCCTGGACGCCACTAACTCTGCAATCACACACCAGTTCGCTTCTCAGATCCAGCGCGGGGCGGGTACCGGTACGGCTGCGATCGAGAGTCTGCGCCAGACCAATGAGGGTTGGTCCGATCGCCAGGTGTGTGTCTGGCTGGACAAGAAGCTGATTCTGAACAGCACTCCGGCAGGAGTGGCTTTGGCGCCTCCGGCAGTGGCTTCGCACCTGAAAAGCCCCTTTCGCGCCGTGGTTCGCGACCACGACCAGCTTTTTTTGCGCGCTCTCGAAACTGCGCCAGTGAACGGCGGATTACTGACCGTACTATCGAGCGAACCTCTGGACCAGCAAATGGTCCAGGATCTGGCAGCCGATCTCGGTGAAGTCATGTTTTATGCCACCGGATTGACACTCCATAAGGTGGATCAATCGCAAGCCAAGGCGGGTGTGAAGGTCCCTGAAGAGAGTTCCCCCGGCGCAGTCATATTCAACAAGCCTGAGGGTGTCTATGTGCTCGATGCCGGCAAAGGAAGGCCGCCCACTCTTGTGGCGGGGACGGTGCCGCCGCCTGCTGCCAGTGTGGACCGCCAAGTTACCTTCCCCACTACCGTCTTTGTAGTTGATTGGGATACCGGAGATACTTCGAGTCCGGCCGCCATCATCGTGCAAACCCGTGTTTCCAAGCTTTATGAGCGTCTGTTCGCTGCTCTTGGAGATTTTGCTCCCACCGTCGAATTCGCGTTGTTGTTCGTGGCAATCGTCTTCGCCCTTATCGAGATCGTTGCACTCGTCATCTCTTACCACCTGACCCGCACCGTGACTGGGGCTGTAGCGCAGCTCTACGAAGGCACCAAACACATCAATCGCGGCGACTTCAGCCACCGCATTCCGGTAAGGTCCAATGACCAGATCGCGACTCTGGCGAACTCCTTCAACTCGATGACCGCCTCTCTGGAAAAATTGATCGAAGAGCAGAAGGAGAAGCAGCGTCTGGAAAACGAGCTAGTGATCGCCCAGGAAGTTCAGGACCAGCTCTTCCCTCACGAGATTCAGCAACTCGCATCGCTCGAAGTTCACGGCTTCTGCCGTCCGGCGCGGACGGTTAGCGGCGATTACTATGATTTCCTGACCCTGGCTTCGGACCGGTTAATTCTGGCGGTGGGCGACATCAGCGGCAAAGGCATTTCGGCCGCGCTGCTGATGGCGACCATCCACTCCGCGGTGCGTGCCTACAGCCTGCAGGACATTCCCGTGTTGCGCGAACCCGCAGCCGTAGGAGCTGCCCTTCGTTCCGACGTCATGTTGGCCTCCGGGCTGCGCGGCGTGGACGTATCCCCGGCGGCATTGCTCTCACTCCTGAACCACCAGCTCTACCAAAGCACGCCCGCGGAAAAGTATGCGACGCTTTTTCTGGGCGTTTACGACGGCGCCGAGCGCAAGCTCACCTACAGCAATGGCGGACACTTGCCTCCCATTATCATGAGCGAAGACGGTTCCATTCGCCGTTTGGACTGCGGCGGAACTGTGGTGGGTCTGTTCGATCATCGAAACTATGAAGAAGGCACGGTCCAATTCCGGAGTGGCGAGATTTTTCTGGCGTACAGCGACGGTGTAACCGAACCGGAAAACGATTTTGGCGAGTTCGGCGAGCAGCGCTTGATCGATTTGCTGCGGGAAAATCGTGAACTGCCATTGCCACGCATCAGCGAAATCGTGACCGCCGCGGTCGATGACTGGATCGGCGCCAATGAACAACCGGATGACGTAACCCTGGTGCTGGCCCGGGCGCGATAGGTCGAACCCCTGCACGGCGTACGCCTTCGTGGCTTTGAGGTTGTGGCGTGCAGGAAGCTATAACCACAAAGGACACGAAGGTTCACAAAGGAAAGATGCCGTGCAGGCCGCGCGCGATTCGAAAATGTCTACCGAACTCGTCACACTGCAACAGTTCCGCGATATTCCGGAAGCCCTGCTCGCCAAGGGCAAACTGGAATCGGCTGGAATTGCCTGCGTGCTGGCCGACGGCAACCTGGTTCGCATGGACTGGCTGCTCTCGAACGCCATCGGCGGCATCCGACTGCAGGTGCATCAACAGGACGCTGAGTCCGCGCGCGCGGTTTTGGATGAGCCTATCCCGCCGGAATTCAGTCAAGAGGAAGTCGGCGAATCCTACACTCAGCCGCGCTGTCCGCGCTGTTACTCGCTCGACATCGGCTTCGAGAAAATTGATCGCTTCTGGACCTTCGGCCTGTGGCTGCTTCTCCAGTTCCCCGTCCCGATCCGCAAGAATTGCTGGAAATGCTACACCTGCGGCGTCGAGTGGGTCGATGAATGAATTAGTCCTGCCCGGCTAATCTTCTGCTTAACAGCGCCGATAGATAAAGAGTGACCGCCTCGTCCTCTTCACTCAGCCCCGGCCAAGGCAAGCCTGCACCCAAGCCCGGAACCCGGTTTGTTGCCCGCCAACCGATCCTGACCGCCAACGAGAAAGTCTTCGGCTACGAACTCCTGTTTCGCGATGGGGTCGAAGACTTCTTTTTGCATACCGATGCCGACGAGGCATCGCGCAGCACCCTGAACACTGCCATGCTGCTTGGCCTCGACGTACTCTGTGACGGGCATCGCGCTTTTATCAATTGCACCCGCGACATCCTGCTGAAGGACTACATCACGCTGTTGCCTTCGGAACAGGCCGTGGTCGAGATTCTGGAAACCGTTCCCGCCGACGACCTGGTAGTGGCCGCCTGCCACCGGCTGAAAGAAGCCGGATACGCGATCGCGCTGGATGATTTTGCGGTGAACGACCCGCGCGCCCCTCTGACCGAGGTGGCCGACATTATCAAAGTGGACATCCGCGACACCTCCCCGGTGGACGCTGCCGCCATGGTCAAACGCTATGGCCCGTGGCGCTGCCGCATGCTGGCGGAAAAAGTCGAAACCCGCGAAGAGTTCATCGCCGCCAAGAAAGCCGGCTTCGTCTATTTTCAGGGATACTTCTTCCGCCGCCCGGAAACTGTCACGGCGCACGAAATTCCCGCCAACCGCATCAACTACCTGCGCATGCTGACCGAGGTCTCCAGGCCTGAACTGGACGTGCGCGAAATCGAGAATGTCGTAAAAGGTGAAGCCTCGCTGTGTTACCGCCTGCTGCGCTATCTGAACTCCGCCGCCTTCGGATTCGCCAATGAAATTCATTCGGTGCGCCACGCGCTGTCGATCCTCGGCGAACGCGAAGTCCGCCGCTGGATTCGGCTGGTGGCCACCCTCGGCGCCGGACAGGGCAAGTCCAGCGAACTGGTTCTGTCGGCGCTGGTCCGCGCCCGTTTCTGCGAACTGCTCTCTCCCAAAATTCCGCATGGAGACTCTGACCTATTCCTGATGGGCCTGCTTTCCTCGATGGATGCCATTCTGGAAATTCCCATGTCCCAGGTGCTCGACAACGTTCCCGTCGATCAGGAAAGCAAGTCCGTGTTGCTGGGCGGAGCCAGCCGTCTGCGTCCGTTCTATCAACTGATGCTGGCGCAGGAATCCGGTGAGTGGAAAACCGCCACGGAACTGACTGCCCAGCTTCATCTGACCGAGAGCGACGTTGCCGAATATTATTGGCAAGCCATGGAATGGGCGCGGGAAGTTAGCTCGGGACGGTAGGCGATCTTTCGCAAGGTTCCCGGCCGTTTCTGACCCAGTCCGAGGCCGTACAGTTACTTCTGTGCAAAACTAAGGTGACTTTGGGCTTGCGCTTTGTCCGTCGCGAGAGATACCATGAATGTGTTCCCAAGCGGCCATGCTCCCTAGCTGGCCTCCCGCGCCCACTGGCTCCAGGCGCCTTAGACGGACAAAGATCATTCACGGATGAACTCCAACCGCATTGGGTTTCCACGCACGCTCGGTGCATGTGCGCGAAGCGTGGCGCTACCAGAAAGCGGTAGATAACAACGCAGCAAGAGCGAGTCCCCTGCGGGTGGACTGAACAGCAACACTACACAAGAACAAAGAATTAAAAGAGACACACACTATGAACGTTGGACCCGGTAACCCCTCCGGAGGCGGAGGGCGAAGCAGACGGCGTCGCGGACGCCGCCCATCGAATCGCGCAGGCCAACCCGGCGGTCGCGACCGCCAGCAACACAGCGGCATCTACAGCGCGCCCATGGATCACAGCTATCGCGGCGCCCTCGCCGGAGACAAAGGACAGCGCGGACGAGGCGGCCGCCCCGGCTTCGCTCCCGCCTACGCTCCCGTCGAACCCGAGCCGCTGCCGCCGCAACGACGACGCCAACTCCCGCATCTTTGCCTTCGTCGACGACCTCTTTTTCCAGGCCAAGATTCAGGAGACCGCCCGCAAGCTCAACGTCAAAGTCGAGTTCGTCAAGAACGAAAAAGATCTGCTGGAACGGATCAAGCTGAACGGCGAAGAGAAGCCGTCGCTGGTCATCTTCGACATGAATAACGTCAACGCGAAGCCGCTGACGCTGATCCCCAAACTCAAGACCAAGCTGAAGAAGACATCAATCATCGGCTTCCTCTCGCACGTCCAGGGCGACTTGAAGCAGAAGGCGCACGAAGTGGGATGCGACATGGTGCTGCCGCGCTCGGCCTTCTCGCAGAACCTGCCTCAACTTCTAAGACGCCACGGCGCCCCGGAAGACGAAGCCAGCGCCGAGTAACCGATTGAGGCGCGGGCGTCCTCGCCCGTGCATGGGCCTTTAACTGATTAAGTGGGGCGCAACCAGGCTGATAAACTCCCGCGGCGTGATGACTTTCGTCTTCTTCCAGAATCTCGGGAAATGCCTCTGGTTGCCCGTCACTAAGTAGTCCGCGCGCGCCGCATCGGCACATTCGACGAAGATGTTGTCATCGGGATCGGTCGTGACTTCCAAGCGTCGTGCCGGAACCACGGTGTAACTGTGCTTCTTGATGAGCTGAAGCAGTTGCTGGCGCTGGCCCCTGCGAATCCGCAATTCCGGACGGCTGAGCACATCGCGGTATTCCATCAGGATCGCACGGGACACGTAGAGTCGAGCGGGTTTGGTAATTGCGACAAGCAGGACAGTGCGCTGCAGGCTCGCCGGTTTAAGAGCAGCAGAAATCAGCACGTTGGTGTCGATGACCAGACGGAGAGCAAGCATTACCGCCTCGGCTTCCGGGAAGCCTTGATGATCTGGTCGATCTGACGCGAGGTCAGTTTACTCGTCCCGTTCCGCTCCGACTCTTCGCCAATAGCTCTCAAAACTTCAGGCTCGGGCGCGGCCAGCCGGACGTAATCGCGAATGCTGAGCAGCACAGCCTTGGGTGTGCCACGCTTCTCGATAACAAGAGATCGGCGCTCGTCCTCGACCCGACGCAATAATTTCCCAAAATTAGCGCGGGCACGCAAGGCAGAAACTACGATTGTGCCATTTTTATCCGTGTTGGGAGTAGGCATAAACTGTCCATTTCAACTATCTGAACTGTACAGTTTACTAGCAGCGCAGTCAATAAAATTGGCGGGCGGCTCGTGGCAGTTCCATCCTCGCCCTCCCCGGTGTCATCCTGAGGCAGCGGAGTCCTCGGCAAAGCCGGGGACTCCCAACGAAGGATCTCTGCACTTCGATAACCCTGGCCAGAAACGCCAACGTCGCAAACCAGGGCAGCGAGCATTCGACGGTCCCACTGTGGACGAGTGCCGGACGTTGTTCGCTAAGATTTTTCGTGCTAAAGTGTTCCCCCGCTGCAGTATCGGGCCCCGCAAGTCCTCTTCTCGAAGCTTCAGCGCGGAGGTACCACGACGTGAAACTCAGGGCCGCTCAAACCTATATTTTGGCTGCTATGCTGTTCACCTCTGTAGGCAGCCTCCAAGGCGCAAATAAGTTTACGATTCTCCATCACTTCCTGAACAACCCGGCTGCACAGCCCCTGGGAAATCTCGTCGCAGACGCCGCGGGCAACCTCTACGGAACAACCCGGGACAGTGACGTCGAAAGCTGCGGAAGTAGCTTCGGCTGCGGCACCGTCTTCAAGCTCACGCGTCAACCAGGCGGAAAATGGAGCTACAGCGTCCTTCATTCCTTTAAAGGGCCGGATGGCGAAATCCCCTCGGGTGGCCTGATCATTGACAGCCTTGGAAATTTGTATGGCACCACCGAGGCTGGCGGCCCACACCATTCTGGCACTGTGTTTGAGCTTTCATTTTCCGATGATCAGTGGAAACACAAAATTCTCTACGATTTCGGCGCGCCCGACGATGTGGCTAGCCCGGAGGGTACTCTGCTCTCCGATGAGAGCGGAAATCTGTACGGGGTTGCCGAGGCGGGACCTTCTGGCTGGGGCGGAGTTTTTGAGTTGAAGTATTCGAATAATGGATGGCAGGAAACTGTACTCCACGTGTTCGAGAACCATTCCGACGGTGCATTCCCCAATGGCAACATGGTCCGGGACTCGGCGGGGAATCTCTACGGTGCCACTTTGGAGGGTGGAGACCCCGGGCTAGGCATAGTCTTTCGATTAACGCAGGCTTCAGACGGGAGCTGGACAGAGACCATCCTGCACACTTTCGCGGGCAGCGGCGATGGTGCCTATCCCATGGCGGGGCTCACTATTGACGCTGCGGGAAACCTATATGGAACAGCTTCGGGTGGGCCAGGCTCGTGCGGCCAGTTCGGCTGCGGTACAGTCTTCAGGCTCACGCCGTCGATGAATAAATGGACCTTCAACGTGCTGCACACCTTCCACGGCTCGGACGGCGCATCTCCGAGCGGTCCTCTAGTTTTTGATACGGCCGGAAGCCTCTACGCAACAACTGCATATGGTGGCCGTTACAGCTATGGCGTGGTCTTCAAGCTGTCGCACAATGCCAGCCACTGGACTGAAACCGTGCTCCACTCCTTCAACCTTAAGGGAGGCGCATACCCCTCCGGGGGTTTGATTTTCGATCAAATGGGAGTTATCTACGGCACCACTAGCGGTGGCGGCATCGATATATCCGCATGTTCCTTGGATGACGGTTGCGGTGTAGCGTTCAGCATCACTCCGTAGCTGTTCGGCCTGCAAATTGTTTCACATCAACAACCGATAGTGGACCCAGGAGACTTGTGATCGCGTCGCTGGGTGAGACGGGTGGTGATGGGAAAGTTCTGTGAGATCGGTTCAGACGATCCTGAAGTTCGGATTGCTGATACTGCTTGTGTGCGCGAACGTCGCGGCGCAAAGCTTCCCGCTGGCTAGCGGGGGCTCGGCGACGCCTGGGCCGCTTTCTCCTTGACCGTCGCTCATTCAATAAAGATAATGTATTTATATATTGATTATCTACAAGATAATCATCGCGATCTTTGACAATCTGACACGGGGCCCGCAGCTTCGGCCAAATCGGGCGCGGAAAAACCGGACCGCGAACCAGCTAACTCTTTATTCCGGAATATTTTGCGTATAAGTCCTTATTCCTCAAAGATTTTGGCGGTAGTCTGGCCGTAACCCGATCATTCCAAAAGACCGGGGGGAGGGGGGTACCCATGCTACCCCGGAGGCCATTGCAGGTTTCGTCCTCCCAGCAGGTGGACGTGCAGGTGAAAGACTGACTGGCCGGCGCGGGGGCCGACGTTGAGGACCGTCCGGTATCCATCTTCTATGCTGCGCTGGCGGGCGATGTTGGCGGCGGCGAGCTGGCAGTGGCCGATCAGTTCGGCATCCTCGGCCAGGGCTTCCTTCAGTCCGCGAACGTGCTTCTTGGGAACGACCAGCACATGCGTCGGAGCTTGCGGGTTGATGTCGTCGAACGCGTAGGTGTGTTCGTCTTCGTAAACTTTCTTGGAAGGTATTTCTCCACGAATGATGCGGCAGAAGAGACAGTCGTTCATGACACCGTCCATAGTTCGGGATTCGAGACACGCCGCGCTAAACGCGCGGTTAGTCGGGACGGGGAAGGCGCGTGCCTACTATATCCGATCACAACAGAAATTTGCAGTGCAGCCGCTGGTGCCGGGAAAGTTTACGGCTTCATAGTCAGGACAACCCGGAACTTCGCCTTGCCGCTGATCATCCGATCGTACCCCTCGTTCACCTTCGACAACGGATACTTTTCGATCATCGGGCGAACCCCGCTCAACTGAGCGAACCGCAACGTATCTTCCGAGTCGGTCGGGGTTCCCGAAGCCCATCCCTGAATGCTTCTTCGAGCCAGAATCAGCTGGATGGGCGTAACCTCAATGGCTTCGGGACCGGCGCCGACCACGAGCATGGTTCCATTCGCACCCAGGCCGTCGATCAAAGCGGACATGGATTTGCCGTTCGGCGCTGTGCTCAGAATCACGCGAGCTCCGCCCATCTTGCTAAGCTCTTCGGCGGGATTCACAGCCTTGCTGTCGAGGTAGCGATGGGCGCCGAGTTTGGCGGCCAGGTCGGCGTTCTCGGCGCCGCGTCCGATTGCGACCACGTGATATCCAAACTTCCGGGCAAACTGAATTCCCAGATGGCCCAAGCCACCGATGCCATGAATCGCAACCAGATCTCCTTGGATCGCGCCACTGTGCCGAAGCGCGTTGAACGTCGTGATTCCGGCGCAGAGCAGTGGCGCCGCATCCTCATCGGAAAGATCATCCGGCATGCGGGCCAAGGCTTCTACGGGCGCGATCATATATTCCTGATATCCGCCGTCAAAGCTGATTCCCGTTACTTTCAACCTGACGCAATTGGTAAAGTCACCTCTGCGGCAAGGAAGGCAACGGCCGCATTGCCAGCCATGCCATCCAATTCCGACGCGCTGTCCGGGCTTCCAATCGACGGCTTCGGGGCTGGCCTCATCAATGATTCCGGAAATCTCATGGCCGGGCACGCGTGGAAGCTGAAGTCCAGGCCAGAGGTTGTCCTTCACCAGTACATCGCTGTGGCAGATTCCGCAGGCCAGGACTTTCACCCGCACTTGCCTCGGACCGGGCTGCGGTACATCGCGCTCGACCAATTCGAAAGGGCCGCCCAGCTTGCTGATTTGCGCTGCCATCATCTTCTTCATGGAGAAATCTCCTGTGGGGATTGTTACCAGCCGCATTGGATGCGTTTAATGAGGACCAAGATTCTGGGTGCTGAGGAATCGCTACTGCGGCAGCAAAGTCCTGGTAGGGATGCTTCGACTTCGAACCAGATTCGCTGTCGCGAACCTGGTTCTACGCTCAGCATGACAATGGAAGATAGTGATCTTAGTCGAGTCTTACCAGGAAGATTGCGCCGTGCGGAGTTTGGGTGTTGTGGGCGACCTCTTCGGCGCGTTTGCGATCGTCATCCTGCACGCGGACTCGCACCCACCAGTCGCCGACCGGGCTGCTGAAGCAGAGCACTTTCGCGGTGTGATAGCGGTGGGACAGATGGTCGACTAACTTATCGGCGGCGCCTTCCTCCGCGAATGCGCCGATCTGCACTGCCCATCGTCCACCGGTTTCAAGTGGAGCGGGAGTGCGCATCACTTCCACGCGCACCATGGCAACTCCCGCCTGCCAGACGTCGACCTTCCGGGCTGCGGCTTGCGAAAGATCGAGCACACGGCCTTCCACGAAAGGTCCGCGGTCGGTAATGCGGACCAGCGCTGAGTGTCCGGTCTTCACATTAGTGACCCGCACGATCGAGCCCAGCGGTAAGGTGCGGTGGGCCGCGGTCATGGCGTTCATGTTATAGAGTTCCCCATTGGAGCCACGACGGTTGTGGTACGGAGCTCCGTACCAACTGGCAAGTCCGGTTTCGACGGAAATTGGCTTGGCGTCGGGCGGAATCCCGAGCGCGTCTTTATCTTTATCTATAGCTGTGTCTGTGCCCGAAGGCGCGGCCGTTTTGGATGGCCGAGCGTCGGCGGAATTTGCTGGTTGGGACTCGCTGATGGACGGCGGAGGCGGCACACTGACGCGCGCGGCTTTGTGATTTCCGCAGCCCGTCAGCACAACTGGCAGAAACACCAGTAGAAGCAGAGGAATGAGCAGCCTCACTTGCGAGAAGGCGGATTCTTTTCCATGTAATCGGCGAGATGAGTCAACTTCTCCGCCGCGATGCGCAACGCCTTGGTGGAGTGCTGGCGGACCGCCGGCACTACCTCGTTGTTCAGATAAGTAATCAGCTCCGCTGTCTCCTTCTCCACGGTGGTCGCGGCTTCGGCGACTGATTTGTTGATACGCGCGGAGGCTTCTTCCACCTTGCGGTTGAAGTCGTTCATGGAACTCCTTCGAATTTGTGAGCGCGTAAGCGAGCACTCGGGGACTGCGGATACCAGGCGAGGCCATTATTTCGCGGTTGGAAGCGAAGGTCAACCGGGAGGCATCCCGGGTCATACCCCTGGGAGGCGCTGCTTCGGTCCCTTTGCAGTAGAATCGCGCCATGCGAAATCCTCCAATGATGGCTGATTGTTTGTGGCATCAGAATGCGCTGGGGTTGTACGGTCTGAACAGATGACTTCGGGACAGCGCACTGTAAGCATCGAGGACTCGTCCGGCCGCCAGCGATTCCGGCGCAAGTTGCTGAATTGGTTTGACCGGCATAAGCGCGATTTGCCATGGCGAGAAAATCGCGATCCGTATCGGGTGTGGCTGTCGGAAATTATGCTGCAGCAGACTCGGGTGGCTGCGGTGGTGGACCACTATCAGAGATTCCTGAAGCGCTTTCCGACTATCGAGAAACTGGCTGGCGCGCGAGAATCGTCGGTGCTAGCGGCGTGGAGCGGGCTGGGATACTACCGGCGCGCCCGCATGCTGCATGCTGCAGCAAAGAAGATCGCAAGAGAATATGAAGGAAAAATTCCCGGGAGGGCGGAGGCCTTGCGCGCTCTGCCCGGCATTGGCCGCTACACGGCGGCTGCGGTTGCCAGCATCGCCTTCGACGAGCCAGTCGCTGTGGTGGATGGAAATGTGGAACGCGTATTGCTGCGCGTGCTGGGAAAAGATATTGCGGGCGAAGGCTTGTGGCGTGCGGCAGAGGAGTTGCTCGATCGGCGGCGTCCGGGAGATTTCAATCAGGCCATGATGGAGTTGGGCGCAACTCTGTGCGTTCCGCGACAGCCGCAATGCCTGTTGTGTCCAGTGTCCGGCCTGTGCGCGACTCGTGGCGAACTGCCGCGAACGGAGAAGGCACCTCGCCAGAAAAACCGGGAAATTCACTACGCATTCGATTGCCGGGACGGTTCGATATTCCTGGTTGAGCGTCCGAAGCGAGCAAAGCTGATGCCCGGCATGTGGGAACTTCCGGAGATTGCCGACGCGAACGGTAGAGCGGCATGGCTTACTCTGCGGCACTCCATCACGGTGACGAACTATGTGGTCCGAGTGGTGCAAAGCCCGGTTCCGGAGAGTGCGGAAGGACACTGGGTGCGTAAGTCGCGGCTTACCGCTCTCCCCTTGACTGGGCTGGCGCGGAAGATCCTGCGCGCGGCTGAGATCATCTAAAATAGTGGTAGTGTGAAGTGGCTTCGCCGTATTTTCGGAGGAAGTGATATGGCTGCTCTGACCGCGGGAACGTCCGCGCCGGATTTCAAGTTGCAAACGATGGATGGAAAACAGTTTTCGTTGCGCGACGCACTTGCGCGCGGTCCCGTGCTGGCAGCATTCTTCAAAGTCTCCTGCCCGGTATGCCAATACACCTTTCCATTTCTGGAGCGGATTTACAAAGCCTACGGTGGAAAGGACGTGACCATCGTCGGCATTTCCCAGAACGAGAAGAAGGACACGGCGGCGTACGCCAAAGAGTACGGCGTGACTTTCCCCATTCTGCTGGACGACACCAACACCTACCCTGTGTCGAATGCGTACGGTTTGACCAATGTGCCGAGCATCTTCTGGATTGCGCCGGATGGTGAGATTGAGATTTCGAGCGTGGGTTGGGACCGGAAAGATATTGAGGAAATGAATCGCAAGGCTGGGAAGTCGACCGGCGACGTGTCCAAGCCGGTGTTCCATGCAGGCGAGGAAATAGCAGACTTCCGGGCTGGTTGAGGGTCGAAAAACTAGCCCGCGGTCGCGGGTTAAGGCAGCAAGATCCGCTGGATTTGGTTCATCCGCTGCGGCGGGCGGGAACAGCCGCGGCTACATTGGATGACCGAAGGGTCACTCCACTGGTAACGCCGCCTTTTGGCGCCTTTCCCGTACAATAAAACCCTTATCCAACATCACTTTTCTTGGGGAGCTTCCGCGGATGCGTACTGGTGTTATTGCTCTTTCCCTTGCCTTGTTGTTCTTGAACATCTCCGCCGCGCAGACGATGGCAAAGCACGCCAGGTCATCGGCTGATTCGGTGCGCGTGCCGGGCGCGGCCTTCGCAGCCATGCAAAAAATCGATCCGGAGCGCATCCGCGCACACGTGCGCTTTCTCTCCAGCGATCTGCTGGAGGGGCGTGGTACGGGACAACGCGGCGGTGACATCGCAGCGCAATACATCGCGACTCAATTTGCTCTTTATGGTCTGAAGCCTGCCGGTGACAACGGCACCTATCTGCAGAAGGTGCCGATGGTTGGAATCACGCCCCAGCCTGAGACTACGTTCTCACTGGCCGGACCGCGGAGCGATGCCAGGAATCTTACCCCGCTCGATGACTACGTTGCCTACGATCAGACGCAGCAGCCGCATTCCGACGTGGACGCGGACATTGTGTACGTCGGCTACGGAATCGAAGCCCCCGAATATAAATGGGACGACTACAAGGGCACCGACGTGCGCGGAAAAGTTCTGCTGATGCTGGTCAACGAGCCACCGTCCGACGATGTGAATTTCTTCAAAGGGAAGGCCCTTACTTACTACGGACGCTGGACCTATAAATACGAAGAAGCGGCGCGGAAAGGCGCGGTGGGAGTGCTTCTCATTCACGAGACGGAAATGGCGAGTTATCCCTGGGAGGTTGTGCGTAATTCGAATTCCGGCGAGAAATCGTATCTCAAACTGGATGGCACGCCCAAGCTGAAAGTTGCGTCGTGGATTCAGGTTGGCGTAGCAAAACAAATAGCCGCCGCTTCCAGCATGGATCTCGATAAGATGATGGCCGATGCGCGCTCCCGCGATTTTCATCCGGTGGCGCTGCCGGTGAAGTTGAAGGCTCACATGGTCAGCAAGGTCCGTCCCTTTGAATCGAACAACGTACTGGCCATGCTGCCGGGGTCGGAATCGAAACTGAAAAACGAAGCTGTGATGTATACCGCGCACTACGATCATCTCGGCATTCGTCCGGACATGCCCGGTGACAACATCTATAACGGGGCCAACGATAACGCCACGGGCTGCGGCATCTTGCTGGAACTGGCACGCACATTTGCGGAGGCTTCGCAGAGGCCCGGGCGGTCTATCCTGTTTGCCTCGGTGACCGCGGAGGAGCAGGGATTGCTGGGCTCGGAATATCTGGGCAAACATCCGCCCATCCCGGCGAGCCGGATCAGCCTTGATCTGAACTTTGACGACGTGCCGCCGCTCGGTTCGCCCGAAGAGGTGGAAGTGTCGGGAGCGGAGCGGACTACGTTCTATCCCGCGATCGACGCCATGGCGAAAACTTTCCGGTTGAAGATTCGTCCCGATTCACGCCCCGAAGCCGGACACTACTATCGGTCTGACCACTTCAGTCTGGCACGCGTGGGCATCCCCGCGTTCTCCGTGAACGAAGGCCAGAAGTATAAGGGACACGATGCCGCCTGGGGCGCGCAACAGGCCGAGGAGTACACCTCGAAGCACTACCATCAACCCAGCGATGAATATCATCCGAGCATGGACTTCACCGGCGATGCGGCCATGGCGCGATTTGGATTTGTGCTGGGATGGGAAGCTGCGTCGCAGACCAAACTAGTGGACTGGCAAAAGGGCGATGAGTTTGAGGCGGCACGTATAAAGAGCTTTGCCGGTGGCCAGTAGAAGACTGGTCAGCCTGCCATCGTTTTAAGATTCGGACTCAGGATTAGGGTTGGTGCAGTCACGCGCTGCACATCTTCTGCTGACAGTCCCGGCGCGATCTCTTCCAGTACCAGGCCTTTAGGCGTCACCTGCATGACCGCCATCTCGGTGACAATGGTGTTCACCACTCGGACGCCGGTCAGCGGCAAGGTGCACTTCTTAAGGATTTTCGGCTGAAGGTCTTTGGTGGTGTGCTCCATGGCCACGATGACCCGCCGCGCGCTCGCCACCAGGTCCATCGCACCGCCCATTCCTTTCACCATCTTTCCCGGGATCATCCAGTTGGCGAGGCTGCCTTGCTCGTCTACTTCCATGGCACCGAGGACGCTAAGATCAATGTGGCCGCCGCGAATCATGGCGAATGATTCGGCGCTCGAAAAATACGCCGTGCCTGCCATCTCGCTGACGGTTTCTTTGCCTGCGTTGATGAGATCGGAATCTTCCTCACCCTCGACCGGATAAGGGCCGATGCCCAGCATGCCATTTTCACTTTGCAGGATTACGTCCATGCCGGGAGGAACGTAATTAGCGACCAGCGTAGGCATGCCAATGCCGAGGTTTACGTAGAAGCCGTCACGAAGTTCCTGCGCGATGCGCTTCACGATGCGCTCGCGCTTGTCGACATCCTTGCCGGGTTTCGGGATCGTGGACATGAATTATTCTCGCGACTCCTTGCCGAGCGCCGCTCGGCTGTCACCACGCGGGCTAAGTTGCTTTTCTTACCGTTCTTCTCTCGATTCGTCTTTCGTACAACTCGCCCTGGAAGATGCGGTTCACGTAGACGCTGGGGGTGTGGATCAGGTCGGCCTCCAACTCGCCGACCTCGACCAAGTGCTCCACCTCGGCAATTGTCACCTTCGCGGCGGTGGCCATCATCGGATTGAAGTTGCGGGCCGTCTTGCGATAAACCAGGTTTCCCCACTTATCGCCCTTCCAGGCCTTTACTAAGGCGAAGTCGGCTTTCAGCGCGTGTTCCATCACGAAGGTGCGGCCGTCGAATTCGCGGGTTTCTTTGTTCTCGGCGACGATGGTTCCAACCCCGGCGGGAGTAAAAAACGCCGGGATACCGGCTCCGCCCGCCCGAATACGTTCCGAAAATGTTCCCTGCGGCACGAGAGTGAGTTCAATTGTGCCTTGCAGAATCATCTGCTCCAACAGCCTGTTTTCGCCGACGTAGGTTCCGGTGTGTTTGCGAATCTGTCCGGCAGCGAGCAGTAAACCCATGCCGAGGCCGTCCACGCCAACGTTGTTACTGATGGTCGTGAGATTCTTCACACCTTTGCGAACCAGGGCGCGGATCAGGTTTTCAGGCATCCCGCAAAGCCCGAAGCCGCCGATCATGAGAGTAGCGCCATCGCAGATATCGCGTACCGCTTCGTCGGCGTTGGAAACGACTTTGTTCATGGAAATGAGATTCTAAATGAGAATCGAGTCATTGAGCTATCGGATCGTTGATTCCATTTCCTTTGTGTCCTTTGTGGTTGACGAAGTGCAAATGCTTGAACCACGAAGGGCACGAAGGTTCATCCTAATTGCTTCTTGGCTGGCGGCACGGTCTTTTTCAATCGGTGAGCCCGCTCGAACTCCATCGCCAGCTCTCGTGTGTCGAGGTTTTCGCGGATGTGGGCCAGGTGCTGCTCCAGCTTCAGAAGCGCATCCTGAAGGTTCTTCTTGTTGGTAAGAGCGATGTCGCGCCACATCGAGTAAGGACTGCCCGCGGTGCGCGTCATTTCACGCAAGGCACGGCCTCCGGCCTCAAGTAAGGGCGCATCCTCGCCGTACTCGTCGACCAGAGCAGCGGCCAGCGCGGTGGAAACCATTTGAGGCAAATGGCTGATCCATGCACACAGTTGGTCGTGCTCATGGGCTTCCATGCTCGCGATGCGGGCCCCAATTGTTTCCACCCACTCGAGGTATTCTCCGCTCAGGCCGTCATACACGTTCTGCCCTGGGAGCGGAGTCACAAACCAGGCAGCATCCTGAAAAAGATCGGGGTCGGCAAATTCCACGCCGGATTGTTCCTTGCCGGCCATGGGATGTCCGGCGAGAAAGCGAACGGCGGTGTTTTTGTGGAAAACCTTGATTGCGTGCTCAAGGACTTGTGCCTTGGTACTGCCAACGTCGGTGAGCAAGGTCTTCGGGGGCAGCGCAGGGCCAAGACGGTCGATGAGGTCGATGATGCCGCTCACGGGCGTCGCGAGAACGACGATCTGGCTGCCGCGAACCGCGTCGGCGGGATGAGTGTGGCCGTCATCAATCGCAGCCTTTTTTCGCGCGCGCTCGAGAACGGGCGCACGATCGCAGCCGATGATTCGTCCGGCAAACCGGTGTTTCTTCAGGGCGAGGGCTAGTGAGCCGCCGATCAGTCCAGTTCCGATGATCGTGATTTGCCGGATAGGCATGCTAGTTCACCACAGAGGCACAGAGAAAATAGAAAGGGTTCGAAAACGGAAATTCCCCCGCCTCTTGCGCCTGTATGCTTTCCGATTTCTCCGTGTCTCTGTGTTGAGCTTTCAAATCAAGCGATCGTGCGGCCGACCGCGGGCGCGATGATTCGCAACTGATCCATCAATTCGGAGAATTGATCGGGATAAAGTGACTGAGCGCCATCCGACAATGCTTTATCAGGATCGCGATGCACCTCGATCAAAAGCACGTCCGCCCCGGCGGCCACGGACGCGCGTGCCATGGGCGCAACTTTGTCACGAATCCCCGTGCCGTGTGAGGGATCGGAAGCCATGGGCAGGTGCGAAAGTTTGTGAATGACCGGGATGGCCGAGATGTCCAGGGTGTTCCGCGTGTAAGTCTCGAAGGTGCGAATGCCGCGCTCACACAGGATCACATCGTAGTTTCCGCCCGCCATGATGTATTCGGCCGAGAGCAGCAGTTCCTCCAGAGTGGCGGCGATGCCGCGCTTCAGCAGCACAGGTTTCTTGATCTTGCCCAATTCGCGCAGCAGATTGAAATTCTGCATGTTGCGCGCGCCCACCTGAAAGATGTCCACGTATGGGAGCATGATGGCGATCTGCGAGATCTCCATGACTTCGCTGATAACCAGCAAGCTGAAGCGGTCGCCCGCCTCGCGCAAGAGTTTCAATGCTTCCAACCCAAGGCCCTGGAAAGAATAAGGAGAGCTGCGGGGCTTAAAGGCGCCGCCACGAAGCGCGCGCGCTCCCGCCTTGGCCACGCGCTCTGCGGTGTCGAATAGTTGTTCGCGCGATTCGACCGAGCAGGGACCGGCCATCACGACCACTTGCTCGCCGCCAATTTTCAAACCATTGGCAAACTGGATCACGGTTCCTTGGGGACGGAAGCTTCGTCCCGCCAGCTTGTAGGGTGCGCTGATGCGGTGAACATGCTCCACCCCGGACAAGACTTCGAGGTTGCGGATGTCGAAATCGGCTCGCGCACCCACGGCCGCCACCACGGTCTGCCGGGCCCCGGTGGACCGGTGCACGGAGAAGCCCATTCCAATCAGGTGTTCCACCACCAGTTGGATCTGGTCCTCAGTTGCGGATTCTTGCATTGCGACAATCATAGAAAGTTGTCAGCTCTCAGCTTTCGGCTTTCGGTGATCCCCCAGCGGTTTTCCGCTGAGAGCTGATGGCAGAAAGCTGTTAGCTGCTTAGTCGTTCACCTCGGAATCCAATTCCGTATCGCCGGCGCCTTCGATCGCAGCCGATTTTGGCGCAATCTCTTCCTGCTGAATCTGGCGCATGATATCCATGATGCGCTCGTAGATGCAAAGCAGATCACGATCCGGCAGCGGTCCTGGATTCGCGCTGCGCACATTGCTGAAGACGGCACGCTCACGGTCTGGTTCATAGATGGGCATACCGATGCCACGTTTCAACTTGCCGATCTCGTGAGCAGCCTGCGCCCGCTGGCTCAGCAACTCCACCAGCCGGCGGTCGAGTTCATCGATTTTTTTGCGCCAGTCAGAAATGTCCATAGAAGCTTTCTGCTTTCAGCCGTCAGCTATCAGCTACCTTGCGGACATCAGCTTCCAACAACTTCAATGCAGGAATCATGATCGTTGAGCTGAAAGCTGAGGGCTGATAGCTGATAGCTGCTTTATGAATTCTGCCACAGACGCGGCTTCTTTGCCGGGATTGCGCTCGATGGTCTCGACAATGGCGCTGCCGACTACCGCCGCGTCTGCAAATTCTCCCACTGCCGCGAACTGCTTCGCGGTGGAAATCCCGAAGCCGACTGCGATCGGGAGTTTCGTAAGCTTTCGAAGACGGCGAACCAATTTCTGTGCGTCGTCTGGCAACTGCTGGCGGGCTCCCGTCACTCCAGTGCGGGAGACCGCGTACACAAACCCGCTCGACGCCTTCGCGATGAGCTTCAACCGCTCGTCGGTGCTGGTGGGCGCCGCAAGAAAAACGGATGCCAAGTCGTTGCGCTTCATCTCGTGGAGATAGTCAGACGGCTTCTTCTACTGGCAAATCCGTCAGGAGTGCCCCGTCAACTCCCGCGTGGCGTGCGATCTTACAGAACTTTTCCAATCCCATGCGAAGGATTGGATTCAGGTACGAGAAGATGATCAACCCGGTTGACTGCGCATGCTGGCGCACTTCCGCAGCCAGTTTCAGCACATCCACCAGAGTCGTACCGTGCTGTAGAGCCCGCTGGCTGGCGCGCTGGATCACCGGACCATCGGCCACGGGATCGCTGAACGGTACTCCCAGTTCGATCACGTTTGCGCCCGCGCCAATCGCCGCGAGAACAACGTCGCGCGTGGTCGCCAGATCGGGGTCGCCGCAAGTGACATAGGCCACCAGCGAAGGGCGAGTTTGAAAAGAAAGAGGCATTGGTCCCGAATGTTCGTTCACTAACCGTCAGGAGGAATTGTCAGTCACCCTATTTGTCCAGCTTCAGATTTTCCCTCAAGATACCGATGTCTTTATCTCCGCGCCCAGAGACGTTCACGATCACGATTTCTGAAGGCTTCATTCTCGGTGCGCGTTTGATTACCTCGGCCACAGCGTGTGCCGATTCGAGCGCCGGAATAATACCCTCGGTCCGGGCCAGCCGGGTGCAGGCGTCGAGCGCTTCTGCATCGGATGCTGAAACATACTCGGCTCGTCCCGATTCATAAAGCGCGGCATGCTCCGGGCCAATGGAGGGATAGTCCAGGCCGGCTGAGACCGAGTGCGTATTCGACACCTGGCCGGCCGCGTCCTGCAGCAGATAGGAATAGGTTCCCTGCAGCACACCCGGCGAACCGCCCTGAAAGCGTGCGGCATGTTCCCCCAGGCCCTCGCCACGGCCTCCAGCTTCGACGCCAATGAGCTTTACCCGCTTGTCCTTTATGAAGTCATGGAAGATGCCAATCGAATTCGAGCCGCCGCCGACGCACGCGATAATCGCAGAAGGCAGTTTACCTTCGGCCTTGCGGATCTGCGCGCGCGTCTCTCGGCCGATGACCTTGTGAAAATCGCGCACCATGGTCGGGATACGGATGAGCTCCCAGCACGCTGCCGAGAAGATAGTGCGTGGTGCGAACGTTGGTCACCCAATCGCGCATGGCCTCATTGATCGCATCCTTCAAAGTGCGTGAACCTGATTCCACACCGCGAACTTCCGCACCGAGCAGCCGCATGCGGAAAACGTTGAGTTCCTGCCTCCGCATATCCTCGGTGCCCATGTAGACAACGCATTCGAAGCCGAGTAGCGCGCAAACGGTCGCCGTGGCCACGCCGTGCTGTCCCGCGCCAGTTTCGGCAATGATGCGGCGCTTGCCCATGCGCTCGGCCAGCAGTCCTTGTCCCAGGCAGTTGTTGATTTTGTGCGCGCCGGTGTGGAGAAGATCTTCGCGCTTGAGGTAGATTTTCGCGCCGCGAAGTTGTTGTGTCAGGCGCCGGGCGAAAAATAGTGGAGTCGGCCGGCCGGCGTAGGTTCGCAAAAGTTCGTCAAGACGTTTCTGGAACCTTCGATCCCGCTTCGCCTTCTCGTACGCGCGTTCCAGCTCCTCAAGCGCAGCCATCAGCGTCTCGGGGACGTAGCGTCCTCCGTAAACGCCGAAGCGGCCTTTGATCGGCGCCGATTTGCTGCCCTTCGTGATCGTTACGGTTGCCATTTTCTATACAACTTTCCCGGCGTGACGGACAACATCGATGAAGGCCCGGACTTTCTCCGGATTTTTCTTCCCCGGCCTCGATTCGACGCCCGAAGCCACATCCACGCCCCACGGCGCCAAAACTCCAATCGCTTCAGCAACGTTAGCAGGAGTGAGGCCACCGGCAACGGCCAGAGGAAAGCCGGCTCGTTCAATTACCTCAGCCACGGGGGTCGCCGCCTGCCAATTGAAAACCCGTCCCGTACCTCCCATCTGCTCGGGAGTGCCTGAGTCGAGAAAAAATGCATTGACCCACTTATCAGCCTCTTCCTCCGTGACGGAGAACGCGAAACTGTCGAATCGGCCTTCCTCATCAAAGAAATGCCGTATCGGCAAGGCGATATATCGTTTAAGTTTCTGAGCAGGCTTCATTGTCTGTTTTTTCTTTTCGCCCAGGTGCGGCATCTCCACGTGCAGTTGTATCGCAGTGAGACCAACATCGCTGGCCACATTCTCCATGTGCTCAAAGGAGTCGTTCACAAAAACTCCAACCTTCTCAACCTCCGGCGGCAGGGCTTGCACGATCTTGCACACTGTCTCCGGATCAACGTTCCTTGGGCTCTTGTCATAGAAAACGAATCCCAGCGCATCCGCGCCGGCTTCGACCGCGGTTAGCGCGTCCTCAAGATTCGTGATTCCACAGATCTTTATCCAAGTCATGAAACCCAGTTCTCGGTCCTCAGTTGGCAGTTCGCAGTCTGATCACAAGTTATTTTCTGATCAGCGAATGAGTCTCGCGTTCCGCTGCCGCCAAAAGCTCTTTCAAGGCCTCTCCCGGTGATTTTGCTTTCATCAAAGACTCACCGATCAGGAATGCCTGATACCCGGCCGCACGCAGACGGGCGATGTGGGCGCCACTACCAATCCCACTCTCCGCTACACGGAGCGCATTTTTCGGAATCAATTCCGCCAACCGAAAAGTAGTTTCCAGATCAACTCTAAAAGTCCGTAAATCGCGGCTGTTCACACCAATCATGGTGCAACCTGCGTCCACAGCACGCCGCAATTCCTCTTCGTCATGCACTTCACACAAAACATCGAGGCCATAATCGGCCGCGCGCCCGGCCAACATCTTCAGTTCCGCCTGCGACAACGCGGCCACAATCAGGAGGATCGCATCGGCGCGACCCGCTCGCGCTTCCAGCAACTGGAATTCATCGACCATGAAATCCTTGCGCAGGCAAGGAAGCTTTGTGGCGTCCGATGCGAGCCGCAGGTTTTCCAACGATCCCTGAAAAAACTCCGCATCGGTCAGCACCGACAATGCAGCCGCGCCCGCACTTTCAAGTTCTTTCGCCAGGCTCACGGGATTGAACTCAGAACGAATGAGTCCGCGCGAAGGCGAAGCCCGTTTTAACTCGGCGATAACGGCTACGCCGGCCCGACTCATCGCCTCCAGGCCGCGTCGAAAGCCGCGCGGAACATGGTCTTCAGCCTGCCGCTCCAGTTGGCGTAGATCAGCCGCGGGCTTGACTTCAGCCATTCTCCGCCGGGTTGCGGCAACTATTTCATCGAGCGTGACGGGCATGACGAGTTGGAAAGATTATACGGGAGGGTATGGAATCCCTTGTCAAAGGCTCGTCAAATCGAAGGAAGAGAAAAGCTTTGGTGCCATCGAAGGGACTCGAACCCCCACACCCTTGCGGGTACATGGACCTGAACCATGCGCGTCTGCCAATTCCGCCACGATGGCAAAAAGTGATTCGGTTACGGGGCGACCCTCACGGGCCACCTTTCAGGAGAGAACCACAAATAATATTCTACAGGGGCATCGCTGGCTGTCAAACTTCGCAACGACCGCGAAGTTTCGCAGACCCCGGACTCAAGTTTTGAAACCTACCCTTCCAACTTGGCCGTCATGGTGATGTCCGCTTTCAGCACCTTCGATACCGGGCAGCCGCTCTTTGCGTTGTCCGCGGCTTTCTGGAAAGCGGCTTGATCGGCGCCTGGCACGCGACCAACCACATCCAGGTGAACTGCCGTGATCGTCCATCCGGAATCGAGCTTTTCCATGGTCAGTGTGGCCGTGGTCTCGATGCTGGATGCCGTCAGATTCGCTGCCCCCAACTGCCCCGAGAGTGCCATGGAGAAGCAGCCGGCGTGCGCCGCCGCAATCAGTTCTTCAGGATTCGTGCCGGGGGTGTTCTCAAACCGTGTGCTAAAAGAATAAGGAGTGCTGTTGAGCACGCCGCTCGACGACGATACCGCGCCCTTGCCATCCTTTAGTCCGCCCTTCCAGACCGCGCTTGCTTTGCGTTGCATTTTTCTCTCCTCGAATGATGAAGTCTTAATTCTCTATTGTAGATGGAAGAGAGCGAAAGTGTCAGGTCGCGAAAGCACTTGGCTCTTACAGATTGGCACGAAATGCCAAGCGTGCGACCGCAATTGCTGCTTCACTCAGTAGAAGTCAGAGCAACTCAAATAGAAGCCACAGCGCGGGCAACCCAGTTTGCAGCGGTGCTCCTGCAATTGCGCCGAGCAATTGGGGCAAAAGCGTGAGACTTCGTCACAATTGCCGTTCAGGGCGGAAGCCTCGGCGGAATCGGAAGCTGCGGAAGTGGTCGAGTCGGATGCCGGTTGCCTCATTAACGGCGAAACTTATCATCACGCGCCGGGACCGCGCAATTGCAATTTCGATTCCCCGCACGCGGAATCAGGCCACCTTCGTTCCTCCACCCAGTTCAGATCTCCTATCGCCCGAAGGCATGCTTGTGTTCCAGGAGTCGCCGATGATCAGCCAGGCTCCGAGGCGGTGCCACGCTCGCATGAATCTCCCGACGTCAGTAATCACCGTACTGCCCCGGTCGATTGAAATTGAGTAACGTCCGATCTCCACGGCCATGTCTTCCGAATGGTCCACGCGAGTAGTCTCGAAGCGCAGGTTCTGGTATCCCAATTCACCAAATTCCCGCAGCGACCGCTCGATCCCCATCGGCCCTTGAAACGACTCGCCATGCGAGACCATGAACAGGCCATCGGAGGCGTAGAGTCTTGCCACCTGATCGTAGTTGCCAGTGTTGAATGCGGTAGAGAAATCCTGGGTAAGACCGCGAATGGTTGACTCGACATCGGGCAGAGTAACAGCGCTGCTGGGGCGGTACATCAAACTACCTCCTGGGGGGAACAGGATATTTCGCGCGTCGCTAATCCGCCTCAACCGAGAGTCGAACAGCCCGCCGCACCTGCATTGTAGCGCAAAACTCAAAGTGCAAAACTACCAAGTTTTCCTCCGTGCAATGGCGCGCCGGGCGGAGTCCGCGTTCCCTTCCCGCAATGCTTGGTCTCCGGGGTTATGATGATCGGAGCTTAGTTTCTTGAACTCCCCGAATGTGACGAGGCCATGATCATGTACTTCGAACAATTTTACCTGGGCTGTTTGGCGCACGCATCGTATATGTTGGGATCGCAGGGCGAAGCCGTCGTGGTCGATCCCCAGCGCGACGTGGACATTTACCTCAAAGCCGCGGAAGCAAACGGGCTCAAGATCCGCCATATTTTTGAAACTCACCTGCACGCCGACTTCGTTTCCGGACATAAAGAACTGGCTGCGCGCACGGGAGCAAAGATCTACATCGGAGCTCGCGCCGGGGCCAAGTTTCCTCACGTGGACGTGCACGACGGGTTTGAAGTGCGAGCCGGCAAGATGCGTATCAAAGTGCTGGACACGCCGGGCCACACGCTGGAAAGCATCTGTCTGGTCATCACCGATGAGGAAAAATCTTCCAAGCCGTGGGCGGTTCTGACCGGGGACACGCTGTTCCTTGGAGACGTTGGCAGGCCCGATCTCTCAAAGACGCACACTCCCGCCGAATTAGCGGGCCTGCTCTACGACAGCTTGCATCAACAATTGCTCGGACTTTCCGATGAAGTGCTGGTCTATCCCGCGCATGGGGCGGGCTCGCTTTGCGGTCGCAATATGCGCGCCGAGCGTTCCTCCACGATCGGCACCGAGCGGCTTACCAACTATGCGCTTCAAATCAAAAGCAAGGATGAGTTCGTCCGTCAACTGACGAGCAACCTGCCCGCCCGACCCGAATATTTCTTGCAAGATGCGGAAATCAATCGCGAGGGTGCGTCCGCGCTCTCGGATCTTGCCGAACTGCCTCCGATTTCGGCTTCCCAATTGAAGGAGATGCTCGACGAGGGGGTGGTTGCACTCGACGTTCGCCCCGGCGACGACTTTGCCCGCGGTCACGTGCCGGGATCGATAAATATTGCGTTGTCTGGGCAGTTTGCCTCGTGGGCAGGAACGGTTCTGGGGTTGTCCGCACGGCCCGTTCTGATTGCGGATTCTGCCGAACAACGGTCGGAGGCGCGGCTCCGGTTGGCCCGAGTGGGCATTGAAGACGCTCGCGGATATTTGAATGGCGGCGTCGCAGCCTGGACAGAAGCAGGATTCGCGTTGGCCGAAGTGTCCCAGATCACCGTGCAAGCCTTACGGGATCGTTGCCAGGCGGGCGCTTCCCAAGTGCTCGATGTGCGCCGGGAGCCCGAGTGGCACGCGGGACACATCGAAGGTGCGACCTGGTGGCCTCTCGACAATTTCAAGATTTCTCCGCCCGAAATCGACCGCGACCTGCCCATTGCCGTTCACTGCAAGGGTGGATATCGCAGCATGATCGCCTGCAGCCTGCTGCAGCGAGCCGGGTTTCGCAACATCGCAAACGTGACTGGCGGCTTTGATGCTTGGCAGCAGGAAAAGCTTCCAGTTCAGAGTGAGGCCGCAGTGGAGGCATAAGGCAAGCCCGGTTGCAAAGGCCGAAAGCGTCAATTAAGCTAAACTCTCTGCCCCACATATCCTTCGCCGGGATGGCGGAACTGGCAGACGCAGCGGACTCAAAATCCGCCGGGCTTCGGCCCTTGGGGGTTCGACTCCCCCTCCCGGCACCAACTCAAAAACCCACAGAATGCACGGCTAGCTGGGCTAGCTCCCCGCATGAATCCCAGGCGCCTCATGTCCAAGCTTCTGCACGTACTCAACGTATGACCCAGGATAAACAGTGGGATTGCGGTCGGTACCGCTCTCACCGCCAAGTTCCAGCACACGTGAGCCGAGACCGCGAAGGAACATGCGGTCATGCGATACGAAGATCATGGTGCCTTCAAAGTCCTTCAGGGCGTCCACCAGCATTTCCTTGGTCGCAAGATCAAGGTGATTGGTCGGTTCGTCGAGCACCAGGAAGTTCGGCGGGTTGTAGAGCATGCGTGCTATGGCCAGCCGCGATTTTTCTCCGCCGGAGAGTGTGCGGATCTTCTTATCTACGTCTTCGCCGGAGAACTGGAACGCTCCTGCCAGGCTTCGCAGCGACCCGAGACCGTCCTGGGGAAAATCTTGTTGCAACTGCTCGATGACGGTGAGATCGGAATTGAGCACGTCCAGGGATTGTTGCGCGAAGTAGCCCATATGCAGGCTGGCGCCGAGCCGCACACTTCCGGCATCAGGAGCACTGGCTCCGGCAATCATCTTGAGCAGCGTGGTCTTGCCCGCGCCATTTCTCCCCATGACGGCCCAGCGTTCTCCGCGGCGGATGGTGAGATTGAACCCTTCATAAATCACACGCGGGCCGTAACTCTTGTGCAGATTCTCCAGGACGGCCACCTGTTCGCCGGATCGCGGGGGGACACGAAAGTCGAATTTCACGACCTGCCGTTTTTTGGGCAGTTCGATCTTCTCGATCTTGTCCAAGGCCTTAATTCGGCTCTGCACCTGGGCCGCTTTGGCGGCGTGCGTCCTGAAACGATCAATGAAGCGTTGTTCCTTGGCGAGCATGGACTGCTGCCGGGCGAATGCTGCCTGCTGGTTGCTCTCTCGCACCGCCCTTTCGCGCTCGTAGAAGTCGTAGTCACCCGAGTAGGTGATGATTTCGCCGCCATCAATCTCTGCAATCTTTGAGACTAGACGATTCATGAACTCGCGGTCGTGCGAAGTCATCAGCAACGCGCCGGGAAATGACTTGAGAAACTGTTCGAGCCAGATGATGGATTCGATGTCGAGGTGGTTCGTCGGTTCGTCCATCAGCAATACATCCGGCATTCCGAGCAGGACGCGCGCCAGCGCCACGCGCATTTTCCAGCCGCCGGAGAGAGCGCCCACGTCGCCATCAATCTGATCGTCTTTGAATCCCAGACCGTGGAGCACTTCACGGGCCTGCGATTCGAGCGCGTAACCGCCTAAATGCTCGTACTCCTCCTGCACGTGACCGAAGCGATCAAGGATGCGGTCCATGTCATCAGCCTTGTCGGGGTCGGACATTTCCCGCTGCAAGGCTTCGAGTTCGTGGTGCAGATCGCCGACGCGACCGCTGCCTGCGATCGCTTCATCCAGGACCGAACGGCCCTGCATTTCCTCGACGTCCTGGCGAAAGTAGCCGATCGTCAACTTCTTGGGGACAGAGACCGCGCCCTCGTCGGGAGTTTCCTCGCCGACCACCATACGGAAAAGAGTTGTCTTGCCCGCCCCATTGGGACCGACCAGTCCGACTTTTTCGCCGGGATTCAACTGAAACGAAGCATCCACGAAGAGCAACTGCTTGCCATACTGCTTATTGATGTTTGAGAAAGAGATCATTTTGAAGGAGCAACTTAGGGCACCGTGCCTGTTCTAGTGTAGCGTGGCCAGAAAATTGCCGGATAACGCCGGCACTTTGGATTATTGAAGGTTTGCCCGTCACCCGCCCGGAATAGTTCGCGGCCGGATCTCTGCACTCATGAGAGCGACAGCAGATGGAAGGAGTAGGAATTAGGATACAATTCCGCAGCCGCGCTTGCATTCAATGCGCGACCTCTTAGTATTTAAGGAGTAGCCGCATGATTTCACGTCGCCGTTTTCTTGAACAGGCAAGTCTGATTGCAGGTTCCGCGGTTCTCGCCAACTCTCTGGTCGCGGACACTAGCGGCGCTATTGTGGAAATGCCAGATCCTGACTCGAACATGCTAGACCGAGCAAAAGCGCTTCTGGAGAAGGCTCCGCTCATCGACACGCACAACGATCTGCCGTCAATGCTGCTCGAAACCAAGGCAGGCGACCTGACATCGTTCGATATGAGCAAAGTTCAGCCGACGCTTTGCGCTGACCTTCCCCGCTTGCGCGAGGGGCGCGTAGGGGCACAGTACTGGTCGGTCTTCGTTGAATCGGCCACGCAGAGGACGCACACTTCGTTGCATGAAGCGCTCCGCGAGTTTGATGTGGCCCTGCGCTTCATGCGCAGCCGGCCCGAGATGGAACAAGCGCGAACGGCAGACGACATCGACCGCATCCACCAGTCGGGACGTATCGCTTGTCTGCTGGGAGTGGAAGGCGGCCACATGATCGAGAACTCCCCAGCGGCGCTGCGCATTTTTCATGATTTGGGCGCCCGTTACATGACCCTGACCCACTGGGACAACATTGACTGGGCAGATTCTGCAACCGATCGTCCGGAACACTACGGTCTGACTGAGTTCGGGGAACGCGTGGTGAAGGAGATGAACCGCTTGGGCATGTTTGCCGACATCTCGCATGTCAGCGCAGACACCATGCGAGACACGCTGCGGGTAAGCCACGCTCCCGTAATCTTCTCGCATTCGAATGCCTTCGCCATTGACCCTCATCCGCGCTGCGTTCCCGACGATGTGCTGCGGATGATGCCAGCCAATGGCGGCGTCGTCCACGTGAATTTCATCGCGGCGTTCGTGTCACCCAGGAATCCTGAGTGGCAAGAGAAACGCACGGCCGCCCTCAAGGATCTGCATGCCCATCTTGAGACCGACGAAGCGATTGCGAAGGGGATCGCTGATTGGGAGAAGACCAACATAATGCCGCGCGGCACCGTTTCCGATGTTGCCGACCACATCGACCACATCCGCAAAATGGCGGGCATCGACCATATAGGCATTGGCGCCGATTTTTATGAAGCCGCTCCGGATTCGATGGTATCTGGCTTGCAGAATGTCACTCGCTATCCCTACCTTTTCGCCGAACTTCTGCGGCGCGGATATTCCGATGACGATGTGCTCAAGATCGCTGGACGAAACCATCTCCGCGCCATGCATCAGATGGAAAAGGTGGCTGCAGAACTACAAAAGTCGGAGACTCCTCTCATCACGGAGGGATTGACGCGCGAGTGGCGCGCCTAGCCAGAAGTAGTGCTCCGCACTTATCTGACCTTTATTTGACCTTCTAGTGCAGGGCAATGCTTGTCGAATACGCCCAAGATCCCCGAACAGAGATACGACGATTCTGGATGGATGGTCGGCGATCCGGAGGTAATCCGACAAACAAACCGGGGACAAACAAACCGGGGACAGACGGGACTGGCCCCAATTCTAATCCACAAAAATGGGGTCATTTCCGTCTGTCCCCGATTTCTCCCGATTTCTCTGTCCCCGATTTCTCCGATTTCTCAACCCCATGAAACGTCAAGTTCGGGTGGTGCATCGGGGCTCGTCAGGATATATTCATGCCGATCGAGTTTTGTGCCGTCGAGGCAACGTGTCGCGGCGTTATGGGCAACTCGTAGCTTCTGGAATCCCAACTTCTCCACGATGCGCCGGCTTGCCTCGTTTCCGTCGAAGTACCCAATACTGATTGCCTTCGCGCCAAGGTGGCCGAACGCGTACCGAATCGCTGCGTTTGCCGCCTCCGTCGACATGCCTTGTCCGGCGTATTTAGGTGCCACCCAGTATCCTGTCTCATACACGTCTTGCTCGTCGGTAAGATCCAATGCGGTTCGGACGACGAAATCCCCGTTGATGCGATGGAATCCGGCCAATGCGATTCCTGCTTGATTCTGGTAATCCATCGTCCGCCGGATAGAATCTTCCATCGCTTGCCGTGACAGTTGGTCGTCGAAAGCCCAACTCATCCAACGCTGCAAATCGGGCCACGCTTCCTCCTTGGCGGTCTGGATCGAATCCAAATCGCCAAGCCTTGGCGGACGCAAGATCAGGCGCGGCGTAACAATCGGCATCAAATGGCGCATAAAGCGGCTACGCTGGAATTGTAGCGGACTGGTGAAGACGAAAAGGCCCTGCCTGCACGCGTTGCTGCGACCACGCACCACCTAGAGAGATCCGTATTCCCTGGGGAAGCATGGGGACGGACGGGGCGTTCACCGGTTTCCATTTTGCCGAAAAACTGAGAAACGTTTTGTCTGTCCTGAATGTTTCATGAAGTGTTACAATACTTACAACAGTTACACTCGGAGGATCGATGAAGCAATCGCGCACGATGGTGCTCAGTATGCGCCTGCCAGTGGAGAGTGGAAAACGCTTGAAGCGCATCGCGAAACGGCACGGCTGGACGCCGAGCGATGCTAGCGCGCGGCTGGTGGAAGAGGGCTTAAGGCGGTCGGAATTTGCCTTCTTGGATTTTCGCGATTCAACGGCAGGCAGGCAAGCCTATATCCAAGGCAGCTCCCTGGCGATATGGGAAGTCATGTTGCTTCTTCGGAGTTACAAGGGAAACGTCAAGGACGTGGCCAAGCATCTGAAATGGCCTGAAGCGAAGGTTCGAGCTGCGCTTCACTATTCGGAGGCATTCCCCGGAGAGGTGAACGACGCGATAGCCGAGAACGATTCAACTGATTTCGACAGCCTGAAGCGCATGCTTCCCCAAGCGGTCGACTTTGCCGCCAGACCGACCAAGCGGGGCTGACATGCTCAAGCTTCTTCTGGATGAGCACATCTCTCCGGATGTGACGAATGGCGTCCAACGCCGAAATCGATCGGTAGTGATCCAGTCGATGGTGCAGTGGGAGAGCGGAAACTTTCTTGGCAAAGAAGATTCCGTTTGCCTGTTGGAAGCAGCGAAGCAACGCTTGACCCTGGTTACGTATGATCGCAGGACGATTCCTCCATTGTTAAAGGTCTGGGCAGAGGAAGAGCGATCCCATGGTGGTGTGATATTTGTCGATGAAAAGACAATCTCGCCGGCGGACATTGGAGGGCTAATCCGTGCTCTAATTTCGCTCGTGGACGAGGCCGGGGGAATGGACTGGACCAACCAAGTGTACTTCTTGCGGAACGGACGCTGACGCTTCCCACGATCACCCAATACAACCTGTGAGCGATTTCTCGAATGCCGAACAATATGGGGACACTTCGGTCTGTCCCCGCATTCTTTGAGTTGACGAAATCAGGCCTTAGTTCTCACGCTTGTACTTCTCCCAGGATATCCAAAAATACCGCACTTCCGTCTCGGCTTCCTCTCGGGCTTGCTTTTGCGCGTCGGTTAGAGAGATCCGTTTAAAAAATGGCCAACCTGGCACTTGAGCTTTGACGGAATCCCACAATTGTTTGTCTTCAGCAGTTAGTGCTTTCCTGTCCCAAATTTTTAACCGCACAGCAAACATCAAATTAATCAGAGATAGGTCACCGGCACACCCACACAACGCAAACGGATCAGGCATTTCATCGTGCCAGAAAATGCTTCCGAACTCAGTGACATTGAACCCCCATCCAGCACTCGGATCATATTGCAAGGCGCTCAGTAGCGAAGCCGCTTTTTGACTGAGATTCATCGGTTTCCAATGATAGCTGTTGTGAGCAAGGCGATTACACACAATATAAAAAGGCGCCCACTTTTTGTGGAGTAATTCAAGATTGTCGGATCGTTTAAGGCCCCCCCGCCCAGGATAGCGCCCCAAAACCAGAGAAGCGAAAACTGCGGGCATTATATGATGGGGCGCGAACCTGGGGCACCAGGCATCCACGAAGAGCAACTGCTTCCATATTGGTTATTAATATTTGAAAAAGAGATCATTTTGAAGGAGCAGGTCGCGGCACTGTGCAGCTTGGACAGAACATTGCTGACGAATGCTGGCACGTTTGATTATTGAAGCCTCGTAACAAATTAACAACGCGAAGAAGTTGAATCAGGAGGTCTTATGCAGCAAAATCCTCACTGCCCGGTTAGCGGCTGTTCTTCTCAGCATGCTCACAGAGATGACCCGATGGTCAACGTAATAATGCAGCTTCCGAAGCAGGAGTTGACGAAACTCGTGTCGGGGGCACTCCAACAGATACGAGAGTCAATTACGGGCGACCTTGCTGCCGGACGAACGTTTGGCTGGATTACCCGGCTTCGCCAGATTGAAGAACTCTACATGCGATGTGTGTACGTTCTGCTGCTTTCGCCAGACGACGAGGTTCCGCACATCTTCTCTGGCGAGACGCCGAACAGTTTCGACTTCATCTACCTGAAAGTGAATGCTGCAATCTTCGCGGGGCGCGGTGCCCTGAAGAATACGCAACCCGGCTTGAAGTATGGGAACTTCACGCCAATGAAGACGATACATAACGCGGCCCACGCTTCCTTCGAGTCGCTGATGACATGGAAAGGCAGTCAGATGTTTCCCGACTCGATCAAGGACTACCCTCCGAAACTCCTCAAGCACATAGACACCTATCGCGCCTATCTTGACCACGTTGGAGGACTGTTCGCTGCCGGTCGAGACAAAGCTACGATCCTCACTGCCCTCCAGAACATGCATACTCCGATTCCTAAGACTCCGTAAGAGCTTTAACCTCAATGGCAAATCAGGTTGATCCCGAAGTCGAGTTTCAGAAGGAACTGCAAGCTTTCGAAAACGACATTGATGAGGTCGTTCAGTGCTTCTACATCTGGCGCACCGTTCATGCTGGCGCACGCAAGAGCAAAAGAGTCTTCGAACTACTGAATCGAAACGCAGGCTTTTGGAATGTAGCACTCGGTTCCGTTCAAGCCAACTCCCTAATCGCCATGGGACGAATCTTTGATAACAGCCGCGACTCTCACAACGTGGAGCGTCTCCTCAAGCTCATCGAAAGAAATCCGGCGACCTTCTCGAAAGGAGCATTGCGAAAACGCAAGGAAAAGGATTTGGCGAATGCCCTCCACTTGCTTGATGACTTCATGGAAAGTGTGAAGGAGCCGACTGCCTCAGACTTCAAGTGGCTTGAGGACTTCGTGAAACAGCGACGGAAGGTTTACGGGAAATGCTACAAGCAGATTCGCGACAAGCATTATGCCCACAAACAGCGCGGAGACATCACCGTCTTCGTCGCACAATCAGATAAGCGGGAACTGGCGAAGCTCGTGACGGACCTAAGCAATCTCCACGGTGCTATTTGGCACTGGTATCGTAACGGTGTTAAGCCTCAGAATCTTCGCCTAAGCAGAACGGCTGGAAAAGACGTAGTGAAGATGACGGAGAAGTTCCTTCGCTCGCTTCCCTAGATTCGCCCTGGAAGGACTGCGAGATGCGAAAAGGATTTACGAGAAAACCACAACCGGACGCCCCCGCGACGCCAGTCAAGAACTACATCACGCCGAACGGGCTGCAGCGCCTCAAAGACGAGCACCGGTTTCTGCTCACCAGGGAACGCCCGGCCGTGACGGAGGTGGTGGCGTGGGCTGCCAGCAACGGCGATCGCAGTGAAAACGCCGACTATCAGTACGGCAAGCGGCGGCTGCGGCAGATCGATGGGCGGATTCGCTTTCTCACCAAGCGAATCGAAGCCGCGGAAGTGGTGGACCCGGAAGCTCCGAGAGCGGGGCAGGCGGCGACGCGGGCATTCTTCGGAGCGACCGTGCGCTATGCCAATGCCGCGGGAGCAGAGCGAGTAGTGAGCATCGTGGGCACCGACGAAATCGATCTCGACCGCAACTACATCAGTTGGGTGTCGCCGCTGGGGCGCGCGTTGATGAAGTCGGCAGCGGGCGACAGCGTAGTCCTTCACTTGCCGGGCGGCACAGAAAACCTGAACGTGCTGGAAGTGAGTTACCAGCGCATTTCTGTGGAACCGTTCCGTGAACCTCTTGGATCCGAGGCCTCGGCAAAGAGACTCCCCCGCCGACGCTAATGCCGACTTCCAACAACAGGACTTCGGAGGACTGCGTTTTGCTTTATCGGGAACCTCGTATTATGAGACCTCGGGCCTATTAAGGTTTGATCCCAGCGGCTTCGACGATACGCGCCGCGCTTTCACTCTCGCTCAGAACAAAACGCGCGAACTCCGGCTGTGTCATGCTCATGGGATCGGCCCCATGCTTCGCAAGTTGGTCGCGCAAATCGGGCGCAGCCAGGACGCGTGCGATGTCTTTCGCCAGTTTGTCCACCACTCCGGCAGGAGTGCCAGCGGGCACCCACACTCCATACCAAATCGGATAGTCGAAGCCGGGGACGCCAGCCTCCGCGATCGTCGGGACCTCCGGCAGCAAGGACGAGCGCTTCTTAGTGGTCACGCCCAGCGCACGGAGGTTGCCCGCACGAATATCGACCAGAGCAAGCTGGATAGGCGCCATCATGTAAGTAGTATGTCCTGCGACCGTGTTGGCGATCACGTCAGCAATCGCATCGCCCGGTCGCGCGGGCACATGTGCTGCTTTAATACCTGCCTCGAGATTGAATTTCTCGATCCCGAAATGCGTGCCAGTGCCCACGCCTGTGGAGCCAAACTTCAGCTCACCAGGTTTTGCCTTCGCCGCTGCGATAAGCTCGCTCACGGTAGTGATGCCCGACGATTTACCTGCGACCAGCACGTAGGGCTGGCTGGTGAGTGGAGCGACGGGGATGAAATCCTTCAACGGATCATATGGCAGGTCCTTCCGCAGCACGGCGCTGTATGCCTGAGCGCTGGTGCTGACGAGCAAGGTGTATCCATCGGCTGGGGACTTGGCAACCTGCGCGGGCCCCGCCGTCGCTCCCGCGCCGGGACGTTTTGTACTGTTACGGGTTGGCCCCAGAGTTCACTGAGCTTTTGGGCGAGGGCTCGGCTCACCAGATCAGGCCCTCCACCCGCCCCGAAGGGCTCGATCAGGCGCACGGGCTTCGTTGGATAGTCACCTGAAGTTTGCAACATGAAAGCCAGGGAAACAACAAATGCCAAAGCCATTCGAGGCGACATCTTTCCTCCTGTGGACCACTGAGGCTACGCCTGTCTCCCTCGTGATTTCCCTATTCTGGGTGGCAAACTTGCCGCACGTCAAATGAGCCTCTCGCGGTTCATCAGTACTCGATGGACGCGCAGTTTTGGAGGGGTGGTCGGCAACCTCCCTGCGATGGCTTCATCCAGAACCGAACGGCCCTGCCCAATAACGGACATCCCGTTTTCGGAAACGGACGGTATCGTGTCCTAACAGGCCCTTCGCAAATGTTTGGATCAATCTTTTCAGTCGCATAGCTGTTTTCACTGATGGTCTGAAATTTGCTCAAACGTGAGTAGTACCGCCACGTCTAACCGAGTCGTAGCAGACGGTGAGACTGAGAGGAGCGTATTCATGGGGACTTTACTTCAGGATGTTCGCTATGCGGCCGCATGATCCGGCTGTATTTGTGATCGTGCCTCTGCTTTTGTTTGCCGTTGCCGTTCTAGCCAGCTATCTTCCAGCCCGGCGCGCGACCAAGGTGGACCCAATGATCGCGCTGAGAGAAGCATAGCGAACCACCTGTGCAGTGGGTTTTTGGAGGCAATCGCAACAATTCCCAGCTCCCGGACAGTCGGCTAACCGGAATTAATCCGCAAACAGGCTCGCGGAAATCGCTCCGATGGTTTCCGCTCATGCCTGACACATTCTGCCTCTTCATTCGATATAAGTGCTTTAATATCATGGCGAAATTGGCAGACAACAGCGGACCGCAAATCGCGCGAAGGCGCACGGCGTCACGTCGCCACAGAGGGATTTTGTGTAGCTCGTGTCGCCGGCTCGGGCAGTTGCTGTCCGCAATACGCGCAATTCGCCCAAGTGGGCTCAACGGGCTTATGACATTTCGGGCACGGTGGCTGCAGCAAAGTGCCGCAGCGCGGACAGAATGAGAATTTTGCTTTTTCGACGTGCCCGCAGCCGGGGCACAGCTTAGGCAGAGAGTCGCGGAGAATGAAGTACAAGATCATCCCAATCGCATTAGGAATGAAGATCGCCAGCAGCGTCCACATTACGTACCGCATCTGCCGCCGCTTCGCATCGCCGTAGATGTATCCGATCAGCGCAACCCAAGCCACCAGGAGCAGTAAAAATCCGTAAATCAGCAGCGCCTGCCCCCAGAGCGGCAATTTACCCATCTCCGGATCCGTTGGTGCGACAAAGATGAACAACGGCACCGTGATGCACAAATAGGCGAACCATGCAACGATCCACGCTGTCTTTGGAATCACGCGCAATTCTTTTGTGAAGCGGCTCATGCCAGACTCCTTTGGCCGCGCTGACGGACTGCCAGCATCACTGCGGCCACCCCTCCCGCGAGCCACCCTAGCGCGGTGAACGCGGCAAAACTGATCCATGTATTGCTGAACTGGGTATGGCTGGACTGCGGCTCGAGCAAGCTCCCAAAACGTCCACTCACAACGTGGAAAACCGGCCAGCTCGCAATCGTCAGCAGCCACGCAAACGCCACGACAACAATCATTACGCGGCGGTTCCAATCGTGCTCGGCCTGTTCGGTGAGCTTCGCCTGCGCACGCGCCAGCGTGGCCTGCACCAGCCATGAAGAAGGCTGCGGCGTCGGCAATCGGCGGAGTTCGCTCGCAATCGGCCGCCAAGCCCCCAATTCGTTCGAGCACGCGATGCAAAACCGCACATGCTCCGCAACCTGCTTTTCTTCCGCACTCGTCAGCGCGTCGGCTGCGGCCAGCGCCAGCAGTTCTCGAATCTTATCGTGCTCGCTCATTGCCATGTACCTCCGGGATACCTCACTTCAAGCGCGTAACGCAATTGTTCCAGCGAACGTCGCAGCCGCGACTTCGCCGTTGATACCGGAACCGCTGTAACCTCCGCGATTTCCTCAATCTTCATCTCATCCTCAAACCGCAGTGTGAGGACTTCGCGATATATCATCGGCAGCTCCGCCATCGCTTCGCTGATCTCCGTTCGGCGCTCGGCCGCGAGCGCGTGATCGAGCGGGGTGCGGTCTTTACTTGAAATCCGGTCCGCCACGGTTTCGCTATGCCAGCTGTTGGCTAGCGGCTCGTCCAGGCTCTGCGGACGAATCCGGCGCAAATAATCGATCGCCAGGTTGCGCGCCAGCGTGAACAGCCAGGCGTCGAAATTGCGGCTTGCATCAAAGGAACGAATCTTCTCGACCACTCTCAACCAGGTTTGCTGGAACAGGTCTTCCGCCTCGGCGGGCTGCCGCACGATGCGCAGCAGGTACCGATACAGGCGATTCTGGTACCGGGTAATCAGGTCCGAGAGAGCGTTCAGGTCGCCTCGGCGAAGCCGGACCACATCCGGATCCACTGCCACAAGCCCCTCCAGCGATAGTGCGGTCGCACCCACCATACTCGTAATACGGATGAGTGACCAAAAAAGACGCAAGAGATGCGGTTGCGTCGGAGATTCCCGCGCATCGTGCATCCTTTTGATGTTCTCGCCCGTATTCCTAGAGTGCTCAAATGCACAGTACAGGGCGCAGGAGCGCAACTCAGATCCTGCATTGCTCTTTCGCAGGAGGTTAACATGCATGACACAAAAGAGCGGTTGTCTCTATTCTGGATCTTCGCGTTATTGAACTACCTGTATGCGGACGTGATTGCCCTGTTTGCTATTATTGACTCGCCAAATCTAGCCGACGCCCCACATCTGCCACCATGGGCTCTGCTGGGTTCAGCGGTCTTGATGGAAATACCCATCGCCATGATTGTGGCGTGTCGACTACTGCCGTTTAGAGCGAACCGGCTGGCGAATATCATCACGGGTACAATTTTGACCCTTATAAACGGCGTCCTGACCTTCGTTCCGCCTCTTGTCGGTGCCCGGACGCCCGCTCTTCCTGAGTACTTGTTCTTCGCGACGATCGAAACTGTATGCACCTCGGTCATCGTCTGGCAGGCGTGGACTTGGTCAAGGGTTGAGACTGTCCGCACGTCGTAACCGGTCGCTCAAATAGTGAGGTCACTGTGAAAAGAGAACGCCTGACCCGGATCGTCCTAACAAAGATCGTCCTGGTGACCGTGGGGCTGATTAATCTGGCCCTGATTTATTTTCTATATATGGATCTGCGGCATTCCAGTTGGCTCTTGGAGCGGAAGGACGCGTGCGATCCGATGTTTCTGAGCTTTTTTATTCCGGTCGGGGTTTTTCTACTCATGGCCGCAAGGAGACCGTCCGAGCATCGCTCCATGATTGCTCTAGCAGCCTGGTGGAACATCTCCCATGGCGCGGTGATGGCTATTCAAACCGTGGAAGCGTGGATTCACGGCGTCCACAGGAACTTTGCTGATGTGATCGTATTCCTTGTGATCGGAGTTGTCCTGCTAGCGCTTCTGCCAGCAAAACGAGAGGCAGTCGCGCCGGCAATTGCATGAACGAGCGATCTGGATCGGGTGCTGCCACAGCATGCCGGACGTCTAGTTACTGGGCGCAGCACCGTGGGATTGGGCGCCCTCGCGCCGCCTGCACACAGTTAGCCCAGACACATCCGTGACAGTAACTGTCGCTAACAGACGCTATAGCCCGTTAATGTCGTTGTGAGATCGAGCGGTTGACTGTAGATTTGGGCGGACAGATAATGAAGCACTTCTATGAGCCTGATGACGATGCTTCTGTCGCTGCTTCTGATCTCATGATCAAACCAACCTTGTCACCCTCGTGCTTGAGCACAATGGAGTTCTACGACACGCACGCCAAAGAATATTGCGAGTCCACCGTGCACTTGGACTTGCATGGCGTTTATGAACGCTTCCTGGGAGAACTCAAACCGGGTGCGCACATTCTCGACGCAGGCTGTGGTTCCGGCAGAGACACTAAGGCTTTTTCGGAGAGAGGTTACCGCGTCGCGGCGGTTGACGCTTCTCCAGAAATTGCCCGATTGGCACGAGCGTTGACTCGCCAGCCGTGCGGGGTCCTTCGATTCCAAGATATGGAGTTTCAGGAGGAGTTTGATGGCATATGGGCATCCGCGTCCCTGCTTCACGTTCCCAAGGACGAAATGCCCGATGTGATGCCTCGGTTTGTTCAGGCGCTAAAACCTGGCGGAATTCTGTATCTATCACTGAAAGAGGGCGAGGGAGACCGGATTGCCGATGACGGCAGATTCTTCAGCAACTACAGCGTGAGTTCTTTCCGCGAGCTGGTGGCAACACTTCCCGCCCTTCGCGAGATCGCGTTTTGGAAGGCCGAGGAGATCCGTTCCCCTAGCCATCCTCAACCGTGGCTTAATTTCCTGTTAAAGAAAGCTTAAAGCTTAATAACGGTTTCGGTGTTCCCCATGCCGCCCCGCCATGGCCCGGCGGTCCGGAGAGGCCTCCTGAGCCGGTGGAACTGCAACCCACTGCACGATTGACAAACCAGCGGGAAGCGAACAATATAGGTTCCGCCATGCGGGGCGGGAGCAACTGTAGTCAATGCCGCCGATAACATGCGCGGCTACCATTGCGGCGCCTGTCACAATGGCAAAATGATTTTCGACGGGGAAACCGTCTTAGGAGCCTGCTCGAAATCTGTTTGAAGTCAAGAAGGAGGTTCCGGATGGATTGCCTGTTTTGCTCTATCCAAGAGATATCTAATCCTTCTAATCCAGAGGACGAAATTCTCGATGAATCCGAGAATTTCTACGCCAAGGCGGCGTTGGGCCACTTCGTTTTCGGTTATACGCTGATAGTCTCAAAGGAACACTTTCTCAGCTATGCGTATGTGCCCGAGCACCTATTCCCCGAACTTGAAGCCTTCAGAGACAGTGTCCTCGACAAATTGCACAACATCTGCCAGCACCCAATAACCATAGTGGAACATGGCGCCATCAATCGTTGCCAGCGCGGGGGCTCATGCATCGATCATGCTCACCTGCACCTGATGCCTCTTGCCCCAGACTTATACCCGATCTTAAGCGATAGATTCTCATTCGGTGAATTGGAGTCCATCAGCGAACTGCAGCGCTTCAAAGACGATCAGATTTCCTACCTGTACTACCAGAGGGAAGCGGGCCGAAGTCACGCTGTCAAACTATCGCAAGATGTGCCCAGCCAAACGCTGAGGCGAATGGCCTGTGAAGCGTTGGGCCAGCCTGAGCTGTGGGATTGGCGCGTCAAGCCACTGCGGGAGGCTCTTCAGCAGTTCAAGAACGAATACAAACGTCTCGCAGTCGCTGCACCGAAAACGAGTCGGACCGGCACAGATGGATGAGGACAGTGCTGTCGGGGAACGCAACCTGAAAGTTTCGAACTGATCGCTAGGAGTCGGTAAAGATTTCAATGGTAAATTGCCCATTTTGTCGAGAACTCCACAGTGGCAGGCTGCCCGACTTTGTCGATGCGGATATCCATTCCCGCATCTTGCATGAGACGGAACGATTTGTCGTCATCCCCGATATCAGCCCCCTTGTTCCTGGCCATGTGATGATCGTGCCAAAAGTCCACATTCTCTGCTTTGGCGCTGTTGAAGCTGCCGCACGGGACGAGTTCTCAGGCATCGTGAATGCCACACGCACGATCCTGAACGAGTACTACGGCCCGTCCGTCATTCTTGAGCATGGCACAAGTTCGCTCGACCCGGTCGCGGATCATGTTACTCACGCGCACCTGCATCTTGTGCCGGCGGCGGTTGACATTCGTGACGCCCTCCGGAACTTCAACACAAGGATCATCGCGAATCTCTCTGATCTGTCATCCTGGGCCACTCGCGACGAAGAGTACATTTACTTCGAAAGTTGCGCAGGCGAACGCTTTGTTGCCGATCAAATTGTTGGCATCAAGAGATTGTTCTTCAGACGTGAAATCGCGAAGCAGATCGGGATTCCTGATCCGCTTTGGGATTGGCGCCAGCATATATTGAGCGACAACCTGCGCTCCACGGTAGAGACACTACGAACTGCAAGTTGGAAGAGCTTATGTTAGTGGCTGAAGTTGACGCCATCCATCAACGTGTCTGGCAGGCAGTCCGCCATTATTGGGAACCCAATGTCATTCATGGCCACGGCCCCGATCACGCCATTCGTGTGTGTTCGATGGGACTCCAGCTTGCAGCAGCAGAAGGGGCGGACACTCTGGTTGTGGGCGCTGCCTGTTACATCCATGATGCAGGAATGCGTCCCGACGTCGGTAGAACGGGACACATCGAGCGATCTCTGCAGATCGCTTCGGCGTTATGCGAGGAGATGCCCGAACTGGCCAGGGTCCGGGATCTTCTGTTAACGGCGATCCGTTACCACGAGGCAGAGCTTGCGTTCCCGGCTCCGCTGCCGATGGAGGCTGTGTGTGTCCGTGATAGCGATACTCTCGACCGGCTAGGTTTCACCGGAATTCGAATGACACTCCAGTACGGCCTTTGGATGGGAAGGGCACTTTGTCATCCAACCGACCCTCTATGCTGCGAACGCACACCCGACCTTAACGCTTTTACCATGGATTACGTTCGCTATTTGGAATCGCTTCCCAAATTTCTAGTCACTCCTCTTGCATGCGGTAAAGCGGAAGAGAAGCAAGGACAACGCGAGTTCTACTGCGGTGAATTCTTCTCACACCTTCGACAGGGGCGCATGCGCGATCACCAGGACGCGTTGCAGTTGGTGATGGCCCACATGCGTGAGGAATTTCGCGTCGCATGAACATCGGCGTTCCGGTGGTACCACTGAAATGGAGAAAATATCTTGCGCTGGTAGATTTTGGTTTCCAGTCCGCAGACGAACTGGCGGCGGAGATTCGGCGCTATCCAAGAAGCAAAGTTCATCGTTTGGTCAGTGATATCAGGTCCGATATTCGGCACGATTCGCGGCGAGCTCGCCGCAGCCTGTACGTGGTGAAGTTAGTGCCTGCCGATCTTCAAGGTCAGCTTCCTAACTTCAGAATAGACCGGGCTTCTCAGTTACAACAGCTGGTTGCGTTTCTAACCGCTCACCGCGGAGTGAATTACGTCGAAGCGTGGTATTGCCGCACTCGTATTGATTCGGAAGTCTTGAGTGTGGCTGGCCGCATCGTCTTCACCGCAGCCAACACTGGTGGGACCCAGATAGTTGAACAACTGTGGCGAGGCAGTCCTCGACTGCTGGAGACGTATTCGAATGATTTTGAGTTTCCCTACGTCAGGGCATCACGATATTCCTGGGGTTGGCCATATTCCATTGAGCATGTTCATCGTCCCCGGAAATCAGCACTCAGCAGTTTGCAGCTGCGATCTGAATTTGGCTATGCGATGCGCTGTATCGAGCAAGAAAGGGAAAAGATCGAGGCATTTTGCATATTTCTTGATTCGTTTTCTTTCAAGGCCTATAGCCTCGAATACAAGATCGTTGCATCTCAACTCAAAATCATCGACTGGGATACACCCAACGATCGGCGAGTATTGGGATCGCAGGATGTATATGCAAACGCTTAGGACACTCGGTGTCGACCGGTGGCTCTGTAGATTGATTTTTTGCTGCTGCCGGTGCCCCGGAGCTAGATTCCTATACTGTCCTGATCGGACCCGCGTATTGCGATATCAAGGAATCGATGGTCAGCAGCGTTACACCCTCAACCGTCGCCTGCGCGACCAAGATTCTGTCGAATGGATCCCTATGCAGCAGCGGCAAACTCTCAGTCGCAACGACGTGATCGCTGATGATGGGCAGCTCGCTGTAGCCGTTGTCTAGTAGGCCGCGCCGCAGCAGCCGCGCGTCCACCTTGAAATCTTCCCGGCCCAATCGGCGCTTAATCGCAACTTCCCATAAACTAGCCGCACTGAAGAGAAGCTCGTTGTCTGGATCGTCGATCAATCTTCGGGCTGGTTTTGAAAGCCGCTGGGGTTCACCCGCCGCCCACAAGAGAAGATGGGTATCCAGCAGCAGTTTCATGCCCCACCGCCGGGCGTTTCCTCACCGAGCGTTTCCTCGCCAAAGATTCGCTCGATCTCCTCCTGGCCCATTCGGTCAAAATCGTCGGGCACAGAGATCTGCCCCGCCATGAAACCCAGCCGGCGCACTTGCGCCCCGGTGGGAGCGCTGAGGGCAGTGACCCTTACGACCGGTTTGCCAGCCTTGGCAATAATGAACGACTCACCCTTCGAAGCCTGTTCGATCAGTTTCGAGAGCTGGGTCTTAGCTTGGTGAATATTCACTGTTTTCATAACGGTTGGATGAATCTAGTTTAATGGACTTAGTCTATCATGAACTTCGCACAATTGCACCACCAGGCCCACCGCCGAGATTGTTTGAGGGGGACTAGACGAGTTCGAGCCGAACTTGACGACCGACGACTGCAGCGGCTTTTTGAAGAGTGGCCAAAGTCACGGCTTCGTTCTCGGGATCAAGGAGCCGGTCGAGCGCGGCTCGGCTCGTATGCATCCGGCGCGCCATCTCGACCTTGGTCAGGCCCTTTTGCTGCATGGCAGCCGCAACCTGGCGGGCAACGACCCGTTTGATCGCGGTGGCGCTAACTTTCTCATAGAGGCCTTCCTCGCGAAGCCAACTATCGAAGGTCGATCCGATATTCTTCTTTTTCATGATTCCGTCCCCTTCTTCCGTTTCAGCGCCAGCTCGATTTCCTGTTCAGGTGTTTTCTGCGTTTTCTTCATGAAGCCATGCAGGAGCACCATACAATCTTTCTCAATGCAAACAATCACGCGGGCGATTCGACCGTGCGGCAAGCTGCTTCGGACTTCCCACAGCTCGCGCCCGAGCGAGCGTACCAGCGGCATACCAATCAGGCCAAGAAAACTCGACATCCTTGATGTCTTCGCCGATGATCCTTCGATCCTCTGTATCCAGGCTTTTAAGCCATTCCCGCACCGGCTCCCGTCCGCTTTCGGAGCGATAAAACCGTGCCGGGAATCGCTTTAGCGTGCGTCCATTCACCAGGTACTGTACCATTTGTGATACATTCGGTCAAGGAAGAAGAGCAGGCGGCTCAAAAGTCATGAGATGATCGTGATCCCAACACAAGCCAAAAGGCGGCTTGTGTGGGCCACCCGTCGTGGTGAGTTCTGTGGTGCGAGTTTGGACACAGGAGTTAAGACCAAGATGCTGCTGATATCGTTGTTGAAAGCACTAGGAGTCAAGCTCCCGGATTCAATCGGTAAACTCCGGCCAGGCATCGTGAATTTTGCTGTCTATTCCTTAGCCCTACTGGCCTTGTTCATCATCGGAGTGTTTATCTTCGGTCGGTGAGTATCACACGGCTTAGGTTACTCTGGGATGGGTGGATGGCTCAAGCGCCCTTTTTGGCTTGAGTGGGTCAGTTCTATACTTGGCAGACTATTCCTTGCTCTTTTGGAACGGTGCACCCGGCACCGGCCAAGGCCTAAGTCAAGCTACGACTCTTCTTCTTTTGCTTCCACTTTCGTAGCTGCGAATTGACCTTCCTTATGCGAGCAAGTCGTTCCTCATCTGCAACGCTCGGATGCTGGAACTTCGTATTCAACTCAGCCCGTTCAACTTGTGTCGCTGTGTCAGAAACCCAAGTCTGTTGCCAGTCAATCTCCTCTTCGGAGTATCCAGACGATTGCTCAGTCTTTTTCAACCAAGTTTCCACGGCATCACTCGGACGTGGCCCTGTGACCCAGCCTGCGGGAGTCAAATGATGTTCTTCGGTGTGTCGGTCGTATGACATCTGTTAACTGCCTCGTTAACAGTATAAATCACATCATAGCCACGCGTAGGACGGGCTTGAGTGGGCGACTCCGCCGTTAAATGCCGATCACTTTAGCCACGCCTTCACTTGTGCCGCAAGTTCCTGAGTTACTTCAGCGAGCACTGAATCGGTGATTCCAACTCGATCCCTGCCCCGAACGTCGTCAAAGTCGAGGAAGCGTTGGCTTACCTCGCGCGGTCCGTTCCGATCGAATTGAGGCTCGCCTTGATGGTGAATGATCGAGTTACGCGCGTCGACGAATTGGTCCAAGCTCTTCAAGGTCAGCGGGCCTTGTTTCAGCTCCTTTTGTAGAGACTGAAACCGCTGTTTCCAGTCATGCCCGTCACAGCCAAGTACGCGCCAGTGCTTTCTCCTAAGCCAATCATCGAAACAAGTCATCAGGGAAACCAAGGCCATGTTTCCAGCAAGACGCTTCATATCTGCAATCTGCTGGTCCCATAGATCCAATTCAGTCTCAGCTTCTGGATTGTTTTCAAGGTTCGGCCTCGGACGTTTTTCGCTGTCCAGCTTATTGATGCCGTCGAGGGCTGCCTTGTGGGCTGACACAACTAGGGCATCAACATCGCTCCCGAAGAACACGTCCATATCTATCTCCGGAGTGTCGAAGAAGTCTGCTAGGGGATCATCGACTTTCATGTGTAGCATGTTATCAGCGCACTCGAGGAAGCGGGACGGACGGGTGGCCCATTCAAGCCTGGGTTTGGCTTGAGTGGTTAGTTCAAAGTCGAGGAGAATCTTGCCGCCGCTCTTCGTGGTTTCGCGTCGTTTATTCCGACTCGATCCCGTCCGTCACTCACAGCCGGGTGGCGTCGCAACACAAGGTCCCTCCACTCCATAGATCATCGCTTTACGATGATCTGCTCCGGTGGGGATGAGAGGGTTGTTGGGGAGATCGGAACGTCGCCACTCAAGCCAAATCCGGGCTTGAGTGGCCGCCCGAGGGCACCAGGATCACAGAGTGTGTATCCTTTACGCTTTGAGCCGATATGAGCAAACTCCTTCCACCGCACGGCAGCTCTGGACTGAAACCGCTCTTGCTCGAAGGCGAAGCCCACCGCGAAGAGACCAGGAAAGCTCAGGGGTTGAAGAAGGTTCCTCTGACCAGCCGCGAAACCAGCGATCTGATCATGATGGGCATCGGCGCTTTCACTCCGCTCGATGGCTTCATGGGCAAGGACGACTGGAAGAGCTGCTGCGACGACTACCAACTGCCCAGCAAGAACGGTCTGTTCTGGCCCATTCCGATCACGCTCTCGGCGGACGAGGCTCTGGCGAAATCCATCCGCCACGGCGAAGAAGTGGCGCTGTGGGACGCGGCAACCGACGCGCTTATGGGCACCATGAAAGTTAACGAGAAGTACACCATCGATAAGGAGCATGAATGCAAGCAGGTGTTCCGCACCAACGACCCCAAGCATCCGGGCGTGCAGAAAGTCATGAAACAAGGGCCGGTGAATCTGGCCGGCCCGGTGAAGGTGCTGTCCGAGTCGGTCTTTCCTGAGAAGTTCAAAGGGATTTATCAGCGTCCCGCGGAAGCTCGCAAGCTTTTTGACGATCGCGGCTGGAGCACTGTGGCGGTTCTGCAACTCCGTAACCCGATGCACAACTCGCACGCTTATTTGGCATGGACCGCGATCGAAGTCTGCGACGGAGTTTACGTGCATCAGACGCTGGGCAAACTCAAGCCCGGTGACATTCCGGCCGCTGTCCGCGTGAAAGCAATCGACGCGCTGGTGAATAAATACTTTCGCAAGGAACGCGTAATCCAAGGCGGCCACCCCATGGAGATGCGCTACGCGGGCCCGCGCGAAGCCTTGCTCCACGCCACTTTCCGCGAGAACTACGGTTGTTCGCACTTGATCGTGGGACGCGACCACGCCGGCGTTGGCGATTATTACGGACCGTTTGACTCGCAGAAGATCTTCAAGGAAATCCCGCCGGGCGCGCTGGCCATCCAACCGCTTTGCATGGACTGGACCTTTTACTGCTATGAGTGCGGGAGCATGGCTTCGATGAAGACCTGTCCCCACGAGAGCAAGGCGGTGATTGACGACAATGGCAACTACAAGGGCGGCGCCAGACTCCTGCTTTCCGGTTCACTGCTGCGCAAGCTGATGAGTGAAGGCAAGCCGGTTCCCGCGGAGTTCTCCAAACCCGAAGTGATCGCGGTTCTGAAGCAGTACTATGACACGCTGGAAGAGGAAGACAAGGTAGAGGTGAAGTTGCATGGCGCAGCCACAGGCGAAGTGAAACCACAATGAGAAGCCCAAGGTCAGATGCCGTGCCGCGGTTGGACGAATGTTCCGGTGTGCGACTTCTGGTTCCCGGCGCCTGGTTTGGCCTGGTCACCGGACTCATCGAAGGACTGGGCCTTCTGGCTGTTTTTGGTTACGGGTGGCTGACTCCTAATAACGTTATCACCGGGGTCACGGCTCCGATCATCTGGATTTCCGCCCTGGTCAATTTCGGTCTGTTTCTGTTGCTCGCAGTTTGCGGCATGCTTGTGCAGAAACTTTGGCCAAAGGTCGAAGTCCCCAAGCGGCTCGTGCCTTTTTTCGTATTCGTCGCCTGTGTCGATTGGCTCGCGTTAAGCGGTCGCCTAAGCCCGATCGCGGTTCTGAGCCTCGCGGCTGGTATCGCGGTAGCCTTTAACCGCTGGTTCGAGAAGCGCGTGCCGGACACACTGAAACTGCTGCGCCGCAGCTTGCCAGTGGTCGTCGCAGTTACCGTCGTGGCTTTCCTGGCCATCGAAGGAACTGCCTGGTCGACGGAACGGCTAGCCGCTGCCAGACTGCCTCCGGCTGCCCCGGGTTCCCCAAACGTCCTTGTCGTCGTGATTGATACCCTGCGAGCCGACCATATGGCTCTCTATGGCTATAACCGCGATACCACCCCGCATCTGGACGCAATTGCGAAACAAGGCGTGGTCTTTGAAAACGACATCGCACCCTCGGCCTGGACGCTTGGGTCGCATGCTTCGATGCTTACCGGCCGCTATCCCCATGAGCACGGCGTTGACCACGACATTGCGCTGGACACTACTTATCCGACTCTCCCCGAAGTATTCGTGCGCCACGGCTATCGTACGGGCGGTATCTCCGCCAATGTGCATTACTTCGCACACCGAACCGGATTAAATCGGGGGTTCATCCACTTTGATGATTACTTCTACTCGGCCGAAGACATGTTCTCTCGAACCCTGTGGGGGCGCATCGGCCACAAATATGCACCCGACAACCCCAGGTTCGATGAAGTTTCTGCCCGCAAACGCGCCCCTCAGGTAAACCAGGAACTGCTCAGCTGGATCGATCAGGATCGTAGCAAGCCTTTCTTCGCATTCATCAATTATTTCGATCTCCACGACCCGTACCGGCCCTTGGAACCGTACCGGAAAATGTTTAACCACGCTGATACCGGTGCCGCGCCACCCCAAATCGATCAACGCATCGATCACAAAGAGCACCCCTATCTGTACCGGCTCTCACATATGTCGCCGCAGGATTTTCAACACGAAGTCGACGCTTATGACGGAGCCACTTATTATGTGGATGAGCAGATTGCAAACCTCTTCGCAGAACTCGATAAGCGGGGACTCTCTCAAAACACGCTCGTCGTAATCACGTCTGACCATGGCGAGTGTTTTGGCGACCACGGCCTGCTGGGCCATTGGAATTCGTTGTACTGGGAGATCGTTCATGTCCCTTTGATTTATTACTGGCCGGGCAGAACTCCCGCGGGCGTCCGTATAACCAAGACAATTTCAGCGGTGTCTTTGCCCGCCAGCGTCCTGGACTTAGCGGGGATCAAGGCCGACGTAGCATTCCCTGTGGCCTCGGTTGCCCAACTCTGGGAGCGGCCGGGCGTGGATCCGTACTGGCCAGATCCGTTGGCGGAAGTAGGAAGGAATCCGCATCTTCCCGAAGGCTATCCAGAGTATCAGGGTTGGTTGAAAGCCATTGTGGGCCCGCAGTGGCATCTGATCGTCTCTGAAAAGTTGCCGCCCGAGCTTTACGACTGGAAGGAAGACCCTAAGGAACGTAACAATCGCGCTGTGAGCGGTGGTGAAGAAGTACTCAAGAGAATGTCGGCAGAGTTGTGGCACGAAGAGGAACCCGGCAATGCTCCGGGGCAGGTTGCACCTAACGCCGGCACCAAGTAATTTCCAACCCAAAGAAACGGTCTGCTAACCGGTAGCTCATGGTTCTGCAGTGAGATTACAATCCGATGGGAACCGCCTCATGAAACCGCCAGCGAACGAGTCTTCGAAAGCCGCCACTGGTGTGAGCATGGCTCCCGGTCCAGTGTTCATCGTGGCCATGTGGCGTGGCGGTTCCTCACTTCTTTACGCCCTCCTGAACAAGCACCCTCAGGTCGCACTGACTTTCGAGGACGATCTTTGGCTATTACGCTCGGTGTTTCGCAAACCCGCACACTATTGCGACTGGGCTGAGCGTTGGGAAATCCGGTTTAGCGCGTTAAGCCGGCATGGAATAAGCGCGAGCGATCTGCCCAGCGGAGTGGCGGACTTCCGCACGGCGTTCACCGCCTTTCACCAGGCCTACGCCGCACGCAAAGGAGCGGTGATCTGGGGAGATAAGTCTCCCGTCTACTATGATTCCCTGCCTGCACTCGCCAGGCTATTTCCTCAAGCCCGGTTCATCATTCAATGGCGAGATCCCGTGGCAACGGCGAATGCCATGGCGCGCGCGGCGCAATCGGGCGCCCCTTGGTACCAAAGCCGGAAAGCCTATTTGCGAGGGTTGATTGGGTACGAGGTTCTCAAGCGCGGAGTTGATGCCCTTCTCTCCCGCGGACAACCCGTCTGCCAAGTAACTTATGAAGAGTTAACCAGCGATACCGAGAAAGTCATGCGCAAGGTCTGCCGCTTTCTGGAGATTCCCTACCGCGACGAATTGGCGGATCTCCGGGGGGCCGATCGATCTGCCGTCTTCGGGGATGCACATCATTCTATGGTGAAGGGAGACAAAATAGTCAGGACGCCTCGCACGCTTATCCTCGACCAGGCAGCTCGCCAGAAACTTGACGGGTACGTGAAGCTCTGGAAGCGCCGATATAACGACGAATGGCCGCCATCCGTTCTGACTGGTGCTGACCGCGTTGCACTGCCCCGGTTGCCGCAAAGGGTCGGCAACCAGGTGGCCTATCGCGCGGTGCGCGCCTTAGACCAATTCCGGCAACTTTTTTTCGCCTATGCGCCCTTGGCCTTGCTCGAACACTACAGCAAAAGAGGCGGCGACCAGCAAACGGGGGACGCTCTTTCATAGTTCGCGGATGCGTGTTGTCAGTTCAACGGCGGCGGCGTCAGGCCCAGGAATGTTGTGCCGAGAAATTTTCCCTGGGCATCGAAATTCCAATTAAATAGAGCAGATCCAGCATGCTCGCAGGCGTGGCATCCGTTGAGCAGCGGGTAATCCACCACAAACTGTGTACCGCCATTCGGCCCGGCTTGAGAATTGGGCCACATTTTTCCGTCACGATCTCCCGGCCAAAGATCAACTTTGGGAAATTGATTCTTGAGATCCTGAAACTGAAAACTCTGCTCCATCGTTTTTCTGTCAAGTAGTTTCAGATCTTCAACATTCACGATCCGCGGCTGGCCATTTACCAGCAATAGACCATAGTTGGTGTTGGCGCGCAGAGGATATGTGATCCATGCGAAAGACACAGGAGTCTGATTTTGGAATCCGGTCATAATCCCGAACTCGCCGTTGCTCTGCTTGTAGAGTTCACGCGTAAAAGCTACGGCATCAGTTGAAGCGCCGGCCTTCGCCATCTCGTCGATCATGCATTTGCCGTCGCCAGGATGGGCTGACTTGTCGCAGGCAGCATGGGCGGTGGCGAGGAACTGCGGCGGGATATTCCACACCGCCGATGCGCCGATCTTCGCCAAGCCAGATTGTGACTGCGCCATCGAGTAAAAAGCCCAAAACGTCATCGCCACCAACACTCGAAACTTGCCCATGTTTTCCCTCGGAGCCGACATTCTATACCTCCACGGCCGGTTCCCGCATTGGGGTGACGAGAACCGGACACTCGGGACGTGCACAAAAATTCTGGTGTAAGATAATCGGCCTGGGGCGCACCAGCGCAACTGAACTTCCGAACTGCGATTCGGTTGCGGGGATGGTTTCGCACGCACTTACCACGACGCGCTATTTTTAAGGAGGCGATGAAATGCTCGGCCTTATCCGGCAACTGATTCGCCCCTATCGCGGCACGCTTTTCATCATCTTGCTCGCCATGGTTGTGGAGACGGCGATGAGCCTGGCGGCTCCCTGGCCCCTGAAGATCATCATCGACAATGTGGCCGGCGACCACAAACTTCCGGCCTGGATGCACCACCTGCTGGGGCCTATGCTGGGCACCGAGAACAGGCTGCACATCGCCTTGCTGGCAGCGGTGGCCAGCGTCCTCATTGCAGTGATCGGCGCGGTTGTGAGTTATGTGGACAACTATTTCACCGAGAGCGTAGGCCAGTATGTGGCACACGATCTGCGGGTGCGTACATTTCACCACTTGCAGCGCCTCTCACTCGGCTACTACGGCACTCACCAGACCGGGAACTTACTGAGCACGATCACCACCGACATCCAGACGATCCAAGGGTTTGCCTCGTCCTCGACGCTGAATATTCTGATCGACCTGCTGACGATCGTCAGCATGCTGGTGCTGATGTTCTGGCTAAATTGGGATTTCACGCTGATCGCACTGGCGGTAACCCCTTTCCTTCTGTTCTTCGTGTCGCGGTTCAAGAAGGCAGTAAAGAAGGCAACCCACGCGGTGCGGAAGGAACAGACCGAGATCGTCGCGGTCGTGCAGCAGGACCTGGAGTCGATGCAGGTGGTCAAGGCGTTCGAGGGGCAGCACGCACAGGAAGCGAAGCTTGCCGCAGTGAGTCAGGCAACGGTTGACGCCGCGCTGGCGGCTCGCAGGGTTAAGTCTTTGCTCTCGCCCGTGGTCGCGATCACTGTGGCTCTTTGTACTGCCGTCGTACTTTGGAGAGGTGCATCCCTGATCCTCGCGGGAGCCATGACGGTAGGCGCTCTCACCGTATATCTCTCTTATCTCAATAAGTTCTTCAAGCCTGTCAAAGACCTGGCTACCACCACCAACGCGATTGCGCAGGCGGCGGTGGGAGTCGAGCGCATTCGCGCAATTCTCGAGACCGACGAGATCATTCCGGAGCGGACCGGCGCGGTTGAACCAAGGAACATCAAAGGCGAGATTGTTTTCGACCATGTCGCATTCGCGTACTCTGGGAATCCCCAGGTGCTTACAGATGTCAGCTTCCACATCAAGCCCGGGCAACTGGTCGGAATCGTCGGTCCAACCGGTAGCGGGAAGTCTACCGTGGTCAGCCTGATTCCACGTTTCTACGATGTAGCATCGGGTAGAGTCCTCATCGATGGCCGAGATGCACGCGATTACAAGATTCATCCCTTGCGGGATCAGATTGGCTATGTCTTGCAGGACACGGTGCTCTTCCGCGGAACGATCCTGGAGAACATCGCGTTTGGCCGGCCCAGCGCCACCCGCGAAGAGATCGTTGAAGCAGCGCGACTGGCGAACGCGGATGAGTTCATCGCCAGAATGCCGAAAGGCTACGACACCATGGTGGGCGAGCGTGGCCTGACGATGTCCGGAGGCCAGCGGCAGCGCATCGGCATTGCGCGCGTGGTGGTGCGCAATAGCCCGATACTTCTTCTCGATGAGCCAACTGCCGCGCTTGACACCGAGTCCGAGAAGTTGGTGATCGACGCTCTCGAACGGCTGATGAAAGGGCGCACGGTTATCACAATCGCTCACCGCTTGACCACGATTCGGGAGGCTGACCAGATCATCGTCATCTCCGGAGGCGTGGTCGCAGAGAATGGCAATCATGATCAGTTGATCGCTTTGAATGGCATTTACGCAGGGCTGCATCGGGCTCAGTTTGAAGTCGCGACTGTTCCCACAGGCTCTTGACCGCAGCATGCTGCGAAGCGCTCTATAAGGAGAAGTGAATGTCCCGATACCTCGTAGTTCTACCCGACGATTCCCCACAGCCGATCCTGGATGCGATCCATGGGGCTGAACAATCTCTGCGCGTCAAGATGTTCGTTTTCTCCGATGCTCATATTTTGGCAGCCGTGATCAAGGCCCATCGCCGCGGCGTGAAGGTGCGGATCATGCTGAACGCGACCCGGCGCAGCGGCGAGAAGGAGAATGACGATACGCGAAACAAACTGACGGAGGCCGGCATTGAAGTAATTGACAGCACTCCCGTCTTCGACCTGACCCATGAAAAATCGATGGTGGTGGACGACAAGTCGGCCTGGATCATGTCTCTGAACTGGCAGCCAAAGAATTTGATCGACACTCGCGACTACGCGGTCGTCACTTCACACGCGCACGAGGTCAATGAAATTATTGAATGCTTCGAAGCCGATTGGACCCGACAAGCTTTCCACGCCGGAGAGCATTCGCACATGATCTGGTGCGTGGGAAACGCCCGCCAGCGAATCGCGCAGTTCATTGATGAAGCCAAACACTCGCTCTGGGTGCAGAACGAACGTTATCAGGATCAGGTCATCATCGAACGCCTGGTACGGGCGAACCGTCGCGGGGTGAAGGTCCATATCATGGCTCGGCCTCCACACACCCTGAAGACCGAAAAGCTCATCGAGGGAGTGGGAGGCCTGCGCATCCTGGACGATGTTGGGGTTAAAGTCCACAAGATGCGCGGACTCAAACTGCATGCCAAGCTTCTCTTCGCTGATGGGGTGCGTGCCATCGTCGGTTCGATCAATCTGGCGCCAGGCAGCTTCGACAGCCGGCGGGAACTCGCCATCGAGGTCCGGGACGAGAACGTCATTGAGCGCATTCACAAAGTTTTGCAGTGCGACTGGGGAAACTCACACCCGATCGATCTGACGGACGAAGGGTTGATGGCCGACCTCGGAGAGGAGCGGGGCGGGACGGTGGTTTCGCACGAGTAGGAAGGGCTTCTCCATCGTTGTGATTTCCGGGTTGCATAGAAACGAATTGCTTAAGCTCAAAGTCCGTCGCTTGGGATCATTCTCCGTTTGAGGTCAAGTGAATGTGCAGGAACATCAAAACCCTTTTCAACTTCGATCCACCGGTCACTGACGAGGAAATTCGAGCTGCTTCGCTCCAGTTCGTGAGAAAAATCAGCGGTTTCAACAAGCCGTCGAAGGCAAACGAAGATTCGTTTCTGGCTGCCATCGATGATGTAGCCGCAGTCTCGACTCGCCTTCTCCGCTCGCTCGAGACTAATGCCCCACCGAAGAATCGGGAAGAAGAGGCTGCAAGAGCGAAGGCACGCGCCGCAGAAAGATTCGGCGCTTGAGTCTCGAAACAAATTCCAGTCCTGCGATTTGCGCGAATCACGGTAGCCGCTTAAGTCCAGGTGCGGGCGGTTTGACTTGGGCGAAGGTAATAGTTTTGTAATGTGACCTAAGATCACCGCGAAAAATCTCGCCGAGGGGTACGCTTCGATTAGGAATCCTATGGAAACTCACCCTCAGGCAAGCCGTGCCCGCATCCTGCTAAGTTCGGTTTTCGGGCCTTATGCGCAGGACGACGAATTTGGCAGCCGCTCCATCAATCCCATGGAGCTCTATCACAATCAGGTTACCCGCGCGCAAGGCAGTTTCTCGCTGCGCATGTTCCATCGCTCGTGGGGAATCATGATGATTCAGGAAAATATTTCGGCGCCGTGCAGCGTGCTGGACTTTCCCACGTGTGAAGCCTTCGCTCGCGAGCTAACCACGAACCACTACGACATTGTTGGAATCTCTTCGATCATCGTCAACGTTCTGAAGGTCCGGGAAATGTGCCGCATGGTGCGGGAACTGTCACCTTCCTCGGTAATCGTGGTGGGCGGACACGTCGCTGCAACTCCGGGTTTGGAAGCGATCATTGACGCCGACCACATCGTGCGCGGAGAAGGTATCTCCTGGATGCGCCGTTACCTGGGAGAAGACGAACACGCGCCCATCCGCCATCCTGCGATTGTCTCTGGCCTGCAGACACGCATTATGGGAGTGCGCCTGCCGCAGCGGGAGGGCGGGACGGCAGCAACCGTCATCCCGTCGGTAGGCTGCCCGATGGGATGCAACTTTTGTACTACGTCTGCCTTTTTTGGCGGCAAAGGAAAGTTTGTCAACTTTTACGAGACTGGCGATGAACTCTTTGAGGTGATGTGCGGGATTGAATCTGAGCTCAAAGTGCATTCCTTCTTTGTGATGGATGAGAACTTCCTGCTCCACCGTACCCGTGCCATGCGCCTCCTGGAGCGCATGAAGCAGGCCGGCAAGAGCTGGGAGCTTTCGGTGTTTGCTTCCGCCAATGCGATTCGCAAATACACCATGCAGGAACTGGTTGAACTCGGCGTGTCCTGGGTATGGATGGGTTTGGAATCTCCCCAGGCCAGCTATAACAAGCTGCAGGGTGCGGACATCGGGCAACTTACGCGCGAGCTTCGTGAACACGGGATACGAGTGCAGGGCTCGACCATCGTCGGACTCGAACACCACACGCCGGACAACATCGCCGGGGAAATCGAATCGGCCATTGGCTACCAGACCGACTTCCACCAGTTCATGCTCTACACGCCGGTTCCCGGCACGCCGCTTTACCAGGAAATGGCGGATCAGGGTCGCATGCTGGCGGACGTTGAGTTCGCCGATATCCATGGACAGTACAAATTCAACTTCCGGCACGGCGCAATTTCCCGCGACGATTCAAAGCGGTTTCTGGATTGGGCGTTCTGGCGCGATTTCGAACGCAATGGCCCGAGTCTGTATCGCATGTGCCAGACCGTGCTCCAGGGCTGGCAACGCTACAAAAACTACCCCGATCCACGCGTCCGTGAGCGGTTTGCGCGAGAAGGGAAAAAACTCTCTCACGCTTACAACGCGGCGCTTTGGGTGATGGAGCGAGAGTTCAAGAAGGTCAATCGGGGCGTGAGCGACCAGATTCACAAACTGCGACGCGACGTCGAAAAGGAATTTCCGGTCGTCGCCCGCCTTACAGCCGCATTGCTCGGCCCTTTGCTGTTGTGGTCAACACGACGGGAGGAAAACCGGCTGGGGGCAGGATGCACTTACGAACCTCCAACGTTTGTGGAGCGCCGGAATTGGGTTGCGGCTTCGTAGCCTTCCACCCTGTCCCGTGTTTACGGATGGTGCGTCCCTCCGGACAGCCTAATAGTGGGATCGTAATATTAGACAGCACAATCGCGACTCGAGGGCCCTACCAAGACAATAGACTAGAATTCGCAATCTACCGCAGCACTCGTTCTCAGTCCCCGATAGATGCTCATACGATTACATCTCCAATCCCATTGTTGCTCACCCAACCAGGAACACAGCCTGATGCATTAATTCTCCAAAAGCCGTGAATTGGTACTCCCCAGCTTAGGAATACATTGTTGAGGCACCATCATTCTAAGCCTCAACCTAAGGCTCAAGCCATACCACGCAGCCGAATGATACGGCATGCTTCTGGGCTGTTGCTACTGTTGATGCAAATGTCTGAGTGAAGATTGCTGCGTGGGGAACTAACTCGCTTCCTCTCTCTCACCCCGCGAGGTCATTGACTTACCCGGTTTCGCGGACGTAAGATTCGCGCCAGTGATCGGCAAATTCATCTCGTACTAGTGTGCCGGCAAGTCGGCAATGACCCGATGAGCATAGCGACGCATCTGATTTAACATGCCCACCACCAGCACTGCTGAAGCCCGCCACCAGCCTAAGATCGCCTATGGCGAGATTGTCAGCTTCGCCTACGACACATTCTGCAGCGATAAAGTGCGGTTTGCCCTCACAGCATTAGGCATGGTCGTGGGGACGGCTTCCCTTATTCTCGTGGTCACAATCGCCCTGACCGGGAAGAAGTACGTTTTGGATCAGATTCAAGGTATCGGCGTAAACATGATTGTGGTTGAATACCAAGGCGGAAACCACGGACGCGATTTCTTGACCATTGATGACGTTCAGGCTGTATTGCGGCAACTGCCGGGCATCGTGGCTGCATCTCCGGTGGTTCCCCTTGCTGACACGATCCCGACTGGCCTTGGTCAGGAGCGCGCTCTTCAGATCCTGGGTGTGTTCCCCGAATACATCGCGGTGCGTAATTTGGTGGTTCTTTCCGGAAGGTTTTTCGATGCGCAGGACGAGCAGGCACGCAATAAAGTTGGCGTCATCACCCAAGAACTCGCCGAGCAAGTCTACGGGTCGGCGGATGACGCGGTGGGGAAGGTTGTGAAAGTGGGTGGTTTGCCTTTTACGATCATCGGGACTTTCAGAGAGCGGGTGGACACCTTCGGGCGGTCAGAAGTGACAAACAACACCATGGTGATTCCCTACACCGTAACTCGATATTTCGCTAACTCGCCTGAGGTGCGGCAGCTTTATTTCTCAGCCGCCGAACCGTCCATTGTGCTCCCGGTTACCGCACAAATCCAAAAGGTTATCCAGTCCCGCCATCGACCGGAATCAGCCTATTTCGTGCAAAATCTCACCGAGGTAGTCGCCATGGCGGAACGGACTGCTAATGCACTCACCCTGGTGTTGCTGTTCATCGCAGCGGTGACTCTTCTCTCGAGTGGCATCGGGATCATGAATATAATGTTGGCGACGGTAAGTTCACGCATTGCCGAGATTGGCGTGCGCAAAGCAATTGGCGCAACCAATCGTGATATTCGTTTTCAATTCTTGTCGGAAGCAGTCCTCATCTCTCTCATTGGAGGCTCTGTCGGGGTAGTCTTGGGCCTGGCATTGCCGTTATCGGTGCGCTTGTTTACCGAATACCGCATCCCCGTTTCGGCACTCTCTGTTATTGTGGCAATCATGGTTTCTTCGCTGGTAGGTATCCTTTTCGGAACGGCTCCGGCTACGTTTGCGGCCGGGTTGGATCCAGTGGAGAGCATGCGCCATGAGTAATCCTGCAGCACGGTAAACCTGCGGCGGCGACAAGCAATGGCAATGGATCAGTTTGCGCCGCATTGAGACCGCAATGCGACCAGCCCGGCTGGCAGAACTCTACCGAAATGCTGCCCTTTCCCGAGGGATGCCCTGCCTTCAAGTTGTCTTGGCTTACCTAATCCGAACCCCGCCGACTCCGCCTCTGTAGGCCAATGCAGGCCCCGCCTCCGGCTTGCGTTTTGTGCTATAGTGCCACTGCTTCCCGGTTCCCGGGCATGGGGTGTGCTCCTCTCAAATCTCTGAGGAGTAGCCATGTCCAAACGAAGTCTGCTTGTCTCGCTCGCCTTTTGTATGTTGGGATGTGTCCTGGCGCAAGCCGCTACGGCTACGCACGACATCATTCCGGCGGGTACACTTCTGCAGTGCACCCTCGATGAAGTCAACCTCTCCTCCAAGACCGCCATGGTCGGCGATCCTGTCCTTTGCCATCTCGGGTCGATCAACTCCTTCGGGCATCCTGCGTTTCCTCGCGGCGCCATGCTCGGCGGCCATCTCCAGGATTACAAGAACCCCGGCCACTTCGTTGGAAAAGGCTGGATGCAACTCGAATTTGATCGCCTGATCCTGCCCGGTGAAGTGGTGCCGCTATCGGCTAAGATTGTCGCCTCCCCCCACATGAAAGTCGACGCGCAGGGAGACATTCACGGTAAAGGCCACGCCAAGCGCGACACCGCGGAATGGATGATTCCGGTCCTTTGGCCGATCAAAATCATTACTCTCCCCGCGCGTGGACCCTTTCCCACCGTCAAAGGTGAAAGCCGAATCTCGCTGCGCCTGATGGACGACGTAGAGCTCCCGTACTCCGTCGCCACGAACGTCGTCCCCAAACCCGAGTGGGCCACTCCGAGCAGCTATCACGCCTCCCGGTACGAACTCCCAGCGAACCAAACCGCGACCATGCAGTCCGTTTATTACGTTCCACGTCCGAAGCCGGCGACGGTGCTTGCACCATCAGATTCTGCCGGACAACCAATGACCGTGATTGCAATGAAAGGAGGAGCCGCTTTTCTGGCGCGTCAATACTGGGTGCAGGATGCCGCCCTTTACTGCGTCTCCGCTCAGGGCGAGCAGAGAACTTTTCCACTGGAAAAGATCGACCTCAACCAGACTGTGCTCGTGAACCACGAACGCAACATGGAGTTCTCGCTGCAGTCCCACGATGCGGTAGAGCAGTAGCCTCGCTGGACGATAGAACATAGGGACGGGCGGCACGTGCCCGTCCCCTCTTTTAACAAAACAGATAAAAATCCAAGTCGGACGCTACCTCCTCCGGCCTCCACCACCACGCATCCCGCCACCAGTCGAGTGACTGAAGTTTTGGGTGCGCTGCTGCCCTACGGCTCGTGCCTGCTGTTGCTGCTGCATGCTGAGCTGAGGTTTGGACGTGGACTGCCATCCGTTGCCGCTGTTCTGAGACCAACTCCCACTCGACCGGTTATAGCGGTAGACATCACCGTTCTTCCCGGCATAAACGTTGTCAGCGCCCACGGCAACACCGGCGCCAGTGTTCGTGTTGTAGGCAAAGCCGCCCCGGCCCGCTGCGCCTTGACCGGTATACATATTGCCCGCGTATCCGGCGGCTCCGCCAGCCACAATGCCTGTCTTCGGATCGTAGCCCACCGCTCCGCGTCCCGCGACGGTGTTGCCGGTGTAAATGTTAGTGTTGGCGCCGCGACCGGCTACGCCCACGGTGCCGCGTTGCGTGTTCTGAAAGGCGGTTCGGCTTGCTCCGCCATAGTTCCCGGTATAGGGATTCGCCCAGGCAGCCCCGGTGCTCGCGTATGCGCTATTACCCCAGCGGCCGTAAACGTTCGCGCTGGCATAGCCCCCGTACCCGTATCCCCAAGCCGGCCCCCAACAGCAATATCCGTAATAGCTCCAGGGCCCCCAGTATGGATAATAGTATGGATAGCCATAGGTGTAGCCGACACCTATCGTCAGGCTCCAGCCCGTTCCCGAACTCCACGTGGTGGCCACGCCGGATCCGTAAGTGTAGGGCGCTCCATACCAATAACGGCCGACGTAAGGCGCATAGTAAAAACCCGTGCCATACACGACCGTAGTGGTGGTGGAAGACACGACTGTGCCGTAGTATCCGGGAGTGTAGCCTACGTAAACCACATCCGGAGTGGAGCGGTACACCTTGACGTAGGTTACGTAATGCAGAGAGGAGCTGGGAGGAATTGAATATATCGCTTCCGGAACTGAGGTTGCTACTGCCCACGGCCCAACCGCCGCGGTCCCCACGAACCAAACTGCATTCTCGACGGCATAGTAATTTTTGTCATCCGCCTGAATGACCGGGGTCGCAGTATTTACCGCGTAGCGCAAGTTTGTGCCCTCGATGTCTTTGAACTGGGGATCTCCGTCGTACTTGACCACCAACTGGGCCTGGTTGCGAGTTATGGTGGCTGTCTGCGGTATGGAGTTCGCTATCAGTGCTTCCTTGGCCGGCCCGGTTCCCGGAACCGACACCAACGCACCGGCCTTGGGACTGCTTTCTGGAATGGCCGCGAACTTCTCCGGCAGATTCTTCCCGTCAACAAATTCCCACGGGCCATTTTCCAGGGATTTGGATCGGAACCATCGCCCCGCAAGAAGGATGTAGTAATCGAGGGTCTTGGTTTCACGAAAAATATTGGCGGTCGTGTTCTTGACGTACTCCAGCTCCGTATTCGGAATGAGCTCAAATTGTGGCGGGCCTTCGGTTACCAGGAGCTCAGTGGGGCTTACGCTCACATAAATCATCGGAACCTTCCCGTCTTTGTTGGCCTGCTTCAGTGAGGGCGGGGTGGTTCCTTCAGGTGCTTTTGCCTCTTGCCGTTCTTGGATGCCCTTGGTGATTTCTTTCATATCATCAGGAATCTTCGAAACGTAGACCCAAGGGCCGGCAACGAGGTCTGGGGCTTGCAACCAACCATCCATTACATTGAGGTAATACTGCTTCGTCTTCGTGTCGAGCAGGATTGTGGCTCGGGTATTCAGCATCAGCTGCAGGTCGGTTCCACCAACGTCCCTGAACCGCGGCGGGCCGTCGATGAGTACGAGCAAGGAAGGTTTGGTGGCGAAGATCACCCTGGGAGGATCGTTGTTCACCGGCAGGCCCTTGATCGATTGGCCCGAGTCGCTTACCACCAAGGCAGCTTCCATGCGGTCGAGCGCTATCACCTTGGACTCCACCGGTAGTTTAGCCTGCAGGAAGGTCTGATATTCAGCTTCCCTGCTTTCCATTGTCGGAAACTTAACCTTCGTGATCTGGAAATCCTCCAACGTTACCTGGCGGTTGACTTTGTCCACTTCCGTTTGAGCGGTGAACCAAACCACTCCGTATTTGGCCGTTTTATCCGTCTTGCTTAGCACCGCCAGGGCTGCATAGGCTCGCAGCGTGTCGCCGTCCCAAGATTCGAGTTGTGGTTGATACATCGAGATCGTCTCGTCTCCGTGGGCCGTTGTGCGGGGCCAGGGCTCGTCGACGCGGGGCACGGCGCGGTCCTTACCAGCCGAAGCTTGGGGCTTGGGATTTTCGGGTAATGGAAACTGGGGTTGCGGATGATCGGGCAACGACGTCTGAGCACTTAAGGGGAGAAGAAGGAATGCGAACAACAGCGGCAGAGTAAAACGAACGACGAATAAGATTTTATGGCGCATGAGTACCCATCTTGCCTAGGGAGAGTAGTCGGACCTCCGTCGTCCGGCCACAGGCAGAATAGCAGGTAGAACGGAACCTAGGCGCCCAGAGGCGTCAAGTTGTAGCACCGTGCAAGATCATTGATGTTCGCGCGCAAAGCAGCCCAGTATCGTTGAGCCTGCGTGCCGTAATTCCCTTTCACCATCACCTGATTCACTCGGCGCGCGTCGTCCATGACCTGTTCCATTTGCACTTTTGTCTCCAGATAATTCGACGTGGGATCGAACTTGCGCCGCAGCCGGTTGGTGCTGCGATTCAGGTCGTCCATGGCATCCTCGAGATCGTCCTTGGTCTGCTTGGCCTGATTTCCGCGGGCTTGTGTGTTCGCTGAACTTGAACGCTGCCGACGCGTTGTCGCTCCATTGCTCTGGGCGGTGTCCGCCCGGCTCTGGGCGTCATCTCCACGGTTTTCGAGATACTTCTGGAATTGGTCCACGCCGTCTTCCACTTTGCGGATGCGGTCCGCGACCTGGGCCTTTGCAAAGGGAGCGGTCTGGGCAGCCGTCGTGAAGGTAATATCGATGGAGGCGAAGATCACCGCCAAGATAACCAAACCCACTTTTTTGCTGTTCATGCCGGTCCCCCTGGTGCGGAATGGTGCCTCTGGAACTATGTCAGGTAGTTGCTGGATAAGTGTCCCTAAGAATAATGACGACATAGATGTTGCAACATTAACCTCATCCGTCCTCTTGCGCCCCTAGGGATTTCCCCAGTATCGCAACTCCGCACATAGCCTAAGAATGGTCCTGAGGTTGAAAACTCCAGATCGGAATCCAACTCCACGAAATCGCGTGCCCCTCTTGAATGGAGGCGAACCTTGATCCGACCGCGGGTAATACTTGCGGATGACCATCCGGCCCTGCTGGAAGCCACAATTGCGCTCTTGAAGCCTCACTTTGAGATAGTGGGAACCGCAACAGATGGCGCGAGCCTGGTGTCGGAGGCGCTTCGCCTTTCTCCCGACGTAATTGTGACCGATATTACTATGCCGGTCATGAGCGGAATCGATGCCGCTCATCAACTGCAGGAACTGCAGGCGTCCGCTTTTTCAGCCAAAATAGTGTTTCTGACCGTCCATTCGGAAGCGCAGTTCGTGAAGGCGTGCCTGGAGGAAGGCGCATTGGGATATGTCCTGAAGGCTCACATGAGGACCCATTTGATTCCGGCCATACAAGCGGCCCTTGCCGGCCAGACGTACATTTGTCCATTTGTTCTCCGCTGATGTTCGCCACAGTGGTTCCATCCACCCTACACTGCGCGTTGACTGGGAATAGCGAAGGGCAGCGAAGCGAGTATTCTAGCGCCCCCCATGCGCTGCGAGTGAATCTCCAGTTGGCCTCCGAGAAGGCGCAAACGTTCCTCCATGCTCCGAATGCCGATGCCACGGTCCGCCGTGGACTTGTTCGAGTCAAAGCCCACTCCTCGATCAGAAACTGACAGGTGGAGACGATTGTCCGTCCATTCCAGCCGAACCTCAGCCCGGTTCGCACCGCTGTGCCTTTTGACGTTCCGCAGTGCTTCCTGAGCGATACGGAAGATACAGAGAGCCCTGTCTCCCGGAATACCATGCGGAATATTCTCGCTCGCAAAGTCGACCTGTATGCCCTGTTGGTCCGAAAACTCCTTACAGAAAGCTTTTAAGCCGGCGACCAGCCCCAGGCTCTCCAGAGTAGAAGAATGCAAACGGTGTGATAAGGAGTGCAGATCTGCACCGAGCTCGCTAATGTAATCAAAGAGTTCATGCGCTTTCTGACTTCCTTCGCCGGAAGAGTTTCCGACGTTTTCAGCCAACTCCTCCATGTCAATTGCCAGCATCGCTAGCCGTTGGCTGTAGTCGTCATGGATCTCACGCGCAATTCGTTTGCGTTCTTCGTCTTGCGCTTCGATCAAACGGCCACTCAAACTGGCAAGGGCCTCCTCTGCCCGCTTGCGCTCCGTGACGTCAGCCATCACGGAAAGAGCGCACGGCTTACCATTGACCTCAATCAATTCTGCTGAACCGATAGTTGTAAGAACCTGACCGTCCTTTCTGCGAATCCGAACTTCCAAGTCGCGCACGTTGCCCTCAGCGAGAAGCTGTTTAATGAACAGCGATCTTTGGTGGGGATCTACCCAAAGGTTGATATCCGACGGGCTCCGGCCGATTACTTCGTCACGGCACCAACCAGTTTGCTGCTCGAAAGTCTCATTGACGTCAATGTAGCGATCATCCTTCGTACCGGCTATGCTGATGGCAAGAGGACTCTGTCGAAAGGATTTGGAGAACTTGTCCTCTGATCTTATTAGCTCCGCTTCTGTTTTTCTTCGTCGGGCTCGTTGCCAGAGGAGTCCAAGAATGGCCGCCGACTGAACCAATATAAGAAAGATGGCGGCGACGACGTACTGCTTATATAACTCCCAGAAGCTCGGCTGCCGATTAAGCACGATGCTGCCTGGAGGGAGGTTCTTTTCGTTCATCCCCCAGCGCTTGAGCGCACGCCAGTCGAACATGTAGGCGTGGTTGCTCATGACGACGGGGATATCCTGGGGCTTCTCGCCGTTGAGAACCCGCACCGCCATCTCTGCGGCGATGCGGCCGTCATCGGTCCAGTTCACCAGGTCGCCACCCACTGTTCCTGCCCTGAGATTCACATCGTCCATTACAAAGACAGGAGCATTCGCTGCGCTGGCCACCATCGGTATCGACTGCGCTGAATCGATAAAGCGGTCGCCCGCTGCATCTTGCGAGATTGCTGTGTGATAAACAATCGTATCGCTGGGTAGCTGCTTGAGCCTCTCAAGCAGCGCCGGCATGGGCAAGTCGAAAAGATAGTCGAATTCAAGCTTCGATTCGTAGTTGTGGAAACTCTGCTTGGCGACGGCTTCGAATCCTTGGTCAAACTTACCCACTCCACCGACGACTACCACGTGCTTAGTGCTGGGCAGCAAGTGCAACGCGGCATTCAGGGTCCCCTCGGGGTGTAACTGGGCCAAAACGCCAGTAAAGGGCATGCCGTGCTTTAGCTCGTCCGGAATTCCGCCCCAAATTGCGCAGAAGATAATTGGGGTACCTTGGAACTTGTCGTACAGCTCGGCGATGAACGTCAGGGACACTGGCCCGGCGGCAATAATCACATCGGGCTTGCGGCCTGAGTATTTCTGAATAATTTCTTCTCGAAACCTGTCTTGGGAAACTCGGTCCGGGAACAGGGTGACATCGAGGCTCTCTTCATAGAGCTCGATCCGGTACGGAGATTTTTGTAGACCAGCAAGGACTGCCTGATCGACTTCAGAAAAGCCGGGTGAGGAGATAATGCCAAGGTCGTTAATAATGAGCACGCGTCGGACTTCTTTTGCGGAGCTCGCCTGCGGCAGCAGAAAAGCTGCCGCGACTACAACCCAGATTAGCCGCGCTGCACGTTTACGCACTTCTCGGCCTCGTTGCTTAGGGCGACATAGTCCTGTGCGGAAACACTTTACCACAACGATGTCATCCCGATGACAGGCATGCAACAACCCCACCGCGGAGCAACAAAGTCTCGAACACCATATATCCAGCAACAGGCAGTGCCCGGTTACTGGCAAAACTGCCAGTTCCTCTTTAGGCAACGGAGAGTTAGCCTCCGCAGGCGACGCAATACCCGAATCGTGACTAAAGGAAACGGGACCTTGTCTCCGGTCACCGCGCAGTAGCTCTAAGATGGGGAACGGTCGGTCGCAAACAGCTCATGCTGCGAAGGTCAATCGTGGACGATACCTTGCATGACAACCACCATCGAGCGCGCTGCCGCTGGTCGGCGTTGCTGGTGATTGCTTTGATTTGTTCCAGCCGGGTACGAAGCCAGACAGCTTCAACCGGCGCACTGGCCGGAGTGGCGCTCGACCCATCCGGCACCGCTTTAACGGGAGCAGTTGTCCGACTCGCGAACCAGGACACCGGAGCGATTCAATCTGCCACGTCTGACAAAGATGGCAGGTTCAATTTCTTGCTGCTGCGACCCGGCAGCTACGATCTACAAGCCAGTAAAACAGGTTCTGACAACCTTATCGCCAGTGCAACGATCAATGTCAGCGTGACCGAAGTTGTACACCTCGAACTGCATCTCCGACTGGCAACCCTGCTCCAAAATATCAAGGTGTTTGCAGAGGCGGCAACGATCCAAACCGACAGTTCCGCTCTGGGCAACGTAGTCAATGAAACGGCAGTCAGCGGTTTGCCTCTGGCCACGAGGAACTTCGCCCAAATTGCAAGCCTCTCTCCGGGAGTCTCGACCGGGGTGTACAACGCAGGAGAGCTCGGCCTCGGTGGGACCGCGCTCTCACAGATTGCCAAATCGAACGACGGGATTTACGTGCACGGAGCACGTTCCTATGACAATAACTTCCAGATGGACGGAATAAGCGTGAGCGATGTGCAGGGCAGTGCAGCAGGGAGTGGCGGCATTCCGATTCCCAACCCCGACAGCATAGAGGAGTTCAAAGTCCAGACAGGACTCTACGATGCAGGCTATGGGCGCTATGGCGGTGCCAACGTCAGCGTAATTACAAAAACCGGTAGCAATGCTTTTCACGGGACGGTTTTTGAGTTTCTTCGCAACGAAATGCTTAACGCGAACGATTTCTTTTTGAACCAAACGGGCCAGCCACGCCCCGTCCTCAAGCAGAACCAGTTTGGTTTCGCGTTGGGCGGCCCTATCAAAAAGGACAAACTACTTTTCTTTGGTTCTTATCAGGGGACGTATCAAGTTAACGGCATTGCTGCTGGTCAGTCGAGGATTGCTTGCACCGCTAGCTTAAGCGAACCGCCGCTCACGAATGATCGCACACCCGCTGAACTCGGGAAACTCTTTGGCGGCATGACGGGTGCGCAGGGGGGAACGGCGATCAAACCCGATGGCTCCAACATTAATCCCGTGGCTCTGGCCCTACTGAATTTCAAGCTTCCTGACGGAACTTTCCTGATTCCCACTCCGCAAACTGTAGACCCGATGAAACCACTTGCGCAGCAAGGCTTCTCAGTCCTCACCGATCCTTGCCATTTTAATGAAAACCAGTTTTCAACCAATATTGACTACCTCAATCGACCGAACAGCAAAATCGCGGTCCGCTTCTTCCTGGCAAATGATGATGAGACCGTCACCTTTCCCGGCAATGGCGTCAATCCAGCAGGCAACATCCCTGGGTTCCCGAGTCCAAGTGATTCTGGATTCAGAGTCTTTTCTTTAGCCCATACTTACACTTTCCATAACGCATGGCTCAACGAAGCACGGATTGGATTTGTCCGCACGAGAACCACCACACAGGCTAGGACTCCGTTCGATTGGTCGGACGTGGGAGTTGCAGAAGGAGAGATGAGCCACAATAACGAACTGCCAAGCTTGCAAATTCTCGGCTCCGCCAGTATTGCCTCCGGGTTTCCACGAACGATTGCCCAAAATAGTTTTGTCTTTGGGGATAATCTCAGCTTCGTCCATGGCGCCCACACGGTACGATTGGGAGGATCTCTCACCAGGTTGCAGGACAACGTCAATCTTGTGGGGCTAGGATCATTTCTGCAGTTTCTGAGCTGGCCCGATTTTCTACTTGGCCTAAGCGCAGCGGACAACGGCACCGGATTCAGCAATGTTTTTGCCTCGTTTGATGACTTCGGCCTGACCAATCGAGAATTCAGAGTGTGGGACGGTGCAGCGTTCGCGCAGGATGATTATCGAATCCGCAGGTCACTTACATTAAATATTGGCTTGCGTTACGAGCGTCTCGGCCAATTTGGAGACCGATTGGGGAGAAACGCAAGCTTCGACATCGGCAAAGCTGCCCCCAACCCGCCGCCGGGCGGGAGCGTGGCAGGCTATATCGTAGCCTCCAACTTTCCAGGGGTTGTTCCGCCCGGTGTACTTCGAGCCAGTAACAGCTTTGCAAATGACGGTGCAGGACAGAACACGATCGCGCCGCGAGTTGGGTTCGCATGGCAGATCTTCCCCAGAACAACTCAGCTAGTATTGAGAGGGGGATACGGGACATATTATTCCCAACCCACCGGCCAAGCGTTCTATCAAAATATCCTGGGCGCCCCATTTTCAGTGTTTCGCCTGAATGCGGGGCTGGCGAACGCAACCGCGACATTTCAAGCGCCCTTCCCGGAGCCATTCCCGACGCCAGCGTCCTTTCCTTTGTTCCCCGCGTACTCTCCCGGCACAGCGACGACCGTTTACTCCGTCGCACCCGGGTTTCGTCCCGCCGTGATTCAGCAGTATTCGCTCAATGTTCAGGGTGAGCCACTCGAGGGTTGGCTATGGGAAATAGGATACGTGGGCACTCGCGGTACACATCTGGTCCGCCAACGTTCTCTGAATCAGGCGCTCAGCGCCTCCGCTAACAGCCCAATCAGGGGAGTCACCACCAACTCCGTCGCAAATATTCCGTTGCGAGTCCCCATTCTCGGTGTGCCACCGGACTCTCTTGTGGAGATGGAATCCGAGGGCAGTTCTTGGTACAACGGGCTGGAAGCCAGCTTGACGAAGCGTTTGGGGCACGGCATTCAGTTCCTCGCCTCTTACACCTTCTCGAAGACTCTGGACACCGATGGCGCCGACATCAACTCAACATCCTCCGGAAATGCGCTAACGCTAGGAGACCAAAACTCTTCCGCTCAGCGATGGGGACGAGCTAGCTTCGACCGAACTCATCGATTCATTTTTAGTGGAACCTGGAGTCTCCCCAGTCCGTCAGCCGGACTCGAACGAGCGGTTCTAGGAGGGTGGAACCTCGATGGCGTAGTTACGATTCAATCTGGCACCGCTCTTACCATCGCCGACACAAATGCGAAGAATGTGTTCGGGATTAGCGAAGACCGTGCCCAGCTAAGTGGCACTTGCTCGAAGAGCCAGCTTGTGAGGGGCGGCACAGTGGAGAACAAACTGAACAATTATTTCAACGCTTCCTGTTTTGCAAGTCCACCAGTTGTCGGCGCGGATGGCATCGGAACGGCGTTTGGGAACAGCGCGACGGGGATAGTGAACGGTCCTGGACAAGCGAATCTGGATCTCGCAGTTTCAAAAACTGTGATGGTCAATTGGCGGATCGAGCGAAGTAGCTTTCAATTTCGTGCCGAGTTCTTCAATACACTGAACCATCCGCAGTTCGCTAACCCCGACACAAACTTCACCTCACCGATATTTGGCGTCATCAGTAGCACGGCTGTAAATGCTCGCGTCGGGCAGGTGGCGCTGAGGTTTGCATTCTAGTTCTCCTGGAATGCCATAAGCGCTGAAAAACCCCTCGTGCGATGAGCCTGGGAGCCTGCCTACTCACCAAAGACCGCGTGATAAAAGCCGCCCGCCAGCGTTCCACCAACAATCGGCGCCAGCCAGAACAGCCACAATTGCGAGAGCGCCCAACCGCCTACAAAGATTGCCGGCCCCGTGCTCCGCGCCGGGTTGACCGAAAGATTAGTCACCGGAATCCCGATCAGGTGAATCAGTGTCAACCCAAACCCAATCGCAATCGGCGCAAACCCCGCCGGAGCGCGCTTGTCTGTTGCACCCATGATGATGATCAAGAAGAAAAACGTCAGCACTACTTCCGCCGTCAAGCACGCTACCAGCGAATAGGCACCCGGAGAGTGCGCTGCGTATCCATTTGCTGCGAAACCGCCGCCCAGGTCGAAGCCCGCTTTACCGCTTGCAATGACATAGAGAACACCTGCGCCTGCAATTCCACCGAGCACTTGCGCGACTACATAGGGCAAGAATTCCGATGCGGGAAAACGTTTCCCCGCAACTAACCCTGCCGACACCGCCGGATTAAGATGGCATCCCGAGATGTGTCCGATGGCAAATGCCATCGTAAGCACCGTCAATCCGAAGGCCAGGGCTACGCCGACAAATCCAATGCCCAACTGAGGAAATGCTGCCGCCAAAACCGCGCTTCCGCAGCCCCCAAATACCAGCCAAAATGTTCCAAGAAATTCCGCAATTGCTCTTTTCGACAAGCTCATACTTCCTCCTTAGCGAAAGTATTCGTGGGGAAACGCTTGGTACGCAGTCTGTCCAAGACCTTGTCGTGGTCAGAGACTGAAGTTAACGCTGAACTTTTTGATGACGAATCCGAGTTACTGCCACGCCAGCCTCAAGGCGAAGTTAGGCTTGACTGGGTGTCTCGACAACTAGGGAAATCCCTAAACGTTAGCGCATCGCGGTGGGTCTAGGGCTCACTCGTCCAGGAAAGACGTAGCTCTCTACCAGCATCAGCGTAGTTTGGTAACTTCTCCGGTGTCCAGTGAGTAATACGCCTCAATGATGGTCAGCTTACCTTCATCGACCGCCTTTTTCAGCATTTCGCTCTTCGCAAGTAATGCTTGCGCGACCCGGTGTACGTGATCGCGAACTGCAAGATCGAGAGTTTCGGGTTTCTTCGGATCCATCTTGGCGCACGAAGAAGCAATGGGAGACACAACGGCATCGAGATTCGCTGATTCCGACTTTCCGCCGGAACAGGCTGCGGTCACGGCACCGCAGCTTTGATGTCCCATGACGACGATTACGCTTGAGCCAACGTGCTCGACCGCATATTCGAGACTGCCGACCGATAAAGGATCATCATCCTCGCCCGCGGAGCGCACCACGAACAACTCGCCCAATCCTGTGTCAAAGACCAACTCCGGAGGCACACGACTGTCCGAGCAACTTATCACCGCAACTCGCGGATGTTGGCTCTTGGTCAGTGCTTTTCGCTCACCGGGAAGGTCGTGTGTTGCAGCTTTACCTGTTACGAAGCGGCGATTGCCGGCCGCCAGATCATTCCAAATCTGATCGGCTGACGCAGTCGGCGAATTCTGAGCCACAGCGAAAATGGCGCATAGGATCAAAATTCCAAGGAAGGCAAGGGCACGTAGCTCGCGGAACATACATCCTCCTCATCCAGGGCGTTTGTAAGGGATGACTCAGCGGCCGGTCCTAGCCTCTCCGGCTCTCGAACCCATGACCACTCTTTTACCGCAACAGGGTAGCCTTCGTCCATGAAGCCAGGTAATCATGTTCGCCGGGCCGAAACAACTGCCGCAATCAGCACATTCAAAACCCTGACCGCCTGTTCGAGGGCGAGTGCCGCTTGTCGTTCTGTTTTTATGGACGCTTGGATCTCCGCGACGCTCTATGGCGATCACTCGCGCCACACTAGGGGTTTCCCCAGTTGCCAGCACCCTGGGTTGTTCCGCAAACTGCCCAAGTGGAAAGTCCGAGTGTTGAGGCCCGGTCGACGACTGACTGCGGCCTTTGGGCACGCTAACTAGAAAGGGAGATGAGGATATGGCCTCGCAGGAGAAAGATTGGACCAAACCGCAGGCAATGGCGATCCCTAAAGAGGGATACCTTAAGCACGAACAGGGAATTTATGGTCCGGTTTTTCCCAGGACCCCTGCTTGTTACGGATTCACAATCATCGCGAAACTCAAGCCAGGAAGGGAAGGCGCGATGCGCACCTATGCAGACACGATTGAAAAAGCGATGAAAGCCGACCCCTTCTTCCTGGCGCCGCTCAAGCTCCACTACCTCAAGTGGGTCCTGTTCGACATCGGCAACGACAAATACTTCATGTACCAGGGCATCTTTGACACTGATTTCGACAAGTACACCGATGACGCTGTTGCCCTGTTCACCAAGTCCGGCCTCAACACCGCTTTTGAAAATCTCGAGGGCTTCCCGGAAGACTGGAAGACGAACACCCCGGCGTTCATCAAGTTCGTTCGCGACCACCACCGTCCCAGCTTTATGGAATATGGCGAATACCCGTTCGTCACCGCCGATGAAATCAAGAAAGCCCTCAAAGTGAAGAGAGCATTAGGGGAGATGCTGGATCAGATGCAATGAGTCGCGCCCGAGCCCGCTATGACGGATACTTACGACCTTATCGCTATTGGAGCAGGCCCGGCGGGAGAAAGTGCCGCTGAACTGGCCTCTTTCTTTGGCCATCGCTCGGCGATCGTCGAAAGAAATCAACCCGGTGGCACCGTCACCACGACCGGTGGTGCTCCCACAAAGACGCTTCGGGAAGCTGCGCTCTACCTCTCTGGTTTTCGGGAGCGAGACATCTACGGCTTGCGGATCGCAGCGCCTCCCGAGATAGCCGCGGACGTCATTCGCAAGCGCACCTGGAAGGTTTGCGAAGTCTTACAAAAGGTCACTGCAGAGAACATCGCCAAGAACAACATTGACTATCTCCATGGCACTGCCCGCCTGGGCCCAGGCGGCCTGGTGATTGTCTCCGATGAGGATGGAACCCGTCGCGAGCTGCGCGCCAAGGCGGTTCTGGTTGCGGTGGGTTCCCGGCCACTCCGTCCAGAGAATATTCCATTCGAGCTTCCCGGAGTGTGCGATACCGACACCATTCTGTTGCGCGGATGGGTGCCGAAAGACATTGTCATTGTGGGCGGCGGGCCGGTTGGTGTGGAGTTCGCCACCATCTGCCACGCTCTGGGCGCCAGGGTAACACTGCTTGATCGCGGCACGCGTTTAATCGCCACGATGGACGGCGAGGTCTCCGCTTGCATGGAAGAGCTTGTTCAGGAAATGGGACGTATCCGTAATGTTCGGTTCGACGGTAGATTCTGTCGCCACGAAGGGCGACGGTCTGGAGATAAAACTTTCGTCAGGAGAAACCCTCTTTCCAGATACGCTGCTTTTTGCCGCCGGTCGTGTCGCGAATACGCAAGGCCTTGGACTTCAGGCAACTGGAGTGGCTCTCGACTCCCGAGGGCAGATTGTCGTGGACAAACACTTCCGCACTTCTGTCGAGGGCGTCTACGCGGCGGGCGACGTTCTATGTCCGACGCTGGCTTCGATCGCGATGGAGCAGGGGCGCGCCGCGACCTGTCATGCTTTTGGCATTCCATTTGAAGGCACAGTGGATCCGAGCCCGGTCTCCGCAATTTACGGAATGCCGGAAGTTTCTGGCGCTGGACTGACCGAGGAGCAATGTCGCGAGATGGGCCTGGACTACGAAGTCGGACGTGCTGACCTCGCGCTTACGCCGCGCGGCGCCATCGCCGGCCGGGGAGGGCTGCTGAAACTCCTCTTCATGAAGGCTGACCGAAAGCTGGTCGGCGTTCACTGCATCGGCGACATCGCATCCGAGATTGTGGGCATCGGGCAGATGGTCATGCGTTGTGGCGGCACGATGAATACTATCGCAAACATGTCCCTCAACACGCCCACTTACAGCTACGCGTACAAGTACGCTGCTTTTGACGGCCTGCGTCGCCTGGTGTCCGCCGAACGCCTTGCAGCGGTCCGACCAGTTTCTTAGGAGATCTCGCATGAGCCAAGCAAAGAATTCGGGCCGAACCTATAACCAACTCCACTCGCCCCGCAAGTATGCGCCGGGAAAGCGCCGGTTCAGCGTCTACTGGACGTGGAGTTATCCGTGGGAAGCAAACCGCAACATCACCGAGATGGATAATCGTTTTTCGACGATGACGGAGGTCCGCCGGGTAGGCTGGCCGAACTTCGAATCTGTTGAGTATTCGGAGGAAATGTTCCTGCAGGGCATCGCCGGTACCCTGGAACTCTTTCATCTGTCGCTGCTAAGTTTCCAAAATGCAGTTGGCGAAGCCACTGGACATCCCGTCGCCGTCTATCAGCGCATCGATCAGGCCGGGCAAAGGCTGCCGATCGACGAACGCATACTCGCAGATACCGACACGCTGATGGTCTTCGGCTTGGACCACCTGGTTACCGAGCAGGAGGCATCAACCGGCGAGATCGAGGCGCTACGCAATTTCCTCACCCGCGAAGGAACGTGCCTGATCATCGGTCCGCATCATGACGTGGGCGTCTCCGCCGACTTGAAAGAACGCGCTATGGAATACGCTCACCACGGCGATCCGCTGGTGCCACGACAGCAACGCTTCGGCAAGTACACCCGCTCCCTGATGAAGGGGCTGGGCGTTCCGGTTGAGAATCGCTACGGCCTGCGCCCGGCTACGCGTCCCGGGAGCAACTCCACGGTGCCGCTTACCGTTGCAAAGGATCTGGACGCTCGCGGCTGGATGACGGATGTCCAGACCTTTGTCTTCCACATGCACTTGCCGCACTATGCCGTTACTACTGACGATCCGAAAGCGATCCATGTCCTGGCGCGGCAGCCGGTCGATGTGTCGAGGCCACACCCATTTGTTGAAGCTGGCAATCGCGAATTCAACATGTTTCTCTGGATGCCGCCCGCCGGCAATCGCGCCGGCGACATATTGCTGGCAGATTCAACGATTTTCACGACACTATTCGGCGGCGACGAGAGCCTGGAACGATTCTGGAAGAATCTCGCGACGAAGTGATGGGCCATTGGGACACTAAGGCCAGAGTTGGAGTCTTACTCGCTGTTTGTGTGATCACAATGCAAACACATGCGCAGAATCGTGGTGTCTATCCCCTTGGAATGAGCGCGACAAACTCCGGTGTCACGCCTCAACCCGGCTTTACTTACGTCAACCAACTCCTGTTCTACACGCGTGATGAGGCGAAAGACGATGCTGGTTCGACGCTGCCAGTCAAGGGCGAAAACTACGTTCTCATGGACATGAATACTCTGGCATGGGTGAGCAAGAAGACAGTTCTTGGGCGGCGCCAACTTTTCGGCGGTTGCCACTCTGCCCTTCGCGAGGAACAGTCTCACCTCGGACATCAACGGCCCGATCAGCGGCGGTGGCGGATTTGCCGATTCCTATTACTTGCCGTTCATCCTGGGTTGGAATTTGGACCGGGTTGCGATTCGTGCCATGTACGGTTTTCTTGCCCCCACCGGACGCTTCGTGGCGGGCGCGACCGATAACGTCGGCTCCGGTTACTGGACGCACGCTTTCTCTTCCGGCCAGACCGTTTACTTGAAGAAGAATAAGCGCCTCGTCTTCTCTGCATTTCAGATGTATGAGATTCATACCAGTCAGGAAGGCACTGACATTCATCCTGGCGACACCTTCGATCTCGATTGGTCGCTCGTAGGAACGGTACTGAGCCATAACAATTTCCAGCTTCAGACCGGTCCAGCCGGATATGAGGCACGGCAATTGACGGCCAAAACAGGGCCAACGATTTCCGCTGTGGGATCCAAAGAACGATATGCAGTCAATTCGGTCGGCTTCGCAGTGAACTCGGCCTTCCCAAAGCACAGGGCAAGTTTAGGTGTGAAGTACTTCAAGGAATTCTCGAATCGTTCGACGTACCAGGGTTACTCCGTACAGGTCTCAGGTTCGATCAAGTTCTAGGAGACATTTGAATTCCATGAAAGTGAGGATTCTTGAGCGGCCCAGCCCTTGAACTCGATGACATTCAAAGCGGAGTCCTGCGTCCCCGGCCCACTCCCTTCGCGGCGACTTATATCGTTCTGCGAATCGACGATTGCGCGGCGGGACGCGACCTGATGCGCCGCTTCAGCACGGTCGTGGCATCCGCCGCTAACTCGGAGGATGCATCGCGGGATACTTGGGTGAGCATTGCTCTCAGCTTTCAGGGACTCAAGGCCCTCCGCGTACCGCAGGCTTCACTCGATAGCTTTTCACCACAGTTCCAACAGGGGATGGCGGCGCGCGCGAAGTTGCTGGGGGATGTGGGCAACAGCAGCCCAGAACATTGGGAAAAACCCCTCGGAACAGATGAGGTCCACGTCGTGATCACTGCGATCTCGCCGGATTCGCATCGCCTGGAATCCGCTCTTGTACGTGCGCGGAAAGCATATCAGGAGATGTCTGGAATCAAGGCAATTTGGCGGCAGGATTGTCACGCTCTGCCGGACGAGAAAGAACCGTTCGGGTTCAAAGACGGCATCAGCCACCCTGCCATCGAAGGTAGTGGCATTCCAGGCTCCAACCCGCGCGAGGCTCCTCTCAAGGCAGGTGAGTTCGTGCTCGGATATCCCGATGAGATCAGTGACGCGCCGCATGTCCCGCAACCGGAGATCCTCGGGCGCAACGGATGCTATGTGGTTTTCCGCAAACTGTACCAGCGGGTGGCGGCGTTCCGTCAGTACCTGAAGTCCAGCGCTCCTGATGCCGAAGGTATCGAGTTCCTGGCCGCGAAGATGATGGGGCGCTGGCGAAGCGGAGCCCCTTTGGCCCGGTGTCCGATGCACGATGACCCTCAGATCGGAACTGCCGCGCGGCTGAACAACGATTTTCTCTTCAAAGAGAACGACGCGATAGGTTACACGACGCCGTTGGGTTCGCACATTCGTCGCATGAATCCACGTGACTCCGATATCGCCGGCGTAGTTCGCATCCACCGGATGATCCGCCGCGGAACTGCATACGGCCCGGCCCTTCCGGAGGGCGTCATGGAAGACGATGGCCTGGATCGGGGATTGATGTTCGCTTTCGTCGGAGCCAACCTAGGCCGCCAATTCGAGTTCGTCCAGTCCGAGTGGATGAACAACAGCGCTTTTTTCGGCGGAGATTCCGAAAAGGACCCGGTGGCCGGTGCGGGCGACGGTGCCGGGACCTTTAATGTGCCGAGGAGACCGGTGCGGCTCCGGCTAAAAGGCCTACCCCAGTTCGTGGTCACGCGTGGGGGCGAATATTGTTTCCTGCCCGGCATCCGGGCGTTGCGATGGCTCGCGGATCTCAAAACATAGGAATCTCAAATGACAGATGCTCACGTTGGATCTTTGTGGGAAATGCTAATCGGTCGCATCGAGGGGCCCCTCACTCTGCGATTGGCCCTCCAGCCGGCGATGGCCACCTTCTTTGCGGTGCGCGCCGGACTCAAGGATGCCCGCGATGGCCGTCCAGCTTATCTTTGGAAGGTCTTCACGAATCCCGCCAAGCGTTATGAGTTGCTACATCATGGATGGAAGGACATTCGCATGGTCTTCATAATGGCTGTGTTGCTGGATTCTGTTTACCAGGGCATTGAGTTCCACTGGATCTATTTGGGCCAGGCGGTTCTGGTCGCCATCATTCTCGCCATCGTTCCGTATGTGCTGATTCGTGGGCCGGTGAACCGTCTGGTTTCCTGGTGGCGCGATACTGCCTGAGATAGGGCGGTTAGAGACAAGCATCTTTGATTTTGTGCGGCAGTCGGGTTCCAGAAAATGCGCGCCGATCCGCACAGATTGCGGGAAGTCGGCGCGCCTTAAATCACTTCAATCGACTGTTACACGCCGCAGGCAAAAGTACCGCTAGGCGGCCCTTTCAATCATTTTCTTGGCCACCCTAGCCTCGACGACATTGCGAATCAGTCGCCGGGTTCGTTCAACAAACGCGAGTTTGTCCGCCAGGCAGCTTTCAAGCAGGACGCCGACGCCATAGTGGCCGGTTACATCCGCTGAAGCAACTAGGGCAACGTATTCCGCGATGCGAAGTTGAGTCAGGTGGACAGCCTTGACGAGAACAAAGAGGTGTCTCGCAGCTGGGTTTTGTATCTCAGAGAGTTCCTTGCGAAAATCCTCGACAAAAGTGTCCTGAAGGCGTGACGCGACCTGCACGGGCGCTTCGCCAATAAGCTTGAAACACTGGTCGAGAGTAGCAAGGACTTTCTCTGAAACGAAGGCCCGCGCCTCCAGTGCCTCCTTTACGTCTGGGTCCTCGGCATACTTGCTGATTTCCTGATAGATCTTCGTACTTCGCTCGGTGCTCTGGCGCAGGCCGCTAAGCAACTGAACAAAGAGTTCTCTTGGGTTGTTAACTGGCATGGCTGATCTCCTTTTTTGGATTTTTAGTTAAGTCGGTTGGTTAACTGTTGCGGGTGGATTGGGTAATGCGGTCACGACAAACAGTCCCACGACGTTCAGAGGGCAGGGTTCGTTTTCCAAATCAATCGCGGCAGACGCGAATATCTACAGCCCGGCGATTCCCTTATTCTGGAGTATCCGAACTACCACCCGACGGTTCTCAGCCTCACTGTCCGCGCTGTCCTTGCTACCCTGGTGAATCTCCCCCATGGCGCCCGGAGCAAGCATGTTCGTAAGCGGGATATGCGCCTGCTGTAGCATGATGTTGGCCACATTGTTGGCCCGTTCTTCGCTGAGCTTCTGGTTTAGGGCAACGCTACCGGACGCTGAAGCATACCCTTTGACTTGGATCATGTAGCCGTTGATGGTTTTGGCCTTTTCAGCCAACGCTACCAGTTGAGAATTGTATTTTGGGTCCACCTTTGTCTGGCCGTTGCCAAAATACACGGTCACTTCGTCGAGGATGTAGTAGTCGTCGAGCTGACCAAATCGCGCGGTTGCTGCCGCAATGGCGGCCTTATTGGCGGCTACTTTCTTCTCTTGTTCGGTCAGCGCCGCCTGTTGTTGTTTTAGTGCAGCGTCCTGCTTTTCTAACTCCTCTTTATTCTGCTGCGCTTGCTGCTGAGTTTCGGACAAACCAGCCTGGATGGCTTGGGCTTGTTCGAAATCGTTTCCCTTAAACCTTACCGATCTCGCGATCAACTGATGCTGAGCGTCGTAGGCGCCTTCTACCTTAACGGGAAGCCCAGGGATAAGCGCAGCCATCGACATGTCCTTTTTGCGCGCTTTGAGTAAGCCCTCCACCTGGCCCACGTCGGTGCTGTCCGTCAACAGGACCACGACATTCGGCGAACCCGACGTCTGTAGAATCATCGTTGCGCCGCTTCTTGCCTTGATCACTCCTTCGACAGTGGTTTGGGCGAGGGCAGCTGTGCCCACGAATGCGACGAGCGCGAGCAGCAACATCCTTCTAGCAGTGATGATGTCAACAAGGTGGTCGCGAGTCATACTCTCCCTCTTGCTTCATAGGCGATCTGTCAAAGGTTGAAGATGTGCTGCCGGAGGAGATCTTCATCTCGAGTCTGGCGATGCAAGAAACCTAAGCTTGGCTGGGCTTCCATACAACTAGGGAAACCCCTAGCTGCACAGTTGTCCTAGTCACGGATTTCGGTCGCTCAATTTGGAGCCGAGACTTCGACGCGCCCCAGCCGCGACTAGGGGTTTCCCCAGTTGTGAGGCCACGCGCGCCTTCCTACCATTGCAACTGTGGAGTGCTTACCTGACCCGAAGGGGATTCGCCATGAAAACAAATACGCTTTTCTCGGTAGCTTTGTTCTTGTTGGTGGCCGCGACGGCCGTTTCCCAAGACGTACGTTACAACTTTGACAAAGACACGGATTTTTCAAAACTCAAGACTTACAAATGGGTGGTGATCAAAGATGCTCCCCGGGTCGACAGCCTTCGGGAAAAGCAGATTCAAGACACTGTTGATGCCGAGCTCGCGAAGAAGGGTCTCACGAAAATCGATGCAGACGCGGCCGATCTCTATGTCGGGTATCAGGCAGGAATCGGCAAAGAGACACGATTCGATTCCTACGATACAGGCTGGGGATATGGTCCGGGTTGGTACGGTGGCGGTTGGTACGGAGGCGGGGGCGGGATGACCACTGGACAAACGTCCACGATCTACGTCGGCCAGTTGGCTATCGACATGTATGATTCGCAGCACCACGATCTGGTCTGGCGCGGCGTTGCCAGCAAGACACTTGATCCCAAGGCCAAACCCGAAAAGCAGCAAAAGAACCTGACAAAGGCGGTAGCGAAGCTCTTGAAAAACTATCCGCCTCCCGTAAAGAAGTAGGCTGCCGGGGGAATGACGGGCAAGGCCACAATCGCCTACTGCGCCGTTACGTCAAAGTTCACCGTGTTGGAATTCTGGCCTCCGGTGCGTACGTAGACGTGGACCGGCCCCCAAAACATGAGGTCATCCTCTGTCAGTTTGGCCATAAGCTGATTCGAAGTTACGAACACCGTGAATTGCGGCGCGCCATTCCAGAAGACGGTGGCATCGGTGCCGAAGTTGGTGCCGTTGATCGTCATTGTGAATGGTACGCTGTTGACCGGTACACTGTCAGGTGTCAACGAGGTTATCGAGGGTGGAGTCAACACACCGAAGACAGTGTGCGGATCATGGTTTGTCCATCCCATTCCGCATCCGAGCGTGAACAGACTTGCAAGCGTAATACAGATATACCGCATAACTACCTCCTGCGTAGATTAGGAAGAGTCCAACGTGAAGGCAGGAGTAATAAAGGTAGGCAAGTCTGTCTTCGCGAGAGCTGCTTGTCAAGATGAAAGAGTTTGCAACTAAGGCAAGACTTTGCGGAGGGACATCAGATTTTCGTGACTGAGCCGTCCCACACCTAAATCGCGCAACAGGAGCTCGTCTCATGGAACCACCCATTTCACCTGTACTTTTTGCTTTACTGCTTTTTGTGGGCATGCTGGTTCTACTCGAGGTTGGTCGCCGCCGTGGTCTTCGGCGCCGTCCAGCAGAGTCAGAAGGTGAGCGCAGCAGTCTGGTTACAGTCGAAGGTGCGGTTTTTGGTCTGTTTGGTTTGCTGATGGCATTCAGTTTCTCGGGAGCGGCTGCGCGTTTTGGCGAGAAGAGGATGTTGATTGCCGAGGAAGCCAATTTCGTTCACACCGCGTATCTGCGGCTGCACTTGTTACCTCCGGGCCCCGAGGGCTCTCTTCAAGAATTGTTCCGCCGGTATTTGGACTCGAGGCTGGAGACTTATCGTGCGCTGCCGAACATGCAGGCTGCCGAAATGGGTTTGGCCAAATCCAGGAATCTTCAGGAAGAGATTTGGACTCAAGCTGTGCTCGCTACTCGACTCCCGGATTCTCATCCCGACGCGGGCAAGTTACTGCTTCCCGCGCTAAACAACATGATCGAAATCACCACCACTCGCACGTTGGCGCTGCAAGTCCATCCTCCGAGAATCATCTATATCCTTCTGTTCTGCCTGGCGTTAATTTGTTCCCTGCTGGCCGGTTATCGGATGGCCATCGTTCAGCGCCGAAGTTGGCTCCACATCCTCAGCTTGACGGTATTCACGGTTCTCATCTTGTACGTCACTCTCGATATCGAGTACCCGCGCACCGGCCTGATCCGCCTTGAGGCTGCCGACCAGTTGCTCGTAAAAGTTCGCGAGGGCATGAAATGAGGGGACGCCTTGTGTTTGAACTGTCGTGCCGTGGTCTAAACTACACTTAAGACCAATCCTTCTGGACTCCTCATTTGAGCCCGAATGTCCAGCTCAGACCCGAGCTGGTGCCGTAGTCGCTCCCGGAAAAGCCCGTCGGAGGCTGGTTGTCCCAGTTGCCGTAGAACGAGATATTCCAAGACAGGTTGCTGAAGAGCTTCACGTAGTAGGACACGTTAGTCTCGACAAACACACGGCCCAGCTGATTCAGGGCGGGGAAGACATCGGCAGTTGCGTTCAGATTCGTTTTGCTGAACCTGAAGACTCTTAGATCTGCGCCGATCAGGGCAGCGGCAAGGTTCTGCTCGCCCGCGGGAATGACGGACGCCTGATATCTTGTTTTTTGCCAGGCAGCTCCGCCTAGCAGCGAGAAACTGATTCGGTTTGTATTCTTTAAATAACGCCCGATACCACCACCAAGGTTGGTTTGCAGATCGATTCCCTGTTCCGAGCTTTGTAGGAAGCTCCCGAGACCCGAATAAAACCAATTGTTCCAGGGAAGCATTCGGAGCGCACTAAGTCCAAGTGAGTTCCGAGTCGAGGCGGTAGAGCCGGTGCTGTTGGAGAGGTTAGAACTGAGGTTGGCCTTGGCGTTCCAGCGTTCTCGGATGTATGCGGTCTGCGAACCCAAGTTGTACTGAGTCGATTGATTACCCTTGGAGTAAATCATTCCCCAACTTACTTCGCCGCTGAATCTTTGCCAGAAGTTCTCGGATGTCTGGACCATCTCAACGACCTCGGCCCGCTTGATTTCTACTTCCTTCTCTGGGGCCTCTACGACCTGAATCGTCACGGGGCGCCCGGCTTCTGTCTCTGACGTGGCGAGTCCGCCGGTGTACAGCGAGCCGTCCTGCGTTTTCACAATGAACAACTGCTTGCTCTCCAGACGAGCCACTTTCGACCAGTCCACCGAGGCTGTGCCATCGATGTAGTCGAAGCTCACGTACAAGACACCGGCATTAAGGCCTTTGATCTGGCAGGTCAATCGGTCACCGTTCTTCATGACCATCACGTCGGTCTTGTCCCGAGCAAGAAGGGGTGCGGCAAAAAGCAGCGCACAGCTAAATATGAGGGTTCGAATGCTCATGGCAACTCCTGTGCTTCATCCTATTCTCAACCCGGTTTGAATGTTTGCGGGTTCATGAAGGCTGGTGACTTGCTGCTGATTACCCGGCTGAGGTCAGGTCTTGTATTTTCCAAGATGACTTTCCAGATGCGACTGGAAGCCCATTGATTTGCGATAACAATACCCGCTGGACTTCCTCAGTGGGGACGAAGGTGCCCGTCAATCCGCATCGGTGACGCTTGCCGGCCACTCGTCATCAGTCGCGTGCCAGCTTGGATCCGGGTTGTAAAGCTCCATCTTCTTAACAATGTTCAAGGAATCAGGGCCTAGATCTTTTTCGTAGACGATTCCGCTATTGTTCACGATAAAGGATTTTACTCCCGTGACTCTGTATTGGGCGGGCACGGCGACCAGCGCAAACCCGCCAATCATGATTCCTTCAATGACGTAATCGAGTCTACCCAAATGTGCCGCGGGGCCCTGCCCCTTCAGGACTTTGAAATAGTACCCGTGGAATCCCGACTTGCCAATGGAATAGCCCTCCGCTAAAGCTTTTGCCACCACATCGCCAATCGGTCCTCCAGATGTGCCGTCGGGATTCTGCCAATACAAGCCGTCCTGCTTCCCGGGAGTACTGAAGATTCGCTGCGCGTACTGATTCACCCCGGAATCATCATGAATTTGCAGAGCGTATTCCTTCTGCGCTTCCACAAAACCGCGGCAGACTTGAATGGCATCCAGTTCGTTCGCGCCAATGCGCCGAAAGAGAATTTCCTGCCGGCCTGACTTGGCCTCGAAATACCATTTGCCATTCTTCTTGATCAGGGGAACCGGCAGCGGCCACTCCTTTTCGCCGACAATGATGGTTGCCAGGTTGGGTTTCGCAGGATCCATTGAGATGGAGTTCTTCGCTCCGGCTTCCGCCGCAAACGCAACCGCGTTGTTCTTGTCCTCGACGGGATCGGCAGAGGCGACGAGGTCTTTTCCATCTGGCCCGAAGATGGCCATCAACTCCGGCACGTCAAAGGCTCCCGCAGCCTTAATTAACGCGTCGGCGGCTTGCTGTGGCGTGTCGAATGCCTTCGGCGCTGAACTCGCCGCTTTTGGCGCGGGTTGCTCCTGGGCCGCCGTGAGACCCGGGAGGATGCACCACGTTGTAAGCAGCATGACGGCGAAGAGGCCTATCGCCGCGGGGAACTTAGCTAGTCCTGATTTCATATTCTCCTCGATTAATCACGGTCTTTGCCTATCGCCGCCGCCCGCCCCCGCCCCCGCGGCCACCACCGCCACCACCGCGGGAACCTCCCATGCTGGAGGAACCGCGCGAACTACTGGCTCGTTCACCGCTGCCACTCATACCGGAAGACGCTCCGCCAAACGCGCTGCGGTTCGTCGAGCTCGGAGAATTCGGGACTTGTCGATTGCCAACGCGATCCCCTCCGCCGCCGCCTCCGCCTCCGCGGTTAGAGTTCATGTTGCCGGCGCTGGCGCCGCGGTTGGACGCGTCGCGAGTGCCAGAACTGCGATCCGAAACGCCCGGTTGTTGCCGATTTCCCGTCCCTCCACGGTTGCCACCGGCAGGTTGCTGCCTGGCTTGGTTCTGGCGAGCATTCGCCTGTCGATTCGACACGGAGTCGCCTCGGGTAGTACCGCCGAACCTGTCCGCAGTCGACCTGTCAGAATATGGGGCGCCCCCACGATGCTGAGGATTGTGTTGCCAATTGCTATTGCCTCTGGCGGGCATAGTGGATGGGCGGTTGCCGTTGCCGCGGTTCGCGTTGTTGATATTCTGCCGGTTGCTGTTGTTGACGAAGTTGTTGTTGTTGTTGATGGTCACGTTGTTGTTGCCGCCGCCCCATCCGCAGTTGTAACCCCATCCGCCGCTCCACATGGCGCCCATTGCAACGCCGACACCGAACGAAATCGCCATGCCTGCAGCGTAGTAGCCCACCGGCGGATAGACGATCGGGGGATAGGCATAGACCGGAGCGCCATAAACCACAGTCGGGTTGTAGCTGGGCACATAGATAACTTGCGGGTTGGCCTGCTCCACCACGATCACCTGCGTGCTTTCAACGGTCTTGGTTTCGACCTTCACCTGTTCGGAAGATTTCAGATTTCCGGCATCTTTTGCCTTCTTCCGCATTCGCTGGACCGCGTCCATCACATCTTGTTGCTGTGCGAGAAATGCGTTTCCAAGGTCGGTCGTCCACTTGATGTTTTCCGCCAGCAACTTGACTACGTCGGGCAGTGCAGCCAGGGACTGAATGCTGGGATCCCAGTCCTCTTTCTTCACTGCATCAGCCAGCGCTTTATCTTTCAGGTCCTTGTGGTGGGCCAACCACTGCTGCAACTGAACCACCTCCAGCGGATAGGTGGACGCCACCAGCGTCTGGCTGAGCAGCGGATCGGGGTAGAGCGCGATTGGCGCAACGAGGGAGTCCAACTGGTCGGTGGGAATCTTGACCGCAGCCTCCGGTGCAGCAGCCGGCTGCTGGTCTTGGGCCGAGACGGCGTTTCCCGGCAGGAGCGCTGCCACGCAGAGAATCGCCGTGCATTCTCGAATCGTCCGTAGGAGGCTGCTGTTGAAAAGTCGTCTACAGTTCATACTGGAGGTCCTTGTACGTTGTTTGCAACTCGGGCAAAGCTTGCCAGCAGATTCCACGAATAAACACGCACACGTTCGGTCACGGTGTGATCTCGAGTCGATCCAAACTTTGGATAGATCTTGACCTATGGTGCCAATCTACCAAGGGTTTGTACCGCTTTGCAGGGTACCATGGCCACTAGGGAAACCCCTAAGTGCAAGGGATGGCTGTTGAGAAGCAATTACTTGGCTGCTGATTTCTCGGGCGGCGGGTAGCCATTGAAAATCTTTATCAGGGCCTTGTCCAGCTGATCCAGAGCTTTACTTCGACTGTTATCCAGCTTGAGCTTGGTGTTCGCAGTCCAGATGAGTTGATGGCGCTGCCGGTCAATGATCTCAAAAGCCAGAGCCCCCTTGCGGATGTAGCGCGCCGTTGTGTTTTGCATGGGTAGACCCCACCAACCCACAATTGCTATATCCGGAAGCCCGAGCGAAGAAGCGTAGGCAGCATTGTCCAGAACAGTCACATTGATGTCTGCGCCACTGGCGGCATGGTAGGTGATGAGCAGATCAGCGTCCTTGGCCTCCACCTTGGTCAGTCCCTTTTGCGCCATTTGATGATTTCCTACGCCCATAATGTACAGGTCCAGATTAGGGTTGCTCGCGGGAGTTCCCTTGATCCACGCATAAGTCTTGGAGGCGGAGAAATCCGCTGCCTTGTCGAAATCAAACGTTACCTTTTGAGCTAAGCCATTGAGGGAGGCCAGCAGGATAATCGTCACTCCGACGATATTAAGCGTGTGTTTGCTCAAAATTGTGTCACCAGATTTCCCGCCTTGCAAGGCGAAGCGCGCATCATGATGACTGGCGGCTTGCCCAGAAAAGCGTGGACTGCGGAGTTTATAACATTACGTGGGAATGAAGGGGCTAACATAGGTTTCTCCGGCAAGAGCCGCTCGTATCGCTGGAATCAGGTGGATTTTCATTTGGGACTTGAGAACATATCCCAGTGCCCCCTCGGCCACGCATGCCTCGAGAAATTGCTCTTCCGAATGGATGGTCAAGAATACTATTTTCGCCGTCACGGCAGACTCACGCATTTGGTGCGCTGCATCGATTCCGCTCAGAACCGGCATGGCAATATCAGTGACAATTACGTCGGGGCAGAGGCCGATGGCTTCCGCGACTAGAGCAGCGCCATTGGTTGCGGTTCCCACTATGTCAAAGTGAGGTTTCAAGAGCGCAGTTGTGGCGTCAAGCAAGGCCGGATGGTCATCCGCCAGCAGGACTCGTGGCCGAATCAAGTTCGCCTCCGTTCAAAAGAGGGACGTCCGTTCTCGTCGCGCCAGACCAAGGTGCACTTTCGACGTTCGGAACTATTCTGAGCGCTGTGATTGGTTCTCGCTACTGGGGAAATCCCTAGCTAGGAGGCGAGAGCCCGCGGACAAGGGTCGGGGGCGACCGAGATTAATCCACGCTTCAACGCAAACAAAACCAGGTCGGCATTACTCTTGAGATTGAATGCTTCCATAATGTGGTGCTTGTGGAATTCCACCGTCTTTTCACTCAAGTTGAGGACCGAGGCAATCTCTTTCATGGGGCGTCCCTCGCCAAACAACTGGACAAAGTCCGACTGTCGTTTGGTCAAGTCCTTTGAAAACTGGCGTGCCCGGGCCTTCGCTGCAACCCAGTCTTCGGCTCTCAATCTGGGCGTCACGTAGGACCGCCCATGCAAAATGCTCTCAATTGCAGTGATCAGTTCTGGCCCAGCGGAATGTTTTAGAATGAAAGCCACGTGCCCGATTTCAAGCGCCGCGGCAGCAAGATTCGCGTCGTCATGCATTGTCAGGAACACGAACTTCGCGTTCGGGACTTGCTCCCTGATTCTCCGGGCAGCGTCCAGTCCGTTCAGCAGCGGCATGGCGACATCCGTCACCACTACATCCGGTTTTAGCCTGATCGCTTCTGCCAGCAAGGCTCGGCCGTCCAGTACCATTCCGACGACGGTGAATGTCCTTTCGAGGTAAACACGCAAAGCCTCGCCGAACATCGCGTGGTCATCAGCTATCAGGAGGCGCGGACGGGATGCGTTGGGCCGGTCGATTTTCATGATCAAGTCACCTCGTTTGCCTGGCTCGCGCGATTGCGAGCATGATGAGAGATGGATTGTACAACACTGCCTTGTTCCCAGGTCAATTAAATCCAGCACCGAGCAATTTGACCCGACGGGCGTCACAGTTCTTTGTCACCTGTTCACTAAATTCGCCGCTAATCACCCTGCCGCCCGCTCTGATCTCGGCTGCAGCGGAACGCGGGCTTCAATTCTTGTACCCTTGCCAGGCTCCGAGTGAACTTTAAATCGGCCACCCAACGAGAATGCGCGCTCTTCCATGCTGCGGAGGCCCAACCCTTCTTTTTCTCTTAGCTTCCGAACGTCGAACCCCGCGCCTTCGTCGCTCACAGACACCACCAAACTGTCCCCTGCCTTACGCAAACGCACGAGTGCCCTGGTGGCGCCACTGTGTTTCTTTAAGTTTCGAAGTCCCTCCTGGACAATGCGAAACAGGCACAGGGCCACATCCGGATGAACGGAACGAGGGAGATCGTCGGGGACGAAGTCAATTTCGATCGCCTGTTGGGCGCTGAATTCTTTGCACAGGGCGCTTACTCCCGGAACAAGCCCCAATGCCTCGAGCGTGGAGGAATGTAGACGATGGGAAAGGGTATGGAGATCGGCGCCGATTTCGCTGGCTGAATTCAGGAGACTGTGAACTTGTTTGACGGCCTCACTGGGCGAAGTGCCGATTGCCTCTTCCGCATTCTCCAATCCGAGCGCCAGAAGAGCTAAACGCTGGCTGAAATCGTCATGGATTTCCGTGGCCAGCCGACTGCGCTCTTTTTCCTGTGCGGTAATCAACAGGCCACTGAGCCCCAGTTGCCGGACTTTTGCCAGTCTCAGTTGTTTCCGGTTGGACCGAATGTACAGGGCAGCGGAGATCAGACAGAGTGCGACGAACCCTGAAACCCACAACCACCTGGTGCGCTGCCACAGCGACGGCGAACGAAACAATACCACGCTCCCCGATGGAAGAGCGCTCTCATTGAATCCCCTGCGCCTCAGCGCGCGCCAATCGAACATGTAGGCGTTAGCGCCTCTTAAAATCGGCACATCGCCTGGCCTCTCGCCATCAAGTATCCTCACGGCAATACCACCGATGATCTTGCCTTCCAGTCCGAAACTCTGCAGATAGCCCCCTACCTCCCCTTGACCCAGGTCAACATCTGAAGGCCCAAAAACCGGTGCGTTTGCGGCGGTGGCAACCATCGGACCGGCCTGGGATGCACTCATGTATTTGGTCCCTTTCGCATCCATTCCGATGTGAGTGTAGAGAACAATCGTGTGATCCGGGAGATGCTTCAGGCGCTCAAGCAGTGTGGGCATGTCGAGATCGGTGAGATAGGTAAAGTCCAGGCCAGCTTCGTAACCATGGAGACGCTCCCGATAAATTGCTTCCAGGTGTTTGTCATAAGACAGAACGCCGCCGACCACAAATACGTGCTTGCTGCCAGGTTGAAGCCGCAGCGCCACGTCCAGGGTCTTTTCCGGCTCGAACGTTTCCCAGCAACCAGTAAAGTGGGAATCGAGTTTGGGATTGTCCGCCTGCGGTTCGCTGGTGCCGCCAAACACAATCGGAACACCTGTGAAAAACTTCTCATGCGCAACGACCATGAATTGGAGTGACGAAGGCCCGAGCGCCATGATCAGGTCTGGCGTGCGGTCTCGATATTTGCGAATGAATGACTCTCGAATGGCCTGCTGGGCTGCCAGGTCGTCGAAAAGGGTTGTCTCGAGGTACTCGCGATACAACTCGATTTGGTAGCGTGAATCCTCTAACGTCGCGACCATCTCGTGATCCATGAGGGCCACGGCAGGAGAGGAAAGGCCCTGTTCGTAGAAAACAAGAACTCGCTTGACTTCTTTGACCTGACTATTGGCCTTGGGTTGAAACAGGAGACAGAGCGCAAAAAAGACGAAACCTAACCTTCGTGGACGTGATGCGTTAAGTCGTGCCGCACGCCGTCCAGAGGCATCGCCAACAACTCGAAAAATCTTGGGCACTGGCGGCCCCGTCAGCCAGCGGAGGAAGAGGACAAACATCGAGTAGATCTCATCCACTAGGTTGAAGCTTGTTAGGCGCGATTGTATCCCTGGCAGCCAAGTAAGGCAATTGATAGACCAGTTTCGTTAACACACGGGCGAACGCCGGAAAACCACGGAGGAGCCCGGCCCCTTTGCTACCTGTACTCGGATCTCCGCCCTTAGGGATTTTCCTCCTTAGGGATTTCCCTAGTTGTGGTCACCGGCTCCTCGGCACGAAACTGCCAGCAGCTAACCGGATCTGCCGTCGGCACTTGCAAATAGCTCCGCGTGAGTTAGGAGTTTTCTATGAGATCGAACTTCGGGATTACGTGCAAAACAATCAGCTCCACCGCACTACTGCTGTGGGCAGTTTCCACTATTTGGATTCAGCCTGCTCGAGCGCAATCCTCCAGCGGCCAGCAGCAAGAGATCCAGCAACTGAAGGACAAGCTCCAACAGTTGGATCAAATGATGAGCGAGGTCAAGGGGCAGATCAACGATTTGGAAGGTGCGGCATCGCCTCCGCCAGGGAAGAAAGGCCACGGGGCGCAAGAGGCGCCGTCGGGCCCCGAGGTCGCCGTTCCCTCGGAGGCGATTATTTCTCACCCACCGGCCGGAACTGTGCCCCTCGAAGGCGAAATAACGGAGCAGCAGAACACCGTCAGCTTTTATGGATTCGCCATGATGGACTCCGGATATGACTTCGGGCAGGTGGATCCCGCCTGGTACGACGTGGTCCGCCCCACCAAGTTGCCGTCCTTTAAGAACGAGTTCGCGCCGAGTGGAAACGTTTACGCCGGCGTTCGCCAGACCCGTTTTGGCGTGAAGTCGTCGACGCCCACCCAGTTCGGCGAACTAAAAACAATATTCGAATTCGAACTCTTTGGTACTGGGGTGGATGCGGGCCAAACCACTTTCCGTCTCAGGCATGCTTATGGCGAATTGGGCCAGTTCGGAGCCGGGCAAACCTGGAGCCCGTTCATGGATATCGGCGTCTTCCCCAACACAGTGGAGTATTGGGGCCCGAGCGGAATGGCCTTCTTCCGCAACATACAGATACGCTGGATGCCGATTCGAAGCAAGAAAGGCAGCGTCACCATCGCCCTGGAAAAACCCGGCGGCAGCGGCGACCAGGGCATTTATGCCGACCGTATCGAGCTTCAAAACATACACCCTCGGTTCAATTTCCCAGATCTGTCGGGGAATGCGCGGATCGACAGGGACTGGGGCTACCTGCAGATGGCAGGCATTGTCCGGAAAATCGGATGGGTTGACACCAGCGGCAACCCGATCAATCTGGGTGGCAGTGTCGTGGGCTGGGGCTTCAACCTCACTTCCAATCTCAACCTCGGAAAGAAGAACGTCGCCAAGTTGGCGTTCCTTTACGGCTCTGGCATTGAGAATTACATGAACGACGCACCGGTGGACGTAGGTATCCAGCGCAATTCCCCCGGCTCGCTGGTGCCGATCAAGGGTGTTGCTTTGCCGGTGTTGGGAATCGTGGCGTTTCTCGATCACACCTGGAGCGAACACTTCACCAGTTCGGGTGGCTACTCGATGGTCGACATCCAGAACTCAAGCGCACAGCTTCCGTCGGATTTCCACCAGGGCCACTATGCGATCGCGAACCTCCTCTACCATCCGATTCCGAGAGTGATGATGGGCGGCGAGTTCCAATTCGGACGGCGGGTAAACTTCACCGACGGATTCAGCGCCAACGACTACCGAATCCAGTTCTCATTCAAGTTCGACTGGGAGAAGACTTTTAAGACTCCGACTTTATGACTCTGCGTGTAACGGAAATACTTGCGAATTCCAAGAGGAGAATCACGATGAAGACGAAGCGAATGCCGATCGCGCTCCTGATGGTGGCTGCGATCGTATCAGTTGTCTTTCCGGTTCAAGTCGCAGCCCAAGGACGTCAAGCCAGCCCGGTCGCCCCTCGGCGCGAGCTCGTGGCGTCAGTGCTTCAGGAGGCCTACGACAAATTCAAGAATGAAACCAAGGGGAAGAACGCCGATTACATTCCCTACCTCGCGCAGGTCGATTCCAAAATGTTTGGCATCGCGGTGGTCACGACCGACAACCAGGTCATTACGCTGGGCGAAGTGAAATATTCCTTCTCCATCCAGTCGATTTCTAAAGTTTATACGCTGGCACTCGCGATGGAAGCGTTGGGAGCGGACACGGTCTTCGAAAAGGTAGGTTCTGAGCCCACCGGGCGCCCCTTTAACTCTCCAATCGCGGTCGTAGATATGCCGGGCCACAGCGGCAACCCCTTTGTTAATGCAGGCGCTATTGCAACCACCAGCCTGATCTCCGGCAGCGACGCAAACGCAAAGTGGAATAAGATCCTGGATTTCTATAGTCGGGCGGCCGGAGAGAAGTTGACGCTCATTGATGAAGTCTACAAGTCCGAAGCAGCCACCAACACCGGCAACAAAGCCCTCTCCATGCTCTTGGCCAAGTACGACCGGATTTACGCCGATCCCTTCGAGTCGGTGGACATCTACACCAAGCAGTGTTCGGTTGGCGTAAACGCCGTGCAGTTGGCTCGTATGGGGGCTACGCTGGCGAACAACGGTATCAATCCCGTAACCGGCGAACGGGTGATCAAGGCGGAGAACGTTCCTCACATCCTGAGCACGATGGCAATGGCTGGCCTTTATGACGGCTCCGGCGGCTGGGCTTGGAAGGTGGGACTTCCCGCGAAGAGCGGAGTTGGCGGAGGGATCGTCGCGATCGTCCCTGGAAAAGGTGCAATCGCCGTCTTTGCGCCGCCACTGGATGAAGCCGGAAACAGTGTCAAGGCGCAAGAAGTGATTGACTACGTCAGCGAGAAGCTGCATTACAACCTGTTTTCTCCGGCGTCGGTGGGTTGGAAGTAGGCGCTTTTCTTTAACCCGCACGGGAAGTGCGCACCTACGTGTGCATCTCGGCCTCGGACTTGAAAGAATGCACGGAGAGACAGAATGAAGCAGCACACGCGGGTCGCAACGTCACGCTTCACCCTTATCTTGTTCTGCGTCGTGGCCTGGTCAATATGTTCGAACTCGCAGACCGCCACGCCTGGAACAGGAAATTCCCAGCCGGACGCTCAGAACACGGCGGAAGTGCTGAAGAAAATTGATCAACTAGTCGAACAGAACAAGGCTCTGCAGAAGCAAAATAAAGAGCTGGTGGATGAGATCCAATCTTTGCGTGGCACTATTGCTAAAACTCCTGGATCGTCAACGACGTCAAATGAGACAGAACCACCGCCATCGACTCCAACCGACACTGCGCAGGAATCAAAGCCAATCGCTGCCGATCTCTCCACCGGGCAGGAAGACAAGAAAACTTGGGGAACCTACACGCCCAACTTAGGCTACAAAGTAGCCAATACCGAATACGGCGACATGAGTATCAGCCTTTATAGTTACGCGCGATACCTGAACCAGTTGGGTCTGGATTCGACTTACAAAGACGCATTTGGCAATACCAAGAATGTCCAGCAACGCCAGGATTTCCAGCTCAACAAAGTACAAATAAAGTTCCTCGGGTGGATAATGAGCCCGAAGTTCCGTTATTTTCTGTATGCGTGGTCCTCCAATGCTTCGCAGGGCCAAGGCGCTCAGGTAGTTCTCGCCGGCAATCTTAATTACGCTTTTGCCAAGTACTTTAACGTGGGGGCGGGAATCAGATCCTTGCCGGGTACGCGAAGCGTCGAGGGCAACTTTCCCTTTTGGCTTGGTGTCGATACACGCCTGATCGCCGACGAGTTCTTTCGGCCGTCCTACACTTCAGGCGTTTGGGCCTGGGGCAAACTCGGAAAGAAGCTGGACTACATAGCCATGATCGGCAACAACCTGAGTACCCTGGGCGTAAGCGCGGCGCAGCTCAACAATGGTTTCAACACGGTATCCACGTCGCTCGTCTGGACGCCCAGTACGGGCGAATTTGGCCAGGGCTTCGGCGACTTCGAAGACCATCAAAAATTGGCGACCCGTCTCGCGGGCCATTTCACCCGGAGCGACGAGGACAAGCAGGAACAGCCAAATAGTGACCAATTCGAAAACACACAGATTCGTCTTGAAGATGGTAGTGTCATCTTCACGCCCAACCTTTTCGGTCCCGGTATCTCCGTCAACGATGTGAGGTACCAAATGGCCGCTTTTGATGGTGGTCTCAAGTACCACGGGCTCTCATTCGAAGGAGAGTACTTTTTGCGGTGGCTCGATAATTTTCGCGGACCCGGCACGGCCGGACTTCCCACGGTCTTCTCCCACGGTTTCCAATTGCAAGCCTCGGCGATGGTTCTGCCTAAGACTTTGCAGGTTTATCTTGGAGGATCGACACTCGACGGCAAATATGGCAATCCTTGGGATTTTCGGGCCGGCCTCAACTATTTCCCTTTTCACAACAAAGTCATCCGGTGGAACAATGAATTCCTTTACCTGGATCAATCTCCGGTGGGCTACACCTCCGTTCCCTTCGCGCTCGGAGGAACCGGACCGATCTTTGCTTCCACTCTCGAGTTAGCTTTCTGAGTAGTGGAATATTTTTCGAACGTGTGCAAATACCCCCGATGAAACACTTCTTCCAATAAGCGAGTCTATCGATGAAAAGTACCTGTTCTTGGCGTTGCAGAATGGTCCGATTCGCTTTCGGTTCGGTCATTCCGTTAGTGGTGTGGTGCAGCCTTGCAGCAGCACAGTCCCAACCAGATCAGCCCATACTCAACGACTCGCACTTCCACTTGACCAACTACATTCAAGAAGGCACGAACGTTCATGACTTTCTGAAGATCATGGGCACGAAAGTTGGGCGCGTGGCGCTGTTCGGCATCCCCTTGCAGCAGGAATGGTCCTACCAGAACTCCGGCGACTACGCTCCAACCTACTACCTGCAGACAGATGCACCGCTCTATTACTATTCCTTCACCGACGCATATATTGCGATGGCATACCGGTCGTTATCGAAAGAAGAGCGGGCGCGGTTCGATCCCATGATTACCGGGTTCAATCCGGCTGACATGTACGCCGCCGATCACATTCGCCGCGTACTGCAAACTTTTCCGGGAGTGTTCTCAGGTATCGGCGAGTTCACCATTCATAAGGAGTTCGTGTCTTCCAAAGTGGCGGGCGATACCGCGAGCTTGCAAAACCCGGCGCTGGACCGGATCCTCGACTTCGCGGAGAAAGTCGGGCTCGTCGTGCTGCTGCACAGCGACATGGATGTGCCGTTCGCGAAGGAAGGCTCGCAACCCGTGTACCTCGAGCAGATGAAAGCGCTTTTCAGAAGGCACCCAAACACGACTATCATCTGGGCCCACACGGGCATGGGCCGGGTGGTTCGTCCGATCAAGAACCATGCCGCTCAGTTGGCAGAGATCCTGGCCGATCCGCAGTTCAGCCACGTCTACTTTGATATTTCGTGGGATGAGGTTGCCAAGTACGTGGTCTCGAGTCCAGAAGCGACTCGTGTTGCTGCCGATTTGCTCAATCGCTACCCAGACCGCTTTCTGTTCGGCACCGACGAGGTGGCGCCGTCCAACCAGCAGCAGTACCTGAAGGTCTACTACCAATATGACCCGCTGTGGAAACTTCTGGACGAGAAAACAAGCGAGAAAGTGCGCAAAGGAAACTACGAGCGATTGTTCGATGAGGGTCGACGGAAAGTGAGAGCCTGGGAAACGGCCCAGGGGCTGACCTACTAGCGAACGCTCGTGACGAAGTATCGCGCAGAAGAGTGCAACGAGCGATCTGAGTTTGGATGAAAGCAATGACCGACCTACAAGCTGCCTACCCACCATGCCCATCCGTCTGAAGGATCCGCCAGATTTCTCGCTGGTGCTCGGGGGGCCCTTATATCAGATGTTCAGGCGGCCGTATCTGGCCGGATCGGGACTGCAGTTGCTCCGGCGTCAACTGCTGGTAATGTCGCTCTTGGCCTGGCTACCCCTCGCGTTGATCTGTATCTTCGAAGGACGCTTCTTTGGCAATCAGAACTTGGCCTTTCTTTACGACATCGAATCGCATGTCCGTTTTTTGGTGGCATTGCCGGTACTCATTCTTGCGGACCTGGTTGTCCATGAACGGACAAGGGAGGTGGTGGGGCTTTTCCTGGAGCGTCAAATTGTTACTTCCGAGGACACGCCGAAGTTCTATGAGGCGATCGAAGGCGCCATGCGCATGCGTAACTCCGTCGCGCTCGAAATCCTGCTCCTGGTGTTCGTCTACACCGCAGGCCACTTGATTTGGCGGCATGAAACGGCCCTGGGCGCAGCCACCTGGTATGCAGTGCCAGAGGGGAAGGATCTCCATCTGACGCTGGCGGGCTACTGGTTCAGTTGGGTCAGCGTTCCCATCTTTCAATTCATCTTGCTTCGTTGGTATATGCGGATTGTAATCTGGTACCGAATGCTATGGCGCGTGTCGAGATTGAATCTGTCTCTGTTGCCTGCGCACCCCGACCATGCTGGTGGCATTGGTTTCTTGAGGAACAGCGGCTACGCCTTTGCCCCGATTCTTTTCGCTCAAGGTGCGGTACTGGCAGGGCTGATAAGCAGCCGTATCTTTCATCAAGGGCAGAGTTTAGTGTCGTTCGAGGTGAGCATTGTCGGCCTGGTAGCCTTTTGGGTTCTGGTGATTCTTGGTCCACTGACCATGTTTACTCCACTTCTGGCCCAGGCCAAGCGCAGTGGCTTGCGTCAGTACGGAGCCCTGGCTACTGAATATGTGATCGATTTCGATGAGAAGTGGGTGCGCGGAGACACCAGAGGCGAAGCCATTCTGGGCAGCGCTGACATCCAGTCCCTCGCCGACCTTGCCAATAGCTTCACGGTAGTGCAGGAGATGAACCTGGTTCCGTTCTTATTCACCGACATCATACGGCTGATAGTGATAACAGCCCTGCCGCTCCTACCCTTATTGTTCACAATGATGCCGTTGCAAGAACTGATGACGCGCGCGCTGAAGATTGTTTTCTAGCTCGATCGAGCATGATCAGCCTTCCCACTCTTACACCTGCTTCGGCCGCGACATAGGGATTTCCCTAGTTGAGCAGACGCCTGTGTGCGCTGCAAGATTAATCCACGTGAGCTTATGAGTTCCGAAGCGCATAGCGAATCGAAAAATGCTGCACTGCGACTGATAGAACTGCACTGGCAACGCGACGTAATCGAAAGATGGTTACTGGCTTCGCTTTTGCCTCCGGACTCCAGAGCATCGCTTGAAGAACTGCTGTGCCTGGTTGATCGCGAATTGGCGGAGGTCGAGACCAGGCTTAAAGAGGGTGACATCGCGCGCGGGTGGCCCAGGGCCAGTTGAAAGTGGGCTTATCAAGGTGGACCCTTACGAGCGGATGTGAACAGTTCTGTTTGAAAACCGGCAATCGCCGGAACATCACAAGGAGAAAAACCATGTCAGCCAAATTCGACTTGAAGCAGGGCGGAAGCGGTCAATTCATGTTCAATCTGAAAGCGGGGAACGGTGAAGTAATTCTGACCAGCGAACTTTACAAGGAAAAGCAGAGCGCTATTGCTGGCATCGACTCTGTGAAGGCTAACGCCGGCGACGATGCCCGCTACGAGCGCAAAACGGCGAAAAATGGGCAGCCATTTTTCACCCTGACGGCAACGAACGGCCAGATCATCGGTAAGAGCGAAATGTATTCTTCGGTTGCGGGAATGGAGAACGGGATCCAGTCAGTAAAGAAGAACGCGCCGGTGGCATCCATCGAAGACAGTGCGACAGAGTCTAAGAGTTCTGCCGCCTAAGCGATGAATGACGGGGTCTCTGCCTAGCCCACGTTTAGGGATTTCCCTAGTTGTTTCGAAATCTAGTGAAGCCTAGCGTTCCCTGAGGGCACGGGCAGCAACTAAACTAAGCCGCCCGGTTTCGCGTTCAGGCCTAGCGAACTATTTCCGATATAAAGCGGCTCGTCGCCAACAACCGTAGACACCACGAAAGGGGAGATCACCCGTGAAAATCAGCAGATTCGCAGCATCGAAGAAACTACGAGTCATCATCGTCGCGCTTATGTGTGCATTTGCACTTGTGGCGCACGCGGACGACGACAAGGCCAAGGAAAAGGCGAAAGAACAAAACGAAGTCCGGACGAACACCCAGAAGATCCTTCAGCGGCTTTACAAAGCCCAGCCTGCGGCCAAGTCTGCAGTTGCACAATCCGCCGGCTACGCAGTCTTCAGCAATACAGGGGTGAAGATCCTGCTGGCGGGTTCCGGGAAAGGCGAAGGCATGGCTATTGACAACCAGACCAAGAAAGAAACCTTCATGAAAATGGTCGAGTTGCAGGCGGGACTCGGATTTGGCGTGAAGAAGTTCAGCGTTATCTTCGTTTTTGACAATAGCAAGGCCTTGGACAGTTTTATTAATTCTGGCTGGGAGTTTGGCGGACAAGCTACCGCCGCGGCCAAGACCAGTGACAAAGGCGGGTCAATGACAGGCGCAAGCTCGGTTTCGGATGGCGTCTGGATGTACCAGATGACGGACAAAGGTCTAGCCGTAGAACTCACCGGCAAGGGTACCAAATACTACAAAGATGATGATCTGAATTGAAGATGAACTGAATTGAAGCGCGGCTGACTCGGCGCGGTGCTCTTCAAAACTCGAAGAGCGCGTCCAGAACCAGGATTCAGCAGTCAAACCTGCGCATGGATACGTCCGGCAAATCAGACGCAAGGAGAGAGAAAATGCAGAAGAAAAGCGTAGTAGCCGTTCTTGCCGTGGTCGGCGCGTTGCTGCTGTCCAGCCTACCGATGTATGCCCAGTCCTCTTCGGGCGCCGCCTCCACTGCCACCGAAACAGACATCAAGCTGCTCCGGGAAGATATCCGTTCGGAGAGAATACGGCTCGTCGCTGCCAACCTGCCGCTGAACGACACGGAGGCGGCAAAGTTCTGGCCTATCTATGACCAATACTTGGCCGAAGTCTCGAAGATCGGCGATGCTCGCGTGGCGCTGATCAAGGAATATGTGCAGAGCTACGACACCATGACCGATGCTCAGGCGAATGACTTAATGAAGCGCTCGGCAGCCCTCGACCAGCAGTTTTCAGACCTGCTGACAAAATATGTGCCGATGTTCGAGAAGGTGATCTCAGCCAAGAAGACTGCAAGGTGGTATCAGATCGACCGCCGCCTGGACTTGCTGATCAACATCGAGTTGGCCGCAAACATTCCGATGGTGGACGCAGGCAAGTAGGCTTGCTGCAGAGTTTGGATTTGAGTACGGAGTCTGCGCAAGGAATATAGGTACAGGCTTGTCAGATTGCCGCCTCATCAGCGGTTCACCGCTCCTTTCACTTCCATTGCGGCAAGCAGATCCTTCGCCCCTGATCCCCACCGGGAGATGACCTTGATCGCTTGCGTGAAAGGAATATTCAGCGGATGCACACGATCTGGTGTAAGTATGTAAACCGAACCCGCAAGGGGCGTTGGAACAGACGGGACGAAGACCGTGAAACGCCCGTCCTCCAGTTCCTCAATGATGAAGGCGGGGACGAGGGCCTCCTCAATCTCGGCTAACGCAGGCTTCCACGCTGTGTCTCGCTGTTCCCCCGCCAGTCGCTGCGTGAGGCTCCGAAAGAGTGAATAGCCAGGGATTCTCTGAAATAAAGAATTCTCGATTCGTTCCCAAGTGGCTCGTCCGGCCGCAGTATCGACAGCGACACCAATTAAGAAGCAGATCGCAAGCGCCAGCAGCAAAGAAAGGATCTGATCCGCTGGAAGCCACTTTGGGAGCAAACGTGCGAAGGGCTTCACCAGTTCGGCTAGCGATTTCATCGCCTTCAGCAGCAATAGCGAAGCGAGATAGATCGGAGCCAGGACGAGCACGCCCGCGACTAACCTGCTGCCAACGAATTTGTAGATCTTCTTCAACTGCGCGAATTACTCCTAGCCTTCGAGAGTACGGGACAGTGCACCGCCCGCTTTGCCGAGGGTCACTATAGTTCGACTGAACGGTCGGGACGAATCACTTGAACGTCCTCGAGCGTAACACCACCCCGCTCTTTAGCCCGGTCGATCGGTTTCAACAAGCTGCGGGTTTTTCGGAACTTCAGCACAGGTTGCGGCAATGTGGTTGGTCGGCTCGCAGGCTCGATGAGCGTAGCCCGCGTGCTGGGCAACATTCCACCTAACAGACGAGAAATATTGAATAGTGACCTACTCCCGCAAACCAGACATTGATCGTGGCGACTGTCGCTGATAACGTCGCAGTCCACGCACAAAACCGCGTTCCGCAAAGAAATCGAATTTGGCGGCCGAAATCTCTCCCCACTCGTATTAACTACAGAACTCTTCATGCTCCACCTGTTGCACTAAAACAGTGTTCCTATTTGCATTCTCCGCGATTAACCCATTGAATGGACCCGTCACGGCCCAATCGCACAATGGATATGTCACCACCGACTAAGTCGGGTGTCGCCCTGATTTGCATTTCGATCGCACGCTTGAGCGCGGCAATTGCGCCGTTTGCATTGATCCATCGGCTGAGTTGGTCGTCAGATGGGAAGGCGTCGTAGATGCCGGTTTCGTACAGGAAGAAATCGCCTGAATTCCTCACATTCAGCTCGCGGAATTCGTTCACTCGCACGTTTGGCGGCGTTGAAGCATCCCCAATAAAATTGGTTCCCGAAGCGGAAATGAGGCCAGTCTGATCGAAGCCGACGAACATGAAGTCCTGGGGGCCAGTCGGCTTGGGGCGATGTGCTTCCGCCAGCACTTCTGCATATCGGACACGATTCACCCTCCATATTTCCTGAAGTGGCGCTACAGCGTCGCTGGCGTATTGAACGGCCGCTTGGTGAGGGCTTCGGTTGCTGACAACGCTGTTCCTGGCGAGGTCGTGCGGATTGAAATAAGGATTCTCTGTTAACCCTGCTCCCGCCGCCACAAACAACATATGGTCGGAAACCTGAACTATCTTGCAGACCATTCGCTGCCCCCCCTCCACCCGATTAGAGAGGCTGTCCGCGGCGATGACGGCTTCGCTCGGTGAAACGTATACGAGGACTGTCGTGGCAGCGCCGTAAGTCACCCCGCAGAGGCTCAGTAAGAAGACAATCGCCGCCTGCTGGGTTCTCTTCAACACTCGGTCATACCTCCTGCATGGGAAAAGGTCCACTCCGAGATGCGACTTGCGAGGCTCTCCACAGGAGCCGAGCAGTACGAGGAAAATAACTGCTTAACAACCTAGGGCTCAGTCGAAGGCCGCACAACTAGGGAAATCCCTAAATGTACGGTAGGGTCTGACCTGCCTTTAGGGATCTGTTTGTTCGAGTTTTGACGACGGACAACTAGGGGGTGAGTTGTTCAAAATTCAAAATGTACGACCGGGGGAAGTTACTCCCGATAGAGAACGAGCAAGACGCCCAGCAGAACCACGCCACTCGGCCAGACGTAGGGAATAAAGCGTCGCCGCCAAAAGTCACCATCGGAAATCAGTTTGAACAGAGCCACCCCAAAGCCAACCATCATGAACCAAAAATGCTCATGTTCGACGAGAAGCATGGACGGCGTCATATGGTGGTGATGGGCAGGTGGGGGAGGATCGGCGGGCGGGTCGAGACCCATCTGCATCGAAGAGTGATCCATGCTGGCGGATGCCATCGGCATGCTCATACCTGCCATGGAATGGTCCGTACCGGCTGCGGGATCAGATGCCTCGGCAGCGCGCGGGTTGCCGTCTGCATCGAGGGCGCGATTAACCAAGTAAGCGTTGGCTTCTGGCGAATTCACACCAGAACTGGCGGTGTGATCGTGAACGAGAAGAAACGTCGCCCCGACGATGGCAAGGATTGGAAACGCCCAGGCACACCAGAAGCGACTACGGAAACTGGACGCGCGATATTCGACTATGCCAATAATAATGAGGAGTAAGGCGTAGATCTTGTGCTGGCCAGCTTCCCGGTCGTGGTGCAGAAGCCAGCCCCAACTTAGATTTCCCCGTGGCCAGATTTCAGCGTCACTCCACACCGCCAGGAACAATCCCGCAAGCAGAAATAACGCCGGCCATACATGGCGCACTGCGCGGAGCTCCGGAGAAAGCAAACTGGCCAGGACGAGGGATCCCGCGACAATCAGTACACAGCCCGCCATGTGGTGATTGAATTCCGAGGAAGCCTTGTTGGGATCGACGGATGCAGGAGAAGCCGGTCCCGAAACACTCTGAGGTTGTTCTAATGCCTGGGCCCTGATGACCGTGTCTGCAAAACAACCCAACCAAGCAAGGCTAAGCCAAAGAATCAAGACGGAATTCTTCAAACGCACGCACTCCCCCTTTGAAACGCCATATCTCAATGTTCCACAGTTATAGTCGAATAGCCAGCATCAGCAATCAAGAATCAGCAGTAGCTACCAGGTGCCAATGCGAAGTACGGCACCAGTCGAAATGCGAAGGCCATTCTGGGGATGGATCATACCGACATCGCCCAACCACGCGTGCGAGTATTGCACATCGACGACGCGCCACGCGAACGCCCGCGAAACGACCACATCGATTCCACCACCCGCGCCAAGCGCGGGCCCATTGTTCGAGATCTGGACCGACCAGTCACTCCGCTTGGGATAGTGCGGGATACTGCCGTTGCCGTCGTTCCAATCCGTTTGCAGTTGTTGTTGCAGTGCATGATCGACGATTTCGTGAGTAACCTTTTGGCCTCCGAACATTACCTGCAGGTAAGGCGAGACGTGGTGCGCGGCATGCGGAGTCCACCGCATACCGCCGCCGTAAAAAAGGGAGTCTCCACTCTGGTTGCTGGCCGGCATATGCATGATAAGGCACCCGCTCACTTCCGCAACTACTTGCAGCCGCGGGTTCACACGCGCTGCCCCCGAACCGCCTCCTCCGATGCAACTGCCTCCGCCCAGGAAGGATTGGTACAGGGGGAAGGCCGTTAACTCGATTGGAGCTTCCTTTGGGTAGGGCCGATGTTCGGATTGCAAGGGTTGAACATACTCGAACGCCTTTTCCCCGTTTAGCTTGTACTCGGCCAGCAACTCCTTGCGAAGCTGGTGATTCTCTCCGAATAACCCGATACGCGTTTCACTGTGCCAGGGGACCCGGAATGCCATCATGTTGGCGCAGGCACGGCCGGGATTTAGAAAGCTGCGCGCCAGGGCGATAAGCGGACCGTTGGCGGTCCGATTTTCGAGACCCATAATCAAATAACGATCCGCCACGTCTTCCGCAAGCATATCGACCGTACCCAAAGTGGGGGTGTCGGCCAGGGTAATAAATCCGGGCGAGGCGTGCAGCATCACGTTTCCGATGGAGGCTTCACTGATGGGACCGATTTTCCATTGCGTGTGCCAGACGGCTGAATACGCCATCGAACGCAGGAGGCTGATGAAATAGTCGCGTCCATCCCCCCACTGCACTCGCCGATATTTGGGGTCATTCTGCCGCTCGATAAACCCGAATACTGCTCCTTCGATGGTATGGCCTACATATGGGGCCATGAATGTGTCGCTGTCGCTCCACCCTCGGAGTTCACTAACCGACTGCATGTATTGGTTGAACCATGGGCCATTGAGGGTGTCGCGGGTTCCGGCTTCGGTCGTGAGATTGTAGGTGTGCATAATCCCGGTGAACAGAAGGGATTCGCGGAGAGCAAACCTCCAGTGGAACTTCGTATCGGCCGGACGCTCAGGCGCTAACTGGACGGCGTTTGGTGAAACCGGTCGTATCGGGTCGCCCTTTCCATTGCCGACGGCGGGCAAGTTGTCAGCGTGCCCTCCCAGATCATTGTTGATCCCTGAAGGCTCGGAGGAGAATCGTTCGCTGGATGGTGCGTTTTCCTGACTGTAACTGGAATTGGCAAACGGAGAGGAATCCAGCCTCCCGTTTTCGTCAGACGAAGACTGGGCAGCAACCGGCGCTGCCTGAAGAATACAGAGGATGAACGACACCACTAGACATTGACGCACATCTTTCATTGCAAGGAGTTCTTTCCTTCGGATAACGTCCAATCTTGCGGCCCGCGTCAATCTGTTGGATTGATTCAGCCCGGTTCCTTCGTTGCGTGATGCAATCTTACCACCGGAAGATTACCGTATTTCGCCGATTTCGCTACTCCCGCCATTCGAACCGCACCGCCGGGAGCACGGCCCTGACGATATCGCCTTGCTGGCGGCGTCAGTCGCCAACCTACCGTCGTAGCGTAACAACCGCGCGGTGCGCCAAGCAAGGCTAACACCCACCTTGCCAAGTCCAGAGAGTGCTCAAGCTCCCAAGATCCGATGTTGCATCGAAACTGACGAACATTTAGCCAGATACATCGAACCCGGGCTACGCGAAAAGCTTGGCAAACGAGCGAAGAAAAGTATCCCGGTGTTCGCACGCACCAATGATCGGGCGCCAACAACGCCCGTGCAACCCGTTTTTCGCCTAACCGCTAGCGGCTCTTCCGAGCCGTTCGCAGTCCGAGCGCAGAGGCCAGCGACAGAAGGCCCAGTAGTCCGACCAGCGGAAGCAGGCTTCCCGTCTTCGGCAGAGCTGGCGCCGGCGCCGGGGCTGCCGGGGCCGGAACTTCCACGACCGCGACCAGGATGGGTTGATCCGCTGGTGGTGGTGGCGGCGGTGGCGGCATCTGGCCGGTCAGAACTTTCTGTTGCTCGACAACACTGATGGGTTCCTCAACGATCTTGGTGGCGGTAATGCTCATGCCCTTCTGCAAACCCCAAGCATCGACCATCTGTCCATTAACGTTGAACTTCTGTCCCTTTGGGATCTTGAACGATTGATTCTTGCCATCTTCCAGGGTCAGGATGACCGATGACGGCGGACTCACATGCCAGACTGTTCCCGTGACACTCTTCGTTGTCGTGATGGTCTTGGGGGTCGTGGTCGTGATGATGGTTCGCTCGAGTTTCATGCCCGGCCGCAGATCATGAATTCCAAGCTGCTTGCCATCGACCGTTACGCGTGCGCTCTCCGGCACATTCGCAATGTGCCGAATCGTGCCATCTTCCATCTTCACGATCAAGTCGTTTCCCGAAACCATCACGACCTCGCCACGCTGCGTTTGCGTGCTAACTGAGGGAGTGTGGGCGGTTGTTGTGGTGTCTGTCTGCACCTGCGCGCTCATACTCAGGGTAAAGGACAGGCAAACAGCCCCCACCACGAGCATCAGCTGTGCACGTGTCCAGATTGCTCTTGAGTTCATCGCGTATTCTCCTTGTCGGCTTTCGCAGCCATGAATTTGGATCCTTGCAGCTTTATCTCTACGAAACTGTTCATCTTTGCTTCTAATTGCTCAAAGCTTGCCGGCTTCGATTGCGCCTGCCCGCTGGCATGACCGTTCTCCGCAACCGCCGACAAACGCTTGCACGATGTAACGTTATGAGGCGCCACAATGTCTACACAACTAGGAAAATCCCTAAGGCACGCAGAAGCAGGTGAGAGGTACCTAAAGTGTTCCGGACAATGCATGAGGCACGAATCTTGCTACCGCAGCAATTGACGTTTTAGGGAAAAGAACTCATCACAATGGAGAGTGAAGGCTCGATGGAGGAAGAAATTCGTTTGGGACGGATGAGTGGGAGTAAGTAAATTGCATCAGTTGAGCCGGCATGTCTACCTTCCGCTCCCGGATCGTACTCAGGGATTTCCCTAGTTGCGCAGACATCGAGTCAACCCTAGAGTCGTCTTTAAATTCTTGCCAAGGAGGCAACTATGGCCGCTCGCCCGCAACCCCGCCCCGAGCCGGACCAGACCAGCAAAAAGGCGCGTTCAGACAAAACTGGTGAGGCAGCCACGAGGCAGCCATTCCTTGAAACGATTCGATCTGTAGCCAATGCGCCCGCCCTCCGGAAGCAGCTGAATATATTGATGAAGAAACGTTGGTTTCGCATTGCGGGAATCGCAGTCGCGGTTTTTCTCGTGACACTGGTTGCCCTTCCATTCCTAATCGACGTCAACAGCTTCCGCCCGAAAATCGAGTCAGAATTAACGAATGCCATAGGAAGGCAGGTAACTCTCGGAAAGTTGAGCTTGTCCGTTCTATCCGGTACGGTTGGCGTGGACAACGTGAGCATTGCCGACGATCCGGCCTTCAGCAAGTCACCGTGTATCACGGCAAAGTCGTTGGAAGTCGGGGTCGAGTTAATGCCGCTCATCTTCTCCAAGCAGTTGAACGTGACGGGAATAGTCCTAGATGAGCCGCAGATCACGCTGCTCAAATCGGCTAATGGCACCTGGAATTTCTCGAGTCTCGGAAGAACAAGTGCGCAGCAGGCCCCTGAACCAGCGAAGGCGGGAGCGTCCCAGGCGCTATCCATCGCCAAGTTGGAGATTAAAGATGGAAGACTGGCGATCGGGAAAGCGAACTCGACCGCCAAACCGCAGGTATACGACAAGCTCAATGTTGAATTGACGAACTTTTCTTCGACCTCGCAGTTTCCGTTCACCTTGGAGGTCACGCTGCCCGGGGGCGGCAGTGCCAACGTGTCGGGTAAAGCGGGCCCCATCAATCCCCAGGACTCAGCCAAGACTCCTTTCGATGCGACCATGAAAGTGAAGGGCATGGACATCGCAGCATCCGGCTTAGTAGATCCGGCCAGTGGATTTGGCGGTTCGGCGGATTTTGACGGAGCCCTGAACTCGAACGGCAGCCAGGCCAAGGCAACTGGCGTCATTACGTGCGAAAAGCTGAAGCTCTCGCCGAAGGGTTCTCCAGCTCCCGAAGCTGTGACCATCAAATACGCGACGAACTCGGACCTCGACCGAAGGACTGGGACCATCAGCCAAGGGGATATCGCAATCGGTAAGGCTGTCGCCCGACTCACGGGCGGGTTTCAGACCCAGGGTGAAACGCAGGTGATGAACCTGAAGCTCAGCGCCCCAGACATGCCGGTTGATGAACTTGAAGCGATGCTTCCAGCCCTTGGTGTGGTGCTTCCCTCAGGATCGAAGTTGAAAGGAGGAACGCTGTCGGCCGACTTGGCAATCAGCGGTCCGCTCGACAGACTGGTGATCGCAGGTCCGGTGCGGATGTCCAACACGAAGCTGGCCGGTTTCGACATGGGTTCGAAATTGGGAGCACTATCAGCTTTCAGTGGGAAGGCTCCCTCGAATCCCGACACGACGATTCAGAATGCCAGCTTGAATGCGCGCATCGCGCCTGAAATGACGAGGGCGGATGCCATCAACGTGGCGATACCATCCCTCGGCGTGGTGACCGGAGCAGGGACGATTAGCCCGGCCGGGGCGCTCGATTTCCGCATGACTGCCGACCTGCAAACTAACCGGGCCGAAGCACGGACGCAGAGAACAGGTCGGGGGGGCGATCGCGGAGGCGTGTCCTTCATGATTCAAGGGACGACTTCAGACCCAAAGTTTGTTCCGGACATTGGAAGTGTGGCCGGTGCCGCTGCAAAGGGGGCGTTACAACAGTCTGTCTCGGGAAAGAGCGGCGGCAAGACCGGTGGCATCTTCGGGAAGAGGAAGCCGAACTAGCGCTCCGCGAGGGGCAACTTGAGTCCCGGTGAAGAGACAACCGTCCTTCCCCAAAAACTCGGCCTTGGTTTTCAGGTGACAATCGTCAGCCCGGCCTAGTGCAAACATCCATGTTCTCCGACAAACTGCAGGCACATAAACAACTGAAACCGGTGCGGATGGCGTGACCCGGATACGCCAACTCGACAGGCAGAAGGAAAAGGGATGAGAATGAAAATGAAGGCACTATTGGCAATTACTTGGATCACCATTGGGGCAGCGATGGCATGCGCGCAGAATTTCGAAGTCACCCCATTTGTCGGTGGGCAGGTGAACGGAGGACTGGATCTCTCGACTGCTTTCTTGAATCGTATCGAGGTGAAAAACGCAGTGAACTACGGGGTTAGCCTCGGCTATTTGCTCGGTGAGCACGGTGGAATCGAGTTCATGTGGAACCACAACAAGGCCGATACTGTCGCCCAGTTCACCGGCGGAGGCCCCGATTTCAATCTGTTTAACCTCAGCTCGAACCAGTACTTGGGGAATTTCCTGTATCACTTCAAAGGTCGCGGAAGTCCGTTTCGACCGTTCGCCTTCGCCGGTCTCGGTGCAACCAACCTCGCACCCGACTTGAGTGGCATAAACAGTATCACCCGCTTCGCATGGGCGCTAGGCGGTGGTGCGAAATACAACTTCAGCAAACGATTCGGAGTGCGTGTGCAGGCGAAATGGTCGCCCGCATATATCACAACTACCAACGGCGGCTTCTGGTGTGATCCCTTCTGGGGTGGGTGCTTTGTCGTGGGGAATGACCATTTCTTGAATGAATTTGATATTACTGGCGGAGTAACCCTCCGGTTCTAGGCCAACTTTTAAGTATTTAAATCGTTGATTTCTGGTGCGGCAACTCCATCTTCGGTCACGCCCGTCTGCGACGAGCATGCGGATGCCGGAGAACTTCAGAGATTGGCTTTCGGTTTTGGAATTTTCAATGTCCACGAGCCACCGAAGACGATCGTGCGTCCCTCCGGACGGGCCAGCGCCCGGTATTCATCCTCGTACTTAAAGAAGAAATTCTAGCCCGGTTTAGGCAGGATGAAATTGGACTGAAAACCAATCGCATGCACCGAGTAGTACGGCAGCCTGCTGGCAAGGATGGAGATGCCGGCAACGGGAATAGTCCCGCCGTTATTCGAAACCTGCCATTGGTCGTATCCGATCAAGCCGAGTTGAAGCAGGGGGCTTCCCTCCACCGTCTTCAGAAATTTGGCATGAAGGTTGACGCATCGCCGTCAGGAACATAGTTGCCCTTCCCGCGGCTGGAACCGTCGGCGTTAGCTGTGAACCACTGACGAACTGAGTCGCCTGCGCACCGCCGTCCCAATTGATGACCGAGCTCGAAACAAAACCGGAGCCATCGACAGTGAGCGTGAAATACTTATCGCCCGGCGCCGCAGCGTCGGGGATGAACGGCTGGCTGATGAAGGGTACCGGAGCTTGCGCGTAACTCAGCGTCGAGATGAAGACCAGCAAAACCGCGACCAGAAGGAGGGCGTACGTTTTCATATGAGTTCTCCTTCCTATTTCCTACAGGTGTGTGGCAGCGCGGTTTACAACAGCTACCGGGTCTTTGAGGAGCTACCGACACAGACCAGTGGAAGTAGCTGTTAGAAATGCTATCAGGGCGGGCAGGGTGCGCACAGTGACGGAGGGCACACTGGAATGTGACTGACAGGCGCGGTTCCACACTTGCGGTGGACAAGCCTTACCGTGGTTAATTTGGAAAATCGTTCTCTGAGCGTACGTACCCTCCTGCGATGTGGTGCCATAAAGAAGGCAGGATTAATCCTGCCGACTGCGTAGCACCCACATCTTGTTGGACTCCGCTCGGCATGTCATGAAATTGTAATTGCTGTACGATCAAATCGAGTCATTTCCAGGCGGAAAGGATCAAATCACGCGATTTGTAAGCCGTTGAAGAATCGAGTACAGTAAAAAATTTTCACAACCGATCAGAACCCCACAGAGGTTTTCATGACCCACTTCTCGTCACGGCACCTGCCTACGAGCGTACTTTACCAATCGCCGCTTTCTGGCTAGGAGTTTCTTCTAGTGTGAGTTGAGATACGTCGCGGACGATTGCGACCTCGGGCGGTATACAGTGGTTGGTTTGCGATGTTTTCCGCAGAGCATGCAAGGCGTACACGGCGTCATCCAGAGCTTGTTCCTCTTCGGCAGTGCTGTCTCCGGCTGCGTAAAACAACTCCCGCGCCCTTAGTGCAAGTGCTTTCTCTGCTTCCGCGATGCGCTCCGGGAGTTTGGTCTGATCAACCTCACTGAACACGGCCGCGCACAACTTTCGCCACGCTCCGCTGTCCAGAGATTTGGAGCTGCCAGTATTCATAGTTCCCCTCTGTTCAGCTTCGCAAGCGGGTCCTCAGTAGCCCTAGAATCTCATAGGGACTCGCCTCGTGACACCGGTCACGGAAGATGAAGCTCTCATTGCCTCGAGTGACCTCTCGCGCGATCACTCCATTCTTCCCGTTGAGCCGTATCGACGCTACTGTAGTGCGTTTAACTTCTGGTAGAGCAACATCGCCACGAGCACCAGCAGAAATATCCCAGACCCGATGCTAAACACGCGCACCGGGATGGTAAGCCGGTTGACCTTGGCCAACAGTTCCGTCTGCTCTTTATGCATGTGCGAACTTGTGTCATCCAGAAACAACTGGTCATCCCTGTGCATGGTGAGCGTGCTCTTGTAGATCAGGAGGACGATCAGACCAATTGCGAAAACTCCGAAGATCACCGCCACGACAGTCAGCGTCATAAGGCACCTCGGCCCAATTCCAACCCAAGTGCAGGCGGCTTCCCACTTCCTTGGGGTTCGGAGGAACTCTTGAGAACTAGAAGCCCGGCCCCTAGCCGCCGAGCGGCGGCCGCACGATGCGACTGCACCTTAGCGGGACCGGGCCCAATCCAGAGGTATTCAGTTTTCATTCCTCCAGCTCTATTACAAGCGTTCTCCTCCTCTGTCGTCTGTGATCTTGATCACCATTCGTCAACTGAGTGCTGATTTTCAACTCTTTCGCGGGATTCATTCCGAGGAATTTGCATTCTTTCGTCCGATCCGCAAAATCGCGTTCTCTGTGATAAAAGGCTTTCATGGCAGAAGTGTCGGCGTACTCTCCTGGTCATAGTTCTCGTAATTTATTCGCCTTCGGAGCTACATCGTTCCTCAATGACACGGCCAGCGAGATGGCCTACTGGGTCTTGCCCGCTTTCTTGGCCTCCATCGGTGCCGGACCCGCTCAGCTTGGCATTATCGAAGGCATTGCCGAGAGCGTTGCGTCCTTCGCCAAACTTGTCTCCGGATATCTTGCAGACCGTGTCCGCCGCCGCAAACCGGTGGTGGTTTCCGGCTATGTCGTGGCCAATGCGGTCAAGCCGATACTCGCGCTCACCAGTTCATGGAGGCAGGTCCTCGCTATCCGCTTCGCCGACCGGGTAGCGAAGGGAATTCGCGGAACCACCCGTGATGTCATGCTCGCAGATTCGGTTGACCCGTCCCGCATCGGATCCGCCTACGGGCTGCTGCAAGCCATGGACTCTGCCGGCGCCATTGTTGGGCCGCTGCTTGCCCTTGTGCTGTTGCCCCATTACGGGCTGCGCGGCGTCTTCTGGTTCGCCGGCATTCCTGGAGCACTGTGCATTGCCGTCGCGCTGATCGGAATTCGCGAAGTAAAGACCTCTCGGGAGCGTTCGGGCGGAAAACCCGGAGGGTCCCAAACGAAAACCCGGGCAACCAATCCTGAAGCGGGCGTTACCATCTGGCGCCCGCACTTTCCAGGCAAGTTTTACTTGGTGCTACTGGCGGTGACACTCTTCTCCCTGGGAAATTCCAGTGACATGTTCCTGGTCCTGCGGGCCCAGACCATCGGCATACCGACCTCCCACGCGCCGTTGCTCGGATTGGTCTTCAACCTCACCTATACGCTGCTTTCCTGGCCGGCGGGCCGACTGAGTGATCGCTTTTCCCGACGCGTGATGGCTGCCGCTGGTTACCTGGTCTTTGCTGCGGTCTATCTTGTATTCGGAATGGCGACTTCCGCGCTGGCCATATGGTTGGCCATGGCTTCCTATGGCCTGTTCTACGCGCTGACCAATCCAGTGCTGAAGGCGCTGGTCGTGGAAGTGGTCGCGCCGGAGCTGCGCGGCCGTGCCCTCGGTCTGTACTTCTTTGTCAGCAGCGTGGCCATCCTGCTGGCGAGCTTGCTCACTGGAGAACTCTGGAAACATTACGGCCCGCGAGTCCCGTTTTGCCTTTCCGCGGGAATCGCATTTGCCTCCGCCACGCTGTTGCTGATTTCACGCACCGCGCAAGCTACAGAGACGGCTTGAGGAGCCATCCGCTCGGTCAACCACCATCCCGTGCTGACACCGCGACGTCGATTGCCATCTTGAACCGTCTTGCGCGCAGAAAACGTAACACGGGCTTGAGGTCTTAAGAAACACGTTTTGATCCGCTGCCTCGATCCGCACTTAGGGTATAAAGTTCGGTCTCCAAGTCCGGATGCAATGCGGCCACTTCGAAATCGAAGATGGTATTGGACCGGAACGCCCTAGACTCTCCTATAATGATCATGTTCGGCTCCTTTCTCCCGAGCCTGTTGGTTGGATTCAGCGCCAACGTCGCGGCTCTTGCGAAAACGTTGCGGGTCTTCCAGCGTCAGCATGTAGGTGAGCGCGATCAGCGTTCCCACTCCCTTCACCTGTTCCAGCCGCGCTACCTGCGGATAACTTTCCCTGGCGATCTTCCCGATCTGTTGGTTGTATTCGTAAATCCGCTGGCTCAACGACTCCAGTATTGTCGGATTTCTCCTCGCGGCATTGTCTATATGCCATCGGAAGACTTGTTCGCAACCGAACGACGGCCTCGAGGTCAGCCTACTCCTGATACCTAGTTCGCGTACGAATCACAGGACGTTGTGACGTGCGTCACAGCATGGACCGGTGGAACTTGTTGTAATTGAACGCCTAAGCACTGTGTCACAATGCTGGCTTCCTCGTTTTTCGACTGTCGGATGATCTTCCGTGAACTCAGTGCCAGATGACCAATCGGCGCCTTGTGCCGTTGCGCTGGCACTAGGCCACAGAGGGAAATGCCGGAGTGCGCATGAACAGGAGAAGCACCCCCATATTCGCAGGTGGGAGGAACAAGTCCATTCCTCGCTCCGTCCACAGAGGGAAACATGAATCATATCGTTGATTTTCCAGTTCTCCTTTTCACGTTGACCCTCGTCTTACTTTGGTTCTCGGCATTTATCGGCAACCTCACACGCAAGAAACTGGGACTGTTAGACGCGGACGGGCGGCAAGACTTTGCTGTGGTCCAAGGCGCCGCTCTGACGCTACTGGGCCTCCTTATCGGATTTACCTTCTCGATGGCCATGGTGCGGTATGAGCAGCGCAAAAACTACGAAGAGGCAGAGGCTAATGCGATCGGTACGGAGTACGTCCGCGCTGGTCTGCTGCCTGCCGCAGATGGGACCAGACTGCATGATCTACTAAGGAACTATCTCGATCAGCGTGAGCTGTTCTACGCCACCCGCGACGCACAACGCCTTCGGCAAATCGACGCCGATACTGCGCAACTGCAGAACGAACTGTGGTCCACTGTCCAGGCTCGTGCTGTGGCCCAACCGACAATTCTGACGTCATTAGTCGTCTCCGGCATGAATGATGTGTTGAACTCCGAGGGGTACACTCAGGCCGCCTGGTGGAACCGCATTCCATTGGAGAGTTGGGCCCTTTTGGTAGGGATCGCCATCGGGTGCAATCTGTTGATCGGGTATGGAGCACACCGAGCTAGCACGCTCTTAATAGTCTTACCCCTGGCTGTGTCTCTTTCCTTCTTTCTGATAGCCGACATTGATAGCCCGCGTGGAGGCGTGATTCGCGTGCATCCACAAAATCTGCTTAGGCTATCACAGGCCCTGCATGCACGTTAGGCCGAAGGGAATTCCAGTGGCAAGATTCCATCCCTCGTGATCACTTTAAAAAGGGGCGAACCCAGCTTTGTTCGCCACCGGCGAAGGTCTCGCCAGGCTTTCTAACTACTACTTTTCTACGAACATATCCAGAGCAGGCGCTCAGACGTTCCAGTAACCGCCCTGCAGTAAGATGTTTGAGTTTCCCTGCACAGGCAAGTTCTCGTCAGTTGATTTCCGCCATTTTGGCATGACCGCCATTCCGGCCATCATTGAGCCACTCGCGGCACGATCGTAGGCTTCTGAACCTTGAAATGCATTTTTCTCCTATACGTCAAGCCCCTCATGCGGCGCGCGATTCCCCTCGCTCCCTCCAGTGAGCCTAGCTACGCGAAAGAGCTAGTACGGTGGCAAGACAGCCTTTCTTCCTGCGAGAATCCGTCCGACGAGCACTCGTACAGACCTTCCCCAAAGGGCTGTAGTCGGCACTACGTCTCACGCCTATAGTTCTCCGCAGAGTTTCAGATGAGCAAAATCAATCGTATCTAAGTCGCCGATGGTGATAACGACGAAGGCGGTTCACTCGGCAGTTGTGCCGCGGTGTGAGTTCCCGGTCCGGCAGCAATGAGGCGAGTTTATGGGCTTTGTTCGCCACGGAAGTGCAGCAGTCGCTCTGGTTCTTTCGCCATTGCCAACTTGGTTGAGAGCCCTGCGGGCGATTGGAATCACTATTGTGTGGTCTATTATCGCGCTCCTTACTTTGTGGGCAGCGGCAGCTCTTTACGTCGATTTTCGAATCGCTTCGTGGCGCGTTCCGGTGACTCTGATCTACGTTCTCGGGATCGTCGCTATTTTATTTAAGTTCAGACGATCCTGTTGGACTGCCATCCTGTGTCTCGCGGGCTTCTGTTGTGTGCTGGCTTGGTGGCTCGCCCTAAAGCCCTCGAATGAAGGCAATTGGCAATCCGACGCCGATCGAACAGCGTGGGCTGAAATAGACGGAGATCGAGTCACAATTCACAACTTGCGCAATTGTGAATATCGCACCGAAACCGACTATGCGAATTGCTGGAGCGACCGGACCGTTTATCTTTCACAGATTCGGGCAGCCGATTTATTCCTCACAAACTGGGGGATACGTTTTGCCAGCCACCCGATTGTCAGTTTTCAATTCGGGGACAACGTGCATGTCGCCTTTTCCATTGAGGCACGCTACAAAGTCGGTCAGGCGTACTCGACCATACTTGGATGCTTTCGCCAGTACGGGCTGATGTTTGTTGCCGCGGACGAGCGCGACGTTATCCGGTTGCGAACGAACTACCGTAAAGATGAAGAGGTGTACCTGTACGGCATCCATGTACAGCCTGAAGTAGCGCGGGCTATGTTTCTCACCTACGTTACCTACCTGAACAAATTGAAAGACCAACCCGAATGGTACAACGAAGTGACGAGAAACTGCACAACCACTCTCCAGAAACCGCTTGCTGCCGACACTAACAACCCGCAGCCCTGGAACTACCAATTCCTACTAAATGGCACCCTGGATAAGTTGCTCTACGACCGGGGACGGTTGGTCAGTGGTGGGCTTCCATTTCCAGAGTTGAAGCAACGTGAGCACATCAACGCCGCGGCGCAAGCGGCAGGCCAGTCTCCTGACTTCTCCTCGCTGATCCGAGCGGGGCGGATCGGATTTTGAGGTAATCGAGATTGAAGAAACTGAGGTCGCCATGAATCGCATTTGTTCATTCAAAGACCCGCACCGTCGTTCCCGTTACTCATCGTTGAAGATCGCACTCGTCCTCTTGACGGTCACTATGTCTTCGCTCATCGCTGTTTCGCAGAACGAGCCACCGGCTCCGAAACGGCTGACGATCGGGGTTGCGCTCGAAGGTGGCGGCGCGCTCGGAATAGCTCACATCGGTGTGCTCAGGTGGTTTGAACAACACCACATTCCCATTGACTATGTCGCCGGAAATAGCATGGGCGGATTGGTGGGCGGCTTATATGCGACCGGCAAGAGCCCGGATGAACTCGAACAAGTTGTCAAAGGAATCGACTGGCCATTGGTACTTGGGGGTGGGACCCCCTACCAAGACCTGTCATTCCGGCGCAAGGAGGATGCGGTTGCAGTTCAAAGCGAGGTGGTCATCGGTTTCAAGCACGGATTGACGCTTCCGTCTGGGTTCAGTGCGGGACACCAAATCAACCTGGTGATTGACCGGGAAACACTGGCTTACTCCTCGGTGAAATCGTTCGACGACCTTCCCATCCCGTTCCGCTGCGTGTCTACCGAGCTGATTTCTGGAAAGGCGCATGTGTTCTCTACCGGTCCGATTGGTCTGGCTATGCGGTCCTCCATGTCGCTGCCGGGAATCTTCGCTCCTATCCGTGACGGAGACCGCATTTATGTGGACGGTTCTCTGGTGGACAATCTGCCGACGGACTTGGCGCGCCAGATGGGCGCGGACGTGGTGATTGCGATTCATCTTCAGGTTGCTCCTACTACCCCCGCTGAAATCCAATCTCTTTTCAGTGTCGTTGACCGGTCACTCACTGTCGACAGCGCGGCCACGGAGTTGCGCGGGATGGAGGCGGCGGACATCGTCGTCAAAGTGGACGTTCAGAAATTCACCAGCCTGGACTTTGAGAAGGCCGATGCGCTGATCCAGAAAGGAATGCAAGCGGCAGAGGAAAAATCGAAACTTCTGGAGACCTATGCCCTCGATGAGGCCGCATGGAACGCATATGTAGCTCATCGCGATGCGCGCAAGAAAAGAGCCGTTGGCGTTCCACAATTTGTAAAGGTGCAGGGAACCAGCAGCTACGCGGAGCAGAAGATCGAGAAGTTTCTCCAGCCACTCGTGGGCAAGCCGATCGACACGCACGTGCTGGACACCTACCTGACCCGCCTGACCGGAGTGGGCAGATTCGAAAGTACTTCCTATGGCTTGACTCAGAATGACACCGAAGTCGGATTATTGGTCACTGTTAACGAGAAAAATTATGCGCCGCCTGTTCTGCAACTCGCTGCGGACGTGAATGGCACACAACCCGACAACGTGACTTTCGGGATGGGTGGGCGCCTAACGTTCCTCGACATCGCAGGATTTGGCTCAGAACTGCGTACGGACTTTGCGTTTGGAAACATCTACGGAATCTCCACTGAGTTCTACAAGAGATTTACCCAGACGTCCCGATGGTTCTACGCGCCACACGTGAATGCCAGCAATAGCGGGGAGTGGTTCTATTCCAACGGCAACCCTCAGGCTGACTACCGGGTTGGGAGGGCAGGAGTTGGAGGGGACATCGGCTACGCACTGGACCGGTTCAGCGAAGTCCGCGCCGGCTACGAAATCGGCTACCTGAATGCGAGCTTAAAGGTCGGCACTCCGCAATTCTCATCGGTTAAAGGGGAAGTGGGCGCTTCGCGATTTCTCTTCACCACCGACCACCGGGACAATCCGATTGTTCCGCACTACGGTTATTCGGGAGAGTTGAATTTCCACTGGTTGGATACGAGCCCAGGAGCCCCCGCAGCATTTCCAAGTCTTGAACTGAAAACCGAGTACTTCAAACGCATCTCCCATACCTCTTCAGTTTTCCTGATTGCTGACGGTGGGTCGACTCTGGGCTACGAACAGACTGGCATTCCTCAATACTACCTTGGAGCAGCCAACGGGTTGTTAGCCTATGGCCAGAACGAGCTGCGCGGAAATCAATTTTTCCTCTTCCGAGGTGGATACCTCCACAGAATATTTACCCTCCCCTCGTTTCTCGGCGGAGGCATCTACGGTACGGCATTGTATGAGGTAGGAAAAATGTACAACGATCCGGGCGTGAGCAAACTTCCCAATGACGGTGCGGCCGGGTTCATCGCGCGCACGCCGCTCGGGCCCTTGTTCCTTGGCGGAAGTGTCGGAGACACTGGACATGCTACATGGTTCTTTAATCTTGGCCGCATGTTCTGAGAAAAGCGGCTTTGTTGAGAGATTTCTTTTTCAAACCAACCGGTGGGACGGATGTAGGCGCGGGGCGCAGTTTTTGGACCGTGGGCGACTGCGTAACTGGCAGTTCTGCCAGTTACCGGAGTGGCGCGGCGCTCATAGACTGCCCAGTACGGGTGTCACTGCCGACGCGCTCGGCGGCTAGTAAAGAGGACAATCAATGAAAATAAAGCTGCAAACTCTTCTCGTCGCCATGCTGGTTTGTGCGCTCGCTGTGATGGCACGCGCTGCTGATCCCGGGATCGAAAAAAAACAGCAAGATATCCGCGCAATGGAGAAGAGTACCCTTCAGCGCCTCTACAAAGCAGAGCCAAAGGCCAAGGCTGCGGTCGAGGGAGCCGCGGGGTATGCGGTCTTCAGCAACATGGGCGTAAAAATTCTGATCGCCGGCTCCGGCAACGGAAAAGGCGTTGCGGTCAACAAGAAGACCAAGCATGAGACCTTCATGAAGATGATCGAACTACAGGCCGGGCTCGGTATGGGCGTGAAGAAATTCAGCGTGATCTTTGTTTTTGACAACGACAAGGTGTTTAACGGCTTCGTGAATTCCGGGTGGCAGTTCGGCGGACAAACCACAGCCGCTGCCAAAAACGGAGACAAGGGCGCAGCGCTGGCGGGAGCTGCGTCGGTCTCGGATGGTGTTTGGATGTATCAGCTCACTGACAAGGGCCTCGCCCTCGAAATCACCGCCAAGAGCACCAAGTACTACAAAGACGACGATCTGAATTGAAGCGCAGGACCGTCCGATGATATCGGGCAGGATTCTGCCAGACTCTGAGAAGTGAAATAGCCGTAATCGATCGAAACTAGAAAGGACTCAACATGAAAACGAACGTTACGCAATCGCAGGGGTGGATCGTCGTGACCGACATCGCTGGTAGCACGCCTCGCGCCGTCAGCACGCTACTCATCGCTGCTGTGATGCTGTCGGCTATCGTCTCTGCGATCGCCCAGACCGGTGGCGGAGCAGGCGCAGAACTGCAACAGAAGCTGGCAGCGGTAAAGCAATCGGTTACGGAAAACCAGCAGAAACTGCACCAGTATCAATGGAAGGAAACCACCCAACTCACACTGAAGGGTGATCCAAAGCCTCCAAGCCAATCAGCCTGCCAGTATGGCTCGGACGGGAAGGTACAGAAGACACCGCTAACTGCACCGCCCCCACCTCCGAGCGGAGGAAGAATGAAGCAGAAGGTGATCGCGAACAAGAAGGAAGAAATGAAGGACTACATGGGACAGGTAAAGGTCCTGCTCGCCAAGTACGTTCCACCCGATCCGCAAGCCATGCAACAGGCTTTCCAGGCCGGGAAAGTCTCGTTGAATCCCCCGCAGATGGTATTCAAAGACTATGCCCTGCCCGGCGACCAGATGACGCTCTCTTTCGACGCTGCAGCAAAAAAGATTTCGTCGGTGAACGTGAACACATACATGGATGATCCGAAGGATGTGGTCACATTGGCGATACAGTTTGCCAGTTTGCCGGACGGCACGAACTATGTACAGCAGACAGTCCTCGATGCCACCGCCAAAAAGCTCGTGGTGACGACCACAAGTTCCGACTACAAGCCGCTTGGAGGGCAGTGACAGGTGCAAGATGTCGCAACAAATTCCGAACGAAGGAGAATCTACATGTCAAGAATTTCACACTACGTATTGGCGACGATGATGTCGATCTTGTTGGTGACGAACCTTACGTCGGCAGCCGCCGCTAAGACTCCGCCGTACAGCCCACCGCCGCCTTCAACCGCATCTTCGCAGGACAAGGCGAAAGCCTGCAACGATGCCGCCGACAAGAAGGGCCTTAAGGACCCCGAGCGCAAGACCTTCATGCAGAACTGCCTCAATCAGGCCGCAAGCTCCGGGGGCAACGTCAGTGAACAGGACAAGGCAACTACCTGTAAGAACCTCGCGGACAAGAAAGGCCTGAAGGGCGGGGATCGTCGGTCGTTTATCAAGGACTGTATGAATAAAGCCAACCCCTAATAGGTTGGCTTCTTTAACGGCTTCAAGGAGAAGAATATGGATGTCAGTTCCTATGTTCCCAAACTAATGCTTGGAGCGCTTGCCGCTTCGAGTTTTCTAACGGGCGTCGGGCGCAACGGCACAAGCTCAAGCCACGCCAAGCAAACCCAACATTCTGATTATTTGGGGCGATGATATCGGCCAGTTCAACATCAGCGCCTACAACCTGGGCATGATGGGCTACAAGACGCCCAACATTGACCGCATCGCCCACGAGGGCGCGCTATTCACCGATTGGTACGGCCAGCAGAGTTGCACCGCCGGACGCGCGGCGTTCATCACCGGGCAGTCGCCCATCCGCACCGGCCTCACCAAGGTCGGCCTGCCCGGCGCAAAGGAAGGTCTGACCAAGGCTGACCCGACTCTCGCTGAATTGCTCAAGCCGCTCGGCTACACGACCGGCCAGTTCGGCAAGAACCACCTCGGCGACCGCAACGAGATGCTGCCCACGGTGCACGGGTTCGATGAGTGGTTGGGCAACCTCTATCACTTGAATGCGGAGGAAGAGCCGGAGAATGTGGACTACCCAAAGAATCCGGCGTTCAGAGCGAAGTTCGGCCCACGCGGCGTCTTGCATTGCTTCGCGACGGACAAGGACGACACCACCGATGACCCGCGCTTCGGCAAGATGGGTAAACAGAAGTGTGAAGACACCGGCCCGCTGACGCGCAAGCGCATGGAGACGATTGACGACGAAGTCACCGCCGGGGCGATCAAGTTCATGGACAAGGCGGCGAAGGCCGACAAGCCGTTCTTCGTTTGGTATAACTCCTCCCGCATGCACACCTACACACACCTCAGCCCGAAGTGGGAAGGCAAGACCGGCCTGGGTGTTGAGGCGGATGGCATGCTGGAGCACGACAGTGATGTTGGTGAATTGCTCGACGAGTTGAAGAAGCTTGGCGTTGAAGACAACACCATCGTCATGTATTCCAGCGACAATGGTGCGGAGTTCTTCCTGTGGCCCGACGGCGGCACGACCATGTTCCGCGGCGAGAAGAACACGCAATGGGAAGGCGGCTACCGCGTCCCCTGCCTAATTCGCTGGCCCGGCGTCATCAAGCCCGGCACGATTATCAACGACATTGGCGCCCACGAAGACATGATGCCGACAGTGCTCGCAGCGGCGGGTGACCCCACCGTCAAGGAAGACCTGTTGAAGGGCAAGACGATCGGCGACATGACCTACAAGGTCCACCTCGACGGCTACAACCTGATGCCGTTCTTGAAAGGCGAGGTGACCGAGTCTCCGCGTCACGAGTTCATATACTGGACCGACGGCGGCAGTGTGGCGGCGCTGCGCTACAACAACTGGAAGATGACGTTTCTGCGGCAAAACTCGATAGGATTCAAAGTCTGGGAAACCCCGTTCGAGGAACTGCGCTGGCCAATGCTGGAAAATCTGCGCATGGATCCGTTTGAGCGAGCCAATGACGAATCCACCAGCTACATCGACTGGGTCGGACCACGCATGTTCATGCTGGCACCCGCAGGCGCCTACGTCGGACAGTGGTTGCAGAGCTTCCGCGAATTCCCACCGCGCATGAAGCCCGGCAGCTTCAGCCTCGACCGCGTGATGGAAGCGGTGACCGCGCCGCCGAAAGGCAGCAACTGAGCCGCAATTTTGTGGCATTGGGCGAGCGATCTCTATCGCCCCGATTTAGTACCAGCAGTTGGCTGTCACAGGAGGTATGACGCGAAATCCGCAAGGGCCTGACACACCTATTGAGTCACTGGCCGCCCGTCAATGTCGAGTTAGTTGTCCCTTGGGACCGCAACAAGAGTACGTACACGTGCATAGGGCGAAAACGCCCCACAGCGTTAGGTCATCGCGCCTACCAAATAGATGAGGTGGGAAATGTGGAAAAGGCCGTCGAGGATCTGGCTGCTCGTAGTTGCTCTGATCTCTGCAGCCTATATTGCCAGCATGATAGCCGGCATTACGGAGAGTGCTCGCCGGTCAGTGCACCTGAGCAATCAAACCCAAACAACGGATCACATTTCAGTTTCCGCCCTGATTACTGGAGTCAATCCAGCATCTCATGAAGTTACTGCACAACTTGGATTTAGCGTCAGTGGCGCAATCGCGCTGGACGAGGTAACGCCAGCCAAAGATCTCAGACTGCTGGTCAATAACATTGGCGGTCCACAAGAGTTCGATTTCCCTAAAGGCAAAAGAATGGATCTCATTAAAGTGGAATTGCCGTTAAATGGGGACTGGAATAGATATCCGTTCGACCATTACGAGACCACGTTATCCCTTTTAATGGTTACGCCTGGCGGGAACGCCCAGAGGAAGGATCTGACCAGTCCGATTACTAGCTCGCCAGATGTTTCGAGCGATGAATCCTTGTCGGTTGGCAGGATCACTTTGCAGCACAATTTGGCAGAACCCTTGTCGGTGAGATTATCGGCCTCAATTCCGGGCGTCAAGTTTGCGGGAAACATTACGCGCGACGCGAATACACAACTCACAAGATCTCATTTAACAATGCGGCGGGCCAACAATCTGATCGGAGTCTCAATCATTATCAATGCGCTGATGATTAGCTTGGCGATCAGCATCCTGGCGCTCGCTCTGCGGATCTACAGGGGATTCTGAGCATAATCTCGTGCCGCTTTCACTCGCTATTCCTCTGATTTTCGGTTTACCGGCCCTCCGAAGCGTGCAACCAGGCGTACCTCCGGTGGGGGCATTGGCCGACTACTTGAGCTTCATATGGGCGGAATTGATTGTTGCCATCTCTGCGATCATCACGGTTTCGAGATTCTTGCTACGAGTCAACGCCCGGCCCGCCGAGTAGACCCGGTGCGCTCAAGCAACTCAGGGCTCGGAGGAAAGGATCCGAGCACAACTTGACCATGAAGCAGGAAAAGATGTGATGGAGCAGAAAACTGAAGCAATTGGAAGCGGTGACCGAACCGCCAAAGGCAGCAACTAATCCAGAGCCGGCTTCGGGCCTTCGGGCTTTGCTATCGAACGCACCAGTTTCGCGAGGTTTATAGTGACGGAGGGAAACCATGAAACCGGCAGCCAAGACCGAGACGTCAATATCCCAGCGGCCCGACAATAAAAAAATCCCGGCCTTCATGGCACACCGCTCGCGAGCCGAGCTCAAGGCAATGGGGAAAGCGTTGCGGGAGAAATGTCCGCGCACCTCGCACGCCGAGTGGAAGCCACCGCACGACCGGCCGGACCCGGTCCGCCTCGTACGGCAGGCCGACGAGGGACGTTTCCCCGATCTTCTTCCCCTTCGCCACGGGCGTATGGCGGCGTCTCCCTTTACGTTCTACCGGGGCTCGGCGCTCGCCATGGCAGTGGATCTGGCGGGCATTCCGCATACCGGCATCCGTGTGCAATGCGGCGGAGACTCCCACCTGGTCAACTTCCGGGGTCTCGCCACTCCGGAGAGGCAAGTCATCTTCGCCATCAACGACCTCGATGAGACCCTTCCGGCACCCTGGGAGTGGGATCTCAAGCGTCTCGCGACGAGTTTCGTGATCGCCTGTCGCGACAACGGGCTCAGCGAATCAAATGCCAACAATGCTGTCCTCACCTGTGTCCGGTCCTACCGCGAGCACATGGCCGAGTTTGCCGAAATGAAGGTGCTGGACCTGTGGTACTCCGCTGTCGAGGTCGAGATGCTGATCGCGAGCATCAAGGATACTGGGATCCGCCACGGCGCGATGAAGAGGCTTTCGAAGGCGCGTGAGACTAGCACTTCGGAAGGCCTCTTCCCGAAGCTGATCGGCGCCTCGGGCGGGGCGCCAATCATCAAAGATGAACTCCCGGCGATCTACCACTGGAAAGGTCATACCGCTGGGGAGATCCATCCGGATGTCCGAGACGCCTTCGTCGGGTACCGCGAAAGCCTGGCGCCGAACCATCGCATGTTGCTCGACCGCTACGAACTCAAGGACGCCGCAGTCAAGGTCGTCGGCGTCGGGAGTGTCGGCACTGCCTGCTGGATGATGCTCTTTGTGGCCAGCGAAGGAGACCCTCTCATTTTGCAGGTCAAGGAGGCGCGCGCCTCGGTTCTCGAGGCCTACGCGGGAAAGAGCATTTTTCCGAACCACGGACAACGTGTTGTAAACGGCCACCGGCTCATGCAGCCGGCCAGCGACATCTTCCTCGGCTGGACCGAGGGTCGGAGAGGACGTCAGTTCTATGTCCGTCAGCTCCGTGACGTCAAGATCAAGTTTGCCGTCGAGACCTTCGAGGCGGCCAGGATGGTCCTCTTCGCCGAGGCTTGCGGTCATTCGCTCGCGCTCTCCCATGCACGCTCCGGAGACGCCGCCATGATCAGCGGCTACCTAGGCAAGAGCGACTCTTTCGACAAAGCTATCGCCGTTTTTTCGATCGCGTACGCCGATCAGAACGAAAAGGACCACGCCGTGCTCAAAGGTGCGATCCGTGACGGGAAGGTCCAGGCGGTTATCGAAAAAGCCGATTGAGTCGCTCGCATATGAAGGAAACGATGGAGGAGGACAGCGGAAACGTGATCCCCGCCGGATTGAAGGCCCCGCGTGCCGGTGGAATCGCTGGTATTGTGTTCTCGATCCTGCTCATCACCAGTCTGGTGCTCATGCGGGTTTCAATCCCCGCCACTCCCGGGGATTCAGGGACGTGGCTTTCCGACAGCTCGAAGTCCGTCCGTCTCGCCCTGGACCTGCTACCGTTCGCGGGGATCGCCTTCCTGTGGTTCATCGGCGTGCTGCGCGACCGAATGGGGGCCGCGGAAGACCAATTCTTCGCCAGTGTGTTCCTCGGCAGCGGGTTCCTGTTTCTCGCCATGATCTTCGTCTCTTCAGCGGTTACGAGCGGTCTCATAATGGCCTACGGGGCGATTCCGGCCCAATTGATAGGCTCAGGCATCTACACCTTCGCCCGCACCCTGGCCTACCAGATCGTCAACGTCTACGCGATAAGGATGGCAGGCGTTTTCATGATCTCGACATGCACGCTCGCGATTCGCATCGGCATATTCCCGCGCTGGATGGCATTCCTTGGGTACGCGCTGGCGATTTTCCTGCTGCTGAGTCCCGGGCGTTTCTATTGGGCTCCGCTGGTCTTTCCGTTGTGGACGCTTGTGATCAGCGTATATGTCCTCCTTGCGAATCTGCGGCCCAAGGAGGCATGAAAATCCCAGAAATTCGTGCCCCTTCGACGAGGACTATCCACCTTGGGGAAGCTATTTTGGGTGAGTCGCTTCCCAGGAGCGAACTTTTCGCCTGGCATTATCAAAAATTCGCTCGTAATTGCCCTTCCGGACCATGGAACTCGCTTCCGGAGTCAGCGCCTTCCACAATGGGTCATACATGTAGTAGATCTTTAGATACTTTTCTTGTGTTGCCGGCGCAACTTCATCGGTCCCAAACAGAAAGCGGTCTGGATATCGATTGATCAGGTCGGCTGTAAGTTGAACTGTCTCCGGACTGGAGACGACGTATTTGGCAACTTCATCCCAGGAAATGTCAAAATACACGTGCTTCATCGAGGGGTCGCTAAGAATCGATTCCAGCATAGCCAAATGGCTCTTCACCGGACGAACGACCCGGCCGACGCCGCAGTGTGCCCAAATGATCAGAGCGTCGGGATGACGCTTCAAGAGGGCTTTCATCTGGGCAAGATAAACGGGTTCAGCGCCTTCTTTTGGAAAGGGTACGTCCACGTCGTTGTGGATTAGCACCACGAGACCTGATTCCGCCGCAAAATCCACGATACGGTCCAAAGCCGGATTCGTGAGACTGGCTGTTTCCCCTGCGACCTTTGCCGAAACAAACTCTTTGTGAATGGTGAATTCACCAATTCCCGAAAAAACGCCAGGAAAAGTGTGAAGCACCCGCCGAATATGATCCACCGCGTACATATCAGCAGGATCGAACCCAGTGATCATAGGGTCCAAACGATCTTGTTGATCGGGGGAGAGAGAGCGATAAGCCACCGCGATGTAAGCGTCCGTGAAGGAGTAGTAGTAAAGCGGCGCGTCGGTCTGTAAATAGTAAGTCGGAGCAAAGTCTCCGGAATTCTGGTAGGACCATTGCTGCTGCAGTGGAATCCCGAAGAGCGCAACTCGCCCGACTTTCGTGCCCATAATATCCAGAAAAGCGTGAATATCCGTGCCCTGTTGAATGTAATTGGTCAGATGGAAGTGGGTGTCATTGACTTCGAACGGTTCAGATGTGGATTGTGCCACCGCCGGATAGCCGCTGAGAAGCAAGAGTATGGCAAACAAAAAGAACTTGCGGCTTCCGTGACACGAAGTGCAGACGATGTTCCTCATTGGAGACCTCACTTTCTGAGACAAGTCATTAATCCGTGATTCCTCAAAAGTTCAATACCAGATTCGAGTCGTACACCCACCCTTTGCCGCCAAAAGCGAAGGGAACAGATGTGTAGCCAACGGGAGATCTGGACAGGTAGATCATTTCGTTGTTCCACCAAAAGATTCGGTTCTTGAATGGGTAGTAGTTCAAGCCTGCCCTGGAATCCCAGGGATTGCCGTACTTCCCAAATACTTTTGATCCTCCAGCGTAAACCTGTAAGGCCTTGGGTACGACCATGGCGGACGCTAGCACCTGGAAACCGTTATTGAAGATCGTTGGCAACCCCATGGGTGCTGGATCACGAAAGTTGCTGAGCCACCGCATATAGTATTCCCCTTCCAGCGCGTAACCGTGACGCTTGATCCCCCCATCGAACGAGGTCATTTTGTAGTTGACGTCTGTGACCGTAAGGCTCGGGCCGAAGAGGTTTGGCGTGAAGACGATAGTACCGTCCGAGAGCCGAATCTGGGTGTTCTCGAAAGTCTGGGTATTCGGCTGGCTCTGCTTGTTTTCATCGCTCCGACTGAAGTGGGCTCCCAGGCGGGTAGCCAGCTTGGCGTGATCTTCGTAGTCGCCAAAGCCTGCGCCAAATTCACCCGTGGTCGGCATCCAAACCAGCGCGGTGGCAATCGTGTTGAAGTGGTTGGGGAGTTGGTTGGCGTTTACACCCAACTGACTCAGATTGTTGCCGATCATCGCCTGGTACTTGAGCTTGGACGTGATTTCGCCCATGCCCCAGATTCCGGTAGTGTAAGAGGGACGGAAGAACTCGTCAGCGATCAGACGGTTGTCCACCGGCAGCCAGTATGGCCAGTTGCCCTCCACGCTTCGCGTGCCCGGCAGGCCATTGATTCCTGCTCCTAAGGTAAAGTGCTTATTAAATATGTAGCGGAGGTTTCCAGCGACCACGGTCTGTGCGCCCTGGCCCATTGTGGCGTTGGCGGTCCAGACGTACAAGTAGTAGCGGAACTTCGGGTCGACCATCCACCCGTGAAACTTTATTAGCACCTTGTTAAGCTGGAAATCTTGCCGTTGCTTGACCGTCGAAGTAACGCCAAACGAATTCGTGTAGGTCGGGGCCAGGTCAAGCTGGTTCACGTAGCGAGCGTACGTGAATATGCTGATGTTAAGGTTGCCGTGCTCAGTATCTGCCACTCTGAATCCAAGCCCCGGCGTATAGATGCCAAAAGTTTTCTTCTCTGGCTGGGCGGTGGATTCGCTACTGACACCGTTATTCTCTACCTTTTGTTCAGGGGCAGTTTCCGCACCCGGCACTTCCGCGACGACTGCGGCTGCTGTGCCGGCGGATGTGGGCTCTCCGGAATTCGCCCCGGCGAGGAGGTGACGCAATGCCGCAATCTGGTCCACCAATTCCTTGTTCTGGCCCAGCACTTCCTTGACCTGCTTCTCCAGTAGTTTGTTTTGTTCGACAAGTGAGTCCAGCTTGGAGAGTGTTTCAGCAACTGCTTGAGGCGAGTTGCTCGCGGTGGCCGTCTCTGAACCAGTCGTTTGGGAAAATGCCGCTCCCGTCCCACAAACCAACAACAACATAAACGCGGGAACTCTGGACCAGAATTTTCCAGGAATTACTTGCCACATAAATCACCTTTCGGACTTGCTCTATTTCACCCTGAGTTGGCCTTCCAGTGAACTGGCCAGGCCGGACGCGTCAGGACTACGAATTCGCCGCTCCGGCCCAGATCTTGTATCCTTTACTTGAAACCAACGGATGCAGGCGAATAGAGATTGAAATCGAGTTTATTGGCAACGTACTCGATCACTCGCTGCGCTTTGACGCTATTTCCCGCTTCATCAAGCGGAGGCGCAAAAACGGCAATCGCTCCCTTGCCCGGAACGATAGCCACGATTCCTCCACCAACGCCGCTCTTGGCCGGAAGACCAACATGCCATGCCCAAAACCCAGATGAATCGTAGAGCCCGGCCATGGTCATGGTTGCCAGGATGTACGGAATGTCTTCCTTCTTAATCACCTGTTGCCCAGTCGTGGGATTGACCCCGTTGTTGGCGAGGGTGGCCCCCATGCGGGCAAGTTGGGTTGCGTTAACGCCGACGGAACATTGCTTGGTGTAGACATCGACGGACTCAAAGGGATCAGCGTAAATGCGGTCGTATTTGGCCAGAAGATACGACAGAGCCTTGTTTCCCGTATTCGTTGCGGCTTCCGATTTGTAGACTTCATCGATGAGGGAAAGTTTTTCTCCCGCGGCTCTGCTGTAAAAGTCGAGAATCTTGTTCCACTTCTCATCCGCGCTCTTCGCCGAAATCAGGCTTACCGTCGCAATGGCGCCGGCGTTCACCAGAGGATTACCAGTGTGTGTGGGCATGTCCACAACGGCATTTGGCGAGTTGAACGGTCTTCCAGTCGGTTCGGACCCCACTTTTTGAAAGACTGCTTCCGGACCCAATTCCTCCATCGCGAGGGCAAGCGAATAGACCTTGGAGATGGACTGAATGGAGAAGGAATATTTGACGTCGCCCAGTTCATACACGTAGCCGTCTGTCGAAACGAAGGCGATGCCGAAGAGCTTTGAATCGACGTGAGCCAGGTAAGGAATATAGTCAGCGTTCTTTCCGTTGCTGTCGTTCTTGAATTTTTCATAGGCCTCCCGTACCACGGCCTGGGCCCGCTCGCGGCTTGGAGCTACCGGGCTTACTTTGGTGGTTTGGGCGACCGAAGACAGCGTGCCTATGCTGGTTGCAAACAGGCAGACCGTGATCAGCATTATTCGGAACCGATTGCGTGTGTTCAACATGGATGCCTCCTGAATTTTTGTATGTCTTGAATAACCGTCACAGAGTCTTCTTGGCTCTAAGTCCGGACATTAGGACCGTGGGCTTCCTCAGAACCCAATTGCAAATCCTTTCGACCAGTCATAGCGGAACGAAAACTGCATTTTGTAGTCGTTCACATTGAAGCCGTCTCTGAAATTGACACGTCTCCCGAACTGGAATTCTCCACCCATGGTGACCTGCTTTACTGGATGGTAGAGAAGGTTAGTGAGGGCGTAATCACCCTGGTGGTAATCACTCCTCGACTCGGCGTTCGAATTGTCGATGTTCACCATCGAATAGCCGGCTGAAGTACTGAACTTGTCACTCCAGTTGTGATCCAGGAAGGCAACTACTCCAAGCACGGGCAACGCCACGCCTTTGACCGGACTGATGGGATTTGAAAAGTTATTTTTCACGCCTATGTCGAGTGGCGCGTCATTCATATAATTCTCGATGCCTTCGCCATACACTACCGACAATTTGGCGACATCTTTCTTCGTGACCTTAAGATTTGAACTGACATTCACACCCCAACCAACGGCCCCGCCGCTGAGGTTGTAAGGGGAGGAACTCCCGGCTTGATCAACCCAGGCAATCTTTCTGACAACGCCTCCCACTTGGACATAGCCCCAGTTTCTTGTAAGGCGGGCGTGACCCGTGAGATCAGGCCACTTGAACTGGGATTTGACGCTCTGTAATGCGATGCGGTCGGCATAAACTCCTCCGTCACCGCTGGCTCCTGGTCGTTCCAGTGCGACTACGATGTTGTTATTGCCCTTTATGGGGATCCAACGAAGTTGCACGTTGCGGAAAAAGACCATCCCGTTTGGCCCCCAATACTCGAGAGAGTTGGGAAACACGTCGATGTCCATAAACGCGCTCCACGTCTGTCCCGCGCCGAAATGACCCAATTCGCCGTAGGCATGACGCAACCGAAAGGTCGTTTGACCGGCGTCGACGCCAGTTCCAAACAGTTCGAATTCAAAGAGGGTCTTGAGGTCCCCGAGGGCGGTGGGCGTGAGTGTCTTCACCCCAAATCTGGTTTGCCGCACACCGAAGAACACGTTGCCGTTAGGACCAAACTCTTTGGAATACGCGGGCAGCTTCGTGGGCCGCATCACGTCGTACCAGTTTGGGTCGATGGATCCGAAGTTATTTCCAGAGTCCATCATCACGTAGCCATAAAAATCCACCGTGCTTTGTGACGGCGTTTTTTCAGGGGGGTTCCCCGCCTGGCCACTCGGGGTTGTAACGCTGAGTTCTGGAATACTGACCCCGGCCTCGGATGCGGCAGGAGCCGGCTTTGCGGGCTGCGCGGAGGCACTCATCTGCTTCTTCAGATCCTGCATCTCATTTTCGAGCTGGTCCAGCTTCTTCTGCATTTGCTGCATCTCTGGTGACTGAGAAGCCTGGCTCTGCGCTCGGGCAGGAATTGGGCCGAGGCCTGAGAAAAGCAGGCACGCTATGAACGGAATCAGAAGTCGTTGTGATACCTGTGAGCCGTTGAATTTCATTTTCTCCTCCATTTAGTTACTGGCCAATGCGCGTACTTCACGCCGAAACGAATGGCTGAATCTAATCTTGTACAGTTCACACCGTCACCCTCCGGATGGCTTCGAGCACTTCGGCACCGGAATCGGTCTTGCGGAAGTACGCCGTGCAACCCGTAGCTCTGGCCTGTGTGCGTGCTTCAGGACTATCGTGAGCGGTGATGAAGATGGTCGGAGTGTGCGCGCCTTCAGTAGCAAGCTTCTGTGCGAGTTCTATCCCAGACATGCCGCCGAGCTGGATGTCGAGTACCAGACAGCCGAACTGAGGACGATTCTTGTCCGCCAGAAACGACTCCGCAGAGGCATAGGTGATCGGCTCAAAGCCAGCTGCCCGCAATAGCCTGCCCAGTGATCGGCAAACGCTTTCATCGTCATCAACAACAGCAACGTAAATGCGAGTGATTTTGCTCATCTGCACTCTGATGAGCACTATAGGAGTGAGCCGTGTTGTTGACTACAGCCCTTTGGGGAAGGTCTGTGCGGGCGCCGTGAAGATGCCCGCCTCGTCGGTCAGCCGCGTGAGCTCGGCGACGGATTGTACTCGTAATTTTCTCGTGATTGTCGTGCGGTGCAGCTTTACCGTGCGCTCGTGGATGCCAAGATCCCCAGCGATCTGCTTGTTAAGCCTGCCTTGAACGACGTGAGCGAGTACTTCGAACTCCCGTTTGGTGAGCATGTCGAAGCGCGCGCGTAAGTCCCGCTGCCGGGTTCGCTCCTCGCGTTCCTGTGCATCGCGGGCAAGAGCGCGCTTCACCGCATCCACCAGCTTTTCTTTCGGCGCGCGCTTTTCCAGAAAGTCTTCCGCACCACTTCGCATTGCCACCACACTCGATGGGATATCGCCGTGGCCAGTGAGGAAAAGAATGGGTACCGGATTACACGATCGCGCTAGCGCCGATTGCAAGTCGAGTCCGTTCATCCCGGGCATCTGCAAATCGGCCACCACACAACCCGGCGTGTCGGCGTCAAGGTGCGCGAGAAATTCGTTTGCCGACGAAAACGTCTTTACGACGAAGCCGCTGGCCCGCAGCAACCGGGAGGTCGCTGTAAGAAAGGACGGGTCGTCGTCGACAATCTGGACGGTAGGTGCGGTCAGAGTCACTTCGCGGCGACCTCCTCCGCGATTGGCACCGTGAAACGAAACGTCGCCCCACCGCTGCTGTTGTTCTCCGCCCAGAACCGCCCGCCGTGCGCCTCTATGATCGTGCGCGAAATCGGCAAGCCCATGCCCATGCCGTTCGGCTTGGTGGTGAAAAAAGGATCGAAAACGTGGGCGAGTTTGTCGCCGGGAATACCACTGCCCGTGTCACTCACAGCGATCTCAACGGTTTGCGCTCCATTGAGCAACGCGATAACACTAATGCGCCGCTCCCCACGATTTGCACCGTTGAGCGCATCCATGCCGTTAAGGATGACGTTGAGCAGTACCTGCTGAAGATGCACGCGGTCACCGCGCACGGGCGGCAGATCGCCCGGCACGTCCACTTCCAGCTTGACCTGCCGCGCCGCAGCTTCGGCCCGCACCATGGCCCTGACATCGTCAATGAGCTCGCTCACGTCGAGCGCTCTCGTATTGAGGGGCTGCTGCTTGAGCAGTCCGCGCATCCGGTCGATGACGGCGCCCGCACGCTGGTCGTCCTTGCGGATGTCGGCAACGATCGCGCGGATTTCGTCGAGGTCGGGTGACGCGTTCTGCATGAAAAGTTCCGCCGCCTCCGCGTTGCGCAGGATCGCGCCGAGTGGTTGATTGATTTCATGCGCCAGCGCCGAGGCGAGCTGGCCCATCATTGTGACGCGGGCCACGTGTGCGACCTCTCGTCGCAAGACCTGCGTCTCCTGCTCGGATTGTTTCTGCGCGCTGACATCCCGGGAAACGCCTCTCACCCGGACTGGTTGGCCAGTAGCGTCAAATTCGACCTGGCCGTGGGAAGAGATCCAGCGCAACCCACCCTGCGGCAGCGTCACACGGAAGTCCGTATCGTAGCTACCTCCACCCCCGAGCGCCTTCGCCAGAACCTGTTGGAACGCCTCGCGATCGTCGGGGTGCAGTTTTTGCAGAACGCTTTCGAGGTCCAGCGGCTCCGTCGGCGTGAAGCTGAACAACTCGCGCCACTTGTCGCTCGCCCAGATCTCGTTCCGTGCGAGTTCCCGAATCCAGATACCAAGGTTGGCGGCATCGACGGCCAAGCTCATCCGCTGTTCGTGCTCGCGCAACCCGTCTTTGCTCTCCTTTAACTCACCGACGAGTTGTGACGCGCGGAACACGTCTCTGCTCAGCTCGTACCCCATCACCGCGACCAAGCCCATGAAAGAAATACTCGCCACAATTGGCACTTGGACGACTCCCCAGAACACCAGCAGGGACTGGACGGTTGAGACAAATGTGAAGAAGACAATACTTCCGCCGACGGTTAGCGCAGAGTGGCGGTCGCCCCGCTGCCAAGTGGTGATGCTGGCGCCTGCGACAAAGATGAGGAGCATCAACATACTTAACTGGCCAACCACCATCCAGGGATTGGGCACACCCACAGCGACCGAAACAGATTCACCGAGAAACCGGATGTGCCGCAGATGAGTGATTTCGCGGTAGTTGAGATTCTGCCCCACCAAGAATCCGAGAAGGAGAGCCAACGTGCGCAATCCGCAGGCCATCCAAGCGAGCCCAGTTCGCCCGGCTCTGAGGTACAAACGCACGAACCCAATGAGCGACACAAACAATAGCCACACCGGCACCTGCCCCCACTTCAGCGTGGTCGCGAATTCTGCTGGCGTCTCCGCCCGCATCATCCGCAATTCACAGAAAGCGAAGACCGCCACCGACACTGCCGTCAGACAAAAGAGCAGATTAGCCCAGGCCGAGTGGTTCCTCCGCCAGACCAGCAAATAAATCACCGCCAGCGTGATACACGCAGCCGCAATCATCGACCAGATGATGGTCACCCAGCTCATAAGGACTTAGTAAACCAGTAATGGGTTGACGCCAGCCTGGGCCCTGTTGATGATTTTACGCGGTGCTGCGAGGTGCGTCTCCCGGAACACTGCCCCTGCTTTGCCGGCTCATGTTCTTCAATGAGACACCGTCGTTAAGCGCTATTTTACGGAAACGATGCCGACCCGGTTACTGTCAGAATTGACAGTGTGCACGGAAAAGGATTCCTGTCAGCGGAGTCCGTTTGCGAACCGTCGCGGTTCACTGTCCACTGTCCTATTGTCGTCCTGACAGAAGATAGTACGAGGAAGCAGTGCGGCAGCAACCAACTATACCTCGGCAATGAGCCAGTACAAAACGCTGTATGAGTTCAACGCGCATACGGACGGATACTAGCCTGTTGGCGCCTTGATCATCGACCAGGCAGGAAATCTCGACGCGACGGCGGGCGGCGGGGACGCTGATAGTGGAGTCGTCTTCGAGTTGCCGCCGAACAAAGACGGAAGCTGGTCGAAGAGCGTGTTGCATAGTTTCACTGGTGCAGACTGGGCCGGCCCAGGCACCGCCCTCGTTTTTATATCTTAAGAAGAGTACCCTTAACCTGTCCTTCCCCAATTCGTGCGTCTCTGAGGAAGACGCAGGAAGTGAGCTGCGAATCAACAAGGAGCTTTGAACGACAATGAGAGCAACTGAGAGATTCGGTATCCTCATGTGGCTGGCACTGTTGCTTGCATTTCATGTCTCTGCACAGAGCATACAGCCGACGCTCGAACGCGCCATGACCTTCATCGCAAATACGTTGAATGGCCGGGGAATCGTTTCTTGGACCACTATAATTGACAATATGGGCGGTGCCAAATACACGACCACCAATAGCCTGGCAGAGGTAGATGCAGATCCGTCAACTTGTTCACTCGCTTGGACAAACATTGAAATAGAATCTCACGATAAGACGGTGGACACTTACTTAGTGCAGCTCCAAGCTGTTTCAGGCATAGAGGTTCAGTCTTATTCACGGACTAACGCATCTCAAAATGAGTGGAAAACGCGGTTTTCGCCCGAAACCTACCTGGTCCAGATAAAGACGAGTACAGCAATTCGCGGACAGCGCCAATCGTACAAAAAAGATAAGTTGAAATCTAAAACGAGTTTGCCGAACGATCATGAGGCGAAGATTCAATTCGCGGATGAGCAGACCGCCTCAAGAGTTGCGGACTCCATTCGCGAGGCGGCTGGTCTTTGCGGTGCAACATTCACTCCCTGATTCGGATTCGGCCCGTTAACCCGAAACTCTCATTCGGATTGGTACTGCAAAAGGGGGCATTTCAGATAACTTGCGAACGAAAACCTTTTTGTTGTTCGAAACGACCTAAACAAATTCTTCAACAGAGCTTTGGAAATTGGGCCGATCCGAGTCAGTGAGTGTAACGGCGATTTTTTTGCCAACAGTCTGATAGAACTCGTCTGCCTACAACCAATCAATGCGCAGATAGTTCCGTACAATGCCTCAGATTGGATTGGCAATTGGTGCTGCCTATCGAAGATGCGATTCTTCTTCAAGCTCGTGTTGCGAATTGCCCTCGCAGTCGGTTCGCTGCATATGGCCAACGCCCAGGATCTTGCGCCACGCGCCTACGTCATCACTCCCCTGCATTTCAACTCAATCACCCTGACCTGGTCCTTTTACGACGGTAGCATTAACTATGGCGCGCTGCCCGTTACCGGCGCTACGGGGACATACAGCGTACCGATCTTCAGCTACTATCACTCGTTCAGCTTCTTTGGCCGATCGGCCAATGTTGTCGCCTCATTGCCTTACGCAGTAGGAAGCTTTCAGGGAAGAGTGCCAGGAGCGGAGCCGCACCTTTACCGCTCCGGTCTTCTGGATTCCGTCTTTCGCTTTTCGGTGAACCTTAAGGGTGGCCCGGCACCACCGCTAGAGTTCAGGAGATGGAAGCAGAAGGTCCTGCTGGGTGTCAGTCTGAAAGTGACTGCTCCGACAGGGCAGTACGATCCCACAAAGCTGATTAACTGGGGAACCAACCGCTGGTCCTTCAAGCCGGAATTTGGCTATTCCCAGCGCTGGGGCAAATGGATTGTCGATGGGTACGCAGGAGTGTGGTTTTTCACCACGAATCAGGACTTCTTTTCAGGCAATGCCTACTTTCCGGGGACAAGGTCGCAAACGCAAAAGCCAATTGGAGCCTTGGAAGGGCACCTGAGTTACGACTTCAAACAGCGGCTCTGGGCCTCGCTCGACGGCAATTTCTGGTTCGGCGGAAGCACGAGCGTGGACGGCGTAGAGAACTCGGCCACCAAAGAGTTGAACTCTCGTCTCGGGGGCACTGCCTCGGTCCCCATCACCAAGCACCAGTCTCTAAAATTCAGCTACAGCAACGGTACCTACATCCGATTTGGCGGCAATTACCAAAATGTGTCCGTGGCGTGGCAATACTTCTGGCTGGGAAGACCCAAATAGCGTTTCAGGTCAGGAACTCAGTCCGACCCATTCATCTCTTCGGTCGCAACCGCGATCATGATTACTACTTCGAACTCCTTAGTGAAGAGGAGCAGGACATCCAATCAATTTCTCGGTGTTCTACTGCACACCATCGCGATCGAAAATCCTCGGTATCTATTTTGCGAGGGAAACGTTTGTCCGGAATCTGCTGTGATCTGCTGGCGTTTCCTGCGATTCGATTGTGTGGTGGGGTGAAAACTAAGTTTAGCCAATACATTGACTTGCCCGTTTCACGGACGTAGCATTCTGCTCCAGTGATCGGAGAAACCATCTCGCACTACCGCATCGTTGAGAAGCTCGGTGGCGGTGGCATGGGTGTGGTCTACAAGGCTGAGGATGTAAAACTCGGTCGCTTTGTGGCTCTCAAGTTCCTGCCCGACGACGTAGCCAAAGACCCTCAGGCACTCAGCCGCTTTCAGCGCGAAGCCAAAGCCGCCTCTGCGCTGAATCATCCGAACATTTGCACGATCTACGAAATTGATGACCAGCACGGCGAAGCGTTCATCGCCATGGAGTTTCTGGACGGCATGACGCTGAAACAGCGTATCGGCGAAAAGCCGATCGAGATTGAGGCCCTGCTTAGTTTGGCAATTGAGATTGCCGATGCATTGGATGCCGCGCACTCCGAAGGAATCGTCCACCGCGACATCAAGCCCGCCAACATTTTTGTTACCAAGCGAGGACACGCGAAGATTCTTGACTTCGGTCTGGCCAAGGTCAGTCTTCCGCGCAGTACCGGCTCCCAGATTGCCGCGCAGGCAACGCAAACGGCCTCCGGTATCAACAGGGACAACCTGACCAGCCCGGGCACGGCAATGGGAACCATCGCGTACATGTCGCCGGAACAGGCGCGGGCGAAGGAGTTGGATGCCCGCACCGACCTGTTCTCGTTTGGCGCCGTGCTGTACGAGATGGCGACTGGCACGCTGCCCTTTCACGGAGACAGTACTGCGATTATCTTTGACGCCATTTTGAATCGTGCTCCGGTCGCTCCGGTGCGCTTGAATCCTGATCTCCCAGCCGAACTAGAAAGGGTCATTAACCGGGCGCTGGAGAAAGACCGGGAGCTGCGTTATCAGAGCGCGGCGGAAATGCGTTCCGAGTTGTTGCGCCTGAAACGGCACACAGAGACTGGGCAGGTTGCGGCCACAAGTTCGGGAACGGGGGCGGTGGCGCAGGAGACGGGGTCTCAGACCCAACACCCGCCGCCATCATCCGGTTCTTCGCCTGTGATTGGCCCACATCTGCCTCCCAGCGCCGCGAAAGTGGTCGACATTCAGGTTGCTGGCAGGAAGTTCTGGGTTCTTCTTCCGATCGCCTTGATTCTGGTCGCTGTTGTAATCGCGGCTGTGGCCTACTTTCATTCGCGCTCGACCGCGGCTCGTCTCACCGACAAAGACACCATCGTGCTGGCCGACTTCTCGAATTCCACTGGCGACGCAGTCTTCGATGACACGCTCAAACAGGCGCTAGCAACCGATTTCCAACAATCGCCATTCCTGAGTGTTCTCTCTGATCGGAGAGTGCGCAATACGCTCAAGCTCATGGGGCACTCTCTCGAAGAGCGCTTGACACCGGAAGTGGCACAAGAAGTCTGCCAGCGGACAGCAAGCAAACTCGCGGTAACGGGTTCGATTGCAAGTCTTGGCAGCAAGTATTTACTCGGCATCAACGCGGAGAATTGCCAGACCGGAGATTCGATTGCGAGTCAACAGGCGCAGGTCACGAAGAAAGAGGACGTGCTAGATGCCCTCGACGACCTAGTGACGACTTTGCGCAAGAAAGTCGGCGAATCGCTCAGCACGATTGTGAAATACGATACCCCAATTAAGGAAGCCACTACGCCTTCGCTGGAAGCGTTGAAGGCGTACTCTTTGGGAATCAAGACCCGGTCCTTGCAAGGCGATGCTGCCGCAATCCCGCTTTTCAAGCGTGCCATCGAACTCGATCCCAGTTTCGCCATGGCCTTCGCCCGTTTGGGAATCTCATATTTGAACTTAGCTCAGTTTGGCTTGGCCAGCGAAAACTTCCAAACCGCATACGGCTTACGCGAGCGCGTGAGCGAGCGAGAGAGGCTGACGATCTCCGCTTACTACTTTACTTGGGTAACGGGGGAACTGGACAAGGCAAACCAGACTTACGAACTGTGGACGCAGGCATATCCCAGGGATGACGTACCCCACAATAATCTGGGGCTAAACTACGAGTACCTAGGACAATACGAAAAGGCGCTTACGGAAACCGCAGAAAGTATCCGGCTGAACCCAGAGGAAAGTACCATATCCCGCAGCAATCTCGTGGGTTTCTATTGCCTCACTAATCGCCTCGAGGAAGCCAAGCTAACTTACCAACAGACGCTCGCGCGCAAAGCGGAAACCGGGTACCTGCACGAGTGCCGATTTGCGGTTGCCTTCATGGAGGGCGACGCCGCAGAGATGGATCGCCAGTTGAGCTGGGCGGCTGGCAAGCCCGGCATGGAGGATGCTCTTCTCGCCCATCAGGCTGAGGTCGAGGCCTTTTCCGGGCATCTCATAAAGGCGCGGGAATTCTCGCGACGCGCGGTCGATTCCGCCCAGCATGCTGACGATGCAGAAGATGCAGCCAAGAACCAAACGAACGCTGCCCTTCGGGAGGTGGAATTCGGAAATGGCGCACAGGTTCGCAGCGAGGCGTCTTCAGCACTAGCCAGGTCGTCGACTACAGACATCCGCGTGCTGGTGGCGCTAGCTCTAGCCAGAGCCGGTGATTCAGACCGTGCGCAAAAGATGGCCGACGAGTTGCAAAAGGAAAACCCACTCAACACAATGATCAACGGCTACTGGCTCCCGACCATCCGCGCTGCGCTTGAGATCAACCGCAAAAACCCCGGGAAGGCCATCCAGATTCTCGAGACTGCCGCTCCCTACGAACTGGGCGATCCGGCCCCCACCGGATTTGGGAGCTCGCTTTACCCTGTCTACCTGCGGGGTCAGGCGTATCTGCTGTTGCGGCAGGGCAGCGCGGCAGGAGCCGAGTTCCAGAAATATGTGGATCACAGGAGCGTGGTGAACAGTTACTCACTGGGCGCGCTGGCCCGTCTGGGACTTGCTCGTGCTTACGCGATGCAAAAGGACACGGTCAAAGCCCGTGCTGCGTATCAAGATTTCCTCACCCTTTGGAAAGACGCTGACCCCGACATCCCCATCCTCAAGCAAGCCAAGGCGGAGTACGCAAAGTTGCATTGAGGGGAACAGGGCTGCCAGGTCTGCTTTGCCCCTACGGTGCTAACCTTCTTCATTGCCGGCTTCCTTTATCTCTTGCGCTTCAAGCGCGTCGATAACTTGGGAGCCTACAGCATCCCGCCGGAGACCGGCCTTCTCATCCCGTCTGGTTACATCAACTATCAATATGCGGCGTCCGGCAGGCCTCCCCGACACGCCTTGCCCGATCCATAATCAAAAATTGAAACCCAGCGCTAAAACCTCGGTCGGCCTGGTCCACCCGAAATTGAATACGTTCGTTGTGAAATTGACTCTCTTATAGGTGAAACCTGCCAAGACCCCGCGCTGCACGTCGAGGCTTGTATGGTAAGTCCGGGTTCGTTGCGATACCAGGCCCAGTTGCAGCCATTTCAGCGGCGAGTACGTGATTTGGTTCCAATTGTAGAAAAAGCTGCGACCGCGATTCTGGGTATCGAATACATACTCACCGTTGCTGTAAAGCTGAACTCGCTTGTAGGTTAGGGTGATCAAGTACCCCGGGGCGATACCCTTCAGACTACCCAAGACGCCCCCGACCATCGGAGTCAGATCCAACACCACTTTCTTTCCTGAGGTGAAGTTATACCCCGCCCAGAGCGATCCGGTCTCCAGCGCCTCGTAGTTGTAGCGCGCTTCCAGGTGTAACCAGCCACGGTCGGCGGAGAAGTCCGGAGATACATAGGACGGGCCATCGGGCACAATGTAACCGCTGGTGGTGAGAGAGAATGCCCACGGATTCGGAGAGGCGCTGGAGGAAGCAGCGGGCGCAGGGCCCTGAGCTACGCCTGAGCCCGTGAGCAAAGCCATCACTGCGAGCGCCCAAAGATGTTGCTTGAATGTCATCCTTCCAGTGCGCTGACGCATCGGCTTTGCAATGGGCGATTGGGGCCCCCGCGACTCGATGGGCTTCATTGGCGTACTCTCCCAAAAACTCTACAACACTCTGCCGTGTGGTTTTGAGCGCTGGCCTGGTTTCAACATACCGGCGCAACCACCCTCGGCTTGATGCAAGAAAAAAAGCCGCCCGAACCTCGGACGGCAGATCTGTTGGTGAATCGATTTGTTCGACTGTGCTTAGGGCGTGACCGCGTGCCCTTCCTATGCTGGTCGCGCTTGGTCCGCTAGGCCGCTACTCTCTCAGCGATCTTCTTCGCCACCTTAGCCTCGACGACCTTCCGAATCATGCGCCGTGTTCGTTCCACAAACGCGAGTTTGTCCGCAAGGCAGCTTTCCAGCAGCACGCCGACGCCGTAGTGGCCGGTTACATCCGCTGCCGCGACCAACGCTGCGTACTCTGCGATGCGCAGGTGAGTCAGGTGGATCGCCTTTACCATGATGAACAGGTGCTTTGCGGCTGGGTTTTGGATTTCGGCGAGTTCTTTGCGAAAATCTTCGGCAAAGATGTCATGCAGACGAGAACTGACCTTGACGGGTTGTTCGCCGATGAGCTTAAAGCACTGGTCTTGGGTGGCAAGGACTTTCTGTGAGACGAAAGCCCGCGCTTCCAGGGCCTCTTTTAGGTCCGGATCCTCAGCAACCTGGCTAAGTTCCTGATAGATCTTTGTACTCCGCTCTGTACCCTGGCGGAGGCCGCTAAGCAACTGGACAAAAAGTTCTTTTGGATCTTTAACTGGCATGATAAATCTCCTTTTCTGTGGTTAATGGTGAAGTCCTAGGGCGATGAGCTTTGGGTTCATCCCCCGCATTCTAGAGTTTGGGTTTCCCTATTCCGGGGTTCGCCTCAAGGGGTAATTCTTCTCAACGGGCGAGAACTACTCTCGCGAGCAGAAGAGTCGAACGCTAGTCAATCCGGCCTTCCGAAAAGGACGACTCGATGAAGCCAGTCCCTTTTATACGAGTGCGGCAAATCTTGTCTGTGATGCCGCGCATACCCGTCTGTGACACCGCGCACATCGAATGGTCAGCCCACTACACGTTTTGACCTTGGTCAATGAGTAAACTGGCAATTTTATCGACAGCTCGCGGCATGGGGGGATGGACTACGCGGTGAAGACAAGAGCGTATGGCAGATTGCTCGCTGCGGTGGACACCGTTCTTGAAGGAACGCAGTTCATCAGAAGACGTGCGGATCAGTCATGGCTCCGTCTAAGCTGCCACGATGTGGTTCCTGACGGCGTACTTGACCAGTTCGGCGCCACGTCTGGCGCCAAGCTCTTTCATGATCCGGTACTTGTGAAATGCCACCGTCCTTTCTGCCATTTGCAGGATGGCGCTGACTTCCTTCATCGTCTTACCTTCGGCAAGCAACTGCAGCACCTCACGCTGCCGGTCGCTGAGCCGTCCGCTTTCCTTGGCCAGTTCCTCGTGGTGCCAGCGCAAGGGATCGATCGTGTTGCGCGACAGGGCCTTGCACAGGTAAATTTTTCCCCGCAATGCCTGCCTAACCGCCCGCACCATCTCCGCCGCTGCGCATGTCTTCAGCAGGTAGCCGGAGGCTCCACTGGCGAAAGCTTCGGCAGCCACTTCAGCGTCGGGATTCATGGTCAGGTAGACCAATTTGACGGCTGGCAATATTCTTTTCACCTGCCGCCCCGCGTCCAGGCCATTCAGGATGGGCATAGCAATATCGAGCACGATCACGTCCGGCTTCAATTCGCTGGCAGCACGCACCAGGGCGTGACCGTCGCCCACCACTCCGACCACATCAAAGTCGGTTTCAAGCAGCCGCTTACACAACTCCGCCACTAGATTGTGGTCGTCGGCAATGAGAATGCGGGCGCGGTTGGTCATTGTCCTCTAATCTTAGAAGCGACTAACACCCCCAATCGAGCGTCTGTGGAGCCGCCACTTTTTGGCATCCTCTCCTATCAGATTTGCTGCATGAGTTTATGACGACGTAGACAAGTCGTATGTGACCCGCATCACAGCCGTTTGCGCGAGGGCCCACGCTTTAAGAATTCGAGGCCTGGCCGATTGTTGGCGTAACATCTCGATAGCACTCATTCAGTGCTGCACTACCTACCATCGGTCCAGTAAAACTGTCCCTACTGCGATATCAATAATCGCGACTATGCTGCCGAGGAAGAGCCTGCTGTGATGAAAACGTGATAGTTCCATGTTCAGAGCGGGTCAAAGTCGATCAGAACGCATCAGAACTCTTTTCTGGTAAGCGGTTGGAATCAAGTAGAGTAGAGAATTTTCATAACGCGTCAGAACACACTAGGTGATCTTCAAAACCGGGGGGCTAGGCATCACTCTTCGGGTTAGTGTCCGCGCGACATTAATTTCCAGTAGATACCGATGACGCCATTCCGGAAAGGACTTCCAAGTGACCAAGGGCCGGGGTCGGGACCAGGCCTATGGTGCCAGCAAGGCCGAAGCGTACGCTACGACGAGGCAAGCAAGAATTAAGATTGCATTTTTGCTTTTCATTGCATCCCTTTCGAATCGGCGTCAACGCCGTTGTTGGTGGTTAGGGGCTTCACACAGCGAAAGCTGAGATGGTTGGTCCCAGTGGAAACTTCTCCCTTACCTCGCGTGCCTACGACGTAACGGGAGCAATACTGGTCGGTACACAGGAACGATCCACCGCGGTGAACCTTCTTCTTGTCGTTCGGCTCCGCGGGATCGAAAGATGCGTCCGGCCCCTGCGGATTTCGCGTCACGCCTCCTGCGGCCGCTAATTGCTGGTAGTAGTCGGGGCGGTACCAGTCGCTGGTCCACTGCCAGACGTTGCCCGCCATGTCATACAGGCCGTAGCCATTCGGCGGAAACTTCGTGACTGGAGCGATCCCCACGTACCCATCCTCTCCGGTGTCGGTGTTGGGGAAATGGCCCTGGTGGGTGTTGGCCATCCACTTATTGCCTGGCCGAAATTCGTCGCCCCAGGGGTAAGTCTTCCCGGCGAGACCTCCGCGCGCGGCAAATTCCCATTCCGCTTCCGTAGGCAAACGCTTGCCCGCCCACTTCGCGTACGCCGCAGCATCTTCGTAAGCTACCTGGAGTACCGGATACTTCTCGCGCCCCTTGAGATCGCTCTTCGGTCCTTCGGGATGGCGCCAGTTTGCCCCTTTCACGTATGCCCACCACTGAAAATGATCGTTAAGTGGCACGGCATGATCCGGTGGCGAGAAAACCACCGATCCGGCAACCAGATTTTCGGGCGGAGCGCCGGGGTAATCCTCTGCCCGCGGTTTGCGCTCGGCCACGGTCACGTACCCAGTCGCTTTAACGAACTTCGCGAACTCCTCGTTAGTCACGTCGGTCTTATCCATCCAGAAGCCATCCACATAAACGCGGTGGATCGGGCGAGCATCGGCGGCTGCGTGCATGCCGACCTCATCGATGGCCGGCGGATCCAATGCACCCATGGAAAATTCGCCGCCGGGGATCCATGCCATTCCGGCCGGTGAAGGCTTGGGAGCTGGAGCTTTGTTGGGAATGGTGGGACCGAAGAGCGAAGCCTCAGCGCCTCCGGTCATCCGTGGGCCTGCCTCTACCTTATTGGGGGGCGACAGATGCGAAGACCGGAATCCGGCGAGCGTCACAGCCGCTCCACATACAACCACGCCGATCACGATCCACACCGTACGGGCCAGAGTGGAATGTCGCCGGGCGTTCTGCGCTTTGGTTCGCTTCTTTTGTTTCATGCGTGCTCCCCACCGCGGGACAATACCGCGGAATCAATCTCCGCCAATACTACAAATCCGGCGCATCGGCAACAACTGTAAGACCTGACAGTACCTATGCGGAAAACCAGACCCGCGTCCGCTATTTCTTTCGTTTAGGGTTGACCTCTGCGCCCTTAAGAACGATAGACTACAGCCGAGAAGTTTTGGTGTTGCGAGTTCGTGTCTTTATTGAGCGTCGCGAATGGTGACACGTGACCCTAATAGCTAATCCTCAACCTGAATATCTCCACAGGATGCTTGCTGTTCTCCCGCGTATCCTTGCGCTCTTTGTCGCGGGCGTAGTCACTCTCTGGGCAGCCGCCGCGCTCTACTTTGACTTGCCCCCGGCCTCACTGCGGACGTTGGCCGCGATCGCCTACCTGGTCCTCGTCCTCGGATTGCTCGTTTTCTTCAAAGCCCGCTGGCAAGGAATCGCTTTCAGCCTCGCGGCTTTCGCAGTCATCCTGGTCTGGTGGCTTTCCCTAAAACCATCGAATCATCGCGACTGGCAGCCGGACGTGGCCGAAACCGCATGGGCTGAGATTAACGGGAATCAGGTTGTCATTCACAACCTTCGCAACTGTGACTATCGGGCCGAATTCGACTACACGCCACACTGGGAAACCCGCACCGTCGACCTCGCAAATCTTCGCGGAATGGATATCTTCATCACCTATTGGGGTTCCCCGTGGATTGCTCATCCCATTGTGAGCTTCGACTTCGGTGAGCAGGGATACGTGGCTCTGTCGATCGAGACCCGCAAGGAAGTTGGCGAGACCTACTCCGCCGTCCGTGGCTTCTTCCGCTACTACGAGTTGATCTATACCATCAGCGACGAGCGCGACGTGGTTCGCCTGCGCACCAACTTCCGCCACGGTGAAGAGGTCTATCTCTTTCATACCAAAGCCACACCCGAACAAGCCCGTGTTATCTTCCGTGACTACCTCGCCGGCGCCAACCACCTGCGCGACCATCCGGAGTGGTACAACGCCCTGACCAACAACTGCACCACCAATATCGTCCCTTACGTGGCCGATGCACGGAAGATCAAGCCGCGGTTCGATTACCGTGTCTTGCTCAATGGAAAGGCCGACGAAATGATGTTTGAACGAGGCGACCTGGTCACTGACAACCTATCCCTGGCCCAACTCAAGGAGAAGGCCCACATCAACCCCGCCGCCCAGGCCGCCGACAATGCTCCAGACTTCTCCCGCCGCATTCGCGAAGGGCGCCCTGGGTTTGGTACGAACTGACCGAAGACGGCGCGAGAAACCCTCTCATCGCAGACTGTCTTTTCTGACAGTAGCAATACCCCCCGCTCACCAGCTTAACTAGACGATGATGAGCTGTGACATCCCTGCCGATCCTGAGCGCCAACCCAGGCGTCTCTCTGAAGCCGCGCCTGCAGATCACCACGGTCCTCTGACTGCTTTGTCGCCGTGGCCAGCGCCACCCGGCTCCATGCGCAGTTATCACGCGATGGTGAAGCCAATCGGATCCATCTGCAACCTTGATTGCTCTTATTGCTACTACCTTCACAAGCAAGATCTCCTCGGATCCACCAGCAAGTTCCGCATCTCCGACGAAATTCTGGAAACGCACATCCGCCAGTACATCGAAGGGCAGGACCGCGATCAGGTGGTTTTTTCCTGGCAGGGCGGAGAGCCGACGTTGCTGGGCCTGGAGTTCTTTCACAAGGTGGTTGAGCTGGAGCAAAAGTACAAGAAGCCCGGCCAGCGGGTCGAGAACGACTTGCAGACGAATGGGACGTTGCTTGACGACGATTGGGGAACATTCCTCAAGAAAAACGACTTCCTGGTGGGCCTGAGCATTGACGGTCCTAAAGAATTACACGACGTATATCGCATCGCCAAAGATGGCAAGCCTACGTTTGACAAGGTCTTCGCCGCTGCTCAGATGCTGCATCGCCACGGTGTCCCATTTAACACGCTAACTGTCATTAACCGTGTGAATGCGAAACGGCCGCTCGATGTTTACCGTTTCCTGAAAAATGAAGTCCGCCCGCGGCAGATGCAGTTCATCCCTTGCGTGGAACCAAAAGTATTCCAGCAGATCGCACCACAAAAATGGGATCCGGCTAACTTGCCAGTGCAGGATTCTCCCGCCGCACACCCCGGCAATCCGGATTCCGTCGTCACCGACTGGTCGGTTGATCCCGACGATTGGGGCTATTTCCTGTGCAAGGTTTGGGATGACTGGTACCGCCGCGACATGGGCAAGGTCTTTGTCAACCATTTCGAAACCGCCGTGGCGCAGTGGATGGGTAAGGACGCGCAGTTGTGTGTCTATCACGAGTTCTGCGGCAAGGGAGTGGCCCTGGAGCACGATGGCAGTCTCTATGCGTGCGACCACTACGTGTATCCCGAATACAAGCTTGGCAACATCCTGGAGACTTCGAGTTCGCGGATGGTTTTCTCCGACCAGCAGCGCAAGTTCGGGATGGATAAGTTCCGTTCCCTGCCGAAACAATGCCGTGAATGCCAGTTCCTCTTCGCCTGCAATGGAGAATGTCCGAAGAACCGGGTGATCCGAACTCGTGACGGCGAGCCTGGACTGAACTACCTGTGCAGCGGGCTGCAGAAGTACTGGCACCACATTGATCTCGACGTAAAGGACATCTGCCGCCGCCTGGCTCAAGAAGTGCGACCCGCTAGTTCCCCAATGGGGACTTGAGTTAGCAGCTGCGGAGGAACAAGAGAGAAAGAGAAAAGGAGAAGTGTTGTGCGGAATCGAAGATTATTTACCAATGCGTTGACCGCGAGCCTGAGCTCGGTTCTGCTGTTCGCAGTCTGCGCCTTTGCTCAGCGTGATCCGCTGCCTTCATGGAATGACGGGCCAGCGAAGCAGGCGATTCTGCAACTGGTTCGGGTCACCACGGACTCATCAAATCCAAAATTTGTACCCCCCGAACAGCGCATCGCCACCTTCGACCAGGACGGGACAACCTGGGTCGAACAACCCATCTACACGCAAGTGGTATTCGCGCTCGATCAAGTCAAGGCCGTAGCGGCGAAGGATTCCAAGCTGGCGGCTGTCGAGCCCTTCAAGACCGTGCTCTCGGGCGACCGGTCGGCAATGGCGAAGCTCGCTATGTCTGACTTGGAGAAAATCGTTGGGGCGACCCACAGCGGGATGACGGTCGAAGATTTCGAGGCAACCGCCAAGGGCTGGATAGCAACGGCGCAGCATCCGCGTTTCAAACGCCCCTACACCGAACTGGTTTATCAACCCATGTTGGAAGTGATGCGCTTGCTTCGCGCCAACGGGTACAAAACCTATTTCGTGACCGGCGGTGGACAGGACTTCGTGCGGGCGTACTCGGAGCCGACCTACGGCATTCCCGTGAATCAGGTAGTCGGGTCGGCTGGGGAGACGAAGTTTGGTTACGCGCCCGACGGCCGGGGGATCCTCACCAAAGAGCCCAAGGTCATGCTCATCGACGACAAGGCAGGCAAGCCCGAGGGCATCCACCTGGTGATCGGACAGAGGCCGATTGTGGCGTTCGGCAACTCCGACGGGGATCAGCAAATGCTGGAGTACACCCAGGGTGGTGATGGAGCGCGTCTGATGCTGCTGGTGCATCACGATGACGCAGTCCGTGAATACGCCTATGGACCGGAATCAAAAATCGGCACCTTCAGCGACGCGCTCATGGCAGAGGCCAAACAACACGGCTGGGTCGTGATCAGCATGAAGAACGATTGGAAACGGATTTTCGCATTCGATAAATAGCTTGTTTCGGATACCTGGTCTTTTCAATAGCTACGGGACAGGAAACTTTCATAAAGACACAAGGAGAATAAGGATGAACTTTGGAACGAGTATCACAAAACTGGCAATGGGAGCGCTTGCCGCCTCGAGTTTTCTCACGGGGGCGGGGGCGACCGCGCATGCACAATCCTCAACCAGCAAACCCAACATCGTCGTCATCATGGGCGACGACATTGGCATGTGGAACATTGGCGCTTACCACCGCGGCTTGATGGCCGGCAGGACACCGAACCTCGACAAGCTTGCCAAAGAGGGGATGTTGTTCACCGATTATTACGCCGAGGCGAGTTGCACAGCGGGTCGCGCGAACTTCATCACCGGTGAACTTCCCATCCGCACCGGCATGACCACCGTCGGTCAGGCGGGCGCTCCCACCGGAATCCCTGCCGAGGCGGTCACAATTGCCACGGTCCTCAAGTCCATGGGCTATGCCACCGGTCAGTTCGGCAAAAACCATTTGGGCGACAAGAATGAGTTCTTGCCCACAGTTCACGGCTTTGACGAATTCTTTGGCTATTTGTATCACCTCGATGCGATGGAAGACCCGGCGCATCCCAACTATCCGCAGAATCTCTTGAATGTCGTCGGCCCGCGCAACATGGTTCATTCCTGGGCCACCGACAACGATGATCAGACCGACATGCCGCGCTGGGGCAAAGTCGGCAAACAGAAGATTGAGGACGCCGGCACGCTCTATCCCAAGCGCATGGAGACCGTGGATGACGAGATTCGGGACTTCGCCATCAAGTTCATCGACAAAGCCAAGGCCGATAACAAGCCGTTCTTCCTCTGGCTCAACCCTACCCGCATGCACATCGTCACTCACCTTGTCTCCGAAGTATGAAGCGATGCGCAACTCCGACAATGGCTGGTCAGAAGAAGAAGCCGGCATGGCGCAACTGGACGATGACATCGGCATCGTGATGAACAAACTGAAGGACATGGGCGTCGACGACAACACCATTGTCGTTTTCACCACGGACAACGGTACCGAAGTCTTCACCTGGCCGGATGGCGGTCAGACGCCGTTCGCGCAGTCCAAGGGAACCGTTCTCGAGGGCGGCTTCCGAGTGCCTTGCCTCCTACGCTGGCCCGGTCATGTGCCGGCGGACTCAGTTCAGAACGGTATCTTCTCCGGCCTGGACTGGCTTCCCACCTTCGCCGCCGCAGCCGGCAATCCGAATATCACCGAAGAGTTGCTGAAGGGCAAGACGATCGCTGGCCGGACCTACAAGAACCACCTGGATGGCTACAACCAGATGGCCGCCATCACCGGCAAAGGCCCGTCGGCGCGTCATGAAATCTTCTACCTCGGCGAAAGCACGGTCGGCGCAGTGCGCATCGACGATTACAAATTCCGTTTCATCGACCAACCCGCTGGCTGGCTCGGCGAGAAGACCCATCCTGACGTTCCCTACATCACCAACCTGCGTCTCGATCCCTTCGAGCGCACCGGGTGGCCGAACAACGGGACGAAAGAAGGGGGACAACAATACTTCGATTGGTTCAAGTACCAATTCTGGCGCTTCGTATTCGTCCAGCAGGTAGTGGGCAAGGAGCTTCAGACCTTCCTCGAGTTCCCGCCGATGCAGCATGGCGCGAGCTTCAACCTTGACGCGGTCAAAGCGGAAATGGGGAAGAGGATGGCCGAGGCGGAGGCGGCGTCCAAAGGCACCGGCCAGTAAACGGAACGATCCAAAGAGCGGGCGGCTCGCAAGGGCCGCCTGCTCTTGGAGTTTCGGATTATCCAAGCAAACGCGCGGAGACAAGTGCGATGGCGGACCGAACATTGCTGGTTGTGGCGGCAGTCCTCGAAGTTGCGGCCGGCCTTGTCTTGATCCTCGCCCCATCCGTTTTCGTTCATTTGCTGTTGGGCTCAGACATTAGTGGAACAGGGTCGATGGTTGGGCGTGTCGCTGGGGTCGGGCTGTTGTCGTTGGGAATAGCCTGCTGGCCGGGCGCGGACAATAGCGGTACGCGAGTTCAATCTCTTTACGCGATGCTAACCTACAACTTCCTGGTGGCGGCTTACCTGGCTTATCTCGGCGCGGTTCGCGGGTTTTCCGGAATCCTTTTGTGGCCGGTTGTCGTAGTCCACGCGGTCCTGGCGCTTCTGTTCTTCGCGCCGCGCTGCGAAGCAGCGTTCGACATCGTTATGAAAAACGAATTTGCCCTGTAACTAGTGACAGTTGGCTCTGATCAATGCTCGTGTTGCACTAGCGAACGAGCGTGAAGTGCTCTTGCACTTAAATGGAACCACGGCTTACGAGATTCGTAAAAACGCACGGCTGGTCTGTGCGGATTTTAGAAATATTGAGAGGACACCCATGACAAACACGGTACGGCGTAATTTGAGGATCACGTTACTGCCCCTGCTCGGACTTTTGGCCTGCGCAGGATTCATTGCTCCCGCAAACGCACAGAATCCGGAACTGCAGCAACGGGTTGCGGAGATCAAAGAGGCATCTGCGAAAAACAAGCAGGCACTCATGTCGTACTCCTGGGTGGAGGTGGTCACAATCAGCTTGAAAGGCGAACAGAAGAAGCAGGAACACTTCCAGGTACGCCTCGGACCGGATGGGAAGCCGCAGAAGACTTCGCTTGATCCGCCTGCTGAGGCCGCCCCGGAAGGAGGACGCCTGAAACGGCATGTGGTCGAGAAGAAAAAGGAAGAATACAAAGACTACGCGGACCAGATGAAGGCGCTGGCGCAACAGTATGTCCCGCCGGATAAAGATATGCTGCAACAGGCCTATGCGCAGGGCAATGTCACCCTGGGTCCGACTGGCGGCAACCCCAATCAAATTCAACTGGTCATCCACAATTACCTTAAGCCCCAGGATTCGATGACCCTGGTCTTCGACAAAGCCCAGAAAGCGCTGGTGTCGATTCAGATTGCTTCCTACATGGACGATCCCAAGGATGCAATGAACTTCACGGTGCAGTTCAGCCAATTGCCGGATGGAACGAACCACATCTCAAATATGGTTCTCGACGGTGTCAGCAAGCAGTTGAATGTCGCCATCGCGAACTCGAACTACCAGCACGTGTGAGCGATTGCTGAAAGGGTCCAAACAAAGGACGCAGAGAAAAGAGGCCATTGTGAAGCAGTCAACAAAACACGGACACGCCTTGTGGGCCCTGACAGTCTTTTTGCTGTTAGCCCTGCCGCTCATTGCACAAGATACGCCCATCGGTCCGGAGGGGACTTCCGTCGCCACACAGGCAACGCCAGCTGCGGCGGCGAACTCGGACGAATTGAGAAAAGCGGCTCAAAACCCCGTCGCGAGTCTGATCAGCGTTCCAGTACAGAACAACAACAACTTCGGGATTGATCCCGGATACCGTACTCAAGATGTGTTGAATATTCAGCCGGTGATTCCAGTAAAAGCCAGCGAGAACTGGAACCTGATCATTCGCTGGATTACTCCCATCATCTATCAGCCGCTTCCTGCACCGTCTCCCGCGCCTCAGGCCGGCGTTTACGGCCTTGGCGACATGCAGCCCACCTTTCTCCTCTCTCCGAGTAAGCCGCACAAGATCATTTGGGGCGCGGGGCCTATCTTTCAATTGCCGACTGCGACCAGCCAGTACCTGGGACAAGGAAAGCTTGGCATCGGACCCAACGTCGTCGCTTTAACGATGCCTGGGCATTTCGTGTTGGGTGTGCTCGCCAACAACATCTGGTCAGTCGCTGGTTCGGGCGGCCGTCCGTCCGTCAATCAAATGTTGGTGCAGTACTTCATCAACTACAACATGAAAAAGGGTTGGTACCTGACCTCCCAACCCATCTTGACCGCGAACTGGGAAGTCAGCAATAACGGTCGCTGGGTAGTGCCATTCGGTGGCGGCGTTGGAAGAATCATGAAGCTCGGATTCCAGCCGGTGAATATCAACGCTCAGTTTTATGGTAATGCCGTTCATCCCCCGGGTGCTTCGCCCTGGGGCATGCGGGTGCAGATCGCCTTCCTGTTTCCCAAAATAACCAAGCAGCAGGAGAAGATGATGCTGGAGCAGAAACTGAAACAGTTGGACCAGCCGCAACCCCAGAAGAAGTGAATGCCTGCGAAGTGGCGGGAATGATAAATTTCGGTCCGTGTAGGGCTGTGACATGTTGGCGAAGAGTTTCCTGCTGGCGCGAATCGTGATTCCCAGGCGATGGATAGGTTTCGTTCTGGTTTTGTTGCTGTCGCCTTGTTGCTCCGCGCAAGCGACGACTCCGGCGGGTGCTCCAAGTCCACAGGCCGCTCCAGCGCCGGTTCCCGGCAAGGAGCTCAACGTGAACTGGCTGTATGGTTCTTACGTTCCGAAAGACGTACCCCTTGAACCTTTGAACGGCCGTCAGCGCTTCAAACTCTACCTGATGCAGACCTACACAACGCCTGGCATCTACGTCAAAACAACCTTGTTTGCGGTGCGCGACCAGATCGCCGATAGCAATCCCCAATGGGGAGACGATTTTGAGGGCTTTGCAAAACGGCTGGGCAGCAGGCAGGCTCAGTTCATTATCCAAAATTCGATTACGTCGTTGGGGAACGGCTTGCTGGGCTGGGAACCGCGCTATGACCGCTGTCGCTGCGATGGTTTCTGGCCACGGACCCGGCACGCCATCGTCAGGAACTTTGTCACCTATGGCCGATCGGAAAAATCGTTGCGGCCGCAGATCATGCCGTTTCTTGGAGCCTTTGGGTCCGCCGCGATGGCTACAACCTGGGAACCCGGGAATCCGAACTGGCAGGTACGAGGCTACCAGGCCGCAATTACTCAAATCTTTGTCGGAGTGGGCATCAACTGGCTGGGCGAATTTGCCCCAGAGATTGTCCGGGTTCTCCACAAGAAGAAGTAACAACGGGTGAGTTTGATCCAAAATCGTATGCATCGTCTGATGCAAGAAAACAACCAGGAACCCTGAATGAAGGCATGGCTGACCGCTGTTTTTTGCAACCTGTAAGTTCTGTCAGTATGCAGCACCGAGGTCATCTGTTAACGTGCCTTCGCTGGTATTGCGCGTACGGAGTTATGTCCAAATGTTTGCTTTCATGAATGTTTCCAGAAAGACGCTGGTAACCGCTTTACTTTTTCTCGCTGCAGTGCCGCTGATTCAAGCCCAGGGCGGACAAGACCTCGACAACTATCGGTGGCGGGTCGAGGGCAACTGGTGGTTTTCCAGCCCGACGGGATCTTTTGGCTTGCAGGGCAACAACAGCTATTTCGACATCAACAGGGATTTCGGCTTCGGCAGCTACTCCACCTTCACCGGCAAGATCGATTGGCGGTTTGGCCGCAAGCACCACTTTCTGTTCAGCATCGCTCCGGTCAACAACACTCGAACCGTAACCATAAATCGGACAATTGATTTTCAGGGACAGACGTTCGACTTGGGAGCGCGAGTAACGGCTCAACTCAAGTCGCTCAACTTTACCCCCGGATACCAGTACGACATCATACGGCGCAATCACGGTTATCTGGGCTTGGAAGTTGACTTGAACCTGCTCGACTCGGAGGCCACGCTCAAAACCGCGGCCGGCGTGAACGGGTTCGGAGCAACCAAGTCAGCTTCGACATCATACTTCGCTCCGCTCCCGGCAGTCGGTCCGACTGGCCGCTGGTATCCGTTGCACAACTCTAACCGGCTCGCGTTGGAAGGTTCTTTCTCGGGCATGTCGTTCTTCGGCTACGGAAACTTTCTAAGGGCGCGAGCCAACGTGGGTGTAGGGTTGACGAACCGACTGGCGCTTCGCGCCGGCTACTCGATGGGAAGCCGTCTGAGCGTTCATGGAACCGGCGACCAGCTCGCACTCCAAATCACTCAGAAAGGGCCGACCGCCGGACTCGAATATTCCTGGGGCGAAGCTCCGGCACGGAAAGTACACCCCGTGTCTGACCAGCCGAGCGACTGGCACGTGGACTGGATTCCATTCTATCTCTGGTTTAGCGGCCTCCAGGGAAACGTGGGGGCGAAGGGGTACACAGTTCCGGTGAATGCAAGTTTCTCCGACATCTTCTCGCAACTCAACATCGGGTTGATGACCGATCTGGATATTCGCCGGAAGAAGATAGGCCTGGACACGGATTTGATCTTCATGAGCCTCACTTCGGATCAGAAAGCTACGCCCGTCGGAAATACTTTCTCCGGCTTCGACACCAATGCCAAGACTTTGATTGTGGATCCAGAGCTCTACTGGCGCCTGATCGAGAAGGATCGCGGGACGGTGGACGTGATGGCCGGCGCCCGCTTCTGGAAGCTGGATAACAGCATCGACCTTTTTCAAGGCAGCTCGACAGCCGTTTCGGTTGGCCAAACTCAAAGCTGGGTAGATCCGGTGCTGGGCGCTCGATTCCGCGTCAATCTCAAGAAGAACTGGTTCGCCAACCTGAAGGGCGATGCTGGTGGGTTCGGAGTGGGCTCACAAGTGACGTGGCAGATCTACGCCGGCGTGGGGAAGGAATTCAAGAAGAAGTACTCTGTGCTACTCGGCTATCGCTACCTGGATGTGGACTACGTCAATGGCGGATTCCTGTTTGACACCCATATGAGCGGACCGCTCGCAGGTTTCAACATTCACTTCAAGTGAGGACATTGCAGGCGGGTGCGACATCGCGGAAAGAGAAACCGGCTAGGCTGCCACAATATGGTTCTTGACCGCGTACTTAACCAGTTCAGCGGTACTCTTGGCGCCAAGTATTTCCATGATCCGATACTTATGAAAGGCGACCGTCCTCGTCGTCATGTGCAGGATGTCGCCAACTTCCTTCATTACTTTCCCTTCAGCCAGCAACTGCAGAACTTCACGTTGTCTCTCGGTGAGGCGGTCGTCTTCCTCCACCAGTTTCTTATGTTGCCACCGCAGGAAATTGACGGCATCCCGCGACAGGGCTGGCGACATATACGATTTACCCCGTAACACCGCGCGAACCGCCTGCACCATCTCAACAGCGGCACAGGTCTTGAGCAGATACCCCGAAGCCCCATGCCGGAAGGCTTCCGCCGCCACTTCCAGGTCGGGATTCATGGTCAGATACACAAGCTTTACGGCAGGCAGCATTTCTTTCACCTGGCGTCCCGCATCCAGGCCATTCAGGAGCGGCATGGCGATATCGAGCACGATCACGTCCGGCTTCAACCCGCCGGCAGCCCTTACCAGGGCGCGGCCGTTGTCCACGGTTCCGACGACATCAAATTCAGGCTCCAAAAGCCTCTTGCACAACTCCGCAACAAGATTGTGGTCATCGGCTATAAGAATACGAGGGCGGTTGGCCATGGTCGATCTTTCAACGGCAATGATGCCGATTCCAGTTGCTTCGTGTGCTCGATCGTCTAGTGTGATGATTTAGACACAGATATTGATAGGCGCTAAACATAGCACTGTCCACACGACATTGTCTACCCGATCTACCCACGCGGGCAGTGACGGACATCACAGAATCGTGTTTACGGTGACACCGGTTTATGGGGCGTGTACGTCGGAGGAGTCGAAGAGATTGTCAGCCAGAGTGTCGCTGACAAACTGCTTGTCCTGGAAGACGGCGTCCACGGCGGTCAGTATCGCACCGCTGGCCTGCGTCTTTAGAATATAAGCACGCGCCCCCAGATTGAGGGCCTCCTGCACCACGGCAGGAGAAGATTCCTGGCTCAAGAAGAGTATTTTGCATTGCGGTGTCGCCTGGAGAATCCGCCGGGCGGCTTCGACTCCATTCAACTTGGGAAGGCCAACATCAAGCAGAATCACGTCAGGTCTTAGCTCTTTGGCCTTCTTTACTGCCTCTAAGCCGTCTCCCGCCTCCCCAATGACTCGCAAACAGGAGTTCCTCTGAAGAATCGAACGGACCAGGTCTCGGAAGGGTTTGAAATCATCCACCAACAGAATTCGGATCAGTGACATTTAGGACCAGTTCTCCGGTTTCCGCTCAACTCCATGTCGATGAAACTGAACAGCCAAATCATACTGTTTCGATCCCATCGGCCCCTGCACAACCCGTAGTGTTGACCGCTGGGCATCCCATCTGTTTTCTTGTAGAGCTGTGCTAACACTGCCTTATGATGCAAGAAAGGTCGACGAAGCGAGGGCTACTAGTACATGTTTTTAGAGAATACTGGATGCGCCTGGCAGAGCTGTCAGTGCACGGCACAGACGGACCGGCGTAGAGTGGACTGTTGCCTAGGCTTGGAGGAATCCATAAATGTGCATCAGAAAGTTGGTTCTGGGAGCGGGGCTGATACTGGTGGCGACATCCAGTCTGGGACAGAATTTCTCACGCTGGAATGCTACGGTTGGCGGCGGCGTTGGATTTCCTGAGGGGACCAGCGCCAATTTTGCAAACAATGGCGCCAATTTTGTTATCGGCGCCGGACCTAACCTCAGGAGCTACCTGGGGATCGACGGTGAGTTCATGTGGCAAGACCTGCCCATCAAGCGAGGTGTGGTTGAACAGTTGCAAGTCCCGGCGGCGAGCGCGCGCGAGTATGCTCTGACTCTCAACGCAATCTTTCGGATCCCGACCCATGGCAAGCTCGGCTTCTACGGCGTTGGCGGCGGCGGCTGGTATCACCGCTCCGGTGAATTGACCACGCCTGCTCTGGTGAAGGGTGAGGTTTGCGAGCCGTTTTTACTGTGGTGGGGTGGCTGCGTGAACGGACTCGTTCCCGGCAACCTGGTCCTGGCCTCAGCGAGCAGCAATGCATTTGGTGGCAACGTCGGCGGAGGAATCACCTACCCAATTGGATCGACATCGTTAAAGTTCTTTACCGAGATCCGCTACCACCACGCCCCGAATAAAAAGGTGAACTCCGATCTGCTTCCCCTGACCCTCGGTCTGCGATGGTAGGTTGCACAAGGGTTGACCGGGCGTGCCGGGTTCGCTGCTGTGCGCCCACATCGATTCGCGCGGTTACGCTCCCACGACTCCGTATTACACATGCTTCTGTTAGTGTGTCTGGAGACGCCAAACACTACACGCTAACAACTGCTCATGGTCGCTAAACAGCCCATCACGACAACATTGGTTGGAATGAACGTTGCGGTGTTCGCGGTAATGGTGCTGACGGGGGTCTCTCCGCTCGAACCGACGGTTACTCAATTGCTGAAGTGGGGCGCGAATTGGGGGCCGCTTTCCTTGGGCGCCGAGCCCTGGCGCATCCTCGCTTCCAACTACATTCATATTGGCATCATCCATATTGGCCTTAATATGTGGTGCTTGTGGAACCTTGGCTTCCTGGCAGAGCGAGTCTTCGATCCCTGGACGTACGTGCTGATTTACACCTCTTGCGGGCTCGCCGGTAGTTTAGCCAGTTTGTGGTGGCATCCTATGACACCGGGTGCGGGCGCCTCAGGAGCAATTTTTGGACTGGCGGGAGCTTTGATTGCGGCGCTTTACCTCGGGCATCTGCCCATTCCCCGGCAGGCGATGCAGAGCACATTGAAGAGTCTGCTAACTTTCGCCGGGTACAACTTATTTTTTGGAGCAGTGGCGAGAGGAATCGATAACTCCGCCCACATTGGCGGTTTGCTGGCGGGTCTAGCACTGGGAGCTGTCCTGGCCAAACATCTGATGCAACCCCCGGAGATCCGCGATGGGTGGCGTCGCGGGGTTTTCATTGCGGCCGCCGTTGTGCTATTTCTAGTTTTCATGGTGCTGAAGCATACCAGCGGATCGCTTGCGACCGGGTAGCCAAGTTCGCGTGCGCGCATCCGCCGGCCGCTAAATCCGTTACAATACCTAAAGTATGTCCGAGCAGTGCAGATGAGCCCTCCCCATAAATTTCGGACAACTTCTTCCGGCTTGGCTCCGTCTTACAGAGCAATGGGAGAACTTTCGCCGCGACGCGCCCCACGTGTACTGGTGGTCGATGACAATCCGGACACCATGGTACTCATGCGTGAACTGCTGGCCACTCGAGGATATGAGGTGGTTGCGGTTCCAGACGCGGCCCAGGCGGAAATCGAGATACGGCGCGAGCTCCCCGATCTGATTCTTTCCGATGTGGTCATGCCCGGCAAGTCGGGTTACGAGTTGTGCCGCGAGGTCAAGGAAGATCCTGCCACCCGGCTGATTCCCTTCGTGCTGATTACCGGACTGAGCGATCGCGAGGACAAGCTGCGTGGAATCGAGGCCGGAGCCGACGACTTTCTCAACAAGCCCATTTTCTCGGAAGAGCTGTTTGCCCGCGTCAAGTCCCTGCTCAAACTCAAAGAGTTCACCGACGAACTGGAAACCGCAGAGTCGGTCCTGTGCACCCTGGGCCTGAGCGTGGAGAGCCGCGATCCCTACACCGAGGGCCACTGTGAACGGTTGGCCGAGAACGCCAGCAATCTGGGTCGTCATCTCGGCCTGAATGAAGAATCGATTGTGGCCTTACGGCGGGGCGGCTATTTGCACGACTTGGGGAAAATCGCCGTTCCCGATGACATCTTGAAAAAGGGAACGAACTTGACCGAGGACGAATGGGCGGTCATGAAACAGCATCCCGTAACCGGAGAAAACATTTGCCGTCCCTTGCGATCACTGCGCTTGGTGCTGCCGATTATCCGTAATCATCACGAGCACTCGGATGGCAGCGGGTATCCGGATGGATTGTTGAAGGCCGAAATTCCCCTGCTCCCACGCGTGCTACAGGTAGTTGATGTGTACGATGCCCTGCGCACGGAGCGTCCCTACAAACCTGCGCTGGGACATGAGCACGCTGCTTTAACCATGCGCCAGGAAGCCCGCGGCGGCCTCTGGGACGAAGAACTGGTGGCGGAGTTTTTCTCCATGCTGGAGAAGCAGCGACAAGTCGCCTAGGAGCTGTCAGCTCTCAGCTCTTGGTTTTCTTTCCCGTGGTTTGACTCTTGCGGGGCAATCCTTGAGACTAGCGGCTCATAACTGAAGTGAGCCTTTTGAACGCACCCACATATAGCATCGTGTTGCCGGCGTACAACGAACGCGAGCGCATCGCGGCAACCCTGGACAAGATTCTTGCTCACGCCGCGCAGCGCGGCTGGAATGCCGAAGTTATTGTGGTGAATGACGGATCGAGTGATGGCACCGCTGGGATCGTGAGCGAGTACGGGCGGAAACATCCTGCGCTGCGTTTGTTGGAGAATCCGGGGAATCGAGGCAAAGGGTACAGCGTACGCAACGGTATGTTGCACGCGCGCGGCGATATCTTGCTGTTCAGCGATGCCGATCTTTCGTCGCCGATCGAGGAGGCCGACAAATTGTTTGCCGCAATCAACAAGGGCGCGGATATCGCCATTGGCTCGCGCTGGCTCGACCCCCAACTGCAGATTCGCAGACAGCCGATGCATCGCCAGTTTTTCGGTAGAATTTTCAACCTGGCCTTGCGAATCATTCTGGGCTTGCAGTTCAAGGACACGCAGTGCGGCTTCAAGGCTTTCACCCGGCGTAGCGCCCAGACCGTTTTCCCGCTGCAGAAGATCGAGCGCTGGGGATTCGATCCCGAACTGCTGTATCTGGCCAGAAAATTCGGGTTCGCGGTCAGCGAGGTTCCAGTCGCATGGTCACATCGCGAAGGAACGCGCATTAATCCGCTGCGCGATGGCATCCGCATGTTCGGAGAAATTTTGAGGATTCGCTGGTACGCCCTGAAGGGGAGCTACAGCCCTTCCGCGGCAGTTTCCGAATCGCTCTAGCAGAAGCATTGTTCTCTTCCCAACTGGGCGGGCGACTCGCCCGTCCCCACACCGTCGGCTAAGCGGCGTGACTTGCGATTTTCGCTTTCGCGACGCGCGCTTGAAATGACAGCAAAGCCTCGTCCAACGTGGGATGCAAATCGAAAATCGACAACAGGTTTGTAAGCTCGAACAATTGTCGAATTCGAGGACTGGCTCCGGCAAGTTTCAATGTGCATCCGCAGGCCTTGGCCCACATATGCACGACCACCAGTTCGCCGAGCCCGGCGCTGTCGATTACTTCCAACCCACTCAGCTCAACTACCACCTGGCGCATCTGCAGAAGTTCGGCTATTTCTTGAGAGAACGCTGCGGCTTCCTCGCGATACGTGAAGCGCCCTCTGCAGAAGAGAACCGTTACGTTTTCGATCTTGCGGGTTTCCAATTCTAACTTCACCTTCGACTCCTTGCCCGGACTGCGAAAGGCTTTGCGGCCTGTTGCGGCCCAAGCTTCTGATGTTGTTGGTTGGGGTAATGATAGGCGCTTGGATTATGTTGTAGCGCTGCAAGACTGTGAAAATCCAGTTAAATGTTGGGCACCCCCGAATCAAACTTCGGTGCTCCGGCCCGAAAGCAGCATCCTAACCATGCCGCCGATGTCAGATTCGGTCATTCCGAGCGAAGCGAGGAATCCCTACTTCACCACGAATCGCAAATAGGAACGCTGGGTCAGCATGCAAAATTCGGCGCCTGTCAAACGATCGCTTCAATTTGCACAGGGGCGGCCCCGCTCCTGGCGCATTTCTCCAGAATTGCAGGCACTTCAAACAGCGCTTGATTCGAATACGTGTTGGCATTGCGGCGAAGTTCGTCAAAGTTCGAATTCTGAAGCAGGCGCCGAACAGCGGACGCAACGTCCCGGAAGCTGCTCACGACAATGCCGTAACCATTCTCGGTCAGCCATTCTGCGTTGTATCGCTCTTGCGGCAGCGTCTTGGCGTTGCACTCCACGATTACAGGCAAATGAAATTGCAAGGCTTCGCTAATTGATCCGGGGCCGGGTTTCCCAATGAAGAAGTCAGCCAATGCCATGTAAGACTCAACATTCGCAGTGAATCCCTGAACCAGAATCGGCTTCTTGGTCTTCAGGCTCTTGAGCTGAGTCGCGAGAATCTGGTTATGTCCACACAGCATGATCAGTTGGACGCCGCTGTTGCTCTCATCAAGCCGCTTCGCAATGTTGAGCATCGCCCGCGATCCGTGGCCTCCAAAGAGCACGATCCCTGTTGGACAATCCGGTTCAAGGCCAAGCCGTGTGCGTTCAGCGATGCGATCTACAGCTGTGTTCTGATAGAACCTTGGCTTCAAAACCATTCCCGAGGTTTCAAAGATACGGTCCGACGAATGTCCCATTGCCAAAGCCTGCGCCCTGGCCCGTTCAGTTCCGGCGATAATATATTCCGACTCACGCTCAATCCAGAAATGGGGCGGGTAGTCCGCCAGATCCGTCAACAGCGTGACAAAGGGAGTTGCTTCCGGTCCGTGAAGACTCTCAGCCAGGGCGCGGTTGAAGTGTGGAATTACCGAGAGCACCAAATCTGCCGGATGCTGCGCCCAGTATGCTCGCAACGCCTTCACTACCCATGGATGATAAAGACGGATTGTCGTCTGCAAAAGCAGCAGAAGTTGCGGCGTGAACCGCGTCCAGCCTTTTCGCAGAATCAGGTTATAGGTGTCTTCGATATGGATGCCCGCTACGCTGCGCAGCACGTCGAGTGGGGAAAGCAGTTCCTGGATGTTCAGAAGAGTGACGTCCCAGGGACGCTCGTGCGCGGCCAGCGTGGCCTTCAGAGCATCCGCGGTACTGCGGTGTCCTCCTCCCGCGTGGTGAAAAACAATAGTCAGTTTACGCAAGAGCCTCCTGACGGTGCATTGCCGGGTCGCCGGGCTTCAGCCGCGAATATTCTCGCAGTCCGCATGTTCGGGCAGTTCTGACTCGCTCAGTTCGTCAATCGGCGAATCAAGCTCTCGTGATTCGTCGCTGGCATCATGAAGGTCAGGTCGCTCGCGATATTCGTGAATCCGAACTCCCGCGGGGTCAACTGTGATGTAGGTAAGCCGGTCGTCGACCCATCCGCCCGCATTGTAGTAGTGAATGCCGTCCTTCTCCTGATGCATGGCATCGTGGGTGTGGCCGCAGAAAATGCGGTCTGCCTTGTGCATACGCGCGTGAAACAGCGCTCCTGACGCCACTTTGTGCGACATGCGCAGCCAGCGAGTGTTGATACGGTCAATGAAGCGGGCCACCGGCTTGCCCTTCAGATCAAGCCTCTGCAATTGCAGGTAGAGCAGCGTTCCAAAATAATTGAGGCGGAGGTTATTGGCCAGCAACCGGTCAAACTGATGGCCGTGAATCGCCAGATGACGCATGCCGGCATATTGCCACGCGTATTCCTGATACACTCGTACCCCGACCAGATGAGACATGATATCGGCGAGACCCTGGTCGTGATTCCCCTCGACCCAAACCACTTCCAGATCGCGCTTGGGATTGGAGAGCTTGCGGATGTATCCGAGAAATTTCCAATGCTCCTTGGTCAACCTGCGGAAGTTGAGGTCGGCAAAGATGTCGCCCAACAGAATCAGCCGCCGGAAACGGCTTTGTTTCAGCACGCAAGTGGCCTCGCGCGCGCGGCTGGTGTCCGATCCCAGATGCACGTCGGAAAGGATCAGCGTGTCGTAGACGGGCGGATCCATACCTCGATTTTCGCTGGGGAATGTTACGGGATGATGAAATACAGGTAACAGTTAGGTAAACACGTATCCAGGAAGGTAACTAACCACATGGTTACTTTGCAAGCCGTCTCAGTCCAGGAAATTTGTCATTCCGAGCATAGCGAGGAATCCCTACTCCAGCGACGAACGAAGGGTAGCGCGCTGCGCCCAGCCCGATAAACTGGCAGATGGCCGAGCCCGGGTAGGCATCCTGCTATTTCTGGGCCGGCGGGACGTACTCTTTCGGCGGGGCAGCACCTTCGCCGAAGAAATACTGCTCCATCTGCTTCACAATGGCTTCCTGATCCTCGCGGCGCGCTGGATTCAGGCGGTACTCGTTCAGCAGCATTTTGCAGAATTCCGTCCAGCCCATCCAGGCTTGCCGGGAGACGTTGTCGTAAATTTTCTTTCCGAAGTCCGTGTCAAAGGGAGGTTCATCCAGGCCCGGAAGTTCCTGGTGCAATTTGACGCAGAAAACCGTGCGCTCAGCCATTCGTTTTCCTCAAGACTATGTCCAAAAAATTATCTCACACGGGGGTGGGTCCTGGTTACCGCAGCGCGATAGAATTGACGATCACAAGTGCCCGCCAGGCTGCCTGAAGGTGAACCTTGCCGCCCCAACGCCGCGTCTTCGCTAGACCCTCGATTGCCGTCGGGAACCTCTTGCAGGTAGGGGGAATTGTGGCTGCCGGTTTTGCTCTGGTGGCTTCCCGGTCGGCACCCTCCACGGCAACCGCCGTCAGTGCGATGCTGTTGGCGTGGGTCCTTCTCTATTTCTGCTGCCACGCAATCGCGCATTGGGCGGTTGGCCGAGCCGTTGGTATTCGCTTCCGGTTTTATACCGTCGGGGGAACCGGAAACCCGGAAGGCTGGACACCCGGACTGCGCTGGATTTTTGAGCATCTTCCCTTCTTCGGCGTACAAACAGAAAAAACTTCTATGCAAGCAGCTAAGCCCAGCGCAAAAGCCCTGATGTGGTCTGCCGGCGTAACCTCCTCAGCCGTGATTCCGACCTTAGGCGCTTTCGTGGCTTGGCGCTTCGGCGTTCCCGGAAGCGGCTGGTTTTTTCTGTTTGCGGTATTCTGGGCTGCAGGAACATTGGCCAGCAACTGGACCAGTCGCACCGGCGACTACTCCAAGGCCCGGCGCGCACTTTCCCAATCCTGACGCTGCACCAGGATTACCAGCGGCACTGCTCCGTGTTAGTTTAGGTCTGTTACAAAAACCAGATTTCTGCTAATTCTGAAAGAGCAAGGAAAATCAAAATGATCACTGTAGTTTCCGGTTTACCGCGATCTGGCACTTCGTTGATGATGCAGATGATTTCCGCCGGAGGAATGCCGGTGCTGACCGACGGCCTGCGCAGCGCCGACGATAACAATCCCAAAGGCTACCTGGAATGGGAAGCGGCAAAATCCCTGCCGAAAAATCCCCAACTGATCGCCGGGGCTGAGGGCAAGGTAGTGAAGGTCATTTCGGTGCTCCTGCTTTCTCTGCCCAAGGGATACGAATACCGCGTCGTCTTCATGCGCCGGCCGCTGGAAGAAATTGTGGCTTCACAGGACAAGATGTTGCAACGTTTGGGCAAAGAAGTCCCCCCGGCATCGAACGAGTCCGTGTTTGCCGCCTTCCAACAGCATCTGGCAAAAGTAAAGGCCTGGCTAGCCCAACGATCCGACGTTTCCGTGCTTTACGTGGATTACGCAGCGGTCCTGCAGAACCCGCGGCAGGAAGCATCCAGAATTTCCGAATTCCTGGGACAGAGCTTCGACGTGGATGCCATGGCGCGACAAGTGGAGAAGTCTCTCCATCGCGAAAAGGCCAAGACTTAGAACGGCTTGAACACCGCGTGATTGCGGTCAGAATACTTGGTGGGCCCGGTAGGACTCGAACCTACAACCAACAGATTATGAGTCTGCTGCTCTAACCGTTGAGCTACGGGCCCCGGCAGGCTCAAATTTAGCATACAAGCGCAGCCAGTTCCCCGTGAGCGCTGGATACAAATGAAGAAAGAAAAGGTTTCCCTCACAACCTCGAAAATGCAACCTCCAAGCTAGCATTCTTGCGGCCATCCCCCGAGCCCTAAATCACTGAATTCCCTAGGGGTTTCAACCAGTGCTCTATCCCCAGCCGCCAGGCTCCCTCCAGTCACGTCCGAAAGTTACCGAAGTTTTCCTAAAAGCCCGTAAATCATTGTTCCTAAACACATTAGATGGTATTTCTAATCAGCGCTTCTGCTCTGCTCCCCCGAGACCGACAGAACCTGAATGCCTGGCCAGTCACAGTCGTGGAGAGGTCTGACGCTACCTGCCAAGATGTTCATTGGCCTGGTGGTGACCGTGGGCACAGGTGTGCTCCTTTACGGCGCCATCCACCAGAGCAGTAAGAACATTGCTGAGTTCATCTGCTACCTGGGGATCGCGGTTCTGGCTTCGCGGATGAAGGTCAATCTGCCCGGAATCACGGGCACGATGTCGGTGAACTTCCTCTTTGTCCTGTTGGGCGTCCTGGAACTGAGCTTCTCGGAAACACTAATCCTCGGATGCGTTTCCATCCTGGTGCAGTCTTTGTATCCGGACCGGCCCAATGCGATTCAGGTAACCTTCAACATCTGCGCCGGCGCGTTCTCAACCGCGGTCGCATACGCCGTTTATAACCATCCGTTGTCGAACATGTTGGTCGACAGCAAGCCGTTGCTGCTGGGCCTGGCGGCTTGCACGTACTTCGTCGCCAACACTGGTTCGATCGCCGCCGTCATATCGCTGACTGAAGGGAAACGCCTCCGAAAAATCCTGGTGGAGTGTTATTTCTGGTCGTTCCCTTATTACCTGGTGGGCGCTGGAATCGCTGGGGCGATTGGCTGGTTTAATCACACTTTCTATTGGGAAACATCGCTGCTGCTGGTGCCGGCGATCTACGTGATTTACCGCTCTTACCGTTTGTATCTGGGAAAACTGGAAGACGAAAAGCGGCACGTCGAGGAGATGGCGAGCCTGCACTTGCGGACCATCGAAGCGCTCGCACTGGCGATTGAAGCCAAAGATCACACTACCCACGATCACCTGCGGCGGGTCCGCGTGTACGCAGTCGAAGTAGCGAAGGAACTAGGTGTAGGCGAAGATGAAATGCAAGCCCTGCACGCCGCCGCCCTCCTGCACGATATTGGCAAGTTGGCTGTGCCCGAACACATCATCTCGAAGCCGGGGCGGTTGACTCTCGAAGAATTCGAAAAGATGAAGATTCACCCGGTGGTCGGCGCCGAGATTCTGGAGCGCGTCCGCTTCCCCTATCCGGTTGTGCCTATCGTCCGCGCACATCACGAGAAGTGGGACGGTTCGGGATACCCTCTGGGTCTGAAAGGCAAAGAGATTCCAATCGGCGCTCGTATTCTCTCAGCTGTGGATTACCTCGACGCATTGGCTTCCGACCGCCAGTACCGGCGCGCCCTGCCACTCGACGAAGTCATGCAGCGTTTGGCCGCCGAGTCCGGAAAGTCGTTCGATCCGAAAGTAGTCGACATTCTCCGAAAACGATACGTCAACCTGGAGAAAATGGCCCTGGCCCAGTTTGGCCAGGAGGCAAGTCTGCAACTCTCGACCGAGGTCAAGGTCGAACGCGGCTTGGCGCCCGCAGCAGGCTTTGAGAACATTTCGGCCAAAGAAACTGTCCACGAGGCGACGTTCCTTTCCTCGATCGCAGGCGCTCGACAAGAGGCGCAAACGTTGTTCGAACTCAGCCAGGACCTGGGAGCTTCGCTCAGTTTGAGCGAGACGCTTTCAGTGTTCTCGGTGAAACTAAGATCTCTGGTTCCCTACGACGCCATCGCTATTTACGTTCGGCGAGTCGACGAGTTGATTCCCGAATACGTGAACGGCGACAACTTCCGTCTGTTCTCCTCGCTACGCATTCCCGTGGGGCAAGGGCTTTCCGGGTGGGTAGCGCACAACAAGAAGCCGATCATTAACGGCAATCCCTCGGTGGAGCCCGGATATCTTAACGATCCCACCAAGTTCAGCACCTTGCGTTCGGCTTTGGCCATACCGTTGGAAGGTCTCGCTGGAGTGGTTGGCGTGCTTGCGCTCTATCGCGGAGAGCGCGACGCATTTACCTCTGATCACTTGCGCATTCTGCTGGCAATCAGTTCAAAGATGGCGCTGGCCATCGAGAATGCAGTGAAATATCAGCAAGCGGAAAACTCCGCCACCACTGACTATCTCACCGGCCTGCCCAATGCTCGATCGCTGTTCCTGCAACTCGATCGCGAACTGGCCCGCTGCAAGCGCGACAACTCATCGCTGACCGTGATGGTCGGCGACATGGACGGCTTCAAACAAATCAACGATCGTTTCGGCCATCTGGAAGGCAACCGCGTCCTGCGCCTCTTTGCGCAAGCCTTGAAAGAGAGCTGCCGCGAGTACGACTACGTAGCCCGCATGGGTGGAGACGAGTTCGTGGTCATTGCTCCCGGATTGCCCGCCGACGCCACTGCCAAGAAAGCGTATCAGTTGCGAGAACTGGCCAAGCAAGCCGGATTTGAAGTGTGCGCCGAAGAAATTCTTTCACTGAGCGTCGGGCAAGCCGTATTCCCCGACGATGGAAAAGATGCGGAGGCGCTTCTGGCCGAGGCCGATCGCCGCATGTATCTCGAGAAGCAGCAACAGCCTTCCCGGAAAAACCGCCGGCTCTATGCCCGTATGAAGTGCCGCATCACGATCGAGTTGAACCCAGAGGGAGACACCGGTCCCGTCTTCGGAAATTTGATCGACATCAGCATGGGCGGATGCTATGTGGAGACCAGCGCTATCCTGACCCCAGGAACGAATCTCAAGCTGGTTTTCTCAATCGATGATGGCAAACTGGATACCGAAGGCACGGTGGCGAGAATTCATCCCGGATCTGGAGTTGCGATTCAGTTCAAGGAATTAAATCGCGAAGACAAAGTCAGAATGCACCGCATCCTCGAATTCGTCCAGAATTCGACCACTCTCTACGACAACCGCTACTACGAAAAGTTGAACCGCTAAATGAATGTAGGCGCGGGCGTCCACGCCCCTGCGATACCAACTTGAAATTGATCTTCAGTCACAATTATTCCGTGCGATGGAAGGCAGCTACTTCCGGCCAGGGTGCGCTTCGCCCTTGCTGGAAAACACCGAGTACGGCCACTCGTTCTCTTTCTTAGGCAGAGGAACGGCCGCGGCGATTGGGTTGGATTCTCCCCAATCCGCTGGCGCAGGTTGGATGCACCAGATATTTCCAGGTTGTTCCAAGGCGATTCCCACCAACCAGAAGTTGCCTCCGGTTCCGAGGGGAACACAGTTGGCGACGCGGGCGGGCGCGCTTGTGCCGCCGGGAAGTTCGTCCAGTAGAACTGACAAGCCTGCATCCAGAGGGCGGCTGAGTCGTACGCCGCATCCTTCTGTATTTACAACCAAGGTATGACAGTGCTCGCTGAACGGAATAGCGGGATCCTGGCTGGTGAGGCGGAACGGAATTTGGGCGCGAATTCGCGTGCTGCGACGCGCCGCTTCGTATGATTTCTCGCTCGGGGTCATATAAAAGACTTCCTCATTCATTGTACGTTCCGTCCGAGTGATCGTTGGCGAGCTGGCGCGTGGAACCGAAACCAAAGTAACCGCCAAGTTCACACGTCCCGGACGCCTCGTCCTGGCGGTTTGCAATGCAGTGTCATGCAGCATCTTCCGTCTGGTGTTGCTCCATTTGCGAAGATACTATCTCTGCAGATGTCTGCTGTGGCTGAAATTCGTCCCGTTTTGGCCGAACCGGTGAATGCGCGCGCATTCGCGAATAACCCTGAGTTCGATATGCTGCTGGCCTGCTGCGCGGATTCATCCCGTTGCGACGACGCCGATGGCATCCGCCGAATTCTCTCGCGTCCGCTCGATTGGGAGCGGTTGCTGGACTTGGTTGACCACCATCGCGTGGTTCCGCAGGTTTATGGCCAGCTCTCAGCGCTTGCAGATATGGTTCCTGGACCGCAACTCGCCGCGCTTCGAACGCGCTATCAGGACAATGCGCGCAAGGTGCTCTGGTTCAGCGGCGAACTGGTTCGCGTTCTTGGCCAGCTCAAATCGCGAGGGATCGAAGCGTTACCACTCAAGGGTCCCGTTTTAGCGGAGATGCTTTATGGCGACGTGACACAGCGCCAGTTTGGCGATCTCGATATTCTGGTCCACGCGGACGATGTGCTGCAAGCCAAGACAGCGTTGCTCGATCTGGGATACAAGCCGGGGATCGAGCTGGCCCCAAATCAGGACGGCGCTTTCATACACGCAGGCTACGAGTACCCTTTTGACAGCGCGCACGGCGCAAACCTGTTGGAGTTGCAATGGCGAGTTCTTCCCCGCTTTTATTCCATCGACTTCGATGTGAGGGAATTGTTTTTGCGCTCTGAGGAGATCACGTTTGGCAGTCGCCGCGTGCGAACGCTGTGCGCTGAAGATCTCCTGCTCGTGCTCTGCGTGCACGCCGCCAAGCACGTCTGGGTTCAGCTGTCGTGGCTGTGCGACATCGCTCAACTTACAAAATCTCAGCGACTTGACTGGGACGTAATTCAGGACGAGGCACATCGCCTCGGAATCGCACGCATCGTCAGCCTGAATTTATTTCTCGCTCACAAGTTGGTCGGCTCGGCGCTGCCGCCCGCAATTCAGAAGTGCTTGCGAGAGCATCGGTCAATCACGGTTCTTGCCGATGAGATTTTGCGGGTTATCGAACCGAGCGTCCACTACGACACTGAATCAATTTCCTACTTCCGCCTGATGAGGCGGCTCAGGGAACGCTGGCAGGATCGAGCGCGTCTTGTCTGGCGTCTTGCGTTCACTCCGGGCGTGAGCGAATGGTCGGCAGTCCGGCTCCCGAAATTGTTGCAGCCGCTTTACCGCCTGGTGCGTCTGTCGCGACTGGCCAAGAGATTGGTCACCGCAGGTTAGGCGGGCGCAGCAACTCTCACTGAGAGCGCGGCGGCCCAGTATTAAGACTTCCCATTCCTGGCTTACAATGCTTCAATCAATCCCGCGCGAGACTCTTCGCAAAACGAGGTGCGGCTATGACAAGAGTTAATCCATTCGCTACATGGGCATCAGCGATCCTTCTCCTCGTATCTTCAGCGGCGGCACAGACCTACCGAATTACCGACTTGGGAGGCCTCTCCGGAAGCGACAACAGCGAGGGACTAGCGGTGAGCAGGTGTGGCCGCGTGGCTGGGTACGGTTATGTCAATAACGGCCCGCATGGTTTTTTTTGGGACGTCCGTGGTGGAATGCGAGACCTGGGTACGCTTCTGGGGGGCACTTCGAGTGTGGCCATGGGGATTAACGCATCCGGGGATCTGCCCGGGTACGCCTTTTTGGGCAACGGGGACGAACATGCGGTCGTCTGGGTTCAGGGAAAGATCCACGATCTGGGCGTGTTGCCGGGTGGCGATCTGAGTTGGGCCCAAGGCATGAATGACCGGGGCGAGGTTGTCGGTTCTTCCACCAGCGGAACCGAGGGGCCTCATGCCCTGCTTTGGCACAAGGACGGAGTGATGCAGGACTTGGGTGTGCTGCCAGGCGGAGGCTACAGCGGGGCACGGGCAGTTAACCTTTATGGTGAGGTCGTAGGGTCTTCAGACAACAGCACCGGCGCGACGCATGCGTTCTTGTGGACAAGACGTACTGGCATGGAGGATTTGGGAACTCTGCCGGGAGGGGGAAGCGCTGGAGCTAACAGCATCAACAACCTTGGACAGGCCGCCGGGGGTTCGGACATGTGGAGCCATGGCCGTTACTACTGCTGTAGAGCGGCGCTCTGGAACAAGGACAAGAAGGTTGAAGACCTCGGCACCTTAAGCGCCGATTGGGCTACCGCATATGCCATCAACAATAATGGCGATATCGTGGGCGTCTCTAATTGGAGGGCTTTTTTGTGGAGTAGAGCAAACGGCATGCAGGATTTAAACGATCTCATCTCTGGCAATTCTGGTTGGACTCTCCAGTGGGCCATGGCGATTAACGATCGTGGGCAGATCACTGGCTACGGCACGATCAAGGGCCAGACTCACGCGTTCCTTCTAACTCGCAGGGACCAGCCACCGTGGGCGTGCAAGTAGGCGCGGTCACGCTGAATGATCAGCCGCTAACCTTCGTTTCACTTTCCCGCCAATCGTCGGGTGGCGAAGATAGTCCCCAAATGTTCTGTGGGTTGTCGAGCGCAATTCCGCAGTGCCGGGGCCACTCAGGATCAACGTAGACCACTTTTGCATTTGCGCGTTTGTCCGTCAGACAGACGTGAATCCTGATGTTCATCCCCACCCTCAGTCCGACCGCGGTTGATATCAGTGCTCCATGAAGGTTAACGGTAACAGTCTCGCCTTGGCAGGTGAGAAGCTCGGCAACTCCCTGAGCCTCGATTTCGACCTTTAGAGCAACACGGGTGCTTCTTCGAGATTCACGAACAGCCTCGGTTGGGGACGTGTCTGCCTCCTATTGCCAGCCGCACAAATCCTTTTGCCAGGCAGGCTTTCTGGGACAATCATTCTCCGAATTTCGTCACAAAGGAATACACAGCGTATCCACCGAGAAATGCGATGCTGAGCGTGGTCAAGAGCAGTAAGACAGCCGAAATCCAGTTTCGATGACCCAGTTCCATTTCATTCCGATGTTTCGCAAGCAATTGGTCATTCCGGCGTTCCGCCATAAGTGCCCCCATGAAGACAAGGTGGCTTTCCGGCTTTTATGCTGACAACGGGCTGGCCAGAGCCCGGCAACTTCTGTTATCTACGAGCGATAGAAATCACGAGCACGATCAACACGATAAATAAGATAAGCGCCAGTTCCCGTGCCCATTTAAGCACAGCTTCGTCGTTGCCTGCGCCGCCAGCCTCAATCGGTTGCATTCGAGCGGACGGGGGCGACTTCTTCAAGAACTCTTCTTTGTTCTCCAGTCTGGGAATGCATTCAACGATACGGGCAAACATAAGAGTTTCTCCTTCCCCTTTTTGGAGTAAGAGACCCGGAAGCTTCCTCATTGCCCGAAGGGGTTTCGAGTCGAGGTGCGAGCAAACGTATGCCCAATTCATTCGGGAGTCAGTGACTGCCGGCACATAACCGTGTGACGGGAAGCACAAACTTTTCTTTCCGCCGGCTAGGCCTGTTTTGCGTTCTTCCGCGCTCGCGCGATTCCTGCCCGTAATCCCCGCTGGATGCTGCGCTGGTAGCCGGATGCGTCCATTGCGTTCATGACGGCCGCTGCGATTCCACCTGGGGTCGCGGCTTCGTGGAGAAGGTCATCCAGCGGAACCTTGCTCTCACGCCAGGAGAGAATTCCGTCGGCGAGGGCGTGTGCGGCCGCAGTCAATGCTGTCGGTCGGCTTAGCCCCAGCTTCTGGGCCGAGGCGGCCAGCGTCGCCAAGGCATGGTAGCCGTGGCTGCTGGAGTAGGTGACGGTGAATGCGTCGAACCGACCCTCGGGAACTTCGAGCACGGTGCCGACCTTCTCGAACAAGTCTTTCACCTCGCCCCTCGCGCCGCGAGAGAACGCACGGTCGAAAGTCAATGCGGTGAGTCCGTGCCCTGTCCGGCACACCGGACTGGGCATGGCTCGCACCCATCGCACCGGCGCACCCAAGCGGGCTTGCAACTTGGACAGTGGGATGCCAGCGGCCAGACTGATCACACTCAGTGGACGATTGATCTTTCCGATTTCCCGTAGCAGATTGCTGACTGAATCCGGGCGCACGGCGATGATGAGCAGCCTCGCTTGCTGCACGGCGCGGTGGAGATTTAGTTCGACGGCCACGCCGTATCGCTTTTTGAGTTGCCTGAGTTTACCGGGATTGCGGTCGTGCACGATGATCGGCTTGTCGTAATTTGCTAATCGCAACCCGGCTACGAGCGCGCCTGTGATGCGTCCGCCGCCGAGAAAGACCGTCGCTTTCACGTGAGTCCCTATCTTCACGTCAGATCCGCGCAGGCCTGGTCGGCCGCTTCGACGAGCGCTGCCACATCTGCTTCTGTGTGGGCGGTGGAGATAATCCAGTGCAGGCCGTTTGACGGAGTCATGTAAATGCCGCGTTCGAGCAGGCGGTGAACGAATTGCGAATAGCGTGCCGCGTCGGCGTAGGTGCAGTAGTCACGGTAGTCGTGGATGGCGTCGCGTTCGGTGAAATAGATCTGGAACATGGGGCCGAATCCCTGCACGATGGCTTTCACTTGCCTGCGGCGAAATACTTCGCGCAGGCCGCGGATGGCCGCGTCCCCCACGGCATGCAGGCTGCGATAGGTTCCATCGGCGGACAGCAGGTCCAGGCTTGCGACAATTACTTTCATGGTGAGCCGGTGCCCGTTGAAGGTACCGTAGTGCAGCACCATGTGATCGCTCCAGCGCATGCGGTCGAGGATGGCGCGTGGGCCGGCCACGGAGCCGACGGGAAATCCCGCTCCGAGTGCCTTGCCGAATGTGCTCAGATCGGGTTGGATTCCGTAGTACTGCTGGCATCCGCCAGGCGCGTAGCGAAATCCGGTGACCACTTCGTCGAAGATGAGCAACGCGCCGTAGTCGCGGGTGAGCTCGCGCAAGCGTTGCAGATAGCCCTCTCGCGGCGGGATACAACCCATGTTCGCCATGATCGGCTCGGTGATGACGGCGGCCAGTTCGCGTCCGTGCTTTTGCATGACGCGCTCGAGGACTTCGATGTCATTCCAGGGCGCGAGCACGACATCCTCAAAAGTCGCGGGCGGAATACCTTCGGAGTCGGGGATACGCGAGGGATTATCCGGGGGACCTAGTTGTTCCGGCGGATGACTGTGCGCGTTCAAAAGAAAAGGATCGTACCAGCCGTGGTAATGGCCCTCGAACTTCAGAAACTTGGTTCGACCCGTGTGGGCACGCGCCAGGCGCAGCGCCAGCATGGTTGCTTCGCTGCCGGTGTTGGCAAAGCGCACGACCTCCGCGGACGGCACCAGGCGGCAGAAACGTTCTGCCGCTTCGACCTCCGCTGATGTCGCCGCAGCGAAGTGGGAGCCTTCCGCTATGGCATCGGAAACCACAGAAACCAGCTTGGGATGCGCGTGCCCGTGGATGAGCGCGCCGAAGGACATCATGAAATCTGCATACTGGTTTCCGTCGGCGTCCCAGACCTGAGAACCGTTGCCGCGATCGAGAAACACAGGGCCAGGTAAGTAGGTGGTTTGCCCGCGCGAGGGCGAGTTCACGCCCTCGACCAGCGATTTTTGCGCGCGCTCGAACAATTGTTTAGAGCGGGTACGCGTTTGAGTGCTCTGTGCCATGCGCTTGAATCAGTCCGCCGTTCCGCCACCGTCCACTACCAGCGCAGCGCCGGTCATGAACGACGAATCGTCGCATGCGAGGAATAGGGCGGCTTTGGCGATCTCGTCCGCGGTTCCGATCCTGCCCAGCGGACGGTTCGCGCAGCCTGCGAGATAGTCCTCCCACTTCAAACCGCGCATGCGTGCGTCTTCGGGAAGCATTGGGGTTTGGACGTCGCCGGGGCAGATGCAGTTCACTCGGATTCCCTGCGGTCCGTGATCAATTGCCATGGCCTTGGTCAGCAGAACGACGCCACCTTTCGAGGCGCAGTACGCAACCGCCCGATCACCGCCCACGAGACCCCATCCGGAACTGTTGTTGACAATTACGCCGCCGCCTTGCTCAATCATGCCGGGTAGTGCGAACTTCGACATCAGGAATGTGCCTTTCAAGTTGACGTCGAGTTGCAGATCCCATTCTTCCTCGCTGCAATCGAGGATGGTGTGGGGGTAGAAGACTCCGGCATTGTTGAACAGGATATCGAGTTTGCTGAAGGCCGTAAGAGTTTCGTCGACCGCACGACGGCATTCAGCCGCCTTGCGAACGTCGGTGCGAATGAAAATGGCTTTCCCGCCATTCTCCAGAATCGTGACGGTAACAGCGTGGCCGCGCTTCTCATCGCGGCCGGTGATGGCGACGCTGGCGCCTTCCTTCGCAAAGAGGATCGCGGTGGCTTCGCCGATGCCGGAGGTTCCGCCAGTGATTAGAGCGACTTTGTCTTGTAAGCGCATGGATGTTATCTATGATCCGGCCAGGCCGCCTCCATCTACGACTAACGCTGTCCCGGTGACGAATGAAGACGCATCGCTGGCCAGGTACAACGCTGCTCTCGCAATCTCCTCCGGCTTGCCGATTCGCCCCAGCGGGCGGTGTGCCGACTCGGCCAGAAAAGTATCTTCACGCGCTCCCAGTTGATGGGCTTCGTTTCGCAGCATACCTGTGTCGGTGTCGCCGGGACAAATGCAATTGACGCGAATGTTTTGCGGTCCGTGATCCACCGCTAAAGCTTTAGTCAGGAGTACCACGGCGCCTTTCGAGGCACAATAGGCCGCGGCACGAGGGCCTCCTGCAATTCCCCAACCGGAAGCGGTATTGATGATGGAGCCGCCGCCGGCTTTTATCATGATCGGGACCGCCTGGCGCGACATCAGGAAAATTGATTTCAGATTTACCGCGATCACACGGTCCCAATCTTCCTCGCTCAGTTCTACCACCGAGGCGCGACGGATGATTCCGGCATTGTTGAAGAGCACGGCGATGGTCCCAAGATCGCGCAGAGTTCGTTCGACAACGCGTTCACAATCGGCGGCTCGGGTTACGTCGGCAAGCTCAAAGATTGCCTTGCCTCCGTTTCGGGTGATCTCGTCCGCAACACTCTCTCCTGCCTGGTTGATGTCGGTGATGGCGACCGCCGCACCCTCGCGGGCGAAAAGCAGAGCAGAGGCGCGTCCGATACCTGAGGCGGCTCCGGTGATGAGCGCTACCTTGCCGGTCAGGGATGCATGTTTGGTGGTAGGAGTCATTTGAGGACGAAGCTACCGGCTCGCCAGCCCGCCTGCGGTCTCAGCACCGTCAATTGTGTACACGTGGCCGGTCATGAACGCTGCATCGTCCGATGCCAGGAAGGCAAACAGAGCCGCGATTTCTTCCGGCTTGGCGTGGCGGCGCATGGGAATCTTGCGATTCACTTCGTCGAGCATCGCATCCGTGTATTCGGCGCGCTGCATGGGCGTGAGCACGTATCCGGGCGCGACCGCGCAAACCCGGACTTTGGGGGCAAGTTCCAGGGCCATCGAGCGCGTCAGTTCGATCACCCCAGCCTTGGCTGCATTGTAATCCGCATAAAACGGATATCCCATAATGCCGTTGGTCGAGGCGGTTTGCAGAATGACGCCGCCGTCGCGCTCCCACATGTGCCGCGCAGCCGTCTGGGCCATATAGAAGACCCCAGTTAGATTCACTGCGATTACTTTGTCCCAGTCTTCTGGAGTGATGTTGAGAAAGTCATGGCGAATGCTGATGCCGGCGTTGTTGATCAGCACATCCACGCTACCCATGATGCGGACCGCGTCACTGAATGCGGCTTGCACTTGCTTGAGGTCGGAAACATCGGCACCGACGACTCCAGCCAAGGTGGGCAGTTGGTTCTGGATCTGTTCCCGGCCTTTGGCATCGCGGTCGAGCACGCACACCGCGGAACCTTCTTCCAGGAAACGCGCCGCCGTGGCTGCGCCGATTCCGCTGGCGCCGCCGGTGATCAGGACGCGCTTTCCTTTGAGTCCTCGCATCATTCGGTCTCTCCGTCCAACAAACATGACATAGTGCTTCAGGACAGAACGGCACAGTTCCCGGTTTGCAGTCCCCAGGTTCTAGAACTTGCCGCGAAACAAGTAGACCAATTCGATGACCAGAATAATTACGACCAGGGCTTCGAGCACGAAAGCCCGGCTCTGATTGAATTGGTCGACCATGAAGCGATAGAGTTCCTCGGCGGTTTGTACTTTCTGAGTGACCAGGTCTTTGTAATCGGGAACGCCGACTTTAGAGGCTGCGAGCTTATAGAGTCGGGCCGAGAACATGTCACTCAGGAACTTGATGGCGTTGTCGGCGTGCTCGGTGAGTTCGTTCACGTCGAGCAGGACTGTGTGCAGCTTGGTGGCATCGCGGGCCAGGCGCCACCGGGCGAGCATTCCGGTGCCCTTGTCGAAAGAGGCGTAGACACTCTCCAGTTCCTCGGTGAGCAACTCGTCATAGTGACGGAACTCGAGCAACTGCGAATTTGCGTATTCCAAAAGTTGAATGGCAGTTTCGGCGCCCGCGTCACTGTCAAACAAGAACGCAGCGTTCCAGCCGATTACCGCGAGATCGTGAGGATAATACGAAATGCCGGACTGCAGGATTTCGTTGCGCTCGCCGTCAGAAAGCTGAGCGGTCTCGCCGCGGACGATCTGGGCAATACGAGCTCCTTGAGTGGCAATCAGTTCCGCGACCGATGGCGTGCCGCTGATCTCGCGCAAATGAAATATGAAATAGTCTTCGCTGAGCCAGTTTTGATAAGGCTTTACCAGTGCCGGCGCTGCGCGTTCGAGTTTCTGGCGGACGATGCGGGAGGCGTGGCCGGCGAAATCTACGTCCCATACCCAGCGGCTTCCCAGGCGAACTAATGCGTCCCAGTCGCCCGCGAATGGCAATTCCAGCACGACGCTAAGGACCCCGTAGTCGTAATACTTGATCTGGCCTTCCAAGCGCTCGCCGCTCTCCAGTACCAGCGCTTCAATTGGTTCCACCACGGGGGGCCTCTGGTAGCGAACGTACCCCGGCGCAGGATGTTTGAGGCTGGGTTGTTCCAAGGTGCGGGCGCCAAATATCTGACGGAGCCGGTCGAGGCGGATCTCCTCGCAGACGTCGAACTGGATCAGCACCAGAACCGAGCCGCGAAGCGAAGCATCGGCTGCTGCTTTGGTTTGTCCTGCAGCGTCAGCGACGGTTACAGATTCGCCATCCCGGGTCATGGTTGGTGCCAGCCTCCAGGTGAAGCTTGTATTCTCCCAGAATTGGAACGGTCTGGCGAGGATACCCTTGGGTGATCTGTTTTTTCAATAAGTTAGACTGCTCGTAAGACTGCCCCGACGAAGCGTCCGGGGCTACTTCCGCGTTGCCATCTGGATGACTTCGGCGAGGTGCAGAGTTTGCCGGTTGGTGCATTGCTTGATTTGTTCACGGCAGCTGAAGCCATCCGCGATAACTAGACAGTCAGGCGGTGCGTTCCGCACTGCTGGCAGAAGTTCCAATTCGCCAATCGCGAGCGAGACATCATATTTCTCTTTTTCAAACCCGAACGATCCCGCCATACCGCAGCATCCCGGCGCGGGAGATTGAAAATCTATCCCCATCTTACGGAGGATCGATTCTTCGTCGGTCATTCGCATCACTGACTTGTGATGACAATGACCGTGGACAACGGCCTTGCGTTGTAATTGTGGCAGCTGAAAATGGGTTGCTTTCTTCTCCAGAAACTCACTCAACAAGAATGTCTGTTGGGACAGACGAAGCGCTCGCTCATCGGTGGGAAACAGATTCAGAAGTTCATCGCGAAAGACCGCAGCGCAGCTCGGCTCCAAGACGACCAGTGGAACGCCCGCTTCGATTTCTGATTTCAAGCTGTCAAGAATCTGGAGAAGCAAAGCCTTGGCGCGATCCAGCATGCCCCAGTCGTAGAGCGGACGCCCGCAACACAGGTTGACTCTCGGAAGGGTGACGCGGCAGCCAGCGGATTCCAGCACATCCACCGCCGCCTTGGCGGTATTCGGAAGAAAGTGATTGTTGAACGTGTCTGGCCACAGCAGAACGAGTGTTCCGTTCAGATTGCGGGGCGGCCGCCGCTCGAACCAATGACGGAACGTTTGCGGCGCGAAGGATGGAATGCTGCGCTGCCGCGGAATGCCGGCTATCAGCTTGGCGATATCGCGCAGGAAGGGCGTCTGCGTGGTCAGATTGATTAAACCTGGCGCTTTTGAAGCGAAGCGAGCCCAGATGTCGATATTGGCAAAAGCGTAGGCGCTGCGTGGACGGCGTCGTCCTTCGTAAAAGTGCGACAGGAATTCTGCTTTGTAAGTGGCCACATCGACGCCGACCGGGCAGTCGCTCTTGCAGCCCTTGCAGGCCAGGCACAAATCAAGCGAGTCTTTCACGTGCTGGTCACGCCACCCATCCTTGATTACATCGCCCTTGGTCATTTCCCAGAGAAGATGGGCGCGGCCTCGGGTTGAATGTTCTTCTTCGCGAGTCACCCGGAAGCTGGGACACATGACTCCGCCTTCGTCGTGGCGGCACTTCCCTACTCCGACGCAGCGCAAGGTGGCGTGGGCCAGGCTGCCTTGATCTTCGGGAAACTGGAAGTGCGTGGTCGGCTCCCAGGGCTTGTAGTCGGCGCCTAAGCGAAGATTCTCGTCTAACTTGTAAGGTTCAACCACCTTGCCCGGATTCATTTTCCAATCAGGGTCCCATAGCGCCTTGAACTCTCGAAAAGCCTGCACCAGTTCGGGGCCGAACATTTTCGGCAACAACTCCGCGCGCGACTGCCCATCGCCGTGTTCGCCGGACAGCGATCCGCCGTAGTTGAGAACCAAATCGGCAGCTTCTTCCACGAACTTGCGGAAGTTTGCGATACCCTCTTTGGTCTGCAGGTCGAAGTTGATCCGCATGTGTACGCAGGCGTGTCCGAAGTGCCCGTAGAGAGCGCTGCGGTAGCCATAGCCCTGCATCATCTTGTGCAGATCGCGAAGATAGCTGCCGAGTTTATCGGGAGTGACGGCGGAATCCTCCCAACCCTCCCAGCCTGGCGGCTCGCCGGGCACGTGCGAAGTCGCTCCCAGAGCGGATTCCCGAACTTCCCAGACACGCTTGGCCAGTTGCTTGTCGGTGAACAGTCGCATCTGAGGTGGATCTGAGGCGCGGCTGAGAGACTGCATGAGTTGCTGCGCTTGAGACTGCGCTTCTGCGGCAGTCGCCGCGCCGAACTCGGCGAACAACCAACCACCGCCCGGAGGCAGAAGGGCCAACCCCTCGGGACTCAATCGCTTCCGCCGGGTGAATTCGACCAGCAAGTCATCGACGCCTTCGAGTCCGATCGGGTGGTGAGCCATGATCTCTGGCACGCGATCGGCACACTGAAAGATATCTGAGTAAGCAATGACCAGCAGCACGCGCTCGGGGGGACTTTCCACCAGCCGGCAGGCAGCTTCGAGTACGGTGACGCAGGTGCCCTCCGATCCGACCAGGGCGCGGGCCACATGGAAACCGTTTTCCGGCAGCAGATAATTCAAGTTGTAGCCCGATACCCGGCGCGGGATATCAGGGTAACGTTTCTGGATGAGGGCTGAGTAAGTGTCGCGAAGCTTTTTCAGTCCTGAGTAAATCTCGCCGCGACGGCCACCCGCGGCGATGATGCTTTCGAGCTCCGAGTCACTGGTTTTACCCACCTTCAAACGCAGGCCATCGTAGGTGAGGATCTCCAGTTCTTCGATGTTGTCGTCCGTCTTGCCCGCCATCACCGAGTGGACGCCGCAGGAATTGTTGCCGATCATGCCGCCCAGCGTGCATCGGTCATGAGTGGCGGGATCCGGGCCGAACGTCAGATGATGTTTTTCCGCGGCGTTGCGCAGGCGATCGAGGACCACCCCGGGCTGAACTCGCGCAATCCGTCGGGCCGGGTCGATCTCGATAATGTTGTTCATGTAGCGTGTGAAATCGAGCACCAGAGCTACATTGCAGCATTGTCCGGCGAGCGAGGTTCCGCCACCACGACAGAGGAGAGGCGCGCCAAACTCATGGGCGATAGACACGGCGGCAATGACATCATCGAGATCGCGGGGAAGCACTACTCCGATAGGGACCTGGCGATAGTTGGACCCATCGGTGGCGTAGAGAGCACGGCTTCCCTGGTCGAAACGTACGTCACCGCGCACGTGCCGGGTCAGAGCGGAAGCAAGGCCGCTGGCATCCACAGCGGCGGACTTGGCTGCGCGAGCGAGCTCGGCGAAGTTACTTTGCATGTCGGCGGTGAAGGCTAGTCTGGAGAATTGTCGCCGGTCAGGTTCTTACCGCTCACACTCGCGATCTTAATCCTGGTCTTACTGTCTTCCGGGTCGATGGAGATCGTAACCAGATTTTTCTTGTCGGTGGATACTATGGTGTAGTGATTCTTGTCCCTTGTCGTGACGTTTGGATTCGAAAATTTCGACGCGTAAAACACCAGAACTTGCTCTGCCGAGTCTCCGGTCTCAAATTCCGCCTCCACGGTATGCATTCCTCCTATGTTCGCGGTGTTGCCCCTCAGCACGCGAGCTCCGGGATACAGATCAATGCCGAGGTCGCGGGAAGCCTGCGCGGGATCGTCGGTGGTCTGAACCGAGCCGAACGGAGTTTCGACTCGCACGTTGCCATCCCGATTCTCGATGTGGCTTCTGTGAGCAATCCTGCGCACTACGAACGCCAACGTTCCAACTCCGATGATGCCCAGTACAACAACAACACCCACTACGATCAAGATGACTTTGAGAGCGCTGTTGCTCTGAGGCGCCGCCGCCGGAGTGGGGGCAACAACAACCGGGGCAGCGGCCGCAGCTAGTGGGACCGCACCACCGCACTTGGGACAAAATCGGGCGCCTGCTGCCAGAGTTGTACCGCAGGAATTGCAGAATGCCATAGATCACCTCGACTGTTTCGAGCGCTGATGCAGAACGTCACCGAGAGCGGAGTATATCGCAAATCGAGCGCAGCGGGCTGCCCGCTTCAACTCCAGAGACGCGTGGTGTAGTCGGCCATGCTGAGCGCCAGTAGCAGCAACAGCCAGAACATCGCGGCAACAATTACCGTTTTGGTGAGTTTCTCGCTGGTGTCTTTCACGTGCATGAAGAACAAAACCACGAGCAGCGCTTTGAAAGTCGCAATGACGAGTGCCACGATCGTATTGAACGGTCCCAGGTCGACGAAGGAAACCGCGGCGGTAATCACCGTCAGACACAGCAGCGCTATCCAGATTGTGTAGTAAAACTTGCTCGACATTATGCGCTCAGACATGGGGGCTCACCTTAGCGGCTTTCGATCGATCAAGTACAGAAGTGGGAAAAGATAAATCCAGACAATGTCGACAAAGTGCCAGTACAACCCGCCCATCTCGATCGGCGTGTAATACTTCGGCGTGTAGCGCCCCTTCCATGCGTAGTAGGTCAGAAAGCTGAACATTCCCACGCCGATGATCATGTGCAGCGCGTGCAAGCCGGTCATGGCGAAGTAGAGCGAGAAGTAAATCTGCTCGTGCTGCTGGTCGATTCCTCCGTTTGAAAAAGGAGGCTTCTCAAGATCAGTCGCGTTGAATGAATGGCCCGGGATGTGATGCTCTTTGTATTTGTCGTACCACTCGACGCCCTTGATGCCGAGAAACGCAAAACCAAACACAATGGTCAGCAGCAATAGAATGACCAGCAATTTACGCTTTCCCATCTGCGCCGCGCGCACGCCCAGGGCTACGGTCAAGCTGCTGCAAATCAGAACGGCTGTGTTGATGGTGCCCAGCCAGATGTCCAGGCTGCGGCTGCCGGCGGCGAATTCGTTGTAGTACCAGTAACGGTAGATCAGGTAGGCGCAGAACATGCCGCCAAAAAACATGATCTCAGTGGCAAGGAATAGCCACATGCCGAGGGAAGCAGCATCGCGTTGCTGCTCGGCATCGACAAAATGGTGCAGTAACTCAGGGCCGTGTTGCTCAACGGCAATCGGGCTATCGCTCAACGCGCACCTCCGCCGGAGCGGGGATCTCTTCGTAGTTGTATGCTTCCCAGGTCACTTCGGGCGCCTCATCAAAATTGAATGTGGGAGGAGGTGAAGAGGTCTTCCATTCCAGGCCGGCCGCGCCCCACGGATTGTCCGCGGCGATTTTCCCGTAACGCATCGACCACAGGAAATAAATCATGGGCAGAACGTATCCGACCGCCAGAATCGTCGAGCCTGCGGTCGACAGCACGTTCAACACCTGGAATTCCGGAGGATATTGCCAGTACCGCCGCGGCATTCCCATGTAGCCGAGAATGAATTGCGGGAAGAAGGTCAGATTGAATCCGACGAACAACGAGCAGGGCCGCGAACCTGCCCCATCCTTCCGGATACATTCGTCCGGAGATCTTCGGCCACCAGAAGTGCATTCCGCCGAGATATCCCATAACCGCGCCGCCGACCATGATGTAATGGAAATGAGCGATGACGAAATACGTGTCGTGCACGTGCACGTCGACTGCCCAGACGCGGCGAGGAACAATCCCGTGAGTCCGCCCATGGTAAATAGCCCGATGAAACCGAAGGCGTACAGCATCGGTGTAGTGAACGAAATCGAGCCCTTGTACATGGTCGCAGTCCAGTTGAATACTTTGATGGCCGAAGGCACCGCGACCAGGTAACTCAGAGCGGAGAAAATCAGGGCGGAATAGAGTGAAATGCCGGCCACAAACATGTGGTGGGCCCAAACCAGAAATCCGAACGACCGCAATAGCAATGCTCGACATGGCCACGAAGTTGTAGCCGAAGATGCGCTTGCGAGTGAAACAGGCGACCACTTCACTCTCCACCGCCATCGCGGGCAGAATCATGATGTAAACCGCCGGGATGCGAATAGAACCAGAACAAATGCTGAAACAGCAGGGGATCGCCGCCGCGAGTCGGATCGAAAATCCCCAGATTGAAAGCGCGTTCGAACACCACCAGCAGCAGCGTAACTGCCAGGACCGGCGTCCCCAGCAACTGGATGATGCTGGTGGCATAGTGCGCCCAAATAAACAGAGGTAAGCGAGACCACGTCATGCCCGGCGCGCGCATGCGGTGAATCGTGACGACGAAGTTAAGTCCGGTGAGGATGGAAGAAAATCCAGCGATGAAGATGGCGACACCAGCCTCGATCACTCTGGTGTTGCTGAAAGCCGTGCTGAACGGGGTGTAGAATGTCCAACCCGTGTCGACGCCGCCGGCGAGGATGCAGTGGACATAGATCACGCCGGCAATCATGTAGAGATACCAGCTCAGCAGATTGATCCGCGGAAACGCCAGGTCCTTGGCGCCGATCATCAAGGGCACGAGGAAATTCCCGAGCACGGCGGGGATGGAAGGAATCAGGAAGAAGAAGATCATCACCTGGCCGTGCATGGTGAAGAGCTTGTTGTAGGTGTCCGCCTGCACCAGATCGCCAGCCGGGGTCAGCAATTCCAAGCGGATCAGCAGGGCAAAGAATCCTCCCACAAAAAAGAAAACCGTAATGGAGATCAGATACAGCAGCGCAATGCGCTTGTGGTCGGTGGTCAACAGCCACGAGCGGATGCCGTATTCCTTATTCAGATAATGTTCGCGTTCGGCGGTAACTACTGCGGTAGCCATTGCTATTCCTTAGAGTTTTGCGATTTCGTGCCAACCGGGGCAGCAGGACCGGGTGCACCTGCCGCGCCCGCCGGAGCCGGGCTCAACGACTTGACGTATGCCACTAACGCATTCAACTGCTCTTCCCCCACCAGGCCCTGAAAAACCGGCATGATGGGCTTGAATCCGCTCATGATTTTGGCGCTTGGACTCAGGATCGATTCGCGGATGTAGTTCTCGTCAGCCACGACCGTACGCCCGTCTTCCAACTGTACGGGCTTGCCAAAAATTCCAACCAGATTAGGTCCGCGCCCTTGCGTATCAGAGCGGTGGCAGGTGGGACAGCCCAATTGCTGAAAGAGACTTTCGCCGCTGGCGGCGAGCGAACCAGATGTTCCTCCGCCGGACAGCCAGGCCTGGTATTGCGCCGGCTCCATCACTACCACTTGTCCAATCATGCCCGAGTGCATGGAGCCGCAGTATTGCGAGCAAAACAGGTGATAGACACCGGGTTTAGTCGCCCGGAACCACGCGGTGGTGTAGCGTCCGGGCAAAACATCCTGCTTGATGCGAAAGGCGGGAACGTAAAAGCTATGGATCACGTCCTGCGAGGTCATGATCAGTTTAATGTCGCGGCCCACAGGCACATGCAATTCGTTGATCTCGCGCTGGCCCTCCTGATGCTGGAGTTTCCACATCCATTGCTTTGCCACGACGTAAACTTCGGACGCGCCCCGGGGTGGAGTTCGCTCGTGGAAATAAATAACCGCGCCCCAGGTGAAGATCACCATGAAAATTCCCAATGGAATTATCGACCAGGTGATTTCGAGCGCGCTTGAGCCTTCGATCTGTTCGGCGTGGACTCCGCGGCGGCGACGGTACATAGTCGCGAACACCAGAATCATGGTGAATATGGCCAGACACATGAATGCCGACAGCGCCACCAGAAAAATGTAGAGGGCGTCTACATTGCCCGCCCCGGTGGAAGCGCGTACTGGCCAAAGTGGAAAGTTATCAAACATAAATTAGTCGTTGGTCGTTGGTCGTTGGTCGTTCAGCATCTGTGTCTGCCGCGCCAGGGTTGCCGGGCCCATGCGGAACATAACGACCAGGAATGTTCCGAGAATCAACACGGTCGCACCCGCCGCCACTTGCAGAACTCGGCTCACGATTGCTCCATATTTGCCCGTATCCGGATCGTAGTGATAGCAATACAGCAATACCTGGTCCACCACTGTGCCGATCTTGTTCTCCGACGCCTGAATCAGCCCCAGACGCAAATCCTTGGGTGCAAACTCGACTCCGTAATAGTATTGCGCGATTCTTCCCTCGGGGGTCAGCACCATGATTGCCGTCGCATGAGCGAACTGGCCAGTTTTGGGATCGTACTGATACTGAAACCCCGCCGCTTTGGTGAGCGCATCGATAGAAGCTGCTGGCCCAGTTAGAAAATGCCAGCCCGCCGCAGCGCCAGTTCGTCCATAGCGCTTCAGATATTCCGCCTTCTTGGAGGTTGCCATCTCCGGCGTTTCTTTGGGATCAAAGCTGACCGTGAGGACATCGAACTCTTTTCCGACATCAAACTTCAACACCCGCAGCGCACTCTCAAGTCCGCTTAATACTTCTCCGCACAACATCGGACACTGGTAGTAAACCAAATTCAGAATCATCGGCTTCCTGCCGAAGTAATCGCTCAATTGGACCGCTTTCCCGGTTTCATCGCGAAACGTGAGACTGGGCGGAATCTGTTCGTTCAAACGCTGCTCGATGCCAACGTTCTTCAGACCCGGCGGCCGCACGTTCGCAGGCGGCGACATGATGCCCTGGGTCATTCCCTGGCCCCATGCAGGCAAGGCGAGAGTCGACGCGGCGACCGCTGTGGCCGCGATCAGTCTTGCGATTGTCGTAGTTGCGCTGTGCACTGCCACATTCCTTTCCATCACTTCGGCGGCTGTGATTTCGCCGGCGCTGCTTGTCCGCTGGTGTCCGACCGCTGGGCGGCTTGAGTAGCAACGTTCACCGCCGACGCCGGAACTATGCCAGCCTTCGGCACAGTCGGCAATCCACGTTGTGCGACTAGTTGCATCGCTCGTTCGATCGGAATCCTCACCAGGCCAGCCTTTTCATCGACCCAGCCATAGCTGTTCAGAGTTTGCTCTTCCTGCAAGCGGAAATCGCGGATCTCAACGCGCTCGTTGCGCTCCAGTCGAGGTTGAGGGAACCTGGTGATTTCGTCGGGCGACACGATGCGTGTATCAGTTTCCACCTGCTTTACCAGAGGGCCTGGCGGCGGCTGGTGCGATCGCTGACGCGCGTCCAGAAAGTGGTAAAAACCCCAAATCACGAAATAGACCAGCACTCCTCCCACGGCCAAAGCGATCAGGAACGCGAACACGCCTTGAGCGGCCATGTCCTGCTGCTCGAAGCCCTCTTGCCCGTGGTTTGTTTTTTCACTCATGGGCCGGCTCCAGCACTTCGTTGGCGTACACGTCGTATGCGGGCAGAAGTGGTATCGAATTCAGATTGCGGAAGAAGTAGGCCAGCCAGATGCCGCCCATGGCAACCGGGACCACGACATCCGCCAAGGTCAGGGTCAATGTCTTGGAAAAGTTGGGTTCGATGATCCAGAACAGATCCAGGTACCGCATCACCATAATCCAAACTGCCAGCCAGACCAAGCGTCGTATGTCGCGCTTGAACGGCCGCGAAAGCAAGAACACGAAGGGCACGGCGAACTGAAATAGCGCGAGGAACAACCCGACGAATCCCCAGCCACCGTTCAATCGCCGCATGTACCAGGTGATTTCTTCCGGCAAGTTCCCCGCCCAGATGATCAGCCACTGCGAGAACGAGAAATAGGCCCACACCATGGTGAAAGTAAGCATCCACTTGCCATGGTCGTGCACGAAATCGGGCTTCAGCAGTTCCGACATTGGCTTGTAGTTGAACAGAATCCGCTCGACCACGACCGCGAAGCACATTGCCGACAGCAACTCACCGATCAGGATCAGCAATCCATAGATCGTGGAGATCCAGCTAGGATCGATCGACATGACCCAATCGATGGCGGCAAATGAAATCGTGAAGGCGTAAAGAATCAGTCCCGGCCCGCTGACCGCCTTGAAACGGTTGCTGTTGTCTCGCGAGGGAGGATTGTCCTGCTCCCGTGACCACTTGGTAAGCAGGAACGACAACAGGTTCCAGATCGCGAGGTAAATCGCAGCGCGGATGATGAATCCGTGAACGGTGAGGTAGGTCTTCGTCAACTCCTGCAAGTGCTCGCGAAGGTGCTTGTCCGCGATCGAGTCCAGCGGCCGGGCCCACACGTAGAGTTTCGGAAGTCCAAACAGAATTGGCACAAACAAGATTGCCATCAGTGGCAAGCACCGCATGGCCGCGCCCAGAATCCTGCGGATCACCATGCCCCATCCGCCGCCGGTCAGATGCCGGATCATGAGAATCGCCATGGATCCTAGAGTCACTCCGAGCCAGGCCATGTAGCCGAGGAGGTACGCGCGGAAGAATTCGTCAGGGCGCAGGAACGCAAGAACCAGGGAGATCACGGCAAACACAAGACCAATGACCAGCGAGCGTCGCTGAATGGTCTTGACCACCGGCGGCGGGGTCAGGTCCAGGTTGTGGGCACGCGCCGCGCTCATTTCGGCTCCTCTTCTTTTTCGTTTTCGGCATGCGAGCCGGGTTGGAGTTCCGGCAAAGTTGCACCAGAACCTGGATCACCGCGGAACACTGGGGATCCGGACGGCACCTTTTGTCCCGACGGAACATCGCTCATGGCCGCACCCTGGCTCAACTGCAAGGCTCGAATATAAGCCACGATGCACCAGCGGTCGCGCGGCGGAATTTGCGATGCGTAATCGGGCATCGCGCCAAATCCGCTGGTGATGGTGTCGAAGAAGTATCCCAAGGGCGCCTTTCGCAAGCGCTCCGTGTGATAAGACGGCGGAGCGCGAAAGCCCCGCTGCACGATCATCCCGTTACCGTCGCCGACGCGAGAATGGCAAGGTGCGCAGTAAATATTGAAGCGCTCACGGCCGCGGGCAAGAACATCATCGGTTACAGGGAAGGGCATATAGTCGCCGGGATTGTTGCCGAACTTCCCGGTGTAGAAGTACGAATCTTCGCGCAACTGCCCACGCGCTACAGTCCCGTCGACGGGCGGGCGCGCAGAGCGCAAGTCCGAATAAAAGTCGCTCTCGGCCAGCGGCTTGAAGCGGGGCTGGTCCTGCATGTCCTGGCGGCATCCTGCCAGGGCGAGCACTGCCAGCAACCCCAACGACGAAATCCTGCGGAGGCTTAGCATGGTCCTAGCTGGGCACCTCCGAAATGGATCGTGGCCCAAGGCCTTCCAGAAACCGTCGGGTTTCGCTCGGGCTGTACCTCGGATCAGTAGAAAAGACGATCAGAAAAAAACGATCCTTTGTAGCCAGGGCGAAACGGGGCACGTTGAACACCGGGTGGTAGGGCATGGGGAGCCCGTTCAGAGCCAGCATGCCAAATACCGCTGAGATTCCGGCAAATAGAATCGTCATCTCGAAGGTGACGACGATGAATGCCGGCCACGAATGATAAGGTTTCCCGCCGACATTCACCGGATAACTCACCGCCGAAATCCAGTACTGCAGGGCGTAGCCTGAAAGACCTCCCAGCAATCCACCGATCAGCACAACCAGGGGAACGCGGTTCTTGTGAAATCCCATTGCCTCCGCCAGCCCTTCGACTGGAAACGGGCTGTAGGCGTCGATCTTCACGTAACCAGCTTCATGGGTGTGATGAGCCGCATCCACCAGGTGCTGGGCGGAATCAAATTCTGCCATCATGCCGTAGACCGGAGTGCGCTTCATTCCTTCACCTCCGCCTCCGGCAGCAAGGTGCGCATTTCAAAGATCGAGATCATGGGCAGGATGCGCACGAACAGAAACATCGCGGCCAGGAACATGCCGATGGTGCCAATGTAAGTCATCCAGTCCCAGCGCGTGGGATAGTACATTCCCCAGGAAGACGTCAGGTAATCGCGATGCAGGCTGACCACCACGATGATGAATCGCTCCAGCCACATGCCGACGAGAATGACTCCGGAAACGAAGAATAGGGCAATCGGACTGGTTCGCAGTTTGCGGATCCACAGCAATTGCGGGACAAATATATTGCAGATCAGCAGAGCCCAATACGAGACAGCATAGGGCCCGTGCAGCCGGTTCCAAAGAGTAAAGGCATCGTAGCGATTTCCGCTATACCAACCCATAAACGCTTCGATAGCGTAGCCATATGCCACGATCAGGCCAGTCGCCAGCATTACTTTCGCGGAGTTCTGCAGATGGCGTTCGGTGATGAAATCCTCGAGGCCGTAGACCTTGCGGATGGGAATTGCCAGCATCAGCACCATGGCGAAGCCGGAATAGATTGCGCCCGCGACGAAGTAGGGCGGGAAAATCGTGGTGTGCCAACCCGGCACGATAGCCACTGCAAAGTCGAAGCTGACCACGGTGTGAACCGACAACACCAGCGGAGTCGCGAGTCCAGCCAACAGCAGGTAAGCCGTCTCATAGCGGTGCCAATGCCGCGCGGACCCACGCCAGCCCAGCGCCAGCATTCCGTAAATAATTTGTGCCACGCGATTCGTAGAGCGATCCCGCAGCGTTGCCAGGTCGGGAACCAATCCGATGAACCAGAACAATAAGGAGATGGTCGCGTAGGTCGAAACGGCAAAGACGTCCCACACCAGCGGGCTGCGGAACTGCGGCCACACGCCCATGCTGTTGGGATACGGAAACAGCCAATACGCCAGCCAAGGGCGGCCCACGTGAATTAGCGGGAATATGCCGGCGCCGACACGGCAAAAAGCGTCATGGCTTCAGCAAACCGGTTGATCGAATTGCGCCAGGACTGGCGCAGCAAGAGCAGAATCGCCGAAATCAGCGTGCCGGCGTGGCCGATTCCGATCCACCAGACGAAGTTCACGATGGCGAAGCCCCAGCCGATCGGGATGGTCACGCCCCAGATGCCAGTGCCTCGGACAAACAAATATCCGATGGCGAACAACATCATCATGGTGAGCAAAAAGGCGATGCCAAAGCCGAGAAACCAGCCATTGGAAGTCGGGCGGGTGAGGACAATCGAACTGATTTTGTCGGTAACCGTGCCGAAGGTGTATCCCGGCTCGATGACCGGAGCGCCTTCGTTGATTGTCCCGAGTTGTCTTTGCTCGTCCATTTAACTTTCCAACTCTGTATTGGGGTTGCGAATCTCCGCCAAATAGGTTGTTCGCGGCCGGGTGTTCAGATCGGCCAGCAGGCTGTAGTTGCGCGCGCCTGCCTTAAGCTTTGAAACTCGGCTATCAGGGTCGTTGATATTTCCGAAGGTGATTGCATTCGCCGGGCACGATTGCTGGCAGGCGGTCTGCAACTCGCCGTCTTGAATCTTTCGATCTTCGCGCTCGGAATCGATACGGTGCTGGGTGATGCGCTGCACGCAGTAAGTGCATTTTTCCATCACGCCGCGGCTGCGCACGGTGACATCCGGATTGCGCATCATCTTGAACTGCGGCGTTTCCCAATCCTGAAACAGCAGGAAGTTAAAGCGCCGCACTTTGTACGGGCAGTTGTTGGAACAGTAGCGCGTGCCCACGCAGCGGTTGTAGACCATGTCATTCAGGCCTTCACTGCTGTGTACGGTCGCACCCACCGGGCAGACCACCTCGCAAGGCGCGTTTTCACACTGCATGCACGGGACGGGCTGGAAGTATGCCTTGGGATTGTCGCGATCGCCCTGATAATAAGCGTCCACGCGGAGCCAATGCATGTGCCGCCCGAGCACGACTTGCTCCTTGCCGACCACCGCGATGTTGTTTTCCGACTGGCAGGCCACGATGCAGTTGTTGCAGCCTACGCAGGCATTCAGATCAATCGCCATGCCCCAGGCGTAGGGTTCTTTCTCGTAGGGATAGGGCTTGTACAGCGTCAGCTCTTTCGGAGGCTCCTCTTCTTTCGCAAACTCGGGTTCCTTGCGATACTCCTCGAGGCTTGCAGACCGCACCTGAGGCCGCGCACCTTCCGGCGTGTCCATCGTCTGGTAACCCTGGAGTGGACGCCAGCTTGTACGTTCCCCCAGCCCTGGTGATGTTGACGCCGGTAGTGAACCAGGGCGTCGCACTGTATCGCAGGCGGGTACATGTCGAAGCCCGCGCCGGTCCCGGCACGGCCTGCACGCCTGCGCCCGTAGCCTAGAAATACGGTGACGGAGTTGTCGGGATGACCCGCTTGGATCCAGATTGGAGCTGTTACTTTCTTTCCATCCAGTTCCAACGTGACCAGATCTTCTGTCTTCAGTCCCATCCGCGCCGCCATGGCGGGGCCGATCAACACGGGATTGTCCCAAGTTATTTTGGACATCGGCTTAGGCAGTTCCTGCAACCAGCCGTTGTTGGAGAATTGGCCGTCGTAAACGGAAGGGTCGCGGCGGAAGTTGATCTCGATGGATTTTCCATCGCTGACCGGGGACGACGGGAAGGTGGTTGATTTCAGACTGACGGATTTCGGTGCAAATGTTGTTCCTGCGACCCATCCGTCGTGCAGTGACTTCCGCCAGAAGGAATCAAAGTCTGCGCCCGCATGCTGCTTCTTCCAGTAGCCCTGAACGACTTCGTGTCCCGTGGCTTCAGCTTGACCCGCAAGCAACGCGGTGAGTTCGTAAACGCTCTTGCCGCCGTAGAGCGGGGCAATCAGCGGCTGCACTACGGTCACCGTGCCATCGCAGGCGCGGGCATCGCCCCATGATTCGAGATAATGCGATTCGTTCACATGCCATTGGCAGAGTTCGGCGGTCTCATCCTGATAGAGGCCGAGATGCACGCGCATCGGAATATTCGTATTCTTCAGCGCATCGGCGAAGCCCAAGTCGGCTGGTGCGTCGTAGGCTGGATTTCCTCCAGGATGAACAGCATGTCCACTTTGCCGGCGCGCATGTCGGCTACAAGATCCTGGAGCGACTCCGCTTGATTTACCGGATTGCGTCCACCGTTTCGGTGTAGAAGATTGTCCGGCCAACATTGCCTAAGGCTTGATTGATGGTGTGCGCCAAGGCATGAACGCCCGGAGGCTGGTGGTCGCCCGCAATCACCACACTCGAGCCCTGGTGTGCCTTTAGTTCTTTGACCACCGCGAGAAGATAGTCCTGCTCTTTTTCACTGAAAGCAGGAGACGCGGCCGACCCGATTCCACAACCTGCGGCAATCACATGGACGGCGTTCTCGACGTCACTCGCACGCACTGACAAACGGTGATCGGCTTTCGCTCCCGTCGAACTGGGCGTGCTCTCGACCACAAACAGCCGGCTCATCTTGGCGGCATCCGGATTACGCCGCTTGGCAAAATCACGGATGTAGCGCGCATTTCCTGGGAATCCCGCGTACAGAAAATCCGCATCCAGCGATACGATCACATCCGCGTTTTCCAGCTTGTATTGCGTCTCGACCGGCTGGCCGAAGGACATCTTCGCGCCTTCGAGTACATTGTCGCGATTCACCGGTTCGTACACATGCCACTTGGCTTGCGGATACAACTTGAGCACCGAACGCAACTGATCGGCCAGCACAGGCGAAGAAACGGTTCGGGTGAGGATGCGGATGCCCGCTCCCTGCACTGCTTTCTGCGCGCTGAGGGGTCCGCGGATCGCTTCCAGGAACGCTCCCCAGGTGCGCACGTCGCCCAAATTCGCAATCGTCTGCGACCGGTCGGGATCGTACATTCCGAGGATTGACGCCTGCGCGAATACGTCCGTTCCACCCAGGCTGGCGGGATGCTGCTCGTTGCCTTCGATCTTGGTAGGACGATAGAGATGGCTTTCGACCAGGATTGGACTGGCGTATCCACCCAGCGTGAAAGCCGTGGCGTAGAACATTGGGCGGCCAGGAATCACTTCTTCCGGCTGCCTCACGTAAGGGACGATCGGCTCCAGCGGCTGTTTCGTGCAGGCCGTCATCCCGGCCATCGCCAGCGAAGCGCCCATCAACTTCAAGAAGCCGCGGCGCGAGACCGCGTCCAGCCACTCCGACGCGCCCTTAGGAAACTCGCGGTGCATCATTTCCTGAAACTCAGCGCTGCCCGCGAGTTCTTCCAGGCTGCGCCAATACTCCGGGCCTTTAGTCTCGGCGATTTGGGCGCGAGCGGTGTTCAGGTCGAGCTTGCCCCTCTTGCTCGGGCATACATCCTCGCGTTGCCGCTTATTGTTTTCTTCTTCCATCTTGTTTATTCGAACTTTGTGCCGCCATTCAACTTACCGGTGACACGTTGAACAACTCGTAATGTCCGTCACCGTCCGCAAATGGTATTGCTTACCAAATCCGTGCCCAGCGAAAGCTGGTCTGTATACGTCTTGCCATCGACTACCACCGGCTTGTCGCTTGAGGGCTGCTCGTAGCGCATATTGAAAACCTGGTCGCGTGGCCGCAGATTTTTCTCGGGAGCGCGATGGCAGTCCAGGCACCACTCCATCTGCAGCGAGGCATTGTTGAACATCAGCGGCATCCGGTCCACCGGGCCGTGGCAGGTATTGCAGCCCACACCTTTGTTGACGTGAATGCTGTGATCGAAATAAACGAAATCCGGGAGGTCGTTCACCCGAGTCCAAACCAGCGACTTGCCGGTGCGGAAGCTCTCGCGCACGGGTTCAAGCAGCGGTGCTCCCGTCCAAATCTGGGAGTGGCAGTTCATGCAGGTCTTGGTTGGAGGAATTCCCGCGAACGCGGAATTCTCCACCGAAGTGTGGCAATACCGGCAATCAATCCCTAATCCCGCGACGTGATGCTGATGGCTGAAGGGCACTGGCTGTGGACGGGCCACCTGGGCATAGGTGATGTAAGGAGAGCGCTGCAACTCGAGCTCGAGTTGCAGCGC
>CAWBHD010000016.1:0-64847 GCA_963788605.1 uncultured Acidobacteriota bacterium | reverse complement strand
ACGCGCTCAGGACGATCCCCACCGGTCAGATTCAGCGGCCAACTCCGCGAAGCTGCCATGTACGAAAAGACATGGTTCTGCGCCGCCCAATCCAGATAATTGGCAGGCGATACAGCGCCGCCGCCCTCACCGGTACTGCGCTGTGATTCGCTGACGCTCAGAATGCGGTCCGCATCGGGATATGGAAGCGGGTGCAGGAGAACCGTATCCACAACACTGAAAATAGCGGTTGTGCTGGCAATGCCCAGCGCCAGCGCAATCACCGCGACGACCGTAAAACCCGGGCTCTTGCGCAGCATGCGCCAACCGTAGCGAATGTCTTGTCTGAGGCTTTCCATTTTTTATCTCGACTGCGGCGCTGCCACCGCTGGAGTCGCTTCGGAATTCGCCGGATCCTTCGCAATCCAGCCATCCAGCAGTTGGATCGTCCGGTCGCTGTACGCAGCATTGGCTTCGGAGTGCGTGACCTGAATGATGGTCGTCCCCTGATCATTCAGTTTCTTGAACAACTCCATGATTTCTTTTGCCTGGCTGGAATGCAGATTGCCTGTGGGCTCATCCGCGAGGATCAGTTTTGGATTCCCCACCACGGCTCGCGCGACTCCGACCAGTTGTTGTTGTCCACCAGAAAGTTGATTGGGATACAAATCCTTCTTACCCACGATCTGAAAGCGGTCCAATATCTCGGCCACCATGCTGGCTCGTTGCGAGCGGGAGATGTTGCGATAGGAAAGTGGAACATCCAAATTCTCGTACACCGTGAGATTGTCCAGCAGGTGATAGCTCTGGAAGACGAAGCCGATATATTTCCGGTTCAGCTCTGAACGCTTCTTCCGGTCAAGCTTGTGTACTGGTTGTTCAAGGAGGTAGTACTCTCCAGCCCAAGTATCATCGAGCATGCCGATGATGCTCATCAGGGTGGACTTCCCCGATCCCGAAGGCCCCATGATCGTGATGAACTCACCTTCGCGGATGTCCAGATTGATGCGGCGCAAAACATAGGTAACCCCTGCGCCAGTTTTATAAGTGCGTTCGACATTGCGAAGCTGAATCATTTCTTCTCCTCGAAACCCCACGGTCCTGATCGACCATCAATCTTTACTCGTACCGCAGTGCCACGGTCGGGTCGATCTTGGTGGCACGCCGGGCCGGAATGTAGTTCGCAGCCAGTGCCACGCTGGCGAGACAGAGGGTAAGGACGCCCAGAGTAAGCGGATCTCCGGCTCGCACTCCGAACAGCAGGCCTGAGATGAGCCTAGTCATTCCCAGTGAAGCCAGGATCCCCAACACCACTCCGGTCAACGCCAGTGCCATTCCTCGTCTGACAACCAACTTCATCACATCGCCCGGCTGCGCACCCAGTGCCATGCGAACGCCGATCTCGCGCACGCGCTGGTTCACGAAGTAAGCCATCACCCCGTAAATACCAATCGCGGCCAGCGACAGCGCCGTCACAGCGAAGAACCCCAGTACCAGCATGGCAAACCGCCGGGATGCTAATGAATCGGAGACGATGCTATCCATGGTCCGCACGCCGAAGACCGGGAGATTGGGATCGACCGACTGCACTTCGCGTCGGACCAACTCTTGTAGAGCCTCCGGGCTGGCCGCCGTTCGGATGTAAACATTCATCGCAAAACCCACATTCTGGAGGGCGGGCAGGAAGATATGGGGCTGGTAGGGCGCGTCGAGCCCTTCGCTCTTCATTCTGCCGATGACACCCACGACGGTGGTTAGCGGTGGTTGATTCTGTGCTCCGGGAATCACGCGCTGGATGCGTCTGCCGATCGGGTCCTGGTTCGGCCAGAAGCGCTCTGCCGCAGTCTGATCAATCAAAGCCACGGGCGCTCCAGTTTCGTTATCGGCTTCGGTAAAGGATCGGCCGCGTAGTAGCGTGGTTCCAAGTGCTCGCGAAAAGTCAGGGGTCAGCGATCCAATTTCGGCGGTTAGAGTTTCATCGGCGGCCGCTGCGTGGCCTTCGATGGTGAAAGTCTGGGGAACACGCTGACTGGAGAATGGCGTGTTTCCGCCTCCGATCGCAGCCTGCTCCACTCCCGGCAACGCGTTCACCCGGCGGAGCACCTCGCGCACGAAGGCGCTGCGCTTTTCCTGCTTCAGATAAGGGTTCAGATTCGGATCGTTCGGGAACGGCAGCCAAAGGCGGGCGCTTATCACGTGGTCTGGGTTGAACCCGGGCTGGACCTCAAGTACATTCCAAAAGCTTCTCAGCAACAGGCCGGCGCCCACCAATAGCACCAGTGACAAGGCAAATTCACAAACCACCAGTGCGCCTAGAAAGCGATGCTGGCGCAAGCCAATTGCCCCGCCGCGACTGCCTTGCCTCAGGTCGTCCATCAATCGCGGATCGGATAGTTGCATCGCGGGCGCAAGACCAAACAGCAAGCCGGTAAACAGTGAGACTGCAAAAGCGAACGAAAGCACCCTCACGCTCAACGTCACCTCGCCGATTCTGGGAAGGCTGGAAGGGACAAGATGCAACAACACACTGGTCAGCCAGAGGCTCAACAGAGTCCCGAGAATTCCTCCGCACAGGGAAAGCACGACACTCTCGGTGAGCATCTGCCGGATCAGTCTCCACGCTCCGGCGCCCAGCGCCTGACGCACGGCAATTTCCCGCTGGCGTACGGAAGACCTCGCCAGAAGAAGGCTCGCGATGTTCAGACAGGCGATCAGCAGCACAACTCCCACGGATGCCAGCAGTACGACCAGCATGGTTCCGGCATTGCCGACAACCTCCTTTTGCAACGGCACAAGACGGGGTGTCCAACGCGCAGCCGGCGGGTAGTCCGCTGGATATTCCTGGCGCAGATGACTGGCAAACGCGTCAAGTTTGGCTTGAGCTTGCTCCATCGAGAGCCCGGGCTTGAGGCGCGCAATCGCTCCGGGCAGCATCCTGATCGATCGCTTGGGAGGGACGGGAAACGGCGGAGCAATGTATCCGGAAGTGATCCATGCATCCACATCGTGTTGCAGGGTGCGCCCAGGATTATGGAAGTCAGGAGGCATGACGCCGATGACTGTATAAAGGTCCGAATCCAGACGAAACGCCTGCCCCAGTACATTCGGGTCGGCTCCAAACATTCGCCGCCACAGACTGTCGCTGATAACCGTGCCTTCAAAGAATCCGGGACGATAGTCATTCGCCGTAAAAGCCCGTCCCAACTCGGTTCTTGCTCCCAGCAGCGTGAAGTAGTTCGGACTCACTGCCTCTGCCTCTACACGCTCTGGCTTTTCGCGGCCCGTGACGTTGGCGTTAATCGGCCAAGTGGCTGAGATTTGATCGAACACCCCTGACCGATTTTGGAAGTCCTCGAGTTCCTCCACCGACATTCCAGCCTCGGTCAAATTGAATCCCGGAAGATCGTCCTTCACTGCCACCAACTGCTCAGGCTGCTGGAACGGAAGGGGACGAAGGAGCACCGCGTCCACTACCGAGAACAACGAGGTGTTGGCGCCGATACCGACCGCCAGAGTAAGCACGGCCACGACGGTCAAGCCAAGATTCTTCCGCAGCATGCGGAGTCCGTAACGCACATCTTGCAGCAGAGTTTCCATGCCTAGCCTCGAACGTTATTCGTACCGCAACGCCACCATCGGATCTACATTAGCCGCGCGCCGCGCTGGACCTGCCGCCGCACACAGTGTGATCAATACCGTGAACGCCGCCGCTGCGCCGTAGATGGCCGGATCCCTGGGGCTGACCTCGACCAGGGAAGCCGAAATCACACGCGCCAGCGCCGTCGCAAGCACTGAGCCCACGACCAACCCGGGCAGCGCGAGTTTCATACTCTCCCGAATGATCATTTTCAAAACGTCGAGGGGCTGCGCTCCGAGCGCCACGCGAACGCCGATCTCGTTCGTGCGCTGCGCCACCGAGTAAGCCATCACACCGTAGAGACCGATAGCCGCCAGCAGGAGGGCGACCGACCCGAGCGTGCCCAACAGGCTGGCAGCGATCCTTTGCGCAAACAGCGAGGACGCGATGTACTCCTCAAGCGGCATCGCATTGAACACCGGCACGGCCGGATCGATGGCTTGTGTCTCACGGAGCAGCGCAGCCACAGCGTCGTTGAGAGGAGCGGATGACCGCACGTAGAACTTCAGGCCCATCTCCGGACGATAGATCTGGCGAATCGGAACGTAGAAATAGGGTGAGGCATTCTCGGTGAGGCGGTATATCTTGCTGTCCTGGGCCACGCCAACAACCGTGAACCATTTACCCCAGCCGTGAACCTTCTGGCCAACCGGATTCCGGTTCGGGAGAAATCGCCGCACAAACTCCTGAGTGACAATCATGACCGGCTGGTTCGTGCTGTCGTCGCGCAGGGTGAAATCCCGGCCTTGAAGGAGCGGTATCTTCATCAGGGCGAAATAGCCGGGAGCGACCAGGTTGCGATAGAACTTCATGTTTTCATTTGGCCCTGGCACATATCCTTGGATCTGGAGATCCTCCCACGAACCCGCTGCCACGCTCAGCGGAACGTAGTCGCCATAGCTGACTGCGGTTACCCCGGGCTGACGCTCCAGCTTTTCGCGGAGACGGATGCAGAACGCATCTGCCTGGTGGGCATCGTAACCCGCGGCGGAGAAGTTCATTTGAGCGATAGCAACTTGACGGGGATCGAAACCCGGTTGAATCGTTTTTGCGCGTTGAAAGCTCTTGACAAAGAGTCCGGCACCGATGAGGGCGACCACCGCCAGCGTAACTTCAGACGTGACCAGCAAGCCGCGCAAGCGATGGGAGTGAGTGTTAGAAGTTCCGCTTCGGCCGCCTTCTTTCAGCATTTCGTTCACATCGCCCCGCGCGGCATGAATTGCTGGGACGAGCCCGGCGATCGCAGCGACTACAAATGCGAGCGCCACCGTGAACAAAAGCACGCCGGTGTCAATGGGCGGCCGAAGCATGTTCGGCACCGTGGCTGCGGGCACCAACCAGCGGAGGGATCCGGCCAGCCACTGACTAATCACCAAGCCGACTAACGCTCCCCACACCGCGATCAGGAAACTCTCGGTCAGAAGTTGGCGGATAATTCGAGATCGTGGAGCACCTAAGGCAAGCCGGACACTGAGCTCTTTCTGACGAGCAACAGCGCGGGCCAACAGCAGGTTTGCAACATTGGCACATACGATCAGGAGAACGATTCCACAAGCACCCATCAGGATGCTCAGAGGGGCAAGCAGGGAGTCTTGTATTCCGTAATGCGATTTCCAGAGCGGCAGCAGCGTCGCGCTCATTCCCTGATTCGTGTCCGCGTCCACTTCGGCCATCCGCTTGGCGAGAGCCTGCACTTCCGCTCGTGCTTGCTCAATTCGGACTCCAGGGGCTAGCCGCGCCAGAACACGAAACATGCGAGTCTTGCGATCCCTCAGCATCCAGTCGCCTGTTGAGCTTAGTTGGCCGAACATAGTTGCCGGCGCCCACATTTCGAGGGAAAGTCCCGGCATCGAACCGTGAAAGGTGTCCGGAGCGACCCCAATGATCGTGTACGGGAAACGATTAATGCGTAGGGTTGCTCCGATGACGGTGGGATCGGAATGATAGCGGCTTCTCCAGAGGGAGTTGCTTATCACGACTACGGCGTGGGCGTTTTGGTCGTCTCCACTCTCCGCCTTGGAGAAAAATCTGCCGAGCTCGGGCTGAACTCCAAGCACATCGAAATAATTGCCCGAGACCAACTCGCCCCACACGCGCTCCACGCTTCTTTCGTTTCCGACTGCCAAGTCTGTCGGAATGGCCACAGTCGTGGACTCGATCAGCTTGAGATGGTCGCGAAAGTCCTGAAAGTCGAGATAAGAAGTAGGAACCCACTCGGTGGAAGGAGTCAGGCTTTCGAGCGCAACCACGCGTTCAGGTTGGCTGGCGCCCGGCAGCGGGTTCAGGAGAACAGCACGGATCCAACTGAAGATGGTTGTGCTCGATCCAATGCCGATCGCGATGGTGAGAATAGCGACCGCGCCAAAGCCGGGATTCTTGCACAACATGCGCAGGCTATAGCGCACATCCTGCAGCAGCGATTCCATCAGCCGACCTCGACGCTTTCCTCCACTACGCGTCCGTCAAACATGTGGATGGTGCGCTCGGCGTGTCGCGAAAAGCGCGGGTCGTGCGTCACCATACAGATGGTCGCGCCCTCCCTATGCAGGTCGCGCAACAGGTCCATCACCGCTTCGGCATTGCGGGAGTCAAGGTTTCCGGTTGGTTCGTCGGCCAGCAGGATAGCGGGTGAACCAGCCAGAGCGCGCGCTACGGCCACGCGCTGCTGCTGACCGCCAGAAAGCTGCGAGGGATAGTGCTTGGTGCGGTGGTTCATGCCGACTCGCTCCAGGGCGTTGTGCACTCGCTCCTTGCGTTCGTTTGCCGGCATGCCACGATAGGTAAGCGGCAGTTCGACGTTTTCGTACACCGTCAAATCGCCGATCAGGTTGAAACTCTGGAAGATGAATCCGATCTCTCGATTGCGGATGCGCGAACGCTCGCTGATGTTGAGATTGGCCACGGGATGACTGTTCAGCACGTATGTCCCATCGGTCGGTGAATCGAGCAGGCCGATCAGAGCCAGCAGAGTCGACTTGCCTGAGCCGGATGGTCCGGCGATCGCTACATACTCTCCCTTGCGAATCTCCATCTGAATTCCGGACAATGCATGGGTCTCAACTTCATCCGTGAAGAAGACTTTTGTGATGTTCTCCATGCTAATGATCATTCCCGCATCAGCCATTGAAGTTCCTTTCTAATTTTGGCGTTCCGTCCTATTCCAGGCGAACGCGATCATACGAATCCCAGCGAGACATATCCGAAAGAATGACCTGGTCGCCTTCCTTCAGCCCCTGCAGAATCTCAACCGTGTTCACTGAACTGCGGCCCAGCTTAACCTGCGCCCGCACCGCGTTGCTTCCCTCAGGCTCCAGCCTGAACATGCCTACCGTGCTCTGCTCCTGCCCGAAGGCCGGACGTCCCACATATAAAACGTTGTCCATCTTCTCGAGATCAATGGTTCCATCCACACTGAGATCCGGCCGCGCTCCCTGGGGAAGCTTGGCGTCCAGGGTCACATCCACGGTCACGGTCCCATTCACTACAGACGGATCAATGCGCACAACGTGACCAGCAATGACTCCATTATGTGTATCGACGGAAGCCGGCTGTCCAATTTGAATGTCCTTGGCCTGGGTTTCGGCGATCTTCAATTCTGCTTTGAGGCGTTGCGGTTGCACCACTTTCGCCAGTGTCGTCCCAGGGGTTACGAACTGTCCGATCTTCAACGTCTGTTCCTGCAACACTCCGTCGATTCCCGCGCGTACCCGCAGGCGGTCGAGTTGGCTCTGCTTCAACTGCGCCAGCGCGCGGAATTCTTCCACCTCGGCCTGCTTTGCCTGCAGTTGCGCTTTAAGCACTTCGCTGCTGTTGGTCAAGCGCTGCTTTTCAATGTCGTTCTGAGTGGAGAGTTGCTCGGCCTGCTGGTTGGATACTTTCATGCTGAGTTGCGAAATCACTCCCAGCCGGGCCAATTCTGCATTGATGTCGGCTTGCATCTTGGCCTGGTTGTATTGTGACTGGGCTTGGGCTGATAACGACTTCTGCGCCAGAACCTGGCTGGCCAGCGCCACTTCCAGATTCTTGTAATCGGCTTCGGCCGCTTTGAGCTTCCATCCGGAATCCAGTGCTTCTTGGGTGAGTTGGGGATTGCTCATCTCAAGCAGTATCGTGTCAGCCTTTACTTGAGCTCCAGGAAGCGCCAGTATCTTATCGACGCGCCCTTCGGTGATCGCGGGAAGAAACTGGATTGAGCCTTCCATCGGTACCAACGTTCCCAGACCTCGCACTTGCCGCAACACCGAGCCCCGTTTTACCGTATCCACCCACACCGTGGACCGCTCGACCGTGGGAGCGGCGGGTTTCAGCCGCGATAAACCCATCGTCACCAAAGCGATGAGCACAACTCCGACGGCTGCATAAATAATCTGACGACGACGACGTTGGCCTGCGGCCGATGGGCGAGCGATATCCATTTGCCTAAGAGAATGGCACGCGCAAGACCACTATCTCTGTTGCATAAGTTACTTGTCTGCAGATATTTACGTCCAAACAAAGCACCGTTCAACGAAGTTGTTCTGTTCATTCATGGGAAGCAAGTGTCCGAATACGGACACTCCTTCCAAACCTCGAAAATCCCAACGTTTTACTTTGTGAACCTGTGTGTCCTCTGTGGTTGACGCAGTTTAAAGGCATTAACCACAAAGGACACGAAGCTTCACAAAGGAAACCACGCCTTGATGGTAGAGGCTGCCTCGCATGGCCTGTGCGAACAGAATCAGGTAAGATATCTCGGCCACCCGGCCTAATATCAATGAACCGCGAAAATCACCGAGGATTCAGCCAGGAACTTCACCGCGATATGGAAGCGCTCGTCTTCGGGCATGCCGGATCCCCGCTGCTGGTGTTCCCTTCGTCCATGGGCAGATTCTTCGAGTACGAGGACGCGGGCATGATCCGGTCGCTAGCCCCCAAGATCGAAGCCGGCGAACTGCAGGTGTTTTGCCCTGACTCCGTCGATGGCGAGAGTTGGTACAACAAGGGTATCCACCCCCGGCATCGCGTCATGCGGCATTTGCAGTACGAGCGCTACATCCTGCATGAATTTATTCCCTTCATTCGTTGGAAGAACCAGACACCCAGGCTGGCTGTGACCGGCTGTAGTTTCGGCGGCTACCACGCGGTCAACTTCTCGATGAAGCATCCCGATGTGGTCACTCATTGCGTAAGCATGAGCGGATCGTACGACATCCATCAGTTTCTGGACGGATATTACGACGACGATTGCTACTTCAACTGCCCCCCCGACTATCTGCCGAATATGAACGATGACTGGTTTCTGAGCCACTACCGGCAAATGAAGATTGTCCTGGGCTCATCCGACTGGGACATGTGTCTGGATGCAAACGTCAAGCTGTCGGCGATTCTTAACGGCAAGGGCGTTCCCCATTGGCTGGACGTGTGGGGCGACAATTCGAAGCACGATTGGCCGCTGTGGCAGAGGATGGCGGCGAAATATTTTTAGTCATTTGATCTGGAGTCGTTGCCCGACGCCGGAATCAACACCAGGAAAGAGCAAAAGAGAATATGTCGTTTGTCCGGGGCAGTGTCACATCCATATTCGTGTTATGGGGAGCGCTTGGCTTCGGTCAGAGCATGCAGGAAGCACAGCGAATCCAAGCCGGCGTGCTCGGCGTCGACACTCATAACGACACCGCGCAGCGCGTTCTCATTGAAAAGGTGGATATTGGAAACCGCTTGACCGACGGCATGCTGGACCTGCCGCGGCTGCGCGAAGGAGGCGTTCACGTCCCCTTCTTCGCCCTCTGGGTCCCCTCTTACTATCCCGGCGCCGAGGCTGTCCGGCGTACGCTGCAGCTGCGCGATGCGATGCAGGGAGTGTTCGACAGCCATCCCGACCAGATTGAACTCGCGACCAGCGCGCGCGACATTGAGCGCATCACCGGGCAGAAAAAAATCGCGGCGGTCTTGACCATCGAAGGCGGCCACCAGATTGATGATGACTTAGCCGTCTTGCGGATGTATCGCCGCATGGGCATATTGGCGATGACGCTGACTCACTTCCGCAACAACGACTGGGCCGACTCTTCGACCGCCAAGCCGGAACACAATGGGCTCACTGACTTTGGCAAACAGGTTGTCCGGGAAATGAACGCGATCGGCATGATCGTGGACATCTCGCACGTCTCCGACAAGACGTTTTACGATGCTCTGCAGGTCTCGACCAAGCCGGTGATTGCTTCGCACTCGTCGTGCTTTGTGTATTCCGACGTTCCCCGCAATATGAAAGACGACATGCTGCGGGCGCTGGCCAAGAATGGCGGCGTGGTGGGGATCAACTTTGGGGCGTCATTTCTCAACCAGAATGACGCCGAAGAGCTCAAGCTAGACATTGCCAAGCGTAACCAGCTTGAGCCGAACCTAACGGGCGCTGCCTTGGACCGGTTTGCGGCGAAGGAACACGCAGACAGTGGCGAGGTTCATGCGAAGACTGGACATGCCACGGTCGAGGACGCGGCACTGTGCATTGATCATGTCGTGAAGGTCGCCGGAATCGACCATGTCGGCATTGGCAGCGACTTTGATGGGGTTCCCAGCGTGCCGCAGGGGTTGGAAGACGTTTCGAAGATGCCGGCTCTGACCGCAGCGCTTCTGAAGCGCGGGTACACCGAAGCGGAAATTCGGAAGATCATGGGGGAGAACACGCTGCGGGTGATCCGTGAAGTGGTTGGATACTAAGAGGTCAAGGGAATCACTGAACAAGAATGTCATCCTGAGTGCAGTAGCGGTTTCGCGAAGCGAAACAGCTACGGAGTCGAAGGATCCCTAGGAGATTGGTCATGAAGAAAATCGGAATCCTGTTTGGCATGGAAAATACTTTCCCACCGGCCTTGGTGGAAAAGATCAACGGCATGAAAGTGGACGGCGTCAAAGCCGAGTTCGTGAAGCTGGGCGGAGTCAAAATGGCCGACCCCAGCGGATATCGGGTCATCATCGACCGGATTTCGCAGGACATTCCCTTCTATCGCGCTTACCTGAAGAACGCCGCGCTGAACGGCACGATTGTCATCAATAATCCGTTCTGGTGGACGGCCGACGACAAATTCTTTAACTACGCACTCGCCACCAAACTGGGGGTTGCGATTCCGCCGACGGTGATTCTGCCGCATAACAAGCATCCCGAGGGCACCACCGATCAGTCCATGCGCAATCTGATGTTCCCTTTGAACTGGGACGAGATTTTTGAGTACGTCGGCTTTCCTGCTTTCCTCAAGCCATACTCGGGCGGAGGCTGGAAGCATGTGTACAAGGTGGACTCTCCCGAGGAGTTCTTCCATCACTACAACCAGACTGGCGACCTGTGCATGACCTTGCAGCATGGAGTGGAGTTCAAGGAATATTTCCGCTGCTATGTGGTGGGGCAGGAAAAGGTGCACGTGATGCACTATGACCCGAAGGCTCCGCATCATGAGCGCTACGTGAAAAATCCTCCTCCGACTGATCCCAAATTGCTGGATCGGGTGGTTAAAGATGCACTCACTTTGTGCCGTGCCCTGGGCTACGACCTGAACACTGTCGAGTTTGCCGTGGAAGATGGCATCCCTTACGCCATCGACTTCATGAATCCAGCTCCCGACGCGGAGATCACGTCGGTGGGCCAGGCAAACTTCGAGTGGGTGGTGAATGCTGTCACAGAAATGGCTGTAAATAAGGCGCTTAGCGATGAGGATCCGGCCCGGGAGTTGCGTTGGGCATCGTTTCTAGCCGGGCCTGTGCCGGTCGCTTCCCCAGCCCCGAAACCTGCGGCTCGCAAGAAGGTTCGCGCCTAATCCAACAGAGGCAAGGACATAAACCGCAAGACAATCGAGCTTCGCTCGGCAGATAAGCCAGGGGCGGCTGTCCCCATGCAAACCGGAGCGAAAGCTCGGGCTTAATTCCCCGCAGATTGTTATACTAATGCTCGGCCGAACCGCCTTTCTGACGATGAAACCAAGCTTCACAATCGGGATCGAAGAGGAATATCAGACCGTCGATCCGGTCACCCGCGATCTGCGCTCGCACATCCACGCCGAGATGATCGAGAAAGGTAAGTTGCTCCTTCAGGAGCGGGTCAAGGCGGAGATGCATCAGTCGGTGGTCGAGGTCGGAACGTCGGTCTGCGCCAACATCAAAGAAGCCAAGATAGAAGTCAAGAAACTGCGCCACGATATGGTCACGCTGGCCCGGGAAAATGGCCTGCGGCTGGCTTCGGCCGCCACCCATCCCTTCGCCGACTGGCGGGTCCAGGAGATTACGCCAGACGAACGTTACAAGAACATTGTCGAAGATATGCAACTGGTGGCTCGCGCCAACCTGATTTTTGGCTTGCACGTCCACATCGGAGTCGAAGATCGCGAGACTGCCATCCAGTTGATGAACCACGCGCGCTATTTCCTGCCGCACATCCTGGCGCTTTCGACCAACTCCCCGTTCTGGCTGGGCATGAATACTGGCCTGAAGTCTTACCGGTGTAAGGTTTTCGACAAGTTTCCCCGGACCAACATTCCCGACTATTTTCCCAGTTGGGGCGAATACGAAAACTTTATCAAGCTGCTGATCAAGACCAACTGCATCGACAACGCGAAGAAAATCTGGTGGGACATTCGCCCGCATCCATTCTTCAGTACTTTGGAGTTCCGGATCTGCGATATTCCCATGCGCGTGGATGAGACCATTGCGCTCGCGGCCCTCATTCAGGCAACGATTGCCAAACTCTATAAGCTCCACGCCGCGAACCAGGGGTTCCGTCTGTATCGCCGCGCGCTGGTCATGGAGAACAAGTGGCGCGCCTCGCGTTATGGTTTGGAAGGCAAATTGGTTGATTTCGGCAAGCAGAAGGAAGTTCCCGCGCGCGATTTGATTCTCGAGTATCTGGAATTCGTCGACGATGTGGCGGACGAACTGGACTCGCGTGAAGAGTTAAACTACATTCACGAGATCATGGAAATGGGAACCGGAGCGGACCGCCAGTTGAAAGTCTTCGAGAAGACCGGTGACCTGAAAAAGGTTGTGGATTACATCATTGAGGAGACGGAAGTGGGATTGACCGAGTCAACAGTCACCGCTTCCGCTAGAAAAGTAGGGTGATGAGCGTTCCCGTCAGTCAAGCCAACCGGCAGTTCAATACGATTCCTTTTGATCCTGAACTTACTCCCGGAGCCCGCAACGCGGTACGAGTCTGCTTGCGCGTCCAACCCAGTGAGAAAGTAACGGTCATCACCGATGAGGTCACCAGGGAAATCGCCGCCAGTATCGTCCACGAATTGGAGGCGGTAGGTGCGCCGTATCGCGCGTGGGTGCTGGAGGACTTGACCCCTCGCCCGCTGAGCGATTTGCCGCAGGAAATCGTCGAGGATCTCGAGACCAGCCAGGTCAGCATTTTCGCGGTGCAGGCGCAGGCCAATGAACTGCGTTCGCGCATGCAGATGACGGATGTGGTCAACCGGCGCAGGATTCGCCATGCTCACATGGTGAACGTCAATCGCCAGATCATGTTGGAAGGAATGCGGGCCGATTTTCTCAAGGTGGATCGCATCAGCGTCAAGGTTATCGAAATGGTGCGGAAGGCCAAACAAGTACGCGCCAAGACCGCCGCTGGAACCGACCTGGTCGCTGACTTGAATCCCAATTATCGCTGGGTAAAGACCAGCGGAATCATCAGCCCTGACAAATGGGGCAATCTCCCCGGGGGAGAAGTCTTCACCACTCCAGGCGAAGTCAATGGAACATTTGTGATTGATGGTGTCGTGGGCGACTGGCTTTGCGCCAAGTTCGGAAGTTTGCGGGAAAATCCCCTCACCATTCGGGTAAAAGCAAATCGTGTGGTCGAGGCTCATTCGGCGAACCATGACCTGGAAGCTGATTTCTGGAGCTACACCCACACCGACGAGAACAGCGATCGCGTCGGCGAATTCGCGATTGGCACGAATATTGAATTGAAGGATGTCATCGGCCAGATTCTGCAGGACGAAAAATATCCTGGCGTGCATATCGCCTTTGGTAATCCCTACGGCGCGCATACTGGAGCAGAGTGGTATTCGTCCACGCACATCGATGTGGTCGGAAGGAAGTTCGATATCTGGGTGGACAGCGAGCAGATCATGCGGGATGGTAAGTTCCTGCTGGAAGCATAAACTCAGCTTGAAAAGATCCTGTCATCCTGAGCGGAGGCGGAACCGAAGGATCCCTGTATCGCTTCGCTTGATAAACGCGCCAGGGAATTCGGTCGACGGTGTCTCGGAGGCTTCGCGGCAAGAATGCCTTAAATCAGCACCCGCGAAATTGAGCGATAGGGATCCTTCGACTCCGTAACTGGTTCGCTTCGCAAACCAGTTACTACGCTCAGGATGACAATAAATAATCATGATTCCCGCCTTGCGACAGCAGTTCAACGCGAACTTCACGCCAGAAAAATATCGGGCTTTTCTGAAGTTGATGGAAGACCGCTGCGGCATGCCGGTCAACTTCCAGCTTTCCGAAACTCCTTGCTTCTTTCCCAAGCCATTGGTGGATCAGATGTCGGAGTATGGCAAGCAGTTGATCCAGCAACTAGGTGGACTGGAATACCGCAAGACCTCCTTTGAGGCGATTCCTCCTGACTTCAATGTTCCCCGCGAGGCGCCGCATCCCATGTTCATTCAAGTGGACTTCGGTCTGGTCCGCGACGCTTCTGGCAAACTGCAGCCGAAACTGGTCGAGTTGCAGGGCTTCCCTTCTCTTTACGCGTATCAGGCGATGCTGTCGCAGGTTTACATGGAGGTATTCGAACTCGATGAGAAGCTCCAGTATCTGCTGAGCGGGCTTGACTGGGAGGGTTACAAGAAACTGCTGCGGCGCGCCGTCGTGGGTGATCAGGATCCGCAGAACGTGGTTCTGATGGAAATTGATCCGCTACACCAGAAGACGCGGCCGGATTTTCTGCTTACGGAAAAGCTTTTGGGAATTGCCACCGTCTCGATTGCCGACATCGAGAAAAGAGGGAAAGAACTGTTTTACGAGAGCGGCGGTAAACGCACTCCCATCCGGCGTATTTACAACCGCGCCATCGTGGATGAGTTAGTGCGCAAGAAGTTGAAGCTGGCATTCAACTTTACCGACGACCTTGAAGTCGAATGGGCGGGACACCCTAACTGGTACTTCCGCATGAGCAAGTTTTCCCTGCCCTTTCTGCATCACGAATGCGTGCCCAAGACCACCTTCCTCGATCGTGTGGAGCGCATACCGGACGACCTGGAAAACTACGTAATCAAGCCGCTGTTCTCCTTCGCTGGGCTGGGCGTGATTTTGAATCCCACGAAGCAGGACCTGGCGAGCATCCCGAAAGAAAAGCGCTCTCAATATATCCTTCAGGAGCGCATGCACTTTGAGCCGGTGATTGAAACGCCCTTCGGAGGGACCAAGGCCGAAGTTCGCATTATGTATATCTGGCTGGACGAACTGCTGCCGGTCATGACCATCATTCGCATGGGACGCGGCCTGATGATGGGCGTGGACCACAACAAGAACATGGAGTGGGTCGGCTCGTCAGCGGGATTCTATCCGGGGTGATGTTCGCATTCCCAGATTCGGCCTGGCCGCTTGCGACTGCTGGGTGCCCTGGGACTGTGGGAGATGAAATTCAGCTTTTGAGGATCCCCGCTCCTTGCGGCTTGTTCGCAAGGAACGGGGACTAACAACGCTGACGCTGGACACTCGAACCCAAGCACAGCAACCAACCGAGTCTACTTTCCGACGTAGGTTTTCGGGGAGCCTACTCCGGCACACACGTCCCAGCCGACTTTGCAACGCGAGTCGCCCGTGTTGACGTCGTTGAAGTAGGCTTTGTGCTGCTTCTTATTGGCATATTCTTTATAGATCATGGTGAGTTCTTCTTTGCTCGACTTCTTCAGCTGGCCCGCGGCGCTTACGATTCCAGCAAATGTCGGAGAGGACCAACTGGTGCCACCGACCTCGCCCCAACCCTGAAGGTAAATAGCCGCGCAACAGAAGTCAGACGCAACGTCGGGGATTCCTCGCTTGCTTCCGACGATGCTCTTGATGACGTCCTGGTAGCTGGGCCTGGGCTCATAAAGACTGATGCCGCCGCCCCCGCCGCCAGTGTAGTACTGTTCATTGAGGAAATTCCCGTTGCTGTCCCGATTGAAGTAGGTGCCACCGACCGCCACCACATTCGGAGCGGCTCCGGGATGGATCGTAAACCCGATACCGCCATCCCCGCTCGCGGCGAAGTAAACCACTCCCGGCTGGTTGAAGTAGTGATCGAATTGACGTTCCTGGGCCCACTCCGCATCTCCAAAACTCATGCTGATCACGCCCCCGCCGTTGGCGGCGACCAGTTTCGCTGCGACCGTGACCGCCTGCCAGGTTGGATCGGTGTTGCACTTGTTGGACGTGCACAGCTTGGACTCGACCAGGAACAGTTTGGCGTTAGGCGCCATCGCGTGGGACCACTCGATGTCCAGAGCTTCTTCGACCTCCCAACCTGAATAGACCGGAGGCTTGTGGCCGTCGGCGTAGACAACTTGGAAGTCTCCGTCGGGGAGACCAAACTGGCTCGAAAAAATATGCAAGTCCTCTTTTGCGGATGGGTAGTCGCCGGCATCCACGATGGCAATCGCGCCCACGCCGCCGGTGGGCACATTCTTACTGGTGGCGATTGGGCAGCCCTTTATCCCATCCACCAGTTGGTATACACAGGCTAGCGACGCGGGGGTCTCCGCATCCGGCGGAGGCGCATCGTTGTTGCGGGCACCGGAATCAACAATGAAGTAGTTGGTGTGGACCCGGCCCGGCCGCGGAATGCTGGAGTCCGGAACAATGACTCGATGCCCGTTGATCGTGGATGGATAGATCTTTGATCCATCCACCTGAGCGGAACACAGGGAAACAGAAGCGCCCAGAGACAATGCGATTCCGGCGAACAGGGAAGTTGCTAGGGAAACTCTCATTTTTCACTTACTCCTTAAGTTTGTATGGCAGTCGTGTAACCGAGTGTCACCGTTCATGGGTGCGCCTGCTGGACGCCGCTTTCCCTTGGGCGAAAGCGGTAAGGGGAGCACTCAGAGTTACCTTTCCCACTGCAAAGAACGGCGGCCAGTTTACACCACTTGGCTCGCCGATGGGAGCGCAATTCCAAAACAATTTTGGGGGAGACTGCGATAAGGGTCAGCAATCTTTTGCAGATACGCCCTAAGAAGCTGATTTGTTACGACCTTGGGATGAGATTCCAACCCTGTGGCGGGTGGAGGCGGACATACGCCCGAACCGGGCTGATGCTGGCCCTGCCGAACTGTGGGTGCCCGCTCCTTGCCGGCGAACTTGCGCCCCGTGCCACTTCGCTGCGGTCTTCGGAGTCACGTGAAAACTGGTTGCGGCACGGCTGACGGCCACGCCGCCAATGACGGTTTCGACCAACGCCTCTCGACTATGCGGAGTGAGTCGGGCATTCTTGTGGATGTCCATTCGGTCTGTCCTCGGAAACTAGATTGCTCGTCACAATCAGCTTCTCCGGTTCCAATCGAATGGACAACCTCTTGAAAGATCACAGGTGGCCCACCTTTGCGTTTTTTGCAAAGGTGGGGGCGAGCTCGTCGATCCCAGAGTGCTCCTCCCCGTAGTCAAAGTTATTATCGAAGCACTATCGGAGCTATGCTGTGGAGCGCAGGGCGGAGTGCGCATCAATCACTGACAGGCAGCAATCATGAAAGCCGGACGGCTGCATGGCCCCCACCTTTGCAAAACCCGCAAAGGTGGGCCACCCGCCGAACTCTTCGGGTACGCGATCAGCGCCAAACGCTACGTTCTGTATCGGTACGATGCTTACGGCAACATAGTTATTGTGGACGCAAAGGCCCACGGACTCGGATACCTTTATCCCCCGAAAGACACCAATCATGATGATCCAGAAAGTGATTGGTTATTCGAGGCTTGGCATTGGGTGCTGGAATGCGAAGTAGCGACGCCCCGTCCCAAGCCTGATTGGTGTTTGATTCCAGCAATGATGCGCATGACAGTAAGCACTCCGTCAGTGCTCGGAAAGCTGAAAGGATTTACCAGACCCTTCAATTTTGTTCACGTGCCACTGTTGTTTCCAAGTTTGTACCCTGCCGGAAAGGATTCATCAAACTTCAGTCTCATTATGCCGTTTTCCAAACACCGGAACGCGTGGTTAAAAACACAAGCAATAGATACTCATAGTGGGAAGCGGCACTCCATCTGTCTGTTAGATCCGAAGGGATGGACAAAGAAAGTCGAGGTTAAGTGCTACGGAAATATCCTGGGTGCCTATCGAGAGCACCCGGAGGCGAAGTTCCTGGGTCGGGACGGGAATCCCTGTGACAGCCTTACCCGTGGATTACTCGGTCGAAGTCATATTGTTGCCAATCGTCACCGTTATGTTGGCAAAGAGACATCTCGCCGCTGGGAACAGGGTGACGATCCGAGCATGGTGGATTTCCGGTGCGCGGAATACGGCGACGGTCGGGCAGTTGCCGATCAGGAAGTCAAAAGGCAAATTATCGAAATAGGGATCAGAAAAGTGGCTCGCGGTACAAGGGTTGATAGCAAAACCGCAATGTTGATCAGTCGCGGCGCGCCGGTGAAGCGAATCACCCTCGTAAAAGTAATTAGATTCATTAATGAGACAACTCGTCGAAATAGCACCAAGAAGGGTAAGAAACCGATTCGCACCATCCTAACTTCCTCGACCCATCCCACCTTCTGATGCATCGAGTGACTGATAAACCTCCGTGTGTCCGTTTTACGCGCCATCAGACGTGGTACGTGGGTTGCGCGCCAAAGCCACCGGGATAGAGGTGGATTCTGTCAAGATCGGCTGTAGCGGATAACGTTTCGCAATGTTGGCGAAGCGCATCTTGATTGCCTTCCTGTGCAAATACGAAGGCCTTATCCGCACCAAGCTTCTTGGCATCCGCAACCAATTTCGACATTACCGCTAAAGAAAATTCGCGAGCATTCGATTTGACCTCGCCTATCCACAATTTCCCGTCTACCAAACAGATTGCATCAACCTCTGAAACAGGGTCCTTATCATCATAGTGAGCATAGAAAACAAAGCCAGGGCTGAAAATGAAACTATTTCGCGCTTTCTCCCGCGCTTCGGCCAGTGCGTTGATCAGCGCAACGGTTCCATGCTCTGAAACCGCCTTACTGACTAGCGAATTCAGACGGTAATACCACGTCGGTTCAACCGGTGAGCGCACATTTGAACCGCATCCAAGGCATTCAAACTGCTGTTTGATCAAGCCGAGTTCTCGCCAAATGCGTGAGCCGCACTGTTGACAACGTGCGACAATACCTTGCTGAAAAATCTTGGAGTCGACCAATCCCTGCAGCATGTACTTCAGCCGTCCTTCGGCCTCTGCAGCGGAATGCTTGGCTTCATCCTCGGTCGTCGGTGCGAGGTGGGGATTCTTCGCAACCGATTCCGCGCGTTCTTTTCCAAAATCTTCAATAAGAAAACGATAAGTAATCTCAGCCTCACTTGAACGCAGCGACCGTGCGAGCTTCACAATCTGTGTTTCTAGCCGATGTAGTTCATCGTCCAGATTTACGTCTGGGTTGATGGCCCACAGCTGAGGACGCTTTGAAAGTCTACGGAACAGAGGAGAATCGGTATCTCCGGCCGTTTTCTCCCGCACGTTGGCGAGTCTATAAATATTTCGTCTCCAGAAACGACTTTCGAACATTTGGTGAGCCGATTGCAAGCCACCAAACAGATTGAGCACACCTCTGCAGTAACGTGCTTTATCGGACAGGCCGTGACCTTCGAAAACTGGTGACTGCTCCTTCCACCCAAGATCACCGGTGTAACGAACGCGCCGGCCGCAACCGATAGCAGATAGGATGAGGTTTCGGTCTTCTGGAATGGTGAGGACCAAGGGCACCTTCGGGCGCATCTCAACAGAGAGTCCCCCCTGCGCGTCCACACGTACCGGCAAACCGCAAAAGGCCGTCGCGATTAGGTTCTTTCGAGGAAGCTGGTACACCAACTCCTCATTGCCGTAATAGGGTTGGTCAGCTTGGTATTCGATGTGAACGTCTCGCATCCAGCGATCATCATTTCCAATCTGAAACGGAAGGCTTGGTAAATCGACAAGACCACCAGTGGGGGGGATTTGATGGGCTGTCGTGCCTAAAACATCCGACTGTTCGAAACCTCCGCCGCCAAAACCGAACCCGTATTTCTCTTGCGTAGCTAAATCAGGAATAGACCATTCTTTTTCAGTTAAGAATTGAAAGATCGCATCTACCTTTCGAGACATGAAGGGGGATGCTAATGAACGGATTTCGCTCTCCGAGAGAGCCGACGAAATCCAATTCACATATGGTGGGTTCTGCCCGTTGCGGTACGCGAATCTGCGTAGAAACTTTGTTAATGCTTCAATCGTTCGTGAGTCGGACAATGCGCGAGCTGGAAGGCACAGAGCTTTCCAAGTGTCTCTCGTCCCGCGAACCATCGTGAAGATATGGTTCCAGAATGCTAGCCAGTCTGATACTTTTTCTCCAACGAAGAGGGTATACGTCGAACGGTGGGTATCGGTGCTAGTATCACAAATTGCTTTCGCGCATGTTGCTGCGTAAGGAAAAAGCAAACCACCCCCGTGTCCTGAAACCAACTCCAAGAATCCTGGAAAATCGACGGAATCATCGAACTCAAGCTGCTGGATTTCTTTCGCGATCTGCTCAGAGAGGATGTTGTTGCTAAGAAGACCAAAATTTCTCCTGATCAACAGATCAGGAGTGCCTTTTCCGCTATACGTGACTAAGGCAGGGGTTTGAAACCAACGTTGCTCTGTGGCAAGCGGCAAGAGACCATGTACCCGCACTAATTCGTCAGAAATCGAAGGAGTGTAGTGTGGATGTTCTCCTTGCAGTAAGTGATCGCTGTGTTTCACCAATTTGATCGGCGCGATTTCCGATGCCAATCCGTCTATTAGAGGTTGCGGGACCGGAGTATACGAATAAATCCAGTCAGGATCGACGCGTCGAAGGATCTTCCAGTAGGCCGGCGATATTTCGCCTTTGATGACTGGGACAATCGGTGACAAACGACCGCCCCAAACGTGCGAGCACGTCGACACGATTGCGTCCAGCAAATCGAATGACGAAGTTTCGGGGTCGATCAAGTACGCAACGCGTACTTGACGGGGGCGAGTGAGAACGGTCAGATCTCGATTCCTACGGTCGGACGTGCTCATATCGGAATCATACGATCAACTATGAATTTGCCAGAATTCCCTCGTAACCACGTTCAGGGAGCAGAAGCTGCGGTGGTCGTCTTCCTGTGGGTCCACCGGATTCGTGGAATTCACCAGTCTCGTTGTCTAGACCAGCCGTAATTCACTCCCCAGATTTCATCGACGCCTTTACGCCCCCCAACCGAGCTAGCTAACGAGCCCAGCAAAGTCACCTTTGCCATCAAGCTCAAGACACATTCATCACACAATTCATTTTACGCCGCCTGCTCTGTGCTATGACAGAGGGCACTGGAGACATCTCGATTACGATGGATAATCGAATTGCTCCCCCGGTTAAGCGCGACACGGACGCTCGGTAGACCCGATTCCCGCAATTCCGGCGTCGGTCCCAGCAAAGGGGTGTAGGAATTTTACCGGCCTCTATAGCTATCCCCCCCAAGGGGTTGACCTGAGCTATCGCACGGCCTAACATAGCCGCGAACGGCGGTTTCGCCTCCATGGTCGGCCAGACAGTCTCCCACTATCGCATTCTGGGGAAGATCGGCGGTGGAGGCATGGGTGTTGTCTATGAGGCGGAAGATACGCGCCTCGGCCGTCACGTTGCCCTCAAGTTCGTTCCCGACAACATGATTGGCGACCGCAAGTCGCTGGACCGCTTCGAGCGCGAGGCGCGGGCGGCATCGCGGCTCAACCATCCGAACGTCTGCACCATCCATGATATCGATGACAACGGGGGCCATCCCTTCATCGTCATGGAAAGGCTCGAGGGCGAGAGCCTGAAGCAGCACATGCACGGGCAACCGCTGGATTTTGAGGAAGTGCTCGACGTTGGGGTGCAGGTGGTCGAGGCGCTCGAGGCCTTTCACGCCAAAGGCATCATTCATCGCGACATCAAACCGGCAAACCTGTTTCTCACCAATACCGGTCAGGTAAAGATTCTGGACTTCGGACTGGCCAAGCTGTCACGCGACCAGGGCGTCGCTGCCAGTGACGACACGCCCTATGAAGATTCGCTAACCGCGGTGGGCGTCGTTCCCGGTACGGCAGTTTACATGTCTCCGGAGCAGGCGCGCGGCGAAGACCTCGATCCGCGAAGCGATCTGTTTTCCTTTGGCGTGGTGCTTTACGAAATGGCCACGGGGAAGAAGCCGTTTCGGGGAGCGAACGTGGTGACCACCCTGGATGCGATGCTGCATCAGAAACCAGCGGCGCCGCGATCGCTGAACCCCGCCATTCCCCCGCAACTGGAGGGCATCATCGGGAAGGCGATGGAAAAAGACCGTGACCAGCGCTACGCCACGGCCACGCAGATGAAGACCGATCTGCAGCGCTTGCGGAAGCAGTCCGAATCAGGATCGCTCAAGACCAATTCCAGGGAAATACCGCTGCGCGTGGTCACCAGCACGTTTCAGACTTCCAGCGCCTGGCAGAAGTATCTGCTGCTGGGGATGGCGGGGCTCTTAGCGGCGGTTCTGGCTGCCGTGGGAGCCTGGTGGTTCAAGCACCGGAGCGCAAGCACGAGCGTCAGCGGCAGTACTATCGCGGTGCTTCCGTTGCAAAACATGAACGGCGACTTCAGCGTGGATTACCTGCGCTTTGCGCTGGCCGACGAAATCTCCAATGTACTTACCCATAGCCGTTCGCTGGACGTACGCCCCTCGGGAGTCACAAGGAAATACGTAAGTCCGGATCTCGATCCGCAAAAAGTGGGGCGGGAATTGCGCGTGGGCAGCGTGCTGACGGGACACTTCCTGCGGCAAGGAGACCATCTTCTGGTAACTCTGGAAGCCACGGAAACGAAGAGCAACCGGATGTTGTGGCAAACGAATTTCACCTCGTCCAGCGATGACTTGATCGCATTGCAGGCGCAACTTGCCAATCAGGTTCGTCAGGGATTGCTGCCTATTTTGGGTGCAGCCAGCAATTTTCTCGATACCAGCACACGTCCGAAGAGCCAGGAAGCCTACGATCTCTACCTGCACAGCCTGGCGCTGCCGCATGATGTCGGACCAAACAAGGATGCAATCGCGGTTCTCGAACATGTGGTCGAAACCGATCCGAACTATGCTCCCGCATGGGAAGAACTCGGCGTGCGCTCCTATTATGACGCGGACTACTCGAACGGCGGAGAGCAGATGTTCCAGCGCTCCAACAAGGCCTCCGAACGTGCGCTGGCGCTTGATCCCAACCGGATCGTGGCTGCGGGACAGTTGATCACCAATCGTGTGGAGCGGGGCGAACTGACCAAGGCTTACGCAGCGGCGCAAGCCCTGGTCAAGAGTCGCCCGGAGAGCGGCCAGGCCCATTTCACTCTGGCGTACGTCCTCCGTTATGCCGGAATGCAAGAGGAGGCAGCTCGCGAGTGCGCAACAGCGATCGAGCTATCTCCGGGCAACTACCAGTTCCGGTCGTGCGCCTGGGCGTTCATGGAACTGGGTCAAACCCAGCGCGCCAGGGACTTCGTCAATCTGGATGCCGGCTCGGAATGGGCGGCCTTCGCAATGCCCTCGATTCTGATACGCGAAGGGAAACTGGCCGAAGCGAGGGAGAGTGTGAAGAAGGTCTCGGCTGCGCCGCATTACCACCGGGATCTGCTGGAAGTCTGCCTTGGGCTGCGGCCCGCATCCGATTTGGATAAAGTCACCGCTGGCGCCGAGACTTCCGTGCTGGCAGAGCCGGATCCTGAGCCGTGGTATTACGAAGGGACGATTATGGCCTTCTGCGGGAAGCCTGCGATTGCCCTGCATATGCTGACGGCCGCGGTTGAACAGAACTATTGCTCGTACTCGGCACTGCTGTCGGATCCATTGCTGGCAAAGATGCGTAGCAGCAAGGAATTTGATGCGGTGCTGACTGCCGCCCACCAGTGTCAGGAAAACGTCCGCAACCCGCAGGGCCAGTGAATCAGGTAGGATTGTGGGTGGTTTTGCGGCTACCTTTTTCATTCCCAATCAGTCGATGACTACGACGCAACATCGGTAAAATATTGGCTCCCGCCGGCGAGGAAAGCAATCCTTTATCTATGACGAATGATGACCGTGGGGTCTGGCACAAACGAGCTCAGCCGGGCGCTCACCGGCGTCCCCGAGCTTGGGTTCTTTGTTTCATTCTGCTACTGGCCAGCGCCGTGGGGCAGAGCACGCCAAAATCAGTAAGTCCAACCGATCCTCTGCCCCAAGACGTAGGCGCGGCCGGCTTGCAGGAAACGCTGTTGCGGCTGCGGACAACGGCGCGGTTGATGCAAACCGTGGCGCATCCTGATGATGAGGATGGCGGAATGCTGACGCTGGAGTCGCGCGGCAAGGGTGTGACCACGCTGCTGCTGACGCTGAATCGCGGCGAGGGCGGGCAAAACAAAATAGGCAGCAACCTTTTCGATGTGCTGGGCGTTTTGCGGACGCTGGAACTGTTGCAGGCAGACAGGTATTACGGCGTCGAGCAACGCTTCACGCGGGTTGCGGATTTCGGCTTTTCCAAGAACGCCGACGAGACGTTTCAGAAGTGGCAGGGCCACGACATCGCTCTGGGAGACATGATTCGAGTGATTCGTACATTCCGGCCGGACGTACTGGTTGCCCGCTTTTCAGGCACCGAACGGGACGGCCACGGCCACCACCAGGCTTCCTCGATCCTTGCGCAAGAGGCGTTTCGCGCAGCAGCGGACCCGAATCGATTTCCCGAGCAGATTAAAGAAGGTCTGCTGCCATGGCAGGCGAAAAAACTCTACGTCGGAAACGTATGTGGATTTGGAGCGCAAACTTGTCCGGCGGAGAACTATACCGTCAGGTTGAATACAGGTGAGGTAAACCCCCGGCTGGGCATGTCCTACATCCAGTTCGCGCTGGAGGGACTACGCCATCAACTCTCGCAGGGAGCGGGGGGCTATTCGGTGGACCCTGGTCCCCGATACACATTTTACAAACTGACGGATTCAGTTCTGCCGCGCGCCACCGACCAAGACGGTCACGAGCAAGGTTTCTTTGACGGAATTGATAACAGCCTGCCGGGACTGGCGTCGCGATTGGGGGCGGAAGAGGGAAAAGTGTTTTGGCTGCGAGCGGAACTCGCGGACATCGCAGCTCATGTTCAGGATGCCGCGCAGCGGAGCGAGAAGTCGCCGGGCGACGCCGCAGGCCCGCTGTTTGTCGCTCTGGATAAGCTCGACTCGGTCATCACCCGGTTGAATAGCAGCGATCTCAGTTCGCCGTGGAAGGAGGACTTGTTAGAAATCCTTGGCGAGAAACAGCAGCAGGCACAGACTGCCATCAACCTGGCTATGGGAGTGTCCGTCGAAGCGACAGTCGCTCCTCCACGGAGCATGGGATCAGGTACGCCAAAGGAGCAGGACGCGCTCACCGTCGTCTCGCCTGGCCAGAAGTTCCTGGTGAGGGTGAAGTTTCACAATGGCTCAAAGTACAAACTGGTCGTGGACCGCGTGTCGCTCGAGGCTCCGTCAGGATGGGCGAAGCAAATCGATGAGGAAGCTGTCTTGGTCGTCGCGCCGGGCCAGGACCAGTACGCTAACTACGTGGTTCAGATTCCAGTGGACGCCGTTGAAGGAGGCGTTTACACGCGTCCCTACTGGCACCGAGACGATCCGGAAACCGAGAGCATCAATACGATCGATGATGCGCACTACCTCACTTTGCCCTTTCCACCGCCTCCATTTCATGTGACTGTCCAGTACCACACCCATCATTCGTCCATGGACTTATCTTTATTTGGTGGGGGACACAAAGTTGGAGGGTCAGATGGCCCGGTGACGCAAGTCACGTCCCCGGTAGTCGTACCTTTCGTGGATGACAAGGGTGTGGAGGGAAGGCCGCCTCTGGTGGTGGCGCCGGTATTTTCCGTCATGCTGGAGCCGGGAGCGCAGGTCGTTCGCACCGAGGGCGATGCAGAATGCCGGGTGACAGTTGGGATTTCGAGTAACGCCTCCAGTGTTGTCAAGGGAACACTTCATTTGGAAGTGCCGCCGGGCTGGCGGGTTGAGCCCTCACAATTGCCCGTAGAATTTCATCATCGCGGAGAGAAACAGGAGTTCGAGTTCAAAACGTTTCCGGCCAGCCTGAAGGAAGGGCGGGCAAACATTCGCGCGGTCCTCGAGTCCGGCACCGTGAATTACGGCGAGGGTTACACACTGGTCACGCGGGAGGATCTCGGCAGCTTTTACTATTACCAGCCTGCTCTGCAGCGTGTAAGCATCGTCGACGTGAAAGTGCCCAAGGATTTGACTATTGGCTACATCATGGGAGCGGGCGACGACATTCCCGCCGTTCTGAAGCAGATCGGAATGAGTGTCACCCTGATTCCAGCAGACAAGATCGCTTCCGCCGAATTGAACAGGTATCAGACGATTGTGCTGGGGATTCGTGCTTACGACACCCAAAAGGATCTCGCTGCTAACAACCAGAAACTGCTGGACTATATTTCTGCGGGCGGGACGCTCGTCGGGCAGTACGAAGCCAGCGTCGCTGATTTCAACAAAGGTAAATTCACACCCTATCCAGCGCAACTAAGTAGAGCCCGCGTTTCTGTCGAACAGGCTCCAGTCGAGATTCTTGCTCCCGAGGATGGCATCTTTCGCTATCCCAATCAGATCACCGCGCACGACTTTGACGGATGGGTCCAGGAACGCGGACTGTATTTCATGGATCAGTGGGATGACAAATTCAAGCCGCTGCTGGCATGCCATGATCCGGGAGAGTCGCCACAGAAGGGCGGCCTCTTGCGGGCTCAGTACGGCAAGGGAACTTACATCTACACCGGATACGCTTTCTTTCGTCAGTTGCCGGCGGGGGTTCCGGGGGCGATCCGACTGTATGTGAACCTGCTGAGCGCAGGGCACGAAACCAGCACGGGTCACTGATTCGAAACCCAGTTCTCAGTTCTTAGTTCTCGGTTCTCAGTTTTATCCAAATGCAGCCCGCATCTCAGACCGGCCTGATTCGAGGAGTAGGGTTGGGCAGCGCGACCGCGCTCAACATGATTGACATGATTGGGGTGGGCCCTTTCATCACCATCCCATTGATCATCAGTGCGATGGGAGGACCCCAGGCCATGCTGGGCTGGATTCTGGGCGCGATCTTTGCAATGTGCGATGGCTTGGTTTGGGCGGAACTGGGCGCGGCGATGCCGCAGTCCGGCGGTTCGTATGGTTATTTGCGCGAGATTTACGGACCGAATCGGCTGGGGCGCCTGATCTCGTTTCTCTTTGTCTGGCAACTGTCTTTCAGCGCGCCCCTCTCGATTGCTTCAGGGTCTATCGGTCTGGCAGGGTATGCATCCTATTTCTGGCCGGGCCTGGAAAATCAAATCGTCGCGCGCCATTGGAGTCTTCCCCTGCCGTTGTTGGGAAGGTTGCAATTGCACTGGCTGGTTTCGGGAGCGACCTTCGTCGCAATTGGTGTGGTCGTTCTGGCAACGATGCTTCTCTATCGCAAGATCACGAGCATTGGATGGATTTCGAAACTCCTGCTGGCGGGAGTTGTCGGAACCATGTTCTGGATCATCGTAGCTGGACTCACGCATTTCGATGCTTCCCGCGCTTTCAGTTTTCCGCCGGGAGCGTTTGCCCTGTCGCACAATTTCTTTCTGGGCCTGGGATCGGCAATGCTGGTTGCAACTTATGATTATTGGGGCTATTACAACGTTGCTTTTTTGGGCGATGAAGTGCGCGAGCCCGGAAAGACCATTCCTCGGGCTGTGCTGCTATCCATTCTTCTAGTGGGATGTCTATACGTGGTGATGAACATCAGCATTCTGGGCGTGGTGCCGTGGCAGGAGATTCAGGGCAGTCAAGACAACCACGGCTTGTATGTGGTGTCGATCTTCATGCAAAAGATTTACGGCTCATGGGCCGCTAATCTGGCGACGGTGCTGGTGATGTGGACGGCGTTTGCCTCGGTCTTCTCGTTGATGCTGGGATATTCGCGGGTGCCGTATGCGGCCGCCCTCGACGGAAATTATTTTAAGGCATTCGCGCGCGTTCATATGGAAGGCCGGTTCCCGTATGTTTCGCTACTCGCCCTGGCCACGGTCGCGGCGCTGTTTTGTTTTCTGTCCCTGGCGGATGTAATCGCCGGACTCGTGGTTATCCGCATTACACTGCAGTTCCTGGTGCAGGCAGTCGGGTTGATTGTGTTGCGCATCCGCCGCCCCGATCTGCCGCGACCGTTCCGCATGTGGCTCTACCCTATCCCCGCGTTAGCTGCGTCGGTCGGATTCTTGTTCGTACTCATCTCGCGCACGAACTCACTCACCCAGATTCGCTATGCCATGCTGATCCTGATCAGCGGCCTGACCATATATCTGCTGCGTGCTTGGCGGCGTGGCGAGTGGCCCTTCGTAGAAAACACACTCGCGACGGCGAACCAGACGATGGGTCGGTGACTATGGCCGAAGCGGTTAGGACATCCATGCCATCGAGTGTGAGGAATACCGCAAACGGTTCGGCTTGGTCCCCATTGGGTGAGCCTCTGTTTCGTTCACTCTGGGTGGCGGCGGTTATTTCATACACTGGAACCTGGATGCAGAATGTGGGTGCGGGCTGGTTGATGACCCAACTCACGATGTCACCATTCATGGTCGGCCTGGTGCAGGCAGCATCAACGCTCCCCGTATTTTTGGTGATCCTGCCCGCAGGCGCGCTTGCTGACATGGTGGACCGCCGGCGTTTCCTGCTCATCACGCAAGGCTGGATGGTCGCGGCTTCGGCGTTACTGGGGATCTTCACGCTGCTGGGGCACATGACCCCGTGGATCCTGCTCTTCTTCACCTTCGCGCTTGGCCTGGGCGCGGTGATGAACGATCCCGCGTGGCAGGCTATCACGCCCGAGATCGTTTCTCCCAGACAGCACGCACCCGCCGTGGCGCTGAATTCAGTAGGCTTCAATGTAGCCCGCGCCGTGGGTCCGGCGCTCGGCGGTATTGTGATTGCTGTTGCAGGCTCTGGCGTGGCGTTTCTACTGAATGCGGCTTCGTTTTTCGGCGTCATCTTCTTTCTTTATCGCTGGAAGCGTCCCCACTTCGAAGATGTCGAAACCGGGCGTGTTACCGATGCCATCCTTGCCGGTTTGCGCTACGGCCGCGACGCTTCCATGGTGCGTTGTGTGCTGGTCCGCACCGGCGCATTCAGTCTGGGGGCCAGTTCCCTGCTTGCTCTGCTCCCGATCATCGCCCGTCCCCATGGAGCTACCGGCTACGGCCTGCTGCTCGGTTCATTTGGGCTGGGCGCCTTGGCCGGCGCCGCGGCGCTTCCTCGAGTTCGGAGCACACTCTCTGTAGATGGAGTTGTAACGGTTGCGATCCTGGTTTTTGCCGCCATGACGTTTGCAGCGGGCCGGGTACAATCATTCGGCTGGTTGGAACTGGTGTTGTTCACCAGCGGAACCGCGTGGATTGGAATTCTGGCGTGTCTGAATGTCGCCGCACAGACCATGTCTCCATCTTTTCTGCGGGCGAGGGCGTTGTCCTTGTACCTCCTGGTGCTGCAGGGTGGGATGGCGATCGGCAGCGCAGTCTGGGGAGGTCTGGCCAGCCGGATTGGGGTCCCGACGGCGCTGTTATTTTCCGCCGTCGCGCTTGTCCTTGGGCTGGTTAGTGTGCGACGCTATCCTCTGACGTCGCAGGACCTGCAATACGCGCCGTCGGTCGTGCGCGACTAGTTCACACCCTTTACAATTCAATATTGATTTCAAGGAGGCTTGTTCATGAAGAAGATGAAGTGGCTGTTTGCATGTGCGCTTGTGCTGGCGGGTACCAGTCTGGCTATCGCGCAGGACGCCAAACCTGCGGACAGTCATACAGTCACTCAAGTACTGGACCGCAGCCTGAGCGGTGTGGAGAATGAATTCGTTCCGGCCGCCGGGGCCATGCCCGAAGATAAGTACTCGTTTGCGCCATCGAACGGCGAATTCAAAGGCGTGCGAACCTTTGCCCAGCAGGTGAAGCACGTGGCGGCTGTCAACTACATGGTAGGAGCAGCCATCCTCGAAGAAAAACCTCCGCTCGACCTGGGTGGTGAAAACGGCCCGGATTCCGTGAAGACCAAGGCGGATATTGAGAAATTTCTCAAAGACTCGTTCGCCTATTTTCACAAGGCTGTTGGCACCATCAATGAAGGAAATATGTTGAACCCCATCAAAAGCCCTTTTGGCAACGGCACGGTTACCCGGCTGGCGATGTCCACCCTGATCGTCGGACATTGTTTCGATCATTACGGACAGATGGTGGAATATCTGCGAATGAACGGCATTGTGCCTCCAGCCAGCCGCTAGACCTGAGACCGACTCATCTCAAAGGCCGGGACGTTTGTTCCGGCCTTTTCCCATATTTCCAGCCGGGGATTCCCTATGGCACGAAAGTGCCATTTACATGTCTGAGAATGGGACATACGCTCGATTTCCCCCTTTTGTTGAAAGGATTTGCGAGGCGGCAAGCATCTCTATATTGGAGATACGTGCGTCTGCAATCCGAGTTAACGGGGTAGGCAATGGGAGCCTAGCAGGAGAAGTAGATGAAGACCAGGAAACAGGGCCCGCACACTTTACATGTATCAGACGCTGCGCGGGAGCGCGACGTTCGGCTGGAGATCGACAGCTTTGTTCGAGCGCTCAGTTCTTACCCAGAACGATTCGCTCGCGAACCTTACTTGAGCTTCCAACAGCACCTTTCCAGCATCGTCACTGCAGCTCATTCGCACACCACCAGCCACAGCGCTAACGAGGATCGGCGACGTTCGGAATAGGCTCGCCTACTCTCAGCGGATTCGCTGGCGAGCCCTTCGCGCAGTAATCTCGGTGTGAATCAATTCCGGGTGAAGCCCGTGCGTGCGGAGATGGTCTCGCACTCGTATGCGCGATTGAATCACACTCGATTTCGGATCCAGAAAGACAAGCACGGACGGTCCGGCCCCGCTCAAAGCGCTGCCCAATATTCCGTGGGTTCCGGTCAGTTCCTGTAAAGGCGGAAGCAGTGGGCACAGGGCCGCGCGGTAGGGCTGATGGATGCGGTCCTCCAGCGCCAAGGGAAGCAGATCTTTACGGCCCTTAAGAAACGCGGTGAGCAGCAACATGGAATTCTGGATATTGGCTACCGCGTCAGCACGGGAATAGTGATCCGGCAAAACCCGGCGTGCGGCTTCCGTCGAGAGGCTCTGAGTGGGGACCGCCAGCAACAAGGGCCACTTCCCTTTGGGCCTGACATGTGCCATTTGCATTTCGCCACGCGAGGAGATTCGGGCGATCGCCAGACCACCCATCCAACAGGCCGCCGAGTTGTCGGGGTGGTGTTCGCGGCGGGCCGCTTCGTAGACGATCTGGCTATCGTTCCAGCGTAATCGGCCGAAGTGTACCGCCAGGGCAATTCCGGCCAACCGCGCGGCCGCCGAAGATCCACACCCTTTGCCAATCGGGATCTGATTCTCAATGTGGAGGGCGAGGGGTTGGACCTCTTTTTTCGCGGTCTGCAACACTTCACGATAGGTTGTGACGATCAGGTGGTTCTCGATGCGGCCGCAGAGTTCGGAATCGCGGCCGCGTGCCGTCACCGAGAATTCGTCTGCAGACTTGGCTCGAACCTTCAGAAACATCGAGAAAGCCAGCGCGGCAGCATCGAAGGCTGGGCCGAGATTCGCGGTCGTCGCGGGGAGAACAAGTTCCAGAGATCTCCCCTTAACCCGGCTTTTACCCACGTGATCAGTCATGCGATAAGAAGCACCTTTTCAGAGACGTAGCTGGCTACGTCTGGGCTGCTACTGCTCCAGTCGGACGTCAGCTTGTTTCAGGGTTCGAATGACAGCCTCCACGGTGGCGTCTAGAACGATCGGAGCGCGTTGCTGAGAGGTCAGAACCTCAGCTTCTTTTTCGCTCTCAGTTCCAGAAAACAAATCACCGCGATGAAACTTCAAGGTGAACTCGGGATCCTTGAGCAGGTGCCCGGTCAAGATCAACACCACGGTTTCTCCCGGCTTGACGAAACCCTGCTTCACCAACTTCTTGAGTCCAGCGAGCGTTACCGCCGAAGCCGGCTCACAACCAATGCCGTCCGCCCCGATCTCCGCCTTGGCGGAAGCGATTTCAACTTCGCTGACCTGTTCGACGGCTCCTCCAGTGGCCTGCAGCACTCTGACGGCCTTTTTCCACGATGCCGGACTTCCGATGCGAATTGCGCTGGCCGCGGTTTCGGCCTGAACCGAGATCAACGTCTTGCCACCGTTTTCGTGCACGGTGCGAACCAGGGGGTTCGCTCCCGCCGCCTGAATAATGGAGAGCTTTGGAAGCGCCGGGATGAGGCCTAGCTGCTTCATCTCAAGGAACGCCTTTCCCAACGCCGAGGAATTTCCCAGGTTCCCGCCCGGAACAATAACGTGATCGGGAACTTGCCAATCAAATTGTTCCAGCAGTTCAATGGCCGCGGTTTTCTGACCTTCAAGGCGAAACGGATTGACGGAGTTTAGAAGGTAGACCGGCATTCGCCGCACCACTTCGTCCAGCACGCGCATGCAGCCATCGAAGTCGGTTTTCAACTGGCAGGTCACGGCGCCATAATCCAACGCCTGAGAAAGCTTGCCCCAGGATACTTTGCCTTCGGGGATCAAAACCAGGCTGCGCATTCCACCTCGCGCCGCATAAGCCGCCATCGAAGCCGAAGTATTGCCAGTCGAAGCGCAAGCCACCCATCGGAATCCCTCGCGCCGAGCGACCGATGCCGCCACAGTCATTCCGGTGTCCTTGAAAGACCCCGTGGGATTCATGCCCTGGTGCTTGGCATAAAGCTGCTGCAGACCCGCAATGTGGGCGCAGCCAGGCATTTCATACAGAGGCGTGCTTCCTTCGCGAAGCGTGATGATCTGCCGCCCATCGCCGAAGCTTGGCAGCATCTCCCGGAATCGCCAGACCCCGCTTTGGTCGAGTGGAAGCATCGAAGTGCGGCGTTCGCGCCAGAGCGCTCGAAGAGTCTCTGCGGCAAAGCCCATTGGGTTCCAGCCGGGATACACGATCTCGAGCAAATCGCCGCAATCCGGACAGCGAAAATTCTGTCCGGCTTTTTCATGCGTGCTGCCGCAGCCAAAGCAGCGCAACTGCGAGAGGTGGGCTGGATCCGATTGAAGTGAGGTGTGGTCGGTCATCAGGATTTAAAGTCAGTGGAGGATCCGCAAACTACTTCGAGCCACGCAGATACTTGTCCGTCTTGTTAATCCAGTCGGCGCGCGGTGGATTGAATACGTCCAGGTCCACGGTGTATTCGAGCGCTTCCGCCTTGTGCGGCATATGCGGGGGAATGGTCAGCACCTCGCCCGCATTCACCACCAGCACTTTGCCGTCGATCCAGAATTTCAGCGCGCCTTCCAGGATATAGGTTATCTGCTCATTATGATGGCTGTGCTCGGGCACGATACAGCCTTTCTTCAGCAGGACGCGTGCCAGCATAACGTTCTGCCCCACCACAAAATGCCGTTGCAGCAACGGATTCAGGTCTTCAAGTTCGATGGAACTCCACCGAACGTGCCGCAATTCGGCCTTTACGCCGGTCCTTTTCACCGGCTTTCGAACCGTCGTCTTCTTCCTGGTCGCGTGCTTTGCCTTTAGAGCCTTCGCCATCAATGCACCTTTCCCTGGTAGATTCCAACCGCATTGTCATGCAGATAACCGTGGGCCATTTGCAGCGCCTGCGACTCGGTGACTTCGCCCATCGATATCATCTCAGCCAGGGCCGCGGCCAGCGCGGTGCGCGAAGACTGCACTCCCAGCCAGTAGCTTTCCTCACAGCCCAAAATTTCGTTATACGGAAAGGCGTCGGTTCCGAATGTGATCTTTTCAGGAAAAGTCTCCAGCCACTGCTTGAGCGTATTCTTGAACTCCGAAGGATACAGCAGAATCTCCGTCTCCGATGAATCCAGATACACATTCCTGGCTGATGTCAGCCAGATGGCCTGGCGGTCATATGGGTATCCGCCATGGATCATGACGAAGGTGACATTCGAATAGCGCGGATCACGCAGAATGTTCTCCAGGTTCATGATATTGCTTTCAGAGAGATTGAAATAATCGCCGATGCCGACGGCTGAGTGGATGTGAACCGGAAGCTGGAGGCGTCCGCTCTCCCGGATCAAATACCGGAACACGTAGTCCTGAAAGGTATGGTACTCAGCCTCGCTGGGAACCCCGCCGTCCACGTACAGCTTGTAGATGTGCTCGACTTCGTCAATTTTGGGATCACTAAACCTGGTTGTACGGAAATACGCCACTTCAAACTTAATGGCAATGCCGCCCTGCTTCTGATTGTCTTCGAGAGTGCGGCTCACAAATTTCAAGTACTGCGCGAAATCAGAAGGCAGTTTGTTCATGCCCTCCTGTTGCATCCAGCGATGCAGCATCTTCTCCTGCAAGGGAATGTAAACCTGCTGATCAGTATTACGCGAGCGTTGCTGCTGATTGTCGAACGGCCACATGAAGGCATCCGCGAAGAATACCCAGACAAATCTCTTGGGATCGAGGTACTCGGCCATCATGGCGCGATTCGCGACTCCCTGCTCAATATTCAGTTTGTCGAGGATGTCGGAAAAATATGCGGTTCCACGCTGCTGCCTGAGTTCGGCCTTCTTTTGGATCAACCATTTGGCATGCTCGGGCGAAAGATCGTCATAGGGATAGCCGAAAAGAGCCTTTGCTGCGGCCACCAGTTCGGGGTTGGTGTCGCGTTGCCGGAGCGCAGCGCTTCCCGGTGGCGCGGCCATGGCATCGACATCAGGATCGTCCGCAAATGCGGGATGTGCGTGGTGATCGAAGATCGGGATTTTCTCGATCTGAGGTAGCAAACGCTGATAGATCTGCTGCACGTCCGGCGAGGGCAGCGGACGCGCCTGACCCATGGCGACTGCTGCCAGCCCACACATTGACAGCCCCAGAAGCCGCACCCGAACCCGTCGCCCCATGAAGTCCTTCACTGTATTGATTCTCATTGAATATCCTGCTGGAACCCTCGCTACCGCACTGCGCCGGTGGCTTGCCAACTGCTGGACACTCGCATGATCCGTTGTGCGGCCTCCTGCAAAGCGGTGGTCGCCGCCGCAAACGAAAAGCGGATGAAGTGAGCCCCTGCAGCCCCGAAGGCCGCACCGGGGATGGCCGCGACGCCGGCATCTTCGAGCATGATGCGGCAGAGTTCCTCTGCACTCATTCCGGTCTCTGAAATATTCACCCAGGCATAGAAAGCGCCGTCGGGCGGCAAGCAACGGAATCCGGGAATGCGGCTCAAGTCACGAATAAACTGCTCGCGGCGCGTGGCAAATTCACGGATCATACGAGGAGTTGCGCCTTCTCGATCCTTGAGCGCCTCTATGGCCGCGTACTGAGTAAATTCCGCGACACAGGTGTAACTGTTCACCGCCAGCATGTTCAACGCCGGAACAATGCGGGGCGGAGCAACCGTATACCCCAGCCGCCATCCAGTCATAGCAAAACTCTTGGAGAAGCCGTCGAGGATCAGGGTCCGCTCCTCCATTCCGGGATAGCTCATGAGCGAAACATATTGTCCGCTGTAATTGACGCGGGCATAGATTTCGTCCGAGAGCACCAGCAGATCATGCTTCACGGCAAGTTCCGCCAGTCGCCGCTGCACGTCGTCGGTGTAAACCGTTCCGGTTGGATTACCCGGAGAGTTCGTGATCAGAATCTTGCTGCGTGGTGTGATCCTGGCTGCGATCTCGTCAATGTCCGGCTGAAACTGGTTGCGCTCGGAAAGTTCAAAAGGCACAGCAACTCCGCTCAGCCCCAGGGCGATAGACGAGTATCCGGGAAACCCCGGGTCCGGGTATAAGACCTCATCGCCGGGATCGATAAGGGCCATCATCGCCAGGAACAGTGCGATCTTGCAGCCCGGCGCGATCACGACATTGTCCGGAGAGACTTTCACATTACGGGTGCGGTGAAGATAGGCAGCAATCTCCTCTCGCAGTGCGCTGACGCCAGCCACCGCGCAATAGCGGTCCTTGCCTTCATCCAAAGCTTGCTTGAGCGCGTCATTTACCAATGTGGAAGGATGGAAATCAGGCTCGCCCAGTTCGAGATGAATAATGGAACGGCCTTCCCGCTCCAGTTCCCTGGCGCGAGCGAACACTGACAGCGCTCCCTCGCCGGTCATCACTGCCATTCGAGAAGCTAACGGTTGCATGGTTTCCTTTTCAGAATTGCTGTCGTGAATGTGGACGTCCAGCAGTCATAACCCTTTGTAGAGGCCGCCATCCACGAGGACGGTTTGCCCGGTCACATACGAAGCGCGCTCTGAAGCCAGCCATACGATCGCATCCGCGACCTCACGAGGCTCTCCAAGACGCTTCAGGGGTGCATCCGCGCTCCATCCTTCTGAGATTTCTTTTTCACTCTTGCCCGAAGCGGCTGACCGGGCCTTGGCCAATTCTCTCAGCCTGTCCGTCGCAGTGTAGCCAGGCCCGACATTGTTTACCAGTATGCCGTCTTTGCCGAATTCGTTCGCCAGGCTTTTTACCAGCCCGACCACCGCGGCGCGGACGGCATTGGAAAGCACGAGATCCGCCACCGGTTGCTTGGTGGTGATGGAAGTAATCGTGATGATCCGTCCCCAATGCTTGCGCTGCATATGAGGAATCACTTCACGGCAGAAGTAAAGCGTGCTGAAAAAATTGAGATCGACAGCCTTTTGCCATTCTTCGAGGCTGGCGGCAAGAAAGCCTTTAGCCGGAGGGCCTCCAGCATTGGTGACACAAATATCCACGCCACCGAACTTCAGCACCACTGCATCGACAAAATCGTGCACAGCGGCGGCATCCGTAACGTCCAGAGCCTGGGTAAACACTGGCACACGATATTGTTTCCGGATGCGCTCCGCAGCCGCTTCCAGCGCGGAAGCATTCCGGGCACACATGGCGATGTGGCATCCCTCGGCAGCCATGGCCTCGGCGGTGGCGCGTCCAATTCCCTGACTCGATGCGGCCACGATCGCAACCCGACCCGTGAGACCTGTATCCATGCTGTTGGAATTATAAAGGGTGACTCGACTGTATTGGTTAAGGCAGATCTGCCCCGTACCCTTGCTCACTTTCACTCCGGCAGCTAGTCTTACTGGGTTACCGCCGATTGGAGATTCGGCGGCGTCCTGAATGACGGAGGCACGATGAAGCCACACCAATACCGCCCGGAAACTGAAGCGGTTCGCGGAGGCACGGATCTCAGCAGAAAGAACGGTCCCCTGGCAACGCCCATCTATCAGACCTCGACCTTTGAAGCCGCCGACATTGCCGCCGCAATTGCATGCACAACTACCGACCAGTTTTACACTCGCTACGGCAATCCCACCGTGACGGTTGCCGAGGGCGCAATTACAGAACTGGAGGGAACCGATGGAGCCTTGCTGTTCGCTTCGGGCATGGGAGCCGTCAGCACTGCGATTATGGCCCTGGTGAAAAGCGGCGACCACATCGTCGCGCAGCGCGATATTTATGGCGGGGCGACCAAGTTGCTCAGCGCATGGCTGCCCAAACTGGGTGTCGAGGCCACATTTGTCGATAGCACGGACTACGACGAGTACGCCCGAGCGATCCGGCCGTCCACCCGGTTACTGTATCTGGAGTCTCCCACCAATCCAACACTCAAGATCATCGACCTTCGCAAGGCCGCCAATTTGGCAAAGCAGCACAATCTGATCACGATGATTGACAGCACCTTTGCCACGCCCATCAACCAGCGTCCGGTGGAGTTTGGAATCGATCTGGTCATTCACTCCGGGACAAAGTATTTCGGAGGCCACTCTGACCTGATTTGTGGCGTGGCAGCTGGCCGCAATGATCTGATTCAGAAAATTCACGAGACCCGCACAACCCTGGGCGTCACGATGGATCCGCATGCTGCATGGCTTTTGCTGCGTGGCATTAAGACGCTGGCGGTTCGGGTACAGCGACAAAATGAAAGCGCACTGCGGATTGCGAGGTTCTTGTCCGGGCATGCGAGCGTTCGACAGGTTCATTACCCTTTCCTCGAAGCACACCCTCAGTACGAACTGGCGAAGACGCAGATGCGCGGCGGCGGCGGCATGTTGAGCTTCGAGTTGGACGGCTCAGCGGAAGATGCCCGGCGGCTGGTTGAATCGTTGCGGCTGTTCACGCTCGCGGTGAGCCTGGGTGGGGTCGATTCTCTGGTCACGCTTCCCCGCTACAGCTCGCACGCGATGATTTCCGAGGAGCAGCGGGAAAAGATGGGGGTCAGCGACCGCCTGATCCGTGTGTCGGTAGGAATCGAAAATGCGGATGACTTGATCGCCGACCTGGAGCAGGCGTTTGCAGCCGTAAGTTCATCCCGCCAGCACGCGCAGGTCGGGTGAAGCGAACGTTCTTGCAGCAAGAAAAGCCCCGACCTCCTGCGAGATCGGGGTGGGGATCTGGGATCACCTGGCTCAAAAAATAAACTTTGCTCCCAACTGCAGGATGCGGCCGTTGTGCGCTACTGCGGGACGCAAGTAAGCGTTGGCAGACGTGCACGCGGGATCTCCCGCTGAGTTGTTTACTCCATAACAGGTTAGCGTGTTGTTGGTGCTGGAGAACGGACTGTTTGAGGCGCCGGAGCCGAGATCCCCACCCAGCCATGCGTATTCGATGTGATTAAACACGTTGAAAGCTTCCGCCCGGAACTCGAAACTCATGCTTTCCTTGATGGCGAAGTGCTTGAACAGGGCCATATCGAAATTGGTTCGACGTGGGTTGGTAAGAAAGTTTCGCGGAGTATCGCCGAAAGTCAGCCCCCGCGGAGCGGCAAAGGCTGAGGGGTTATAGAACAAAGGCCCAAAGCCAGGGAAGGCAAAATTGGGTATGTTGGCTTTCGGGTTGCCCACCAGATCGGCGTAGGACTGGGCCGAATTCACGCTGACACCATTACCCACGCCCGCGTTGTCGCCGATCACTCCATTCGCCACGCTAAAGGGTGTGCCAGTCTCGATCGTGGTAATACCTGACCATTGCCAGCCTCCCAAGAAAGTATGGGTTAGGCCTGGGCTCCTGAAGAACGGAAGATCGTACACGTAGCCCAAGTTGAACAAATGGCGTTGATCGAAGTTAGAACTGGCGCGCGCCCTGCCAAAGTCGAAGGAGTTCAGAATCACCGGATCCCGAGCCGAGGAAGAGTCGTCGATGGAGTGGCTGTAGGTATAGGCCAAGCTGAGCTGCAGTCCTCCCACGTTGTGCCGCACTGAAGCTTCGAGTGCGTGATAGATCGAAGAAGCCTGTGCCCGGATGGCACTCACCGAACTGATGCCGGGGAATTGTGTACGGTACAAATCGGGGAAGCTGACATTGCCACAGGCAATATTCAAGTTGACGAGGGCTTGCCCGGTGACCGGGACGCCGCTCGGCGTCGTCAGCGAGGTGCAATCGTTCGGGCCGATCGGCTCTCCCACCTTGTAGGGGTTCTGGCTCAAAGGCGTCGGTGCAATCTGGTTGGCGTCGAAAAAGCGTGTCAGATGCGTGCCTTTGCTGCCCACATAGGAGAGGGTAGCCACCGTATTCCTTACAACTTCGCGCTGAACGTCCAGATGCCATTGCTGCACGTAGGGCCAGACAGCCTTGTTGGGGATCGAAATCACTGACAGAGGACTGCTCTGACCCGCAGGCTGCGGAACAATATTGTTGTAGCCAACCACATTGAAAACAGAAATGGTTTGCACTGCCGGGCTGACGTTGGGTTCGAGCGACTCCGCATTGGCTTCGTTGCCGTTGGTGTGTTCAAAGAAAATTCCGTAGCCGCCGCGGATGGCGGTCTTGCCGTCGCCCTTGGGATCCCACGCAAAACCAATGCGCGGCGCCGGATTAAACAGGTGTCCCTTCATGCAACTGTCGGGTACTCCAGGCGTGACTCCACATTGGACAATGCCGTTGAACGCATTTCCGATCACGAAGCCGGTATTGGGATCTACACTGCTGGCGCCTGCAACGTAGCGACTGGTATCGAAATTGTATTCCGAATGGTAGCGCTCCCGATACGTCCCAAACAGACTGACCCGCAAGCCCAGGTTCAGGGTCAGGCGATTGGTCGCATGCCAGTCATCCTGAAAATATGGTTCCAGAATCTTGTAGCGGTTGTAAAACTTTGGCTGCGCGCTGGTCTGCGCGAAGGATGCAACCCTCCCCGTCAACAAATCCGCAAAAGCATTACCCGTGCTGACTGTCGTGTTGCTGGTATCGAACGTCAGTACGCCATTGGTGGCGACGCCGGGCTGAGCCAACTCGTTTTTCTGGGCAGCCACGAAGTAGGCGCCGAACTGCAGGTTGTGCTTTCCGACGATCTTGGTGACGTTGTCCCGGTAGGTGTAAGTGGGATTCGAATTGTAGGGACCATTCGGGAGATAGCCCACGTCTTCCTGGAAATTGTATATGCCGCCACCACCCAAGCTGATCCCTGGCACTTTGCCCTGGTCGACGCCGGGGAACAGGCCAAACGTCATAGTGCTCGGCCGCTTCCAGGCTCCGACCGGGATCAGAGTAATGTGGTCGGTGGTGTAGCTGAAGACAAACTCGTTCAATAAGGTCGGCGATGCGGTCGCGGTTAAGCGGGCAACCATGCTGACCCCCGGACCGCTAAAGTTCGTCTGAATGGTTGGGAAACTGGTTCCATTGCTCCAGAGCGGAGTGGGATAGAGCTGGTTCCAGGAATCGTGGATGTAGCGAAATGTCCCGCGGATCTTGTCAGTGAAGTTGTGATCCACGCGGAACAGTTCCTCGCGCCAGGTGGTGGGCAAGGTCGGCGAAGCGTTCCAGGTATCGATCCCTTGCGTAGGCTCTGGAATCTGGGCAATGAGCGCCGGAGCGTTAACTGAGTCGATCGGGACCATGTTCCCAGGGAAGGGTGTGCCGGGACTCATCTGCGGACAGTCGACCCCGGGACAAAGATCATTGAAATTGCCTTGGCGCTCTGCCAGGGAGGGAACAATCACTGTGCCCAGATTTGCCGGGACGCGCTCCTTCCGCCATTCCTGTGACCAGAAGAAGAATGTCTTCTGCCTGTCTTTGTTGTACAGGCCGGGGATAAAGACCGGTCCGCCGATGGTGTAGCCAAAATCGTTCTTCTTGTACGGCGGGACCGTGGTCTGGGGAAAGGTGGTCGCGTTGAAGATGTCATTGCGCACAAACTCGTACGCGTCTCCATGAAACTGGTTTGTGCCTGACTTGGTTTCTACTTCCACCGTGCCTGAGCCGTTGCGGCCATACTGTGCACCGTAGTTGGAAGTGAGCACTTTGAACTCGGCGATGGCATCGAGACTGGGATAGACATTCAGCGTGGTGTTGCTGCCGTTGTCCATGTTGTCGCCGCTGTCCAGTTCCCAGTTATTGTATTCGGTACGGCCGCCGTTCATGCTGAAGGAAACGTTGCCGCCCACGCCGACTCCAGCATCGTCCTGACCCGACTGGTTGCTCACTCCGGGGACGAGAGTGGCGAGTTGGGTGAAATTACGGCCGTTCAGTTCAAGTTGGCTCACTTCTTTGCCGGTAACCGTACCTGAAAGGTCGGAGGACTGGGTTTCGACCTGCGCAACACTTGCGCCCTCAACCGTCACTTCGGTATTGGTCCCGCCGACCTGCATGGCAACATCGACACGAGCCTTCTCGGCCACGTTCAAGATGATGCCCCTGGCCAGAAATTTCTTGAAGCCGGGAGCGGCGACTGCTAGATCATAGGAGCCAATCGGCAGTGCGGCGAACAGAAAGTCGCCTGTGCCATTGCTGGTGGCACTACGGGTAATCCCATGCTGCACATTGGTCGCAGTTACTTGCGCGCCCGGAATCGCCGCTCCGGTGGGATCGGTCACGGTGCCGGTGACCGAGGCGGTATCCTGCGCGTGGAGAAGCGCGGGAAGGCAGAACGCGAACGCAACAATACAGTGCCGCAGGAGACGGGATTTCATGTTTAACTCCCTCAAATGGAAAAAGCGGCCAGACCTTACCCCAAAGTCCAGCCAACACCCACATTCGAACCGCAACACCCCACCTTGCAACTGCTCACCAACTCCCCCACCCTGAGTTGGAACCAGTCCAACTGAACTCTGCGCCGGAATCCAGCACCACGGTAAATCGTGAAAAACGGTTTATTAAAACGTGTTAATAGTGCTTTAGCTCAAAGCCCGTGTCAAGCGGAAAAATACTGGAAAAGCCAACCTTAGCACAGGGATGGACGTCACAAAAGGCTACGAGTTGATTCCCTCACGGCTAGTTCCGGAGCGACTTTGCGGTGGACAGCGGAGACCTCCCTCTTCTCCTGAACGGCGTTGATTCCGTCGACCACAATACTGACCGCCATCGCTCCCATAACTTCCATCGGCTGTCGCACCGTGGTCAAGGAAGGCGTGTACAAACTGGAGGCGGCGACATCGTCGAAACCAATCACCGAACAGTGCTCTGGAACCCGCAGGCCCGCTTTCGCGAGAGCACGTATGGCGCCAAATGCGGTCATGTCGTCGAATGCGAGCAATGCGGTAAACGGCCGCTTCTGTCTGAGCAAGTCCTCGGTTAACTTGTAGCCGGCTTCAAAGCTTGAAATCGGGTCGCGAGATTCCGGGAGATCGACAACTAACCGGGGATCCAACTCAAGCCCACTGGACTTGGCAAAGGAACGAATCCCCTTCCAGCGCGGAGCACTGTCCGCCAGGGTCTTAGGGCCGCGGATGAAAGCGATCTTGCGGTGCCCTAGCGAGTGGAGATGCTCCAGAGCGGCATGCGCCCCAAGTTCATTATCGACCATCACGGAACTGACCGAATCAGTCCGCAGTTCACGCCCGATCATGGCAGTTGGAATACTGCTCTTTTCGAGATCAGCCAGAACGTCGACGTCCACGAACAGCCAGTTGGCCAGCACGATAAGCGCTTCGACCCGCCGGTCCAGCAGCATCTCCAGATATCGCTCGAAACGGCTGCGCTCGTTGTGAACATCGGTCAAAATCGGAAGGTAGGAGGACTGGTACAGAGTATTCTCAATGCCACGCAGCACCAGCGTGCAATAGGGATCGGTCATGTCGAAAACCATGACTCCAACCGTATGGCTGCGCTTGCTGCGAAGCGAGCGGGCAAACAGGTTTGGGCGGTAGCCTAGCTTCTTGGCGGCCCGTTCGATTCGCTTCTTGGTAACCGCCGGAATGTACCGCGCGAGCGGAGCGTTGTTTAGAACGATAGAGACAGTGGTCGACGAGAAACCACTTTCCTTGGCTACATCGCGGATTGTGATCATTGCGGATTTCATTTTCAGGCCGTACGCTCGTCCGGTGGGTGCAGGATGTGTTTTGCAAACTCAGATGTCGGTTATCAGTTCCCGGTTCTCAGTATCGCGCTTGAATTCAAGCTGCCACTGGCGGACACTACAGCAGAGAGTGAAACCAGTGTCAAGCTCGACCATGCGATTGTTGTTCATCTCCCTGCTTTTTCTTGTTCGATCGCAAGCCCTGACTGCATCTCCTCAGAAGGCCGATCCTCAACAGCTTTTTCAGCAAGGCGAAGCAGCACTGAAGGCTGGAGACCTGAATGAGTCTGAACGTGCGTTCCGTGCAGTGCTGGCCATCGATCCGCAAGTTGCGGGCGCGTATGCGAATCTGGGAGTGATTTACATGAGGCGCAAACAGTGGCCGCATGCATTGGAGATGTTGCGGAAGGCCGAGCGCCTGGCGCCAAAGGTCGCAGGAATACGGCTTAATATCGGGCTGGTTTACTATCGCCAGAACGATTTTCGAGACGCAATTCCACCCTTTGAGTCGGTGGTGCACGATGCGCCGGATTCCTTCCAGGCGCGCTATTTGCTGGGGTTGTGCTACTTCCTTGTGGAGCGCTATGGCGAAGCTGTAACCGCGCTGGAGCCGCTGTGGTCCCAGGCTTCCGGCCAGTTGAATTATCTCTACGTGCTGGGCATCGCGGCCAACAAGTCAGGGCGCGCCGACCTGGAAGAACGAGCGTTGACTAATCTGGTCGAGATCGGCCAAAACTCCCCCGAATTTCATCTCCTGATGGGCAAAGCCCGCCTCAACCGCGAAGAATACGACGAAGCTATCAAGGAACTGGAGCTCGCGGTCAAGGGCGACCCCAAGCTTCCCTTTGTCCACTTCAATCTCGGAATCGCTTACCTGAAGAAGCAGGACCTGGAACGGGCCAAAGCGGAGTTTCTGAAGGACATCGCCATCGAACCCGATGTCAGCTACACCTATGATCAATTGGGACAGGTTTATTACCTTCAGCAGCAAGATCAGGAGGCGGAAAAGATGTTTCGCGAAGCGCTGCGTCTCGATCCTCAACTCGCCAGTTCTCATTTCCAACTTGCGCGGGTTTATCAGCGAGAAGCCAGATACGCGGAAGCACTGACCGAAATTGATGCCGCGCTCAAGCTGTATCCCGACGGCGCCAGTGTTCACTACCTGCGGGGACAGGTACTGCAACACCTGGGGCGCGCCACCGAGGCGAAGGCAGAGATGCAGAAGTTTACGGAAATGTCGAATGCCGCCCGCGAGAAACGACACCAGGAACTAGAAACAGGACCGGCGCCAAATCCGGAGCTTACCCAGGAACCTGAGTAGCCGCAGGCTGCTTTGACTCTTTGTTATCGTGGTGCATGACCCAAATTATCTGCAGCGCGCTTCTGTTTGATATGGATGGCGTGCTGATCGACTCCACTCCCGCGGTCACGCGTGTCTGGAAGCGGTGGGCAATCGCGCACGGCTTCGATCCCGACGAAGTTGTTCGTAAGGCCCATGGACGCCCCAGTATCGCGACCATTCGCGACTATCTTCCACGCGCTGACCACGAGGCTGAGAACCGCGAAGTTGAGCGGCTCGAGATTGAAGACTTGGAGGGCGTTGTGATCTTGCCGGGAGCGCGTGAATTGCTCAGCGCGCTTCCTCGCGACCGATGGACCGTCGTCACTTCCTGTACCCGCCCTCTGGCGGAAGTCCGCCTGCGCGCGGCTGGACTGCCCATTCCGACGCGCCTGCTGACAGCCGACGATGTAAAGAATGGGAAACCGGATCCCGAGCCGTACCTAAAGGGGGCATCGATACTAAGAGTGTCCGCGTCGGATTGCGTTGTTGTTGAGGACGTGCCGGCGGGCATTCGTGCGGGCAAGGCGGCCGGGGCCAGAGTGATCGCGTGCACCACCACAGTTGCGGAACTGGAACTAAAAGAAGCCGGCGCTGACTGGATCGTGGCAGGCTGCCGGTCAATCTCTTTGCTGCGCGACGACGGCCGCGGACTGACGCTCGATCTCGGTAACAAACTCAATGGGCACATTCGTCTGGGCAGCAAGGAAATGCAGCATTGAACTCGCCACCCCATCAACCGAGGGTCAGCGACACCGGCTGGAAGTTTGCCTTGCGAGCGCTGCGCTCCCGGAACTATCGCCTCTTCTTTACCGGCCAGACGGTATCGCTGATTGGCACCTGGATGACTCAAATTGCCACCAGTTGGCTGGTCTACCGGATCACGGGCTCGGCACTACTCCTCGGCGTCGTGGGCTTTGCGTCACGGATACCTGCGTTTCTCCTGGGTCCATTCGCGGGAGTTTGGGTGGACCGATGGAACCGCCACCGCACCCTGGTCGTAACTCAGATTCTTTCCATGGCGCAGTCTTTCGCTCTGGCCGGATTGGCGTTGGCCGGAATTATTACCATCCGCGAGGTGATCTGGCTGGGCCTGGCTCAGGGCGTCATCAATGCGTTCGACATGCCGGCACGTCAGGCATTCGTCATTCAGATGGTGGAAGATCGGGCAGACCTCGGCAACGCCATCGCGCTGAACTCGTCGATGGTAAACACGGCGAGATTGCTCGGGCCGTCGATCGCCGGAGTGATTATCGCCATGGTTGGCGAGGGCTATTGCTTTCTGATCGACGGCTTCAGCTATCTCGCAGTCATCGTCTCTTTACTGGCGATGCGGATTCCCGCGCTCCAGCAGACAGGAGCGCACAAGGCGATTCTGCACGAATTAAAAGAGGGTTGGAGCTACGTCACCCATTTCGTTCCCATTCGTTCAATTCTTCTGTTGCTGGCGCTGATCAGCCTGGTGGGAATGCAGTACACGGTGCTGATGCCAATTTTTGCGGCCCAGGTGCTTCATGGAGGCGCTCACACCCTGGGCTTCTTGATGGGCGCGTCGGGAGTGGGAGCACTGACTGGTGCGATGTTCCTGGCGTCCCGAAAGAGCGTGCTTGGCCTCGGCCGGATGGTCCCGTTAGCAGCTGCAGGTTTTGGAGTTGGACTGATTGCGCTTGGTCTCTCCGGTCATCTTTGGCTTTCATTGCTGCTGATGCTGCTGGTTGGCGGCGCCATGATGATTCAAATGGCAGCCAGCAACACGATTCTGCAAACCATCGTGCAGGATGATAAACGCGGACGGGTGATGAGCTTTTATTCCATGGCTTTTCTCGGAATGGCGCCGTTCGGAAGCCTTCTAGCCGGCGCATTGGCCAGCCGCCTCGGTGCACCGCGGACGGTGATGATCAGCGGGATTGTCTGCATTGCGGGCGCCGGCTGCTTCGCTTCCCAACTGAGCACAATGCGTGACTTTATTCATCCAATCTACCGAAAGCTGGGTATTATTCCTGAAATCGCCAGCGGTATTCAGGATGCGACGGTTCTGCTGACTCCGCCCGAGGAGTAGTGAACATATTAAAACCGGAACTGCGATAAACTGCTTGGCGCGGGCATCCAGATACTTGGTACGGGACCTTCAAACCCAAGCCGTTTGCCAGCACCGTGCTCCCCACATAAAACGGAGGAACTAAGTTCCATGGTGAAAAAGTTATTACTGACAATGAGCTTGTTGCTCGCAGTCTCTGCTGCTTCCCAACAGGCAGCGCCCGCCCACTTCGACGGCAAAACCTGGTGGGACTACCTGAAAGTCATTGCCGACGACAACATGGAAGGGCGTGAAACCGGGAGTCCCGGGTTGGCCAGGGCGCAGGCTTATGTTGTCGACCAACTGAAGCAGTCCGGGATTCAGCCGGCGGGAAGCGACGGCTACTACCAACCAGTGAAATTCGAATCCCGCCAGATCATCGAAAAAGACTCAAGCGCTGCCCTGGTCCGCAACGGAAAACTTGATCCACTCGTCCTCGGGGAAGACGCCTTCTTCAGCACTCGAATTGACCTGGCGCCGGAGGTTGAGGCGCCGCTGGCCTTCGTGGGATACGGCTTGAGCGTTCCCGAAAAGAACTATGACGATTTCTCAGGTCTCGACCTGAACGGCAAAGTGGTTGTGATCCTGAGCGGTTCCCCCGCAGACATTCCCGGTGCTTTGGCAGCTCACTATCAATCTGCATCCGAACGCTGGAAGGCTCTCCACAAGGCCGGAGCGATCGGAACCATTACCATCCCGAATCCGGCGAACATGGACATCCCATGGTCCCGCATGTCGGTGAGCCGGACGCGTCCCAGCATGGTGCTGGTTGGCCCAGAATTCAACGAAACCGAAGGCGACAAGCTTGCTTTGATACTCAATCCAACGAAAGCAGCATCTCTTTTTGAGGGCTCAGGCCACACCCTGGAAGAACTCTTGAGCCTGGCCAAGGATCGGAAACAACTCCCGCGCTTTCCGCTACCTGTTTCCATCAAAGTGAAAACGAAGGTCGAAAAAACATACGTAGAGTCGGCCAATATTATCGGCAAGCTCCCTGGCAGCGATCCTGCGCTCAAGGACGAATACGTGGTTATCTCCGCGCACATTGACCACCTCGGAATCGGTGAGCCCATCAATGGCGACCGCATCTATAACGGGGCCATGGACAATGGTTCCGGAAGCGCCTTGCTCCTGGATCTGGCAGCTTCCTTGAAGAAATCGCCGGCGAAACTCGATCGGTCAATCCTCTTTGTATTTGTTACGGCGGAAGAAAAGGGGTTGCTGGGCTCAAAGTACTTCGCTGCAAACCCGACCGTCGATCCAAAGAGCATGGTGGCGGACATCAATACGGACATGTTTCTGCCGATCGTTCCCCTTAAAGTGCTTACAGTGCTTGGCCTTGCAGAGTCAGATCTAGGCGACACGGTGCGCGAGGTTGCGCAAGCCCATGGCGTCGGCACGCAACCGGACCCGGCGCCACAGCGCAACTCGTTTGTCCGAAGTGATCAGTACAATTTCATCCGGCACGGAATTCCCGCTGTGGCCATCGACGTCGGATTCACGCCTGGCTCTCCGGAGCAGAAGATCTTCAAGGATTGGCTCACCCAGCGCTACCACGCCCCTTCCGACGATTTGAATCAGCCAGTCGATTTGGCCACAGTCGCGGGATACGAAGAAATCATTCGAGCAGTGGTGATCTCGGTCGCAGACAACCCTCATCGGCCTCAGTGGAAGCAGGACAGTTTTTTCCGCAGATATGCCGAGGGCGCAGGCAGGTAAGGCGCGTAAACGACAAAGACACAAAGGCTCACAAAGGAAATCTCGCACTGGTTTCCTTTGTGAGCCTTCGTGTCCTTTGTGGTTTACGAATTTGGCCTTTCGCCGGCCTTGCGTTTTCCCCCATCCGCCGACGATACTGGAATCACACAAACTATGAAGACTAACCTTTCTTTTGCCAACCTCGCAGAAGTTGAGACTGAATGTCTAGCCGTGGTAGTTCTCGACCATGGCTCAAAGGACAAGACCGAAATCAAGGTCGAATCCAGTGACGCCACCATTCAAGACATTACGGCTGACGTGATGGCTACCGGCGAAGTCACAGGAAAGATATTTGAAACCACGCTGCTGCATCGTCCGGCAAAGCTGAAGGCAAAGCGCTTGCTACTCCTGGGCGGCGGCAAAGCCAAGAACTTCAATGCTTCGGAGTTGCGTAAGCTGGCCGGAACCGCAGTTCGATTTCTCAAACCGAAAGGGATTCGCAGCTTCGCTTTTCTGGCCCCGGAACACACCAAGAGCGACGAGGCCGTGAAGGCTATCGTCGAAGGAGCTTTCGTTGGCAACTTCGATCCCGATACTTACAAGAGCGACCGCAAGGATCAGAAGATCGACTCTGTAACAGTGGTGGCGCGAGGAGATCAGGCCAGCTTGCAGAAAGCGATGGATGAGGCGCGCATCGTCGGCGAATCCCAGAATTTCACTCGCGAACTGGTGAACGAACCTGGCAACCGCATGACGCCAACCATCCTCGCGGAGCGCGCCCGCAAGATGGCGCAGGAAGTCGGCCTGAAATTCGAAGCCTACGGCGCCGACAAACTGAAGGAACTGAAAATGGGCGCCTTCTGGGGCGTCGCTCAAGGTTCCGACGAACCCCCCGCGTTGATCATAATGCGCTATGAACCGGTCGGCGCACCCGCAACTCCGGTGCTGGGCCTGGTTGGAAAAGGCGTCACGTTTGACACCGGCGGCATTTCCATCAAGCCCGCAGACGGTATGGAAAAGATGAAATATGACATGGCTGGCGCCGCCGCGATGATCGGCGCTATGCGGGGCATCGCCTTGCTCAAGCCGAACGTCCGAGTGACGGCGATTGTCTGCGCCACTGAGAACATGCCTTCCGGCAAAGCGCAGAAGCCCGGCGACATTCAGATCGCCATGTCTGGCAAGTCAATCGAGATCATCAACACCGATGCCGAAGGCCGACTGGTGCTCGCCGACGGCCTCTGCTATGCCCGCCAGTTAGGCTGCACTCACCTCATCGATGCCGCGACGCTGACCGGCGCAGTCGTAGTTGCACTCGGCTACGTGAACGCTGGAGTTTTTTCCAACGACGAAAAAATGTACGAACGCTTTACCCGCGCCTTGGATAAAGCTGGCGAGAAATTCTGGCGGCTCCCGCTCGACGACGAATACAAGGAAAATATCCGGTCAAATATCGCGGATATAGTCAATTCAGGCGGCCGCTGGGGCGGCGCAGTGAACGCAGCCATGTTTCTCAAGGAGTTCGCTGAGGATACCCCTTGGATGCACCTCGACATCGCTGGCACGGCGTGGATGGAGGAGAATAAGCCGTGGATCGCCAAGGGTCCGTCGGGAATTGCCGTGCGGAGCCTGGTGGAATTTGCCAGGCGCTTTACCGACTAAGCTGAAGTCCCCGAATCTGTTCTGGTCAGGCAGCCTCCTGGCGTTCTCGAGCATCTGAGTGACGCTGACCATCCTCGCATCACGTCAGTGCAGCATCATTCTGCACACACGGAGATCTTTCATGAAAGCACTTTTGGGTGTCGGGTTGGTAGTGTTGGTTTTGGGAATTCTCTCCTTTTTCGTGCCTGTACCGCATTCTGAACACCACGGCATCAGCGCGGGGGACGTCCACCTTGGAGTCACTACCCACGATGAAGATCGTGTGCCTCCTGCGCTCAGCGTGGTGCTGGTAGTCGTTGGGGCAGGAATGATGATCGCCGGACGAGGCAAGAACTGAGCATCGCCGAGTGGGATTTCACATCGCGGCTGGAACCGTAATTCCCATCACCGCCAAGGCGCGAATCAGCTCGCGACGTACCACTGCGACTGTCGTGAGCAGAAACTTCTTACGGCCTTCATCAGCCTCGGCAAGAATCGGATGCCGGTGATAGAACGCATTGAAGAGTTGCGCCAGTTGAAACACATGCTTCGCCAGGTAAGCAGGCTCGGTAGTCGCAATGCACTGATCGACCACCTGGGATGTTTTCGAAGACGCCAGCCATAGCTCCCAGATTTCGTTAGAATTTTCGCCATTCAGATACTTGGCAAGATCCGCTGTAGAAACGTAGGTAGCTACATCTCTGTCGAAAATGTCGGGATCGAGCCCGCCCTTACGGAATATGTTGCTGGCGCGCACTACTGCATATTGCCCGTAAGGTCCAGTCTCTCCTTCGAAACTCAGCGCCTCTTTGAAATCAAACGCAATCACGGAAGGCTTGGTGAACTTCAACATGAAATACCGCAGCGCACCTACCGCAATCTGGGTCGCGATGGTCATCCGCTCGGCGTCGCTCAGCTGTGGGTGGCGGTGATCGACTTCCTTCTTCGCCGACGCGATGAGCGTATCAATCAGATCGTCGGCCTTCACCCCGAAACCCTTACGGCCAGAAACTTCAATATAGGAACGGCCTTTGTCCTCATCGGATAGCTGATAGCCCAGATCAGCGGCGCAGCGTGGAGTGAGCGCGACCATCTCGTAAGAAAAATGTGTGTAGTGGTCAGCCTCGTTGTTATATCCGAGCGCCCTTAGCGCCTCGACGACGGTAATCTGCGCCTCGGCCTGCCTGGCATCAATCACGTTATAAATTTCGGCCACATCGCCAAAATGAGGATGATCAGGTTCACCTTCCATCGTGGAAATCCAGCAGTCGTGCCGGTTGGGATAGCGATAGAACTTGCGATATCTGAAATCACGCCCTAACAGACCGAACTTCCACAGGTGGTAGGCAATATCTTTGCCGACGTAACCCACGGTTCCGTTGGACCGCACAATTACTTTCTGATCTTCTTCCGCAACCTCTGCGTTCTCGGTCTCTGGAGTAGCCGATGCCTTGCCTCGCCGCATCACCCAGCAGCCCTTATTCTTCCCCGCAGCCTCGAAGGAAAGTACACCACCGTCCTTGAGCTTAGTGAACGCCGCATCCCAGAAGTGGAGGTGAAGAATTTCGCTCTCGCGGGGCAGGAAATCGTACTCGATATCCAACCGATCCATGGTTTCGAGATGACGGCGCAGCACCGCGATCGAGATCAAATCAGCGATTGCTGCCGTCTCGTTTCCACCTTCTTCGAGCGCGTGCAGCACCTGCTGGCGTGCATCGCGGTTCTGTTTGTCCTGCTCGTACCAGCGGGAAACCTGCGCGTACAAATCCCAACAGTAATAGTCGAAACGAGGTTGCTGGGTCAGTTCTTCGATTTCGGTGCGCGACTTTTTCTCGATATGCAAGAATCCGACTATCACGTCGGCGACTTGCACTCCGGTATTGTCGATGTAGTTCTGAACATCGACTTCCCTGCCCGCAAAATGCAGGAGGCGAACGAAGGTGTCGCCAAGAATGGCATTGCGCAGGTGTCCGATATGCGCGGCCTTATTCGGATTGATGCTGGAGTGCTCGACCAGAACTTTACCCGGGGGAATGTCGACTTTGGGTTTTTCGCCGGCAACGAGTGCCGTCGCAAGCTCTTCGCGCTTCACTCGAGCGTTGATGTAGCCGCCGCCGGCAAGTTCCAGCTTCTCAAAACCATCGATCGGACCGATACCAGCAACGATCTCTTCGGCAACTTTGCGGGGCGGCTTGCGCAGCTTCTTCGCCAACTCAAAAGCAAGCGGCAAAGCGTATTCTCCGAGTTCGACCCGAGGCGGCTGCTCGACAACGATCTTAGGCAGGTCGAGATCGTAGGCGCGGCGCAAAAAGGCGCGTATTTGCTGGGCAAGCCGACGTTCCAGATGACGGTACAAGAGTCCCTCTAAGTTGTTCAGGAAAACAGTGATTGTAGCAGAGAGCGCGCGGCGCGGCGGTTTGACGGGCTGTGCGCGCTTCCCTATGATGAAATTCAGTCGTTGGTCGTTCGTCGTTGGTCGTCGAGTTGTTACTGACTGACGACCAAGGGCCAACGACCAACGACGGGCCTCTATGCGTATAGCCTACCTAGACTGTTTTTCCGGGATTAGCGGCGATATGTTCCTGGGCGCGCTCGTCGACGCCGGCGTGCCTGAGAAGCTCCTGGAACAAACGGTTGCGGCGCTGAACATCGGGGCAAGGCTGGGAATTTCCCGCACCAGCCGCAGTGGCATCAGCGCAATCAAAGTGGATGTTTACTCAAACGGTGAAAAGGACTTGCCCCGGGAAGCGTACTGGGAACAAGCCGCGCATGCGGAACACTCGCACGGCGAAGGCGAACTTCGCCACGCTCACAGTCATGACCAGGGACACTCCCACGCGCATGAAGGGGAACCTGTAGCACTGTTAGAACATAATTATGGGTTGCCAACTGCAGTATCCGACCGGAAACACGATCATCGTCCGGGCGCGCATCAGCATGGTCGAGGACTGCAGGAGATCCGCGCGATTATCGGCAAAGCGGCGATTAGCGAGGCCGCGAAGGCGACCGCCATTGCTATTTTCGAAGCCCTAGGCACGGCAGAGGCCACGATTCACGACACCGACATTGAGAAAATCCACTTCCATGAAGTGGGTGCAGTGGATGCCCTGGTGGACATCGTCTGCGCCGCCGTGGGCGCCGAAGCGTTGGGCGTCGATGAAATCGTCTGTTCTCCGCTGAACGTGGGCGGAGGCACGGTGAAATGCGCTCACGGAACCTTGCCGGTGCCCGCCCCGGCGACACTCGAATTGTTGAAAGATACGCCGGTGTATTCGTCCGGCATTCAAGCGGAACTGGTTACTCCGACAGGAGCGGCAATCGTCAAGACGCTGGCAAAACGATTCGCAGCTTTCCCGTCAATGAAAGTTGAAAAGACTGGCTACGGAGCGGGAACTCGCGACTTTGACGGGCACGCGAATGTTGTTCGGTTGACCATCGGCGAAGCCCAGTTGGCGAGTTCCGCTGAGATCACGCACGATACCATCACCGTACTCGAAGCCAACATCGACGATCTGAATCCGCAAGTCTTCGGCTATGTCATGGATCGCTTGCTCGAGGAGGGCGCGCTGGATGTCTTCGGCATGCCCGTGCAGATGAAGAAGAATCGTCCGGGAACGCTGCTGACGGTTCTGTGCAGGCCCGACGACAGCTCCAAATTGACTCATTTGATTTTTGCCGAGACCACGACCCTCGGTGTGCGTCACCGCGAGGAGAAGCGTCAAACACTCGTCCGAAAATGGGTCACGGTGAAAACGCAATGGGGCGATGTGCGGCTGAAGATCGCAAGCCTGAATGGCGCGGTAACAAATTGTGCACCGGAGTACGAAGATTGCCGTCGAATTGCGACTGAGCACCATGTGCCACTGAAGAGCGTGATGCAGCAAGCTGTGCAGCTTTACGTGGACAGCCAACGCTGAGAAAATCATTAACCACAAAGGACACGAAGGTTCACAAAGGAAGCCGGTTCCCTTCCCGGATTGACGCATCCGAATGAGCAAGAAGTTTTACATCACGACTCCGATCTATTACGTGAATGCGCGGCCGCACATCGGGCACGCCTACACCACCATTGCATGTGATACGGTCGCGCGCCGCCAACGCATGCTGGGCGCGGACACGTATTTCCTGACTGGCACCGATGAGCACGGGCAAAAGATCGAGCGCGCTGCGCAAGCTGCTGGCAAGACCCCGCAAGAGTTTACCGACGAAGTTTCCGCCCAGTTCCGGGCATTGTGGATCCGGATGGGGATCACCAACGATGACTTCATCCGAACCACCGAGGAACGCCACAAGCGCCGGGTGCAGGAACTCTTCCGGCGGATTCGTGACAATGGCCACATCTACAAGGGTACTTACACAGGCCAGTATTGCGTGTTCGATGAACTCTACGTGGATGCGGTCGGACCCGGCGCTCCTTGCCCGGAGTGCGGCCGTCCGACGGAAACGGTGAAGGAAGAAAATTATTTCTTCAAGCTTTCGGCATTTGCCGACAAGCTGATGCAACTGTACACGGAACAAGCAGATTTCATCCGTCCCGAGACCAGACGGAATGAAGTCATGTCTTTCGTTCGCGGCGGACTGCGGGATCTTTCCATCAGCCGCTCGACATTTTCCTGGGGTATTCCGGTCCCGGACGATCCCAAGCACGTGATTTACGTGTGGCTGGATGCGCTGGCGAACTACATCACGGCTATCGGCTACGGATCGTCGCACCAGGGCGCGCAGGAGGCATTTCAGAAATACTGGCCTGCCGACCTGCAGATGATCGGCAAGGAAATCGTCCGCTTCCATTGTGTCTACTGGCCCGCGTTCCTGATGGCAGCGGGGCTCCCCGTCCCCAAGGGGATCGTCGCGCATGGGTGGCTGCTGTTCGAGGAAAGCAAAATGTCGAAATCGCGCGGCAACATCGTGCGAGCGGACACTATTCTCGATGTGTTGGGCGCGGACGCGCTGCGCTACTTCCTGCTCCGCGAGGTGGTGTTCGGGCAGGACGGGTCTTTTTCTTTCGACGCGCTGGTCCAGCGCTACAACGCCGATCTCGCCAACGGACTCGGCAACCTCGCCAGCCGGACTCTGACCATGATCACCAGATACTTCCGCGGTGAAGTGCCGTATCCGTCGGCCGTACTCTCGCAAAAGGCAGGCGATAGCGCCGTGGCGGACAATGCCCGCAAGGTAATCCATGAGTGCGGTGCGCTGTTTGATCAGTATCAGTTCTCGCGCGCTCTGGAAACGGCGTGGAGCCTGGTCGCGACGGTAGACAAGTACATCGTCGAAAATGAGCCCTGGGCATTGGGCGAAAAGCCCGCGGACGACATCGCCGCGGCGCAGTCGGCGCCGGTCGAGGCGACGATGCGCGCGGTGAAGGTCGACGAGTTGAGGCCGTGCTCGGCGGCCGTGACCCAGTAGGTGTCGACGGCCTCGATGTGCTTCGGATCGGCCTCGCCGCGCCAGCGGATCAGGAACTGCGCCGCCGCGTTCACGCCCTGCTCGATCTCCGACTCGGGCACGGTCGTCTGTGACGCGCCGCGGGCGGACTGCGCCACGATCGACAGCGTCGCCGCCGACAGCCGCGCGAGGTCGTCGTGCGCCTGCTCGGCCTCGATGTCGACGAGCTGCCCGAGGTTCCACTTCGACCCGAGCGTCGCGAGCGCGGCCTGCAGATCGGCCATGACCGAGCCGCTCGGGTCGTGCAGCTCGATCCGCTCGGCCTTCGGCATGCCCGGCTCGAAGCTGCCGTCGACCAGCAGTCCCCAGACCTGCTCGAAGGGGTAGTTGCCGACGAGCTCCTCGATGTCGACGCCCCGGTAGCGGAGCGCAGAGCCTTCCTTGTCGGGCTCCGCAATCTCCGTCTCGAAGGCGATGACGCCCTCGAGCCCTGGGCGGAAGTCGTTCACGTCACGCACGCTACCGCATCCCCGCAGGGTGTCTCGTGCCGAATGCCCTGCAGTTGCAGGCAGGGCGTTGCGGAATCGTCCGTACAATCGTCAGCCCGTGAAACACGCCGTGACACTCATCCCCGGAGACGGAACCGGACCGGAGCTCACCGAGGCCACGCGCCGCGTGCTCGAGGCGACCGGCGTCGACTTCGAATGGGACGTCCAGCCGGCCGGCGCCGACGTGATGCACGAGCACGGCGGCGACCCGCTGCCCGAGGCGACGCTCGACTCGATCCGCCGAACGGCGTCGCGCTGAAGGGCCCGATCACGACGCCGATCGGCGAGGGCTTCCGCTCGGTCAACGTCGCGCTGCGCAACCGCCTCGACCTCTACGCGCAGGTGCGGCCGTGCAAGACGTATCCCGGCGTGCGCACGCTCTACAAGGACATCGACCTCGTCATCGTGCGCGAGAACACCGAGGACATGTACGTCGGGATCGAGTTCGAGCAAGGCACGAAAGACATGGCCGAGTTCGCCGAGTGGCTGAACGCGCACGGCCATCGCCTTCCGCACGAGGACTCCGGCATCACGATCAAGCCGATCTCGATCACCGGCACGCGTGCGCGTCTTCGAGTTCGCGTTCGACTACGTCCGCAAGCACGGCCGCCGCAAGATCACGGCCGTCCACAAGGCGAACATCATGAAGTTCACCGACGGCCTCTGGCTGCGCACCGCGCGCGCCGTCGCCGCCGAGAACCCCGACATCGAGTTCGACGACCGCATCGTCGACAACATGTGCATGCAGCTCGTCCAGAGGCCCGAGGACTACGACGTCCTCGTGATGCCGAACCTCTACGGCGACATCCTCTCCGACCTGACGCGCCGGCCTGGTCGGCGGGCTCGGCGTCGCGCCCGGCGGGAACTACGGCGAGCGACATCGCGGTCTTCGAGCCCACGCACGGCTCGGCGCCGAAGTACGCGGGGCAGAACAAGGTCAACCCGATCGCGCACCTGCTGTCGGGGGTGATGATGCTGCGCTACCTCGAGCGAGGACGACGCGGCCGACCGGCTCGAGAACGCGATCGCCGAGCTGATCCGCGAGGGCAAGAGCGTCACCTACGACATGAAGCCGATCGCGCGACGACCCGACCGCCGTCGGCACGAGCCAGGTCGCGGACGCGCTGATCGAGAAGCTCCGCACCGCTGCGCCCGCGTAGGCTTCTTCGCATGAGCGGCCGCCGGAAGATCACCGTCGTCGGCGCCGGGAACGTCGGCGCGACCTGCGCGCAGGTGCTCGCCGATGCGGGACTACGCCGACGTCGTGCTGGTCGACATCAAGGACGGGCTGCCGCAGGGCAAGGCGCTCGACATCAACCAGATGAGCCCGCTGCTCGGCTACGAGCCGAACGTGCATCGGCACGAACGGCTACGAGGAGTCGCGCCGGCTCGAGCGTCGTCGTGATCACGGCGGGCGTGCCGCGCAAGCCGGGCATGAGCCGCGACGACCTGCGTCAACACGAACGACGGAGATCGTCGCCGACGTCGACGGCGAAGGTCGTCGCGCACTCGCCGGACGCGATCCTGATCGTCGTCTCCAACCCGCTCGACGCGATGTGCCACGTCGCGATGAAGGCGACGCCGGCTGCCCGCGCGAGCGCGTGATCGGCATGGCCGGGCGTGCTCGACACGGCGCGCTTCGCGCACCTTCCTCGCCTAGGAGACCGGCGTCGTCGGTGAAGCGACGTGACCAGGCGATCGTGCTCGGCGGCCACGGCGACCAGATGGTGCCCCGTCGTCAGCCACACGACCGTGGGCGGCGTCCCGCTCACGCAAGCTGCTCGCCGACGCCCGCATCGCGCGAGCTCGTCGAGCGCACCGCAAGGGCGGCGGCGAGATCGTGGCGCTGCTCGGCACGGTCCGCCTGGTACGCGCCGTCGGCGCGGCGGTCGCGCAGATGGTCGACGCGATCGTGCTCGACGAGAAGCGCGTCCTCCCGTGCACCGCCTACCTCGACGGGCGAGTACGGGATCGACGGCCTCTTCCTGGGCGTGCCGGTGAAGCTCGGCGCCGGCGGCATCGAGGAGATCGTCGAGCTCGAGCTGGACGACGCCGAGCGCGAGGCGCTCGCGGCTTCGGCCGCCGCGGTGCGCGACGTCGTCGGCGTGCTGACCACGTAGCTAAATCTTTCCCGAGAGCGGGCTCCGAACCGCACGCGACGGCGGGAGGCGGCTCTAAGCTCAACATGTGCGGTTCTTCACTCCCGGGCGGCTCCTCGCGGTCGGCGTCGTCCTGCTCGTCGTCTTCCTCGCGCTCTGGCGCTACCCGTCCAACCAGTACGTGTTCCTGCCGGATCCGGCGCATCCCGTCGCGCCGCTCGTGGACGTCAGCGGGGGGCACGATCCGACCGACGGCGGCGGCATCTACTTCGTCGACGTCATCGTCCGCAAGGCCACCCTGCTCGAACGGCTCTTCGGCGGGCTGCACGAGGGCGCCGACCTGCACTCGCCCGAGGAGGTCGTCCCGCCCGGCCTCAACGACTCGCAGCAGCGGCAGGTCGACCTCAACGAGATGCAGCGGTCGCAGAAGATCGCCGCCGCGGTCGCGCTCCGTGCGCTCGGACAGAAGGTGCGCGCGATCCCGACCGGCGCGATCGTGTCGGGCGTCCAGCGCGGGCTGCCCGCCGCCGGGCATCTGCATCCGGCCGACGTGATCGTCGCGGTCGACGGCAACCCGGTGCAACTCGCCGCAGCAGGTCTCCGACGCGATGCGCCAGACGGGCGTCGGCTCGCGCGTGCGCTTCACCGTGCTGCGCAACAAGGAGCGGAAGGATGTGACGCTCAAGACCGTCGCCGCGGGCCCGGGCTCGCAGCGCGCGATCGTCGGCGTCTTCCTCGACCAGGCCGACGGAGATCAAGCTGCCGCGCAACGTCACGATCGACGCGAACGGCGTCGGCGGCCCGTCGGCCGGGCTGGCGTTCGCACTCGACGTGATGGAGGAGCTCGGCCGCAACGTCGACGGCGGTCTGAAGATCGCCGCGACCGGCGAGATCTTCCTCGACGGCAAGGTCGGCCCGATCGGCGGCGTGAAGCAGAAGACGATCGGCGCACGCAAGGCGGGTGTGGACGCTTTCCTCGTGCCGCGTGGATAACGCGCCCGAAGCCCGCAAGTACGCGCACGGCCTACGCATCGTGCCTGTGAAGAGTTTTCAACAGGCGTTGCAGGCATTGAAAACGCTCCCGCAATCCTAGGCGTGAAGCCGTTTTTCCGGCCGGGTGAAACGGCCGGAAACTCCGCGTTTTCTCTTGCGGCAAGGCATTGACCCCTGCGGCCGAGTCCCTAGGATCGGCCTTCGCCAGCCGCCCCCGCCCCACTCTCCGAGGAACCCGAGCATGAGCCCCAAGTCTCTGTCCTGTGAGGACTGCTACTTCCGCCGCAACGGCCTGTGCGCGCTCGTCCTCGAGCGGCCGTGCCCGACCTTCCGGGCCGCCGGACGCACGCTCGAGCCACCGCAACAGCCGCCGCTCGTCCCGCGCCCGCTGACGATGGCCGTCGGCACCGCCGTCGCGCCGCAGCCGCCGTGTAGTCCAGCACTGCGGACTAGAGCGACTGCGGCGATCCGCTCGACGCCCAGCTCGATCTCCTCGGGTGAGACGAAGCTGAAGGCGAGCCGTGCGGTGTTCGGCATGCCGCCGCAGTCGACGCCGGGCACGAACGTGACGCCCTTCGCCTTCTCGAGCACGTCCTTCGCGAGCGTGCCCTGCGGGAACTCGAGCCAGATGAAGTAGCCGCCCTGCGGGCGCGTCCACGTGCAGCCCGAGAGGTGCTTCTCGAGCGCGGCCAGCATCGCGTCGCGCCGGGCCTTGAGCAGGCCCGTTGACCCGCTCGAGGTTCGGCTCGAAGTTGCCGCGCCGGATGAACTCGTGCGCGATCGCCTGGTTCAGCAGCACCGGCGTGATGTACGTCGACGGCCGCGTCCTCGGTGAGCTCGCCCGCCAGCTCCTCGGAGAGGATGTACCAGCCGACGCGGAGCCCCGGCGAGATCGTCTTCGAGAACGACGAGCTGTAGATGAACGTCTGGCCGGAGAGCTCGAACAGCGACGGCTGCGGCTCGCCCTCGTAGCGGACGAGGCCGTACGGGTCGTCCTCGACGATCGCAGGTTGTAGAACGCCGCGAGCTCGACGATCCGCTTGCGCCGCTCGGCCGACATCGTGCGGCCGCTCGGGTTCTGGAAGGTCGGAATCGTGTAGAGGAAGGCCGCCGTCTCGGAGATCCGCATCGCGTCCTCGAGCGACTCCGGCGTGATGCCCTCGTCGTCGAGCTGGACGGTGCGCGAGCGTGGCGCCGCTCTCCTGCAGGATCTTGATCGCGCGGTCGTAGGTCGGCTCCTCGATCAGCACCCGCTGCCCGCGCGCCTCGTGCCGCGCGAGCAGCACGAAGCCCTGCAGCGCGCCGTTCGTGATCAGGACGCGGCGCGGGATCGACGCCGTACCACTGCGCCGATGTGCTCGCGCAGCGGCATGTAGCCGGCCGCCGAGCCGTAGGAGAGGATCGTCTTGCCGTCGTCCTTGAGCACGGCCTCGGCGCAGTCGGCGAGCTCCTCGACCGGCAGGCACTCCGGCGCGGGAACGCCGCGCGCGAACGAGATCATCTTCTGCGGCGGCGGCGGGCGCGGCCTCCTCGGTCGCCTGCTCGGGCTCGGGAACGGTCGTCTCTTCCATGCGCCGGAGTCTAGTGACCGTGGCGGCGGCGCTCCGGCGGTCGGCCGCGGCGCCGGCGTATCCTCCAGCCATGCGTCGCGTGATGCGCCTGGCCGAGCGGACGATCCGCGCGGTGCGCTTCGCGGCCGGCGACGCGCGGATCCCGCGGCCGCTGCGAGTGCTCGCGGGCATCGGGCTGCTGCCGATCCCGGGGCCGGTGGACGAGGCGGTGCTGCTGCTCGTCGCCGTCCCGCTCGCGCTGCTCTACCGCGGGCCGCTCGCGGAGGCGTGGCAGCGCGCCGCCGCGACGGACTGACGCCGCGGCCGGAGCCACGGACCGCCGCTCGTCGATTGACACAGTTCTGTTGCAGAGTTGGCACAGACCTGTGACAGGTCGGCCGGTATCGTCGGCAGTAGAGGGTGGTGGTTGGCCCCACCCTCATCGGGTGGGGGATGCGCCCCGAGCCGCGATATTTGCGCGCGCGCCGACGGCCGCTCGGCGCCCCGCAGTCAGCCGGCGCCGCGCACGTGGTCGGCGACGAGCCCGGCGACCTCGGTCGGCGTCGTCCCGACCGCGATCCCGGCCGCCTCGAGCGCCTCCTTCTTCGCCTGCGCCGTGCCGGCCGAGCCCGAGATGATCGCGCCCGCGTGGCCCATCGTCTTGCCCGGCGGAGCCGAGAAGCCGGCGATGTAGGCGAACACCGGCTTCGTCATCCGCTCGGCGACGAAGCGCGCCGCCTTCTCCTCCTCGTCGCCGCCGATCTCGCCGACGAGCACCACCGTCTCGGTCTCCGGGTCGGCCTCGAAGCGCTCCAGCACGTCGACGAACGTCGAGCCGACGATCGGGTCGCCGCCGATGCCGACGATCGTCGAGTTGCCGAGGCCGAGCTGGGCCAGCTCGTAGCCGATCTGGTAGGTCAGCGTCCCCGACCGCGACACGAGGCCGATCGAGCCCTCGCGGAAGACCTCGGCCGGGATGATCCCGACGTTCGCCTTGCCGGGCGAGAGCACGCCGGGGCAGTTCGGGCCGATCAGCGTCACGCCGCGCGCGCGCAGGTACGCGGCGAGGCGGAGCATGTCGTGGGCCGGGACGTGCTCGGTGATGCAGATCGACGGTCGCGATGCCGGCGTCGACCGCCTCGTACACCGCGTCCGTCGCGAAGCGCGCCGGGACGAAGACGAGCGTCGCGTTCGCGCCCGTCGCAGTCGACGGCGGCGGCGACGGTGTCGAACACCGGGATGCCGTCGACGTCCTGGCCGCCCTTGCCCGGCGTGACGCCCGCGACGACGTTCGTGCCGTAGTCGCGGTTGCGCAGGCCGAAGAAGCGGCCCTCGCTGCCGGTCAGGCCCTGCACGACGCAGCCGCGTGTCGCGGTCGACGAGGATCGCCACTAGGCGACCTCCGCCCGCAGCGCGATCCGCTCCATCACGAGGTCGGCGCCGCGATCCGGTCGGCGAGCAGCTCGCGCACGCGCCGGGCGTCCTCGCCGGTGCAGCCGTGCGCTCGAGCCACGGCTCCAGCTCGATCGGGTGGTCGAAGTGGCGGACGTCCTCGACGACGAGGCCGGCGGCCGTCGAAGAACCCGCGCCACTCCTCCTCGGTGTAGTTGCGGACGTGCGACGGGTCGCGGAGCTTCTCGGCCTCCTCGAAGGCCTCGCCGCCGTACAGCGTGTCGACGACGACCACGCGCCGGCTCGCGACGCGCGCCATCTCGGCCACGGCCTTGCGCACGTCGGCGAAGTGGTGCGCCGCGACGCGCGTGACCGCGAGGTCGAAGCTCGCGTCGGCGAACGGCAGGTCCTCGGCGAAGCAGATGACGTCCGGCTGCATGCCGGGCGACGGGTCGGAGCTCACGACCTGCAGCCCGGCCTCGCGCAGACGCCGCGCGACGTGCCCGCCGCCGGTCGCCACGTCGATCGCGGACTCGAGCCCGGCCGCCCACTCGACGACGAGGTCGAGGTCGGCGCCCTCGCTGTGCGCCTTGCTGTCGCGATACAGCTGCGCGCGCTCGCTCCAGGGATCGCTCAGCTTCTCTCGGCCGCCAGCTCCACCGCGCGCCGGGCGGCGTCGAGCATCGTCGGCTCGACGTGAATGCCGGGGTGCCCGCCTCGGCGAGCACGCGCGCGGCCCTCCTCGGCGTTCGTGCCGTCGAGCCGCACGACGATCGGCACCGTCGATCGACACCTGCTCGAGCGCGGTCAGGATCCCGCGCGCGACCTCGTCGCAGCGCGTGATCCCGCCGAAGATGTTGAAGAGGATCGAGCGCACCTGCTCGTCGCGCGCGATCACCTCGAGCGCGTCGACGACGCCCTGCGCCGAGCCGCCGCCGCCGAGGTCGCAGAAGTTCGCCGGCCGGCCGCCCGCGACGACGACCACGTCCACCGTCGACATCGACGAGCCCGGCGCCGTTGCCGAGGATCCCGACCGAGCCGTCGAGCTTCACGTAGGTCACGCCGCGCTCGCGCGCGAACGCCTCCAGCGGATCGGCCGCGCTCGTGTCGCGCAGCCCTTCGAGATCCGGCTGGCGGAACAGCGCCGACTCGTCGACCGTGACCTTCGCGTCGAGCGCGACGCACCTCGCCGCCCGCGCGTGACGATCAGCGGGTTGATCTCGCAGAGCATCGCGTCGCTCTCCGCGAAGCAGCGGTAGCAGCCGCGCGACGATCTCGCGGATCTGCCTCTGCTCCTCGGCGTCCGCGATGCCCGGCGCCGAAGACGAGCTGCCGCCCGTGGTGCGGCCGGTAGCCCTCGAGCGGGTCGACGTGCACGCGGGCGAGCGCCTCGGGCGTCTCGGCCGCGACCTGCTCGATGTCGACGCCGCCGCGCGTCGTGAGCATCAGCAGCGGCGCGCGCGCACCCCGGTCGAACGTGACCGAGAGGTAGTACTCCTTCGCGATCTCGGCGGCGCGCTCGATCCACAGGCGCCGCACGACGTGGCCGCGGATGTCGAGGCCGAGGATCGCGCGCGCGTGCTCCTCGGCCTCGTCCGGGCCGGACGCGACACGGATGCCGCCGGCCTTCCCGCGCCCGCCGGTCAGCACCTGCGCCTTGACGACGACGGCCCGCCGAGCTCCTCGGCCGCGGCGCGCGCCTCCTCGGGCGTCGTCGCGAGGCGGCCCGTCCGAGGTCGGGATGCCGAAGCGCCGGAACACCTCCTTGCCCTGGTACTCGTAGAGATCCATCGCCGGCGACTGTAGTCACACGGCCCCGGCGGAGAACGCAGTCGGCGTTTCCGGTAGCCCCTCCGAGCCGATGCGCGTCCGCTGGTACGGCCACTCCGCCTTCGCGCTCGTGGGCAGCACGACGGTCTTCGTCGACCCGTTCGACGCGGCCGAGCTGTCGCGTGGTCGCGGCTCGCCGTGCACCCGCGCGAAGGCGACACGACGACCGTCGTCGTCCCGGCCGCGCCGTAGCCGTCTAGGAATTCGCTGCGGCCGACACCACGCAGATCGTCTGACCGAACGCGACCGCGTCGCCGGCGGCGACCGAGAGCTGCGTCACGACGCCCGCCCGGTGCGCGGTCGAGCTCGTTCTCCATCTTCATCGCCTCGACGATGCAGATCACCGCGCCCTCCTCGACCTCGTCGCCCTCGGCGACGCGGACCTCGATGCACCGTGCCCTGCATCGGGCTGACGACCGTGTCGCGCGCCGCCGCGGCGCGACGTGCGCGAGGCGCTCCTCGCGGCGGCGGGCGAGCTCGCGGTAGGCCGGCTCGGGCGCGCAGCACGGCGACCTCGATGCGGCGGCCGTCCAGCTCGACGGCGAGCGGCGCTGCGCGTGACGTGCGCCGTCCGCCGCGGCGGCGGCGACGACCGGCGGCGAGAGCTCCTCGGCGCGGCGCGCCAGCTCCTCCGACTCGACCACGCCGTGGCAGGTCTCGCCCGCGACGAAGCACGGGTGCTCGAGCAGCGCGCGGTGGAAGCCGACGCAGCGTCTTCACGCCGCCGATCTCGAACTCCTCGAGCGCGCGCAGCATCCGGCGCCGCGCGCTCTCGCGGTCGGTGTCCCAGACGATCAGCTTCGCGATCATCGGGTCGTAGAGGTCGCTGATCTCCGAGCCCGCGGTCACGCCCGAGTCGACGCGCACGCCCGGGCCCGGCCGGCTCGCGGTACGACGCGATGCGGCCCGGCGACGGGCGGAAGCCGGCGGCGACGTCCTCCGCGTTGATGCGGCACTCGATCGCGTGGCCGCGCAGCACGACGTCCTCCTGGCGCAGCGACAGCGGCTCGCCCGCCGCGACGAGCAGCTGCTCGCGCACGAGGTCGACGCCGGTCACCGCCTCGGTGACGGTGTGCTCGACCTGGATGCGCGTGTTCATCTCCATGAAGTAGTAGGCCCCGTCCGGCGCGAGCAGACCCTCGATCGTCCCGGCGCTGCGGTAGCCGGCGGCGCGCGCCGCGTCGACGGCGATCTGCCCGATGCGCTC
>CAWBHD010000015.1:0-166041 GCA_963788605.1 uncultured Acidobacteriota bacterium | reverse complement strand
TGGATCGGCCCGTTGGTCCCGCCAAACTCCTCCGAGAAATAGAGTTTCCGCAGCGTGGTTGGGGTCTGCTGGCTCAATCCGGAGAATTTAAGCGACGGCATCCGCAGCGCCGATTCGACGGTCTTGGTTTCTTGCGCTTCTTCATTTTCATTGCCGTAGACATCGATCGTACCTAGCCTATGTTCCAGGTCAGGGTTGCCGGTTGGGCCCGTCGAATAAAACCTGGTAACCAGGATCGCCGCCGGCCCCTTAGGCGGTCCTTGCACGATAAATTCTGCTCGCCCCGCGGGGGGCACCAGAATCGTGTCTTCGAATCTCGGCTTCGCCAGAGGATAGCCGTCCAGCGCGATCAACTGCAGTTTCTGCGGAGCACCTCTTATTGAACTGTACCTGCAAGGGCATGAAATCCTGCAACGTCGCATTGGCCACTCGCCAGAACTGCTTTTCGTGAGGCTTCATTTTGATGATTGGCGAAGGAGAGTTGGGAAAGTCGGCGACCTGATAGTTGATGGTTAGCTGGTAGGGTCCGGAATCGATGGAACCAGGTATTGCTGCCGGATCACGAACACCCGCTCGGTAAGCCCTGCCACCTCCGGCCGTACCTTGTCCATGCCCTCCACAATCAGCGCTCCGGCCGCTCCCCGTTTTACCTGGAACTCGGTGAACCCGTGCACGTGCGGATGGTACCAATACAGTCCCGGAGGTTCGTTCTGGGGGATTTGCATGTTGAACTTGAACGCCGGTGTGCCCGGTTGGATCAGCGTGTTGAGCACATCATCCTGATGGCACTTCGGCGGAACATTCAGGCCGTGGAAATGTACATTGGTGGAACTTATGGTCATCGTTCCGCCATCGCCGGCAAGTCTACTCGCAGGACCGGCGGACATGGAGTCCATCGAACCCATTCCCTCCGAAGCCTCGCTCTCAATCCGATTTTTTACATCCAACGCCAGACGATCGCCCGGCTGGAGGCGCAACGTCGGAGCCTCCACGTCGCCTGTGTCAGTTTTGTAGTTGTAGCAGTAGTGGCTATAGCCAGCGCTGTCGACTGAGTGCTGCATGGTTAGTTCAGCGTTCAGGACTCCATTTACACCGCTAAGACTGAGTGCATCCTCGCACACGCTACCGGAGGCGGGACGCGCCGGACATTGCGCCTCCGGCCTCAGGAACGCGAACCCGCAGGTCAAAATCACAAGCAAATATCTCGCTGCAGAACGCACGATCAACCCCTTTAAGACCTGATTTCCTTAGCTCTAGCTGGAACCATCGAGCTGGAATTTTCCCTCAGTGCGGATCCAGTTTTGCCCTTGGAAGATAGTCGTGGAAAAGTGGAGATCCATTCCCAACCCTCTTCAAAAGCCGCTCTGGTGGCCCCAAACCGCCATTTTAGGCAAGTCCGCGACAGCGGAAGTCAATATACAACATTGAAACAAGTACTACGCGGCCTAGTTCTGTTTTCCTTCGATTTCTACATCCCTTTTCTTGCCCGGAGGCGGGTCGTCTGTGGTAGCATTGCGGCCCTGCGTGCGGTTTTGCAGAATCGCAGTTGCTGTGGACCCTACCTTCAGGAAGAGGATCTATGTTGTCAAAAAGACTATCTCTCGCGTTAATCATAGTTATGTTTGCGGCCTCTGGTGTTTCGCTGGCGCAATCTTTGCAGACCCTTGTTCACCAGCCCCCGGATGGCGCCGGAATCGGTTTTCTCATGACCGACGGCACCGTGATATTCCAGGGCAACCAGGAGTCCGATTGGGCCAAGCTCACTCCTGACAGCTCAGGAAGCTACGTCAAGGGAACCTGGACGCGAAATTGCCAGCCTGCCCTCCGGATATGTGCCCGATGCCTTCGCTTCCGCCGTTCTGGCCGATGGCCGCCTGATTATTGAAGGCGGCGAATACAACAACAACCAATTTGCCTTCACCAACCTGGGCGCGATTTACGATCCCGTGAAAGATACCTGGACCAAAGTAAAGCCTCCCCCAGGGCTGGGGGTTTGATCGGAGACTCGCCGTCGGCGGTCCTGCCGAGACGGCCGCTACCTGCTTGGGAAGCAAGTTTGATAAACGCGTTGCCGTGTTGGGGATCCCGCCCACTCTTAGCGTGGACCGACCCTCACCTCGGCAGGCAAAGCGGGACCGCAACGCCGAAGAGGGCTGGACGCTCCGATGCCGGACGGTTCCGGTCTTGACTCTACGATGTGAAGACCAAAGCTCCGCACTCCGAGAGATACATTCCCTCCGACGATAAGTGGGTCAGCGCCGGCGAGCACCATCGGTGGATCTGCACTCCGCCCACCGACATCCATGGCTGCATTCCCTACGGCAAAAAGGGCTGCTACTATCCACCTGGAGAAGTGGGTCCTGGCATCCTGCGTCCGGATGGCACGGCGTTTGCCACCGGCTCCTATTCGAGCGGCGGGAGCGGCCCGGGACACACCGCTGTCTATCATCCAACCCATCCGGAAAAATGGACTGTCGGCCCCGATTTCCCCCAACGGCGACAACGCGGGCGACTCGTTGGCAGTCCTGCTGCCCAACGGAAATGTTTTGGTGTTGGGCGACTCCGGCACCCGATCCAGTTCGATGGCACCAACCTTACCCCCGCGATCCCGTGGGAGGAGCGCAGCCCATCCTGGTCCTGCCCACCGGGCAGGTAATCTGCGAAGGCTTCTCCGTCGAGAGTCTATAAAACCCCGAAGGGAACCCTATGATCCCGTCCTGGGCGCCCGTGATTACCCGTCTTCGCCGAAGACCGTAACCCGCGGCTCAGACCTACAAAATCTCCGGTCAGCAGTTCAATGGCTTGTCGCAGGCCGCTGCTTTCGGAGACGAAGATGAATAAGCAACCAACTAACCCGTTGGTGCGAATCACCAATAAGGCTACGAAGCATGTGTTCTATGCCAAGACACATGATCACAGCACCATGGGCGTAGCCACCGGAACGGCGACGGTTTTCACAAACTTCGACGTGCCTGCCAGCGCGGAAACCGGAGCCAGCACTGTAAGAGTGGTGGCCAACGGAATCCCCTCCAAAAAGGTCAACATCACCGTCAACTAGGACCATGCTAGGCAAGTGCAAGTGCAAGTGTGGAAACGGCGCCTTGCCCGTCCACCCATACTCATGAGCCGCAACGTTCTGGCGCACCCGCGCCTTCCATTCGTACATGTCCTTGCGAGTCACGACCGTAATCTAGCGTCAATTCCTCATCACGTTAAACTTGCATTAGACTATGGGATTTTCCCGCGTACAAATCGCGATTGCCGCGGGCGCCGGCGTGCTCGTGCTGCTGATCTTCTTTGGCTACCTGATGTGGCTGAACGGTCAGGGCCCGGTGCTGTCACGCTCCGGACCGTGACCCTCTTCAGGAACTCCCAATTCCATCTCGCTGAACCCCTTGCGTGATCGCACAACCGAACGCCTGGCGGCCAAATATATCGACGCCATGCGACGGACACTGCCACGAGCAATTGGCCGACTGGAAAAAAGATTATCGCAAGAAGTATGCCGCCTTCATCTGCGAGTCCGAAGCGCAACACCCGCTGCTGTCCTGGAAAGTAGTGGATTGGGAAGATGCCCCGCCGCTCCGCATCCTGCACTACCGCGGCAAACGCCGCAACGCCGCCGGGCAGCCCGGAACCTACAAAGAACTCTTCTCGGTCACTCTCGAAAATAAAGAAGGCGAAGTGGGTCGTAACCAAGTACGACGCCATGTACTGAAGTTAGTCGCCGGCGGCACGCATCTGCCGCGGTCTCCAGGTCGAAAAGAGGAATATCAGAACCTGCGCCGTCAATGCCCCACAACTGTCCAACACCACATCGCGAAACACACCCGTGCGCGATGGCAAAAAACTCTGATGCCATTCATCCAGACTCGCCACCAGCGCCGACATGAAGAAAGCAATGGTTGCCCACCGCATCGTCCAGCGCGGGGCCCAGGGCAAATGCAAGGTCGCCCGCCAGGCGCGAAACAGGAAAAAACTCAAGGTAAAATATCCCACGAAGTGCCCAGTTTCGAGGTAGCGATGCCAGACCTCGAAATGCACCAGGTCCAGCCCCATCAGGAAATGAAATATCGGATAAAGAATTCGGCTGGTCTTCTCCGCTGAAAACGCGTCACTAGACCCTTCGATCGCGATCAAAATCATCCACAGACCCGCCGCAATCCAGGTCTTGACGATCTGCTTTTGATCGGAGGTCAAGAACGAACCGCCCCCGCGCATCGAGAACCCAAAAATCTCATCCAATGGCCTCTACTCGACCGCATAGTTCGGCGCTTCCCGGGTAATCATCACATCGTGGACGTGACTCTCGCGCAGGCCAGCGCCGCTGATGCGGACGAATCGCGTCTTCTGCAGCAACTCCGGAACGCTGGCACACCCGCAATAACCCATCCCCGATCGCAACCCGCCCACCATCTGGTGGACGATCATCGCAACCGAGCCGCGGTAGGGGACACGGCCTTCGACGCCTTCGGGAACCAGTTTTCCCAGGCGGTTGGATTCTTCACCCATCGCGGGCATGGCGGTGGAGGCGTCGTCGGTGTTCTGGAAGTAGCGTTCGCTGGAGCCTTGCGCCATCGCGCCCAGTGAGCCCATGCCTCGGTAGGATTTGAAAGTCCGGCCTTGATAGAGGATCAGTTCGCCGGGACTTTCGTCGGTGCCTGCGAACAACGATCCGATCATCACCGCGGCTGCGCCGGCGGCCAGCGCTTCGTGATGTCGCCGGAATATTTGATTCCACCATCGGCGATGACTGGGATGTTGGCGTCTTTAGTGGCGCGATAGGCTTCGGCGATGGCGGTGATCTGGGGGACGCCGGCGCCGGTGACGATTCTGGTGGTGCAGATCGATCCCGGGCCGATGCCCACTTTGATTCCGTCCGCGCCGGCTCGCGCCAGTTCGCAGGCGCCGTCGAAAGTGGCGACGTTGCCGACGATCAGATCAACTTCCGGAAGTTTGGATTTCACTGCCTTGATGGCGTCGAGCACGCGGCTGGCGGCCCGTGGGCGCTGTCGATAGCCAGCAAATCCACTTTGCACTTGGCCATTTCCTGGGCGCGCTCCACGAAGTCGGCCGTGGCGCCGATGGCGGCGGCGGCGCGCAGGCGGCCGTGCGAGTCCTTGGCGGCGTTGGGATATTTCAGTTTCTTCTGGATGTCTTTTACCGTGATCAAGCCCTTCAGGTTGTATTTGTCGTCCACCACCAGAAGTTTTTCCACGCGATGCTTGTGAAGGATTTTTTCCGCTTCTTCAAGGGTGGTGCCCACTGCCACCGTGATCAGGTTTTCCTTGGTCATGACCTTGCTGATGGGGATATCGAAGCGGGTTTCGAAGCGCAGATCGCGGTTGGTGAGAATGCCTACCAGCTTTCCGTTCGGTAATGGGCACACCGGAAATCTTGTACTGGCGCATGACGTCGAGCGCCTCGGAGACTTTCGCATCGGGCGACATGGTGACGGGATCGACGATCATGCCACTTTCCGAGCGCTTCACTTTGTCCACTTCGTTGGCTTGCTGCTCGATGGACAGGTTGCGATGAATGATCCCGATGCCGCCCTGCTGGGCGATGGCGATGGCCATATGCGACTCGGTAACCGTGTCCATGGCCGCGCTGATGATCGGAATATTCAGCCGGATATTGCGCGTGAGCTGCGTCTGGGTATTGGTCTGGGTCGGAATCACGTCAGAGCGGGCAGGCAGCAGCAACACGTCGTCGAAAGTAAGCGCCTCAGGAACCGGAAAATGAATCATAGTGTGTCTCGGGGAAACGGGTAGCTTCTATTCTAGAGACGGGGAGCGGTTGAGGCAAATTGGGATGGACCCTTTACTTGCCGTTCTCCGTGCAGAGGATGTCGAAGTTGTAGTTCAGCAAGACGCGTTTTGGGGGTTCGGAGATATTGGTCAGGGGCACGGTCAAGGGGACAGTCGAATTGCCGGCCACGTGCACCGAGCCGATTCTCACAACCTTCTTGTTTCCGAAATCCAGGTAGACGGGGACGGGCATCATGAATTTATCGTCCACATTGGACTGGGTGATTTTCAGGTTCATGGTGAACCCATTCGTCATTGGGATGAAACTTGATTCCAGTTTGTAGTCGGGGAGATAGGTTCCGTAGACGAATTCATTGAAGAACCAGTCCATTTTGCCATCGCCGGTCTGGTTCATGAGGCGGGTCATGTGGCGTTCCAGAACCTCTTTGAAATCCTCGGTGCTGCTGACGCGGTTGTAGTAGGTCTGCACATAGTCATGCATCATGGCTTTGAAAGCCGCGTCATGGTTCACCGGATCCCACATCATCATTCGGAGCATGTGGAGGATGTAGCCGCCTTTGGGGTAGATTAGGCGGTTTACGTCGAAGCCGACTTTGGTGTTACCGAGGCGGTAGCCCATGGTGACGGATCCCACATCAATCGACCGTTTGCCCTCGCGGTTCCTTTCGACGAGGTCGGTCTTCCACCCTTTCAGGAAATCGTTATAGGTATCGGGCTGGTCGGCATATACGGACTGCAAATATAGCGATGCGGCAAATTCGGCGAAGCCTTCACTCAGCCAGTTGTCACGATAGCTGGGAATGCCGACGGCGTGGCCGAACCATTGATGAGCAATCTCATGGGCGGCGACGGAGCGCCAAAAACCGTGTGAAAGTGCATTCGTCCCGCTGCCATAAACCTGCTGGAAAGAGGATTCCGGCAAGTAGATGAGTGCGGGCCAGGATTGCCCAAAGAGATTCGTTGGCTGCTGGGTCAGGGCGAGACGCTGATAAGGAGCCGGTCCGAAATAGTCGGTGTAGAGGCGAATCGCCAGTTGAGCTTCGGCGACTTCACGCCGCAGCATGGCGGAAAGCGCCCCATCTTTGACATTTGCGTAGCCTTCGATTTTGTATTTCTCATCTTCGGCAACGGCCTCTTCTTTCTTATAGGTTGCAAAGTTAAAACCCGCGACGGCCTGGGGTACGTCCGCTTTCCATACGGTTATGTTCTCTTTGCCCTCGGCATACGCCTTTCCTGGAATGCCAGTGGCAACCATGGTCAGACCCGCGGGAATACGAAACATCAGTTCATAGGTCGCGTAGTCACCGAAGGTAGTGTTGGGGTACCAGTTCGTTCTGGCCACGGGGAAGTAATTACCCGACCCTTCATCGATCACCGCCTCCTTACCACTGTAGGCGGTGGTCAACGTGATGCGGTCGCCTTTGGCCAGAGGTTTCGCAAGAATGACAAAGAAGGTGGCATCCTCGTCCTTGTTTTCCTGGATAAAGGCGAGGCGATCGCCTTGCGCATCCAGGACATTGCGTACACGCAAGCTATGGAACAAGTCGAAGGGAACGACTCTGAGACCGTCGACTCGGGACACGAATGTGGTTTCAGATATGCCGTCCATCTTGCCGGATTTGTCGAGGGCGGTGTCGAGTCGCTGGTGTTCGATGTCAATGGTGAGGTTGTTCTGGCTGCCGCGACCTTCATGATTCTTGTACTCTTCGGAAAAATGAAACGCCGCCCAAGTGCCCTCCTTCTTGTCTTCATAGGTGATCAACGCGACCTCTTCCGGGGCCAGGTCAAACTCGGTGAGGCCGTGCGGATCGATGGCGAACAGCATCTTGCTGCTTACCTTTTGCCCGTGAATGAAGGCCCAGAAGAGGCCTCCAGGTTGGCTTGCCAGCACATCTTCGAGAATACGGCCGTCCAAATTGTATTTGTCATCTTTTCTAAGAGTCTTCTGGACCTGCGCCAGAGCAGCCATGGGATCGCCGCCTGATGCCAAAGTTGCAGGAGCCGGTCCAGCGAACTTCTTCACTTCGTCGTAAGTGTTGTCGGTGAAGCGGAATACTGCCTGATCGAACTCCTCGTGCAACGCCGGCTCTTTCGTCAGTTCGGCGAGACTCCTCCGCTCCACTTCGATTGGCGGGATCAGTTCGAAACTGCCTTTGCCGAAGAACACAGCCCCGGTTACCTTGCCATTCACCGGAGCAAGGAACGTGAGGACGCCGTTGAGGACGAATTTGCCGGCGTCACGTTTCAAGACCAGTGCCTTGGCTGGCAGCATTTCGCCTGTACCGATAGTTCTCAGCGCCTTGTAGGAGGGGTCTGTGTTCGCCTCTTGTGGAGCGAACGGAATTGCCGGCCGGCCGGCGAGGGTGCGCTGAGAAAACTCCTGCGCATATGTGGGGCAGGCCAGAATGCTCGTCAGCACAACCAGCGGGATGTATCGAAGATTCATGAACGAGACTCCAGGGTCACATCAGTTCGGCAAAGATCACAATTCCCAAGGGAACTGCCATCGCGAACCGCTGTACGGTTCGTAGTCTTGCGCGAAATCCTGTCTGAAAAATAAAAAGAAAGAGAATGAGTCGACAGATCACCGGGGTCGCCGCGCGCAGACTGGGAGGAAGGCGCAGGCGAATCCTCAGAATCGAGCGTCATTGTGTTCCAGCCCCTTAGGCCTGTCAAGTGAAAAGACGGGCACGTGTTGTCTGTTGAAAGGCCATCCGTCCCGAATGACCCGCCGGGTACACAGAGAGCCGGATTGAGTCGAACGCGAAAGGCTGGCCATTAATCGGAACAAACCTGAGACACGCCTCGTATCAAGCTGGAAGGAGATCTGCGACTCTATGAGTAGCTCCGAGCAATCCCATGGTCCAGCGGTCCTCCATCGTGTGTTCTACGGCCCCTTGGAACTTCGTGCCGGTTGGCGGTTGGGCATCTTTCTGGCGATTGTCATCGCGTTGATCAAGGCCACCAACCTGATAGTTGGCTGGCTGCTGCCCGGTGCGGACAGCACCACCTTGTTCCTTCTCTTCCAGGCGATCAATTTCGTCATTTTCCTGTCTGCCAGTTGGATTATGGGGCGTATCGAAGGCAGGACCATTGCGGATTACGGCTTGCCCTGGCGCAGGATGTTTCGGGGCCAGTTCTGGCAGGGCGTGCTGCTCGGCTTTGTGTCCATTACTGTTTTGCTGGTTGGCATGCGAGTGGCCAGAGTCTTCTACTTTGGAAGCATCGCACTGCGCGGCGCGGACGTCTGGAAGTGGGCCATCGTCTATGCACTCGTGTTCATTCTCGTCGCTTTACGGGAGGAGTTCCGCGCCCGTGGATACGGACTGTTCACGCTCTCTATAGGCATCGGCTTCTGGCCAGCCGCGATTGTGTCGGCGGCATATTTCGGTTACTCCCACCACCTCAACTCTGGAGAAGATTGGATCGGGCTGCTTAACGCCGGGGCGTTTGGATTGCTGGCCTGTTTCTTGCTGCGTAGAACCGGCAACCTCTGGATGCCAATCGGACTGCACACGGCCTTTGACTGGGGCGAGACGTACTTTTATGGTGTGGCGGACAGTGGCCAAACTCTGCCCGGTCATCTTCTGAATTCGAGTTCGTCGGGCCCGGCGTGGCTGTCTGGCGGTACGGTCGGTCCTGAGGGCAGCCTACTCGCGACCTTAATGATTGCTGGGTTGTGGTTGATCTGCGCAGGTTGGCTCCGAGAGGTAAAATATCCCCAGCGCGCCCTAGCCCAGAATTCCCGCAGCAGCCTGTAGGACGAGGAAAACTCCCGCACCAAGCCCGTGTTTTGAGAGGCATGGTGCGATGCGGGATAAATGCCCGACATCCTGCCGTGCGAGCGTCGGCGCAATGCCGTCGAGACGGAGTTCTGCGGTTTGTCTTTTGGCCGTCAGCAGCGTATATTGATGCTTGGAAACTGTTGTGTAGGTACCAGATTTGGCGGAACACACCAGTGGGCGCAAGCCCACTTTTTAGTTTGCGGCGCTTTCGGAACCGCCCAACAGCCCGATAAATTATTGGATTCATGGGATTTGAGCTCGATCAGGTGCGCGAAATCGTGGAACGGGTGGCCACCACCAGCGGGTTGGAGGTGGTTGAAGTGGAATTGCGCGGGGCGGGCAAGGCTCGCATGCTGCGCATCGTGATTGATAAGCCCGCTGGTGTAACGCACGAGGATTGCGCGATTTTGAGCCGCGAGGTTGGCACCATCCTCGATGTTGAGGACGTGATTCCCGGCAACTCGTATGTGCTGGAGGTTTCTTCTCCGGGCTTGGACCGTAAGCTGTTGCGTCCCGCCGATTACGAGCGCTTCACCGGCAGCAAGGTGAAGTTGAAGACGCGGAATCCGGTGAATGGGAGCCAGTACTTCGAAGGACGTTTGGAAAGTTTTCACGAAGGCCGTTTGACATTGGAAGTGGGGGCGCAGCGGAAGAAGGGGCGTTCGGAAGAAGCCGCCGCTCAGAAATTGGAAATTGAGTTAGCCAACGTCGAGAAGGCTAACTTAGTGCCGGAGATTTAACGAGATTGAGTAATTGGAAATTTAGTAATCGAGTAATTTGAAGAGCGAGAACCCGCTGGTTTTCAATTACCCAATTACTAAATTACCGAATTATTAAATGGTTTTCTATGGCAAGTGAGCTTTACAACACGATCGACGCCCTCAGCCGGGAAAAAGGCATTGACCCGCAGATTGTGGTGAGTGCGGTGGAAGATGCCATAGTGGTCGCGACCCGCAAATACTACAAGACCCAGGAAAACCTGCGCGCGGAACTCGACAAAGACACGGGCAAGATTCGTGCGTATGCCGTGAAGACGGTGGTGGAAGTCCCCGAGCAGGTGGAGGATCCGCTGCTGCAGGTCACGCTGGACGATGCCCGGAAGGTCGATCCGAACGTGGAAGTCGGGGGCGAACTGCAAATCCCCAAAGTCACGGAAGGCATCCTGGGGCGGATCGCGGCGCAACTGGCGAAGCAGGTTATTTTCCAGAAGGTGCGCGAGGCCGAGCGCGACACAGTTTACAACGAGTACATCGGACGCGTGGGCGAAATTGTCAATGCCACGGTGAAGCGCGTCGAAGGTCCGGATGTGATCTTCGATCTGGGTAAAGCTGAATCGCGCATGCCGCGCAAGGAACAGTCGCGGCTGGAGTCCTTTGCGATTGGCGAGCGGGTGCGGGTGGTGATTGCGCGGGTGGAGAGAGCTTCGAAAGGCCCGGCGGTTGTGGTTTCGCGGGCGGCGCCGGAACTGGTACAGCATCTTTTCCAGACAGAAGTGCCGGAAATCTATGATGGGACCGTGGTGATCCGGGCGATTGCCCGCGAGGCCGGCGAACGCACCAAGATCGCGGTGATGTCGAAGGATAAGGATGTGGACGCGGTGGGCGCCTGCGTCGGAATGAAGGGGATGCGGGTGCAGTCCATCATCCGCGAGCTGCGCGGCGAGAAGATCGACATTATCGAGTATCACGAAGATGCGGTGACCTTTGCAGAGAAAGCATTGCAGCCTGCGAAAGTGAGCCGCGTCAGTGTGCTCGAAGGACAAGAGAAGCACCTGGAAGTGGTGGTGGACGACAGCCAGCTTTCTCTTGCCATTGGCAAGAAAGGGCAAAACGTCCGCCTCGCGGCGAAGCTTCTGGGTTGGAAGATTGACATCAAGAGCGAGGAAGAGAAACGCCAGGAAGTGGAGCAGCAGATGTCGCAGCTGGTGCCTGCAGCTTCGACCCCATTAGAAAGTGTGCCTGGCCTGGGCGAAGGCTTGATCGAAAAATTGAGTGCCGCGGGCGTGACCACGGTGGAAGCGCTGGCTGACATGACGCCGGAGCAACTCGAGGCGATCGAAGGCATCGGTCCGAAGACGGTGGAAAAAATCAGTCTGGCGGTCAATAATTATTTCTCCAGCCTGGAAGGCGTCGAAGCAGCGGCGCCGGAGGGCGAGGCAGTCGCGGAGATTGCTGAAGGCCAGGAGGCTTCGCCAGAGGAGTTGGCCGCGGAAGAGACGCCGGCAGAAGAACTGGCCGCTATTGACACGGTCGAAGGTGGCAGCGAGATCGAAACGACGCAAGAAACCGGAGACCAGATGCAAGAACCGGCGGAGGAGCCTGTTCCTTCCGAAGGAAAAGAGTAGTGCGCACTATCCGTGCAACGCGAGCAACCAGAACCGACACCGTGAGGTTGATATGAAGACTTAGCGGGACAGTCCGGAGGAAAGAAAGGGCGGATGAGCAAGATTCGAATTAACGATCTGGCCAGGGAGCTGGAAGTCAAAAGCAAAGCGATTCTCGACGCACTTCCAGCAGTAGGCGTCACTGAGAAGAAGACGCACTCCAGTTCCGTGGAAGAACACGAAGCGGAGAAGCTGCGCTCTTATTTGCGCGGCATTAGCGAGGCGCAAGCGACGACCAAGCATGCACGTCCCACCCGTGCGGATAGCGATGAAATCAAGACCAAAATCGATCTCTCCAACATTTCTCGGCCCGGCGATGTTCTGAACGCCATACGCAAGCAGCAAGCTCCGGTAAGCGGATCGGGTGTTCCAGTGCGTCCGGTTGCCGCCGCGTCACCGTCGGCGCCAGTCGCAGCACCAGTCGCGAAAGCTCCCGTGCCTCCTGCTCCGGTCGCGGCTCCGCCGCCGAGAGTGATCGTTCCGTCGACGGCCGTGCGTCCAACATTTTCCGTTCCAGCTCCACCCGTCGCCCCGCCGCCTACGTCCGCTGCGCCGCCGGCAACGATTCCGGTTCCGACGCGTCCGAGCCAACCGCCCGTGGCGACGACTCCCGCGTCACCAGCAGCGCCTGCAGCATCAATGACGCCGCCGTCCGCCGTTGTTGCACCGCCGCCCGTGCCAGCAGGGAAATCAGCGGAGCCAATTGCGCCACCACGTCCTCAAGTTCCCTCGCCGCGCATGATTGTTCCACAGACCGGACCGCGTCCGGTTTACAAAGCGCCACCCAGGCCAGTTGCGCCGGCGGCTCAGGCGGGAGCTCCAGCCCGTCCGGTTCCGGGGCGTCCAGTGCCGGGGCAACCGATTTTCCAGCGGCCAAGACCGGGCAGTGCGGCTCCGGGCACGAGGCCGCCGTTGCGTCCGGGCGAACGCCGGCCGATGCATCCCACTCGCCAGTCGCCAACGGGATCGCGTCCTCTGGGAGTTGGTCCAGGATTACCCCCGCCGGGCTCGACTCGCCCCGGCGCCCGTCCGGGAGCGCCCGCGCGCCGGCCGGGGCAGCGCTATGTTCCGCGAGGCGTAAAAGAAGGCCCGATGAAGGGCTTCGTGCCGCCGCCGCGCTTGTCGCTTTCGAACGAGCCGCAGCCGATTTCGCGCAGCATCACCATCACCGAGGGTGTCAGCGTTAAGGACCTGGCGGAGAAGCTTGGAATCCGGGCAAAGGATTTAATCGCCCGCTTGCTGGCCCGCGGTGTATTTGCCACCATCAATCAGACGCTCGATACGGAACTAGCCAGCGAGATGGCGCGGTTCTTCGGGGCGGATACAAACGTAATTACCTTTGAAGAGCAGGCTGCCAAGGAAGTTTCCGATGCCGCCGCGGGCGAGGAAGGCGCAGCCAGCGAAGGCGTGTCGCGTCCGCCAGTGGTCACAATTATGGGTCACGTGGATCACGGCAAGACCACGCTGCTCGACTCGATTCGTTCTACCGACGTCGCCGGAGGCGAAGCGGGAGGCATCACCCAGCACATTGGCGCATACAAGGTCACGGTGCAGGACAAACAATCGCCTGCCTATGGACGCCAGATCGTGTTTCTGGATACGCCGGGCCACGAAGCGTTCACCCGCATGCGGTCTCGCGGCGCCAAGGCCACGGATATCGTGGTGCTGGTAGTGGCTGCTGATGATGGCGTAATGCCGCAAACGGTGGAGGCGATCGACCACGCGCACGCGGCGGAAGTGCCCATCATTGTGGCGGTGAATAAGATTGACAAGCCGGGCGCATTGCCCGACCGGGTTAAGAAACAGCTGGGCGATCGCGGCCTGCTGCCCGAGGAATGGGGCGGTACCACGGTATTCGTCGATGTCTCGGCCAAGCAAAAAACCAATCTGAACCTGTTGATGGAAATGATCTGTCTGGTGGCGGATTTGCAGGAACTCAAGGCCACGCCGGAGCGTCCGGCCCAAGGGGTTGTGCTCGAAGCCAAACTGGATCGCGGCCGCGGGCCGGTGGCCACCGTTCTGGTGCAAAACGGCACCCTGCGCAACAGCGACAATTTCGTAGTCGGCAATGTTTACGGAAAGATTCGCGCCATGTTCGATGATCGCGGAAATGCGCTTGAGGAAGCTCCGCCCTCGACCCCGGTCGAAATCCTTGGTATGGAAGGATTGCCCCAGGCGGGCGATCAGTTCGTGGTGGTTGCGGATCGCGACAAAGCACGCGGCATCTCCGAATACCGCGAACAAAAAACCCGGGAAGCGACGCTGGCAAAGAGTTCGCGAGTATCGCTCGAAGGTCTGGCGGAACAGCTCAAGACGGCCGGCACTAAGGAACTGAACATCATTCTGAAGGCTGACGTTGGCGGCTCCGTCGAAGTCCTCAGCGATCTGCTCTCCAAGCTTTCCAATGACAAAGTTCGCTTGAAGGTTCTGCATTCCGGAGTGGGGGCTATCACGGAGACCGATGTGCTGCTGGCCTCGGCTTCGAACGCGATCATCATCGGATTCAGTGTGCGTCCGGAACGCAAGGCGCAAGAACTGGCGGACCAGGAGAAAGTCGACATCCGGCTGCACTCGATCATTTACGAGTTGCAGGATGAGATCAAGCGCGCCATGACCGGCCTGCTTGAACCGACGATCAAAGAAACCTATCAGGGGCGCGCGGAAGTGCGGGAGACATTCCGCATTCCGAAAGTCGGGACCATCGCTGGCTGCACCGTTACCGATGGCCTCATCAAGCGTGATTCCGAAGTCCGCCTGCTGCGCGACAATGTCGTTGTCTTCAAAGGCAAAGTCGGTTCGCTGCGCCGCTTCAAGGACGATGCCAGCCAGGTCACCAACGGCATGGAGTGCGGCATATCCATCGCCAACTATGGTGACATCAAGGTCGGCGACGTGATTGAAGCCTTCGTGACTGAAAAAGTCGCGGCGGAAGCGATGGCTTAAGAACCGTCGAATGGTCGTTAGTCGTTGGTCGTTCGTCTCGCTGAAGCCCTTACGCTTGCCAACGACTAGCAACCGATTAACGATCCGATGATCGCCTTTCTTACCCTCGAACTGTCTATCGAAGCGGCCCAGTCACTCAAAGACAAGCGGCAGGTGGTGCGCAGTTTGAAAGACCGGCTACGAGCCCACTTCAATGTGGCGGTGGCAGAACTGGACGCCAGCGGATTGTGGAACCGCGCGACCGTCGGGGTGGTCAGCATTTCGGACTCGCGCGATTATCTTGACGGCCTGATGAAGAATGTGGAGCGCCAGGCCACACGCATCGCGAACAACGGCGGCGCCGATATCGCGGATTCCTTTCTGGAGTTCCTCTAGACCGCGCCGGTCGTAATCCATTCCATATACGGTACTTTCAGCTTCTAAACGAAAGTACTCCCAAGCGCCTGCCGATATTCGGGCCGCGCGACCAATTTTCTGATATTCTCATTCGTTTTACTCTGAGGGAAAAGCAGTGGAGAAGCGTGCGGTCAAGATTCATCGGGAAAGACTGGGGGAAGCTCTGCGCGAGGAGATTGAAACCATCGTCGAGGGCGAACTGGGCGATCCTCGCATCGGGTTGGCCAGCGTAAGCAGTGTGATGATGGGAAGCAATTCCCGCTCCGCCCGGATCTTTGTGGTAGTCCAAGGCAACGATGCAGAGGCCGAGCGCACATTGGAGGGACTGACGGCGGCAGTTGGATTCATCCGCAGTGAAGTGGCTGAGCGTTTGCATCTGCGTCGTGCGCCTGAGTTGTATTTTCAGCTGGATCGTTCGCAGACCTATGCAGCCAGAATTGATGAACTTTTGAAGCGCAACCAGAAAAGGAGCCGATAGCGAGCCGTGCTGAAAGAGGTCCTCAAACACATTGAGCAACGCGACGGCTTCCTGCTGACTTCGCACGCCCGGCCGGACGGGGATGCGGTCGGATCGGCGCTCGCGTGTTGCCAGATCCTGCGCTCCATGGGCAAGCAAGCCGACGTAATTCTGCGCGACGGAGTCCCTCGTATCTACCAGCCGCTGCCTTTCGCCGATACGGTTGTGCATGCCGAGCGCGTGAATGGGAACTACGAAGCTGCCATCATTCTGGAATGCGACAGCATTCAGCGCACCCGGCTGGAGGGCCTGGAAAACCGATTTTTGATCAGCATCGATCATCACGTCAGCGGCCGTCCCTTTGCCGATGTGAACTGGATCGATCCCAAGGCGGTTGCCACGGCGGAGATGGTGTACCGTTTGGCTCGCGAAGCTGGAGTGAAGATCTCGCCGGAGATTGCAACCTGCCTGTACACGGCCGTGCTGACCGATACCGGTTCGTTCATGTTCGAGGGCACCAACGAGCACACGTTTGCTCTGGCGCGGGAACTGGTACTCGCCGGCGCCGATCCTGCGCATTGCGCGCGCAACGTGTATTTCGGACATTCCACCGCCAAGATGCGCCTGCTGGGTGCCGCGCTTTCGAACCTGCACCGTGAAGGGCAACTGGCCTGGATTTGGGTCACTCGTGACCAGATGGAACGCTACGCAGCCAAGGAGGAGGATTGCGAAGGGCTGGTGAACTATGCGCTCTCCATCCAGGATGTTGAGGTCGCGGTGTTTTTCCGCGAACTTCCTGACGGGCGCTACCGTGTGAGCCTGCGCAGCAAAGGGCAACTCGATGTCGCCGCGGTGGCGGAGCAATTCGGCGGCGGCGGGCATGCCTGCGCCAGCGGTTGTTCTCTCGAAGGCCCGTTGTCGGTCGCGGTGGCGCGAATCATGGCGCAACTTCGAACCCATCCTTCCGTACAATAGTTCTCCATGGATATTTCAGTGGCAAGGCAGGTTGCGTCATTTGCCGGCGCGCTGCTCATTCTGGTTGCCTATGTGGGTCACCAGATGGGCTGGATGGATTCCCGCAAGGCTGGGTACAACATCTTGAACGCCGCCGGTTCCGCTATTTTGGCCTACATTGCGTTTCGTCCGTTTCAGGTAGGCTTCGTCGTGTTGGAAGTGACCTGGGTCCTGATCAGCCTGTACGCACTAGCCAGGCCAAGAGGAAATGAGTGAAGAGTTCGCGAGTCTCTACCGATTGGCTCCTGCTTGGCGGCTTCTGCGGATTCCTGTTTTTCTTTGGCCTCGCATCTTTTGGATTGGTCGGCGCCGATGAGCCTCGCTACGCGCAAGTCGCGCGCGAGATGCTGGCACATCACGACTGGATCACGCCGACGCTCGGAGGGAAGCCTTGGTTGGAGAAGCCTCCTCTCTACTACTGGCAGGCGATGCTGGCCTACGGCGTCTTTGGAGTCCGCGATTGGGCCGCGCGCTTGCCTTCGGCGATAGACGCGACGCTCGTGGTAATCGCGGTCTATCTTTTTCTGAAACGGTTTCGCCCTGGCTTCCAACTCGATGGCGCGCTGATGACCGCCTCCGCGGCGGGAGTTGTGGGCTTTGCTCGGGCAGCGGCGCCCGATATGGCGTTGGCGGCTATGTTCACCATCGCGTTGCTTGCCTGGTATGCATGGTACGAGAGTGGAACCAGACATTACCTGGCGCTTTTCTATGCCTTCCTGGCTCTAGGGGCGCTGGCGAAAGGGCCGGTGGCACCAGTTCTGGCAGGGCTCATCGTCGTGATCTTCGCCGTGATGAAACATGACCTCCGGCTGGTGTTGCGTACGCTTTGGATTCCCGGGATATTGCTCTTCTGCGTAATCGCCCTGCCCTGGTACGTCGCCGTGCAAGTGAAGAACCCGGAGTTCCTCCACTTCTTCATCTTTCAGCAGAACCTGGCACGCTTCGGAACCAACCTCTACCACCATAAGCAACCGTTCTGGTTTTACCTGCCGATCATGCTGCTTGGCTTAATTCCGTGGACTGTGTTTGTGGCGGCGTCGCTGACTGGCACCATTCGCGTGTGGTGGACGGAAAGACAGAAGATGCTTGAGTCTGAGGACGCGCTAAATGTTTTCCTGGTGATCTGGTTGGCGGTACCGGTCGGGTTCTTCTCGCTCTCCCAGTCGAAGCTGCCCGGCTACATTCTACCGGCTTTACCCGCGGGCACGCTTTTGCTTGCGGAGTACGTGCGCCGTCGTGTAACGGATGGCGAGAGTCCCAACATTGTCTTGATCGTCCTGCACGCAATCGTTGCAGGAACGACGATCGTTCCGGCGTTGGTGATCCAGTACATCGTTTTGCAGCACCGGCTTCCGTGGGGCAAAGCTGCCGGGATTTCGTTTACCTTTGCCGCCGTGCTGGCGGTCGGAATCGCTGCCACCTTGCGCACTCAATTGGGATTGCGCATGCTGCGCTTTGTGACGCTGGTTCCGGTCGTACTGGCAGTTGCCGCGTTACTGCGGCTGGGAACTCCTGCGCTCGATAGCGCGCTTTCTGTTCGGCCGCTGGCGAACCAGATCAGCCGATTGGAGAGCAAGCCACTCCCGTTGGCCGTGGCCCGGGTTTCGCGGCAAACGGAATATGGCCTCGCCTTCTATCGGGATCAAGTCATCAATCGCTACGAATTGGGACAGGTTCCTGCCGGAGAGCATCTCCTGGTCGCTCCAGAAGGATCGCAGACCGCGATCGCGAAAGAGGTTGTGGGACGGCGTGTTTCCTATCTGGGAAGTTTCGCGGCCCAGGGTTTGGATTATTACTGGGTATCGGCGGTGGGGATGAAAGAAGGCATGCACTAGATGCTCGCTTGTCGAATCCTATTGTCATCTGGGTAAATGCCATGAATCCTCCGAGGCACTCCCGTTTGCCTCCCGGCGTGCGAAGCTAATACACTCGGCTGTCGCGGCCGCAGTTTAGAAGCGCGGCTGAGGTACGACCCTTCAGGAGCTTCGTGGAGATTCTCGATCTCAGGCATTTTTCCTCTGTCGACCTGCGCCCGTTATTGCAGGATGAGATCGGGGTGTGGTCACGCCTGCTTTCCTGGGACTACAGCGGTTCCTCTGACATGATTCTCCGCTATGTGGATGCCAAGATCCTGCCGGGCTACGCTGCCATAGATCGAGGACGTATTTTCGGCTATGCGTTTTTTGTCTATGAAGGCAGCAAGGGTGTAATCGGAGATCTTTTCGTCGCCAACGGCGGCCGTTTGCCCAATCCTCGCGAAGTGGAATCACGGCTGCTCACGCACGTGATCGAAACCCTGCAACAGTCTCCCGGCATCCATCGAGTCGAAGCGCAACTGCTCATGCACGAAACCGGGGTTGTCTCGCGGCCCTTTGTCGACCAGGGATTCAGCCGGCACGCGCGGCTGTTCATGATCTTGCCGCTGGAAAACGCAGCCAAGCCTGCGCTGCCTTTGCATGCGGACATTGAGATCCGGCAGTGGTCAGAACAGGACTACCAGCCTGCCGCTGCCCTGATCACGACTGCTTATCGCGGGCACGTCGATTCCGAAATCAACGATCAGTACCGCACTCTGAGCGGCTCGCTCCGATTTCTGAACAACATTGTGCGGTTTCCCGGATGCGGAACGTTTGATCCAGAGTCTTCCTTCGCGGCGATACACAAACGGGCACGAACGCTGGTTGGGCTGATCCTCTGTTCTCGCGTGCGCAATGACGTGGGCCACGTGACCCAGGTATGTGTGCTCCCAGAGTACCGCTCGCACGGAATCGGCGAAGCCCTGCTGGCGGCCACGACAGCGAACCTGCGCCTGCGAAAGTTTTCCCTGTTGTCTTTGACGGTCACGGAAGCGAACGCCCGTGCCGTGGAACTATATCTGCGTTTGGGATTTGACACCACGCGAGTGTTCGATGCGTTTGTGTGGGAAGGGTAAGAAGCTCTTAGCTGTTAGCTCTTGGCCTTTAGCTCATGCCACGAGGTGGGCGTGTTGAGGTCTCACCTGGCCAGAACAAAGCCACGAGCCACGAGCTATTTCCTCAACGCCCACATCACCCAACCGGCCGCGAAGACTCCGCCTACGAACATTGCGAAGCAATAAAGACCATAGCGAATCTGCTCGCGGGAAGTACTGCGCTGGGTGATCCCGAAGACTATCGAAGCGAATACGCCGAACAGCACGGCCGCGCTGAAATGGGAGAGCTGCAGGTTCATGGTTTTTTCCCAATGGCGATATGGTAGGCGTCAGCCACGCTGATGAAGTTCAACAGTCCCGCCACAATGATGTACTTAGTTCCGTAATCCGCGGTGGCATGCGCGATGGCGCCCTGCCCCAGATCCAAAGCCCGAACCACGATATAAAATCCTCCTGCGCCGACGTCGCCCACGAATCCGAGAATGTCCAGAATATCGCCGCCGTTGGGACGATAGATGCGTCCCTGCATGGCCAATCCAAGCAGAAACATAGTCGTTATGGAAACCATGAGCAGCAAGCCTCGGATCCAGCGTTTTTGGATCAAGTGCCCGGCGCCGGGAATCAGCCAACCGATTGCCGGTGCCAGCACCGTCATGGCAGTCATGGGTTGAGGAACCGGTGTTTCCTTGGTTGTCGAGGGGTTTGCCATTCAGATGATTACAAGCTCGCGTTGGATTTTACCAGTGACTTCGGCCGCTTTGGGGCGCACCAGCACGTTGACTTCGCTGCGTACGCCAAATTCCGGCAAGTAAATACCCGGTTCGATGGAAAAACAGGAATTGGGCAGGATACGGCGCTCGTCGTGAATCTCCAGATCGTCCATGTTGGCGCCGTTGGAATGAACCTCGGTTCCGATGGAATGTCCCGTCCGATGAATGAAGTAGTCGCCGAAGCCGGCTTTCTGGATGTGGTCTCGAGTTGCCCGGTCCACTTCCCATCCACACATGGTGCGACCGCTGCCAATTCCGTCGAGCACCGCCTTTACGCCGGCGTCGCGCGCGTCGCGAACCACGGTGAAGATTTCGCGCATGCGATCCGAAGGCGCCTTGCCGACGAAGCCGGTCCAGGTGATGTCGTAATAGACCGCGCCTGGTGTATTTTTCTTCGCCCAGACATCGAGCAGAACGAAATCACCTTCGCGAATAGGCGCTGACCCTTCAGCGTGCGGTTCGTAGTGTGGGTCGCCGCTATGCGCATTCACCCCGACGATCGGAGGATCGTCGGTCACCAGGTTCTCGCGGCGGAAGGCTTCCATAAACCACTGCTGGATCTGATGCTCGGTCGTGCCGCCATTTCGCACGCGCCGCCCGATCTCCTGGAAAGCTGCTGCAGTGATTGCATCAACGGCGTCACGGGCCGCGAAATGAGTCTTGATCTGCTCGTCCGTCCAGGTCGCTTCGAACAGCGCCACCAGATCGCCCGAGCTGACGACATTCTTCCCCAGGCCGCGAATCAACTCCAGCGTGCCGCCATCGACTAGCGAAATGGTGAAGACGATGTTATTCGGCGAGTACTGCATGGCGACGTCGCGATGCGACGAAAGTAGCACCTTGACTTGATCGAACAGCTCCTGCCAACCCGCATATAGCAGCTTTTTCCCGGGCAGGGTGTCGAGGTGGCGCGACTCGATTTTGTGGACGAGCTTTACCGGCTCGCCTTCCGCCGGGATCAGGTAGAACCACCGCCTCGTGACCATCAGATCCGGGGACAACCCCAGCACGCGGTAAGCAATGGGATCGCGGTGATGGTGATCGTAGAAAAGCCAGGCGTCGATGTTCCGCTCGCGCAGCGCAGTTTGGATGGCAGCAAGGTTCATGGGCAAACAACTATTCTAGCAATCTCGGGGAGTTTGGGCGAATCGTAGCGCGGCACCCGTCGACTTATCTTCATTGCGATATCATGAAGATAGCGCCAACCCTGCCATGGACAAGGCAAAGTGGACGAGAACACTCGGATTGATGCTGCTCGGAGCGGCAAGTTTCTGGTTGCCTGACGTAATCATTCATGCAGTCCGGACCAACAAGCTCAACTCGTGGGACGTGCGAATCATCACACTTGTGCTGCCCTTAACCCTCCTCTGTACCTTCGTAACCGCGAAGCGGGCAAGAAACGCGGTGCGACCGTCGCGGATCGGCTTCCCCATGCTTGCTGGAGTCTGGCTTCTCGGGGGCTTGTTCATGACAGTTGGCGCAAGCTTCTCCGGTGGCAGTTTCATGAGTCCTGACGGTGCTCGGGGAGCAGTTTTAATGACGTTGCTTTCTCTTTTTCCGATGTACACGTTCATCATGGCAACCTACGATGGATCTCTCGGTGCGCTCTTGCTAGTGACCGTAGTTGCGTTTCTAGTCTGGATCCTCCAACGGAGCAAACTACTGACGCGCCTTGGTGTCCAGTCGCACACCCCCAAGTTAAACTGAGCCTCCCGCCGGAACAGCGTTCAAGGTTTCGCGAGAGTCTTCTTCCGGGTCCCTGCGGGTAGTGTCTCGCACGCCGTGCGAAGTACAAGTCTCGGTGCCCGCTCGCGGATGCTCATCAGATAGGGCACGGTCCGCTTCGCGTCGGCCTTTGCAGTTTCCCGCAGCAGCCAGCCTAGCCCCTTTTGCACCATGTCGTCTTCGTCGGAAAGAAGCAAATCGGACAAGCGTTTTATTTCACGAAGAAACATCTTCCGCCGCGTCCCCTGTATCAACGCGACACAAGCTGCCCTGCGATGCCAGCGGTTCCGCGACTTCGCCCAGCGAAAAACCTTGGCGGCTCGTTCTGGTTTAGCCGCTACCAGCGGCGCGATCAAATAGTGCACTAGCCCGTCGTGATCAGCCCAACTCGAGATTCTAGACAGCCAGGTCTCGAACAATCGAAACTCGGCGTCGCCGAACTCTTCCGTTTGTTTTTCGAGCAAGAATACGGCGAAGATTTTCTCTTCCAGAATTCGCCCAGCAAAAAGCTTGTCGGCCACTTGCAGAAGGAACTCGACGCCGAACTCTTTTCTTATCCTCCGCCGGAAGTGAACCGCAGCACTACGCAGCTTAGCGGTGTACCATCCGTGCGATTTGACCTCTTCCTTGAAAAACCACTCCACACCTTCAGCATGCTCGGCGGAGCCTCCGTCCCGAAGCAAATGCCGAATTTCAGCTGCGACCCTTGCCGGGGAGGGCTTGTGCGCGATCATAGACTGAACTATTGCGTAGGGTGGGCGCTTTGGGCCCCGACAGTCTTGTCGTAAATCCAGAGCAGCACCGAAGTCGCCAGGCCGACCCCGGTTACGCACCACCAGATCCGCTCGGGCTGGTGCGTGACTTCTCCAAAATGATGGACCAGCGTCCCGCCGAACCAGCCGCCGATCAGCGATCCGATTCCAATGGGCAGAAACGCAAATCCCATGTACGTTCCCTGCTGCCCCGGAGGCGCGAGCCGGGAAATATATTCGTAGTAGGGCGGTTGCTGCGTAATCTCGCCTAGGGCAAGAACGAACAGTGAGAGCACCACGCCCCATATCGTCGGACGCAAGGCCAGGATCAACCAGGAAACCGACGTGATTAGCGTCCCCAGAATCACCGCCTGCAACGGTGGTATCTTGCGAGTCAGCAGGCTCACCGCGAGCGTCAGACAGATCACGGTGACTCCATCGGTGATCAGAATCTTCTCGACGTCAGCTTGCGGATTGATGAATCTGTGAATGTATCCAGGCAGGCTGATGTACTGCTGCCAGAACACCACCCAGTAGCCGGTGAAAATCACCAGGAACCACATAAATCGGCTGATGCCCGCGAGTACCAGCAACAGAAGCACGGTCCAAGTCCACCACGGCACACCGAAACCGGGATAAATCCACAGGGCAATGCGCAGCATCAACGCTACCAGCAGCACTGGCAGTACCAGTCGGTAATTGCCCACGACGGTGCAGAAATTGCGCGCGACCGTCGCTATCGATGGCGGAGGCGCGTCGCCAGCCTTGCGCGGGTCGCGAAAGAACAGTAGAACCAAAAAGAACATCGCGAACACACTGAGTGCCGCGACGCGATATACGTTCTCCACACCTAAATGGCGATGAGCCCAGGAAGCGCAGTAAGGTCCCGCAGCGCCGCCGATGTTGACCATGGTGTAATAAATCGAGTAGCCAATCGAGCGAACGTTTGGCTTTGAGGCGCGGGCCGTAGTGCCGACCACGCAAGGCTTCACCAGCGAAATACCAAGCGCGGGCAGAATCAGAATGAAGCCCACAAACAGACTGATCGGCACGGCGTTGCGCACGGGCGCCAGCCAGGGCGCCCCAATGGAGCCGATCAGGAAATAGGCTGCGGCGAGGATGAGGTACGCCATCGAAAGAGCACGGCGGAAGCCCAGGCGGTCAGCGGCGGCGCCACCGAAAATGGCGAGAAACCATACCATGCCGCCGAATATGCCGGTCAGAGTTCCAGTCTGTTCGGTGGAGAAATTCAGCTTCTCCTGTAGATACAGAGCGAGAGATGCAAATGCTCCGTAGTAAGAAAGGCGCTCAAATATCTCGCTGATGTTGGCGATCCAGAATGGCCGCTCGAACCCGGTACGAATCTCGCGCAAGCGTTCAGAGAAGTTCAAGAGCCGCTCCTGATGCCTTTATTGACGGATTACGTCGCCATCCGCCGGCGTACTTCGTCCGCCGCCATTCCCGCAACTCGAATGACTTTATTCCGGCTAGTCTCGCCGGACGCTATGGTAACGGAAGAGCGGGTCACATCCAAAAGATTTGCGAAGAATTCAATGCAGGCTTGGTTGGCCCGCCCATCGACGGGAGGGGCGGTCAAAGATAATTTCAGCGCATCGCCGACCTCTCCAGTGATGGCGTTCTTTCTTGCGCGCGGCTGCACTTTGACCGCGAAGGTAACGCCTGACGCAGTATCGCGAATAGGAATCATGAATTCGGATTCCACCACAGAGTCACAGAGAACGATTTTTTGTAATTTCCTCTGTGACTCTGTGACTCTGTGTCTCTGTGGTGCTTTACCGGGGTCTTTCGCCAAAAATCGCCGTTCCCACGCGCACGCAGGTCGAGCCTTCTTCGATGGCCACTTCAAAATCATGCGACATCCCCATGGAGAGCACATTCATCTCGACCGAGGGCAATTCGCGCGTCGCGATCTGGTCACGCAATTCGCGCAGCTTGCGGAAATAAGGTCGCGCCAGGTTCGGATCGTCGCTAAACGGCGGAACTGTCATCAGACCGCAAAAGTCGAGGTTGGCCAACTCCGGTGCTGCTAACAGAAGTTCGTCCAGTTCTAGTGATTCCGGTGCGAGTCCACTTTTTGCTGCCTCGCCGCCGACATTAATTTCGATCAAGACTGTAAGTTTCTTCCCGAGTTGCTGTGCCGAGGCATTCAATTTCTGGGCCAGACGCAACGAATCAACCGAATCCGCCGCAGTGAACAGTTCAGCCGCTTTCGCAGCCTTATTGGTTTGCAGATGTCCGATCAGGTGCCACTCAGCATCGTGCAGGTCGCGAAGGGCGTCGATCTTTTCGGCAAATTCCTGCACGCGATTCTCGCCGAACAGCCGGAGTCCGGCGCCATACGCTTCTCGGATGCGCTCCGGCGGGAAAGTCTTGCTAACGGCCATCAGCGCGATGTCTTCAGGCTGGCGTCCGGCACGACCTGCGGCAATGGCAAATCGCTGGCGTACCCGGGCAAGATTCTGTGCGATCGACATGAAGAAGCTTGAACCACAAAGGACACGAAGGTTTCACAAAGAAAACCAGCGCTTTTACTTTGTGTACTTCGTGTCCTTTGTGGTTAAGAAGAATTTACATGATCGCTGTTGGAGGCGCCGGTTCATCCGGACTGCCCGCATTCGACAATGGTACTTTCATCATGACAAACACCAGCACCGCCATCCCGATTAAGCCGGAGAACGCGAAATCCCCAATGTCGATGTGCCAGAGTTGATGATTGCTTCCGACCACGCCGGCGATCACGAGCCCGCACAACGCCTCTCCCGCGATCAGTCCCGAGGCAGTCAGCACGCCCGCATTGTCGACGCGCGCCTTCTGCGCATCGTTGTAGCCACGCCGGTCGCGAAGCTTGTCCGTAAACCATCGAATCACTCCACCCACGAAGATGGCGGAGGTCGTCTCCAGCGGCAGGTACATTCCGACGGAGAAGAGCATGGGGCTTTTTACTTCGACCAGAATCATGGCGAAGCCCATGAGGATGCCGACCACCACCAGAGGCCAAGCCATGTTGCCGCCCACGATGCCCTGAGCCAGCATTGCCATGAGACCAGCCTGCGGCGCCGGCAGAGCCGCGCTGCCAAAGTGATACGCCTTATCCAGAATCATCAGCGGAAAGAACAAGACCAGCGAGGCGACGATGGTGCCAAAAATGTCGCCCATCTGCATTTTCGCCGGTGTGCCGCCCAGGATGTGGCCCGCTTTCAGATCCTGCAACATCTCGCCCGCGACTGCGGACGACACGCAGACTACCGCTGCAACTCCCAGCACCGCCGCCACGCCACCCACGCCCGACACCCCTAGGGCCACCATGAGCAGAGCCGCCACCACCAGCGTACACAGCGTCAAACCGGAAACCGGGTTGTTGGACGAGCCGATCATCCCGACCAGGTTGCCGGAAACCGCGGCAAAGAAAAATCCCAGAACGATCATGACGGCCGCGGCAACCACGGCGCCAGCGATGACCTTGCTTCCGCTTAAATTGTGCGCGCCCGCAATGAAGTAGTAGTAAAGCCCGATCATCGCGATGAACACCAGTCCTACACCCGCAAAAACAACTTTCGCATTGAGGTCGCGATCGACGCGGCTGGTTGCCTTGTGCGCTTCGGCGGATTTCTTCAGATCAGAAACCGCGCGACTCATCCCAGCCATCAGTTGCTTGCGCATCCGAAAAAGCGTGAAACCCGCACCGACCAGCATGCCACCCACCGCGATCGGGCGCACGATTGAATACCACACGCTGAACGCAATGCCGCCCCAGTACACGGCCGGATTCGCGCCTTCGGCCATCGGCGGAAGGGTCGGGCCAAGGAAATAAATAAGAAGCGGAACCAGCAAGCCCCAGGCCACCACGCCACCCGCGAAGTTCAGCGACGCCAGCCGCGGCCCGATGATATAACCCACGCCGAGATAAGCAGGACTGACTGCGGGCGTAGTGAATTGCGACATTCCACCGGTCGCCAGCATGGGTGCGTTGGCGCCACGTCCCAGGCGCAGCCCGGTCGCCATCTTCGGAATGTTGATCAGAATGTTTTTCGTGTACCAGAAAAGGTTGAGCTGCGACAGGAAGTACATCAATCCGCCAAAGCCCATGTTGGCAAACAGAATTTTCGCCGCTTTCGATCCCTGCTGCCCGGCTTTATGAATTTCCGCCGCCGCCACCGACTCGGGGAAGGGGAGTTCCGGGTCTTCCACCATCACGCGCCGGAGCAGGGTCACAAACAGAATGCCCAGCAGGCCGCCAATTACCATCAGCGCAACCGACTGCCAATATCTTTCCATGCCGAGGCTTGGCCACAGTCCCGCAAGAACAAACGCCGGAATAGTGAAAACGGCGCCTGCAGCCACCGATTCACCGATCGCGCCTACAGTTCGCGCCATGTTTTCTTCCAGCAACGACCCCTTCATTAGGCGCAGGAGGGACATGCCAATGACGGCGGCGGGATACGTGGCGGCGATCGTCATCCCGGCTTTCAGGCCGAGGTAGGCGTTGGCTGCGCCCAGAATTCCCGTCATGATGAGCCCGAGCATCACGGCGCGGAAGGTGAACTCGCGCATTTCCATGTTCTCGGGAACGTAGGGTTTGAATTTCTTGGGGGGTTCGCCAGTCGCGGTCGTGGGGCTCATGGATGAAATCCTCGCATAGGGATGGGGCTAAATCAGCATAAAGTAGGACGGCGCACGTTAGCATGTGCGGCGTCTGTTTTACAAGTGCGATTGACCAGTTTCTCGAAAGCGCGTCCGGTTGCGCTGCAGTCCTGGTAATTGAGATGCGCAATTCGAAGCAACTTGGGTGCGGGCGTGCGCCATAACCTGCGTAACTGCTTGCCTCATTTCCGGTCGTTGCTTCCGGCCTCCGGCGTGGCTATACTGAGAAAGATTCGTCCGGTCGGAGCCCCCGGTAGTAGCGGCTGGGTGAGGGAGGATCGTCTTCAGCAGTAACGGTACCCCAATTCGGGCCACCGGGACCACGGGTGCTTCACCAGACAATCCGTGGGTCTCGTGGGCCGGCGGCATCGCCGCGGGCCTGTTCGCCACCTTGTTCCCTTCCGACTGTCGTCTCTGCGGCACCCCCCTGATTAACATTTCCCGGCTGCCAGTCTGTGAAGACTGTCTCGGTGCCATGCGGCCGATTGCCGGTGGAGTCTGTTCCATCTGTGGCGAGAGGCTGGTCAGCCCATTCGCATTTTCCGCCGATCCTGGCTCTATTGAATCCGGCGAGGCGCGCTGCGGTCTGTGCCGTCGCCTCGAACCGCCATACGTGAAAGCCACAGCCTACGGGAGTTATGACAGCGGTTTGCGGGAACTGATTCACCTGCTCAAATACAACCAGGTTCGACCGGCAGCGAATGTTCTGGGACGCATGCTGGCAGAAGCCATCCAAGATTTGCAGCCTCTCTTTGCTGAACATGAAATTCTAGTTGTGCCGGTGCCTCTCCACGCCCGAAAGCAGCGGCAGCGCGGATTCAACCACTCCGAACTGATCGCTCGAGCCGCCTTGAAGCTGAAGCCCGCTGCCCTCGGACTCCAGATGAACGCCAGCGTGTTGCAACGCCAGCGCGAGACTCGGTCTCAGATCGGACTCTCCCGGCACCAGCGGCGGGAGAATATTCGCGGCGCGTTTGTGGTGGCAAAGCCTCACGAGGTGAACGGACGGGAGATCCTGGTAGTGGACGATGTGTTCACAACCGGTACCACAGTGTCAGAATGTGCCCGGGTTTTGCGCCGAGCTGGAGCATCGAATGTATATGTGGCAACCGTGGCGCGAACATTAAAAACCGAAGCCCAGCATGCCGTGCTGAAGTCGGAAACCGAGGCCCGGTTAACCATGGCCGCCGCCGGGTAAGAATGGCTGTCCGGCGAGCGAAGCTCGCCCGTGCAAGCGATATGTCGGGGAAGTGGAACAATTCGATGAGCGCCCTGGGCCGGACTCACCTGACCCACACGATGGCGGTTGGGGTGCGTTCCGAGGGTGACGGTCCGCACGTGCTGCACGCTCCCGTACTGGTGCTGAACGCGTCGTACGAGCCCATCAACGTCTGCGCCGCCCGCCGTGCCATCGTTCTGGTGCTCAAAGGCATCGCCATGACCGAGGAAGAGAACGGACACTTCCTGCACGCAGCCCGTCTCGCTATTCGATTACCCTCAGTAATCCGTCTCCTCGAGTATCGGCGGATCCCGCATCAGACGCGCGCTCTTTCCCGCAAGAATATTCTGTTGCGCGACCGCAACACTTGTCAGTTCTGTGGTGAAGTGCTGGCCTCAGGTGATCTGACGCTCGACCACGTGGTACCCCGTTCTCGTGGAGGCGCATCCACCTGGGAAAATCTGGTAGCTTGCTGCCATTCCTGCAATCGCCGGAAGGGAAATCAACTTCCGGGCGAAGCCGGCATGAAACTCATGCGCGAGCCCCGCGCATTCAATCTCCACACCAGCCGCCACATCATGCGCCTGATGGGCCGGTCCGATGACAAGTGGCGAAAATATCTCTTTTATTGAAGCACTCAGCAGTTAGCACGCAGCATTCAGCCAAGGCGGATACGATTGTGCTGAGTGCTGCTATTTCTGCGGCGCCGGTGGCGTCTGTGGCGGCTGCGGCTTTGCGTCTTTTCCCGGATCGCTCTTCGGAAGGTCTTTGCCGTCGTAGGTGATCTTCACATTCGACCCGAATTTCTTGTAAGCCGTGTATTTCACGATCTCGCGAACCTTCACATCGCCTGTAGAAAAATGCAGAGTGTCTTCGGAGCGGGTGTATGAGGGGAACCAGTAGGGCCCGTCTGAAACTTGCTGCCGGTAGGTGGTGAACTTGGGAAACAGGTTCTCGTTTCCTTTCTTCTTGCGGATGTCGGGAACGGCCTGGCCGTAGGTTTTCACGATCTGAAAGTCGTGGTCATCCACCCAGATGCGTCCCTGGAAATAGCGTTTCTTGCCCTCGATCTGCTTGGGCGCTACGTCAAAAACGTAGCAGTGCAGCTCATCTTCCTGCTGCTGTCCCACGTAAAGAATGCTGTACTCAGTGATCTCATCACTCGTAAGCACGAAGGGCAGCCGGTTCTCGATGTCGTCGATATCCTGCTGCGTCATCTGAATGCGCTGCAGCGTGTCCTGAGGAGCGAAAACCACGTTCTTGACCCGACGACCCTGATCATCAAAGGCGACGTCGAAAGTCTGTTGATATTCCCCGCCGTCTTCGGGAGTCTGCACTTTCACGGTTTGCCGGTATCCGTACTGGTCGAGTGCCTGCTTGAATTCTTTTTCCTTCGCGGCAAAGCGCTGGATGATCTCCTCCGGCGTAACCCCTTTGGGTTGGGCGGTATCGAGCGGCCCCTCGTCGCCGAATGCGTTAACACCCATGCCGCACAACGCGACCGTCATAACCGCCACGAATGCAATCCGCTTGAGTTTCATAACCCTAGTGTAGCGAAATCAGGCCAGGAAAGCCTATCAGCTTAGATTGCAAACCGGGGTTTCGAGTTGCCGGGCAACTGCGATGCTGAAGCGTATGAGCCACGACCGGGACATCCCGTGACCCGTTGAGTAACCTTCCTTTCATCCTGACGTTGTAATATGGCGTGGTCAAATTATGCCCTTCGGTTCGCGTGCGGAAGTGCCAACTACGGTCCAACACGAGATCGCGCGACTCGCCGCGCTGCCGGAAACCCGCGCAGCCTTCGCCTGGCTTCGTGCCCAGGAACCGCAATTCGCTAATTGGCAACTGGAGATGGCCCGCATCCCCGCTCCCCCGTTTGGCGAGGCCGCCCGCGGAGAATGGCTCCAGGACCGATTTCGCGCGCTCGGACTGGAAGACGTTCACGCCGACGATGTGGGCAACGTGTTCGGCGTTCATGGCGCTCCGGGCCACCTTGATCCCGCCAAACGTGGTTCCGAGAAACCTGTGCCCGCCCGGCAATGTGTCGCGCTCAGCGCTCACATCGATACGGTATTTCCCGCTGGAACTCCGCTGAACCTGCGCCAGCAGGGCAATCGCCTTTATGGTCCCGGAATTTCCGACAATGGAGCCGGCGCGGCAGCCTTGTTGGCTGTGGCAGCCGCCCTTCGCGCGGCCAAGATTGCGCTCGCCACACCCATAGTTTTCATTGGGAACGTCGGGGAAGAGGGCGAGGGCGATCTGCGCGGCATGCGTCACATTTTTTCCCATGCCCGCTGGAAAGACTCGATCCGCTACAGCCTCGTCCTGGATGGCGCCGGTTCAGACACCATCGTCGCCGAGGCCCTGGGCAGCCGCCGCTTCGAAATCATCGTTCGCGGCCCCGGAGGGCACTCCTGGAGCGACTTTGGCATGCCCAACCCAATTCTCGTGCTGGCTCGCACCGTGCACGCCTTCTCCCAGACCTCGCTCCCTTCATCGCCGAAGACCACGTTCAACGTTGGAGTCATCCGCGGCGGCACTTCGGTGAACTCCATTCCTGAGTCGGCCAGCATGCGCATCGACATCCGATCCACGTCGATGGCGGAGATGGAGCGTCTGGAAGCGGCTCTGCGTTGGGCACTCGACAAAGCGATCGAAGAGGAATCCCAGAGCAGCGAGCGCCGTATGCCAACCCAACGGCGCTCCTCCGGCCTGAGCTACGAAATCGTTCCCATCGGCAATCGCCCTGCCGGCGAACTTGATCTCAATGCGCGCATCCTGAAAGTGATTCGCGCCGTGGACACCCACCTGGGCAATGCAGCGCAGATACAGCGCGCCTCTACCGACGCCAATATCCCACTCTCGCTGGGGCGCGAAGCCATCGCCATCGGTGGCGGCGGCGTTGGCGGCGGTGCCCACACTCTGCAAGAATGGTTCGACTGCGGCGGTAGGGAACTAGGGCTCAGACGCATCCTGCTCGCCCTGCTCGCACTGGCCGGAGTCGCCGAGTAAAGACCTGGCTGGCTGGGTCGCTACATTAGAATTTCAAGAGGAGGGGTCAATCATGAAACCAACATTTTCCCGCCGCAAGTTCGTTGCACTAGCTGCCGCCGGCGTCACCGTGGCCAGTCCCAGAGGATTGCTGGCCGTGACCCAGAAAGATGCTGCGCGCAAATCTCCGTCACCGATGACCGCCGACGGCGCGTTGCGGGAACTTCTCGACGGCAACGCGCGTTTCGTGAAAGGGCAGCCCGCCAGTCCGCGACGCAGTCCCGAAGACTTTCGCAGCCTTGCCGAAGCGCAATATCCCGAGGCGGTGATTGTCAGCTGCTCGGATTCCCGCGTGGCCCTGGAAATCCTGTTTGATGTTGGCGTGGGCGACATCTTTGTGGTGCGCGTAGCCGGCAATGTCATTAGCGGCGCGGGCGTAACCGTAAAGGGCAGCATCGAGTACGCAGTCGCTGAGTTGAATGTCCCTCTGATCATGGTCCTGGGGCATAGCGGATGCGGCGCGGTCAAAGCCGCCATGAAGCACATAGACGCCAAGGATTCGCTACCCGGAGCCATCAATGGCCTGGTCGAACTGATCAAGCCCGCCGTCACCAAGAGCAAGGGGGAACCCGGCGATCCGCTGGAAAACGCGATTCGAAAGAATGTCGAGATTGGTGTCGACCAACTCGAACATCTGCAGCCCATCGTGGCTCCGCGGATCAAAGAGGGCAAAGTGAAGGTGGTCGGCGCCGTATACGATCTGCGCACCGGAGCGGTCACGCTTTTGTAAGGTGGAAGAACGCCGGCGGAGTCAGAACTTCGCGCCTCGGGTCGGCCGGAATGGAATCATGACCACGGCCTGCAACGCCACCGGATCACCATTCCGAGTCGCCGGACGAAAGCGCCATCGTGCCATCGCGGCACTGGCATATTCATCCAGTCGATCATCGATTCCGCGTAGAACTCGCACCTCGCCCACCGACCCATCGCTGCGAATCACCGCTGACAGCATGACCGTGCCCTGAACATTCTGACGCATCAGTTCCAGCGGATATCCGGGATCCACTGCCCGCGTAGCCACAGGAGCAGTCAACTCACCCTTGTTTTCCGTGTCCTTCACTTCGGCAAAGTGCATCACCCAGCTTCCCCCCGCTGAGTTTAGATTAGGCACATTCAAAGTCATGGAATAAAGCTTCCGGTCGCCGAAAACCTTACGCTCGGTATCGGTTGCGGCGTTGGCAGGCAGTTCGGTCGAGCGCGGAACGGCCGTTACCCGTGGGGGCGTGGCGCTCGCCAGCAGCGGGGAGTTGGAAGCCATCTTCGCCACTCCCTGGCCGCTCCCCGCAACCGCAGAATTAATCTCCGGCTTGGAACTCTTGCCCACAAACAACCCGGGCGGAACCCCGTTCGTGCTGTTTCCCGATCTACCCGCATCTCCGCTGCTGCGACCACCGCCAATGCCGCCTTCCGCAGCGTGATGATTCTCGCCAGGAATATTCGGTGTTCCCGCCGCTCCGGGCTTGCCCTCCGGAGTCGCCGCGAACGTCCCTCGCCGGTTGCCAGCGGGAACATCGACCGGCCCGCTGGGGGCGGCGGGATGAAGGTTCAGCGCAATCAATCGTCCATCGCCAGAAACCCCAGATCCCTGGACAGAAGGAGGAGGCGGCACTACGGCCGGGCCGGCAGTTCCCATCGGCGTCACGTTTGCCAAAGCGCGTTGCTCGCTCACCGGCAACTGTGGTGCTGGCGCTACCACCGGCGACGTGCCGATATTGATATCGCTCAATCTGCGCGAGTCGGCATTCTCCACTTCACGGGGAGGCTCGACAATCGACGCCTGTGGAGCCCGAATGTCCCGCTTGGAAATCGCAGCATCCATTTCGGGCGCAGGTGCGACCACCGATGTCGGCAGAACCGGCAGCTTCAGGTCCGACGGCGAACTGGCCATTGCCGCCAGCGGAATTGTTGGCTTGGGCTGTCCCAACGCGACCACGTTGGGCAAGGGAACATCATGGTTCAACTTCAATTGCGGAGGAGCCACGATCGTCTGCGTGCGATTGTCCGCCTCGCGCGGTACCGAGATAATCGGCTGCGGCGCATACGCCGGTTCGCCCTTCTGGGGCACGTGGGCAAGCTTCCCGCCAGTGTCAAGCGGAGCCAGGTATTCCGCCGCGTCGTAATAAACTACGTCCGAGTTGTGAAAAACCGGTCGCGTCACCATCTGCGGCCGCCGCGGCCAAAGCTGCGACCAGCCCCATAGCATCGTGATCACGGCGATGTGGCCAATCCCAGATTGCAGAAAACGGCTCCACGGCAGCGGGGTCGGAACGAAAACATCCGTCCAAAAGGGTGATGGCCGGGACACCAACTCCAGCGGAGCTTTTCGCCGCGGCCAAACCAAATCCGCCAGATTGCGCAGAAACACCTTGCGCCGCGGCTCCAGCGTGACCAGCAATGTGGGCACAGCCACCGCAATCGGCTTTCGTCTTGGCTTGACTTTAATGAGTAAAGGGCCCTGTCTCATCCACCCCTCGCGACCGCGGAAGGTACCCTATTATAGATGCCTCCGGGCTCTCATTCGCCGGGGAAAAGGCTCCCGGCCCCGATTTCCGTGGTCTAATACCGATATGAAACTGGCGGGATTGCTTCCTCTGATATTGCTTGCCTTTGCCTCGCATCTGGCCGCGCAGACCTCAACCCCTCCGCAGCCACCCGCTGCCTATTCGGGAATGTACAGCTTCCTCCACGATGGCGAATTCGTGCAGATCACCGTTGAAGACGAAGGCAAGATCAACGGTTTCGTTTCCCGTTACGGCGACACGGATAGCGACCGCGGCGCCTTCCTCGATCAATTCTTCAAAGAGGGCAAGCTCGACGGAATCAAACTCAGCTTCTCCACCGCCACAGTCCACGGCGTCTGGTACGAATTCAAAGGCACAATTGACCGCGGAGCAGGGAAAACACTGGCCGACGAGGGATATTACATCGTGAAAGGCACACTGACGGAATACCGAACAGACGCCGACAAGAAGACCACTACGAAATCCCGCGAGACTACCTTCAAGTCCTTCCCCCGCGAAGTGTAGGACCGACACTCCTGTCCGCTGCCGTTGAATTCGAAAATCAACTCAATTTCCCAAGACGAGAGTCAAAACCGGCGGACAAGAGTGTCTGCCCGACACGAGTAGGCCTTACGCGACGTCCCTTTGTTTCGCAGGTTTTTCTTCAGGCGCGCCTTCCGCCAGCTCCAACCGCAGCGGACGCGTGGTCACAACGCTATGCTCCATGACGATGGTGAGCGTTTGCGCGCAGCTTTCACAAAGCCAGAAGTGTTCAATCTTGTGGGTCGGAACCCCTTTTTCAGAAAAGACTGTACCCGTTTCGATGTTGAAAATCCTGCCTTCGTGTAGGTAGCGAAAGCGTGCCAGACACGCCGGATTCGCGCACTTGGAGAGCACGGGGAGGCCTCCTCATTCAGATCGCGGCTGCTCTCCAACAGCCACCACCAATAATTATAGAACCGGAGGCGACGAACTCAAACCACCGCTGTGACATGCACCGGGAGATGGTGGCGCATTACACTCATCGTGCCCCGGTCCAGGGGTTTTGAGTGAAATGGCCTGTGGGTGTTGAAAAAGTCACCGTGGTTAGCGGTCGGAATGGCGGAGAAGCATGGTAATTAAGAAGGAGGAAAGATTGCCATGCTGTGGATCGCCATTCTCGGAGGCTTGCTAGTCATGATGGGGCAACAGGATCGTTCCGAAGCTTTGTTTTACTACTTCCGCCTGGAAGATCAGGTCCCTGAGAATCATCTGCTGCGACTCATCGAAAAGCACATTAGCTTTGCCTTTGTGCGGGAGAAGCTAAAAGAGAGTTACAGCGATACGGGCCGACCGTCGATCGACCCCGAGCTTCTGCTGCGCATCCTGTTGATCGGCTATCTGTACGGCATCACCAGCGAGCGCAAGTTGGTGGAGGAACTGCGCATGCATCTAGCGTGGCGCTGGTTTACCGGCTTGGGGTTCGATCAGGAGATTCCGCACCATTCCACATTCTCGAAGAATCGGCACGGAAGGTTTCAGGAGTCGAAGCTGTTCGAGCAGCTGTTTGAAGAGATCGTGGCGCGCTGTCTGGAAGCGGGGCTGGTGCGGGGAGATGACTTGTCGGTGGACGGCAGTTTCGTGGAAGCCAATGCCAGCAAGGAGAGCCGCATTCCACGCGAGCAACTGGCGGAAGCGGCGCAGGTAAACCACACTGTGCGCCAGTACCTGGTGGAATTAGAGCAGCAGAATCCGACCGACGAGCCCGTGCATGAGCAGAAACTGGTGTCCACCACCGATCCCGACGCGACCTACGCGACCAAAGGTGGAACTCCGGCCCGGCTCGGTTACTACGACAACTATCTGGTGGACAACCACAGCTGCGTGATCGTGGGAGTGCAAGCAACCGCAGCCCGGATGAGTCAGGAGACGGTAGCTGCACAAGACATGATCGCTCGTTTCGCCGAATGGCAAGGACGCAATCCCGAGTCGGTGGTTGCCGATGCCACGTATGGCAACGGGGAGTTCCTGCAGTGGTTAACCGAGCGGGAGATCACACCGTATATGCGCACCCGGGACAACGCTCTGCGCAAGAACAACCCAGGCTACGGTCCCGAGCGTTTTACTTATCTTCCCGAAAGCAACAGCTATCTGTGTCCGGCTGGGGAACAGCTCAACTATGTCGGTCTGAATGTTCGCAACCGCGCTCACGCCTATATCGGCAGCGGCAAGCGTTGTGGGGCATGTTCGCAAAAGGCGCAATGCACACGCGGGCGATATAAGTATCTTGCCATTCACATGCATGAACCCGCGCGACAACGCGCCCGGGACCTGGCAAACACACCAGCATTCGCCAGCGCACAACGGAAGCGGAAAAAAGTAGAGGCGCTGTTTGCGGAGTTGAAGAATGTGATCGGACTGCGTCGCTTACGCCTGCGGAGATTGAAGTTCGTGCGGGAGCAGTTCTTCTTAGCGGCGGCTGCGCAGAACATCAAGCGACTGGTGCGCTTCCTCAGCCAACCGACAACACCTGCTGTGCAAGCTGCCGCTTAGCTGGGGTGGCAGCAAAAACTTGACGGGCAGCGATGATCGCAGCCAAAAAGACATTCCGATCACGGACTTTTTCAACACCCACTCCTGTTAACGTCAGTTACAGTTATATCGGACTTCGACGTACGGGCAGGTTACCGTAATACGCGGAATTTCTTATTGCTCTTGAGCTTTCCACTGGGAGTGGTCACGGTCAAGGTGCCCGTCGTGGCACCCTTAGGAACCGTCGCCAAGATGCGTGTATCGGATATGATGTAAAATTTCGCGACTACTCCGTTGAAAGAAACGGCGTTCGCCTCGGTTAGGCCTTGCCCCAGAACATTGACCATTGTTCCCACCTTGGCGGCATACGGCAGGGCTTCCACAAAAGGACCAAGACCAACTGCCAAGCTGAACACGCTGCCGTCGTTGCTGGCCCCACCCAAGAAGGTTGATCCATAGATGATCCCATTGGTGGATTGAAGCAGTCCGGCAGGAACGGCACCATCGGGACAATCCGTCTCAGGGCAAAAGCTGTAGAGCGTAGTGAGTTCGCCAGTTGCGGTGATTTTGAAGACCGTACCACAACCGTAGTCAAAAAATGAGCAGGCGATTCCGCCCTCAGAAGTCGTCCCATAGAAGTTCCCGTCGGTCGCCTGGATCAGACTAGCCTGCGGCCCCGCCCCGTCAGTGCAGTTAGTTTGGGCGCAAAAGCTGTACAGCGTGGTCAGCGCACCGCCTGCCGTGATCGAGAAAACTGTCCCTCCTACGCCGTTCGCCCCATTTGCACCTGTTGTGCCGTAGAACTTTCCGTTCGCGGCTTGCACAAGACCTGCGGCGGGCTCATAGCCGTCAGCGCAGCGAGTTTGCGAGCAAAAGCTGTAAAGCGTCGTGAACGTGCCGCTTGGCGTGATTTTGAAGACCGTACCGGAGTCATTTATTCCGCCCTGAACCGTAGTTCCGTACAAGCTTCCGTCGGTGGCCTGAATCAGAGTCCCCTCTGGCCCGTTGCCGTCCGTGCATTTAGCCTGCGAGCAAAAGCTATACAGCACTTTCAGGTTGTGGTTTGAGGTGATCTTAAATATCGTGCCCCCGCCGTTCGGCCCCCCGGTGTACGCCGTCCCGTAGAAGCTGCCGTCGTTAGCTTGAATCAGCCCTGCGAAAGGGTACCAGCCACTACTGCCGCCGAAGTTATGCAGCGTCGTCAAGACGCCGTTCGGGGTGACCTCGAAAACTGTTCCCTTGTTGTATTTCCCACCACCGTGCGTCGTCCCATAAAAATTCCCGTCCGTGGTCTGCACAACTCCCCCGGTAGACTGGGCCAACCCCTTGTACACGACGGAGAGGATGCCACTAGGCGTAACCTCGAAGACCACGCTGGGGGATTCTGTGGTTCCGTAGAGATTACCGTCGAGGCCCTGAATCAGAGACATACCGGTTGCGGGCCCGGCACCGTCTGCTTGGTCGAAACTTGCCAGAGTGGTGAAAGTCTGCGCAGGCGATGCAACCACCGGCGTTTCGTTGCTAATAACAGTTTGGGCTGGCGTAGGGGTCGCAATTAAAGACAATGCGGCCAAGGCTAATCCACGGATTGTCTCGAACAGGTGTGGGAATCTCATACCGCGTCGTCCGCGCTGCAATCTTACCATTAAGTTGACCCGTCTTTTTTCGGACCCAGCCAGCCTAGTTGTTGCAAACTCGCGATTTCACTCATTGACCCCGCTCCAGCCCGATCCTCAATGAGTGAAATGGCCTGATCTATAAAAGGGGATGTCAAGAACATTTTTCTCCCTCCACCGGGGGGCGCAGTATAGTTCGCGCCATCCAGCCCTCTCGCCATGGGAAGACGCTGGTCTGGTGTCGTGCCTTGCAGTTGATTTTGTTGTTTCCATCTCAGCCGTGTCATCTTTGGTAGCGACGACGCCGATCAGTTTTGCGACTGAGCAAGCCCTGCGGTTGTACGGTGTCAACCATGGATCTATCTGAGGCTCGAGGCCTAGTGCTTTTTCGGGTTGTCCGAGGGGGCATAGGGATTACACGGAGACTGGGTGCCGTCGGCACCGTATCGTCTACAGGCCATTGTCATACTCACCCTCGAACCCGAGCGTCTCCAGAACCGATTGACCACCACCCGAGAAGATCAGCGGAGATGGAAGGGCTCTGCACCCGAGACGCTCAAGCGGCTTGCGATTTCAGTTTTTCGGCGTCGAAGTTTTCTCCCTTCTTCCAAAGTGTCAGCGTAATGGCTGCGATCTTTCGCGCTAGGGTGAGCCGCGCCATGGTCGGTTTGATCCCTTTGGCCAACGCAGCCTGATAGAAGTCCTGGAAGGGTCCGGGACGCACGCTGGCCATGGTGGCCGCACCTTTGAATAAGCCTTTCAGATCATGGTTGTGGTCTTTGTTCAGGCCGCGAATGGAAAGCAGCTTCTTTGAACGTCGCACCTGGCCCTCGACAAAACGGTATTCCGCGCTGGTGCGCGTCTCCAAGGCCAATCCGCTATAGGCCCAGAGTTGCCGTTTGGTGCGGAAACGGTGCGGGGTCTGGATCAGAGCCACCGCCAACGCCACTCGAATCGGCCCTAGAAACGGAATCTGTCGCAGCTTGGCGGTGATCGTATGTTTGCGACTTTCCGCTAAGAGTTCCCGCCGCGCTTGCTGCCGCAAGTGTTGCAACATGTCCAGTTGCTCATAGAGCCGTTCAGCACGACGCCGCACCCCGGCTTCACGGATCTTGGCCAGCCACTGAGCTCGATGCCGGCGGTAATAGACATCTCGGCCCGCACAGGGAATCGCCCAGCTGCGGTACACCGCTTTCAGCCGATTCATCACTCGCGACAGATCTTTGACGATGGTCAGATAGCTCCGCGAGAGTTCCCGCAGCATGCGCACCCCGGTCTCGCCGTGATAGACCGGTTTGAGTTGGTTGCCGCGTAACAGCTCAGCCAGCTTGCGCGCATCGATGCGATTCGCTCTTGTTCCCATCTTTGAGCAGCGCGTTCTTCCGCGGATTGCACACCACCAGTTTGTCCACGCGGGAGTGCAGCAGATCGTACAGCCAGGCCGACCAGGTTCCTTCTTCGAAGGTCACCGACAAGGTTCCGCGCAAGCCTGCAAAAAACTGAAGAATGGTTGCCGCTTGGGTCTCCAGGATCGACTCCATGACCAACTTGCCGGTCGAATCCATCACCGCGACCACGATGCTTGCTTGATGAACGTCCAGCCCAATATACCTTTCACTGTTCACGAGGGTGCTCCTTTCGTAGGGAATGATGCGAACGATCACAACCTACTCCAAAAGGGCGCCCTTTTATAATGCGATTTCGACAGGTATCGCGCGTCGAAGCGTAGAATAGCTGGGTTCAAGTGGAGATTAAAATGCGCTATCCGCGCTGTATCACAGAGCAATTCCCAAGGCCGACAAAAGCCGCATTAGTGTTAGCTTGCCTGCTCACGATTTCAGTGGTTGCAACCCAATCCGCGTGGGCTCAAACTTTTGCGACGCTGTACACCTTCGGTGGTGGCTATGACGGAGGCGAACCAATTGCCAAGCTGATTTGCGATTCGGCGGGGAATCTCTACGGAACTACTTCTGAGGGTGGCGGCTGTCGGCGAGAGCCATTTGGTTGCGGCACAGTCTTCAACCTCGACAAAGCAGGCCAAGAAACCGTACTGTTCGGCTTCAACACCACGGGAAAGGGAGTGTTGCCGGGAGCGTTGGTTCGGGACACTCCCGGCAATTTATACGGCATTACCTATGTTGGTGGCGGCAAGAGTCTTGGCGTTGTTTTCAAGCTCGGTAGCGACGGCACGGAGAAGGTGCTGCACAACTTTCAAGGGGAGCCGCTTGACGGCGATCACCCCACGGGGACGTTGCTCCGCGACGGGGCAGGAAACCTTTATGGCACCACCGGTGGCGGTGGGATCCACGATAGCGGAACTGTCTTCAAACTCCATAACGGCACGATCACGGTCCTCTACAATTTCACCGGAGGGGCGGACGGATCACTTCCAAACGGATTGGTCAGGGATGCTGCGGGTAACCTGTATGGAACCACTTTTTCTGGAGGGAACGGGTGCAGTTCTTCGGTATGCGGAGTTATCTTCGAGTTAAAACCAGACGGTGGATTCAAAGTCCTACACAGCTTCAAGGGGACGGATGGATCAAATCCGTTTTATTTTGGTGGGGGGTTGCTGCGGGACAAAGCAGGCAACCTCTATGGCGCGGCAGAACGAGGAGGCCTAAATTCCTGCTCGGGCGGCCTAGGCTGTGGAGTCATTTTTAAGGTGAGCAAGAGCGGCGTATTTTCCGTGCTGCACAAGTTTTCCGGACCGGACGGATTCGGTCCAAACCAGGGTCTCGTGATGGACGCGGTCGGCAATCTATACGGTACTGCAGTTGGCGGCGGTGCGAGCAACGCATGCGATCCTCAGGGGTGCGGAGTTGTCTTCAGGCTCGACACGGCAGGTAAGTTGACGGTGCTGCATAGTTTCTCGCGCACGGATGGATTTACCCCCGAGGCGGGGCTGTTGCGCGATTCGTCAGGCAGCCTTTACGGCACCACAGTTGGCGGACCGGGTACCGGTTGCGGAAGTGGACAAGGCTGTGGAACAGTCTTCAAGATCACCCCTTGATTCGGAGTGTCGCCCGCCTAATTCCGTGCGGAAGAATTTGTCAATTGGCGAAAAATCGCCATAGCGCTCATTGAGCCCCCGAGGCCCGGGGGTTTTGAGTGTAATCGCTGTTCACGTCACTTGAGAAGCCACACGTTGATTCTCGATCCGAGGAGGGCACGGATAATGCCAGCAAGACCCCCGGCCGACATTGAACAGCGCAATAAAGCAGCTGCCCCCTACAACTCGTCCTTTACTTCTCCTTGTCATTGAGATATTGTGTATGAGGATCTATTAGCTCCTTGACAACTTTATTGGATGGACAGCGGCGGCCCGTAACTCCTTATTCCGGAAGATTTTACGTATAAGTCCTTATTCCTCAAAGATTTTGCTGGTAGTCCGGCCCTAACCTCATCATTCCAAAAGACCGGGGGGGAGGGGGTACCCGTTCAATCTCACTTCCCGCAACAAGAATCGATCTTGCATCGAACGAAGCCGCTGGATGAAGAAAACTCATCACCTTTCCAAATCCAACGTTTAAGTAGCCAGTGACCACAGAAATGCGCAGCCGTCCCTCTTCGGATCACAAGGTATAATGTCAAAGCACTGATACTACTGGAGGAAGTTCTATGGACCCGCTTGCCAGCGGTTTCTGGGCGCGTTGGAAGGCCAACCGCCCGGCTTACACGCTCACTGTTTTGGCTACACTGACGGTCGGTATCCTCATCGGAACCGTGATCTCAAAGGGCGTTAAGGGCCAGGAAAAGAAGGGCTCGGACGCCACCCCGTTGAGTGTCCCTTCGCCGCAGCAGCTCTCGAGCCAGTTCGCGCAGATCTCCAAGCAATTGGAGCCGAGCGTGGTCAACATCAATACCGAATCGACCATCAAGCAGAATCCGCATCGCCGGCACCCGGGTGGGAATCCCGACCAGCCCGATGACCAGAATCCCTTCGACGACTTCTTCGACAAATTCTTCGGCGGCCAGCAGGGCAGCGGTCCCATTCGCCAGCATTCGCTGGGATCGGGCGTCATCGTCGATCCCAAGGGCTACATTGTCACCAACCGCCACGTAGTCGAAAAAGCCGACCGCATCCGCGTGAAGCTGCTGGATGATCCGCCGGGAGTGTTGCACGATGCCAAGGTGATCGGCACTGACCAGGAAACCGATCTGGCCGTGATCAAGATCGATGTCCGACAAACCGTTTCCGACCGCCAAGCTCGGCAACTCGGACAGCATGCAAGTCGGCGATTGGGTGCTGGCCGTTGGCAGTCCTTTCGGATTGTCAGAAACCGTGACTGCCGGAATCGTTTCCGCAAAGGGCCGCAACATCGTGCCCAACCGCCAATTCCAATCCTTTATTCAGACCGATGCCGCCATCAATCCCGGCAACTCCGGCGGCCCGCTGGTCAACATGGCCGGCGAAGTGATCGGCATCAATACCGCCATTCTCACCGATACCAATGCCTACGCTGGCGTCGGATTCGCCATGCCTTCGAACACCGTCGTGCAGCGTCTATAACCAGCTCATTGGCCCCGACCACCGCGTGGCCCGCGGCTCGATCGGAATCATGTTTAGCGCTCAGGAAAATCCCGCCATCGCGCGCGTCTATGGCGTGGGTTCCGGCGGTGTCACTGTTTCGGCAGTCACGGCGGGAAGTCCCGCCGAGCAGGCGGGCCTCAAAGTCGGCGATACCATCGTCTCCGTGGATGGCAAGCCGGTCAAGAACGGCGATGAACTGGTTGCCGATATCGCCAGCCGCAAGCCCGGCACAAAGGTTACGCTCGGTTTCGTGCGCAACGGCAAGAAGCAGGAAGCCACCGTCACCGTCGCCGATCGTGCCAAACTGTTTGCCGCTCGCCTGGGCGACGATGATGAAGGCGGCGAAGACGGCCACCCCCAAAGAGAGCAAGCTAGGGCTCACGGTGCGCGCCGTCACCACCGAGATGGCCGACCGGCTCGACATTCCTGCCGGCAAGGGCGTGATTGTGCAAGATGTGAAGCCCGGCATCCTTCGCCGACGACGTGGGCGTCACCCGCGGTGACGTCATCCTGGAAGTCAACAAGCAACCCGTCAATTCCGAGGATGATTTCAACCGAATCTCTTCGGCCCTGAAGAGCGGACAGGATGTGGTGTTCCTGGTTCGCCAGCGGGGCGCGGGCCGTCAGGACGGCACCATCTTCCTGGCCGGTACACTTCCGTAACCTGCGCATAAGCTATGAGACTGGCACTGAGTGCCCCGAATCGGGGATCATTACTCAGTGCCGGGTTCTTTTTGGGGTTGCCTGCGTGACAGGTTGAGATGTTCGCGCTTGTTGCGGAAGGCCGACTCTGAGCGCAGTCGAACGAGGTATGGTTTTCGACGGCTGGGGTGCAAATCTTGCGCCTGTCGTAGGCGGCGTCTTTCCGGCTGCTGTGCGGACTGACGTCGGCGCAATCCAGTGCCGTTCCTCTCCCAGCACCAGCTCGCCCGCCACGCACTAAATCCCACAAAAGCAAGAAGCCACAGGAATCGGTCAGCCACGCCGCGGGACAACAGAAGATTGATCCCCAACGTGCCCAGGAAATCCAGGAAGCCCTGATTCGCGAACACTACTTGGACGGAAAGCCTACCGGCAGTCTGGAACGACGCCACCCAAAAGGCGATGCAACGTTATCAGGCCGACCAATGGTGGCAGACCAAGGAAACCCCCGATTCGCGCGCCCTCATCAAGCTAGGCTTGGGCCCCGACCACGAGCATCTGCTGAATCCTGAAAGCGCCATGACTACCCAACCGCAAGGGACGCACGGACGCTTCGATCTCTCTCCCAGCCCAGCAAGCCTGATCCCGATAAACGGCAAAGATAAAAGATAGTAGTGACAAGTCTCACGGTGGATCTGCGCGGATCCGCCTTGAGCCGTGAATCCGTTCCCCTAAGCCTTCATTACCGGATCGGGGAAATAAGGCAGTGCTTGCCCGCTGACAATCGCGCGCGGGTTGTCATCGACCAAGGCATGCGCAATCTTTTCTCCGCAAACTTCGGCGGCCGCATCGCGCGCCGCGGAGAGCAGCGGTGGACGGTTCTTGCAGTCATGGGCATCGGTGGCCAGCACGTGGATGGCATTGCGCTTAAGCAGCCATTGCGCGGTTCGCCACGCCGCTTCGCCCCAACGCCCGGTGAACGCCGAGCCCGTTACCTGGATTACACAGCCCAGTTCCACCCACTGCAGCATTCGCAGCGGCGTCCGCTGCACGATCGGATTGCGTTCCGGATGCGTGATCACGGGCGTGATTCCTTTGTCCTGCAGCTTGCTGAAGTACTCTTCAATCTGAGTGGGAACGCTGTAATTGCTCAGTTCCACCAGCAGGTAGCGAGTGCCTTCGATGGTGTAGCGATCCGGAAACAGCATCACGTCCTGCAAGTTCTCATAGGAGAGATGAAAATCGCAGCCCAGACTCAATCGGGGAGCAGCGCCGATCCGTTGCCGGAGATAATCCAGCAGCGGCGCCAGGAACTCGCGGTCGTAGTGATACCGGTCATTGGCATGCGGTGTGGCTACGATGTGCTCGATGCCATCGGCAACGGCCATGCGGCACATCTCTTCCGCCACGTCCCAGGATTTTGGGCCGTCGTCGACTTCGGCGAGGATGTGACAGTGGATATCGATCACGTCTGGCTTTTCTGAATCATGCAGCCGCGCAAAAGCAGCTATTGATACCGGCTCTTCATGAACTCGCCAATCGCCGTGTAAGCCTGCGACAGGATCTGCTCATTGGGCAGGAAGACAATCCGGAAATGGTTTGTCCCAGGCTTTTGTCCGAAGCCGGAGCCGTGAACCACCATCACGTACTTCTGCAGAATCAGTTCTTTCACGAACACGTCGTCGCCTTCGGGAATATCGATTCGCGGATATGCGTAAAAAGCTCCGCGCGGCGACACGCAGCTTACGCGGGGCGTTGAGTTGCACCACTGAACGGTCAAATCGCGGCGGCTGCGCAGTTTCTTGCGGACTTCGATCAGGTGATCCTGCGGTCCTTCCAATGCGGCCTTGATGGCGTATTGTTCGGGATGATTGGCGCACAAGCGCGCCCGCAGCAGGCGCTGGATGCCTTCGCTGTAGTTTTTCACCACTGCGGCCTCGCCGCTCACGATGCCCCATCCAATACGCCAGCCGGGAACCAGATAATTCTTGGAAAGGCCGCCGAACGTGATCACGGGCACGTCGGGCGCCACGGCTGCCATGGAAATATGCTCATCGTTGTCGAGAATGAGCTTGTCGTAAATCTCGTCGGCAAAAATGATGAGGTTGTGCCGGCGTGCCAGTTCGGCAATCTGCTCCAGCATCGCGCGCGTGCACACCGAGCCCGTCGGGTTGTTGGGATTGATGAGCACAATGCCGCGAGTCCGCGGCGTGATTTTCTTCTGGATGTCGTCGAGTTCGGGCTGCCATCCATCTTCTTCGTTCAGGTAATAAGTGTTGAGCTTTATGCCCAGCTTGGTCAGCAACGCCGAGTACAGCGGATAATCCGGGCAGGGGGTTAGCAGGTCTTCTCCGGGATTGAGCAACGCGGTCAGGCAGGCGTCCACAGTTTCGCTGACTCCATTGGTCACGAAAACATCCTGCACCGTTGTGATTCCCTTGCGCGCGGCCTCGCCGCGAATGGCATCCAGCGCCTCTTTGACTCCGGATGAGGGCGCGTAGCCGTTCTTGCCGTCGCGCATCGCCTTGTGCACCGCCTCGATCATGTGCGCCGGAGTCTGAAAGTCGAAAACGTTGGGATCGCCGATGTTGAGCGGCAGAACCTTGTGACCTTGTTTGGTGACCTCGTCAGCGAGGCCGACTAAATCGCGGATGGCATAGCGAACGTTATCCAGACGGGAAGCGGCGGCGATTTCACGGGTTTGAGCGATGGGCATGAAAGACTCCAGCGAACTAAGCAATTCTGACCGGAATCAGGACCAAAAGCAAACCCATCGACAACATGGGACGGCGTTTACGTCGCTGTGCTACTAGGCCGAAAAAAGGTAAGTCGAGTCTTGCCTGGATAGAGAGGAGCTCAGTAGGTCGTAGACGTGCGACGCTCGATCGCGGCGATGACTACGTGACTGCGCTCGGGTACTACCTCGAAGAGAATCCGCCAGTTTCCGACGCGCCGGCGGAAGCCGGGCAGTCCTTGCAGTTTCCGGATGTCGCCGTGAAACGGGTCTTGCTGCATCTCGCTTAACGCTGCCAGGATTCGAGCCTGGTCGCTTGTCGGGACGCGTTTAAGGTCGGATTTTCTAAGCCTAATTCACGTCTAAACCTAAACTTGCGTTGGTGGTCTGCTCTCGACGAGTTCGACGAACAGCGCTTCTAGCTTGTTCTTCAGCTTTTGCAGTTGCTGGGGAGTTGAGCCAATTTTGAAACTGTGTTTGCTGTCGGCACAGCTTAGGGTCAGGCCGCTTTTTCCAGAGCGGAAGACATACAGCGGAACGCAAACACTTTTCTCTGTAACTGTGATCTTGCTCTTTCCCTCACGCATTTAGCACCTCTCTCAGCGTCTCACGCCACCCACAGTCGCCTCGAAAGAAGGCGCAGAGTCTTTTTTTCTGAACGCATGGTAGGCGAACGTCCCTCTCGCGCTGCCAATGAGCAACAAAGTGAACACCACACTGATAAATGCCCCGCCAGCAGGTATCGGACTCGAAGAGACAGCGCGAACCCTTTCCATGATGTAGATGACTAGTGCCAAAACAGCCCAAATTCTCGACAGTCGCCAGATTCTCCATCCGGCTACCGTAAATATCAGCGCATCAGCAAACCCCCAAGCATCAATCCCCAGAACAGGTTTATCAAGCCAGGCGCTCATCCCAGCCATAGTGGCCGTAACGACTGCCACAAGGAAGCAGGCAGCCGCGCCTTGGTGAGCAGCTTGTTCAGACTCTTTCAAGCCGACCAACTTGGGCCAATACCATTTCATTAAGAGCTTTTCTTGCTGGTCCGCCAAGGACGGCGGTCCACTCCATCGAGGTATTCATCGAGTGTCACATAGTCACCGCGTTTGTATGCGGCTATTCCTCGGCGATAAACGCGCGCCTCAGCGGCGGTCAGCGATTCCTTGGGAATAGCCGCGTAGACATAAACCCGCAAAACCTCGCGCATCAGTTCCGCGTGATCTGCCCGGAACTTAATCCACTCGATCAATCTGCGCCTTCTGCAAGCGATCGGAATAATCGACGTAAATCGCTTTCCACTCGCTGAAGAAGTCGATCGCGCCCAGACCACCCTCGCGATGTCCATTGCCAGTGGCTTTCACTCCGCCGAAAGGCAAATGGACTTCCGCGCCAATGGTCGGAGCGTTGATATAGGTAATTCCGGCGTGCAGGTCGCGCATGGCCACGAAAGCTTTGTTCACGTCTTTGGTGTAGATCGCGGAAGACAATCCGTAGTCGATGCCGTTTGCGATCTCGATGGCATCTTCGAGGTCGTCGCAGGCGATGATCGAAACCACTGGCCCGAAGATTTCCTCCTGCGCGATGCGCATCTTGCGATCGACATCGACGAACACAGTCGGCTCCATGAAATAGCCATTCTGATATTCACCTTTGTCGAGCCGGTTGCCGCCGCATTTCAAGCGAGCGCCTTCGGCTTTGCCGATATCCACGTAGCTGAGGTCGGTCTTAAGTTGATTTTCATTGACCGCGGGACCCATCTCGACGGTTTCATCCAGGCCGTTACCGACCTTCAGACCCTTGGCGCGCCCTACATAGCGTTCGATGAACTCGGCATAGACGCCCTTCTGCACGATGATCCGGCTAGTTGCGGTGCAGCGCTGTCCGGTAGTTCCAAAAGCGCCCCACAGGCCGCCTTCGATCGCGAGATCGAGGTTGGCGTCGTCGAGCACGATCATGGGATTCTTGCCGCCGAGTTCGAGCGAACAATGCTTGAAGCTCTTAGCGGCAGTCGTGCCCACGATGCGTCCGACCGCGCTCGAACCAGTCAGCGAGATAGCTTTCACATCAGCGTGCTCGGTGATCGGGGTGCCGACCTCGGATCCGAAGCCGGTCACGATGTTCACGACGCCCCTGGGAAGGCCGGCATCGGAAAGCACACGCACCAGATTAAAAGTTGACAGCGGAGTATCTTGCGCGGGCTTGATCACGCACGTATTCCCGCAGACCAGCGCGGGCAAAAGCTTCCACGACGGAATCGCCATGGGAAAGTTCCAAGGAGTAATCATTCCGCAAACACCGATGGGTTGGCGGACGGCCATAGCGAACTTGTTGGGCAGTTCGGATGGCGTGGTTGGCCCGAACATGCGGCGGCCTTCGCCGGCCATATAGTAAGCGGTGTCGGCTGCTTCCTGGACGTCGCCGCGGGTTTCTTTGAGGATCTTGCCCATTTCGCGAGTCATGTCGCGGGCGCAGTCTTCCTTGCGTTCCATCAGCATTTCGCCGGCGCGGTAAATGATTTCGGCCCGACGAGGAGCGGGAACCAGACGCCACTTGGCGAAGGCCCGCTTGGCGGCTGCGATGGCAGCCTCGACATCGGCCTTGCCGGATCGCTGGAAGATGCCGACTACGTCGCGCGTGTCGGCGGGATTGCGGTTCTCAAAAGTCTGTCCGGTCGAAGCCTCGACCCATTCGCCGTCGATAAAGTTCTTATAAACCTTGGTCCGGGTGCCCGTGCCCATGATGGTCGGTCCGGTTAAGACATCGGTTGCCATAAAGCCTCCTGGGAATACCTAAGAATGCTCGGGAAGAATGACTGTTTATATGCTACAGGGCTGGGTGGAGCGCGGCAAGTTGGGGTCTTTGACTTGCCTCCGTTTTCCTTGGGGTACGTTTGTGTCCTTCGTGGTTAACGAAGTGCAAAAGCTTGAACCACGAAGGACACGAAGGAAAGATTTCTATTTCGACGCTACCGTAGGCGCGGGATACTCCGGGAGTTTGTCTTTGTTGGCGTTGGCGCGCTTTACTTCCAGTTCATCAAAGAGGATGGACGGATTTACGATGCTGTGAGGAATGTTTAGCGGGCGGTTGTCGACGTTTACGTCGTTTCCGGCTGCGATCAGATCATTGCGCAGGGTGCGCGTGTCCAGGTCGCCGAAGATGGCTCCGCGCACCAGTTCTTCGTGGCCATCTTTTGTCCAAACTTTGTACAGCAAGCGGGGCGCACGTTGCGGTCCCATGGTTTCGACGTAGTATCCGTAGGGCAGTTCGCGCTGCTGGCAGATTTCGATGAGTTTCTTCTTCAACTCCGCAGGGGACGAAGTTTCGGAGGAACGAACAATCAGGTTGCCGAGGCTGGAACCGGGAGGGCCTTGCGGAACGCGGGCGCGGCCATGACCATTGGAGGCGGGGAAATCTCGAATCGGAGCCCTTCCCAGCAGATAGTTCGCCAGCTTGCCATTCTCGATGACGGAGACGGGCATAGCTTTAACCCCTTCATCATCGACCTCATATTTGCCCATTAAGTTTTTTCCATTCATGGAGGCGAGCGTGGGGTCGTCGACGACCGAGAGAAAATCGGGGAGGACGCGGGACTTGTAGCTGGCGGCGAAGGCTCCCTTGGTGCGGGCGGGTTGGCCGAGGTCGGGCTTGACGCCGAGAATATTGTCGCCCACCAGATCGGCGAAGACCGACGAGGCGGCATCGGCGGAAAACAGTACGGGGCCGCGATATTCTTCGTCGGCAATGGGAGCTTGGCGCAATGCTTTTAAAGTAGCCAGCAGCTTGGCCGCATCCGCGAGCAGGGATTCTTCTGACGGGAGTTCCTGGATGTTCGTAGCAGCGTATCCATGCGAGCGATCCAGTCGCATGCCATCGGCGGCTTGGGTGGTTCCCGCGATGTGGATTTCGCAGACCGTCTGGCTGCTGCGTACGGCGCTACCTTCGGAACTCACGAAATAGCGATTCACACCCGTGAAACTCAGGGCAGAGTCAAAGGACTCGATTTCGGGATCGGTTCTGTACAGGGCCGACGAATCCTGCAGCATTTTGGTCCAGGCTTGGGAATCGAAGTCCAGCTTGGTCAGCGGGCCGATTGAAACGATAGGCTCGGCGCGGGAAAAGTCGTCAACGGGCTGATCGACGGTGAACTGTTTCAGTTGTGCTTGTTTGGCGGTCAAGGCCTCGGTCGCGGCTTTGTAAGCATTGTCTGTGGCGAGCCAGAGCTGATGGCGGAGGGCAACCGGATCGTTATCCAGCGGCATGAAGTCCATGGTGCCCTGTCCCTGGCCGAAAAAACTGTCCTGCTTGTAGTCGCCTACGCGGACCACGACGCGGAGGAAGCGGAATCTTACGCGGACATCGGTGCGAAGGGCTCCGAACGCCGCTTCGGCGGCATAGGCATCCATGTCGGTCACGTGGTAATCGATGTAGTACGGTGCGGCCATTCCCTCGAGTTTGAGGGCTGAGGTGGAACGCTCCAGTTCGGCTCGCATGGCTTGGAGGACAGGGTCGTCATTCTTGGACGATTGCGCATTCTTCACTTGTGCGTAGGCTAACGGAATCAACAGTGTGATCAGGAGGACGAGAACCATCGCAAAGGAGATGCGGAGACGGTGGTTGCTTGATCGGAAAAGCGGGGATTGAAATGTCATGGCCGGCCTTCCGTCGCTTCGAAACCGGGTGGGGGGAGAATCGGCGGCCGGTTCAGAGAATGGGCCCGCTTTTGGACTTCGATCTCCGAGAACAGCATGGCGGGGGCGACAGCCGACACCGGCACGCTGCCTGACTCCGCGCCGCAGATGCCATTGAAGATTTGCGGCTTGTCTCCGGTGAGGAGAATACGATTCATGGCCGCGAGCGGGGTGCCTACGATATCGACGCCGCGCACCAGTTCGTCGGGACGGCCGTCGGGGTAGACGCGCCAAACCAGCACGGGCAGAACCTGGAAAGCTTGCGGCATGGCGCGCTGGGTTAAAGTGAATCCTCCCTGAATGTCTTCGAAATACAAGCCGTAGGGCTTACCTTGTTTCTTGACCTCATCGATAAGCTTTTGGCGCAGGTCTGAATCTTTGGTGGTGCGGGACGAAGTGACCAGCAGGTTGCCTTGCCGTCCCGTGGCCATCAATCCCCCTTGAGAGCGTCCGTGGCCGTTCGACTTGGCGAAATTCTTGATGGGCATGCGAGACATCAGGAAATTTTTCAGAATGCCATCCTTGATGACTTCCACGCTGCTGGCGGGCATGCCTTCGTCGTCGAACTCGTAGAAGCCTCCGAGATCCATGCCGTTTAAAGTTCGCTTGGTGGGATCATCAGTGACACTGAGGAACTCGGGCAGCACTTGCTGATTAATTTTTTTTGTAAACGTCTGTCCCTCTTGCTCGCCGCGCTGGCGGTGGCCCTCGAGACGGTGTCCCAGCACTTCATGGAAAAACACCGCGGTAGCTCTGCCGGAAAGTAATGCGGGTCCGTTGAATGGCTCGGCGACGGGCGCCGTCCGCAGAGCCTTCAGATCAGACGCCATTTTTTCGATAGTGGCCGAGATGTCCACTTCAGTCGGCAATCGGCTGGCGTCCTCCGCCTGGAAGGTTTCCACGCGCATCAACTCCATGCCATCGTCGGCGCGAGTCTCGGCTTCGATGGCGAGCCTGACCAAAGCACCGCTGGTGACTACACGACTGCCTTCCGTCGAAAGGAAGTGAAACTGTGTCTTCTGCGCGGTGATCAGCACGGTCGATGAATAGATGAAGGAATACTTGCGAAAGTAGGCAGAGTAGCGCCGGGATAACTCTTCCAGCGCCTGATAACTGGGAATCCGAGCATCGGGCGAGAGATCCTTGGAATCACCATCGTGGTTTTGGGGAGTCTCCTGGGAGAAGTCTGGCGAAGTGTCCTCCTCCTTGGCATTGACCTGGGTCGTGGTCTTGACGTTCAGGTAGGCTTGCGAGGCCTTGCGATACTCACCGTAGGTAAGCTGCCAAAGAACATGCGCGATGGCATCTCCGTCATCATTGAGCGGGAGCGATCCCGAACTGAGGGCGGAACCACGGTTTTCCTCGTGGGTATTGTCGAGGGCGGGGGTTCCGACGCGCACGATTACGTCGGCGGAACGCTTGCGGGCGTGGATGGAACTGATCAGGCTGCCCTGGCTGCCCACGGCCATCACGGAGCTTTGATCGTAGACGGAATAGCTGATGAAGTAAGGGGCGGGATCGAGTTTCCCTAAGTGAGCCTGGGCGCGCCGCAACTCCTGCTGCATGGCGGAGGCGAGGGCGTCAGTATTTTTGGCTGTGGTAGTCCCGGTCGAAGCAGGTTGCAACAGGATTGCGAAGGCACATACAAGAGCGACATTCTTAAAGAGGCTCTTCATCTTGACTTGAGATTCTCCTGCTCTGGTGCGGGCCATGGGAACATCTGTCTCGCGACAGCGCGGGCGCTGACGCCCGCGCCTACATTTTGCCTGCACGATAGTATCATTCGCTGGTGTTATACTGCCGCGCGGAACCATGATCTGAAGGAGCTACTGGAGCGGATGAACTACACAAATGTTGAGTGTTTGGTCAGGCGGATTGCAGTTTTCGTTGTCTTGTTTTCGGCGTCAATGATGGCGCAGGAGGTCGCTCCCAGCCTGCTGCAGGCAATGCAGTGGCGTCTGATCGGTCCGCATCGAGGGGGACGCATCACATCGGTTGCCGGTGTGCCCAGCCAGCCCGCGATCTACTACATTGGAACGCCCGGCGGGGGTCTGTGGAAGACCGAGAACGCCGGCCAGGTCTGGAAGCCGATCTTTGATGCGCAGCATGTGGCTTCGATCGGCGCAGTCGCGGTGGCGCCGTCTGATCCCAGGATCGTTTACGTCGGAACCGGCGAGCAAACTCAGGGGGACGGAGTTTACAAGTCCACCGACGCAGGTTTGACGTGGACGAATATCGGACTGCGCGACACCCACATGATCACAGGGATTCTGATCGATCCGCGAAATCCCGACATCGTACTGGTGGCGGGTCTAGGGGACCATTGGACGGGGGCGGAGCGTGGGGTTTTCAAGACCACGGACGGTGGCAAGAACTGGCAGAAGGTGTTGTTCAAAGATGCTTTGACAGGGGTGGCGAACCTGGAGGCGGACCCGGACAATCCCAACACTCTTTACGTTTCTCTCTGGCATCGTCAGGACGCTCCACCCAGTCCGGGCGACAAGCCGAGCACTGAGCAGAATGCCGCAATCTACAAATCCACCGATCAAGGTTCGAGTTGGAAAGCGACCGAGGGTAAAGGACTGCCGACCGAGCCCATGGGGCGAGTCGGAGTCGCAGTCGCGCCGGGTACGAATGGCATGCGGATTTACGCCATCATGAGCCAAGGATTGTTCCGGTCAGAAGATGGCGGTGCCAACTGGCAACGCAGTGTGACCGATCCTCGGATCGTGGGCAATGGATATTTCAGCCGGGTGTTCCTTGATCCGAAGGATGCGAGCCTGGTCTATGTGGCGCAGACTTCCATGTACCGCTCGACTGACGGCGGCCGCAGCTTCGAGGCTTGGCAGGGCGCGCCGAGCGGTGACGACTATCACGTCTTATGGATTAATCCTTCCAACCCGCAAAACATGATCCTCGGAGTCGATCAGGGCGCAGTCGTCAGCCAGGACGGGGGCAGGAGTTGGAGTTCCTGGTACAACCAGGCGACCGGGCAGTTTTATCATGTGATCACGGACCAGCAGTTTCCCTACTACGTTTACGCCGCGCAACAGGATAGCGGGACGGCCGCAGTGCCCAGCCGCAGTGACTACGGGGAGATCACGTATCGTGACTGGGCGCCGGCGGGAGGGTTTGAGTTCTGCTACATGGCGCCGGATCCGCTGAACCCGAACTATGTGTACGGCGGAGGATCGTATGGAACGGTGTTGCGTTTCGACAAGACTACCGGGCAAGTGGTGTATCTGCTGGTGCGGGGGACGAAGTACCGCACATTCCTGATGCCGCCGCTGGCATTTTCACCACAGGACCCGCATACGCTTTATGCCGCGGCACAGTATGTGCTGAAGAGTAACGACGGCGGGTTCAGTTGGCGTGAGGTCAGTCCTGACCTCACGCAGAAGAAGGACGCGGGAAAAGGGAAAGCCGATTTGCAGCGCGCGGTGATTAGTACCATGGCGCTGTCCACGCTGAAAGCAGGGGTGATCTGGGCAGGCACGGCCAACGGCCTGATTCAGGTAACCCGGGATGGCAAGACCTGGCAGGACGTGAGCATTCCCGGGTTACATGAACGGAGCGGCGTTACATTGGTGGAAGCCTCGCGCCACGATGCGGCGTCTGCTTATGCGGTGATTGGCGGATTTCAGGATTTGCATCCTCTGATCTATCGCACGCGTGATTATGGCCAGCACTGGCAACTGATCAACGCAGGCTTGCCAGCGTCGGGAAGTGCGCGCGTGGTTCGGGAAGATCCGGAGCGCAAGGGCCTGCTTTATGCCGGCACGTGGGATGGGATGTATTTCTCCCTGGACGATGGCGACCACTGGCAATCGTTGCAACTGAATCTGCCAACTGTCACGGTGACGGACCTGGAAATTCATGGAGAAGATCTGGTGGCCTCGACCTATGGCCGCGCGCTGTGGATTCTGGACGACGTTACGCCGCTGCGGCAGCTCGACTCCAAGTGGCCGCAGTCCGATGCGTACCTGCTTCGTCCACGCAATGTGGTGCGTGCCCGGTGGGATAACTATCAGGACACTCCTCTGCCGCCGGAAACTCCAGCCGGGGACAATCCACCCGACGGAGCGATCATTAACTATTTTCTGAAATCGGTGCCTACGGGTAACATCAAGCTGTCGATATACGACGCGAAGAACAATCTGGTGCGGGAATTCTCTGACGTGCCAGCACCGGTCGACAAAACACCGGCTAACGCTCCCGAGTACTGGTTTGCGCCACCGCTGGCGCTTCCGAAGAAGGCTGGACTCAACCGTTTTGCCTGGGACCTGCGATATCCCGCGATGAAGGCGTTGCTCTACAGCTACTACGGCAACACTTTGGATTACATCGAGTACACGACGGCCGATCACGCCATTCCCGGTGAATTTCCTCGCGAGTTGCAGCCGGGGCAGTTGGCCGTGCCGGGTGAGTATTCGCTGGTGTTGACGGTTGACGGCAAGACCTACCGCCAGCCGCTCACGGTCACGCTTGATCCGCGGGTGCACGCATCGCAATCCGACTTGGTGCAGCAACTCGACGCCGAGAAGAGCATTTCCGCCCAGATGGCGGCCAGCTATGACGGGGCCGCGCAGGTGGAGGCGCTGCGCAAGGCGATCGCGGACCGGCAGACATCTCTGGGCGCGGACGCGGCCAAGAAAGATGCCGCGGATGCGCTGAAAGCCCTGGATGCCCAGGCCGAGGACATCGCCAGCGGGAAGGATGAGGAACCCGGTATCGGTCCCATAAACCGCGAACTGGCACGCCTGGCTTTCATGGTCGAGAGCGGGGACGCGCGGCCCGCCACGCTGCTGCAAGCTGGCGTGGATCAATTCTGCAAGGGCCTGGGCAAGCGTCTGACCCAATGGCGCGAGCTGAATCAACAGAAAATCGCGACGGCGAACGCTCTCTTGCAGAAGCACAGCCTGGCGCCGCTGCCGGTCGAGACGAATATTCCGATGGGACCAGCATGCGGAAAATGAGTCGAGCTCTCCGCCACCCTGGGGATGAAGGTTGGGAACTACATCCTCAGGGGAGCCGGGCGGAGACAGCAAGCATTCCTGGCGTTCAGGCTTGAGGATGCTTCTTTGACACATTTTCATTCCTGGTTCTTGGCGACACGGATTTGTCGACCTTGTTCTGGTGACGGCGCTTCAGGCTCGCGCAGTTCTCATGTTGTGCTGCGGTGGTGTTTGGCGGCATCAGTGGGGCATCGGTTGGATTGTCAGCAAACGCGAGCGAGCCGAACAAACAAGCGGTGAATGCGATTGTCCTGACTAGATGTTTCATGTGGTACTCCTTTAATTCCTGATTTGTGCCAGCCCGAGTTTGCGGCTTCCACCGTAGCGGGCATTTGGCTCTGCTGGTATTAACTGCCGCGATCGCAATTTATTCCCCCAACCGCATGGGCCAACGGGAGCACGCGGGGTTGGATAATTGTCGTGACAAGCGACGGCACCGGGAGGACAATGTTGCCTGCCTTTTTGAAGGGAGCCGTATGAAGCGCGCGTCCAGGCCCCGTGGAGCTTCCAACCTTTCCGAGTCAATCAGCCATCAGCTCAACATGTATGCGCTGGCAGCGAGCGCGGCAGGAGTGAGCGAGCTTTCCGAGTCAACCTATCGGCGACTCAACATGTATGCGCTGGCGGCCAGCGCCGCCGGAGTAAGCCTGCTGGCTCTGATCCAGCCGTCCGAAGCGAAGATTGTCTACACTCGCGCGAACATCGGACTCGGCAGCGGGGTGCAGCTTGATCTCAACCATGATGGGAAGACGGATTTCTACATTCTGGATCAGACAAACTACGGCAAGAATTCGTTCTGCAACGTAGAGCCCGGGCGGCACAATCAAATCATGGGGACCGGGAACCAGGCGGCGGCACTGCGGGCTGGAGTCCGTGTCGGATCGAAAGGTCAATTTGCAGCGTCCCATACTGTCCTGGCCAGGTTCTGGAAAAAATCAGATACCGGGACTTCTTACAGCACGGGCCAGTGGAGGAACGTCAAGAACCATTATCTGGGCTTGAGGTTTGTGATCCAGGGAAAGATTCACTACGGCTGGGCGCGGATGACCGTAATCGTGAACCACGGCATCGGTGGCGTTCTGACGGGTTACGCGTACGAAACGATCCCTAACAAGCCAATCATTACCGGCGACATCATAGGCGATGAGAAAGCGCTGGGTGAGAATGGCGCGAAATCGCTGCAACCTGCATCCGTCGCCGCGCCCGCGTCGGAACCAGTCGCGCTGGGCTTGCTCGCCAGGGGATGGCCGGGGTTATCGGTCTGGCGGCGCGAGTAGTCAGCCGGCGTAGTGCAATAAGCGTTTTCTCAGAAGACGTTCCGAATCGCCCGTCTCCAGACTGACTGTTCCATCCTCGCACACTCCACTTCCAACGGCAGCGGACAGGAGTGTCCGCTCTACACGAGCTTGGCGGAACCGAAGTAATGTCCCTAGTTGATTACCTGTTTTGCCCTTATAGGCCTTGTGGTAATCTCGAAAGTACCCCATATTCTCTGGAGTTTAGCAAGGTTTCTCTGTGCCCTTGGTGTCTTCGAACAGCAAACCGGGAATCCACATTGCGTGGAAGACAGTCACGTATCGCAGCGTGGCGCTGCTGGTGCTTGCGGTCTTGCTGGTGCTTTTTGCCGGCATGCGGTTTGCCTTTCCGCAATTCACCGAGAGCACCCTCAAAGCGGCTGACGGCTTAGGGACCAAGTTGCTGGAAGCGGTTGCCGGCGCGGGAACTCCTGCCAAGTCGGGCTCGACCGGCGCCCAGCAGGCGCACTTCACCGCGCTCGATGGTACGGTGCGGGTAAAGAAGGCGAACGGCAACAGTTGGGGAACGGCCGACTACAGCGTCCCGCTGGAAAAAGGTGACGTTGTCCAGACCAGTTCCGAAGGCATGGCCAAGATTGTCTTTAACGACGGTACGAACTACACCGTCAAACAGGATTCGCTGATTGTGATCGAGGAAAACTCGACCAACGATCAGCAGCAGACCAACGTTGCGGTGGCGGTGAGTACCGGCACGGTCGATCTGGCAACGGCCACCTATGTTCAAGGTTCGAGATCGCAGGTGATCGTCGCAGGCGCGACGGCGTCTCTGGCACCGGACAGCGCAGCCATGGTACACAACGATCCCAAGGGCGACCAGCATGAAATTCTGGTCAAAAAGGGAACGGGCGACATTACCCGCAACGGCGAAACTATCCGCTTGGCGGACTGGGAGAAGGTGAGCTTCCAGGCCGAGGCGCCGCGCATGGACAAGCTGAAAGAAATTGGCCCTCCAACGCCGATTTCGCCGGCCAACATGATGCCCATGTTCGTAACCACCGATCCCAAACCGATCGAATTTTCCTGGACCCCGATGGCTAACGCCAAGGGCTACCGGCTGCGCATTTCGAAGAACCCGTATTTTTCCTCGACCATTGTCGATCGCCGGGTGAATACCGCCGATGTGCTGGTTTCGGGCCTCGAACAGGGGGCTTACTACTGGGTGGTGCAATCCCAGGACGCGACGGGCAAGGAATCGGTCGAGAGTGAAAAGAACCGTTTCACGATCATCCCGAAAGGGAGTGACGCGGCTGGGCTCAATCTGGATCTGGATCCGATGATCCAGCATGGTCACGTGATCGAATTAACCGGCAAAACGGAAGTCGGGGCACGTGTAATGGTGAATGGCCGTGAGGTTCCGGTGGTGGGGACCGACGGCGCGTTCCATTACTTCACGCCGCCTCTGCCGGCTGGAGAGAGTACGATTACGATCACAGCACAAAATTCCAAGGGCGGAGTGAATACTCTGCAGAAGAAAGTGGTGATTCAGTGACCACGGTCAGGCTCCTTAGGTGCTGGACCTTTGGTTTGCTGAAAAGGCAGGGAATGTCTCATAGAATTAAGGATAGAGTTTCGATTCCGGAATAACGGGATAAAAAGCGGAAAAAGACCGACTCCATCAGAGAGAAAAGTTTCGCATGTCATCGAACAACGGGTTTCATTCAAGCGCATCACGCTGGCACAACCTGCGATCGCTGTTCAGCGTTTTTTCGAGCGACCTCGCAATCGACCTGGGCACGGCCAACACGCTGGTATATGCGCGCGGCAAAGGTATCGTAGTCAACGAGCCTTCGATCGTGGCCATCAACAAGAACACCGGCGAAGTGGAAGCCGTGGGCAAAGAAGCCAAAGAGATGCTGGGCCGCACGCCCGGCAACATCGTGGCCATCAAGCCCATGAAAGATGGCGTCATCGCCGACTTCAAAGTCACCGAGAAGATGCTGAACTATTTCATCCAGAAGGCCCATAACCGCAAGATGCTGGTGCATCCGCGGATCGTGATTGGCGTGCCTTCGGAAATCACCCAGGTAGAAAAGCGCGCAGTCATGGATTCCGCTTATCGCGCCAAGGCCAGCGAAGTGCATCTGGTCGAGCAAGCCATGGTGGCGGCCATCGGCGCCGGACTTCCGATTACCGAACCCAGCGGCAACATGGTTGTCGACATCGGCGGCGGCACAACCGACATCGCAGTGATCTCTCTCAGCGGCATTGTCTATTCGCGTTCCGTCCGCATGGCCGGCAACCAGATGGACGAAGCCATCATGAACTATCTCAAGCGGAAATATAACCTGTTGATCGGTGAACGTACCGCCGAGCAGATCAAGATCGAGATTGGTTCCGCGTATCCTCTCGACAAGCCGCTGACCATGGAAATCAAGGGCCGCAACCTGATCGAGGGCGTACCCAAGACCATCACCGTGGATGACAGCGAAATCCGGGAAGCCTTGAGCGAATGTGTTTCGACCATCATGAATGCGATCCGCGTGGCTCTGGAACGCACGCCCCCCGAACTCTCCGCGGATATCAGCGACCGCGGCATCGTGCTCACCGGCGGCGGCGCCCTGGTTAAAAATCTGGACAAACGCATCCGCGAAGAAACCGGGCTTCCGGTTTCGATCGCCGACGACCCGTTGTGCAGCGTTGTGCTGGGTACCGGCAAAATGCTGAGCGACTTCAAACTTTTGCGCAAGATTTCGATCGAGTAGCGCGATCGCCTTGGTGCAACTTCGTGTTCCTTTGTGGTCAAGAAAATCAAAAGCCTATAACCACAAAGGACACGAAGGTACACTAAGGAAAGCCTGCCATGGAAAACCTCATCAGCCGCTACCGCAACGTCACGATCCTGGTAGTGCTGTTGTTTGCCCAGGTGCTGGGACTGGCGGTTCAGGTCCGGCGCTCCACTCAGGATGAATCCACGCGCCTGATTCGGGTGTGGGCGGTTGCCGCGGTGACTCCTCTCGAAAAGGGAATCGTGTGGTTTCAGAGCAGCGTTAGCGGCGTCTGGCATAACTACTTTTATCTGCGCGGCGTGCGCCAGGAGAATCGCGAGCTCAAGCAGGAAATTGAGCGCCTGCGCATCGAACAGGTTCGGCTGAATCAGGATGCGGAGCAAGCCCGCCGCCTGCAGGCGTTGCTCGGGTTCAGGGAACAGTTCATCTCGAAGACTATGGCCGCGCAGGTTATTGGATCGAGCGGCAGCGAGCAGTCCCGGTCGATTTACATCGATAAAGGAACGCGCGATGGAATCAAGCCGGACATGGCGGTCATCACTGCCGAGGGCGTTGTAGGCAAAGTGCTGCGCGCCTTCAGGAGCAGTTCTCAGGTGTTGCTGGTTAATGACCAGACCAGCGGAGTGGGAGCGATTCTCGAGAAATCCAGGCTGCAGGGAGTGCTGCGAGGCACGCCGGTTGGCGAAGTGGTGCTGGAAAAAGTCATGTCCGATGAGACCGTCCAGCCGGGGGACAGAGTTTTAACCAGCGGCGGCGACCAGATATTTCCCAAAGGATTGCCGGTGGGGACGGTAACCAAGGTGTCGCCAGGTTCCGAACTGTTTCTCAACATTCGCGTGAAGCCTTCCGCCGATCTGAGCCGGCTGGAGGAAGTGCTGGTGATCACGCAGCAGGAGGAAAGGGAATCCGGTGTCGCCGAGGGTGGGCAGATGCGCGCCGCGGATATTCTGGCGCAACGGCTGCCTTCGGTTCCTGACCGGCCGCCGGATGATCCCAATAAGCCGCCGCCTCCGACCAGCGGGCTGACTATTTTCCCCGCGCCCGTCACGCCGGGAGCCGCGAATGCTAAGCCCGTCGGCAAAGGCCCGGCAATTCCTGGTCAACCGAGTCAGGGCACGGGCTCAGCCACGGTCACACCTCCGAAATCGCATGTGGATTCTGCGGGAGTCGCGAACGGCTCTGGGATTTCTTCAGCTGCCAAACCGGCATCCCCAACGGTGAAAGCTTCCGGCAACGCGATCAACGCCGCGCCGGGGAGCCAGACCCATTCGGCGCCGTCCAAGGTAAAACCCCCATCGGAGCCGGCAGTCCAGCCACCCCAACAGGAACAGCCCCAATAGCGTGCCGATCACTTACACATCGAACGAGCAGGTCGAAGTTTACCGGTTCAGCGTTCCCGCGGCGATTCTGATTCCTCTGCTTGCGGTGTTTCTGCAGGCATTCGTTCCGCTGCGATTTCATTTCTTTTCGATCTTCGATTTGCCGTTGCTGGTGGTGATTTTCTTTGCGGTCGCTCGGCGCAGCCCGGCGAAAGGAATGCTCACCGGGGCCGCGATCGGCTTGTTACAGGATTCGCTGACCCACCATCCCATCGGCGTTTACGGCATCGCCAAGACAGTCGTCGGGTACGGAGCGTCGTCGCTGGGCGTCAAGCTGGATGTCGAGAACGCCGGCTCCCGGTTCCTGGTAACCCTCTTCTTCTACGTGGCTCACGAGGTCGTCTACTTCACAGTTGCGCGAGGACTGGTGGGGCTGACCCTGCAATGGAGTTGGCCCCGCGAACTAGGCTCGGCATTGGCCAACGCACTCGTCGCGGTCGCGCTGTTCGCGTTGCTGGATCGGTTTAAGCAGCGGACTTGAAAGCGACGGCGCGCTTCCGCCAAGACAACGAAACACCGAAACCACAGATTTGATCTCCGGCCGCGTGGCCTCCGGGTCCCAGCGGCCGGAAAATCAGCTACGGCGTAATCTCGAACACCGACCCGCACCTGGTGCCCGAACAGCCTCCCCAGTTTGCGCTTCCGGAAGTCGTCCCGAATAGATTGCCCGTCTCGTCGAAAATCAGGCCGCCAACTGGATTGGCGCCAGGATGTCCCGCGAATGCGTGCAGCACTGTTTCGGTCCATCCGCCACTAGAGTTCGGCGACAGCTTGAATACGACGCCGCAACCTCCGCCGTTGCAGGCGCTGAGGTTGCCGCCTTTGAACGCCGTGCCGTAAAGATTCCCCGCCTGGTCGAAGATCAAGGCGGCGTTGTATGGGCTGGCTCCGTCCTTCGCGCCGGTGAAATTGTGGAGAACCGTTTCGGTCCAGGTTCCGTCGGAGTTCAACGTCAATTGGAAAACCACGCCCTGGCCATGAGAGCCGCCGCCGTAGGTCGTGCCGTAGAGATTTCCGGCCTGATCGGAGATCAAGCTGGCATAGGGATTTTCCCCGTCACGACACTTTTTGACCGAACAGAACTCATGCAGTACGGTTTCAGTCCAACTCCCGTCGGAATTTGGAGTGAGCTTGTAAACCGCACCGCATCCCCACGGCCCGCACTTGCCGCCTGTCCAAAGCGTGCCGTAGAGATTCCCCGAGGCGTCGAAGATTACGCCGGTTTCAGGATAGCCTCCGCCCTTGATGTTGAAACTGTAAAGCGTGCTCTTGCTCCAGCTTCCGTCCAGCTTCGGAGTCAGCTTGAAGACGGTACCAGGACCAGGGGTGCCCCCCGAGAACGTTACGCCATAGAGATTTCCATTCGCATCGAAGACCAGCGGCCCGTTTGGTCCCCAGCCATCCGCGTCACCTCCAAAATCGTAAAGTGTCTTCTCGCTCCAGGTTCCGTCCGTGTTCGGCGTCAACTCAAACACGGAACCACTTCCATTCTTGCCGCCGGTTGTGGTTCCGTAGAGATTTCCCGCCTGGTCGAAGACCACACCAGCGGCGTAGTTGTTGGCTCCGCTAGGGAAGCTGTACAGCGTGCTCTCCGTCCAACTTCCATCCGCGTTCGGGGCCAGCTTGAAAACACTGCCCGCACCATGTGCCCCGCCAGAGAACGCCGTGCCGTAAAGATTCCCCGCTTGGTCGAAGGTCAGGCGGGTGGTCGGATAGCCTCCCTCTTTCCCGCCATCGAATTTGTGAAGAGAGTTGTACTTGCCAGCCGCCGAAGCGCCGGAAGTCAATAGGAAAATTGCGATGATGGTCATCAGAACCGCGCTCGCGGCCCCTAGGAATTTCTTATACTTCATGATGCTTTTCTCCTTACTCTTGTCGATCGAATGAAGACCAGGTCGACGAACGAATCCCTCGCCGGGTTGCGAAGCACGATCCTCGCGCTTCCTAGTGTTTCTCTCCCGACACATTCTGTGGCTGTAGGGCCGCTCGGAACTTGGCAACTGATCCCTGCGCGGCCCGAACCAGCTACGGCGTGATCTCGAACACCGTGCCGGCGCCGTTTTGGTAGTTCTTCCTGCTGAACCAGGAGGTCGTGCCATAAAGATTGCCTGCCTCATCGAAGATCAGGCCGGCCATAGGATTTGCTTTCTTCTTCGCGGCGAAGGCGTGCAGCACCTTCTCGTGCCATTTGCCGGTTGAGTCCGCGGTTAGCCTGAAGGCAACGCCTCCTCCATAAATGCCTCCCGCGTACGTAGTTCCGTAGAGATTCCCGGCGGCGTCAAAGGTCAGGCCATCGTAAGGGCCTCCTCCATAAGCGCCCCCTCCATCCCTCCCGCCTGTGAACTGATGAAGCACCTTCTCTTTCCAGGTTCCGTCCGCATTCGGAATAAGCTCGAAGACGTTGCCACAGCCGTAACCAGAACAATAGCGGTGGTCGCCACCATTTACCGTTCCGCCATAGAGGTTTCCTTCCTGGTCGAATATCAGGGCGAACCCAGGCCCACCTCCATCCTTGCCGCCCGTGAACTCGTGGAGAATCTTCTCTTTCCAGTTCCCATTTGTATCCGGTGTCAGCTCGAAGACGGTGCTAGGAGTCGTGCCGTAGAGATTCCCAGCCTTATCGAGGATTAGTGTGGACTCGGGCTCGGCTCCGTCCCTGCCATTCTTGAAGTGGTGAAGCACCCGCTCCGACCAGCTCCCGTCCGGCTTGTGGGTCAGCTTGAACACCGTACCTAGATTGTTAGGGCCACCCCCCCACGTCGTGCCATAGAGATTCCCGGCCTTATCGAAGACTAAGCCGCCGTAGGGACTCGATCCGTCATTGCAGTTCGTGAGTTGGCAGAAACTGTAGAGCACGCTCGGGCTCCAGCTTCCGTCCAGGTTTGGGGTCAGCTCAAAAACTGAGCCACCCGAGGATGTGCCGTAGAGATTTCCTGCTCCATCGAAGATCAAGGGGCCGAGAGGTTCGTAGACGTCATAGATTACGCTCTCGGTCCAGCTTCCATCTGCGTTCGGCGCTAGCTTGAACACCGTACCTGCACCAGTGCCACCCATGTTCGTCGTGCCATAAAGATTTCCAGCCTGATCGAAGACCAGTCTGGCCGTCGGTACAGCGCCGTCTGGGCCTGTGAACTCGTGCAGGGTTTTGTACTTGCTGGCCGCCGATGCGCCAGAGGCTAACAGTAAAATTGCGATAGTGACTATCAGAGCCGCGCTCGCGGCTCGGAAGTATTTCGTGTGCTTCATGATCTCTCCTCCTCATCAATCGAATGATGGCAAGTCGAGGGAATTCGTATTTCTCGACTCTTCGCACGCAATGGCCGCGCTTCTAAAGCAATTTCTTCCTCCCCCGCGTCTCGTGGTGGTAACGATCCGTTATGGTTTGAATTTCGCGGCGGCCCGGAGAGCGAAGATGAGTGCGGACTGGGGGTCGGGGGAAACCCGTCATTTCCGAGTTGCCTGGATTTGGTCTTACGGGGCCCGCATGCAGGATGACGTAGGACTCGGAACCTCGCAGCCAAGTTACGACAGTTTGGCTACGCCTGCGGTGACTGGCATCACGGGGCCGAGTGATGCCACGGGGCGAGCATTTCCTATGGCTTGTGTCGCGTTTAAACGGTGAAATCTTCTCGGACATCTCAGGTTTCCTGCGGATTCAATGTTCCTCGTCGTCCCCCCGCCGTCTATGCCCTTCCGTTACCCGAAACGCCAGCCCGATCTTGCGCCCGCCGGATTACAATAGCCTTATCTTCCTGAAAGGACTGAGTCAGCGTGGGGTTGTGCACGGCCATCGCGTTCCGGAAGCGCGAAGCTTAAATCCCAAGTCTGACACCTGATGTTCGGTCGCGACGAAAAAGTATCGCCCGTCCGCCTGACCGCGGTGCAGTACATCATCCTGGGCATTTTCATGATCCTGGCCTACGGATTGTGGAGGCTGCAGGTGGTGCAGAGCGACATGTACGCTTCGCTTGCGGAGAAGAATCGAGTTCGTAACGTTCCGATTCTGGCGCCGCGCGGCAAGATTCTGGATCGCGAAGGCCGCATCATCGTCGACAATTATCCGTCGTTTACCGCGTTGCTGTTGCGCGATTCTTCGCGCGATCTTCTGGCTGACGCCGGCCTGATTTCTCAAGGTTTGCACCTCGATCCGAAGGAGACGAGAGACCGCATCAAGCACTTCGCTTCGATCGCCGCAATACCAACCAATTTATCTGAAAGACGACATTACGCCCGACGAGCTCGCGTTCGTCGAATCGCATCGCAACGAGCTACCTGAACTCGACACCATCGTGGCGCACCGGCGGCTTTATCCGCGCAATGGATTCATGGCTCACCTGATCGGCTATGTGGGAGAAGTCAGCGAAGAGATGCTGAACCAGCCGCGATGGGAGTTTTACAATCCCGGCGACGTTGTCGGGAAATCGGGAGTTGAGTTGCAGTACAACCAGATCCTGATGGGCAAGAACGGGTCGCGGCGCGCGGTCGTGAACAGCCGCGGACGAGAAGTCGGCCGATTGGGTGAGACTCCGGCGGAACCCGGCAAGCAACTCAAGTTGACGGTCGATTTAGATTTGCAAATCGCGGCGGAACAGGCTTTGGGCGATAAGAACGGAGCGATCGTCGCCATGGATCCGCGAAACGGCGAAATCCTGGCCATGGTCAGCCGTCCGACCTTTGATCCCAACGATTTTGCGGTGCGGGTTTCTCGCGATCAGTGGAGCAAGCTGGTCAACGACGACGACCATCCGCTGCTGAACAAGGCGATACAGGCGCAGCTCGCACCCGGCTCGACTTTCAAGATCATCATGGCAACCGCCGGCCTGCAGGAAGGCGTCGCGCAGGACATGCACGTGATCTGCAATGGCGGCGCGTCGTTTTACGGACGCTATTTCAAATGCTGGGTCACGGCGGAGCATCGCAGCCACGGGGTGGTCGAGATCAGCAAAGCGATTTACCAGTCCTGCGACGTTTTCTTCTACACGCTTGCCGAGAAGCTTGGCATTGACCGCATCGCGAAATACGCAACCATGTTCGGCCTGGGACAAAAGACCGGCATCGACCTGCCACAGGAAGTAACCGGCGTGATGCCGTCGGAAGAATGGAAAGTACGCAACTTCAAGCAAAAATGGTATGCCGGCGAAACCATTTCGGTGGGCATCGGGCAGGGAGCGGTGGCGGTGACTCCGATTCAGTTGGCGCGAGCGATTGGTGCGATTGCGAGCGGAGGCACGTTGGTGCGGCCACACGTGACCAATCCAAGCGACTTGCCGGTGAATGTGATTCCCGCCTCGGATACTCCGAGCCAGGTAAAAATTCCGATCGATCCCAAGAATTGGGAGATCATTACTGACGCGATGTCGAATGTGCCCTCGCCGCTTGGCACGGCAGGTAGCGCGCATCTGCAGGGTATCGACTTCGCCGGCAAGACGGGAAGCGCGCAGACTGTCAGCAACGCGCTCAAGGCCAAGACTGCTAACGGCAAATCCAAGTACAAGGATAATGCCTGGTTCGTGGGAGTGACCCCGCGGAGAAATCCAGAGATCGTGGTGGCGGTTTTGTTCGAAGGTGGAGAGCACGGACAGTTTGCGGCTCGGATTGCGGCGCAGGTGGTCAAGGCTTACGTCGAAAAGGAACGCCGTCAGCCAACCAAGGTCGCGCAGGGCAATAAAAAGGTAGAGATCGGAGCGGTATGGAATTCCGCCAGCCCGGACGATTCAGATCAGGACACGTTACACGGTGGCAGATTCGTGGTTGATGTTGCGAAGAAAGGCCTGCCCTTCGCCGCGGCAGCGCCGGGAGTGCAGCCATGACGAGCAACCAGGGAGAACACTCTCCCGAGCCAGTGTGGGACTGGGCGGGTAGGGATGACAGTTTTGTTGTGAAGCAAGCGACCAACGACCAACGACCAGCGACTAACGGCTAACGACTGATGTCACGCTACATTTCATTTCGCGATTTTGACTGGCTGCTATTCATCTTTGTCCTGCTGATTTGCGGGCTGGGGGTGACGGAGATCCGCAGTGCCACGGCGCATACCAAGTTTGCCGGAGCGCATATCCGGCAGCTCTACTGGATCGGCGGTGGGATCGCGTGCATGTTCGTGATGAGCTTTATCAACTATCAGAAACTCCTAGACGGGGTTCATTGGATGTACATCATTGCCCTCGCCTCTCTGCTAACCGTGACCATTTTCGGGCAGAAGTATCTGGGAGCGAAACGCTGGATCAAAATGCCGGGCGGAGGACATTTCCAGCCGTCCGAGTGGGTCAAGCTGATCCTGATCCTGGCCGTGGCAAAATACTTTGCCGACTTGCATCAGAGAGAACTTTCCTGGCCTGATTTCATCAAGGCAGGCGCAATTGTGGGAGTACCCATGCTCCTGGTGCTGGCGCAGCCCGACCTGGGGACGGCGCTGACTTATATCCCGATCGCGATCATGGGGCTGTTTTTGGGAGGAGTTCGCCTGAAGCAGGCTCTGACCGTGGTGGTGATGGCGGGGCTGATGATGCCGATTGCGTTCCACGTACTCAAGCCCTATCAGCGGGAGCGGTTGACCAGTTTCATGCAGCCCGAGGCCGACAGCCAGGGGTCCGGGTACCAAGTTATTCAATCCCTGATCGCGGTCGGGTCCGGCGGGTTATGGGGCAGCACTGCAGGCTCGCAGACTCATTTGGCATTCTTGCCGGTCCCGCAGACGGACTTTATATTTGCAGCTTTTGCCGAGGAGCATGGATTTGTGGGCGCCCTGACGGTAATGCTGCTATACTTTATCGTGCTAATGCGTTTAACCCAGAACGCACAGACGGCGCCTGACCGCGCCGGCACATTTGTGGTAATGGGTGTGGTGGCTGTGCTTAGCTTTCACATCCTGGTTAACGTCGGCATGGTGGTCGGTTTTATGCCGGTTACCGGAATACCTTTACCGTTAATGAGTTACGGCGGATCTTCCGTCCTGTTTATGTTTCTGGCGCTGGGAATCGTGATGAATGTGCGGATGCGCCGGTTTGTGAACTAGAAGCAGGGGAAGAAGGAAAGAAAAGGAAGTTGCCATGCTAGTCATGGCTCAAAACAAGATTACGATCGCCTTCGCGTAAAGAGGGCACTCACCGGCCAGAACAGCAGATAGCGGCCGGGCAGGATTGAAGCTAGGACGCTGCCGGCGGGTAACGGCCCCCCCAAAGACCTGAGAGGGTTTTTGTGAGAGCGGTCACAAAGCCTGGGCAAGCGCAAATGCGATAAGTGCAAACGATTTCCAAGCATGTATCACGAGTCCGGCCGCGGATAAAACTCCGTAGCCCCAGCCGTCCCTTGTGCGGGGCGGCGATCGCATCGCTCCATCCTCCCGGTCTTTGCCTGCCTATGTTCCGGTGAATCCTGCGCCGCTTGACGGCGCAGAACCGGAGTCCGTATGACGAAAGAATTATTTGTGTCCACGACCCCTCACGAAACCAAGGTGGGGCTGGTGGAAGACGATCTTCTCGCCGAAATTTACCTTGAACGCGAGAACGAATACACCTTAGCTGGTTCCATTTACAAAGGCCGCGTAACCCGGGTACTACCGGGCATGCAATCCGCATTCGTGGATATCGGCCTGGAGCGCGACGCATTCCTCTACGTTTCCGACTTCATGGAGTTGCAGGATGAAGATGAAGTCGAGGAAATCCCTACTAACCTGGCTCCATCCCAACCGTATCAATCGCCCGCGCGAACCGAGGGGCAGGTTTCCGCCGGCGAAGGCGCGAGCGCTGCGCCGGTCGGTGAACCGCGAGCCTTCGAAGAGCAGGCGGAGGCAACGGCGCGGCCGGGAGAGACCCGCGAGCAGTCGAGTGGTGGAGGGAACCGTGAGGGCCGCGGAGATTGGCGGAGCCGTCGTCGCCGGGGACGTCGCGGAGAGCGCATGCCGGAATCCAAGTTTGCGCGGCCCGCGTCCGAGTCGCCGCGTACTGATCGTCCGGAAAGGACGGACCAACCGGAACGCCCGGAGCGTCCGGAACGCAGCGAGCGCTCTGAATATGGACCGCCGCCGGGATACCAACCCATGCTGTTGCCGGGCGAATCGATCTCAAAATATCAACGCCAGCCACCAACCCAGCCACCGCAACAGCGCAGTGGGCCGCGGACTCCTGATCGGGGTTCTGATGCGCCGATTCCTTTAACTGCGGCGTTTCCCGAGGACGAGCCGCTGTTCGCCAGTCCGCAACCGGTGATCGCTGAATCGCAGGACAAAGCCAAGAGTGCGGCTGCGAATGCTCAAGTCGGTTCGTCTGATTGGGATCGCGAACAAAGGCGCCTGCACGAGATGAACGTGGCGGCAGTATTCGGCGGGGCGGAAATAGAGCCGGCGGAAGTCCGCGAAGGCAACGACCTGGACGACAAGCTGGTTATGGTGCCCGAACGTTCCGACCAAGCTCCGCCGCTCGCGGCTGGAATGATGGTCGAAGAAGAGATCGAAGAGGAAGAGGCCGACCTCGGCGTCTATGCCGAGGATCTCGATGAAGACGCTGTCTTCGAGGAAGAGGAGCTCGAAGAAGAGACGCGGGAAGCAGCGGATTATCGCGAGCCGACCGCGCAGGAAATTGCGGCGTCCGGGGAGCCCACGCTGGCGGCCAGCGAGAACGGATCATTTGTTATCGAAGGTGGTATCGACGAACCAGCCGCGGTCGAAGGAGAAGTCGACGAGGCGACGGCGGAACTGGAAGAGAAAGAAGCCGCGGAAGCCGAACTTGAGGAAGCTCAGGCAGAAGCCGAAGCGCTCCTCGATGCCGAGGCTCGTGGCGATGGCACGGTCGATGCGCGGGTTGAGGTTCGCGCTCCGGCGGGAACCGCAGCCTTCACGCAGCGCGCACCGCGTCAGGGATTTGACCGGCGAGGGCAGCGCGGACGTCGTGGCGGAAGCGGCGGAGGTGGACGAGGACGCTTTCGCCGTCACGAACCGCAGAACGTGCCATTGATCACCGAGTTGCTCAAGGAAGGCCAGGAAATTCTGGTTCAGATCGCCAAGGAACCGATCGGCAAGAAGGGCGCCCGCATCACCAGTCACATCGCCCTGCCCGGACGGTTTCTGGTGTACATGCCAACGGTGAATCACACCGGTGTGTCGCGGAAGATTGCTTCGGAAGAAGAACGGCAGCGGTTAAAGCGCATCATCATCAGTGAGCGCGAGAACGGGCACGGGGGCTTCATCGTGCGCACGGCCGCGCAGGGAGCTTCTGAAGACGAACTGCGCGCTGACATTCGTTTCCTGAAGAATCTGTGGTCTGAGATCAAGACTCGGGCCGACAACGGTAAGGGACCGACGCTGATCTATCACGACTTGAACGTCGTCGAGCGCGTGCTTCGCGACCAGGTCACTTCGGACTTCACTGCCATCTGGGTCGACACGGAGCAGGAATATGAACGCGTCCTGCGTTTCGCCAACCGCTTTCAGCCCGCGCTGGTGCGGCGGGTCAAGCTGTATAGCAAAGAAGTTCCTCTATTCGAGCAGTTCGGCTTGAATGACGAGATCAACAAGGCGCTCAAGTCCAAGGTCTGGCTGAAGAGCGGCGGATACATCGTGATCAACCAAACTGAAGCGCTGGTCGCCATCGATGTGAACACCGGCAAGTACGTGGGCAAGACGGCCCGCCTCGAAGACACGATCGTCAAGACCAACGTCGATGCCATCAAGGAAATCGTGCGCCAGATCCGGCTGCGCGATCTCGGTGGCATCATCATCATCGACTTCATCGATATGGACGAACGTCGCAACCGGCAGAAAGTCATGCAGGCGCTTGAAGAAGCGCTGCGCAGCGACCGCGCGCCCTCCAAAGTTTTGCAGTTTAACGACTTCGGATTGGTCGCCATCACCCGCAAACGGGTGAAGCAATCGCTGGAGCGCGCCATCGGTTCGCCGTGTCCATATTGCGAGTCGACGGGATACGTGAAATCGGTGACCACGGTTTGCAACGACATCTATGTCGAAATGCGAAAGATGTCGAAACATCTCGATCACACCGACGTTATGCTGCGAGTGAATCCCGAAGTTGCCAAGGCGCTCAAGGGCAACAATGGCCGGGCTCTGACCGAAATGGAAGAACTGACCAAGCGGACCGTGATCGTGAAAAGCGATCCCGCGCTGCATCAGGAGCAGTTCGATATCAACTGAAGCCATCCGCTATTAGCTCTCAGTTTAACGAGGACGGGCTGACTGCCCGTCCTTGTCTTTTGATGACGCGCTGAAGAAGCGGCAACTCGCCCTACTGGGCGGTAGCACTGAGGCTCTTCTCGGCGGGCGTTCCGCTCAGTGTCCTCTCTGCCATTTCAGCACAATCAAACAGCTTTCTTAGCGGGGTGCGGACTTTGTCGGCCTCAACTCTGGCCCCACGTTGTTCCGCCAATGTCATGACGCGCTCGGCGTTCTGGTTTACAGAATGGCCAATTTCGAGCAGCACGACCAGCGAGTCGGCATGGAGTCTCCAGAGGGACTCGGAGTTTTCGGAGCGCTTCAATTCCTCCAGTTCGGTAGACATGCGCGCGACCACGGCCACGATGCGCAACAAGACTCGGGCCACTCCGGCGCGAACGCTCTTCTCTTCCAGATAGTCGGCGCAATAGGCATCCGCTTCGGCCGGGGTGAGCACCAGATTAAAAAAACGCATGGGAACAACCTGGCGGAACTTGGGGTCAGCCACGCGCACGAAGATGCGAATCGATTCTTCGATCCTGAGCAGCTTGCTTTCCTCGCTTGCGGTTTGCTGTGGAGTGATTGCCGATCGCATTGCGCGCACATCGAGCACCGGCCGCTGATACAGGAAAGAGGCAGGCTTGGCTGTCGTTTTGAGGCTCGCTTTGGCAACTGGACGCGCCTGGCGCGGGTTACGGCGTATCGGGGGGCGCTGGTCCAGAGTCTTTTTCAATTTCGATACACGCCGGAACTTATCGAGGGCCGCCCCGTAGTCGATGCGAAGCAATTCACTCTCCTCCAACGCCGCTACATGCTCCACCGTGACATCGACCCCGTCGACATTGCCCAGGATGCTTCCTCCCTGTTCCTCGACCACTTCCGCGAAGCCTCTGATTTCGGCGGCGGCCTGATGGAACAGGGCGTCAAATTTCTTGCCAAACACAGTGTTGTAAGGAGCGATGGTCGCCAGCACGCCGGGATGGTAGAAGGAAGCATCCAGCGACTGCTTGAGTTCGCGCACCCGTGGGATTATGCCGGAGTCGAGAAGCGCATTGAGATCGTGGAATCCCTCAGCTTCCTGCTGAAGCTGATCGAAGCGGCGTAGAATCTGCACGTGTTCGTCGGTCAGCGAGGGGACGTCCGCATCGGCGAGGATCTCCAGCAGCGCGATCTCGAACGGAGAAAGAGGAAGTGAACCATCAAGTCCATAGCCGCGCCGCTCCCATTGGCCGGGTACGCGGGGATGGCGGTATAGGAAAGTCGTAATCAGATCGGTCTTGTCGCGATGGACTTCACTGATTTCTTTATTCCGTGTGAAATAGCGGAGCATGGCCTCGGCGATTTCCGGGTCCGTGTCGGGCGTAAAAGCCCGTCGCAACATGGCTGGAGTAATCGCCAGGTCGAGTAAGCGCAGCCAGCGATGCATGCTGGACAAGGTTTCCAGCACGCTGCCGTCACTTTGTAGAGAAATGGCCTCAAGTCCGGCGGGAACGGGAACCTCACCGCCGACGGAGTCCTGCAGGAGCTTCTCGTAGAAGCCCTGGACAGTCGCCAGAATAGCCAACTCCCACTTCGGATCCTCTACCAACGTCGCTCCCAGCGCACTGATCCCTTTGGATGTAGGGGAGGGCCAACGTTAGTTAAAACTAACCTGGGCGCGAGTACAAGCCTGTCTTAAGGTCGGGAAACTAACTAGATAAGGGACATGTACCGTCGTGAGCTTGCGCTAAGTCCTTGAGAATGAGTGAAATTGCCGAGGTTAAATTTTAGTCGATGAAACTTGCCGAAAATTGTATACTACGCAGGCAGTTAATGTTGTTTCGAGGGGATTTTGACCATGGAATGGACCGCACCGAAGTTTGAAGAAGTGGCATTGAATTGCGAGATTAACTCCTACGCCTCTGCCGCACTCTAGTCTTCCGCAAGGATGCACATAAAAATCCTGGGCTCGGCCGCAGGAGGTGGCTTTCCGCAGTGGAATTGCAACTGCCGCCATTGTGAATCCTTACGCGCTGGAACTTTCAAGGGCACGAGCCGAAGCCAGACACAGGTGGCGGTGAGCCAAGATGGCCGCTCCTGGTTTTTGTTGAACGCCTCTCCCGATTTGCGTACCCAGATTGAAGCGACACCAGTCTTGCGTCCGCGAAAGCCAGGGAGGGATTCCCCCATCCAAGCCGTTCTGTTAACCAGCGCTGACATCGATCAGGTTGCCGGATTGTTGTCTCTCCGCGAATTGCAACCCTTCCGCATTTATTGCACGGCGTCAATCCGGCGTATTCTGCTGGAAGACAACAGCATGTTCGCGATGCTGAATCGGGTGCCGGATCAGGTGTCGTGGACAGAAATCAGTTCCGACGGCAATTTTTCTTCGTTCACGGTCGCGGGCAACGACTCGGGACTCGGTGGTACAGCATTTTCGCTGGGCAGCCGTTACCCAGCTTATGTTTCTTCGGAGCGCGCAGCCAGCCTCAAACCGGAAGAAGCCTTGTTGGGGCTGATGCTGGCGTCGTCATCGGCCAAGCGGCTGGCTTATATGCCGGCGGTTCCGGTGGTTGACGATTCGCTGCTGCAGCGCGTGCAGGATGCCGATCTGCTGCTGTTCGATGGAACGTTCTGGAGCGACGACGAATTGATCCGGGTGCAGGGAAGCGGTTCGACGGCGCGCCAGATGGGACACATTCCAGTATCTGGAGCAGAGGGAAGTTTGCGCAAGCTGGCGGGATTGCGGCGTCCCCGCAAAGTTTTTGTGCACATAAACAACACCAATCCCATGCTGGATGAATCCGGTCCTGAGTATCGCGAGGTTCGCGATGCGGGCTGGGAAGTGGCGGAGGACGGATGGAGCTTCGATCTGTAGGAGGCCGGGATTGAAACCAGCGATGGAAATGTTCCGTGATTCTCCCATGCTCTCGGCTGAGGAATTGAAGGCTCGCCTCCGGCAGGTCGGAGAACAGCGCTATCATCACCGCCATCCCTTCCACCTCATGATGCATGAAGGGCAGTTGAACCGGGGACAGCTGCAGGCTTGGGCATTGAACCGCTATTACTACCAGAGCATTATCCCCATAAAAGATTCCATCATTCTTTCCCGCAGCGACGATCCGGATTTCCGCCGAGCCTGGCGGAAACGGGTGGTCGATCACGATGGTGACGCGACCCAGGAAGGCGGCATCGAACGCTGGATCAAACTGGCCGAAGCTACCGGCATTGAGCGTCAGCGCGTTCTCGACGGCAATGAGGTACTGCCGGCGACGCGGTACGCGGTGGATGCCTACCTCAGCCTGGTCAGGAACCGGAGTTTCCTCGAAGCGGTGGCCTCTTCGTTGACCGAGCTTTTCTCGCGAGACTTGATTGCACTGCGGATGGATCGTTTACGGCAGCATTATCCGTGGCTTTCCGGTGGGCTGGACTATTTCACGGCGCGTCTCCACCAGGCTCCGGAAGATGCTCGATTCGCCCTGAAGTGGGTTACCGACAACGCACGCACTCGAGGGGAACAGGAATTGGCGGTGGCCGCATTGCAGGCAAAATGCGACATTCTATGGGCGCAGTTGGACGCGCTCTACTTCGCTTACGTGCAGCCAGGATGGCCACCACCCGGAGCCTTCCAGATTCAGGAGTCCTGAGCATGCCTCCCCCTTCAGACTCCAGCCGACCGCGTTTTGCCACCGGCTGTCGATGGGGAACTCAAGGCGAAGAGCGAGTCGTGCTTTTCCCCGAAGGGATGATTCGGGTTCAAGGGACCGGACAGAAAATCCTGGAACTCTGCGATGGAGAGCGGATGCTTGCCGAGATCGTCGCCACGCTTGCCTCGGAATACAACGGCGCGGATCCGGCAAAGATTCGCCAAGACGTGTCCAGTTTTCTGGAAGCGCTGCAACAGAAACGCATTGTTGATTATTAGCAGTCGTTGTGACGAATGTCATGTCATGCTGAGCGGAGAACGACTGCGCGAAGCAAAGTCGTTCGGAGTCGAAGCATAGCTACCCTACCGTTGCTGCCGGTGTAGGGATTCCTCGTTGTGCTCGGAATGACAGAGTTGGTATTCATGAGGCTTTCAGTCGGATATATTCAATGACTCCGAACCCACTTGCGCTGATTGCCGAGGTCACCCATCGCTGTCCCCTGCATTGCGTCTATTGCTCGAATCCCCTGCAGATGATTGGAGCCAAGGCGGAACTCTCGACCCAGGATTGGGTACGCGTGTTTCACCAAGCCCGAGAGCTCGGAATTCTACATCTCCACCTGACGGGCGGGGAGCCGGTTGCGCGAGCGGATCTGAAAGATCTGGTCGAAGCTGCGCATGCGGCCGGGCTCTATACCAATCTCATCACCTCGGGCATTGGCTTGCCCGAAACACGGCTGGCCGCTCTGGTGGACGCCGGGCTTGACCATATTCAGCTGAGTTTCCAGGATTCAAGGGACGAACCGGCGAACTGGATTGCGGGCACCAAGGCGCACGCACACAAGATTGCTCTCTCGGAGGCGATTCGCAAGTTCCGGGTTGCCTTCACCGTGAACCTGGTTGTACATCGCCAGAACCTGGACCACCTTGACGAAATGATCGGTTTTGTAGAAGGTCTGAAGCCCGATCGTCTCGAGATTGCCCACTCGCAATACTACGGCTGGGCCCTGCTCAACCGGGAAGCGTTGATGCCCACCCAGGAGCAGCTTGAGAACTGCCTGCGCACCGTCGACGCAGCGGAGAAGCGGCTCTCGGGACGCATGAGAATTGATTGCGTCGTTCCGGACTACTATGCGCGTTATCCCAAGGCATGCATGGGCGGATGGGGACGGCGCCTGATGTTGATTGACCCCTCCGGGCAGGTTCTACCCTGCCATGCCGCGGGGGTGATTCCAGGCATGAAATTTGACAATGTGAAAGAACATCCTCTGGAATGGATTTGGCGGGAATCTTCCGCGTTCCAGCGCTTTCGCGGAGAAGCGTGGATGCCCGAGCCCTGTCGAAGCTGCGAGCGCAGAGCAGAGGATTTCGGCGGCTGCCGCTGCCAGGCCTTTCTGCTGGCCGGCGATGCCAGTGCGACCGATCCAGTCTGCTCGCTTGCCCCCACTCATCACCTGGTCGAAACTGCCCGGGAGATGAAAAGCGCGGATCGCGGGCCAGTGGCATGGTCCTATAGGGCCAACCCTGAGTAAAACGTCAATTCCTGCCGTCAGTTGCGGCGACGTCTGCAAATTGTCTGAAGATTGTAAAAACATTGTCAACAGTTCGTCCCGCAGGTCAGTTGGTGGCCAAAGTGGTAGTAAGCTTTAGCAGTATTGACGCCATAAACTGACGATTACGGAGTATTTTATGATGCGAGTAGAAACAACCCGAGATGCGACTCTACAGCGTGCCCCCGGCACTCTGCCCAGAGCATTCCCGTACCTTGGTTCAGGGGCAAACACGATGGAGCGAATTCTGGTCGTTGAAGATGACCATGCGGTGCAGAAAGCGCTAAAGCGTTTGTTTGAGACGGAAGGATTCGAAATTGAAATCAGTGCGGACGGCCGGTCAGCTTTGGAGGCATTCCGCAGGGCTGTGCCGGCTGCGATTGTGCTGGATTTGCGCTTGCCGCTTGTGTCCGGCCGCGATGTTTGCCGCGAAATCAAGCAGCAGGCGCCTACCGTTCCGATCATTGTTCTGAGTGCCGCCAGCGATGTGTCCGACAAGGTATTGCTTTTGGAACTTGGAGCGGACGACTACGTGACCAAGCCGTTCAGCCCCAGGGAACTGCTGGCCCGGGTGCGGGCTGCACTGCGGCGTACGGTTCGGACTGGAACCGGAGACGTGGTCACCTTTGATGGAATTTCCGTGGATTTCACCAAGATGGAAGTGAAGCGCAACCGGGAATTGGTGGTGCTCACGGCCCAGGAATTCAAGACCTTGAAGTTCTTCATCCATAATGCGGAACGGGTGATCTCACGGGACGAATTGCTGAATGAAGTGTGGGGTTACCAGAATTATCCGTCAACCCGTACCGTGGACAACCATATTCTGAAGCTTCGTCAGAAGCTGGAGAGCGATCCGACCAATCCGATTCATTTCCGGACGGTTCATGGCATGGGTTACAAATTTGTACGGTAAACCCCAGGGTAGCGAAATGCTGGAGCGCAGGGAGATGTCGGCGTGACGAAACTCCGGATGCGCACCAAGTTCCTGCTCTCCATGCTATTGATTACCGCTGGCCTTACCTGGACCAGCCTCCTGCTGGTCCGTCGCAGCGTGCAAGCCCAGGTGAAAAAGAGCATTTTCGCCGACCTTCACAATTCAGTCAGCACCTACCAGAACTTCCACCGCGAACGCGAACTTACGCTAACCCACCTGGCGGAGTTACTCGCCGACCTGCCTAACTTACGGGCGCTGATGACCACGCAACACGAAGCTACCATCCAGGATGCGTCTACCGACTTATGGAGACTGGGCGGCAGTGACCTGTTTGTTCTGGCCGATCGAACCGGCAAAGTGGTTGCGCTGCATACCGCAACCCCGGGATTTTCGCGGGACATGGCGCAGCAGGCGTTGAGCCGTCCGTTCGGACAGGAAGGCTCCAGCCAGTGGTGGTTCGGCGCAAGACATCTGTATCAGGTCTTTCTCAAGCCGATTTATGCTGGCCCCGTCGCTGACAACAAGCTGCTGGGATTCCTGGTGATCGGTTATGAAATCGACGATACCGTCGCGTCGCAGGTGAGCCGGATCGCAGCCAGCCAGGTAGCGTTCTACTACGGTGACACGATTGTGAGGAGCACCCTCGATCCTACGCACGAGGCCGAGCTTTCACGACATCCGATTGTCCATTCCTCCCCGGGCATTCCCGAGCCGGAACAGGTGCAACTGGGCGATGAACGTTTCTTGGGGACGTCCCTGGAACTTGCGACCGAGAAAACACCTTCGGTTCGTTTGAGTGTGCTCAAGTCTTACGACCAGGCCACCGCTTTTCTGGACAGCCTGAATCGCTTGCTGCTGGCGTTGGGGCTCACTGCGGTTCTGGGCGGGAGCGCGCTGGTGTTTTTCATTTCTCACACTTTTACGCGACCACTGGGGAATCTGGTTGCTGGTGTGCGGGCTCTGGGACGGGGCGATTTCACCTATCAATTGGACGCTCATGGCGGCGATGAAGTCGCCGAGGTAACAGGAGCGTTCAACCGAATGCGAGACAGCCTCCTGAAGACCCAACAGGAGTTGCTGGATGCTGAGCGATTGGCAACTATCGGGCGAATGGCCAGTTCGGTTTCGCATGACTTGCGACATTCGCTGGCAGCCATCGTCGCCAATGCCGAATTTCTGTGCGAAAGCCGCTTGTCAACTGACCAGCGCGAGGAGCTCTATCAGGAAATTCGGATCGCCGTGAACCAAATGACCGAACTCATTGACTCCTTGCTCGAATTCTCCCGGACCCGGGAATCCCTGAGGCGGACCTACGGAAGCGTAAAGGAGTCAGCCGACCGTGTGGTACAGGCTGTGCGCACTCATCCCCGATTCCATCCAGTGCGGATTGCGGTTCGTCAAGAGGGAAACAGCACTGGCTGGTTCGACACAAAAAAACTAGAGCGGGTTCTTTATAACCTGCTGCTGAACGCATGTGAGGCGATCTCGGGCGAGGATGGCCGAATCACCATCGATCTGCGCGAAGTGTTGGGGGGATTGCAGATTCGCGTTTCTGACAATGGCCGCGGCATCCCGGAGTCGATTCGAGGCAAGCTCTTTGAGCCTTTCACCAGCTACGGTAAAGAAAACGGAACTGGCTTGGGATTGACCGTGGTGCAAAAGATCGTCCAGGATCACGGAGGAGATGTAGTTGTAGAGAAAACGTCCGAGGAAGGGACGATTTTCCGGATCACTCTGCCCATCGTTTCGTCGGCTAGTGCTGACAGTGGTGGGGAAGGGAAGCCAGAGCCTCCACCGCTCGCCCGAGCAAAAAGAGTGGAGTCGGAGTAAAATTTTCCGATTGGGAAGTGCGCGCGCAACATCAGTAGATAGTGCTAGACCGTCTCGCAGGTTCACTAAACATCGTTCAAGGACTTCCGCAGTCTTGTTGGAGGGAGGGCGATTTGTGAAGCAAGGGAGTGGTTTGCCTGATTGGATGCGGAATCTGAGCTGGGCTGGGTTGTTTCTGCTGGCAGGCTCTGTTTCCGGGTGGTCACAAGAATCAAGCGCAGCGGCGCCATCGCCTCAGAGCGATTCGACTGCCGCGGCAATTCACGCGCTACAACAGGAAGTTAAGGAACTGCGCTCGGCGGTGGCCGAAATGCGCTCGGAAACGCAACAATACCGGGCCGAGAATGCACAACTGCGACATGAGTTGCAGGAAACCCACGGCGCATCAGCGGCGGCAACTTCGCCACCCCCGGCGAATTCGTATCCACTGGCAGCATCCGCCAACGCCGCTCAAGAGGATGCGCATGGCCTCGCCGACCTCCCGAAAACAAACCAGACTCTTCAGGCCCGCGTGGAGTCGCTCGAAGAGTCATCGCAACTGCTGAATAGCAAGATAAACGATCAGTATCAGACCAAGGTCGAAAGCGCGTCCAAGTATCGCGTCCGTCTCTCTGGCATTGTCCTCTTGAACCTTTTCAACACTCACGGCGCAGTCGACAACCAGGATTTCCCCAGCTTTGTGACCGGACCGAGCACGGGAACAGGAAGCCTCGGCGCAACCCTGAGGCAGTCTGAAATCGGCTTGGAAGTGTTCGGTCCTACTGTTTTCGGCGCGAGGACGTCGGGGAACTTGCAGGCGGATTTTGCAGGTGGATTCACCGAAACCTGGAACGGCGTCAACTCAGGTATTTTCCGGCTGCGTACGGCCAGCATGCGGATGGATTGGGGACACACGTCGGTCGTAGCCGGGCAAGACAACTTGTTCATCGCGCCACTTTCGCCGACCTCCTTTGCGTCTCTTGCCGTGCCCGCGCTCAATTATGCCGGGAACCTGTGGGCATGGACTCCGCAAGTGCGAGTCGAACATCGCTTCGATATTTCCGGCGACCAGAACATAACCATCCAAGGCGGGATACTTGACAACCTTACCGGCGGATTCCCTCCGAACGGATATTTTCGCGTGGCTGGTCCCGGAGAGATGTCACGCCAGCCGGCTTTTGCACTGCGGACGGCCTGGACGCATACGGTATTCGGACAGCCTCTGACGCTTGCTGCGGCCGGCTACTACAGCCGCCAGGATTGGCCCAATGATCGCTACGTCGACGGCTGGTCTGGCATGGCGGATTGGGAGATTCCGTTGGCTTCCCGGTTGTTTTTCTCGGGCGAATTCTACCGTGGCCGGGCGATTGCCGGAATTGGCGGCAATATCAGTCAGGACGTGGTCTATGACGGCGATCCCAACAGTCCCGCGACGGCCATACACGGACTGGATTCGATCGGTGGATGGTCGCAGGTGAAATTCAAAGTCACGCCAACGCTCGAACTTAACGCTGGTTTCGGATTGGACGATCCCACGACCGCTGAACTGCGTGCTGCCGTTGCCAGTGAACCTTACTTGGGCAGGCCGTTGTTAGTGCAGAATCGTGGAACTCTGGTGAACTTCATTTATCGCCCGCGTTCCAGCTTGCTTTTTTCGGGGGAATACCGTCACTTGCGGACATTCCAACTCGATGACGTCAGCAATAGCGCGGACCAGTTCAATTTGATGATGGGAATCTTGTTTTGATGATGAAGACAACAACCGTCTTCTGCCTCAGTGTACTGATAGCCTGCGGCGGTTTCGCACGGGCGCAGGACGTAACCGTCACGGCGGATGTTGCACTCGTGACCAGCGCGAAAAGGAGCAAGGCGCAGGGAGCAGGGAACGTGGTGCTCTGGCTTACGCCGATTGGGGGTTCGGCGGTTCCCGGTTCGTCGACGCAAAGCCCGGCCCGCCCACGCCTGGCTCAAAAAAATAAGAGTTTCGAACCCCACGTTCTGGTTGTGCCCGTGGGCTCAGTGGTGGAGTTTCCTAATCGAGATCCATTTTTTCACAACGTGTTTTCGCTGTTTGAGGGCAAACGCTTTGATCTCGGCCTGTACGAGGCTGGGAGCACGCGCAATGTTGTTTTCGACAAGCCCGGCGTTTCTTACATCTTCTGCAACATCCACTCGGAAATGAGCGCGGTAGTCGTCGCGGTAAGCACTCCCTACTACGGAATTTCAGACCCGCGCGGGCGAGTAACCATTCCGCGGGTGCCGCCGGGGCGTTATACGCTCCGCATCTGGTACGAACAGACCCTGCCTGAGGCATTGAACAATCTGACGCGAGAGGTTACGGTTTCTGAAGACGCTTCAAGTCTCGGGGCGATGCGCCTGCCGGCAACGAGCGCGCCACCCACGCACCAGAATATGTATGGGCGCGACTATCCCCCCCCACTGCCAGACAGTCCGTCGTACGAACGACATTAACCAACGAAGCGAAATTGCGGCCCCTTGCACGTAAAAAAGAAATGACAATTTGGTGATGCCGCGGTGACAACTGCCACGGCATGGGAGGAATAGATTCGTATAAACGCGAACGGGTGATCCGCTGCTGACCCGTTCCCGGTGGAAGTCCCGGGACCTCTAAATGATTTTTTCTCGCTCTGATGAGCAATCCCGGCCGGGTTGCCTCCGGGTAGTTGTTCCTCCCTACGAAGTCGCTTCCCCTCCCCCAACCTATCAATCTCGACCGGCCTTCCTTCGTCCACAAAGGAAAACTGAGACTTCAAATCCGATTTACGACCAGCGGTCAATAATCTGTGGTGTATGTCCATGATCAGTGCCCCGCGCCGGAAGAATACAGTTGAATTCCAAGCAGTTATTGAGTACATTGCCATGACCTGAGGTCAGCCTATGAGTGGGATCAGCAGCAGCCTTATTTCTCCGCCTCGATATCGGCACGCGCCTTCACGTCCCCGCTCCGAAGGCAAGCGAGCAAAAATCGTGGAAGCGGCCATGCGTCATTTTGCCGAGCAGGGTTATCACGCCGCAAGGGTTGGAGATATCGCGGCAGGTCTGGGTATCGCAAAGGGTTCGATTTTCCAGCACTTCGGCAGCAAGGATGGTTTGTTCTTCGAGGCCTACAAGAAGGCGATCCGCTCCTTCTCTGCATATTTGAACGTGCCCGCCGATGTCAGGGCGCAGGGTTTCTTCGAAGTGCTGCACTACTGGTTGGTGCACACCGAGCACATGGTGCACGAAGACTGGATTCCCTACCGCGTCTATTTGTTGGGGCAGTATGGGACGGATCTCGCCTTGAAACGCGAAATCAATCGTTTCCTGATTGCCGAAGATCCGTACGGACGCGTGGATTTCGTTCGCTTCGGGCTCGAGCGCGGCGAACTTCGCAAGGATCTGGATACCGAAATGGTGGTTTCTATTCTCGATTGGGTGGTTGAGCGGTTTCAGGATGCGCTCCTCATCGAGGAACTCGATCCCGGACTGTTTCGCCGTCAAGGCGATCCAGTAGAGAAAAAAGAGGCGCGTATCGCGCAGTTTCTCGATGTGCTGCGAAGGGCCATCGGAACGGGACCGCAAGCATGAGCTTCAATCGCTGATCGCGACCCCCGGCAAGACGTCGGCGCACTACGATTCCAGATGATCACTTCAGATTCGATGCAAAACATTCTCGCTTCATACGACGCCAACGCGCCGCTGGCGGAGGCTTCGACCATTCCCGCGCCCTGGTACGTGGATTCACGCGTAGCGAAACTCGAAGCCCAGACGGTCTTCAGCAAGACATGGCAAATGGTCGGACGTGTGGAACAGGTGGCGGCGCCGGGACAGTTCGTGACCGCCAATGTGGCGGGAGAACCGATCGTCGTGGTGCGCGGCAATGACGGCGTTTTGCGCGGATTCTACAATGTCTGCCGCCACCACGCCGCCGCCGTGGTCACCGAACCTTGCGGACAGGCTTCCATCCTGCATTGTCCTTACCACGGCTGGAATTATGGACTGGATGGTTCGCTGAAGGGCATGCCGGAGTTCGACGGTGTGAAAAACTTCGACCGCAAGGAAAATGGTCTGACGCCGGTGAAAGCCGAGATTTGGGAAAAATTCGTGTTCGTGAATCTCGATCCGGAGGCCGTGCCATTACGAGATTTTCTGGGTGGGTTAGTCGCGCGAATGGCGCCGCTTGCAGTCAGCAATCTGCATTACTTCGATAGCCGCGTTTATGACATCCATTGCAACTGGAAGGTGTTCGTCGACAACTACCTCGACGGCGGCTATCACGTTCCCCATCTGCACAAGGGCTTGAACTCGGTGCTCGATTACAAGGAGTACACCATCGAGAATGAAGACCGGTATTGCCTCCAATCGAGCCCCATGGTGGCATCGAGCGAAGACGCCGCGACCGGTGCAACCCGCAAGGGTGATCGAGCGTGGTACTTCTGGCAGTACCCAAATCTGATGATCAACTGCTACGAAGGTTATATGGATACAAACCTGGTGCTGCCCGTGGACGTTGATCACTGCCGCGTGATTTTCGATTTCTATTTTGGCGACGTCAGCGAGACCGCATCGTGACTACAACCAACAGAGCGTTGCAGTGGGCGCACGAGTTCAGGAAGAAGATCTGGGAATCTGCGAGGCCGTTCAGCGCGGGTTGAAGTCGCGCGCCTATGGCGCGGGAAGGCTGTCAGTGCGGCGCGAGGCCGGGGAACACCTATTCCATCGGTTGCTGGCCGCGGATCTGAGGGCCGGATTGGGAGACACAGCTGCGGCGGCGGATTAAGCTTTCTCTACTGATGGTCGCGCGGGATTGTTTCCTGCCACGTTTTCTGCTTCACCATCTGGCCATCTTTCAACAGTTCCCGCGTGTACCTGTAATAGAAATTCTTCGGATCAGTGGTGACGGACAAGTGTCCCTGCCAGGTCAGCACCCGGCCCTTCAACTCAAAAACGCTTTTGGCTTCGCCTTGAACCGCGCTGGTCTCCGGGTGTGCGTCGTCGATGTCCCAGCTCAGGCTCTCGTAGTCAATTTCCTTGCCCCAGGGGTAAGTGGTTTCTGATTTTCCATGCCAATTGGCCGTGGTCTTGTGATTGGTTTCATCGCGGGTTGTCGCCCAATCGCCGGGCAGGATTTCGCCAACACTCTGAATGTCCTTCCGTTCTTCAGACGGTTGCGGTAACCGGAAAACGGGAGGCGAAGCGCCATGCACCGGCACGACTGGAAGGACTAATCGCGAGCCGTGACCTCCGCCGAGCTCCAGCGACGTAGTCATCGGGTACGGAGTTGGCAGAACCATTGGCCAAAGGGCGTTCGAGATTGCTATGCGTATGCGATGGCCTTTGGGAAAGACCCACGAGGTCAGGTGCATCTAGATGTCCAATGCGTAAACCTTGCCAGGCTCGAGATCTCGCGGTTCACTCATCGAATCGCGTTGCGCGCCGTTCAATCCGGCGCCCGTGATTTGGGTGACGGTGCCGTCAGGAGCAACATCCGAGAGCCTGGCGAACCAGTCCGCCAGAGGCGCGGTGGCGGAGGCTTGCAAGCGCGCATGCGGCCGGCCGAGGATCGCCATCTCGTTCTGCAGCGGCGCCGAATCATAGACGAGACTGTAGCCGTCAACCGGACGCTGATCATTGAGCAATTCGCCCCACCAAAAACCCTGCTGCACCCCGACCGATGGAATGTACTTCGAGTTGGTGGGAGGCCGTTGAGGCTGCGGGATGCGGCGAGCGTGTGATCGGGCTGAAGGAACAGTGTTGTCTGCGTAACATCGCGAGGTGGCCAGCCTTCTTCGCGTCGCCACTCGCCGGGCACGGTTTCCAGCTTCGGATCAGGCGGATGCCAGTGTTGCATGTAAATCACCAGCTTCGGATCTTGCAGGACTCCGGTGTCGCGGCCTTTGAGCCAGTAGTCCCACCAGCGGACTGCTTCATCGCGCCAGTCGATAAGCGGACCAAAGTCGGCCTCGTCGGGAAAGGCGTGGTTCCATGGTCCGACGATCGCCTTGATGGGCGCCTTGGTCTGTTCGAGCATGGCAGGAATACTGTCGCGATAACCATCCTGTAAACCGCCGATCAGGAAACTGGGAATCGTGATCTCGCTGAGCGGCCGGACCGGGCTGCGCCAGAATGAGCCGTCGCGCTGATGCTTCAGGTAGAGCAGCGACCAGGGTGCGGCCTCGAAGCGTGGCCCCAGAATTTTTTCATCCAGAGTGTAGTCAGGTGCGCCCGTCATGCCCGGCGCCATGTCCATGTTCAGTTCGAACTCGTCGATATGGACCATGCCATCAATGAAGTGGATGTCGTCATGAAACAATTCCTCGGTAGCATCCGCCGCCAGAATCGCCTTCAGCTCAGGAGCATGAAGCATTGCCATCTGCAGGGAATTGAACCCGCTCCATGAAATTCCCATCATTCCAACATTGCCGTTCGACCAGGACTGGTGCGCGAGCCAGGAAATGATTTGCAAACCGTCTGTTTGCTCCGCTCTGAGTATTCGCGGTCGGTCGGAACACCCTCGCTGGTGCCAAAACCCCGAATGTCCACCCGGGCGCACACGTAGCCACGACGCGTGAAGTAGGTGTAAATCCCATAGTCGCGCGACGCCATGGCGTCATCTTTGCGGTAGGGATGGTATTCGAGGATGGCGGGGAATTTCTCTTTTGGCTTAGCGCCGTCCGGCATGTACAACGTTGCCGCGAGGCGCACGCCGTCCTTCATCGGGATCCATGTGTTTTCCATGCGGACGCCGTAGGCGGGCGGTGAAGGAGGTTCGGAGGCGAGTCCCGGGAGCGTGGCAACCAGGAGTACAAAGACTGTCCGTTGGATCATATTGTGATCACGAGGTCCCAAAAGGGTTCTCCAATGACGGGCTCTGTGGGGTGAATAGCTCCGCACCGTTCTCCGTGATGTGCATGTCGTCCTCCAGGCGCATGCCGAACTCGCCCGGAATGTAGATTCCTGGCTCATCGCTGAAAGTCATGTTCGCCGCCAGCGGGGTGGTGTTGCCTCGCACCAGATAGGGCCACTCATGGCCGTCCATGCCAATGCCGTGGCCCACACGATGAGTGAAGTATTTGTAGTCCGGGCCGTAGCCGGCGTCGATAATCACCTTTCGGGCAGCTGCGTCCACCGCCTGACATTCCAGACCCGCGCGGGCTGTCTTCAACGCGGCGGTTTGCGCCTGATGCACGATGTCGAATACTTTCTTCATCTTGTCGGATGGCTTGCCCAGCACGAAGGTGCGCGTGATGTCAGACTGGTAGCCTTCGACGGTGCAGCCATCGTCCACCATCACAATGGCGCCTTCGCGAATCACCTGGGGGGCGACGGAACCATGAGGCAGCGCAGTGAATATGCCCCGACCTGAACGCTGGCTTCTCCAGGGAACCCCAACTGTAGGTAGGCCGCGTCGATCAGAGCTTCGAATTCATTCTGCGTCATACCTTCTCTCAGCGCACGGTAAGCAGCTTCATATGCAGTCAGCGTGACGTTGTTGGCCAACCGCATCAATTCGATTTCATGATTGCTCTTCACCATCCGGCAACCGGCGGTAACCGGTGTGCCGCTGACGATATTCACTTGCGATGCAGACTTGGCAATCTCATTGCTGAAGACAAAGCGGACGGATTCTTCAAGGCCCAACGTTCCGGCGGAGATCGCGTGATCTTTTAATCCTTGAGTCAGCCGTTGATACGGGTTGTCATCTTCCTGCCAGGTACGCACGTCTGGCTGCCCGCCGTCCGGGGCCTTTGCGAGTTGCTCACGGGCGCGTCCTTCCTCGAAGGCCGGGCACACATAGAACGCTTCCCCCTTGACCGGGAGCACCATGGCGAACAGCCGCTCTCCACCCCACCAGCGAATGCCGGTGAAATAGTTGAGCGAGGTTCCTTCCATCAGCAGGAGCGCATCGATGCGATTCGCCTGCCATCAGACGGCGGGCCTTCTGCTGGCGTTCGCGCCGTTCCTCCAGCGTGATGGGCTTCGCTTGATCCTTCATCGACTTCAAAGAGGAGATGGATGTCGGCAGGAGCGATTGTGATGTTGCGGCATCGCGCTCGCGCGAGCGAGCTTGCGCCTATCGCAGCGCCAGTTACTGTCCCCAGTTGCACAAAACGGCGTCGGGAAATCATTCAGCCTCCAGCAATCTGGTAAGCCGGACATTATAGGTGCTTTGCTTCCGCTTTATCCTCGCCGCGAACAATAAAAAGCGGGGAGCGCTTGCTCCCCGCACAGATGATCAGTCAATGCGTGGCCGGAGCGAATCAACGCGCAGTTAAAGCCTAGAATGGTGGCATGGAAGCCAGATTTCAATGCGCGGGATGCGGAGAGTACAACCAGACGACGGTGGATGAATCGGCTGGTCGCCGTCAGTCTTATGTAGAAGACTGCCAGGTCTGCTGCAAGGCGAACGTGCTTCGCATTGAATACGAACCCGTCGAGCACGAATTTGTGATTACGGCGGAATTGGAATAGCGTAGTGCGGAACGGCAGCTGGGATTAGACCCAGCTGACATCGGGAAGAGAGGACGAACGCAATGGGCATGAGCTACAGTGCTCCGGGCCGGATGGTCGCCCACAGTATGGTGACCACACAATTCGAATTGGATGGATTTCGCGTGGTTCGCAGTCTGGGAGTGGTGCGCGGCATCGTGGTTCGCTCACGCTCCATCTTCGGCACGATTGGGGCGGGATTGCAAACCATCCTGGGCGGCAATATCACTCTGCTGACTAATCTCTGCGAAAAGACCCGCGCCGACGCTTTTGACCTGATGCTGAAGCACGCCGCTGAACTGGGTGGAAATGCGGTCGTGGGCGCGCGTTACGACGCCACTGAAATCATGCAGGGCGTCACCGAGGTGCTGGCGTATGGCACCGCGGTATTTGTGGAGCCGATGAAATAGGCGGGCGAGGCGCCCGCCTCCAGGCAAGCTGTAATCAATCTTTGTAGAGCCAACCTGCGACCAGCGCCGCCAGAATCGAACCCACCCACATATCCAGCATCCAGCCCAGCGGGAAGATCCGCTCCACGGGGGACCAGCAGGCTTGGGCGAAGTTCCCGGGAAAGCCTGCGGCGAATCCCACGAGGAATCCGACTTTCAGCGCGGTTCCGGGACCTGCGCCGAGAGTCTGGCGTGACCAGGCATACAGATGCGACACAATGATCGCCAGCACGAACAGGATCACAATCCACTGCCCCAAAAAGAACGGGTAGCGCGCTTCCTTCAGAAACAGGCCGGCGTTCTGCGCGGCCACGTAGCGCTCATCCCCAATGATCAGACGTCCAGACAAGAAGCTCCAGATCAACCAGACCACACCTCCGGCCAAGCCTCCCAGCCAAATCCGACTGCGGTTCAGATTCATGCGCCACCTCCACTAGTGGATTTTCCAACCGGTATAGGAGACAACGGCGCGAGTGTACCACCGGGGCGTGCTTAGGCCAGCAGTTTTTCGAGCATCTTCTGCCGGTATTCGAATGTTTGCTTCAGGCTGGACGCGATGAAAAGCCTGTTTGCCAGGCCGCCTAGCACTCCGAAACCGGCATCGTACTCGATGACATCGCGGACGATCGTTCCACTGCCTGCGGTTCCCGTTCCCGCTGAAAACTCGTGGCGATGTTGGAATCGCTTGAACGGGCCTTTCTTCTGTATGTCGGCGAAATGATGGTTCCATTCGAATTCGGTAATCAAGGCAATCCATCGCGCGCGGAAGGGAAGGAAAGGAACAGGACGGAAGGAGGTCACGATCTCCGAACCAGCGCCGGCCAGCAGATTGCCATTCAGCCCTGCTGACCGTTCGCCAGGATTAAGAGGAGGCGGAACCAGCCTTAACGCATCCAGTACGGTGCCCGTCTCGGGCGGCATAATGCGCGGCAGATTGTTGGGTGTGGCAAAGAACAGGAAGACTTTCCCGATCGGGACGGGTATCCACTGTTCGAACTCAATTCGATGAACCATTCGAACGGCACTTCACATAATCTCAAGAGGACGGCAATATTTACGATATATTGTTGCGCGGACATGTCCAGCAAATTTCTTCGTATCTTCTCCGTTCCGTTAATCCTGGTCTTGTTCTGCGGAGCAAGCCAGGGAGCGGCCTACAAGTACATCCGAATTGGACAAAAGGACGACGTCCAAACCAAGCCAGCCTTCGGGATTGCCATGATGGGTGGTGGCGACGATCTCGATGAAGCATTCCGTTGGCTGTGTGCCAAGGCCAATGGCGGAGACTTTCTGATCCTTCGCGCGCACGGCGACGACGACTACAACTCCTATGTAAACGGCCTCTGCAAAGCCAATTCGGTGGCTACGCTCATCATTCCCGATCGCGACGCCGCGCAAGACCCCGCCGTCGCCGGCATTATCCGCAACGCGGAAGCGGTGTTTATTGCGGGCGGCGATCAGGCCAATTACATCCATTTCTGGCGGGGAACCCCGGTGAACGATGCACTCAACCAGCATGTCGCGGCCGGAAAGCCCATCGGCGGCACCAGCGCCGGGCTGGCCGTTCAGGGGGAATTCGCATATGGCGCATTGAACGATCCCGATGACAGCGAGCTTCATTCCAAAGAAGCCTTGCCCAATCCCTACCATAATCAGGTCACGGTCGTGCGTGACTTTCTGAAGATCCCTCAACTGGAAGACACCCTGACTGATAGTCACTTCGCCAAACGCGATCGCATGGGCCGCACGCTGGTTTTCCTGGCGCGCATTATCCAGGACGGATGGTCGAAAGCACCGCGCGAGGTCGCGATTGATGAGAAGTCCGCGGTGCTGGTGGAAGCGGATGGCAAGGCGTTGGTGGTCGGATCAGGCCGCGGTGCATACTTCCTGCGTCCCACGCAGAAACCGGACGTTTGCCAGAGGAACGTTCCCTTGACCTTCAGGAGCATCTCCGTTTATCGGATTCCGACGGGTGGGCATTTTGATCTTTCCTCGTGGGCTGGATCTGGCGGCACGTCTTACTCGCTCTCGGTCGAGCGGGGAGTAATTCACTCGACGCAATCCGATGGCGCCGTTTATTAGGTTTTGTAAATGAGCTCGGGTTACAGGAAGTTCGTGGTTGACTTCCGTCATCATCTTTGACAAACTTCCGCCGTCTGAGCACTTTCACTTCGAATCGCCGACCATGAACCTCTTCCCGTCTTCGACGCTGGACGGCAATCTCGAACAGATTGCCTGCATGGTCGATTCCGGCAAGCTCGAATCCGGTCTCTGATCCATACCCCCCACCCGGGTGAACCGAAACTAACTTTTGACAGAGAACGTGGTGAGGTCTGATCGTGCTGGTTATCGCGAATCGGATCCCGCGTTTAGCGCTGTATTCCAGGAACGAGGAGCCCCATGAAATTCTTCCGCGGCGGTTTCATGATTACCGCATTAATGCTAAGCGCTGTTGTTGTCTCGCTGGCACAATCCGATCAAGGGCGAGTTCTTGGAACCATAACCGATGCCTCCGGCGCGATGGTGGCCGGCGCCAAAATCGCTGTCACGAACACAGCGACCAACGTCACGCGAAATCTTGTCAGCAACCACGCGGGTGACTATGTCGCACCCGACCTCGCGCCGGGAACCTACAAGGTGTCCGCCGAAGCACCCGGATTCAAGAAGACAGAGAGCACGCCTTTTGTCCTGGAAGTGTCCCGAGATGCGCGCGTGGACTTGCGCCTGCAACCTGGGGCCGTGAGCGAGACGGTGGAAGTGACTGCCGATGCAACCCTGGTCGATACCACCGACAGCACTTTGAATGGCGTGCTATCGAACAAGGCCATCAATGAGTTGCCGCTGCAGGGCCGCGACTTTCAAAACCTGCTACCACTCCATCCTGGAGTGCAGCGTACGCCCGGCGGCGGCTTTCACTCCGTGACTTCCAACGGCAACCGTCCCGACGACAACAATTTCTACATCGACGGCGCCGATGACAACGACATCTACTATGGAGAAACGGTCGTCAACGACGCTGGTATCCAAGGCACGCCAGCCAGCATTCTCCCTCTGGACGCGATCCAGGAATTCAACACGCAGGAGGCGCCCGCCGCTGACTTTGGAGTCAAGCCCGGCGTGGTCATGAATATCGGTTTAAAGTCGGGCACAGACCAAATACACGGCACTGCGTACTACTTTGCGCGCAACAGTGCTGTCGATGCCCGCAACTACTTCAACCCTGCTCCCTCCCCACTTTCCGCGCTGGTCATGCATCAGTTCGGAGCCTCCCTTGGCGGTCCCATCAAGAAAGATAAGTGGTTTTACTTTGTGAATTACGAGGGCATTCGAGATCACGTGGGAAATCCTGGCGTCGTGGACAGCCCGGTGACCGTGTCACTGATTCCGCAAGCCAGCCGGCTACCGGCGGACACGGTTCCGGCCGACTTCAGTATTGTGGACGCGATCGCAGGATGCCAGCCAGATTGCAACGCACTCAGTGTGCAGCTCGCCCATCAACTGCTGCTTTATAATCCCGGCTTCACCGCGTCCCAAACTGACCCCGCGGCGATTGACTTCGACTTCAATAACACCAACCGAAGCGATAACCTTATTGCCAAAACGGACTACAACCTCAACCAGCATCACCAGCTGAGTGCGCGATTCATCTATAGCAACACGAATCAGGTGGAGGAAGATGCCTTCCCCCTTCGTCCCGATTGGCTGTCGACCACCAGCCCCATAACCCAGGTGTTTGGTGTGAGCTGGACATGGACGCCGAACTCGCGCTGGATCAATCAGGCTCGTTTCAGCTACAACAGTTTCAACGAAGCGATTCAGCCGCTTGATCACAACGTGAATCCCATTTCTTATGGCCTGAACACGGGAGTCACGAATCCTGAGCTCTTCGGCTTTCCCAGGATCAATCCGGGTAGCAGCAATTTCAACTACATGGGAGGGAACTCGAGTTGGCCCCTGCTCACGACGCCGACTAAGACCCTGAATTTTTCCGACACCGTTTCCTATACCGCAGGGAAGCATGCAATCCGTTTCGGCGGAGAATTTCGCCACGGCACCGTGGATTATTTGCGGGCGGGATACGGCCGCGGCCGCATCGATTTCAGCGATCTGGAGAATTTCTTTGCCGGCGACGTGCGCCGCTGGCGGCTGTTGTATGGAGACGCTGCCCGCAATGTGAACATGAAAGGGTTCGGCTTTTTCGTTCAGGACGATTACCGCGTCCTGCCCCGGCTTACGCTGAATCTCGGCCTCCGCTACGACGTTACAACACCGCTGCAGGACTCGCGAAACCTTCTCGCTAACTATGTACCCTCATCGGGAATTGTTCAGGTGGGACGAGGAATAAGCTCACCCTATGGCACGAACTATAACAACGTTTCTCCCCGCGTGGGACTGGCTTGGGATGTGTTTGGAACCGGTAAGACGGTGCTCCGCGCCTCTGGAGGCATCATTTATGAGCAGCCTTCCATCCGCACATTCATGTTCAACGGCGGTGGGTTGAATCTGAATCCTACAACTGGGGCGCTTGGGGTCACTCCGGGAAACGGTACCATCAATTCGTACTTGAATATTTCAAGCAACTCCGACCTCATCAATTGGGGAACCGATCCAACAAAGACGATATTTCCCTCTGCCGCAGACAGTACTTGCTCCATCGACAATCAGTGCACCATATTTGGCGTGAACCAGCACATCAAGACTCCCTATGTAGCGAACTGGAACATTAATGTCCAGCAAGCCTTGACGCCGAGCACGCTGCTGCAGATCGCCTATGTCGCGAATCATGGCGTCAAACTGTACAGCAACACTGACATCAACCAGGTAGACCCCAACTCACCGTTAGAGGCCGATTGCGGCAATTGCGAAGAAACCGGACGTCCTCTGAATGCTAACTGTCCCGTTGCCCAGGGCGGATTAGGCTTGGGAGGGCCTTGCTATCCGTATATTGGAAATCTGAATTACTTGAGCAACCAATCGACTTCGAGCTACAACTCGCTCCAGGTCACCCTCACCAAACGCTATTCCCATGGCCTGTATCTAATCGCGGGATACACCTATGCGCACGCCATCGACACCGCAACCAGCAACCTTGCGGGCGTCCCGCCGAACAGCCTGGACTATGCCGCTGACCGTGGAAATGGCGATTACGATATCCGCAACCGCTTCACCCTCGCCGCAACTTATAACCTGCCTTCGGTGAAGTCAAAGGGGCAAATGCTGGAAGGTTGGCAGGTTACCACCGTCGCCATGCTGGAGGGCGGCCTGCCCTACACCCTCGGGGATTTCAACGATGACATCAGCCTGACCGGTGAGTTCAACGACCGCTGGAACATGGTTGGCAGTCCGACTAACATTCATTGGTCGCCCAAGAATCCGCTCCCTTACTTTCCGTTTTCAGATGCAGACGGAAATCCGCTACCCGGTAACTCGGCATGTCTTCCCTATGCCAGTCTTAGCCAGTTGCAAACCTTCGGATGCTTTGTCTCCGGCAACACAATTATTACGCCGCCGGAGTACGGGCAGTTTGGGAACATGGGGCGAAACATCTTCCGCGGTCCATCGTTCAGAAACTGGGATTTTTCCATCTCTAAGGTCTGGCGACTGCATGAGCACGTCAGCATGCAAATTCGTGGCGAGTTTTTCAACATCCTGAACCACTCCAATTTCGACACGCCCACCATGAACACGGATCTGTCCAGTCCGAACACCGTAGGAACTGTGGTTTTTACGCCTGACGTGGCGGCGGCAAACCCCGTGATCGGCTCGGGCGGGTCGCGGCACATTCAGTTGGGAGCGAAAATTATCTGGTAAGCCGTCGCGGACGACTGGCTGCAACCAAGCCTTGAGCAACGCCAGAGGCTGACCCTTCCTGTTTTGGAAATAAGATTTCCACAGGATTTCCTACGCCATTCAAGAAGCAAGCACAAAGTTTCGAAAATTGACCGGGCCGGAACCTAGTCTCTAAACCCATCCTGTTGTGGTCACCTAATCAGTTAGCCACAACTTCTCGCGGTTTCCAGAGCGAGACTCTCTATCCCGCTCATGACCTATAACTTTATTGTTGACAACAAACAGTTTAGGCGTAGGATGTGGACAAAAGTGGTAGAAAGTGGTCATGGCAGTAGAGGTCGTGGGCGAAACGGTAAAACTGAGAGGCGCCAGTGGATTTTGAAGCTGACACCCCCAAAAACAGCCCGAACGAACCAGAAACGACCGCTGTTTTGACCGCTTTTACCTCCCTCGTCGCTGTGCAGCGTAGCTGCCAAGAGATTTTCCGCCCCGGTAAAGGGCAAAACACATGTTTCGCGGCAATCACCCAACTCGCGTCGACGAAAAGGGACGGCTCAAGGTCCCCGCGGAATTCAAGCGCGTGATCGACGAGAAGTACGGCACGCAATTTTACATCACCAGCTTGGATGGGAAGGTTGCTCAAGTGTATCCCTTCGAGGAATGGGAGCGGATCGAGCAGAAGCTGGCCGCGCTCTCCACCTTCAATCCTACGAAGAAGAAGTTTCTGGACCGGGTGAACTACTGGGGGCAGGTGGTCGAAATGGACGGCCAGGGACGGCTGCTGATGCCGCAACTGCTGCGCGACGCAGCGCAGATCAAGGGCGAAGTGGCGGTGACTCGGCAACCTGACCTATCTGGAAGTCCGGAACCTGGAGGCGTACCGCAAGGAGATCGAAGAGCAGGCGTTCACGCCAGAGGATGAGAAGACGCTCGACGATCTGGGCATCTAGTGGGCGAGGGTTCAACAGACACCCCTCAGGGGGTTGGGCATGGCAGTGGCAGGGAAGCGGGCCATGTTCCGGTTCTTTTAAAAGAAGCGATCGAATTTTTAGCCATCAAGCGTGGCGGGACGTATATCGACGCCACGGTGGGCCTGGGCGGGCACAGTTACGAAATCGCAAAACGCCTCGGCGCACCGGGTCATTTGATTGGGGTCGATAAGGATCCGGCGGCGCTGGAAATCGCGCGGGAGAAGCTGGCTGTTGGTCGTTCGTCGTTGGTCGTTGGCCAAGATCGACAGCAGGATTGGCCGACGGTGACGCTGCTTCACAGGTCGTTCGCAGATTTTGCGAACGACCAACGACGCAGCGACCATCGACGGAATTCTGGCCGACCTGGGAGTCAGCAGCTTGCAGCTGAACGACCCGGCGCGAGGCTTTAGTTTTCAGGCGGAAGGACCGCTCGACATGCGAATGAATCCGCAAGCCGAGCTGACCGCCGAACAAGTGGTAAACCAGATCGACGAGGTCACACTTGCCAATCTGATTTACGAATTCGGTGAGGAAAGGAGGTCGCGGAGAATCGCCAGAGCCATTGTCCGGTCGCGGCCGATACGATCGACCGCAGCAACTTGCGGAGGTCATATCAGCCGCGGCCCGGCCAATGAATCAGGCAGAAAGAAGGATTCATCCGGCGACCAGAACCTTTCCAGGCTCTCCGAATCTTCGTAAACCATGAACTGGACGACCTGCGGGCGCTGCTGAATGCAGCCCCGCAGTTGCTGAAACCGGGCGGACGGCTGGTGATCATCAGCTTCCACTCGCTGGAGGACCGCATCGTGAAGGATGCCTTCCGCGAGGGAGTGAAGCTGGGTCACTACAAGCTGCTGACCAAGAAGCCGGTGACTGCCGGCGAAGAAGAGATTGATCGCAATCCGCGGTCACGCAGCGCGAAGTTGCGAGCGGCGGAAAGAGTTTAGGTTGTTTCCAGGAAATGTCACTTGCTCAGGGATGGTAAATCGAGCGAAGAGGTTCTGCTGGCAGGTAGAAAAGAGGAGAACATGTACACGGGCACACTGATTGATGAACTGATTGCAAGCGGTGGAGCGCGCGGAAAAGCACGCTTCACAGAAACGACGAGTCCGCAAGAAGATGAGATTCACGCTATTGGCTCTCTACCAGCGCAGCGTGAACTAGTGTTCGATTCGAATCTACTCGGGGTGGCATAAATGGCAGCAGCGGCCGTCGCAGTTCAACGGAGCAATTCGCGGCAGCCGGCGAAAGCCGTGCTGGACTGGTACGCCGGAAATCTACTTTCGCCAAGGCGATCGACAATTCGCGCCTGGTGAAAGTCGAAGACCCCAAGCGCAGCCGCGAGATGAGGCAGTTTGGCATTGCGCTGGGCTGCCTTTTCCTGCTGGTGATGACCTACACCTGGCAGCATTTCAAGGCCATCGAGTACGGCTACAAGATCGAATCGCTGAAGAACGCAGCGCGACGGACTTGCTGGAGATGAATCACGCGCTTCGGCTGGAAGAAGCGTCGCTGCGCTATCCGGAACGCATCGACAAGCTGGCGCGGGAGTACGGAATGCAGCCGCCGCAGGCCGGCCAGGTGATTCGCATGGATGCCGCTTCGCCGGATGCCAGCACGCCGGTGATGGCGAGCGCGCTCGGTATCCGGTGATCTCGGTGCCGTAAGACATTGGCCACGGATTGACACGGATTTACGGAGAGTATTAAGCAGTGATCCGTGAAAATCCGGTGGGTATCCGTGGCCCAGATTTCTGGCGGCTTCCAAGCCGCCATGTTTGTTCCAGAGGGCGCGATTCGTGGCAGCCAACACACCCCGCAACAACGCACCAATCTCCGGCTCTACCTTCTGGCCGCGATTCTGGTTCTGTGGTGCGGCGGCATCTGCCTGCGGCTGGTGTATCTGCAAATCTTCCGCTACGGCAGTTTTGAGCAACGGGCGCAGCATCAGCAGCAGCGTACGGTGGAAGTTTCTGCCCGGCGCGGCATCATCTACGACCGCGACGGCCGCGAGCTGGCCATGTCGATCTCGGTCGACTCGGCTTTCGCGGTGCCCACGGAAATCCCCGATCTTGCCGGCACCATCTCGCTGATTTCGCGAATCACTCAAGACCGATCCGCGCGAGACTGCTGGCGAAGTGCAAAGCTGCCCGCACTTTTTGCTGGGTGGCGCGCAAGGCGGACGCGGAAACGGCAGACCGCATCCGCTCGCTGAATCTGCGCGGCATTTACTTCCAGAAGGAATCGAAGCGTTTTTATCCCAAGCGCGAACTGGCGGCGCAGGTGATCGGCTACGTGGGAACGGACGACGAGGGCCTGAGCGGCATCGAGCGCGAGTTTGACGACGAGCTGCACGGCAAGCCCGGACGAGATGCTGATCTCGGTCGACGCCCGCCGCAAATGGTTCGGCAGCGTCGAGAAGCAACCCGAGCCCGGCGAGAACGTCGTGCTCACCATCGACCAGCAAATCCAGTACATCGCCGAGCGCGAACTGGACACCGCGATGGAGCAGACCCACGCCATAAGCGGCACGGTGATCGTGGAGAATCCGCACACCGGCGAGATCCTGGCGCTGGCCAACCAGCCCACCTTCAATCCCAACCTGACCCGCGAAATCACGCCCGAACGAGCTGAAAAACCACGCCGTCAGCGACGTCTACGAGCCCGGCTCGACGTTCAAGGTCGTAACCATCTCCGCGGCGCTGGAAGAAAAGCTGACCACGCCTGCACGAAGTCTTCGATTGCCAGATGGGATCGATCGTCATCAATGGCATGCGCATCCACGACAGCCGGCCGCACGGACTGCTGCCGGTCTGCGGACATTCTGGCGGAATCGAGCGACGTGGGCGCCATCAAGATCGGGCTGCGCCTGGGCGACGACCGGTTGTACAAATACATTCGCGGGTTCGGCTTCGGACAGCAGACCGGAATCGAACTGCCCGGCGAGACCCGGGGCTTGACCAAACCGGTGAACCGCTGGTCGAAAGTTTCGATTGGCGCCATCTCCATGGGCCAGGAAATCGGCATTTCGCCGCTGCAGTTGGCTCGACTGATTTCGACGATGGCCAACGATGGTGTTTCGGTTCCGCCCCGAATCGTCGCGGCCACGACTGACCGCACAGCTACTCCGCAGACGGTCGACGTTTCATCCCGCCGATGGCCGCCGCGTGATTTCATCGCTGACCGCCGCGCAGATGAAACAGATGATGCAGAAGGTCGTGCTCGAAGGCACCGGGAAAAGAGCTATCCTCGAAGGCTACTCGTCCGCGGGCAAGACCGGGACCGCGCAAAAGGTCGATCCCGGCACCCACGCCTATTCGCAGACCAAGTATGTGGCTTCGTTCGCCGGATTTGCGCCGGTGAATAATCCCGCAATCGTGGTCGCGGTGATTCTGGACTCCGCCGTCGGCTTGCACCAGGGCGGACAGGTTTCAGCGCCGGTGTTCCAGCGGGTTGCGCAGCAGGTGCTGGAATACTTGCACACGCCGCATGATGTAGAGCTGCCGCGAAGCCGTCAGGTGTTGCTGGCTTCGAGGCAGGTGAAAACGCAGGAACTCGCGGAAGGTTCACCGGACCACCTGGGTGATGTACTGGACACGGCAGAGGCTCAGAGTCCGAGCCCGGCACCGGCATCACTGAGGGCCCCCGCCAATGCGCTTCCGGAATCGAATGCCGGTGCTGTCATTCCGGCGGCTCTACGGCAGCGTGAAACTGTGGCCGCTGACCCCAAGCCGTCTCCGGCTCCCGAGACATCGCAGTCAACCATGCCTGCCGCTCCCGATCACCTTCCATCCAGCGGTACGGTTGTGCTGGATGTCGAACAGGGAGGCATCGTGGTGCCGTCTTTCGCGGGCAAGAGCGTGCGCAGCGCGATCGAACTGGCAGAGGATAGCGGCCTGGATCTGGAAGCAGAAGGCAGCGGGATGGCTCGGGAACAAAACCCGGCAGCGGGATCGCACGTAGCGACCGGGGCACGGGTAACCGTGAAATTCGGCCGCTAAAATGCCGATGTAGCCCCGGACGCCTCGTCCGGGTAGTTTGCCCAAAGCCGAGCAGGCAAGAGATAGTATCTGCTCATGATATTGAAATGGAGTAAGCTCACAATAGAATCCTCATGAATTTCCTCCAGCTTCTGCACGGCGCGGAAGTCCTCGCCCAGAGCGGCAATCCGAACGTCAGTGGGTTGGAATACGACTCGCGGCAGATAAAGCCCGGCGACGCATTCGTCGCCATGCGGGGCGAGTCCAGCGATGGGAACAAGTTCATCGATAAGGTGATCGCACAAGGCGCAGTAGCAGTCGTCACCGACTCTGCGACTGAGACGCCGCGCGAAGGGGTTGCGTGGGCGCAAGTTCCCCACGGACGGAGGGCCCTGGCCCGGCTCAGCGCCAATTTCTACAGACGTCCCGCCGAGCGGCTCGCGATCACGGGCATCACCGGCACCAACGGGAAGAGCACCACTGCATTCCTTGTGGAAGCCGTCCTCGCATCCGCCAATCGCAAGAGCGCGCTGATCGGGACGATCGAATATCACGTCGCGGGAAAAATCCTCCCCGCGCCGCATACGACACCGGAAGCGCTCGATCTGAATCGAATGTTGGCCGAGGCCCTGGGCAACGGCGCGACCGAGGCAGTGATGGAAGTTTCCTCACACGCGCTGGCTCAGCAACGCGTCTACGGGGTTCCATTCGACGTCGCCGTGTTCACCAATCTCACCCGCGACCACCTCGACTATCACCACACCATGGAAGAGTATTTCGCTTCCAAGCAAGTGCTGTTTGAAGGCTGTGGCACGGATCCGCCGCGTGTCGCCGTGCTTAATGCTGAGGACGAATATGGGCAGAAGCTGGTAAAGCTGAGCAAGAAACATGGCTCTGAAGTTTTGACTTATGGTCTGACCAGCGGCGACTTGCACGCCGACAAAGTCGACATCACACCACGAGGCACGCGCTTCGACCTGATCACGCCAGAGGAAGTTGTGCCCGTATTCTCTCCGCTGATCGGCCGGGTGAACGTGTACAACATCCTCGCCGCGGCCGGCGCAGCCTACGCCCGCGCCTGCAAACCTGAAGCGATCGCCAATGGAATCGCTTCGCTGGCCCGCGTACCGGGCCGCTTCGAGCGAGTGGACTGCAAACAACCGTTTACCGTGGTCGTGGACTACGCCCACACCGACGATGCGCTTCGCAATCTGACAGCGCTGGCCCGAGAATTCGTGCAACGAGCGGGACAAAAAGCGCGCGTGATCACTGTTTTCGGCTGCGGCGGCGATCGCGATCGGGCCAAGCGTCCGCTGATGGGCGAAGCCGCTGGCCGGGGCAGCGATTTCGTAGTCTTAACCTCAGACAATCCGCGCAGCGAAGATCCGCTGGCCATCATTAACGACGCCATGGTCGGCCTGCAGCGCTCGGGCACGAAATGCAAAGTGGAACCGGACCGGAGAGCCGCCATTGGCTTGGCCATCCGCGAAGCCGGGCCGGGCGACATCGTTCTAATCGCAGGCAAGGGCCACGAGAAGGTGCAGATCACGCGCGAAGGATCGATTCCGTTCGACGACGTGGAAGTAGCCCACCAGATTTTGCGCGAGGCTGGCTACAGCTGCGAAGCGGCCAACACTGCCGCGGGGAAGACCCAATGAAGCTTCCCCTTTCTCGAGTTGCCGAATTTCTTTCCGCGGCGGGCGAATTCGATCACAAAGCGGTCGCACAGGGGTATTCCATCGACTCCCGCACCATTCAGCCAGGTGAGCTCTTCTTCGCGGTCAAGGGCGAACGCATGGACGGCCACGACTTCGTAGATCAGGCGCTGGACAAAGGCGCAGTGGCTGCAGTCATTCGCAAAGACCAAGCTGCTCGTTATCCAGTCAAAACGCGGCTCATGGCTGTCAACGACACTCTGGTGGCACTACAGACCCTGGCCGGTGCGGTGCGACGCTTGTGGGGCAAACCGCTGATCGGGATAACCGGATCGACCGGCAAGACCACCACCAAAGAAGCCATTGCCCACGTTTTGTCGAGCCGCTTCCGCGTGCTGAAATCCGAAGGCAACTTCAATAATCATTTTGGTCTGCCCCTGATGCTGCTCAAGCTCGAACCGGAGCACGACATGGCCGTCATCGAGATGGGCATGTCGCACGCGGGCGAGATCGCCGCCTTGGCGAAGATCGCGCAGCCGGAAATTGGCGTGGTGACCAACGTAGCTCCGGTGCACTTGGAGTTTTTCGAGTCCGTCGCGGAATCGCGCGCGCGAAGTATGAACTGATTGAATCCCTCCCCGCCGCCGGAACCGCGATCCTGAACGCCGATGACGAATACGTTTCGCAATTCGGCCGCGATTTTCATGGCAAGGTGGTGCTGTACGGCCTGCGGGCCGCGGCGGACGTGCGCGCAGAAAACATTCAACAGCGGGGATCGGACGGATCGACGTTTGACGTGGTAGTCGGGGGGTTGCCGCGAAAAGGCGTCTCTGCCCCTGGTGGGCACACACAACATTTACAACGCGCTGGCGGCAGTTGCGGTGGGACTGGAACGCGGGCTGACGCCTTCCGAGGCCGTGGGCGCGCTGGCGTCGCTTGCCCCGGCGGACAAACGTGGACAGGTCGTCCAAGCTCGGTAACATCACAGTCATCAACGATTGCTACAATTCCAATCCGAAAGCTCTCGAAGCCATGGTCGATACTTTGGCGGCGATGCCGGCCAAGCGCAGAATCGTGGTAGTGGGCGCGATGCTCGAACTCGGTCCGGCCGGAGACGAACTTCATCGGCAGGCCGGGCAGCACATCGCCAGAAAGAAAATCGATCTGCTGCTGGGAGTACGAGGTCTGGCGCAGCCGATGGTGGAAGCCGCCGAGTCAGGCTGGAATGTGCGCGGAGTTCGTCGCCACGCCCGGAAGAAGCAGGCGACTGGCTGGCTCGCGAAACTCGCGACGGAGACGTGGTGCTGATGAAGGCATCGCGCGGCGTGAAGTTGGAGCGGGCGCTGGAGAAGTGGCAGTCGCAACAGTCGTCAGCCGCGAGCCGCTAGTCGCGAGTTGCCAACGACGAGCGACCAAGCGACCAACGACTGAACGGAGGCTGATTGCTTTATTGGCTGCTGTACGAGAAGCTGTTTCATTACTTCCCGCCGTTCCGCATCTTCCGTTATCTGACCTTCCGCACTGCGTTTGCCAGCCTGACCGCGCTGTTCACGGGACTCATCGTCGGTCCGCTGGTCATCAACCGGCTGCGCGAATTTCAAATCGGCCAGTACATCCGCGAAGAAGGTCCCAAGGCTCATCAGAAAAAAGCCGGCACTCCCACCATGGGAGGCTTGCTGATTGCAATTTCGATTGTGATTCCGACGCTGCTGTGGGCTGACCTGACTAACCGGTTCGTGTGGATTGCGGTTGTTGCCACCTCTGCCTTCGCCGCCATCGGCTTCACCGACGACTACACCAAAGTTGTGCATCGCAGAAATCTGGGGTTGACCGGCAAGGCTAAGATCGGTCTCCAGATCGCCACCAGCGTTCTGATCGCGGTCGCGCTGATCGTCATGCAAACCCGCAATCTTTATTCGACTCGGCTGGTGGTGCCTTTCTTCAAGCAATTTCGGCCTGACCTGGTGATTGGGAGTCTGGAGCGCCATGCTCATTTGTGGCCGTTGGCCTTTCTCCCGTTTATCGCATTCGTGGTGCTGGTGATTGTGGGATCGAGCAATGCGGTAAACCTGACCGATGGGCTGGACGGTCTGGCCATCGGTTGCACCGTGATCGCCGCGGGAGCTTTGGCCGTGCTCACTTATGTCAGTGGCCACGCTACATTCGCTGCCTACCTCGAACTGCAGCGCATGCCGCAGGTTGGTGAATTAACCATCTTCTGCGGCGCCATGGTGGGCGCGGCAATCGGCTTTCTTTGGTACAACGCGCATCCCGCCGAAGTCTTCATGGGAGACGTAGGTTCGCTCGCTCTTGGCGGCGCCATCGGCACGGTTGCAGTAATGATCAAGCAGGAACTGTTGCTGCCCTTCATTGGGGGGGTGTTCGTGATCGAGGCCGTCTCGGTGATTCTGCAGGTGGCATCCTACAAACTGCGCAAGAAGCGTATCTTCAAAATGGCGCCCATTCATCATCACTTTGAATTGCTGGGCTGGTCGGAATCGAAAATTATCGTGCGCTTCTGGATCGCGTCGCTGGTGTTTGCACTGTTCGCGCTGACGACCTTGAAGTTAAGATAGCTTCCACCACAGAGACACGGAGTCACAGAGACAAATAAGGGTTTCGGTTCTTCTCGGTGTCTCTGTGGTGAGTCAGGTTTTATGGACGTAAATAACAAACGCGTGCTGGTTGTCGGCCTGGGCAAGTCCGGGGTGGCCTCGGCGCTGTTTCTGAAGGCCAGGGGTGCGCGGGTTACTGTTTCAGATGCTAAGCCTCAGGACCAACTGAAAGACGAAATTCCAGCGCTCCTCGACCAGGGCATCGCGGTCGAGACCGGTGGCCACGGCGAGCGCACTTTCGAGGGCAAGACCTGATCGTAGTCAGCCCCGGCGTGCCTGCGGACGCTCCTCCGCTAGTACAGGCGCGCGCCCTCGGCGCAGACGTCATCGGCGAGATCGAATTGGCCGCTCGATTTTTCCCTGGACGCATCGTCGCCATCACCGGTTCCAACGGCAAGACCACCACGACGACGTTGACCGGAGAAATCGTTACGGCTGGCGGATATCGCGCAGCAGTCGGCGGAAACATCGGTACACCCGCGATCTCACAGGTTGAAGGCGCAACGGGTGAAACCATCGCCGTCTGGGAAGTCTCCAGCTTCCAACTGGAAACCATTCAAACATTCCGCCCCCAGATTGCCGTGGTTCTCAATGTCACTCCCGACCATCTCGACCGGCATCGCACTTTCGCGGCCTATACCGACGCCAAAGCGCGCATCTTCGAAAATCAGACAGCCGAAGATTTTGCCGTACTCAACGCCGACGACCTGACCTGTGTCGAACTGGCAGCCCGCACCCGGGCACAAGTTTTCTGGTTCAGCCGCAAGAAGGAAGTGAAGCAGGGCGCTTTCGTCCACGATGGCCGCATCTTGTTCCGCGATCACAGCGGTCAAAGAGAGATCATGCTAGTGTCGGAAATTCCGCTGAAGGGCGCGCATAACGTGGAAAATGTTCTGGCCGCGGTCTGCGTGGGCGCGCTGCTGCGCTGCGAGCCCGACCGGATCCGCAAGACGGTTCATGACTTCAAGGCCGTCGAGCATCGCCTGGAGCACGTGGCCACGATTCGTGGAGTGGAATACTACAACGATTCCAAGGCGACCAACGTTGATGCCACCATCAAGGCGCTGGAATCCTTTCCGGCAAACATCCACCTTATCCTCGGTGGCAAGGACAAAGGCAGCGACTATACCGTTCTGAACGACCTGCTCCGCCAGCGTGTGAAGCGGGTTTACACCATCGGCGCGGCGGCTGCAAAGATCGAATCCCAAATAAACGACGCGGCGGAAATCGTCCACGCCGAAACCCTGGAAAGTGCCATCAAGCATGCCACTGACGCCGCCAAGCCAGGGGACATTGTGCTACTGGCTCCCGCCTGCGCCAGCTTCGACCAGTTCCGCAACTACGAGCACCGTGGCAAGGTCTTCAAGGAGGTGGTGAAGGCTTTGGCGGAGCGGGCGAACCAAAAGAGTTAAATCCCTGCCCAAAATCATCCATGAAAAGCCTCCATGTCTTCATGCCTCCGTGGTGAAATGAAATCTCTCCATGGCGAAGCGCGTTAGTGTCGATAGCTGGCTGTTCACTGTAACCCTGCTCCTGATCTTCGTTGGGCTGGTAATGGTGTTCAGCGCCTCCGCGGTCATGGCCAAGGAGCGTTACGGCTCTGGTTATTTTTTTCTGTTGCGGCAGTTAGGGTGGGCGGTGGCCGGAATCCTGGCAATGGTCGTGGCCATGAAGGTCGACTATCGCCGCTACAAGCATCCGGCGGTAGTCTTCTCGCTGCTGGGCCTGACCACTCTGATGCTGATCTCGGTTTTCTTCCTGGATCGCGCGCATCACACTCATCGCTGGATTCACTGGGGCCCGATCTCCTTTCAGCCCTCTGAAATGGCCAAGCCTGCGCTGATTCTGTTCCTGGCATTCTTTCTGGAGACCCGTACGAAATCCATGAAAGACTGGCGCAATACGGTTCTGCCTGCCGTTGTCCCCACCCTGATCTTTATTGCCCTGATCGTCTTTCAGCCGGACTTGGGAACAGCCATCGCCTGTGCCGCCATCACGGGCTGCGTCCTGTTTGTGGCCGGGCTCGAGCTGCGTTATCTTGGCTACGCATTTGCTGGCGTCGCTGCTGCCGCTCTATTTCCTGATCTTTCACGTGGCCTATCGCCGCGACCGCATCCTGGCCTTTCTGAATCCTTACTCCGATCCGCAGGGCCGTGGCTTCCACATTATTCAGTCGCTGATCGCAGTGAGCACCGGCGGCATCACCGGCGTCGGGCTGATGGAAGGCAAGCAGAAGCTTTTCTATCTGCCGGAGCCGCACACCGACTTCATCTTTGCGGTGACCGCGGAAGAACTGGGGCTGGTGGGCTCGCTGGTGATCGTCCTGCTGTTTGCGATCTTCCTGTGGCGGGGTATTCGCACCGCCCTGACGACCGCAAGACATGTTCGGGCGCTTTCTGGCCGTGGGCATCACCAGCATGATCGTGGTGCAGGCCTTCATCAACATCAGCGTGGTGCTCGGGCTGATGCCGACCAAGGGCATCCCACTGCCGTTCGTCTCCTATGGCGGGTCGTCGCTGCTGTTCGACCTTGGCTTGCGTGGGTGTGCTGCTGAACGTTTCCAAGCAAGCCGAATAATCACCTGGGGACAGCCGCCCCGGCTTCAAACCGGGCAAAGCCCGGTCAGATTTCCAGCCGGCAAATTGCCAACGCAGCTAAAGGGTTAACTTCCCGCGCATCGCGGATACCTATTCCGGTTTATAGTCACTGCATGCGGGCCATTCTGGCGGGAGGCGGGACCGGCGGACACGTGATCCCCGCGCTCGCCATCGCCCAGCAACTCCAGAAAGATTACAACGCCGAGATTCTGTTCATCGGCACCGCGCGCGGCATTGAGAACCGCCTGGTTCCGGCGGCGGGGTTTCCCCTGCGATTGGTGCAAGTGGGCGCGCTCAAGAATGTCAGCCTGGCGACCCGGCTGAGGACTTTCTCCGATCTGCCGCGAGCGGTCTGGGAATCGCGGCGCATCTTTCGCGAGTTTCGTCCGGACGTTGTGATCGGCGTCGGCGGATACGCCTCCGGCCCGGCAATGCTGGCGGCAGTCCTCATGCGCATTCCGACGCTGGTATTCGAGCCGAACTTCGTTCCCGGATTTGCCAATCGAGTGGTGGCGCGCTTCGTTTCGGCCGCGGCGGTCCACTTTGAGGAAACTGGACGATACTTTCGCCGCTGCGAAGTCACCGGAGTGCCCGTGCGCGAGGCATTCTTTCAGATTGCCGACGACGCCGGCTGTCCCGACGCTGCTCGTCTTCGGCGGAAGCCAGGGAGCGCATGCCATCAACCAAGTGGTGATGGAGTCTGCCGGAGAAGCGCTGGCGCGAGTTCCCGGATTGCAGATCGTCCACCAGACCGGCGAACGTGACTATCAATGACGCGCAGGCGGCCTACGCAAAGCTGGACGGAGCCGTTGAAGCCCATCGCTTCATCGACGACATGCCCGGCGCTTTCGCGCGCGCGAGTTTGTTGATCTGCCGCTCCGGAGCCAGCACCGTGGCGGAAATCACGGCGGCGGGAAAGCCGGCGGTGTTCGTTCCCTTTCCTCGCGCTGCCGACGATCATCAGAAGCGCAATGCCGAGGCGCTGGAGCGCGCGGGCGCAGCGGTGATGCTGGAAGAATCGAAACTCGACCGTCAAAGCCTGGTGGAAACGGTGAGTTCACTGCTCGGCGACCCGTCGCGGCTCGAAAAGATGGGTGAAGCGGCCCGAAAGCTGTCGCATCCGAATGCCGCGCGTGACATCGCGGCCATGGCAGCCCGGCTGGCTGGAATCGAAGACTAGCCACGGATTCCACGGATTTAGTTTCTTATCGGTGCTTCTCCGCGTAATCCGTGGCGATTGAATGAATGTTTGCCAAGATTCAGCGCATTCATTTCGTGGGGATCGGCGGCATCGGCATGAGCGGGATCGCCGAGGTGCTGCTGAACCTCGGGCTACACGGTTTCCGGTTCCGACCTGAAGGAGTTCGGACATCACCGAGCGGCTCGCGACAGCTGGGCGGCGACGATCTTCATGGGCCACCGTGCCGAGAACATCACCGGCGCCCGACGTGGTGGTGATCTCAGTCGGCGGTGAAGAACGACAACGTCGAAGTGGTCGCGGCGCGGGAACAGCAGATCCCGGTCATCCAGCGGGCCGAGATGCTCGCCGAGCTGATGCGCCTCAAGTACGGCATCGCCATCGCCGGCATGCACGGCAAGACCACGACGACCTCCATGGTCGCCACGGTGCTCGCCGCCGGCGGCCTCGATCCCACGGTCGTGGTCGGCGGCAGGCTGGACGCCTCGGCGGTCGAACGCGCGGCTCGGCCAAGTCGCAGTACCTGGTGGCCGAGGCCGATGAGAGCGACCGCTCCTTTCTGAAGCTCTCGCCTATTCTTGCCGTCGTCACCAACATCGATCGCGAACACATGGACTGTTATCGCAACATGCGAGACGTGAAGCGCGCCTTTCTCGACTTCATGGATCGCGTGCCGTTCTACGGCATGGTGGTGGTCTGCAACGACGATCCACTGCTGCGCCGGATGCTGCCGCAGATTCGGCGCCGGACGGTCACCTATGGCACGCGTCGCGGTTCCGACTTTCATATCAATCTCGGCGAATCCACGCTCAATGCCGGAGAGGATCGGCCGATCAGCCGCTTTCAGGTGGCTATCAGCAGAAGGCTCTGGGTGAGTTTCGCCTGCATGTGCCGGGCGTGCATAACGTGCTGAATGCAACCGCCGCGATTGCGGTCGGCATCGGCCTCGACGTCCCTGTCGAGCAGATCCGCTCTGCGCTGGAAAATTTCCGCGGCGTGGACCGCCGCTTTCAGTTGCGAGGCAAGCCGCGGCGTCAGCGTGATCGATGACTATGGCCATCATCCCACCGAAGATCCGCGCCACTCTGGCCGCGGCCCGGCAATGCGGTTTCCGCAAGGTCCACGTCATCTTTCAGCCGCACCGCTACACCCGCACGCGTGACCTGATGGACGAATTCGCTCACTGCCTTCAACGATGCCGACACGCTGCTGGTCCTGGACATCTACGCCGCCAGCGAAGCGCCGATCGAAGGAATCACCGGCGGAAGCGCTGGCCAGGCGCATCAAGGAAAACGGCGGGCGCGAAGCCCGCTATGCCGCGTCTTTCGCAGACGCGGTAGAGGCAGTCGTCGCTCAGGCGCAGTGAAGGGGACATGATTCTGACCCTAGGCGCCGGCAGCGTTTCGCAGCTGGGGCCGTTGATCCTGGCAGAAGCTCCAAGCCAGGCTTCCGGTCCCCGCCCTTTGATGCTGTTTTTGCCACGCAAGCTAAGAGTCTGGTGGAACCCGGTCGCCCCCACCCTCGTATCTAACTGGGCGGGATAACGAATTCTGGGATGCCCCGTCTAACCCACATAACAAATTGAGGAGCAGTCACATGGGTTCCGAAAAAGCTTGGTACTGGATAGCTGTGGCGGTACTGGCGGTGTTTGCCATCAACAACTTTGCCGCCCGGCACCAGGATGGTGTCCGCTGCCTGGCCAGCCGGTCGCTGGCGGCCCTCGAGCAGGATTCCGGTCGGGTTGGCCATGTTATCGCGTTGGCGGAACTAACGCTCGGCCGCGGCGAGACCCGCTTTGACCAGGCCCAAATGGCGCTGGATGGCATGCAGACCCGGCTGGCTTTGGCTCAGACCGTGCTCGTGCGCCATGAGGCCGTTCTCGCCCGGGTTCAGGCCGAGCACGCACGGCTGCAGGCGATGCAGCAGCTAAGCCGCACAGTGATCTGCCCACGGCAGAATCTCAGGATTGTGATCCCTGCCCCGCCCGTGATGCGAACCGACGGAACGATTTAGCTTCAGTAGTCCTCTCCGATGACATGCTCTAGCCCCCGGACCTGCGGGAGTTTCTAATTTTTCTGCTTCCTTTTCCTACCGCTGATAATCAAAATCAACGTTCTACTCTGCTTGCAGGAGGATCTTATGGCGGAAACCGCCCAGCAATATATCCAGCGCATTCTTGGCCACCTCGACGGTAAAGACCCGTTGCGGGTGCAGCGAGAAACCCCGAAAAAGCTGCAAAAGCTCATCAAGCCGCTAAGCAAGCAGCAACTGATGCGACGGCCGGGAGCGGGGAAGTGGTCGATCGCGGAAATTCTGGCGCATCTGGCCGATACCGAACTGGTCGGCGGCTGGCGCATGCGCCTTATTCTGGGGAGCAATGGCGTATCCATTCAGCCGTTTGACCAGGATGTCTGGGCCGAAACCCTTGGCTATGCCCGGCGCGATCCCAAGGTCTCCCTAGAAACTTTTCGGGTGCTGCGGGAGGCCAATCTGGCCATGTTGAAGTCCTTGCCCAAGAATCTGTGGGAAAACCACGGCATGCACCAGGAACGCGGCAAGGAGACCATTGCCCACATTGTCAGAATGTTCGCCGGACACGACCTGAACCATTTGGCACAGGTGGAGGCGATCAAGAAAGGTGGCCAGCGCAAGCGGGCCGCTTGATTGACCATGAAGGCGCGGGCGTCCTCGCCCGTGCAGCCCAAACGAAGTCTGTCATTCCGAGCAAAGCGAGGAATCCCTACCTTGCCCAACTTCCTGTTGCACGACGGATGTAGTCCTTAATTTTTTTCTGCAAAATGCACCAAGTTTCATCTACCTCATTTCCCAAAAAGCAGTTATAGTTATTTCCGCTCAGCGATTCACCGACGACAACTGACCTGTATTGATGGCGCGAAAAAGCGGTTCCACCATCGCGCAGGAGGAGTTGTATCCACCGCCCAGCGAACCCGTGCGTCCCGCGTCGGATGACGCGATCGATGACGCGCGACTGCTCGACTTGGACGTGGAACAGGAATCGCCCTTCCTGCGTGGACAAAAACGCGTCTCCGTTCGCCGGGGTACTTTGCCAAAAAAGGCTGCCACTGGCCTCACTTGGACTGTCCTTGCGGCCGCTATTGTGCTTCGTGTTAGGCGCGGCCACCGCTGCGCTTTATCACTATGGCGAGCACTCATGGCGCTTCCGCGTCGAATCCAGCGATGACATCGAGACCGCCGGCCTGCAGAACGTCACCCGCTTCCAGATCATGGAAGTCATGGGCGGCGATATCGGGCGCAACATTTTCTTCGTTCCCCTCGGAGAGAGAAAAAAGACTCTCGAAAAAATTCCCTGGGTGGAATCAGCCAGCGTGATGCGGTTTGTTCCCAACCGCCTGAAAATCGAGATTCAGGAACGCACTCCCGTGGCCTTCGCCCGCGTCGGCTCCAGGATTTTCCTCATTGATGCTGGCGGCACATTGATGGACCTGCCCGCCGCGGGCAAGAAAAAATACTCTTTCCCCGTGATTCTGGGCATGAATCCGGGAGAACCGCCCTCCACTCGCACCGCCCGCATGAAGATCTACAACGACCTGGTGAGCCAACTGGATGCCGGCGGGGCGCGCTATTCGCAGGACCTCGGCGAGGTAGACCTATCTGATGCCGAGGACGTGAAGGTCCTCGCCAGCGACCCGCAAGGGGAAGTGCTGGTGCATCTGGGATCGTCGAACTACCTCGAACGCTACAAGATATACGTCAGCCATGTCCGCGAGTGGCGTCAGCAGTTCGACAAACTGGAATCCGTCGACTTACGCTATGACCGCCAGATCATCGTGAATCCCGATCTGCAGGGAACGGTGAAACAATCGCCGCTTTCCATGGTATCGGCGAAGGTGGCCGCGGCGGCCGGAGTGAAGCCTGCAGCCCTGATTACACACCAGGCTACAGCTCCGAAGTCGGCGCCTTCTTCACTGGCAGCATCCAAGCCGCCCGCGGCCACTGCTCATAAAACATCCAAAAAGGCGCATCACAAGGTAAGTGCCAAGGCGAAACCCAAAACGGGGACCACTGTGACGCAGACAGAGAGCGTCGCAAAATCCAATCCTCCACCAGTTCATCCACCTGCGCCGTCGAACGCATCGGCACCTGACGCATCCATAAAAACCGTTCCACCCGCGACAACAGCAACCGGAACCACCGCGGTGAAGCCCGGCAGCAAACCAAGTCCAGCGATTGCCAAGGGAGAACATCCATAGGAATGGCGAACCAGCAACAGAATCTTCTGACGGCAATTGATGTAGGCAGCGCCAAGACCTGCGTTCTGGTGGCTGAGGTCACCGAGTCCGGCCTGCGCTACCGCGGGCATGGAGTGTCCGAATCGCGTGGCTCGCGCAAGGGTGTAATTGTTGATCTCGAAAAAGCAGTGGCGTCGATTCAGAAAGCCGTGGAGCAGGCGGAAGACGTTTGCGGCGCTCCCATCGAGCACGCCCTGCTCGGAGTTGCCGGCTCGCATGTTCGTGGCATGAACAGTCACGGCGGGCTGAGCCTGGGCGTGCGCGCGCGCGAAATTGCGCGCGACGAAATTCGCCTTGCTGTCGACAAAGCCCGCGCCATCCCTCTGCCCGCCGACCGCGAAATCCTGCACCTGTTGCCGCAGGAGTTCATCCTTGACGACCAGAGCGGCGTCCATGATCCGCTGGGAATGATGGCAATGCGCCTCGAGGTCCGGGTGCACATGGTCACCGCCGGATCAAGCGCTACCCAGAATGTAATCACCGCGGTCAACCGCGCCGGAGTGCACGTCGACGATACCGTCTTCGAGCCGCTGGCCTGTGCCGACGCTGTGTTGCGCGCCGATGAGCGCGAACTGGGTGTATGCCTGATGGACCTGGGCGCCGGCTCGACCAGCTTGATTGTTTTTCAGGAAGGTGCCGTGATTCACACCGCAGTAATCCCGATCGGCGGCGATCATTTCACCAGCGATCTCTCGGTTGGGTTGTGTACTCCGCTGGCAGAGGCGGAGAAGATCAAGAAGCTCTACGGCAACGTGATCGTGACCCTGATTCCCGAGGGGAATGAAGTTGAGGTCCCGTCTGTCGGCGACCGGCCTTCGCGTCTGATTTCGCAGCGCATGGTCGGAGAAATTCTGGAGCCCCGGGCTCGCGAACTTTTCGAAATGCTGCGCGACAACCTGCGCCACAGCGGCATGCTCGATATCTGCGTGGGCGGCATCGTGCTTAGTGGCGGGACGTCGCGCCTGGCCGGCATTCTGGATATTGCCGAATCCGTCCTGCGGCGTCCCTTGCGTCTCTCGTGGCCGACGGCTCTTGCGAAAATGCCATCCACGCTGGCCGAGCCCGAGTACGCGACGGTTCTGGGCATGATCTTTTACAGCCATCGTTCGCGGATCGCCCGGGGAGCGCAGGACACGCGCTGGAGTTCGCGCTTGATGGGATTGTTCGCAAAAAAGGGAGCTTAGAACAAAAGAAGGACATAAAAGTTCCACAAAGTAACGCTGATAGACCAAAACCTTTGTGAACCTTCGTGTTCTTTGTGGTTATCGGTTTTAGCAGGAAGTGGCAAAAATTACTGAGGTGTTGCACCCATGAAAAACGAAAACGACATTCGCATCAGCTTTAACGAAGAAGCCCGCAATGATGCCAAGATAAAAGTCATCGGTGTGGGTGGCGGCGGCGGCAACGCCGTCAATCGCATGATCGATGCCGGCATGGAAGGCATCGAATTCGTGGTCGCAAACACCGACCTGCAAGCGCTGCGCATGTCGCGCGCGCCCATGAAAATCCAGCTCGGGGTCAAGCTCACCAATGGACTGGGCGCGGGCGCGAATCCCGAGGTGGGCCGCAAGGCCGCGCTGGAAGACTCCGACAAGATCATCGAAGCGCTCGAAGGCGCGGACATGGTCTTCGTCACCACTGGCCTCGGTGGTGGCACCGGTACCGGAGCCGCTCCCATTATCGCGTCGCTGGCTAGCGAGATGGGCGCTCTAACTGTCGCGGTCGTCACCAAACCCTTCGCCTTCGAAGGCAAGCGTCGCATGCAGCAAGCCGAACGCGGCATTGCGGAACTGATGGAATCGGTCGACACTACCATTGTGATCCCCAACGAAAAGCTGCTGGCGGTCGCCCAGGATGCCGGATTCTTCGAGTCCTTCCGCATCGCCGACGACATTCTCCGGCAAGGTGTACAGGGCATCTCCGACATCATCACCATTCCCGGGATCATCAATCGCGACTTCGCCGATGTGAAGGCCATCATGGCAGGCATGGGCTACGCCGTCATGGGCGCGGCGACCGCAAGCGGTGCGCGTCGCGCTACCGAGGCCGCACAGAAGGCGATTGCCTCGCCCCTGCTCGAAGCCGGAGCCATCGATGGCGCCCGCGGCATCCTCATCAACATTACCGGCTCTGCCTCGCTCAAGCTGGCCGAGGTGCAGGAGGCCTGCTCGATTATCCAAAGTGCCGCCCACGAAGATGCCAATATCATCTTCGGCGCTGTTCTTGATGAAAAAATGAAAGACTCGGTGAAGATCACCGTCATCGCTACTGGTTTCAAAGAGTCCGATCAACAACGCCATCGCCGGGAGGAAGATCCGGGTTTGTGGTTTCGCGCGAGAATGCTTCGCGGCATGACGATTTTTTTGACGAGCCCCAGCCCGAACCTGAATTTGATCCCGATCCACCACCGCCGCCCATGGTGATGGAGCAATCTGCGCCGCAGGCTGCCGCCGTGACTACGAGCGAATCGATCTCGATCGATAGCATGCGCAACGCCATGATCGCCAACTTCGAGCAGGCCGATCTCGACGTTCCGGCATTCTTGCGGAAGCGTGGGGAGACGATGTAGGGAAAATCCTTTCCACTTTTGGGCAGTATCGTTCCAGTAACCGCCCCGCGTTACCAAAGGGGTGGGCCCAGGCTGTAGATTGGCTATAACTCTTTTATTTGCAAATAATTAGATTAAATCGCGGCGATTTACGGGAAAGCAAGTTTTAGATTGCTTATCCAAATGAAGTTTCATAACATCTAGATTAGTTGGAACTTAGCCAGCCGCGATGATCATTGGCCGGTTTCGTGCAGCGTATACAGTGTGAACTCCGGGGATGGGTACAGGAAATTGAGCTCAGGGAAACGTTCCGCATTTTCCAGTCTGATCATCGCTATAGTGTTTCTCGTGCTGCTCTGCCCGTCCGGCATCGCGGCCACGGTCAGCACGCATACCCTCAGCCCCCACAAAACCAAGTCACAACGAATCAGTGAAAGCCAGGCCGCTCGCAGGCGCATGCGTCGCTTGGCCCGCGCCCGCGCCGTAACTCCGAACACGACCACCGCGCACACCAGTGTCCACCGCAGGCATCGCTATTACGAGCGTTTCTCCACCAGTTCTTTCGCCAGTGATGTCACCGACGGTGACGTGACCACCGGCGAAGATCCCGTTGTGCGCGACGCCGCCATAGATGCGCTAGGCGGAATGAATGGAACAGTTGTCGCCATCGAGCCCACCAGCGGCCGCATTCTCGCTATGGTGAATCAGAAGCTTGCGCTTTCGAGTGGCGCTCAACCCTGCTCGACGATCAAGCTCTCGGTTGCGCTCGCGGCCCTCAATGAAGGAATTATCACCAAGGAGACCGAGGTTCGTCTGGGCGGACGCTACCACATGAACCTCACGAATGCGCTCGCGCATTCGAACAATGCGTATTTTGAAGCGCTCGGCCGCCAACTGGGATTTGAGAAAGTGCGCTACTACGCCCATCAATACGGCCTCGGCGAACTGGCCGGCTACAGCATTCCTGGTGAGCAACTGGGGATTTATCCCAACGAAGAAATTTCCTCCAAGCTCGGTGGCGTAGGGAAGATGTGTTCCTTCGGAGAAGGCGTTTCCGTAACCCCGCTGCAACTCGGCGCACTGGTTTCTGCGATCTCCAACGGTGGCACGCTCTATTACCTGCAGCATCCCACAGCGCCTGAAGACATCGCGAATTTCCAGCCGGTAGTAAAGCGACGCCTGGACATCGCCCCTCTGATCCCCGAAATTTCCGACGGAATGCAAGGCGCAGTGCAGTTTGGCACCGCACGCCGCCTGAAAGTCAACTTCAGCGAGGAAGAAGTTCTCGGCAAGACCGGAACCTGCTCCCACGCCGGTACCCGCTTCGGATGGTTTGCCTCCTACGCCAAGACTGACGTTGGCAACATCGTCGTCGTGATTTTCCTCGAAGGTGGTCGCCCAACCTTCGGCCCCAAAGCAGCGGAAATTGCCGGGCGCATGTATCGCAACCTCTACGATCACGACTTCTTCATGGCCAAGCCAACCCTGCCGGCCGACACAGCAACCGTGAGTCAGCCGGGAACCCCGCAATAGGATACGGACCAGACTCAACTTAAGAGACGATTTTGGGTGCGCAGCGCTTCCAGTGCTGCGATACCCGCGCACGATTGAATATGGGTCTTAGCCCGAGTTAGCATCGGTGTGCTTTTCCGCAGCCTTGGACTGACCAATCGCCCAACAAGAACTGCCATTATTTTCGCACCCGCTCTCGCCCTCCAACAAACCCAACCCGCTTAGACGAGCTCCGACTGGCACTTTTACCAGTTCACCGCAAGGTGCGATACCACTACACTGTGGCGTTTACACAACTGATCGAGATCGTCATTCTCGGGCACTTGAGGGACAAATCAATGCATACACGAACGAGAACGACCAAAAGAATATTCTTTAGCGCGTTGGCCTCTGCCATTTTGCTAGTCGGCTGCACTAGCAAGAATGACGCAATCTCGCAGGCCGAGAAAACGGAGAAGGATCGTCCCAGCATCGCCGAGACCAAGGCAATCGCAGAGGAAGGCTTCATCTACGGTCTGCCGATCGTAATGAATTACGCGGTGATGTACGAATTTGCGGTCGACCGCAACTCCGGTCAATTCAAGGCGCCGTTCAACCAGATCAACAACGAAGCGCGAGTGTTTACCTACAAAGACACGGCCATCGTCACGCCCAACAGCGACACGCCATATTCGATCGTGTGGATGGATCTGCGCGCCGAACCGATTGTGCTGTCGGTTCCGGCCGTGCCCGAAATCGCGCTACTACTCGGTCAGCTCTGCGACGGCAACACCTTCAACTACGGCTACATCGGCACCCGCGCCACCGGACCGGACGCGGGCGACTATATGGTGGTCGGGCCGGACTGGAAAGGCGAGACGCCGGCCGGAATCAAGAAAGTGTTTCGTTCCAGCACGCAATTCTCAATGGCGATCTACCGCACCCAACTCTTCAATCCAGCAGACATGCCGAACGTGAGTCAAGATCCAGGCCGGCTACAAGGTGCAGCCGCTCTCCGCATATCTGAAGCAGCCGGCCCCGCCGGCTGCGCCAGCAATCAACTTTCCGAAGATCGACAAGGAGATGGTGAAGACCAATTTCTTCGAGTATCTCGACTTCGCGCTGCAGTTCGCTCCTGCCGGACCCGAAGAGAAGGAGATTCGCGCCAAGCTGGCCCGCATCGGCATCGGCGCCGGCAAGACCTTCGACTTCAAGGACCTTTCGCTGGAACACAAGGCTGAAGTCGTGCCTGGGCATGAAGGAAGGCGAGCCAAGGTCGACCAGTATCTCGCCGCCGGCAGGAAGGACATCAACGGCTGGAAGGTCGGCTCACTCTTTGGCGACGCCGCTTTCTACAACGGCGACTGGCTGAAGCGCGCCGCCGCCGCCAAGGCCGGCATCTACGGCAACGACGCCGTCGAAGCGATGTATCCCATGACCACGACGATCGCGAACGGCGAGACGCTCGACGGCAGCAAGCACAACTACACGCTGACCTTCCCGGCCGGAGAGTTGCCGCCGGTGAACGCCTTCTGGTCGGTGACGATGTATGACGGCAAGACCCAGCTCCTGATCGAGAATCCGATCAACCGCTACCTGATCAATTCGCCAATGTTGCCGGGAATGAAGAAGAACGCGGACGGCTCACTGACCCTCTACATCCAGAAGGATTCGCCCGGGCAAGGCCAAGGAATCCAACTGGCTGCCAGCGCCCAATGGCCCCATCTATCTGGTCATGCGCCTCTACTGGCCCAAGGAGACGCCGCCTTCGATCTTGCCTCCCGGCGAGGGAACCTGGAAGCCGCCGGCCATCGTGGCATCGACGTAGAAACTGTCGGGCACAACACTCAATGGCGGATGTCGCGGATGGTCCTTCGGGACTCAAGCCGCTGTCAACGCAGAGGTGCAATGCGGACATCGGGTTGCCCTGATCGCAACCGCTGAGAGACAAAACGGACAGTCCCTCGTGACCGGAACGGATACCTCTTGTTCGTTCTTCAGGCGGTTCACCTGGCGGATGAGCATGAATACCACGAACGCGACAATCAAAAAGTCGGACAGGGCGTTGAAGAAGACCCCGTAATTGATCGTGGCGGCACCCGCGGCTTTAGCCTCGGCGAGGGTGGCGTAGGCATGTCCCGAGAGGTTGATGAATTTGTTCGAGAAATCCGAATGCCCGGCGAACAAGCCGATCGGGGGCATCAGGACGTCGGAGACAAAGGAACTCACAACTCTTCCGAAGGCCGCGCCCAGGATGATGCCCACCGCCATGTCGATCATGCTGCCGTGCATCGCAAAATCTTTGAACTCCCCGAGCATCCGGCCGCCCTTGTTCCCCAAGAGCGCTTTCGGGCTGCCCAGGTGAGCCATTCCAAGACCGTTGAGAATCGGGTCATTTCCTGTTGCCATCGCATACCTCCCTGACTCCTCCAGCATGTTGCTGGGGCACCGCAAACAATGTCAAGCGGAGTGCCTCAACGCACGAAGTTGTGATCGCGTTCGCAAACTCGCGACTGCAGCAGTAGGTCTCTGTCGAGTGTGGTGGCCTTCTTATGGAAGGCCGTAGCGCTCATTGACCGGATTTTTGAGTGCGCTAAGGTCTGGTTTCATTGGCGGACAATTCTCTGATGACGCCACATATTATTGGTGACTAGCTTGCGATTAAATTTCTACCACACTCATTCACCCACGGGCAGAGGCGAAGAGATCGCGCAAGCTTGTGCTAAGGCCTGATTGCAGCAGTTATACTGACTGTCCGCAGAGGGGTGAGTAGAAAAAATGGGCATTTTGGATTTGTTTCGCAGAACCAAAGACGAGGTCCATGGAGCGAAGGTCCTGGTCTGCAGCATGGACGATCGGTTTGACGATCTTGTCAAGGATGATTCTGAAGTATACGTGAGTATTACCGAGCTACAACGACAGCGGTGCTTCCTAGTATTCAAGCTCTCCTCGGTCGCTTGGAGCAAAAGTACGACTTGTTCACGTCCTTTGCGGTGTAAGCCTGCGGATCGCACAATCACGGAGTGAAAGCGGCCACGAAATCACCGCGAACACAACTAATTCCCCGAACGCCGCTGCGCCTCAGGACGTAAAGTGTGGTGTGAGCTCGGCCAGTTTGAGTCATATCCGACCACCCGGTTGCCGGTTTGACGTATAGATAGACAGCCGTTTCGTTGCCAGCACGTGGCAAGCGTCATCAACAATGATCGTGATGACGCTGAAGCGCCACGGCCCAAGGTTTGCCCAGCTTCTTGGGGTGTCCAGGCAGAAGCTCGTTGTCCCGCATATTGCTTACGGGGACAGCCATGCCTGTTGGCTTGACGAACGACTCGCGATCAGGCTCACAGATTCCCGGCTCAAATGGTGTTGCCGGATGCTTACGTCGAGAACAGGTACTATCCGTTACCCCGTCCGACGCCGTGGTCGGCGTCTCCGTCAAGACCCTCCATCCCGTCGCTGGCCTCACGATAGCACGTAACTTTACCCTGGTCGTCCGGTTGCCCGCATTGAGCATAATGGCACCGACACCACGAGGTACCCGATGATGGGGCTGTAATCCGACTCCTCGTCGAGGTCCAACCGATGGCCGTAAGCTTCCGTCGGCAGCCTTCATCCAGCCGTTGGTTGGTTCGCCAAATGTCCAGCACGCCAGGTAGTCCTCGCTCTGAGGGGCCGATGCATGGGTCGCCATCTATCTCCACGCACCGCTCCCAATCCGATCGCCGCATCGGCGTTCCGGTCGAGTCCATGGATTGTGGATTGTTCCCATGTGTGGAGCTGCCTGATCGGGGAACAGCGAGGCGCGGGTACGAGATCGCAAGAGATCTACAGCGGTGGCAAACCCGGTGACTGTTCAAAACCATTGCACCAGTGTCAGACAATGGGTGTGCACACTTCACTCGGGCGTTCAGCGTGACCCAACAGGGAGGCTGTGCTTGACCCACTACCGAACTTCGATCACGGAGTGTCAGTTGGCGTAAAATCTCTATATCGCTCATTGACCCTGAGCCTGGGGTTTTGAGTGTAGCCGCTGGTTTCGACAACTGATTTCAACAACTGACCCGCGATCTTGCGAAATATGACTGGGATCACTGTGCCTCCACGCAACACGAGTATTATTGGCAAGCGGGTCAGCAACGGCAGAGAGGAAACGGCCCCCAAGAGGCTGAGATGAGGGAGGGAAAGGGGACACATTATGCGGCAAGTTCTAGTGACAGGCGCTTTGCTCATTGTGTCACTTGGCAAAACAGCACGCGCCGAAGAATGGGCGAGCGTTAAAGAGCCAGTAGATCAATGCTATCAGGACATGAAATTAGCGCTTCCCGAGGCTGTGAAGTGGGACGATGCCCATCGGATGGTGGAAGGCGGTTGCCGTACTAGCAGGTCCGGGGACGCCTGCTTTAACGTTGAAGTGGTCTCCGAGGATACCTGGGATAAGAAGAAGAAAAATCCCAATCCCAACCACTGTCTCATTGTCGTGTCTATTACCTCGAGCCCCTTCCTGAAGAGCGACACGCAAGCTTGGAATCAAGCGAACAGCGCTTCTGAGCGGCGAATCGCTACCACGATCGCTGCCAAAATCGAATCCATTATGAAGCACCGGGGTCCGGAGGACGCCGTGCTGCCCGCCCATCCGGAGGCGACGATATCGGTGGGTGAGTTCGCAATCCCCGCCCAAGCTCGCAAGGATCTATCCGCCGGGAAGGAGCTTCTCGAAAATGGTCAGGACCTCGACAGGGGAATCCAGTTCTTGCAGAAAGCCGCTCAGGAATATCCCAAATACGCCGAAGCGTATTTGTTGATGGGCATCGCCTATGGCCATCAGAATAAGTGGAGCGACGCTTCTTCCGCGCTCGATAGAGCGATAGAAATTGATCCCAAGTACACGGCTGCCTATCTCGCACTGGGAGCACTCGATAACCAGCAGGGAAAATTCGCCGAAGCCGAAACCCCTCTGCTAAAGGCTGCTGAACTCAATCCTGATTCCGCTGATGTTCAGTTACAACTGGCCCGCACCTACTGTGGGCTGAATCGTTGGCAGGATGCCGATCCCCACGCGCAAAAAGCGGTGCAGTTGGCACCAGACATAGCCGAAGGCCACGTATTGCTGGGCAACATCTTATTACGTAAGCAAGATGCCGCCGGTGCCCTGCGTGAATTCAAGGAATCGTTGCGATTGGCCCCCAATGGCCCTCTGGCAGAGCCCACCCGACAGGTGGTGTCCAAGATTGAGGCCGCCTTGAAGAATTCCCAGCAGCAGACACCCAGCAAGTAAGCCGCTCTTTCATCCCATCTGATTACGCCAGCCATTGGGTTGGCTTCTGCGACGCTTCGGGACCGAGCCCTCCATGCGCGTCGAAAATAGTGCTAAATGCAAGCAACTTTTTGCCAGTAATGTGTTCTTGTATGGGCAGCATCGCTTCGCCTTTCATGCCCTGTCATAGTCTTGAATCGTTGAGACCGTTTCGGGTTCGACAGGAGGTGACTTGCACAAATTGAATGGAGGAACCCTTATGAAACACTTCGCATTCTTCCTGGTTACAGTTGCAACCATGGCCGGCCTTGCCGCCCTCCTTGCTCCCGCGCCAGGACACGCGGATGGGGAATCCGCGCCGATCTTCGTTACCGAAATTCCTCAAGGGTACCGTGACTGGAAGTGGATCTCCTCGGCCCATGAAGCAGGCAACCTCAACAGCTTAGGCGCCGTCTTGGGCAACGATGTAGCCTTCAACGCCTTTCGCGAGGGCAAGCTTCCGTACCCGGACGGCACAATCATTGCCGCGTTGCATTACCATCACGTTCCGTCGGACGAAAACAACAAAGTCTTTGGCCAAGCCCAATCTTTCGTTCCCGGCGCCCCCACGAACATTCAATTCATGGTCAAGGACTCAACCAAATACGGCGCCACCGGCGGATGGGGGTTCGCTCACTTCGGCACAGATGGCAAACCTGGCGAGGCGGCGTTCATGAAAACCTGCTTCCCCTGCCATGAGAAGGCCAAAGCGAGCGACCTTGTCTTTACTCGTTATGCACCTTGATTCTGGGAACTAGAGCAGAAAGGAAGGAATGAGGCGATGGCCACACGCAAAACGCAAATCAAACCCATCCCGTGTGCCTGAAGCCGGACGTCGAGGGGGCGGTGTGCGGAGATTTCAAGAAGATGTTGTCACAGGCTCCAGGATGTGTCTCTGAAGGTTGCAAAGATTTCTTGCCACTGACCTTCCGGGACAACTTCCTAAAACGTGAAAGCCACTCCGCCCCTCACCGCGCGCGCCGACTGCACCAGATAAACCGTGCGTCCGTCATGGCCGACGACGGGAACGTATCCCTCCGCCAGGAGATTGCGCAGATCGACCATGGCTTCGATATGGCCAGGGAAGAATCCGGTTCCGGGGATCGGTTGCCGGATGAAGAGATTCAGATAAGGATCAGCTTGCCCAGCCGAAGCGTTGAACAAATCCACCGGAGTGAGCGCTTCCCCGTTGATCCAGCGATAGGACGCCATCCAATGAGTCTTTGATTTCGGGACCACGCCCGTGATTTTTCCCGCCACGCTCTGGCGCTGCCGCACCAGCATCGATTGCGAAACGTTTTCCAGGTTCACGTTCGGCTTTGCCAAATCCAGGACTCCGCCGTATTCGTAATCCAGCGTGCCCGTCATGTCTGACGTCAACTGGCGTTGCAGCACCACCCGCATGCCGCGGGTGTTCAGGTTGCTCCCTTGATACGTAAATGTCCCCGAATAAAGATCGGGCAACACGTTCCCATCGAGCGTGGAGAATTCTCCCACCCCGGTAAGCGCGGGATCGGTCACGCGATCGGTGTACGCCGCCAGTTGCAGCCTGTTCTTGCCCACGCGGTGAGAGAAAGAAACTTCCTGGTGATGGGCGCGCTCCACCGCGATGTCGTAGCCCGTCATGCTGACGCGTGGTCCGGATTCGTTCAGATCCGCGGGCGCTGATTCGAAGCCTTTGTCGGTGCGGTTATCCGGCTCCGACGTAGCATAGCGATACTCCAGAACCGTGTTCGGTGAGAAATGAAAATCAGCCGTTCCGAACGGACGGAAGGTGGTCACTCTACCCAGAAACTGGATGGTTTGCAATTCACTGCCAAACTTGAGTTCCAGAACATCGCCCAGCCTGAAATCGTCAGCCGTAGTCAGCGCCATCGCTTGAAAACTGTGCAGCGTGAAATCCGGCGCCGGCAAACTCCGCATGGTAAAGGCCATCACGGGCTCTGATCCGTCATCCATCTTGTGCTGGAACGAAGCCCGCAAAATCGCTGCCGGAGAACTGCTCCCGTATCCAACGTTGCCCCGCAAGCCAATCGTATCGGAGGAGAAGATCGACTTCTCCATGGAGAAGGCGGTGGTCATGTCGGAGGCGCTGCCAAACCCATTCGACGGTGAACCCGCCAGAAACGACAATGTCCCCTTGAGATCGCGATCGCGGTTTGCGGACTCGGCAATCAGAGCCTGCGTGTGATCGTCCACCATCCGCAGGATGGGACGGTTCGATACCGAGCGCAACACCCACTTCCAGTCATCGTCCTCGACCAGGCCGCGTCCCGGAGCTATCTGGATGGCTTCAAACAGACTACTCAACGTGACGTTCACCACCGCATTGCCACCGGCATGCAGTCCGATGTGTCCCGCAAGGCGGGAAGAAAGGCGGGAGCGGAAACCCTGAGATTGTAAACTCCCGGCACCAGCCCGGCTGCTGCGTAAAAGCCGTTCTCGTCGGTGAACACTTTGAACGACTGCGCCGCCGCGCCCAGAACTTCCACCATGGCTCCCATTTGCGGGATGCCACTGGCGCCACGCACATATCCGGAAATTTTACCCGGCCTGTCCACACCCCACACCGGAAGCGCCAGGCCCAGCATCGAGCACCAAGAACCCGAGCTTGCGGAGTATCACCAGCCACCTCACAGGAGACCCATGCAGTCCATTGTTATTCAACGGCAAACGTCGCCGAAGGATCCACCGTCTGCTTGGAAATGTTGTCGTTCACCTTGATCTGGATGCGATAAACACCCGGACCAAGGTTGGCGGCCGAGAGAGTTTTTTGCAGGGTCACTTGGTCGCCAACATTGCCCATCTGCTCCGTGGATTCAACCGCATGAACCACGGCCTTATTCGTCGCCGCATTGACCACATTGTACTCGACCGTGGCCGACGGCTTGTGCGTTTTATCGTCCACTCCCAGGTTATACACTTGCATCCAGAAATTCAGTTTCTGATCGCGCTTGAACACCATTGGCTTGCCATCGCTCGGCGGTACCCGCGGACGGACCTTGGTCGCGCCAATCACGAAACTCCCCGTGCCCACGTTCTTCGCCGCCACCGGTTCCATCATGTCCGCCACGATCAGCGAGGAAGCTTCCAGCCGATCGTCCGCGAAATCCGGCACCTGCATCCCCTTGCTCCAGGTACCCACCCGGTCGCCGTTCACGTCTTTTACCACGATGTCGACCCGGTAGCGTCCCGGCCGCAATGGAATCGCCTTCCAGTACACCTGCGAACTCTCCGCCGCCCGGGCCAGCAACTCTGCCGGAACATCGCCTGCACCGTGTCTTCGAATGTCTGCGCGATCCGCCCGGTCAAGGTCGTAACCCGCCCGAAAATATTAACCACCCCGCGCTGCACTCCGTCCTTGTTGGCGAAAGTGATGTCGCGGTTCTTTAACTGGATGGTGACCGGAACCAGCACGGTATCGCCGGTCACTTGCACAAAATCCGCCCGCACATCAAACGGCATCAGGTTTACGCTGATCTTGTGGCTGACCACTTCCTCCAGATCCTTGAACTTTACCGGCGGCGGAGCCTGCAGTTTGGCGTACTGCTCCAACCGGTCGAACTGCTTGCTTTGATTCGAACTCGTTCCTGGTCCCGGACCCAGCTTCTCCATCCCACTGTTGAACCGCTGCGCCTTGCTGGCCATACCCATCTGCTCGTAAAGTGTGGTCCCGCCATTCGGCGTATAAAGCAGCGCATCTTTTTCCGAGCGGTCGATGGTCATGTGATAATCCCCGCACATGCAGGAATCCACAAACTCGATTATTACTTCCTGGCCTACACCTTCGAGGTAACGGTAGCGCCACTGTTCGAAGGGGAAGGTTGAGGTCGATCCGCCGCCTTCTTCCATGGGACGGTCGTAGGTGCCGCCGCTCGGATGCGACTCGATCTCGTCGGCGGGCCCGAACTTGATATAGGTCTGGCCGCGGTCGCTCTTCCAGCCCGGAATTCCGGCAGCGAAGTGCTCGTTCGCATACTCGATGCGGCGGTAGTGCTCTTCCTTGTATTCGTTTTCTTCGGTATCGGGAGTAGGATCGCGCCGTTGCCAGAAAGCTTCGATGAACTGGTCGCGCTCTTCGTCGTTGGAGAGTTGCTTGAAAGCCTTCCGCTCCTCATCCGAGATGATGTAAACCACGTCTTCGTCCAGCCACTTCTTGTAGGTCTTGCTGAGTTCCTGCTTCAGCGCTTTGGCGTTGTCTTTCTTTTGTTTATCGCTAATCGGACGCTTCAGTGGATCGGCTTCCTGGGCCCCTGCTCCTGCCGCGCTGGCCTGATCGCTTCCAGCCTTTTTCCCCTCCTGCTGTGCAACCGCCACCCCACTCAGTCCAAAAAGGGACAGCAGCACAACCCAAGAAAAAAAATAGAGACGTAGGCCTACCTGGAACATAGAGGGAGTACTCCTCGCACACACACTATCTCGTGCCTAACATTCTATGTCTTCGGATACCTGAAGGCAAGGCTAACCCGCACGGTCTAAACAAATTGTAGGATGCTGGCAACCGCTCAGAAGGTGCCTGCCGGGGCGAAGCTAGAATCGGGTCTTAAACCCCTGCATCTTAAAATTTCAGGCGCAAGTCGACTCTGTGCTTACCTTTGTGAACCTTAGTGTCCTTTGTGGTTAATGCTTTTCGCCGGTTCAGCTCAAAATAATGTCTACCGGTTCGCTGGAGCCTGAGCCAATCCCGCCAGGATCTTTGCCGTGATCGCATCCCGAGCGGGTTGCCCGCCTTCCGGTTCGCCCTTGCCCGCGACGGACTTAGCCCTCATCCCAATGTAAACAGCGTTATACGAGGTATCGCCCAGGTTTTCGACTTTGTGCTTAAAAGCCGGGAACCAGCGGGACTCGCCGGGCTTGGCAAAGACCTCCGTAACTTTCCCATTCTGGTCGGTGAACCGGAGGTGGCCTGCCGTGATCACTACCACTACCCCCCCGGGATGGTCGTGCATCCCAGACTTCTCGTGCGGTCCATAGTGAACGTCCACTACTTGCACCACTTCATTTTCGAAGGCCAGTTTGTAGTGCTTCGGTTCTACTTTGGTGGGATCCTGTGCCACAGCAGCCTGAAGCAGCAGACACACAAACACCACCGCCCAGAATAGCTTGGAAAACATACCGTTCCCCCCGTGCGCGTGAGCTATCGACTTCTGTGCGTTGACTTGGCGCAACGCTACGCCCGGTGTCGGCCCATGTCAACGATGGAAACGGAAGTGGACCCAAACTGGTTAAAGGACGATTGCGAACCCTCTCGACCCAGATCGGACCGTGACCGCAATCGGAGCAAAAGCAAATCCGCCACGCAAGAAATGCTTTGAACCCGCAAAATGCAGTTGTGTGCCCGGGTTTTTGGTGCTAAATTTCCTGCTCAGAGCGCGGACCCCCGGCAGACCCCTTTTCGGAAAATCACTAAGGAGTTCAATCCATATGAAATGGGAAAGTGTTCGCCCTGCGTTGAGTTACGCCTTAGTCGCCATCGCCGCCACGCTAATGTTGGCGCAACCGGCCCAGGCCGCAAGAAAATATCATGTTCTCCACAAATTCCTGAACAACCCAGCTTCACATCCTGAAGCGGCTCTGGTTGCCGATTCGGCGGGAAATCTTTACGGAACCACCGTCGCCAGTTCCGGACCGGGTAGTTCGGGCACGGTGTTCATGCTCACCCCTGCATCCAACGGGAAGTGGAGCTACAGCGTCCTCCATCAATTCAATGGTACGGACGGCCAATTTCCACTGGGAAGCGTGATTCTCGATGCTTCCGGCAACCTTTACGGAACCACGGAACGTGGAGGCGCCTACGGCCTTGGAACCGTATTTGAACTCTCCCCGTCGGGAAGCCGCTGGAAGGAAAAAATTCTCTACAGCTTCGGTGCGACTTCCGATGACGTGAGCGCTCCTTTGGCAGCCGTGACTTTTGACTCGAACGGCAACCTGTACGGCACCGGCAGCTTTGGAGGCACCCGTTTTTCGCAAGGCGGCGTATTTGAATTGAAACCCTCTGGCAAGAAATGGAAGGAGTCAGTGATTTACAACTTCACCGGCGGCGCCGACGGCGGAGCCCCCATGGGCGATCTCATATGGGACTCGGCAGGAAATCTTTACGGCACAGCCAGCGACGGTGGTGCCGGTTACGACGATGGCGTCGTCTTTGAACTGACACCCTCCACTAACGGAAACTGGACTGAAACCGTGCTCTGGACCTTCTTCGATAGCAATGACGGCGCCTTTCCCACCAGCGGGCTGATTTTCGACAAGTCTGGGAACCTCTACGGCACCGCTTCCAGCAGCGATGCTTTCGGTACCGTTTTCGAACTCACGCCCTCCAACGGAAGCTGGAATTTTACAACCCTCCACGACTTCATGAATGGCGACGGGGCGACGCCTCTCGGCGGCGTGATCTTTGATTCAGCAGGGAATCTCTATGGGACGACTGAGGAGGGTGGGGACCACTTCGTTGGCGTCATCTTCAAGCTTTCGCAGTCTGGCGGTACCTGGGCCGAAACCGTACTCCATTCCTTCGGTCCGACGGAGGGAAACGCACCGCTGGCGGGGTTGATCACCGGTCCGCAGGGACTCCTCTACGGCACTGCCGGGTTTGGAGGCGGAAACGGCTACGGTTCAGTGTTCGCGATCGCACCCTAGCACGTTCGATACCGGCCCGCGTCACGGGTCGTGTATCACTACACCCTGTCATCGTGAGCCACTCGCCCAAGCTGTCATCTTGAGCGGAGTGAATGGACTCGCTCGCGAGTTTTGCGGAAACCTCCCTGCGGTTTCTTGCCGGGTACCGGCCGACGCGGGGTCCCTCGACTCCGCATGACCGTCCTTCGGACGCTCATGCTCCACTCGGGATGACAGACTAGGGATGGAGGCCGAGACGAACGGAATGCGCGCCAGCGGCGGCGCAGGTTGGCGGCGTAGCCGTGGGGCCATCCGCGTCCTCACTCGGGCACTTCCCTGGCTTCCCCGGCAAGCTATAATCAACTGTCGGCCTGTGGAATCACTGGCTTTCCTGACATTTGTCAGTCGTTTCCGTAGAGGGGAACTTTTGCCTGGGGAGAGCCGTATCTGAGGACGTGCCTCCTGCGGGCGGCGGACTGTCCAGGGAAGGGCGGATGTGATGAAGCGCAAGAGGTTCCCGGCAGGCCGTTCAAGCACTTATCAGGGGCGCAATGAGCACGTGGAAAAAAATTGCGATTGGAGTTGGAGCGGTAGTGGCGCTCGCTGCCATTGCCAGTATTTCTGTTTACCAGAGCCACAAAGGTGTAGTCACGGTGCAGACCGGCAAGGCGCAGCGCATGGATCTGGTTGCGGTGGTGAGCGCGTCGGGTGAGATCAAGCCCAAGACGTATGTGAATATCGGGGCGAACGCTTTTGGCAAGATCATCAAGCTGTACGTCAAAGAAGGCGACCGGGTAAAGCAGGGACAGATGCTGGCACAGCTCGAAAATGTGCAGCCTGAGGCGGACATGAGTGCGATGCAAGCCTCACTTGAAGCCGCGCGGACCGATGCGCTGGCGGCCGGGGCAGCGCTGAATACCGCGATGGCTGATCTCAACCGGGCGAAATCTGATGCGGAGCGCTCCGAACTCGACTGGAGCCGCGCTCAGGGTTTGTACAAAGATGCGTTGATTGCCAAGTCGGACTACGACATGCAAAAAGCGGCCCACCAAACCGCTGTAGCAGGGCTGGCGCAGGCGGAGGCGCGAGTGGCGCAAGCCAAGGCGCAGAAGGATTCCGCCGATCGCCGCATCGGACAGGCGGGCGCCAATCTGACTCATGCCACCGACGTTTTGAAGAAGACGACCTACCAGGCTCCGTTCGACGGCGTGATCACAAATTTGCCAGTGCGCGAAGGTGAGACCGTGGTCATTGGAATCCAGAATTCGCCGGGCAGCACGCTGATGACGCTGGCCGATATGTCCGTGATCACCGCCGAGGTGAAAGTCGATGAGACCGACATCGTGAATGTGCAGATGGGCCAGCAGGCGCAGGTCACGATCGATGCCATCCCGAAAAAAATATTCAAGGCGGTGGTGACGGAGATCGGCAATAATGCAATCGTGCGCTCAACTGGCGTCTCCACCTCGCAACAGGTAACCAGCAGCCAGGAGGCCAAGGACTTTAAAGTCGTCGTAACCTTGCAGGACCCGCCGCAGGATCTTCGCCCCGGTCTTTCGACCACGGCGAAGATCACGACCGCGACCCGAGGAAACGCGCTCACCATCCCAATTCAGGCGTTGACGGTTCGCCGTCCTGCTGACCTGGTCCCCGAAAATGATAAGGGCTCAGTGCAGGCCGCCGCGCCCCAGAAAGATCTTGCCAAGAGTAACGACAAGCAGGAGATCCAGGGCGTATTCATACTGCGGAATCGTAAAGCTGAATTCGTCCCCGTGGACACGGGGATCGCAGGTACCACCGACATCGAAGTGATAAAAGGACTACAGGAAGGCGACGAGATCGTAACCGGCAGCTACAAAGTTTTGCGCACACTGCGCCCGGGCAGCAGCGTAAAAATAGACAACGCCGCCCCCAAGAAAGAAGAAGAAACAGGCAGTTAGAAAGGCTCTAACCTTCACGCCCATGGCCCGTCCAATGGACAGCCGGCGAAGGCAGCAGGGAAAGATCGGAGCGCGGGCAAGTGTCCGAAGAGGAAACGGAGAAAACCATGGCCACCGCTGAAGTAATCAATATCACCCAACCCCCAGTGTCCCCCTCTCCATCGAACTTTATGATCAGCACTTTGGATTTGTGGAAAACGTATGACATGGGTTCGGAGCAGCAGGTGCACGCGTTGCGCGGGGTAAATCTGAACATCCGCCGCAACGAGTACGTCGCGATCATGGGGCCGAGCGGGTCGGGGAAGTCGACTTTGATGAATTTAATTGGGTGTCTGGACACTCCGAGCAAGGGGCAGTACTGGCTGAATCAGCAGCAGGTCAGTGAGCTGGATGATGATGAACTGGCGCGCATTCGTAATAAAGAAATTGGGTTTGTGTTTCAGACTTTCAATCTTTTGGCGCGGGCTACGGCCCTGCACAACGTGGAACTGCCGTTGATTTACGCCGGGGTTCCGGCTGAGGAACGGACAGAACGCGCCAAGGCGGCGTTGGCCTCGGTGGGCATGGAACAGCGGATGATGCACAAGCCCAATGAGCTCTCCGGCGGACAGCGGCAGAGAGTTGCGATTGCGCGGGCACTGGTGAATCGTCCGTCGATTATTCTTGCGGATGAACCAACCGGCAACCTGGACTCGCAGACCGGAAACGAAATAATGGCCGTGCTCGATCGTTTGCAGGCACAGGGCAATACGATTGTGCTTGTAACCCACGAGCACGACATTGCTGAATACGCGCACCGGGTTGTGCATATTAAGGACGGGGTGGTGGAGCGGGATGAAGTGAAGAGGTAAGAGCTTTCAGCCCAATGTGGTAGACGCCCAGCCGGATGGCTGGGCGTTTTTGTTTTTGGCAGTATTTCGACTTCTCCGACCGCGAGGACTGCGGGGTCCCGCAACTCAGCGGCGCGACTTTTAGGTACGAACTGGGTTCGAAAAAGGGTATCTCAGGTATCTAAGGAGTGGTTCATGAAGCAGTTTGGAATCGCGATGGTTCTGGCGCTCGGGGTTGCGCTGGCTGCATGCGGCGGTGGTAGCGGCAACTCGAGCAGTACGGGAACGGTCACCGGTAATTGGACGGCGACGTTGACGAATGCAGACACGACGCCTGCTTTCGCGTTCACCACGTCGCTAGCGCAGGGCAACAGCACGGTGGTGACCGGCACGAATCTGAGTTTCACGACGACAACCGACTGCTTTACCTCAGGCGGGACGCAGACAGGGTCGTTCGTGCTGAGTGGGACCCTCAATGGCAATGTCACGGGGTCTTTCCAATTGACGATCGTGTCTGGAACGCCCGCCGGCAACGCGTTGACCCTGACAGGTACGGTTAGCAACAATACGATCACGGGCACCTGGGTTCTAAGCGGAGGATGTGCCGGGACGGGAAACTTCACGATGACGAAGATGTAAGAAGGAGCAACTGCCCATCTGGGATTTATGGGGGCGCGTTGAAACACTGAAGCGCAGCGCGCCGCCCAAAAGCAGCGTTTTTCCACAAACTCTTGCGCGGCGGGCTGCATTCTGCGGCCGCCCCGCTCACCTCACATTGAAAGCGGCCATCCTGCGGCTTCATTCGACCGCCGGGACCGGCGCGGACGGCGATCCCGCATAGTTGACGGACACACGGAAAACGCTGGTAACTTGCTTTGCAACGGCGGGCATGAGCTACAATGCTTTTTCTCTGGGAGCGGTTCTGGGGAGGTAGCGGTTTGATATCTTGCTGGAATCTTGCTGGTTATCAATGAACGCCTAATCTTCTTCGGCCATTTCAGAGAAAAAAGCGCTAGACTAGACGGTAATTTCGACTGCGGTGCAAATAAAGTTGACGTTGAAGGGGAGAACGATCATGAGATTGCGGATGATCCTGGCAGCTTTGGTCCTTATGTCGGCAACCGGGCTGGTTGCGCAGACGTTTCGCGGAACCATTCTGGGGACGGTAACGGACGCATCGGGCGCTGTGGTTACGGGCGCCTCGGTCAAAGTGCATAACGCCAACACCGGGCAGGATCGATCCACGCAGACCAGCGCGGACGGCAGCTACTCCGTGCCGGAACTGCAGCTCGGGACTTACGCGATTACGGTTTCGCAGAGTGGCTTTCAGACCTCGGTGATCAGCAACGTAGCTGTGGATGTTGCCACGGAGCGCCGGGTGGACGTCGTGCTCAAGCCCGGACAGGTGTCTGAGCACGTCGAAGTTTCGGGTGAGGACCTGCCCCAGGTCGAGACCACGTCGAACGATTTGGGCGGCACACTTACCGCCGAGACAGTGGCCAATCTTCCGGTGAACGGCCGGGACTATACCAAGCTGATCTACCTCAACCCGGGGGTAGCGGGTTCGCCGGACCAGATTTCGGATTCGCCAGGATCGTATGGGACATTCTCGATGAACGGCTCGCGTGGCCGGTCGAACAACTTCCTGCTCGACGGCACGGACATGAACGATGGTTACCGGAACGATCCGGCGATCAATGAAGCGGGCGTATTCGGCGACCCGGCGACGATTCTGCCGCTCGATGCGGTGGCTGAACTGCGCACACTCTCCAACTATGAGGCAGAGTATGGACGGAATAGCGGAGCCGTGATCAATATCGTGACCAAGAGCGGCAGCAACGCCTGGCACGGGTCAGCGCTGGAATATTTCCGCACCGGCAAAATGGGAGCGCGCAACTACTTCAATTTTGAGCCCGACCCAAAGAGCCCTTTCAACAACAATCAATTCGGGGGGTCTCTGGGCGGTCCGATCGTAAAGGACAAGGCCTTTTTCTATGTGGATTACGAAGGCCAGCGCGAAAACGGCGCACAAGCAGGAACCACTTGCGTTCCCGATCCAGCCGTGATTGCGGCGACTGAAGCCGCGATCGTCGCGGGCGGTGGGACCGTGAACACGGTAAGTACCGCTCTCCTGGCGCGCAATCCCTGGCCCACGCCGAATATTGCGGGTGCGACCAGTGACACCGGCGGTTGCGCTACCAACAATGTTTCCACCTCCACCAGCTTCTTCAACCGCGTGGACAGCATGATTGGCAAGATTGACTACAACTTCAATCCCAACAATGTGCTGACCGGCCGCTACTACTTTGGCGACAGCTCGCAAAGTTTTCCTTTCGCTCAGCTTGCGGGAGGCCTGTTGCCCGGTTACAACACGACCACCCCGACCCGTGTGCAGTTGGTGTCTCTCTCCTACGTCAAGGTGGTGAACTCGCGGCAGATAAACGAAGCCCGGTTGGGATGGAATCGATTTGTGGAGGGATTCTTCCCGGAGGACCAGAGCTTCAATCCCAATTCGATCGGATTGGATACGGGTGTGGACGCCTATAACGGAGGTCTTCCTGCGATCGGCGTTGGTAGTTTCTCGCAGATTGGTGCAACCTCCTCAATTCCGCGTAATCGCGTGGACTCCAATTGGCATTTTGTGGACAACTATTCCTGGAAAGCGGGAAGGCACAACATAAAATTCGGATATGAATTCCGGCGCACCACGATCACGCACGTGATCAATCACAATTTCCGGGGCACGCTGAGTTTCAATGACCTGACGGACTTCCTGCTTGGAGTGCCGGACGGCGGCAAGCAGGTAACCGGGGATTCCAGCCGGCACACCTTCCAAAACAGCCACGGGTTCTTTGTTCAAGACAGTTTCCAAATGAATTCGCGACTGACCATCAACTACGGCCTGCGCTGGGATTACTTCGGGGTGACGGGAGAAAAGAACGGGCTGTTGTGGGCCTTCGATCCAACGAACGGTGGAGGCAATGTTCGCACCAGCCAGCTATATGGCAAGGATTACAACAACTTCGCTCCCCGGCTGTCTTTTGCCTATGACTTGACAGGCAAGGGGCAAACCGTGATCCGCGGAGGATGGGGACTATTCTACGACGCGTTCTCGCAGGATATTTTCCTGGGTCACTTGCCGTGGAACTGCGTTTTCTGTCCAGGGCCGGCCTATCCGGGTCTCGGACCGCAAGCACTGGCCACAGGGAGTGCGAACAGCGTGCCGCTACAGAGCGGAGTGCCTGTCTATTCGGGGTACGCGCCGGAAGGAGATTTCTTTTCGGTGGATCCGAACATGCGCACGCCTTATATCCAGAACTTCAACCTGAACTTGCAGCAGCAGGTGGGGCGCAAGGCGGTGGCGCAGATCGGCTACGTTGGATCGAAGGGGACGAAGCTGTTTCAGTTCTACGATATCAACCAGCCGAGCCATGCGCAGATCACGGCGGCGGATTTGGCCTGTAACTGTATCAACGGTTACAGCGTGCCACGAACCTATCCGAATCTTTTCTATATTAACCAGGAAAAGTCCTCGGCGAACTCCATCTACCATTCCCTGCAAGCTAGCCTGCGAATCAATGGCTGGCACGGGTTGTCGTCGCAGGCGAATTTTGTCTGGTCGCACTCCATCGACGACGCCAGCGACCTGGAAGACTTTGAACCCAACGCTGCACAGCCGCAGGACAGCACGAATCCGGCTGGAAATCGCGGGAACTCCAGCTTCGACATTCGCAAACGTTTCACCTGGAACTTCACCTATCAATTCCCCAAGATGAGCGGGTCGTGGAGCAAGCTGAAGAATGGTTGGGGCCTGGACGGAGTTCTAAACCTGCAGGATGGCCAGCCGTGGAATCTTAACTATGAGTTTCAGGGGGAATACTCGGGAGGCGGGGAAGGATTTGACCGACCGGACATTATCGGAACTCCGCAGTATTCCAGCAATCCGTCACAGTATTTGAACTTGTCGGCATTCGCCGCGCCGTGTACCTGGGGGAATCCGACCAACGACGGCAGCGCCGATGAAACCAACTGCGTACCGGGCACGCGGCACTTCGGCAATCTGGGACGCAACTCGCTGAAGGCACCCAGTTTCAAGGAGTTCAACTTCTCGGTTTTCAAAGATACCAGTCTGACGGAGCACGTATCGCTGCAGCTCCGCGCGGAGTTCTTCAACCTGCTGAATCATCCGAACTTCTCGAATCCGCTGTTGCCGAACTTCATCGGCAATATCGGCGCGCCAGACGCGGCGACGGGACGGCACAGCGGCTACTATCAGCTGACGGCTACCGGCGATGTGGGTATTGGCAACCCGTTCCTGGGTGGTGGTGGGCCGAGGGGTATTCAGTTGGCGGCTAAGATCACGTTCTAGGATTGGTTCTTGCTTCGATCCTCCCGCGGGTGCGGGAGGATTTTTTTGTTTGGCGGTGGAGGTTGAGCTGTGCCGTCCCTCCGGGACTTGTTTCGTTTCTGTTAGTTTCCCCAGTGCTGTCGTGCTGGGCTAAGTTCGTTCGCCCTTCCGGGGCTGGATTCTGGAACTTCACTGCAACGTTCAAAGGCGGCGGACAAGAGTGTCCGCCCTACACGGGCTTTCAGTGTTGTTCCTGAGCTTCGCTGATGGGGATGATTCTTGTGTTGGTGCGGAATTTTTTGTAGTCACGATAAGTGATGTCGTCTTCTACGTTGAAGTTTTTCAACAGGGCCAGCCGGACGTCGATCTTGACCGTGACGTGTTGCGGGAGCCAGACCTCATCGTTGATACGGGTCTGTTCGAGCATGATGCTTGAGCCTTTGTGGATGCGGGCGAGGAAAAGGCCGAGTGAAACTGTGTCGATGCACTGGATGTCCAGTTTTTTCCATTGCGATTCGTCTTTATCGATCCAGGCGCGGAAGCGGAATTTGGGCAGGATCTTCGCTTCTTTCAGATGGGGTTCGTATCCGGGCTTGGGTTCGCCGTCGATCACGTAGGTGTCGCGTCCGGCCAGGGATTCGATTCCGGCGAAGTGGAAGTTGTAGGCGTCTGCCACTTCGCTCACGAACTGGCGGCCTTGCTCGCGATCTTTTTCTTCTTTTTCCTCACGCTTGATACGGTCTTCGGGAGATTCGTTCTTGCACTTGTCAATCAGCTTCTGGATCTTTTCCTCTTCTTTTTTCGTTTCTTTGTCGGAAAGCGGCTTGTCGTCTTTGGCGATCAGGCGCTCGACTTGTTCGCCGTAGAGTTCCATGATCTCAGAAGTTTTTATTTCGGTAGATTTTGCCTGGCCTTTGCCATCCAGTCGATGTTCTTCTTCACGCTGAACATATGTGTAGTCGCGCTGGCGTTTGTCGTTCTCCATGTCCTTTTCCGCGGTTTGGCGGATGAGGGCGCGGATCTGGTCCTCGGAAAGCGTGGGAGAAGAGTTGTTTTGGGCGAGCGTGATGGTTCCCGCTAGAAGAATGAGAACAAGCGTGGACTTGGCGGGCATGGTCATGCTACGTGATTAAAACACGGTTGGTTCCGGGTAGTTTCGCGGCCGGGAGCTTTGCCACAGCCTTAAACCCATTCACCACAAAGGACACGAAGGTACATCAAGGTTTGTTCTGACGCTTTACTTTACTTGGCGGGGGCCTCTGGGAACTCTAGCACTATGAAGCGGGCGGGGTCGCCGCCGGCGTTGAGGAATTTGGACTTTCGGCCGGCGGGGATCCAGACGGCGTCGCCGGGGGATTTACGAATGTGGGTGTCGCTCTCGGTTTTGAAATCCACGTCGCTAACCGGGATCAGCAACTCGGCGGTCAATTTTTCCGGAAGCGGCAGGGAATCCCCGGGAAGGAGTTGCACGTCGGTCGCTGTTGCGGTCCCTAATCCGAGTGAGTTGGCGAATTTAGCGTGGGGATCTACCGGGGGACGAAGCACGCTGTCGCCATAGTCCCAGGCTCCACTGTCACGCTGGTAGCTGTAGGTCGTGACTTTCGGATCGAGAAACTCAACCGTGATGTTGCGGTAGGTGGTATTGCGTTCGTTGCGCAGACCGCGGGCGCGGCCTGCGAAGAGGAAACGCACGTCTCCTTCGCCCAGGCGGTAGCTTTGAATGTCAGAGCGTCCTTCGGGCCACATGACGACTTCGCAATCCTGCAAAGTGACCATGAGGAAATTATGTTCGTGGCTGACGAAGGATTGCTCGTTGGAACGCAGAGTCACGGCGAATACACGGACCTGCGAGTTATCGAGCAGCAGTTGATGATGCGCATCGGACGCCATATCGGTGGCCGTCTGGGCGGAGGCGAGTCGGACGACGAACAGAAGCAGGAGAAACAGCGATCTCATGAGCAAATTGTATTCCGCGGTGCGGGAGAAACAAGTATCGGAAGGGTGGGAACCCGGGGAGATAACTGTTTACTTTTCGGCTCGGCCCAGGCAGCCGGCGCGGAAGGATCGGTTGTCCAAGCGATGCAGGCGCGCGGCCATGCCAGGGCGAAGGAGTGGGTGATGACGGATGGTGAACAGGTACTCGGCAATGAACCAGAGGTGTTCGTCAGTGATCATCCAGTCACGGCGGTCGAAGCGGGCGAGATTTACTGGGCGCGAGAAAGTTCGCAGGGAGCGGTCACCGCGGAGATTGAAGTAGACATCGAAATAACTCAAGGCTAGCTCGCGCAGAGTGCGATAGACAGGTTCGCGGTAGCGGCATCCGGTGTAGTTGGATTTGGCGATGGCTCCCCAGTGGCCCTTGATGCGGTAGATGGCGACGACGTGGTCGGTGTCCTGTACGGCTTCGAGGTCGAAGACCAGTGGAGGGTAGCCGTTGGCACGCAAAGCGGCGGCGGCCAGAGTGGCTCCCTCGAAGCAGTGCGAAGTATTTTCCTTCAGGACGCGGCGCGGGGACCAGGCGGTGTCGGCGAGGTGATAGGGCATGTCGTCTAAGAATCGCTGGATGCCGTGTGGGGTTTTCAGGCTTCGCAGCTTGCGGAGTTCGGCTGGGGTGAAGTTCATTCTCTGGTTGAGTTTATCTTGTTGATTGGCGAAAGGCGTTAACCACAAAGGACACTAAGGTTCACAAAGGAATGCCAGGTCTCATGCGAATAGTTCTGCTAGTTCTTGCGGCTTGTCTACGACCACGTCTGGCGGGGCTTCGCAGAGGGTGTGGGGGGCGAAGCCATAGGTTACGCCGCAGGTCCAGAGGGTGGCGTTACGACCGGTGATCACGTCGACCGAGGAATCACCGACCATCAGAGTTTCCTGTGGACTGGTTCCGGTTTCTTTCAGGATGGTCTGGGCGCCTTTCGGATCGGGCTTTTTGGTGGGGAAGCTGTTTCCGCCATAGACGTGGAGGAAGAACTCCGCGATGCCGAGGGCTTCTACGATGGCTCGCGAGGGGTTGACCGGCTTGTTGGAGAGGACAGCCATCTTTCGCGGGATTCCGTGGGCGTTGCGAATCGCGGTCAGCATGGCTTTAATGCCGTCGTAGAGATGGGTGTGGTCGAGTTTGTGCTCGCGGTAGTAACCGAGGAAGTGCTCGAGGCCTTCCTTTACCAGGCCTTCATCGCGGGGATCGCCCAGGGCACGGCGGACCAGCATGGGGGCACCATCGCCTACGTAGGAAGCGATTACATCGCCGGGGAGTTTGGGGCGTCCAAAATGCTTGAGCATCGCGTTGACCGAGTGGATCAGGTCGAGGCGGGAGTCGATCAGGGTGCCGTCGAGATCGAAGATGAGAAGCTTGATCTTGTGAGGATCGAATTTGCGGTGGAATTGGATCATTGATTTTTAGAATAGCATCCAGCCATGGCGGCAATTAGCACTTGTCATTTGGCATTTAGTCGTACAAGGGGTTGGTCAGCCTATTTGCTGAGGGCCAATTGCCAAGGGCTAAGTGCTGAATTGGCTAATGCTGTTCTCAACCACTGCTCTGCATTTACAATGGGACGCGATGGCGACTAAGACTGATTCCAAGCCTGCCGGGGTGGGGAAGACCTATGAAGGGCTTTCTCGCGAGCAACTGGTTGAAGCCTACCGGATCATGTATACCTCACGGCGGGTGGATGACCGCGAAATCCTGCTCAAGCGGCAGCAGAAAATCTTTTTCCAGATTTCCGGGGCGGGCCATGAGGCTGTCGGGTTGGCTGCGGGCTTTACGCTTAAGCCGGCTTACGACTGGTTTTATCCCTACTATCGCGACCGGGCGCTGTGCCTGGCTCTGGGAGCGACGCCTTACGAGATGCTGCTGATGGCGGTGGGTGCGGCGGATGATCCGCAATCGGGTGGGCGGCAGATGCCTTCGCATTGGGGTTTTCCGAAATTGAATGTGGTGACGCAGTCTTCTCCTACCGGATCGCAAGTTTTGCAGGCGGTGGGTTGCGCGGAAGCAGGGCGATATTTTGCAGCGCATCCGGCGGCGGCGAAGAAGGGCGAGGGAGACTACCGCCAATTCAGGGATGTCCAGTTTAAGGGCGATGAAGTTACTTATGTTTCGCTGGGCGATGGCACGACCAGCGAGGGTGAGTTCTGGGAGGGGATGAACACCGCGTCCAATTGCAAGTTGCCGGTATTGTTTGTGGTGCAGGACAATGGATATGCGATCTCGGTTCCCGTGGAAGTTCAGACTTCGGGAGGAAATATTTCGCGGCTGGTGGCTGGCTTTCCCAATTTCCATTTTGAAGAAATTGATGGAACCGATCCGGTTGCGTCTTATGCGGCATTTGCCCGGACCGTGGCGTATTGCCGGGCGGGGGAAGGGCCGGGGTTTATCCATGCGCATGTGATCCGTCCGTATTCGCATTCGCTTTCCGATGATGAGCGGCTTTACCGCCCAGATGCGGAACGCGAAAAGGACGCGACACGCGATCCCATTACGCGCATGCAGATGTTTCTGATACGCGAGGGCATCCTCGACGAGAAGGGCATCAACAAACTTGAGAAGCAGGTCGAGGACGAGTTGCAGGTGGCGGTGGATCAGGCGCTAGAGGCAGCTCTGCCCACGCCGGATACGGCGACCCGATTTATTTACTCGCCAGATTTGGATCCTACTTCTTCGGTGTTTGCTTCGGAGCCTGCAGCAGTTGCGCCGTCTGCGGATGGAAAGAAGATCGCTCCGAAGACCATGGCGGATCTGATCAACGTCACGTTGCGCGACGAGATGCGAAGAGACGAACGCATCGTGATCTTCGGCGAGGATGTGGCCGATGCCAGCCGTGAACAGTATCTGGAAGAGAAGCTGATCAAAGGCAAAGGCGGCGTGTTCAAGCTGACTTATGGTTTGCAGCATGATTTTGGATCTGACCGGGTTTTCAATTCGCCCCTGGCGGAAGCGAATATCGTGGGCCGCGCGGTCGGCATGGCCACGCGCGGGATGAAGCCGGTGGTCGAGATTCAGTTCTTCGACTACATCTGGCCCGCGATGATGCAATTGCGGAATGAGTTGCCGCTGATCCGCTGGCGTTCGAACAACGGATTCTCTTGCCCCGCCGTGGTTCGCGTGGCGATTGGGGGATATCTTACCGGTGGGGCGATTTATCACTCGCAATGTGGCGAGAGCATCTTCACGCACACGCCCGGAATGCGAGTTGTATTCCCGTCGAACGCGCTGGATGCGGCTGGGCTGCTGCGGACGGCGATCCGCTGCGACGATCCGGTTTTGTTTCTCGAACACAAGCGGTTGTATCGTGAGACGTTCGGACGCGCGCCGTATCCCGGGCCGGATTACACGATCCCCTTCGGCAAGGCGAAAGTGGTGCAGGCGGGAACGGATTTGTCGGTAATCACCTATGGAGCAGTCGTGCCGCGGGCGTTACAAGCCGCGCAGAAGCTGGAGCGCGAGCATGGAATCAAGGTCGAGCTGATCGACTTGCGCTGTTTGAATCCGTTCGACTGGGAGGCGATTGCAGCTTCGGTGAGCAAGACTAATCGAGTGCTCGTCGCGTACGAAGATTCGTTGAGTTGGGGGTACGGCGCAGAGATTGCGGCCCGCATCGCTGACGAATTGTTCGATCACCTGGATGCGCCGGTGCGTCGTGTGGCCGCGAAGGATGTGTTTGTCGCCTATCAGCCGATTCTGGAAGATGCGATTCTTCCCCAGGCTGAGGATTTGTTGCGGGCGATGAAGGAATTGGCGGAGTACTGAAGAAGCGGGCGCAACTCTGCGCCCGGCAACAGCCCGGCTTCAGGCTGGACTGTAGACTCTCTCAAAAGCCGTTCTGGAAGGTAGTTCCGAGCTCGGATTTCGTGGTATAGTTCGTACCCGCACGAGGCAATTGTCCTGTGTCTGCCCTCGCTTAGAACTTTCTGCACGGAGGTAAATTCAATGCACAAACAAAACTCCTGGTCCGCTGAAAAAGTGGTCTTGGTGCTTCTATCAATGACTGTCATGCTGGTTAGCGGAGCGCGGGCAGCGACCGAGCAGGTTCTCCACAACTTCACCGGTGCCACCGGAGCAAGTCCGTATGCGGCCCTGATCTTTGATGGGGCGGGAAATCTTTACGGCACGACCCTTGATGGTGGAGATGACAAGGCGTGCTCTGGTGGATGCGGCGTCGTATTTGAGTTGACACCGGCTTCCGGGGGCACGTGGACGCAGACGGTGATTCATACTTTTAGAGGCAAAGATGGCGCCAACCCGATGGCAGGCCTGGTTTTTGACAAGGCGGGAAATCTTTACGGTACGACACGGTACGGTGGTGGGCACGACGAAGGAGTTGTTTTTGAACTGACCCCCGCCAGTGGCGACGGCTGGAAAGAGAAAATTCTGCACAGCTTTTATCGTCCGTATGGCGGAGAGTTACCTGTCGCCGGATTAGTTTTTGATGCGGCGGGAAACCTGTACGGCACAACGCTAGCCGGATATTTTGGCGCGGTGTACGAACTGGCGCCGACTTCGTCAGGCTGGACGTACAAAGTGCTGCACACCTTCTACGGCCTGCATGGGAAGTATCTGTTCGGCGGGTTGGTCCTCGATCAGGCGGGGAACCTCTATGGCACAACGGCAAATGGCGGGCACAAGAATGGAGGTGGATTGGTCTTCGAATTGACACCGACCGCCAGCGGTCCCTGGACGGAGACCGTCCTGTACGAATTCCAGGGCCGCAAGCGCAGTGGCAAGGATGGGAGAGCGCCGGTGTCGGAACTGGTTTTCGACAAACAGGGAAGCCTCTATGGAACGACCTCCGAAGGTGGTCCTCACCACAGCCGGGGTACGATTTTCAAGCTGACGCCCTCTTCCGGGGGCGGATGGAAAGAAACTGTGTTGCACTACGGGGGCGAAAAGGGAGGTTACGGGTACAAGTCCGGCCTGATCTTCGATGCGGAAGGAAACCTCTACGGCACCGCTGCAGGTGGCGGCGGTCTCGGATCTGGCACCGTCTTCCGGCTTACGCCAACCTCGAGTGGATTCTGGAAAGAGACAGTGCTCCATAGTTTTGGAGCCGGGGACGGAGAGTCGCCGGTTGCGAAATTGGTATTTGATAGCGCGGGTAATCTTTACGGGACGACGCTGGGCGGTGGCACCAGTTCAGACGGGACGGTGTTTGAAGTCACGCCGTAGCAGATTTTTCTTGAGAACATTTTGTGGAGGGAAATACAATGCGCAACCCGAAGTTCTGGTCCGCTGAAAGTGCGGCGCTAACGATCGTAGCGATAGCTATCCTGCTGGTGGGCGGAGCGTGGGCAGCGACTGAGCAGGTGTTGTTCAGCTTCGGCGATACCACGGGCCACTACGCGCAAGGGGGTGTGATTTTCGACAGTGCGGGCAATCTCTACGGCACCACAGTCAATGGCGGAAAGCGCGCGAGCAAGTGTGCTGGCGGATGTGGGATCGTATTCGAACTGTCGCCTGCGTCTGGTGGCGGCTGGACGCCGACGGTGCTCCATGAATTTAACTTCAAGGACGGCGCCTTCCCGACCGCGAGCCTGGTGTTCGACAGCGCCGGCAATCTCTATGGCACCACCGAAGAAGGTGGTGAGCGCGGCTGGGGAGTCGTTTTCGAACTGACGCCTGCCGGCGGCGGCCATTGGACCGAGAAAGTGCTGCACAGCTTTACCGGTGGCTATGACGGAGCGCTACCCAACTCTGGAGTAATTATTGACGCGGCGGGAAATCTCTATTGCACGGCCGAACAGGGTGGTCGCTACTCGTACGGCGTGGTCTTCGAACTCACGCCGACGTCTTCCGGTTGGCGGCACAACGTCTTGCACAGCTTCGGACCGCACGGAAGAAATCCTGCGGGTGGGTTGGTGTTCGATCAAGCGGGGAATCTTTACGGGACAACCACAACGGGTGGCACCAAGTTGGGACTTGGCTTGGTCTTCGAACTCACACCGACCACCAGCGGTCCCTGGAAAGAGGTTGTCCTCTACAAATTCCAAGGCGCGGTGCACGGCAGGGATGGAAGCCAACCGGTGGCGAACCTCATCTTCGACAGCCAAGGCAATCTTTATGGCACAACGCGACGCGGCGGTCCCCATCATCACGGGCGCGGCACAATATTTAAGCTGACACCTTCTTCCGGCGGGCAGTGGAAGGAAACGATCTTGCACTACGGCGGCCGCAAGGGCGGATACAACTACAGATCCGGGCTGCTTTTCGATGCGGCGGGGAATCTTTATGGGGTGGCTGAATACGGTGGCGGCCTTAATGCGGGCGCAATTTTCCGTCTGACGCCGACCGCGAGCGGTTTCTGGAAGGAGAAGGTGATTTACAGTTTTGGAAACGGGCGCGACGGCACGTCACCGATAGCCGGGTTGATTCCTGATGCCGCGGGCAATCTGTATGGCACGACGTTCACGGGAGGCACAAGTTCAGAGGGAACAGTTTTCGAAATTACGCCGTAGGCTGGTCTCCGCGACGTTTCAAATTCCCGCAGCGTGCGGCGTTTTGGTCGCGCGGGAAGTACAGGGTACCGACTGGTTACTGCAGTAACCAGTGGATGGTGACGGGAAATTCTTTTCCTTCTATTCGCAGCCGGATTGCGTTCCGCGAAGGGCTGCTGTCCTCGATCCGCCGCCATGCCGCGAAGTGCTTGTGCTGAGCGGCTTTGACGGTAGATTCCGCAATTTTCCAATGGTTGGCCACGTGCTTGATCGTACCCAGGGCAATCCCCTTGCGGGGCCGTTCCTCCGCCGATTTCCAAACTGAGGTGTTGGCTGATGCAGACAAATCAATCGCGGGTCGTCCGGATTTTGGCCGTGCTGTTGTTTGGCTTAGGTCTGTGCGGCGGTGCGATGGCACAGAGCGAGCAGGTGGTTTACAGCCTGGGTGTTGTCCCCAAGGACGGGGCTTGTCCGATGGCAGGATTGGTCTTTGACCGCAAGGGCAATCTATACGGAACCACATCGTTAGGGCACGGACATGGACTGTTTCAATACGGATCGGGCACCGTGTTCCAGCTTACTCACAGCGCCAGGGGTTGGAAAGAGAACGTGCTGTACACATTTACCGGCAAAGACGGGGCGGTTCCAGCTGCGGGCCTGGTCATCGATCAGAATGGGGTTCTCTACGGCACCACTAGCCGGGGTGGGACGAATGATGCGGGTGTGGTGTTCAAGGTATTTCACAACTCCACTGGCTGGCACGAGCAGGTTCTGTACAGCTTCACCGGACTGACCGACGGAGGATCTCCGTTTGCCGGGGTGATTCTGGACGCGGCGGGCAACCTGTATGGTACGACCGAACTGGGCGGCGATAACGCCAGAGGCACGATCTACCAGCTTACTCACGGTCCCAACGGGTGGACGGAAAAGGTACTGCATAGCTTCGGCCCGGCGGCGCGGTTTCCCTTTGGGGGGCTGGTGTTTGATACGGCAGGAAATCTTTATGGCACAACGCGGGGTGGAGGCACAGCGACTGCAGGAACCGTCTTCCGGTTATCGCCGGGAATGCCTGGGAGATGGAAGTTCGCGATACTGTACAACTTTCTGGGCACGGCAAATGGCAATAGCGATGGACAATTTCCTTATGGCACTCTGATTCTTGATGGTCAAGGCAATCTTTATGGCACGACCAAGGGTGGCGGCGCGTTTAATGGAGGGATTGTATTCCAACTCAAACCCGCAGCGGACGGCACCTGGACGGAGCGCATCCTCAAATATGGCGCAGCCGGACACGGCGGGGGCAAGCAGTTCATGTCAGGGCTGACTTTCGACGCAGCGGGGCGTCTCTATGGGACGGCGTCTGGGGGCGGGGCCCTCAAATGGGGAGTCGTCTATAACCTGACTCCGACGGTGACTGGCCTGTGGCAAGGTCATGTGGTTTATACCTTCACTGGGTTGAATGACGGGGGCACTCCACTTGGTGGAGTGGTGCTTGATGCGCAGGGAAATATTTTTGGCACTACTTTCACCGGCGGGGACGCCGGCAATGGCACCATTTTCGAAATCGTTCAGTAGTCTTTTGATATTGCGGCTGAGTTGATAGCGCGCGGCTCTCGTACGCGACTCCAACCCCGGCAGAATCGACACCGGCATAGCTCCGGTTCGCCGCCACCAACGAACTTATCTTCCTTTTCTCTGGTCTGCTAGTCGCGGGCATAACCGTCCGGGCGACCGTTCCATCCCCAAGCTCAACTTGTAAAAACGCTGTCAATGCGCACTGGACGCGTGTTTTGCAGGCATTTCAGTGCTATAGTTTCAAGCCGCGAGCTAGTCTGAGGCATTTTTGTATTCAATCGAATCGACTTTCTGAATCGGGGGACGAAATGGGGACCATGCAGGGTTCGAATCCGGTGAGCAGGGTAATGGCAGTCCTGGCTGTGGTGACGATGCTGGTGAATGGGGCTTGGGCAGCCAACAAAGAAAAAGTGCTTTACAGCTTCACTGGGGGAAGCGATGGAGGAGACCCGCACAGTGCCCTGGCATTCGACAGTGCGGGCAATGCCTATGGCACGACGGTGACTGGAGGCGATTCGACTTTTGGCACCGTCTTCCAGCTGACTCAGCACTCGAATGGCAAATGGACTGAGACCGTTCTTTACAGCTTCCTGGGGGGCAACGATGGAAAAAATCCCTACGGTGGTGTCACGGTCGATGCCAAGGGAAACCTATACGGCACGACAGCCGCCGGCGGCTCAGGGGGATCCTGCGCGAGCGACGGCTGCGGCACCGTTTTCACGTTGACCCGTTCGGGCAAAACCTGGACCGAGAGCATCCTTTACAGTTTCCAGGGCGGCAAGGTTGACGGATGGAATCCCGGCGGGGGAGTGATCTTCGATCCCCAGGGCAATCTCTACGGTACAACTGCGGATGGAGGAAGTGCCCACGGCTGTAGCGGCCAGGGCTGCGGTGTAGTCTACGAGTTGAGTACCGTCAAGGGCGGCGGGTGGAGGGAGACGGTGATCCACCGGTTCAGCGACGGAAAGGACGGATCCCGGGGATCGCTCGGGGTGTTGCTCCTGGACAGCGCCGGAAATCTGTACGGCGTGGCCGAATTGGGCGGCGCTCATGCGGTTGGCACGGTCTTCAAGCTGACGCCCTCGGGAGGCACGTGGACATTCAGCACACTCGACGCCTTCAGAGGTTTGCCACATCCTGGCTTTCCCTACGGCGGGGTGATTGCGGACACATCCGGCAATCTTTATGGCACAACTTATTTTGGCGGCAAGAATGGACTCGGCTCCGTCTACCAGTTGACCAACACGAATGGCAAATGGAAGGAAACCCAGTTGTACAGCTTCAAAGGAGGCAACGACGGGAGCTATCCAACCTCGACTCTAGTCTTTGACCCCGCGGGCAACCTCTACGGCACAACCTCGGCTGGTGGCGACGGCAATGACGATGGCGTAGTTTTCAAGCTGGCTCCCAGTTCGGGGGGCAAGTGGAAGGAAAGCGTAGCTCATCGCTTCGGCAACTCCCCGGACGGATCTGCTCCTAACTATGGATTGGTGCTCGACAAGGCGGGCAACCTGTACGGTACAACTCCGTTCGGTGGTGTTAACAATGAGGGCGCGGTATTTGAATTGACGCCCTAGGGCAGTTCTTCCGGCGGCGCGGGTTGAAAAGCAGCCCGCGCCAGGATCGCGAGGTATACCTCATACCGCCTGCATCGAAGCCGCATCAGGGCGGTTTGGAGATTGAATAGCCTTCCAGCCAGGTTGTAGTTTGTTGGATGGTGCTCACTTGCGTTTCGTGGACTTCTTTCCGCCAGAAGTATTGAGAGCGACGGCCGCGCGGATGAGCGCCTTGAACGCATTCGCGTCAATCTTCTCACCCTCGTGAATGTCGATGGCGCGCCTTACGTTCCCGTCAAGGCTCGAGTTGAAGAGCTTGGCAGGATCTTTCAAGGAAGCGCCCTTGAAGAAGGTCAGCTTCACTATCGACTTGTACGACTCTCCCGTGCAGATGCCCCCGTCATGGGACCATACCGGGGTTCCCATCCACTTCCACTCTTCCACAACATCAGGGTCGGCCTCCCTGATGAGGGCGCGCATCCTGGCTAGCGTATCGCCTCTCCAGTCACCCAACTCGGCAATCCTTTCGCTGATTAGTTTGGAGGCCGCCTTGCCTGCTGCCTTTGGTTGACTCTTCATCTTCCTACCTTTCGCTGGGGATACGCTATCCCACCAATTCAGTTTTGATCACCCGCGCCGTGCTTCTGGCGGCAAAGTTTGCAGAACGTCGGCGGCAGGCTGTTGTCAACCCGATGATGAACCGCTTTCAGAGTTTTCAGATATGCAAAGATGTCGGACAGATCGCCGTCAGTCATACCGCGGAACAGGCTTGTCGGCATCAGGGGACTGAGAGGCCGGGCTTCGACCATTCCAGTACGCATGGCGTGGATGAAGAGCTTTTCGTCGAAGTAAGAGATTCCCGAGGCGTCGGGCGTGATATTGGCGCTGGCGACGCTGCCCCACGGCCCCACAAAAAGATTTCCCCCGGAAAAATCCAACCCCGCGATAGTCTCGCCGTGATCGTCACTGGGCGAATGGCAATCCGCACAAGTCGCCATTTCCACCAGATAAGCGCCGCGCTTCTCCGGCGTGGACCGGTCAGGCTCGGGGACCGGTTCGGTCAGCGGTTCCGGCGCCGCCTTGATGAGGTAATTGACGGGAAATATGAGTTTGGTGGACGGTTGCTTACGTTTGACGGGCGGGACGGTTCTCAAGTAAACCACCACCGCCGCCACGTCTTCATCAGACATGCAACGGAAGTGCAGGTACGGCATCATCGGAAACAAGGCTCGCCCATCGTGGCCAATGCCTTCGCGAATGGCTCGCGACAGTTGATCGTCGCTCCAACCGCCGGTCCCTGTTTCTACGTCGGAAGTCAGGTTGGGACTGTAAACATCTCCCGGCATGCCTTGCTCTTCGAAGTGCGTTCCGGCGAGGAGCGTGCCTTCAACGATTGGAAGGCCCGATGCTTTGACGTCGTGCTCGGAGTGGCAAAAGGTACAGAGCGCGACGTGCTGCACCAGATACTCGCCACGCGCGAGCGCTTGCGGCGTGGGTTCGAATTTGCGGGCGGTGAGCGCGCGATGTCGAGGTCCGATGATCGGGCGCCAGCCGATTGTCCTGGTGATGATGACGGCGGCCGCAGCGATGAGAACCAGCAGGATGCATCCGATAATCTTGCCGATTCGTTTCATGCGAGACTTGGAACGTAGCGAGCCGGTTGGACTCAAAATGCCGTTCGATCATATATCAGAAACGCTGGCAGTTCGCCAAGCCAGTGTTTCGATCAACTACGTTCCCGGTCTCTCAGCGCCGCTTGAAGGAATATGGTCTGCCCGACCGCCAGTCGGCCGGTGCGAGTGACCGCGCCGTAGATTCCCGCGTTGTTCTGGTTCACACGAACCACCGCCTTCAGCACTTCTGGCGCCGGACTTGCCGTGTCGGGATCAAGGTTCACCATCGAGCAGCGAACGTCGTGCGTGGTGACGGTGATGGCGGGAGCGTCGTCATCGTCTTTCTTGCCGAATGAGAGCACACCGCCCAGCCACCCGTCCTCCTGGAAGGGAACCGGTCGCAGTAAACGAACCACAATATTCGGGCGAAATCGGCGCACGTCGAGACTCTGCGCATCCAAGCTTATCCCTGCGAGTCGTCCGATCTCGCGCACCGTATCCGAGGCGATCACGGAGATGCACGCGTCGTCGAAGATGCCATTCCTGAACTGCATCATCTCGACCGGAGCCCCGTACCGGCGTCCGACATCCGCAGCCAACTCCTCCCCGAAGACCGGCAGTTCTCCGCCATCTGGGGTGCGAATGTACGTAGGAAGATCTCCCGGAGAGCCACTTTCACGGCGCTGCGGAGCGAACAGCACCAACTCGGGAAGCTTGCTTGCGCTGAGCCACGGGAACCCGCTGTGGTCATTAATCCGCCGCAATGCCAGGCGTCTGTCACCCTCGATGCCGTGCCAGCCGAGCTGGGCGGCATCGAGTCGTTCGCCGCCCATGGACTTCACGGGATACCGGAAGATCGCCTCCACCTGTCCGATTTCTATAAGCATGCTCGATCCGGGTCCGCCCAATAGCGTATCACTGGAACAGCCAAGCGCGCTTCGTAAGAAGAAGCCAACCGTTTCCATTCAATTCTGGGATTGTGATTGTAGTGGCGATGTTTCGCCAGTTGGGGCTGTAGAATCGTGCGATCTCGACCACGACAGGCAAAACTGAGTCGATACGTCGCTAGTGCGAATCGTCGTTGGTCTGCTGCAAGGAGAGTGAAAGATGAACAAAGGTCGCCTTGAAGCGTTCAGCGACGGGGTCCTCGCCGTCATCATCACAATCATGGTGTTGGAGATGAAATCACCGCGTGGATCAAGTCTCGCGGCCTTAAAACCTGTGATTCCCACCTTGTTGACTTACGTCCTGAGTTTCGTCTACATCGGGATTTACTGGAACAACCATCACCACCTGCTGCATGCAACTCAGCGAGTCAACGGCTCAACTTTGTGGGCCAACTTGCATCTGCTGTTCTGGCTATCGCTTATTCCATTCACGACCGCATGGATGGGCGAGAATAACTTCGATTCGTGGCCCGTTGCTGTGTACGGGATTGTGTTGCTGTTGGCTGGTATCGCATATTTCATACTCACGAGGGCCCTCATCAACCTTCATGGACAAGGCTCAACTTTGGCAATGTCTATTGGACGCGACAGGAAGGGAAAAATTTCCATTGCAATCTACGCAGCAGCAATTCCGCTTGCGTTCGCAAAGCCCTGGTTTGCCGGAGTCTGCTACGTTATCGTCGCCATCATTTGGCTGCTGCCTGACCCACGTATTGAGAAAGGGGTCGCGCAGGCCCGAGACTAAAAGACCTAATAGAGTGGTTGAGTGCAATGGCGATTTATCGACAGTTTTGAGATCATGTCATTCGCAACAGATCCGACGATTCCCGGCTGAATTAGGCGATTCACGCACTATCCGCAACAGCTACGCGGCAAGGTCCACGATTATGTCAACCCGGTTCGCCATTCAAATAAACGTTTCCGTCGAGGCCTGATCGCTGATCCTTGCCCGTGGCGCACGGCCGTCAATTCAGCATGTCAAGGCTCGCTGAACAGAGCCCGGTAGATCCCGCCGCCGAGCGCTCCGCCGATGAGGGGCGCGACCCAGAACAGCCAGAGCTGCCGCAAGGCCCACCCGCCGACAAAGATGGCCGGTCCGGTGCTGCGCGCGGGATTGACTGAAGTGTTGGTCACGGGAATACCGACTAAGTGAATCAAGGTCAGGCACAGGCCGATAGCGATGGGGGCAAAACCTTTGGGGGCGCGACTGTCGGTGGCTCCCATGATCACCATCAGGAAGAACGCGGTCAACACAACCTCGGCAACGAAGCCGGCCAGCAGAGAATAGCCGCCGGGAGAATGCACGCCGTATCCGTTGGAGGCGAATCCGTTGCTCACGTCAAAGCTAGCTTGTCCACTGGCGATCACGTAGAGAACTCCCGCGGCGGCGACCGCACCCAGGACTTGGGCAACGACATACGGGAGCAACTCGGAAGCGGGAAATCGCTTCCCGACCACTAGCCCCGCGCTGACGGCGGGATTCAGATGGCATCCCGAGATGTGTCCGATGGCGAACGCCATGGTGAGGACAGTCAGGCCAAAGGCCAGGGCCACACCGAGGAATCCAATCCCTACAGCGGGAAAACCGGCCGCCAGAACAGCGGCGCCGCATCCACCGAATACCAGCCAGAAGGTTCCGAAGAATTCTGCGACTGCACGTTTGCCGAGACTCATGGTTTCACCTCCAGAGTTGAATTAGTTGTCAGGCGGGCTTCGATCTTGTCCTGCCACGACCGCCGCCCTTGCGGATGCTATCAAATGCGATGGGGCCTGCACCGAGAAATATGAGCGCGAAGGCGATCGCAGCCACAGCCAAAGGAAATTCATACCCTCCTTTGCCCATAAACCCATTCTTCCAATGCGCCTTCCAGATGACCACGCTCAGATCGATCAGAATGGCCAGCGAGACGCACCGGGTGAACAACCCGGCGATCACCAGGATGCCTCCGAAGAATTCCGTGACTGCGGAAACATAGGCCAGCCAGACCGGCAATCCGAGACTGCTGATAAATTGCGCGAAATGCGGGAGACCACCAAATACTTTGCCATAGCCGTGGCCAATCATGACGGCGCCCAGCACAACCCGCAAAACGAGAAGCGGCAGCGGTTGCAGACGATCGAGATAACGCAACGGTTCCTCCAGTGAGAGTCCAATAGACTACAGCATTCCGCCTGGGTTGCAGAAGTGGCGCCTGCCCGAGATCAGAGGAATTTCAGCAGCGCTTCGGTTGTTTCTTTTGGATTTTCTTCCAGAATCCAATGTCCGGTATTCTTCAGAACCACGACGGTCACATCCGAAGCTACCAGCTTCATCTGTTGTCCCAGCACAACTCCCAGCGACTTCTCACCCCCGATCGAAAGGACGGGCATGGTCAACCTGGTCTGAGAGAGTTGCGCGAAATCCTTCGCGGCCTGCGGGAATGAAACGAAGTAGCCCCAACCCGCTCGCATGCGTCCGGGCCGGGCGTAGGCTGCGGTATAGGCACTCCGATCGGCTTCGGGAAGCGAACGGGTCTTATCGGCGGCGAAGTCATTCCAATAGTATTCGAAGTAGATGCGCTCGCGGCCTTGCACTAAAACTTCGGGAGTCGGCCCGTTGAAGCGGAAATGCCAGAGCCCCGGGTTGTTGTAGACAGCTTCCCAGCCGCTGACGCCGGGAAGGAAGGCATCCATTACAACGAGTTTCTCAACTTCTGCAGGAAACTGCGCCGCGTAGGCATAGGCGACCATCAGGCCGATATCGTGCCCGACTACCCTGGCCTTCTCGACGCCAAGCGAACGGGCGAGCAAATGAATGCGAATCGCGGCTGTCTTCATATCCAGACCGTTCTCCGGGATCGCCGAGTCTCCGATTCCCGGCAAGTCCGGCGCGAACACCGTAAATCGCTCGGCCAGCGCAGGCATGATCGGTTTCCACATGAGCGAAGTCTCCGCATAGCCGTGCAGCAGGATCAGCGGTGCACCATGGCCAGCGGTCAGATAGTGGAGTTGAACCCCATCGATTTCCGCAGTGCGCGAAAGAATGGTCTGGTCGTTCGCGGCGGCAGCAGTTACGGAAAGTGGGAAGAGTGGGCCGAACACAGCCAAGCCTAGAAAAATGCACACTGCGCGTCTCATCGGAGTCATGATCAGCACTATACAATCCGAAACTCCTGTGCGGCCACTACGCCAGGTCTCCAGGTGAACAGCCGTGCCCATACCTTTTGCAGCCGAGATTGTGGGCCTCGTCCGGTTGGTTTCGCTGTTTGCGGGCAAGATCCGCGCGTTTCTCCGCCTGTGCCACGACCTTAGTACCGTCTCTAGTCCTTTAGTTACCGTTCCAGCGATAGGGTAGCGTCCTGTCCATGGGCACTACTTCATATTGTGCCAAGGCAACAGTCGAATACCATATATAGATCCACATCCCATCCCCCTCAAGGTTACTTTCCAGAAAACAGGCATAAAACACGGTAATTCTCGGAGATTGGCCTTCAGCTCTTGTTCATTCAGGGCTGATATATGCTCGGGACACCTGAATTCACTCGAAGGCATTTTGTACGAGGAATTCTCACCAACGGAAGCTGGTGGCAGCATGCGGCAAGGGCTTCAGTTGAGTGGAAAAAGGTTCAGAAACTATGGCCGACTCGCGGGAAGTGATGAATATTCGCCAGGCGTCGCAGTACCTGGGAGTGAGTCCGGACACGCTTTATAAGTACGTGGGGGAACAGAAGATTCCCGCTTTCAAGCTGGGCAACCGCTGGCGCTTCAAGAAATCGAAGCTTGACCAGTGGATGGAAGAGAAGTCCAGCCAGATGGAAGCGAAGAGCAGGACGAAACCGAAGGCGGCTGCCAAAGCTGCCGGGCAACAGTAAAGGCGGGCACATGTTTGGATTCGGATCGAAAACGATTGTTGGCCTGGACGTGGGGTCCTCGAGCATTAAGGCAGTCGAGCTGAGGAAGGGGCGCAACGGGATTGAAGTGGCGCACCTGGGCCTGGAGCCGCTGGCTCCGGATATCGTCGTGGATTCCATGATCGTGGACTCGGGTACGGTATCGAGCGCGATCTCCAAGCTGTTTACCGACAATCAGATCAAGACCAAGAGTGTGGCTACGGCGGTGAGCGGACACTCGGTGATCGTGAAAAAGATCTCGCTGCCCTCGATGAGCGATCAGGAACTGGCCGAGACCATTCAGAAAGAAGCGGCGCAGCACATTCCCTTCGATCTGGCGGATGTGAACCTCGACTACCAGATTCTTTCCGAAGATGCCGGCAACCCGCAGATGGACGTGCTACTGGTGGCCGTCAAGAAGGACAAGATCCTGAACTACACCAACGTACTCTCGATGGCGGGCAAGACTCCGGCTATTGTGGACATCGATGCCCTGGCATTGCAGAACTGCTACGAGTTCAACTATGAACCGGCGCCGGGCCAGGTGGTGGCTCTGCTGAACCTGGGCGCGAGCGTGATGAACATCAACATCGTGAAAGGCACCACACCGCTGTTCCCGCGCGACGTCAGCGTGGGCGGGCATCAGTACACGGATTCGCTGCAGAAAGAGCTGGATTTGAGCTTCGACGACGCCGAGTCGCTGAAGCTGGGCAACAAGGTTGGCACGGTGAGCGAGGACGCGAAAACGCCGATCCTGCAGCAAGTGACCGAGATCATCGTGCTGGAAATCCAGAAGACGTTCGACTTCTTCCGGGCCAGCGCAGCGGGCGAGCACATCGAGAAGATTTATCTGGCGGGCGGTTCCTCGAAAGTTCCCGGGTTGATCGAGGCGTTGCGCCAGGAGTTTTCGCTGCCGGTGGAGATCTTCAATCCGTTTCAGAAGATCGCCCCGCCGCTCGAGGGACCGGGTGTGGAATTGATCGAGCAGAACGCTGGCCAGTTGGCGGTTGCGGTGGGTTTGGCCTTAAGGAGTTTTGAAAACCTATGATCCGAATCAACCTGCTGGGAGCACCGAGACCGAAAAATAAACGGGCCGCAGCTTCGGCCGCGGCTGTCATGGAGATGGGCGAGGTCGGCTCACCGAAACTGAAAGTATTGCTGGTGCTGACGCTGGCTGCAACCCTGAATCTCGTGTACTGGTATCGCCTGGACAAAGAGAAACAGCACATTGCCGCCAAGATGGTGGTCGCGGAGCAGAGAAACCGCGAACTGGCCGAGGTGAAGCAACGTTATCTCGAACGGCAGCGCCAGGCGGACAGCTACAAGCGTCGCGTGGATGTGATCGATCAGCTGCGCGCCGGACAATCCGGCCCGGTGAACCTGCTCAACACCATCGGTGACACCATCAACGGCACCGAGGCGGTGTGGCTTGACACCATGAAAGATCAGGGCGGCAGCGTCGATATTCAAGGCATGGCGCTGAGCACGGATGCCGTGGCTGCGTTGATCCTGAATCTCCAGAAGACCGGCTACTTCAAGAATATCGAGATCAAAGAAACGTTTCAGGACGACACGTACAAAGAAATGCAGGCATTTCAATTCACTCTGACCTGCGAAAAAGCAAAGTCCTAAAGGCGGGAGACTATGGGGAACTTCAGCGAATTGTCGGGTCTTAAGCAGTGGGCGGCCCTGGTGTTTGGGGCAGCGCTGATCACCGCCGCATTGCATTTCACGTTGTTCAAGTCGCAGCGGGCGGCGAATGATCAGGCGCAAACCGCGCTGGAATCGAAGCTGCGCGAGAATGCCGAACTCGAGTCCTATGCCCCCAAGCTCAAGGACATGGAACGGCAACTGGCGAATTTGAAACAGCAACTGGAGATCGAGCGCCGCATCGTGCCGGACGAGAAGGAAGTGGACGGCTTCATCAAGATGCTGGACGCCGAGGCTCTGAAGGCGGGAATCGAAATTCGGCGCTACACCGCCAAGCCGGTGTCGACTCGCGAGTTCTATACCGAGATGCCGTTTGAAGTCGAGTTGGACGGGCCATATTACTCGGTGCTGAACTTTTTCGATCGCGTAGGAAAGCTGGAGCGGATCGTCAACATGTCCGGTCTGCTGATCGCGAACACCAAGCGGCCAAGCGAGGCCAAGGCGAAACATACTTATCAGTACGCGCCCAACGAGACCATTGTGGCTACCTGCGAAGCGACGACATTCTTCAGCCATGACCTGGCGCCGCCCGCCGGTGCACCGGTCAAAGGCAAGGGAGGCCTATGAAGCTCGCGACTGGAATTCTGATTCTCGGAATGGGGCTGGGAACTGCCGTTGGGCAGAACCCCAGCATCATCGATACGACCAAGGCGAAACTGACTGTGGTGCAGCAGCAGAAGACATCCGACATCAACGCTGCGTTGCCGCCGTCACACGCCCAGAGTGCGACTTCGCAGACGTCGAGCGCCACAAAGCCTGCTGCGGCCCAGTCCGCATCGCAAGCGCAGGCTGCCAACAAAGCAGCGAGCGCGCCTGTGAGCAAACAGCCAACCTCCGCTGCGAGCCAGAAATCAGCTCCAGCCGCGAAGGCTTCTCCGTTCGCCCCTCCTGCAGCCACGACGAAACCTGCCGTAGCGAAGAGCGATCCGGCCAAGCCTAAGACCAAGAAGAAGACCACTGCCGTGTCGGTGAATAAGCCGGAAGCGAAATCGACGGTTGCGGTCGAAGACAAGAAGAATCCGGATCCCAAGAAGGACGAACACAAGTCGATCAGCATGGCCGGTGGCCGCCGCGATCCATTTCTGAGCCCGGTGGTGAACCACAGCATGGGCGGTTCGGGATGCAGCACTGGCAAGCGCTGTCTGGCAGTTGATCAGATCGCCCTGCAAGGCATCGTGAAATCGGATGCAGGCATGATCGCGGTCGTGGTCAACGCCATGAACAAGGCATACTTCCTGCGTGAGAACGATCCCGTGTTCAACGGATATGTGGTGAAGATCACGGGCGACTCGATCGTCTTCAAGGAGACGATGCAGGATAAGTTAGGCAAGTCGTTTACCCGGGAAGTGACCAAGAAGATTTCCACTCCGGCGGTTTAACGCCGGGTAGAAGCGGCCGGTTCAGTCCGGTGCAACGAATTTGAGATACAGATCACGAGGCGAGCAAAACGCGCGCCCGTGGGGAGAAGGGAAATGCGAAAGCAACTGCTGGCTGTTTTGCTACCGCTGCTGATTCTGGCGCTGATTGCGGGCGCTGAGACTCAGAGCACGAGCACAGGCGCGGACACACGTGCCACCATACAAAAGGTGGAAGTGATGCACGCGGACGACGGAATCAGCGTGGAGATCACCGCCCGCGGACAAGTGACACCCAAAGTCAGCGCGTTGGACTCACCCGCCCGTCTCCTGGTGACCCTGCCCAATACCGTGGCAGCCACCGTCCAGAACCACATTAACGTGGGCAGTGACGGCGTGAAAGGCGTGCGCATTGGCACCGATGGCCATTTGCCGCCGACCACCAGCGTAGTGATCGACCTGGTGCAGGCATGCCAGTACGAACTGCTCCCCGGTGGCGAAAACAGAATCATTGTCAAGCTTCACCCGGCTGCGGTGAAGACGGTGGCGAAGGCAGCGGCGCCGGCGAAACTGCTGGCGACGGCTGCGGTGATTGCACCAGCCCCGGCCAAGACTGAAGTCGCGGTGAGCAAACCAGCTTCCGTGGCAACAGTTCCGGTCTCCGGGAAAGCTGATGACAAGAAGTCCGCTTCCGCGAACGACTTTGTGTTCGTAGAACCTTCTTATCAGCAGAAGAGTGCGGCCGAGCAGACTGCTGCTGATGCAACTGCGCCCACAGCCCGCGCAGCCGGCGCGGCGGCAAAATTTGTAGACAAGCCCGAAGGCAATTTACTGCCGATGCCGAGCGCTGCCATCCAGCCTCAGGCGGAACAGGCGGCAACTACTCAGCCCATCCAGCCGGCCGTGAACCTTGCAGCCGAGCAAAAAGGCGAGAGCCACCTGGTCACTCCGATTACCGCTCCCAAGTACACCGGAGAGCCGATTTCGGTGAACCTGAAAGATGTCGACCTGAAAGATTTCTTCCGCCTGATTCACGAAATCAGCGGCCTGAACGTCGTGCTCGATCCCAACGTTAAGGGCGCACTGACCATCGTGCTCGATGACGTGCCGTGGGATCAGGCGCTCGACATCGTTCTCAAGAACAACGATCTGGCCCGGCAGCTTGACGGCAACGTCCTGCGAGTCGCGACCGTGGAAACGCTGCGCCATGAAGCCGAGTCCCGGCGGGCGGAGCAGGAAGCCGAAGCACTGGCCGTCGACAAGCAGACGGTTACTCGTTTCCTGAGCTATGCTCACTCCAAAGACGTCATCCCGACCCTGAAAAAGTTCCTGTCGCAGCGCGGCGATGTAGTCGCGGATGAACGGACCAACGCGGTCATCATCTCTGACATTCCGGCGGTGATGCCGAACATCGATCGCCTGCTCACGCAACTTGACCGCAAGACGCAGGAAGTCGAAATTGAAGCACGCGTAGTCGCTGCAACCCGCAGCTTCGCGCGTGAAATCGGCACCCAGCTTGCATTCGGCTGGGGCAATGCATCGACTACAGTGGGTGGCGTATCGGCGGTCGGCACCACGCCCACCTCAACCTTTGGCATTATTCCGAACTACTCGATCGTGGGCAGCACGGCTCCGACGGGAACCACGGGCGTTCAGATCCCGCTGTTCTCGAACTTGGCGCCTACCAGTCCCACCAGTGGCTTTTCGTTCCTGAATGCCAGCACCGCGGTCCGGATCGATGCAATCCTGAGCATGGCTGAATCGCGCGGGTTGCTGAAGATTCTGTCCCGTCCGCGAGTGGTCACGCAAAACAATATCCAGGCTCTGGTTCGCCAGGGCGTGCGCGTGCCCATCGTAACTCAGGCGCAGTTGGGCGGCCCGCCGACCGTAACCTACGTCGATGCCTTCCTGCGGCTGACTGTGATTCCCCAGATCACTTCTGAAGGGACGATCTTCCTGAATGTGGACGTTGAAAACACGACGCCAGACTTCGGGCGCACCATCAACGGCAACCCGACCCTGATCACGCAGCAGGCGACCACCCAAGTTCTGGTCACCGACGGCGGTACGGTGGTGATCGGCGGCGTCATTCAGACCAACAACTCGATCAACGTGTCCCAGGTTCCACTGCTGGGCAACATTCCCTGGCTGGGCAACCTGTTCAAACACACCACGGTCAGCACTTCGAACCAGGAGCTGATTTTCTTCATCACTCCGCGAATCATCCAGACCTAGTCACGAGTTAGCAGTAAAAACAGCCGTCGGTCCTGCAAGGGGCCGGCGGTTTTGTTTTTGCGACAAGCTCAAGTCATTGCGGTCTGGTGTATGCGCCTCCTATGCGTTCCTCCTAACCAGGAGCCCGCGGGGCGCCGCGCGGGGGATCCCAGGGCACAGTCTGCACGAGCAATGCTAAGAGTCGTCTGCGCTGAATTTCTTTTTCGTGTAAATTGAAAATGTCCCTGCGTCGACTCGCGTGTCCTCACCTCAAAATCCGTGGTCAGAGCCCGGCTTGTTGCCGGTCGAGCAACCGACGCCGTTGACTGTGGTTCCCTCCGAAAACCCTGAGTGGAGCGGGTGGGATGTGCTGCAGATTGCGGTCTTGATGTTTGTCACGCCGTTCGTCCTTTTATTCGCAGTCGCCGCCGCCGCACAAAGATTTATCTACCACGGACTGCCTTGGGTTGAACTCGCGCAGAAGCCTCTGTTAGCGCTCATCTCGGAATTCCTCGCGTATGTTGCCGTACTTTTCTTCATGATGGTTCTAATCGAGGGGAAATATCATGTCAGTTTTGTAAAGGCGATAGGGTGGAATTGGCCCAAACATGGGACTCCTGAAGTGCTGGGCCTGCTCGGCCTTGGTGTTCTGCTTTTATTTGCCCTTACTGGCATCTCTCATTTCCTGCCGATTCCTAAGAAAGTGCCGTTCGACCAGTTCTTTACACATCAGATGGAGGCTTATCTGACGTCGCTTTTTGCGATCAGTTTGGGGCCACTCATGGAAGAACTTTTCTTTCGGGGATTTCTCTACCCCGTGTTGGCCCGGCGCTTGGGCGTGAGGATAGGAGTGTTCTTCACTGCCCTGGGGTTCGGACTGCTGCATGCGATGCAACTCGGATTTGCGTGGGGGCCGATTCTCATAATATTTCTTGTGGGAGTGGTTCTTACCCTGGTGCGGGCTGTTTCGCACTCGGTAGCGGCCAGTTTTCTGGTTCACGTTGCTTACAATTCAACGCTTACCGCCATAACATTCGCAGCCACGGGCGGATTCCGGCACCTGGAGAGGTTGAATCAGTAACCGTCCGTGGAGAACGGGTGTCTTTGCCTGTCCACCGAAATATAGCAAGCGTGCTATCTTAGATTTTCATGTCTTTCGCACGTCAGAAACTTCTGCATCTGCTGGCAACGAAGTCTTTTCGTTTGGGAGAGTTCAAGCTCTCATCCGGCGCCACCAGCGACTATTACATCGATTGCCGAACCACGACTTTAGACGCGCGCGGCTCGCAGCTGACCGGCCAGGTTTTCCTCGAGGAAATTCAGAAGCGCGGATGGCGGCCGCAGGCGATCGGTGGCCTGACCATGGGCGCGGATCCGGTGGTGGTGGCAGTCGCGGTGACCAGCGGAGAAATCCATGGTTTCCTCGTCCGTAAAGCTGAAAAGCAGCATGGGACCGGACGGCGGATTGAAGGCTTTCAAGAGAAGGGCGCGCGTGTGGTGATCGTGGACGATGTCTGCACCACCGGCGCTTCCACGGTTCAGGCGATCGAAGCGGCACGCGAATTTAGATTCGAGATCGTCGGCGTGATGTGCCTGGTAGAACGCGAGGAGGCGAACGGGCGTTTGAGTGTGGAGAAAGCCGCCAAGCCTGCGCCGTTTGTTTCGATATTCACGGCAGCGGATGTTCGGAAAGAGCATATGGAGCAGACCGGCGAGATGACCCCGCCGATCTTTGCGATTGCCGCCACTTGCGAATTGTGCGGCAGGCCCGCCGTGACCAACTGCCGCGGAACCGCTGTGAAGTACACAGAACCTAGAAGTGAGCCATTGAGTGAGTCCGTGGTTTTGAATGGCTCAATCACTCAATGACTTGATCACTCAATTTATGATTCAAACCCTCGAATGGACCGACAAGGGCGTACGCTTCATCGATCAGACCAAGCTGCCCACTGAAGAAACCTACGTGACCTGCAAGACCTACGAGCAGGTTGCCGACGTCATCCGCAACATGGTGGTGCGGGGCGCGCCTGCGATTGGCGTGGCTGCGGCTATGGGCATTGCTCTGGGAATGAAGAACTCGAAAGCGGAGACTGGGGGTGACCTGAAACGGGAGTTCGACCAGATCTGCGATGTGATCGGAAAGACGCGCCCGACCGCAGTGAATCTTTTCTGGGCCATTCGCCGCATGCGGGACAAGTTTGAGTTGCTCAGAGTGCGTCCGCTGCCCCAGATCAGGCAAGCACTGATTGAGGAAGCGCAGCGCATGCACGCTGAAGATATCGCCGCCAATCAGGCTATGGGACGCTACGGCGCAACGCTTATGCCCGCCAGTGGCGGCGTTCTCACCCACTGCAATGCGGGAGCGCTCGCGACTTGCGGGTATGGCACGGCGCTGGGAGTGATTCGCGCCGCAGTCGAGCAGGGTAAGAAGATTCACGTTTACGCCGACGAGACCCGCCCTTTTCTGCAGGGCTCGCGGCTGACTGCATGGGAGCTGATGAAGGACGGAATTCCCACGACCGTAATTTCTGACAATATGGCGGGCTCGATCATGAAGCAAGGCAAGATCGGAGCGATCGTCGTGGGCGCGGATCGCATAGCGGCCAATGGCGATGTGGCGAATAAGATCGGGACTTATTCCGTCGCCGTGCTGGCGAAAGAGCATGACATCCCTTTCTACGTGGCGGCGCCTTTGTCGACCATCGATTTGCAAACCCCGGACGGCAGCAAGATTCCCATCGAACAACGTAACGGGCAAGAAGTCACTCACATCGCAGGCAAGCAGATGACACCCGACGGAGTGCAGGTGGAAAATCCCGCATTCGACGTCACCCCCGCGAAGTATGTGACCGCGATTGTGACCGAACGAGGAATCGCGCGGGCGCCGTATGGAGAATCGCTCGCGAAGTTATCTGGGGTTGAGCGGGCGGTCAGCACTTAGCACTCAGCATCAGCCAAAACGTCGCCTTCGACTGAGTGCTGAATACTTTTTCTCATGTTCTCCATCAGTCAAACTCAACTTTCATTCCAGAGCGGCGACAAAGACGTTCGCTTGGACTGCTTTCTGCCTGATGCTGACGGACGGCGCTTTCCTGCCGTCATTGGTCTGCACGGCTCAGGAGGCGGACACGCTTCAATGGCCGAACCGGCGCGTCTTCTGGCCGAGCAGGGTTTCGCCGTCTACGTGCTGCGCTATTTCGACCGGACGGGCACGGTAGAGATCGATGGCCTGCAAACGATCTTTCTGCACTTCCCCGTCTGGATGAAGACCTTGTGGGACGCCGTCAGCTTCGTGGCCCGCCAGCCGCAAGTCGATTCTGAACGCATTGGATTGTTGGGATTTTCTCTGGGCGCGTACCTCGCGCTGTCGGCCTCTGCCATCGATTCACGCATCCACGCCGTGGTGGAGTTCTTTGGTGGCATGCCGAAAGAGATGAAGCTGTTCACGCGGCGGCTCTGCCCGGTGCTGATCCTGCATGGTGAGGAGGATAAGACCGTTCCTGTCGAAGAGGCGTACCACTTGCAGCAAATCCTTGAGAGGAAACAAGTCGCCTACGAGATGCAGATTTACTCCGGAGCAGGGCATGGCTTCAGCGGAGAGATCTGGCGCGACGCCGGCTTGCGGACTCTGGCTTTCCTGGAGAAACACCTGCGGTGTGATAGTCGGGCAAGTACTGATGATTGAACTTTCCGGCCGGAATCTTCGTAAATTACACTAGACAACAAAGGAGAGCCCGCTATGTTCACTTTCCTTCTCTGGTGCATGCTGTTCGTGTTGTGCTGGCCGCTGGCTCTGCTCGCGCTGGTTTTATATCCTTTGGTGTGGCTGCTGCTCCTGCCCTTCCGGCTGATCGGAATTGCGGTGCACGGCGTGTTGGAGTTGGTGTGGGCGGCTGTGATGCTGCCGGCGAGACTGTTGGCCGCGCCATTCCGGCTGTAACACTCAAGACGAAGGTTTTTAGCTACTCTGCGCCCTTCGCGGGTATCGCCATTCCCAATTCCTTCATCACCATCTGCAAGTCTTTCCACGTTTCTTTCTTCTGCCGCGGATCGCGCAGCAAAAATGCGGGGTGATAGGTGACGGCAAGCTTGGTACCGCGGAAATCGAACCAGCGCCCGCGAAACTCGGACATTGGCGCGTTGATCGCCAAGAGCGTTTTCGCGGCCACCGCGCCCAGCGCTACGATCGCCTTCGGCTTGAGGGTCGCGATCTGCCGCATCAGAAACGGAGAGCAGGTCTCGCACTCATCTCGCTCCGGGGTTCGGTTTCCCGGTGGACGGCACTTTATGATGTTTGCGATATAGACATCTTCGCGCTGCAGGCCCATGGCCTTGATCATGTTGTTGAGCAACTGTCCGGCACGCCCCACGAAGGGTTCGCCCTGCTGGTCTTCATCCGCGCCTGGAGCCTCACCGATAAACATCAGTTCGGCTTTCGGATTGCCAACGCCGAAGACGATCTGCTTGCGTCCCTGTTTGTGCAGGCGGCAGCGCGTGCAATCCCCAATATCCTCGCGTATGAGCCGCAAAGCCTGGACTGGATCCGTCACCCCTGACTCCGACCTTGGGTTCGCTATCTCGAAAAGTTCCGTTTCAGTCACAAGCGGCGCGGTAACTGCAGCTTTGGCTCTTGGCGTCATCAGGTCTCGCTGTTCTGGGTGGATTTCGGGAGTTGTCGCAAGCGGAATATCGTCAACCGGGTTGCGCCGGTAGAAATCGTAGATGCCCATTTCGTTGTAGTAGCGGATGCGTTCCGACAGGTCGCGCTTAAGTTGCGGATCAAGGATCTCAGGCATGAAGAAACCAGTTGCCGGTTCTCAGATACCAGTTCTCAGCGAGCAACTAAGCTTTAAGAGCGGGTTTGCGATCGCGCAGCTTTATTACTTGATCCAGCACGCGTTGCGCGACTTCCCATTTGCTGGTTTCTGGAACTTCCACGACATCGTGTTGCGTGATGATGGTTACGGCGTTGCGGTCGGAGTCGAAGCCTACACCCTCGCGGGAGACATCGTTGACCACGATGGCGTCGAGCGATTTCGATGCCAGCTTCTTGCGCGCGTTTTCGAGGGCGTTCTGGGTCTCTGCGGCAAAACCAACGACGAGTTGCGACTGCTTGTTGCGCGCGATCTCGCCCAGGATGTCCACCGTCGGTTCTAGTTCGAGCGTCATGGGGCCGCTGCGCTTGATCTTTTGAGGTGCCAGAGACCGAGGGCGGTAGTCCGAGACCGCCGCGGTTTTGATGACGATCGTCGCCTGCGGCAGCAACTTCAACACCGCTTGCCGCATTTCCTCGGCAGTCTCTACACGGGTGACTTCAGCCGCGGCTGGGGGAGTGAGCGAGGCCGGACCACTCACCAGCAATACGCGCGCTCCTCGCCGGAGTGCGGCCTCGGCCAACGCGTATCCCATCCGGCCACTGGAACGGTTGGTGAGGTAACGCACCGGGTCAATCTTCTCCCGCGTCGGGCCAGCGGTGATCAAAACGGTTTCGCCGGCCAATTCCTGCGAGGCCCCGAGGGCTGCGAGTGTGGCGGCTACGATTGCCTCGTTGTCTGCCAGGCGGCCCGGGCCCGTCATCCCGCAGGCCAAGTATCCAGTGCCCGGCTCGACGACCGTCACCCCGCGCTTCTGCAGAATCTGAAGATTCGCCTGCGTGGCCGGATGATCCCACATGTTGACGTTCATGGCGGGAGCGACAATGACCGGCGCTGTGGTGGCGAGATAGAGGGTGCTGAGAAAATCGGTGGCAAAGCCTTGGGCGAATTTCGCAAGAATGTCAGCGGTTGCAGGCGCGATCAGCAAAGCGTCGATTGATTGAGCCACGGCAATATGCTCGACTGCGGAATCAATGTTTGGCGCCTCGTTCGGGCCTGTGCTGAACATGTCGGTGATAACCTTTTCACCGGAGAGCGCAGCGAAGGTAAGGGGCCGGACAAATTCCTGGGCAGCATGGGTCATGACGACTTGAACGCGGATGCCGCGATCCTGCAGCAAGCGGACTATTTCCGCCGCTTTGTAGGCTGCAATCCCGCCGCTGACACCCAGAGCGATTTTCATAGTTGCCAATTTCCAATTGTCCCGTGCGCGCAGTCGGCCCGATGATCGGCGTCAGCAATTGCAAACTGCAAGTTCTTACTCTTGCGCGAGTGCCTTGTCGAGCATTTCACTGACTACTTCGGCGGCGGACTTCGGTGTTTCCGGGATCACCCACTTCACCTTGCCCGCCTTGATTTCATCTTGCGCAATGCGGCAGGGTTTGCGGGAGTGAGTGTCGATTACCGGCGGCGCACCGCCTTGTAATTGCCGTGCGCGCCGAGCGGCTACCAGAATGTATCGATAGTTGCTGTCGAACCCTTCAATCAACTTCATCGTTTTCTCCCTATGTGGCTAGCGCCCGCCCGATGTAGCGGCGGTCGCAAACGAGGCCAAAATCGGTTGCAGGCGCTCCCGAATGTTGCCCAGACGGCAGCGTTCGGCTTTGGCCAGTGTGGCTGCATCGTCAGCGGAAGGTGGAACTCCGGAGCGATTCAGACGTTCCGTAAGGAGAATCGCCATCAGCGCTTCGATGGATTCGTCCAGACGGTCGTTAACCAGAATATAGTCGTATTTCTCGTAATTCTCAATCTCACGACTGGCCGTGACCAACCGGCGCTGGATCACTTCCTCGGCATCCAGGCTGCGCTTTCGCAGGCGAGACTCCAAAGTCTTGCGATCCGGCGGCATGATAAATATGCTCACCGCTTGGGGAAGCTTGTGCTTGATCTGCTCCGCGCCCTGTACGTCAATGTCGAGCAGAAGGTCATGGCCGCGCATCTGAGCTTGCAGGAGGACACGCCTGGCCGTGCCGTAGTAGTTGCCGAAAACATCCGCGTATTCCAGAAATTCGTCTCGCTGAATCATTTCCTGGAATTCCTCGCGCGACACGAAAAAATATTCATGTCCATTCTGCTCCGTCCCGCGCGGCGGCCGGGTGGTGTAGGAAATAGAGAAGTCAAGTTCGGGAACGATCTCCCGGGCTTTATCAACCAGGGTCGATTTGCCCGAACCCGAGGGGGCCGAGATTATATATACGCAGGTCATTCGAGGTTCTGCACCTGTTCGCGAGCTTTTTCGATATCGGCTTTCATGGATAGTCCGAGTTCGGTGATTTTCAAGGCCTCACCCGCCAATCCAGAGGTCTTGGAAAGCAGGGTGTTGGCCTCACGATTCATCTCCTGCAAGAGAAAATCCAGCTTCTTACCCACTTCTCCGCCCTGGTCGAGCAGACTCAGAAGATGTTTCACATGTTGATCGAGGCGTACCAGCTCTTCCTGAATGTCACTGCGATCGACCAGCAGCGCCGCTTCCTGCAGAATGCGTGCTGGTTCGAATTGCGATCCCATCAACTCCTGCAGGCGCGTCTTCAAACGCTCGGCATAGACGTGCAGCGCCGACTGGCGGTGTTTTTCCACCCCCTCACGCGCTTCCTGAACCTGACTCATGCGCTGCCGTAATTCACGCTCCGTGCCTCGCCCTTCTTCTTCGCGCATCTGGTTCAGCAGGCCAAGGGCTTCCTCCATCTTGGAGAGGACTGCGGATTCCACACTGTCGTCCACCGGCAATGCTTCCGCTTCGAGGGCGCCGGGCATGCGAAGGATTGCGTTGAGGTCCGGTTCCGCGGCTAGCCCGAATTCCGCCGCGGCCACGCGAAATGCCTGAACGTAACCGCCGACCAACTCCCGATTGAGCGAAAAGCCCTCGCTCGCGCTGCGTTCCAGGTTCAGGGTTAGCTCGACGTGGCCGCGAGCCATCTTCTCCTTGAGTCGGCGCCGCAGCTTCATTTCCAGATCATCGCTGTTGGACGGGATGCGGAAATGAATGTCCAGAAACCGGTGATTTACCGATTTGAGCGACAACGTGAAACCGAGCTGGCCGTTGACCAGTCCCTTCACCTGCGCGAACCCGGTCATGGAGCGGATGGACATAAGAGTTGCACGCGACTGCTAACCATTCTCAACAAGAATCCGAAAATCGGAAGCTGCACATCTTTCTAAAGCACCCTCACATTGGGCTCCGCTTCCGCAAACTGTAACTCGTACAGCCGTCGATACGTGCCCATCTTCTTC